>NZ_BRXR01000001.1:280000-1490000 GCF_026012015.1 Clostridium omnivorum | reverse complement strand
AGAGTACCACGAGACACGTGAAACCTTGTGGGAAGCAGGGAGGACCACCTCCCAAGGCTAAATACTACCTAGTGACCGATAGTGAAGCAGTACCGTGAGGGAAAGGTGAAAAGAACCCCGGGAGGGGAGTGAAATAGAACCTGAAACCGTGTGCTTACAAACAGTCGAAGGGCGTTAATGCCTAACGGCGTGCTTTTGTAGAACGAGCCAGCGAGTTACGATGTGCAGCAAGGTTAAGTACTTAAGGTACGGAGCCGAAGGGAAACCGAGTCTGAATAGGGCATTTAGTTGCATGTCGTAGACCCGAAACCGGGTGACCTATCCATGGACAGGTTGAAGCGGAAGTAAAATTCCGTGGAGGACCGAACCACGTTGGTGTTGAAAAACCATGGGATGAGCTGTGGATAGCGGAGAAATTCCAATCGAACTCGGAGATAGCTGGTTCTCCTCGAAATAGCTTTAGGGCTAGCGTCGGGTAAAATAAGTAATGGAGGTAGAGCACTGAATGGGCTAGGGGCATTGCGCTTACTGAACTCTATCAAACTCCGAATGCCATATACTTGTACCCCGGCAGTCAGACTGCGAGTGATAAGATCCGTAGTCAAAAGGGAAACAGCCCAGATCATCAGCTAAGGTCCCAAAGTGTAAGTTAAGTGGAAAAGGATGTGGGATTTCTAAGACAACTAGGATGTTGGCTTAGAAGCAGCCACTCATTCAAAGAGTGCGTAATAGCTCACTAGTCGAGAGATCCTGCGCCGAAGATGTCCGGGGCTAAAACTTACCACCGAAGCTATGGATGTACCGTAAGGTACGTGGTAGAGGAGCTTCCTGTATGGGCAGAAGTCATACCGAAAGGAATGGTGGACTGTACAGGAGTGAGTATGCTGGCATAAGTAGCGAGAAATGAGTGAGAATCTCATTGGTCGAAAACCTAAGGTTTCCTGAGGAAGGCTCGTCCGCTCAGGGTTAGTCGGGACCTAAGCCGAGGCCGAAAGGCGTAGGTGATGGACAATCGGTTGATATTCCGATACCAGAAGTGGCGTTATTAGAGATGGAGTGACACAGTAGGATAGGATGTGCACACTGTTGGATTAGTGTGTTTAAGCATTTAGGCATGTGGGTAGGCAAATCCGCCCGCTTAGCTGAGGTGTGATGAGGAGCGAAATTTAAGTAGCGAAGTATCTGATTCCACACTGTCAAGAAAAGCTTCTATCGAGGTAACTTCTGCCCGTACCGCAAACCGACACAGGTAGGTGAGGAGAGAATCCTAAGACCAGCGGAAGAATTGTTGTTAAGGAACTCGGCAAATTGACCCCGTAACTTCGGGAGAAGGGGTGCCTACGCAAGTAGGTCGCAGAGAATAGGCCCAAGCAACTGTTTAGCAAAAACACAGGTCTCTGCTAAAGCGAAAGCTGATGTATAGGGGCTGACGCCTGCCCGGTGCTGGAAGGTTAAGGGGACTAGTTAGCGCAAGCGAAGCTATGAACTTAAGCCCCAGTAAACGGCGGCCGTAACTATAACGGTCCTAAGGTAGCGAAATTCCTTGTCAGGTAAGTTCTGACCCGCACGAATGGCGTAATGACTTGGGCACTGTCTCAACAACAAATCCGGCGAAATTGTATTGCGAGTGAAGATGCTCGCTACCCGCGATTGGACGGAAAGACCCCGTAGAGCTTTACTGTAGCTTAGCATTGAATTTCGGTATTGTCTGTACAGGATAGGTGGGAGACTGAGAAGTAGGGGCGTCAGCTCCTATGGAGTCACCCTTGGGATACCACCCTGACAGTACTGAAGTTCTAACCACAGTCCATGAAACTGGTCGTGGGACATTGTTAGGTGGGCAGTTTGACTGGGGCGGTCGCCTCCTAAAATGTAACGGAGGCGTCCAAAGGTTCCCTCAGAGCAGTTGGAAATTGCTCGTAGAGTGCAAAGGCAGAAGGGAGCCTGACTGCGACACCCACAAGTGGAGCAGGGACGAAAGTCGGGCTTAGTGATCCGGTGGTACCTCGTGGGAGGGCCATCGCTCAACGGATAAAAGCTACCTCGGGGATAACAGGCTGATCTCCCCCAAGAGTCCACATCGACGGGGAGGTTTGGCACCTCGATGTCGGCTCGTCGCATCCTGGGGCTGAAGTAGGTCCCAAGGGTTGGGCTGTTCGCCCATTAAAGCGGCACGCGAGCTGGGTTCAGAACGTCGTGAGACAGTTCGGTCCCTATCCGTCGCGGGCGTAGGAAATTTGAGAGGAGCTGTCCTTAGTACGAGAGGACCGGGATGGACTGACCTCTGGTGTACCAGTTGTTCCGCCAGGAGCACGGCTGGGTAGCTATGTCGGGACGGGATAAACGCTGAAAGCATCTAAGCGTGAAGCCCACCTCAAGATAAGATTTCCCATAGCGTAAGCTAGTAAGACCCCTTGAAGAACACAAGGTTGATAGGTCAGGGGTGTAAGCGCAGTAATGTGTTTAGCTGACTGATACTAATAGGTCGAGGGCTTGACCAAATATTCTTAATCTGTTCAGTCTTGAGAGAATAACATTCTTTCAATAAGTTTTCCGTGGTAGCTCAATGGCGGAGCATTCGGCTGTTAACCGAAGGGTTGGAGGTTCGAGTCCTCTCCACGGAGCCAGTTATCTGGTGGTAATGGCAAGAAGGTAACACCCGTTCCCATTCCGAACACGAAGGTTAAGCTTCTTAGCGCCGATGGTACTGCAGGGGAGGCCCTGTGGAAGAGTAGGACGCTGCCAGGTTAAATAGAAACACTAAGCATAAAAGCTTGGTGTTTTTTTCTTATTTCTGCCTCCCCTTGGTACGACGGGGTAACAGAACCAAGTCAGCTGCCGCTGACTATTTACCCGTAAAAGTGCATTTAGCACTTTTACCTGCAGGGGAGGCCCTGTGGAAGAGGCAAAATGTCTAAATGACCTTTTGCGGGCAGTAGTTAACGTGAGTTAACAGTTTTTACTGCCCAGTGCTGCGTAAGCAGGACGCTGCCAGGTTAATAGAAACACTAAGCATAAAAGCTTAGTGTTTTTTTCTTATTTCTGCCTCCCCTTGGTACGACGGGGTAACAGAACCAAGCCAGCTGCCACTGGCTAAGTTACCCGTGAAAGTGCATCCAGCACTTTCACCTGTTGGAATTGTTAACAGGTTAATAGACATATTAAGAACAAATGATTAGTCTTTTGTGGATAAATAGAATATTATATATGAAAAAAACTTCAAACTAAGTAGGTTTGAAGTTTTTATTTCTATAGATTAAATAATTAAATATGGGAAAGAATAGTTGTATAGGTAAGTAATAGTTAATAAAGTAAAGAAATTAAGCATATAAATGAAAATAAGTCTGCTTATAAGAATATTTCAATATATTTGAATAGAAACAAGAATTGCTAGTAAAAACGTATTTATATATAATATAAAATAAATGTCAAATTATTTTGAATATTTAGTCATGTATTTAAAAGGAAAAATAGTAAATGAATAGAATATAAATAAATATAAATATAGACTCTTCAAAATTATTTAGAAAGGCGGGAAATGTTTATGAAAGAGTACAAAACCAGAAATCTGAGAAATGTAGGTATAGTAGGTCACAGTGGTGCAGGAAAGACTACATTAACTGAAGCTATACTATACTATACAAAAACTATAGACAGATTTGGTAAGGTTGAGGAAGGAACTACAATTAGTGATTACGATGCCGAGGAAAGAAAGAGAAAAATTTCCATATCTACATCAGTAGTAAATTGTGAATGGGATAATACTAAAATAAATTTAGTTGATACTCCGGGTTATTTTGATTTTGTAGGGGAAATGATACAGGGATTAAGAGCTACAGATATGGCATTAATAACTGTTTGTTCAGTTTCAGGTATTCAAGTTGGAACTGAAAAGGCATGGAATTATGTCAATAAATCAAAAATGCCAAGAGCATTTTTTATAAATAAGCTAGATAGAGAGAATAGCAATTTTGAAAAGGTACTCGCACAATTAAAAGATAGATTCGGAATATCAGTTGTACCAATTCAATATCCAATAGGAAGCGAAGATAATTTTAAGGGCGTTGTAAATGTAATATCTAGAAGAGCAAGAATTTTTAATCCAAAGACACATGCTATGGAAGAGTCTGATGTACCAGCAGATTTAATAGATAAAGTTGATGAGTGCAAAAATATGATAATGGAAGCTGTAGCTGAAACGGATGAGGTTTTATTAGAGAAGTACTTTAGCGAAGGCTTATTAAGTGATGAAGAAATTTATCACGGACTTATCAATGGATCTGCAAAAGGTGAAATAGCTCCTGTTATGTGTGGTTCTGCATATTTAGGAATTGGTACTGAAACTTTAATTGAAGATATAATAGAATGTTTCCCATCTCCAGAGAACATGGAGCCAGTTAGAGCTAAAGATGTAAAGAATGATAAGGAGACTTTAGTAAAGATTGATGAAAGTTCTCCATTTTCTGCCTTTGTATTTAAGACAATTGCAGACCCATTTGTAGGTAAAATGTCTTTATTTAGAGTTATGACAGGAAAGGCAAAGCCTGATTCTGTTGTTTATAATACTAATAAGGAAAAACAAGAGAAAGTAGGAACAATGTATTTCCTTAGAGGAAAGAATCAAATTCCAGCAAATGAAATTATTGCAGGGGATATTGGAGCAGTTGCTAAATTACAATTTACCGCTACTGGAGATACACTTTGTGAAATGGCAGCACCTATTGCATTTGAAGAAATAAGTTTTCCATCACCTTCAATGTCATTGTCTGTGCTTCCAAAGTCAAAGGGAGATGAGGACAAAATTTCTTCTGGTTTGGCAAAACTTTTAGAAGAAGACCCAACTTTTAAAATATCAAGAGATATAGAGAATGCTGAGACTATAGTTTCAGGGGTAGGAGAGACACACCTTGATATCATAGCAAGTAAGTTGAAAAATAAATTTGGTGCTGATGTTCTATTATCAATACCAAAAGTACCATATAGAGAAACTATTAAAAAGATTTCTGATGTTCAAGGAAAGCATAAGAAGCAATCAGGTGGACACGGTCAATATGGAGACGTTAAAATTAAATTTGAACCTAGATTCGATGGAGATGAGCTAGAATTTGTAGATCAGGTAGTTGGTGGAGTTGTTCCAAGACAATACATACCAGCTGTTGAAAAAGGTTTAAAGGAGTGCATTACTAAAGGAGTGTTAGCTGGATATCCTGTTATAAGACTTAGAGCAACTCTTCATGATGGTTCTTACCATCCTGTTGATTCATCAGAAATGGCATTTAAAGTAGCTGCTTCTTTGGCATATAAGAAGGGACTTCAGACCGCTGAACCAATCTTACTAGAGCCAATTATGCATCTTGAGGTATTGGTGCCTGAGGATTACATGGGTGATATAATAGGTGACATAAATAAAAAGAGAGGTAGAGTCCTTGGAATGGAACCAGAAGGAGAATATCAAAAGATTATTGCAGAAGTTCCTCAAGCTGAATTGCATAAGTATGCTACAGATTTGAGATCAATGACACAAGCAAGAGGAAGCTTTGTAATGAAATTTGACAGATATGAAGAGGTTCCATCTAATGAAGCAGCTAAGATAATTGAACTGAGAAAGAAAGAGAATGTTGAAGAAGAATAATATTTAAATAATAAGGCTCTGTGTTTTAAAAACACAGAGCTTTTTTGTTATGTCTATTTCAAATAAATTTTATTATTTAAAGTGAATATTTTATTAGCTATTACAAAAAATACTATTACTGAAGCAAGGAGTTTTAGTTATAGAAAACTATAAGTAGCAGTATTTTGAAAGATACAGAGTAAATTTAGCTGCTAAAAAACTAAGCAAAGGGAGAGATTTTATGTCAGAGTATAGATTAGATATTACTGGAATGATTGGATTAAGTGATTACAGCAATATTCATGACTACATGGGAGTAATAGGTTCAGAGGATCAGTTAGTAATAACTATTGGTCCAGGTGATGTAGACAATGCACAAATTGTTACAGATATGCTGCAGCGGAATAATTTTGAGATAAGTACTAAGGGAGGACACGATGATGGCAGGTTCTATATTTCGGCCTACAGGAGAAAATAAGTTTAATAATATGAGTAAAGATGATATGAGATTTATAGAAAGGGATTATGGTGGAGATCTAATAAATAAAAGGATGGGTGATGACTACTATTTAGAGTTAGGTCCAGAAATTAATCCAGTATTTAATTCATGGTTTGCAATTGATGAAAGAAGAGAACTTGTTAAAGAACTTACAACTAATAAAGAAGAAATAATTATGAAATAGTTTGTATTATATAATATACACAAGTTATACTAAATATTTGGTATAGCTTGTGTTTTTATATTATTTCATAGAAAAATTACATATTTAAGCTGAAAAAATTATGATATAATTAGGCTATTATAATTTTTAATATATTGGATGGAGGATAAGAATGGAAAAAAGATATGTAGTTGGAATTGACCTAGGCGGAACAAAAATATGTGGGGCTTTAGCTGATTTAGATGGTAATATTTTAAGCCAGTGCACAATACCTACAAATGCTTTTGAAGGTGAAGCGGCTGTTTTAAATAGAATAATTGAAGTTATTGAAACAGTTATGAAGGAAGCTGGAAAATACCAAGATGTTATCAAAGCAATCGGAATAGGTTCACCAGGACCATTAGATGCTAAGAAGGGTGTAATAATAACAACGCCTAATTTACCATTTAACAACTTTAACTTGATTACACCAATTAAGGATAGATTTAATATTCCTACATATTTAGATAATGATGCAAACGTTGCCGCTATTGGTGAATTTATGCTAGGTGCAGGAAAAGGAACTGAAAACATGGTTTATGTAACAGTAAGCACAGGAGTAGGTGGTGGTGCTATATTGAATGGAAGAGTTTATAGGGGTAATACCTCTAATGCTCTTGAAATAGGACATACAACTGTACTGCCTGATGGTCCAAGGTGTAACTGTGGAAATTATGGATGTGTTGAAGCATTAGCTTCAGGGACTGCAATAGGAAGACAAGGAAAAGAAGCAGTAGCTCAGGGGCTTGAAACTTCTTTGAAAAGTTATGAAAATATTACATCCTATGAAGTATTCAAAGAAGCAGAAAAAGGTGATAAGGTAGCAAAAGACATATTGGAAAGAAGCTTAACATTTTTAGGAATTGGGATTGCTAACATTATTACAAGTTTTGATCCTGAGATGGTTATAATTGGCGGTGGAGTTTCACAAGCAGGAGACATAGTTTTTGATAAGGTAAGAGAAGTAGTAAATAAGAGATGTTTTAAAGCAATGGCTGATGGGTGCAGAATATTGCCAGCGGCACTTGGAACAAAAGCGGGTGTAATGGGAGCTGTAGCTTTAGCACTATTAGAAAGTAAATAGATGAAGACTTTAAAATCACTATATTAAAATGTATAGTGATTTTTTTTTATGGAAAGATAATGTTAGTAACGTTATACATATAGCTATATTCAAATAATTTGAATATAGCTATATGTATAATAGAAAATACTCTTTGCCATTAGTTATACATAATTGCATTAAGACGAAAAAGGACGAAAAATAGATATATTTGACGTAAATAGAAAGGAAACTAAAACTACGCTAAAAAATGAAATTTCATAAAAAGTTTACTTTATGATAATATTGTGTTGAAATATGACACATCTAAGGAGGAATACTTAATGACTGAAAAGAAAGGCCTATCACATACTGCCTATGGAGGAATAAACGGCGATGACTATACTCCATATGTATCAGCAAGTGAAGCAATGCCAGAACTTACTTTGGTATCAATAGTAATAGGATGCTTGTTTGCTGCTGTTTTTGCTGCTGCAAATACATATTTAGCTCTCAAGGTAGGTATGACTATCGCAGCTGGAATACCAGCAGCTATACTTGGTACAGGTATTTTAAAGCTTGCATTTAGAAGAAACAATATTCTAGAAGCTAACATGATTTCTGCTATAGCAGCAATGGGAGAATCTTTAGCAGGTGGTATAGTGTTTACGCTTCCAGCAATAATTATATGGGGAATGAAATTAAGCTTTACTACAATTGTTATTGTTACACTTTTAGGGGGACTAGTAGGTATTTTATTTGTTGTTCCACTAAGAAGATATCTTATAGTTGAAGAACACGGAAAACTTGCTTTTCCAGAGAGTATGGCTGCTTCTGAAGTTTTAGTTACAGGAAGTACGGGAGGAAGCGGATTCAAGACAGTACTAACTGGTATATTCGGAGGAGCAGTATACAAGTTCCTATCAGGTGGATTATTAATTTGGGCTGAAGAGCCAGAATGGTCTATAAATCTAACTCAAGGTGGCAAGCCGATATATCAAACCTTCTTTGGCCTAGATGCAATGGCATCTCTAGCTGGAGTAGGATTTATTGTTGGTATTGAAGCATCGCTTTACATGTTTGCTGGTGCTTTAGTTGCTACATTTGGTCTAATACCATTAATATCATATGTAGGTGCTGGATTAACAACGCCATTATTTCCAGCAACAGAGCCTATAGCAAAAATGACTGCAGGAGCTATTAGAGGAAATTATATAAGATATATAGGTGCTGGTGCTGTTGCAGCAGGAGGATTTATAAGTCTTGCAAAATCTCTTCCAACAATAATAAAATCCTTTAAGGCTGCAATGTCAGGTATTGGTGGAAAGAGTGAATCTACTAAGAGAACTGAACTAGATGTACCTATGACTTGGGTAATAGGAGCTGCAGTGCTTGTATTCGTTTTATCATGGCTATTACCTATGATTAAGGTAGGAGTTGTTGGTGCCATATTAGCAGTATTATTCTCCTTCTTCTTTGCAGTTGTTTCTGCTAGAATATGTGGAATAATTGGTGCATCAAACAACCCTGTTTCAGGTATGACAATTGCAACATTATTATTCATTACTTCAGTTTTAAAAGCTACAGGAATGACAGGTAATACTGGAATGGTAGCTGCTCTAATAGCAGGTGCAATAGTTTGCGTAGCCGTAGCTGTAGCAGGTGGATCAGGTCAGGCACTAAAGACTTCATATATTATTGGAGGTACTCCAAGAAAAGTAGAAATTGGAATGTATCTAGGAGTATTAATTGGTTCTCTAGCAGCAGCTGCAGCAATGCTTCTTCTTATCCAAACTTATGGAATAGGTGGAGAAAGAGGTATAGCTGCACCTCAAGCAACCTTAATGTCAATGGTTGTTAAGGGGGTTATGACTGGTGAACTTCCATGGTCTCTAGTACTTGTAGGTATGACTTTTGGTGTAATGATAGAACTTATGGGACTTCCGGTTTTACCAGTTGCACTTGGTATATATCTACCAATCCACTTAAGTGCTGGTATACTTGTAGGTGGTATTGTAAGGGTATTAGTTGATAAGAAGTTCAAGAACAATGACAGCGTATTAAAAGAGAAGACAGAAAAAGGAATACTTCTATCATCAGGACTTGTTGCCGGTGATGCTTTAATGGGTATTATAGTAGCATTACTTGCTGCTCTTAAGTTATCAGATGCTGTAGCAATAGGACCTAAATTTATGCCAAGTATATCCGGAAGTAATTGGATAGCACTATTGGTTTATGTATTGCTTGCTTACTGGATTTATAGATTTACTGTGAAAGAAGATAAAGCCATTTAATAATATAAGAGAGCCTTTAGGGCTCTCTTAATAATTGAATCTAATGCGTCAAATGTAGAATAAAATGCAAGAAATAATGATTATTGGATAGAATGAATGTAAATATATGCATATCATAGTAATACGTTAATAATGTAAAGTGATTAATATTTAAAAGGAAATATAGGCAAATTTAAAGAAAAATGAGAAAAACTTATGAATACTGTATAAAAATACAGAATATATTATTATATGCAGTTTACTAAATAGCGGTAACTGTGGTATTATAGTAATGGCTGAATTTTCAAAAAAATTTATTTTAGGGGGGTTCATTATGGCAGAAAAAAAAGGTCTGTCACATGCAGCTTATGGTGGTATTAAGGGAGAAGATTATGTTCCTTATGTATCAACAAGTGAAGCTGTACCTGAATTGACAGCAGGTTCAATCATCATTGGATGTATATTTGCAGTTTTATTTGGTGCTGCAAACACTTATTTAGGTCTTAAAGTTGGTATGACTATTGCAGCCGGAATTCCAGCAGCTATTTTAGCTACAGCAGTATTTAAAGGTGCTGCAGGAAAAAATCCAATACTACAATCAAACGTAGCACAATCAATGGCAGCTATGGGAGAATCCTTAGCAGGCGGACTTATCTTTACTATTCCAGCAGTTTTAATTTTAAAAATGGAATTAACTTTAACTACAATTATAATAGTTGCTATTCTTGGTGGTCTTCTAGGAATATTATTTGTTGTTCCACTAAGAAGGTACTTAATAGTTGAAGAACACGGAAATCTAGTTTACCCAGAGAGTATGGCTACTTCAGAAGTACTTGTTACAAGTAGTGCTGGTGGAGCTGGACTTAAGACAATGTTAACTGGTCTTGTTGCTGGAGGCGGATTCAAGCTTCTAGGAGGCGGATTCAAGCTATTCAGTGAAGAACCAGAATGGGCTATCAAAGGCTTAAATACAAGTTTTGGAGTAAACGTATACGCTTCTCTAGTGGGAGTTGGATACATAGTTGGACTTGAAATAGCATTGTACATGTTCTCAGGTGCTCTAGTAGCTTGGTTTGGAATAATACCTTTAATTAAATATGTTGGAGCAGGGTTAACTGCACCATTATTCCCATCAGCTGATATAATAGCTAAGATGGGACCATCAGCTATTTGGAGTAAATATGTAAGATATATAGGTGCTGGTGCTGTTGCAGCAGGTGGATTTATAAGTATAGCTAAGTCCATGCCAACAATAGTAAAATCCTTTAAATCAGCTATGAGTGGTATAGGTGCAAAGGGTGGAAATCAAAAGAGAACTGATATAGATGTTCCTATGACTTGGGTTATAGGGGGAGCTGCTCTTGTATTTATGCTTTCATGGTTACTTCCAATGACTCAAGGAACATTTGTAAGTGGTCTATTAGTTGTTATATTCTCCTTCTTCTTTGCAGTTGTTTCTGCAAGATTAGTTGGTATAATTGGTACTTCTAATAACCCAATATCAGGTATGACTATTGCATCACTATTATTAATAACAGCTATATTAAAAGCAACTAACCTAATTGGTAACAGAGGTATGTTTGTATCATTAATAGCTGGTTCTATAGTATGCGTAGCTATTGCTATAGCAGGTGGTGCTGCACAAAGCTTGAAGACTACCTATATCATGGGTGGTACACCAAAACATATAGAAATAGCAATGTTTGCTGGAGTTGTTCTTTCATCTATAGCAATTGGAGCAATTATATTAATGCTTAACAAGACCTATGGAATGGGAACAGAACAAATAGCTGCTCCTCAAGCTACTATAATGTCAATGGTTGTAAAGGGAATTATGAATGCTGAACTTCCATGGACTCTAGTTGTAGCTGGTGCTGCATTTGGTATAATGGCTGAACTTATGGGAATTCCGGTTCTTCCATTTGCACTTGGATTATACTTACCAATAGGCCTAAGCACAGGCGTTTTAGTCGGTGGTATCATCAGATGGTTAACAGATCTTAAGTACAAGAAGGATGAAGAATTACTTAAGAACAAGACAGAAAGAGGAGTTCTTTTATGCTCAGGTCTTATAGCTGGAGAATCTATAATTGGTATCGTAATAGCAGTATTTGCTATGGCTAAATTAGATACAGCAGTAGGATTTGGAGCTAAGATTGCACCTTGGTTAACTGAAAGCCCATGGCCAGCAGGAATAGTATTATTAATACTAGCTGTTTGGGTATACAGTTTTATAACTAAGAATGAAAAGACAGCTTAATAAAAATTTTAAATAAAAATATAATGATTATGATAGCCAAAATCGTTGATTTTGGCTATCTATTTACTTAAATTAATTAGCAGGTGAGTATATGGAGAAAGACAAAAAAAGAAAAAAGCTTATAAAAGATGATAATTTTTTACTGTATGTTCCAAAGAAGAAGCTTGAAACCTTCGAAGTTAAGAAGGGGAAGGTGAAGCTAATATTCTATCATGATAAGTGGATTGAAAAATTTGCAAGATGGCTTGTAAAAAAGCCATATGTAAGTGATATGGAGCTGGATGCTCTAGGATCTGGTGTATGGCTTTTGATTGATGGAAATAACTCTGTTTATGATATTGGGCAAAAGCTTTTGGAGCAATTCGGTGAAAGCTGCGAACCTGTATATGATAGGCTAGTTATGTTCCTAAGATATTTAAATAAAAGAGGATGGATTGCTTTTGATAGAGGTAATCAACAACAAGAGGAATTGAGTTAAATCAATTTCTCTTTTTTTATTATAAAAGTAATATTATTGTAAGAAATATTTTATTGCAAAGACCATTTGGTAATGATATCCTTTTAATATAACTTTTACATGAAAGTGGTGGGGATATGAGGAAGTGTATAAAAAAATGTTTACTTAGCATTATTCTGGGGCTGGTATTTATGGTATGTAATTTTAATCCCATAAATGCCTTGGAAGAGGATAAAATTAAGGTTAAATTGAGCGCAGGCTTTGATTCTACCTATAAAATAGGCAGTACTGTACCTATAAATATTGAGATTGAAAATAATATGAAAAATATAAATGGAGAAGTACAAATAGAGATGGAAACTGGCTCGAGACCAGGTATGAATACTAATACTATTAATTTATATGCTCAGCCAATAAGTCTTCCATTAAATTCTACTAAAAAGTTGTTGATGAATATTCCTATTAGCACATACATAACTAAGATTAAAGTAAATGTTTTTGAGGGCAAAAACAATGTTTTTGAAAAGGAAATGTCAATAAGTGGAGGGCTAAGTTCAGACAGTGTACTAATAGGCATACTAAGTGATGATTATGACAGTATTAGCTATGTGAACAGTGTAGGTATGGCAAATGGCACCACCTTAAGTGCAAAAAATGTAAAGCTAACAGAGACAAATTTCCCTGAGGATACAGATGTATTAAAGATGTTTAACAATATAATAATAAATAATTTTGATACTTCTAAATTAAGTAAAAACCAATATGAGGCTTTAAAAAAATGGGTGTTTAGTGGAGGTCACTTAATTATTGGAACAGGACCATCCTATAATAAAACCCTAGCAGTTTTTAAGGATGATTTTGTGTCAGGTACAATTGGGAATGCAGCAAATATATCTACTAAGGAATTAGGAGGTTTAATAGCTAAGAGTAATCCTGGTAATAACCTTCAGCTTAGTGCGCTAGATATAAAAGTTAAGGATAGCACACCTGTGATTAAGGAAGGGGATTTTGTTCTAGTTCATAAATTGGAGAGAAGTAGAGGTACAGTAGCTGTAGCAGCTTTTGATTTTGGACTTAATCCCATAGCTAACTGGGGACAAAAGAGTACCTTTATGGAAAAGCTAATTGGAGCAACTCTTCCAAGCTATTATAGTTTAATTGATTACCAAAAGGGAAGGCCATCTATGATGATGGAATATCTTTACGGTGTTTCCAGTGCAGTAAGAAATATACCTGAACTTCCTATGCCTAAAGGGAAAAATCTAATAATAATATTTATTATATACCTTATAATTGCGGCTCCAATTAACTACATAATATTAAAAAAGCTTGATAAAAGAGAGCTTATGTGGGCTACAGTACCAATTATTTCTATAGCCTTTGCAGGAATAATGTATGCTGCAGGATTATCTACAAGGGTTACTGAACCTATAGTTAATATTATTTCTATGATAAATATGGATAGTAAGGGAACAGCTAGTATTAAAAGCTATGGAGGGGTTTTTACTCCTACTAAAGGTACTATGAAAATAGAAGCATCAGCTGGAATGCACATAAAGACCTTATCTGAAAATGTATATGATAAAGGTATGGCAAGCAGTGCAAATAAGGCACCAAAGGTAGTTGATGCAAAAGTAAACTTGGGCTCTAAGCCATCAATCGAATTTTATAAAAATGGAGTTTTCAGCAACAGGTTAATAGACATAAGTATGGACGAAATTAAGAATGGTCAAATTGAAGGAGCATTAAATTATTCAAATGGTGTATTCAAAGGTACGGTAAAGAATAACTCGGGGTTTGACCTAGAAGATTGCTATGTTATTACCACAAGCAATTATATTTCGCTTGGAAAAATCAAAAATGGAGAAACAAAGGAAATAAATGAAAAGCCTACTGGAAGCTATAGTGGGTATGGTCAAGATTTGATTAGTAAAATTTATAAGGATCCATATAGATCACCGCAGCAATTAAAAAATGCAACTGATGAGGAAGCAAAAGAATTGAGGATTACTAGACAAAAGTGGGATGTAATGGCGAATTATTTTCAAATGAATATGGGAAAGCCAGACAACCAGCAAGTAGTAGCTTGGAGTAAGACTCCAATTACGAAGGATATTATAGTAAATGGTAAAAAGGTTAAGAAAATAGAAAAAAGCTTTATTACAGCGCCTATAAAAGTAACTCTGAGGAATGGTAATACAGTGGAATATCCTTACGGATATATAAGACCAACCTATATCAATAATAATCAAAAGGGCGGTTATGATGAATATGGAAAAGTATTTTATGGTGGAGGTACCTATGAACTCCAATATCAAATAGATAATACTATTAACATAGAGCAGTTAGATATAAAAGCAAACTTTAGCTCAAATAGCATTTTAAATAAAGAAGTTAAGCAGTACATTTGGAATGTAAAAACATCAAGCTATGAAGAAGGAAATTACACTTCTTTTAGTATTCAAAAGGACAACATAGCAAAATATGTTGATAAGGATGGAATCTTTAAATTCAAACTTGAAATAACGAATACTAACCAGGTAAGTGGAGAAATGCCTAGCATCTCCGTGAAGGGAAGTGTAAAGTAATGTTAGAGATAAAGAACTTATATAAGAGATATGGAAAGTTTACAGCAGTAAATGGACTTAATCTAGACGTACAGGAAGGTGAAATTTTTGGTTTTGTAGGTCCTAATGGAGCAGGAAAAACTACTACTATGAAGATAATTTGTGGACTACTTGATGCAACTTCAGGAGAGGTTTATGTAGATGGAGTAGATGCTATTAGGGATAGCAGGAAGCTAAAAGAAAATATTGGATACATGCCTGATTTCTTTGGGGTATATGACAATTTAAAAGTTAATGAGTACTTAGAATTTTATGCTTCTATATATAATATTAATGGAAAAGAGCGCCAAAAAGTATGTGATGATTTATTAGAACTTGTGGATTTATCAAATAAAAGAGAGGCTTACGTAGACAGCCTTTCAAGAGGAATGAAACAAAGATTGTGTCTAGCAAGAAGTCTTGTGCATAATCCAAAGCTTCTTGTACTAGATGAGCCTGCTTCTGGTATGGACCCTAGAGCCAGGTTTGAGATGAAGGAAATACTTAGAACGTTAAAAGATATGAAAAAGACAATCATAATAAGCTCTCATATACTTCCTGAGCTTGCAGAGCTCTGTACTACTATAGGCATTATTGAAAAGGGACAAATGATTATACAGGGTACAGTAGATGAGATAATGCAGCAGGTTTATAAAAATAAATCCATTAAGATCAAGGTTACTGGTAAGCAGGAAGAAGCTGTTATGATACTTAAGGAATTCCCTCAAATAGATGGGATAACCACTGGAGAGAATACAATTGAAGCTTATTTTAGTGGGAATGATGAAGAAATGAGTACTATATTAACAGCACTTGTTACAAAGAAAATACCTGTTGTTACCTTTGCTCAGCTAGATGGAAACTTGGAAGATGTATTTATGAAGGTAACGGAAAAGGTTGAAGTATCGTAATAAATAAAATAAGGAAGTGAATATTATGAATATAAATCCAGTACTATTAAAAGAACTCAGGGTTAGAATGAGGAGCTGGAAGGCTATGTGGATGCTTCTAGCCTATTTATCAGCTCTTACCCTTGTAGCTGCTTATGTTCTGCTAAATACATTAAATAATTACAATTCTTTTAACATGAACCCAGAAAGCACAATGGGGGCATATATAGGAATATCAATTATCCAGTTTTTATTAATAGCCTTTATAGCCCCTTCATTGACATCTGGTGCAATATCAGGTGAGAGGGAAAGGCAGACACTAGATTTACTGCTAAGTACAAGGATGTCACCAGCTTCTATAATTAGCGGAAAATTATTTGCATCTTTAAGCCAGGTAATATTGCTTGTTGTAGCTTCTCTACCAATATTCTCAGTGGTATTTCTCTTTGGAGGCATATCTATAGGTGACCTTATGAAGTTATTTTTGTTTTACATAGTAGTAGCAATAACAATGGGATCCATAGGAATTTTTTTCTCCACCTTTATTAAAAAGACTACTGGCTCAAATGTTACAACCTATGCCTTCATATTATTTTTACTGTTTGGAACACTGTTAATTTCTGTGTTATATATAAGTATGAAGTTTAGATATGCAGCTCAAGGAACACCAGCAGATTACGTTTTTCCGTTATTATACACTAATCCGTTAGCAGGCTTTGCATCAATGCTAAGCGATCAGTTTGGAGGAAATAGTATCGGAATACCTGGATTTTACGGTGGGACTCAATCTAATATGTTGGGATTATGGAAAATTAATATAATTTTTGATATAGCCCTATCAGTAATACTACTGTATTTTTCAGCATTAAAACTTAATCCTGTAAAAAAAGGAATAAAAAAATAATTTGTGGAAGTGATTAAATGGAAAGTGTTAGTAATGAAATACTAAGGATACTAAGAAAAATAAGAAGAAGAATATTCATAAGCATAACTTTAAACTATACAATAACTGGATTAGTATTTGGACTTTCAGCAGCTGTCCTGCTTTCCATAGTTTCTAGATTGTATCCAGTATACAACATATATATGTGGATTTTTATAATAGCAGGAATAGGGGTTTTATCAGCGTTAATATTTAGCATCTTTAAAATACCAAGCTACAGGGCCACTGCATTAAGGACTGATAATCTTGGATTAAATGAAAGAGCAGTTACAGCAGTTGAGTTAATAGATAATGATAGCTCTATGGCATTACTTCAAAAAGAAGATGCTCTTAGTGCGCTAAGAAGCTTAAACTATAAAGATGGAATAAAAATAGTTCCAAACGTTAAGAGGCTTCTTTTAATAGTACCATTGGTACTAGCTTTAATTGTAATGGGCTTTATTCCTAATCATTTAGATGAGGTAGCTAGGCAAAAACATGAGCTAGCACAGCTAAAAAAAGAAGAAATAAAAAAGGTTGAAAAGGTTGAAAAGGAAATTGAAAAAAATTCTAAGCTTTCAGAGCTTGAAAAAAAAGATATTGAAAACAAACTGCAGGAGCTTAAAAAGGACATAAAGCTGTCTAGTAACGAAAAGGAAGTTGACAAAGCTCTTCAGAGAACTGAAAAAAAGTTAGACTTAGTAAAAGAGAAGTACGATGATAAAAAACTTAAAGATATATCCAACGCGCTTGCTAAAAGTGATGTTACTAAACCATTATCTGATTTAATTAATAAGGGTGATGGTGAAGAAGTAAAAAAGGCAATGCAGGATTTAGCTAAAAATTTAAAAAATATGGATAAGGATAAGGTAAAAGAATTAGCAAGTAACATGGAAAAGCTGGCAGAGGAGCTGAAGGATAATAAAGAGCTTAAGAGCTCAATATCAAACTTAGCTTCAAAGATGTCAAAGGGTGAACTTGGTGATTTATCTAAAGAAATGAATGAGCTTTCAGGAGAAATTTCTCAGCTTATGGAAGATGACAACTTTAGCAATGTAGTGGCACAGGTTCAAAAATCCCTTAATGAAGGTCAAATGGCACAGCAGGGAAGTGGAGATGATGGAACCCTTGGACTTTCAGGCCAGGGGCAAGGTCAAGGACAGGGAAACCAAAGCGGCCAAGGATCTGGCAGCAGTGGTGAAGGCTCTGGTGGAGGTGGAAGTGGTGCTGGAAATGGCACTGGAATGAATGATGGTGGACCAACTGGAGAGGCATCATCTGGTTCGGGATTAAATAAAAAGGACGGTTCAATAAAGAAAAATGGAGAATACGAAAAAATATTCACTCCTAAGAATTTAGGAGGAGACTCTGAGAAATCAACAATTACAGGAAATAAAAATAACAGCGGTAACTCTGAAAAGGTTAATACAGAAAAGGGAATCAATATACGAGGAGATTCAGTACCTTATAATCAGGTAATAGGTGAATACAAAAACAGAGCCTTCGAGGGCTTGGATAAATCTGAAATACCTGAAGGTATGAGAGATATAGTTAAAAATTACTTTACTTCACTAGAAGACTAGGGGGAAAACAATGCAGATAGATGAAAAAGAGATAAAAGAAATATTACTTACTATAAATAATGTGGAACAAGAAGTAGGAAAGGCAATTATAGGACAAAAGGATATAGTTAGACAGGTTGTTATTGCTATCCTTGCAGGTGGAAATGTACTTTTAGAAGGTGTGCCTGGGCTTGGAAAGACACAGCTTGTGAAAACTTTATCCAGGGTTTTAGACCTTTCGTTTTCAAGAATACAGTTTACACCAGACTTGATGCCGGCCGATGTAGTAGGTACTAATATTATTGCACGTGATGAAAGTGGAAATAGTAAATTTGAATTTCAAAAGGGGCCTATATTTGCAAATATAGTGCTTGCAGATGAAATCAATAGAGCCACACCAAAGACTCAGTCGGCTCTATTAGAAGGTATGCAGGAACAGACTGTAACAGTAGGAAAATCAACTTATAAGCTGCCGCAGCCTTTCATGGTACTTGCTACTCAAAACCCTTTAGAGATGGAAGGTACATACCCACTGCCAGAGGCACAATTAGATAGATTTTTATTTAAACTAGATGTTAAGTTTCCAACCCTTGAAGAGCTAGAAAAAATTATGGATGTTACGATAACCAATAATGTAGTAGAACTCCAAAAAATAATGGATAGAGAAAGAATATTGAATATAAGGAGAATTATTAAGGAAGTTCCTATGGCAAAGGCAGTTCAAGAATATGCCTTAAAAGTAGTGCTTGCCACTCATGGTGAAAGTGAAGATGCACCTGAAATAGCTAAAAAGTATATAAGATTTGGTGCAAGCCCAAGAGCTGCGCAAGCTATAGTTCTCACTTCTAAGATTAGAGCTCTTATGGAAGGAAGATATAACGTATCCTTTGAGGATGTAAAGTATGTTGCTTATCCTGCGCTAAGACATAGGTTTTTCTTGAATTTTGATGCAGTAGCAGAGGGAATTACTACAGATAAGCTTATTTCTGAAATACTTGATAGTGTAAAAGTAGTTTAGTAGTGTGGTGAGATAATGGAAGAAAAAATATTTGATTCTGAATTTCTAAAAAAGCTTCAGACTATATCCTTATCTGCTAAGATAGCCATGAATGAAGGTGCAGGTGGAAGCAGAAAATCCAAAGCTAAAGGAAGCTCTGTAGAGTTTTCTGATTATAGGGAATATGCACATGGAGATGACTTTAGAAGAATAGACTGGAATGCTTATGGAAGGTTTGACAAGCTATTTGTAAAGCTGTTTATGGAAGAGAGGGAAGCTTTAGTAAATATATTTATAGACAGCAGCAAGTCTATGGATTTTGGGGAACCCAAAAAGTCAATTACTGCTTTGAGACTAGCTGCAATCTTTTCTTTTTTGTCTTTAAATAATATGGACAGAGTATGTATAAACGGTATTAAAGGCAATTTTTTGAACCAGCATCCTACTTTAACAGGCAAAGCTATGTTTAATAGATGTATAAGTCTACTTCAAGATATTGATTTTTCTGGTACTGCAGACATTAATACAAGTATAAAAAAGAAGGAACTTCATTCAAGGGGCATATGCATAATAATTTCTGATTTTTTTTCTGAGAGTGGTATAGAAGAAGCTGTTAAGTACTTGAGGTATAAAAATCAAGAGGTAATACTTGTGCAGATTTTAAGTGAGGAAGAGCTAATGCCAGAGCTTCAAGGACAACTAAGATTAGTGGATAGTGAAACCTTAGTGGGAAGAAGTGTAGCAGTTACTTCATCTATTTTAAAAGAATATAATAAGAGACTCGATATGTTTTTAGGAAATATAAAAGCAGTAAGCTCAAAGTTTGGGGCAGCTTATGTTCAGATATGTTCTAAAGATTCAATAGAAAAGGTAATCTTTGAAGACTTAGCACGGGCAGGAGCTATTACATTCTGACAGGTGGTGATTTAATGAAGTTTACAAATCCATGGGCTTTTGGATTTTTAATTGCTATACCCCTAATAATTTTAATGTACATATTAAAACAAAAGTTTCAGGAAAGAGAAGTATCCAGCATTTTTTTGTGGGAACAGGTTTTAAAAGATATTGAAGTAAACACACCCTGGCAGAAACTTAAGAAAAATCTATTATTATTTATGCAGTTAGCAGCGGCTTTTCTTATAGTATTTGCACTTACAGACCCCTTTGTAATGCTTAAAGGGAAGAGCTTCGAGAGTGTGATCCTTGTACTTGATAATACGGGAAGTATGAATGCTGTATATGATAATAATTCTAGACTTGAAGAGGCTAAAAAAAGGGCTGAAAAGCTGGTGCGTTCTTTAAGTCAGGGGAGTAAGGTAAGTATAATAACTTCTGCTAAGGAGCAAAAGGTTGAAATAAGTGCTTCTTCAGATAAAAGTGCGGTTATAAGTAAAATAAAAAGTATAAAGTCCTCTAATACCTCTGGAAGTATGGAAGACAGCCTATCCTTTGTAAAATCTATGGCAAAGCAGTATGAAAATTATAGAGCAGTATTTTATACGGACAGCCCATTAGACATAAAGGGTATTAATGGACAGGTTGATAATGTATCCTCCTATGGAATAAATGTGAGTCTAGATTATATGTCTCACAGCAAAGATAATGATGGTATTAAGGCTATAGTAAGGATAAATAACAGAAGCAATAATTCTCAAACAAGAGATATATCTCTATATGGAGGAGATAAGCTCCTAAACATAAAGACTGTTGAGCTTAAACCTATGGAGGTAAAGACGGTGTATTTTGAAAAAATACCTGAAAATTCGGCTTATCTTTGGGCTGAGATTAATGAAAAGGATGCGCTTGCAGAGGATAATGTGGTTTATGACATAGTAAAACAGTCTAAAAATCAAAGAGTTTTGCTTGTTTCAGAAAAAAACATATTTATAGAAAAAATTCTTAGTGCAATTAATGGTATTGAACTATATAAAACCAATACAGATAATAAGCTTACTGAAAAATATGACTTGTACATATATGATGGAATAACTCCAAAGCAACTTCCAAAGGAAGGTGCCCTTCTATTTATTAATCCACAAGGCAATAATACTATGGTAAAGATAAATGGGGATATTGAAGGAGCTCAAGGAGAATTTGCAAAGCATTCAGTAACAAAGCTTTTAGATAAGGGCAGCTTTACTGTAGCTGAAATGAAAAGCATGGAACTTCCTTATTGGGGAAGTGAACTATTAAAGGTAAATGGGAAGACTGCTGCTTTTGTAGGTGAAGATAAAGGCAGGAATATAGCAGTTATAGGTTTTGATCTGCATAAGAGTGATTTTCCCTTAAATAATGAGTTCCCTATTTTTATGCATAACCTTATTTCATACATGGTAAATGGTGATTTTGAAAGAAAAACCGCTTATTATTGTGGTGATAGCGTTGACTTAAATCCAAGAGCGGAAACTACAGATCTAAAAGTACAGTTGCCAAATGGAAGTAACGATAAAGTGGAAATAAAATATCCGCTAAAGCCTTTTGAAAACACAATGCAAACAGGAGTATATAAAGTAACTGAAAAAGTAGGAGATAAGGACCAGATAGGTCTATTTGCGGTTAATTTTCCCACGGATAAGGAATCTGATATAAGTCTTCAGGGTAAGGCTTCTCAGAATATAGAAGTAAGCAATATTAGTAAAATTGGAGGATTAAATCTACAGCCTTATTTAATTATAGGAGTATTTATGCTGCTATTAGTAGAATGGATGGTGTATGCTTATGGCTATTAGCTTTTTGAGACCCTATTTCTTATTACTTCTGCCCTTTGCTATAGGAGTTATTTTATTTGGCGCAAAGAAATTATCCAAAATGCAAAGAGCTAGAAGAAGGCTAATAGTAGTTCTTAGAAATATTATTGTAATATTTCTTGTTCTAGCACTTTCAGCACCTAATATTCTTTGGACTGCAAATACCACCTCAACTGTATTTTTAGTAGATGCTTCAGACAGTACGCTAGCTTCAAGAACAAAAATTGAAGAGTTTATAAGAAACTCAATGCAGTATAAACCAGCAAAAGACAAGGTGGGGGTAGTAGCCTTTGGAGATAATGCCTTAATTGAAAATTTTATAGCAAAGAATAGTGCTTTTAGTAAGATTGAAACAAAACCAAATGGTACCTATACCAATATAGAAAATTCAATTACAGCAGCGCTTGCTTTAATGCCAGATAGCAGTAAAAAAAGAATAGTGCTTATAACTGATGGTGAAGAAAATGAGGGAAAAGCATCAAAGCTTGTGCCTTCACTTTTGGAGCAGGGTGTAGATTTAAAGGTTTATAAAATAGATAAGGTAGTTGGAAATGAGGTAGCTATTGACAGTGTTTCTGTACCGCAAAAACTTAATGTGGGTGAAGAATTTGGAGTGGTAATCAATATAACAAGTACAGTAAGTACTTCAGCAAAGATATCTCTTTTAAGTGGTAAGGAAAAGACAGCAGAGGAAAGGGTTCAGATAAATAAAGGAAGCAACAGATTTGTATTTAAGGATACTGCAAAGGAAGGTGGATTTAAAAGCTACAAGGTAGTTATTGAACCTGATGCTGATACAGAGCTTAAAAACAACGAGGCTTCAGCTTTTACTAATATAAAGGACAAACCAAGAATTTTAGTAATTGAGGATGCTAAAGGAGAGGCTGAGGAGCTTATAAAAATGCTTAAGGCCTCAGGTATGGATTACAATAAAATTGAGGCTGCAGCAGCGCCAAGAAATCTAGAGGAGCTCACAGCTTACAAATCAATTATAACTTGTAATGTTTCTGCAGAAAATCTAAACGAAGGCTTTCTAAACGCTTTGGATTCCTATGTAAAAGACTTTGGAGGTGGCTTTATAGCTACTGGGGGGGAAAACTCCTTTGCCTTAGGTGGATACTTTAAAACTACGCTTGAAAAAGTCTTGCCTGTAAACATGGATATGAAGGGTAAGAAGGAAATTCCAGAAATGGCTATGCTGCTTATTATTGATAAGTCAGGAAGTATGATGGATGGCAGCGGAGGTATTACAAAGCTAGATATAGCCAAGGAGGCTGCGGTTAGGACATTGGAATCTCTTAGACCTAAGGATCAAATTGGAGTGCTCACCTTTGACGATACCCTGTATTGGGTAGTTAAAATGAAAAAAGCAGAGGATAGAGACAAGATAAAAGATGATATTGGAACTATAAGGCCAGGGGGAGGTACAAGTATACTTCCAGCTTTAGATGAGGGCTATGAAGCATTAAAAAAGAGTTCTGCTAAAATAAAACATATAATTCTTCTTACTGATGGCCAGGCTGAAAGAGATGGCTATAATGATTTGATAGATAAAATTAAGAAGGATAATATTACTGTATCTACAGTAGCTGTTGGCGGTGATGCAGATAAAGTGCTGCTTGAGAACCTTGCAAAGAATGCTAGCGGAAGATTTTATAGTACCAGTGATATATCAAGTATTCCTAAGATATTTGCAAAAGAGACCTTTATGGCAGCTAAGGCATATTTAAATAATAGAGAATTTACTCCTGTAATAGCAGGAAATCACTCAATTATATCCGGAGTAGCAGAAGGGGGATTGCCACCACTGCTTGGATATATAGGAGCTTCCCCTAAAGATTCTGCAAAGGTAATACTAAAGAGTGACGAGGATGACCCAATACTTACAGTGTGGCAGTATGGTTTAGGTAAAACGGCTGCGTGGAACTCCGATATTAATGGGAAGTGGAGTGCTAATTATGTAGGCTGGGATAAGAATATGAAGCTATGGCAGAACATGATCAATTACACTGTAGAAAATTATGAAAGCGAAAATGCTGCTATTGAAGTAAATACAGAAGGAAGCAAGGGTGTTATAAACTTTACTGACAAGAATTCAAAGGAAGAAGTAGATACAAGAGCAGTAGTAGTTACTCCTTCTCTTCAAAATATGGAGATAAAGCTGTATCCAACAGCGCCAGGCAAGTATAGTGGAAGCTTTGATATAAAGGAGCCTGGTATATATATGGTGAAAGGAAGACAGCTTAAAGGTGAGGAAACCCTAAACGCTGTCACTACAGGACTTGCTCTTCAATATTCACCTGAATATAGAATAGCCTCAGAAAAGTCTTCTTTAGATAACTTAGTAAAGGAAGCAGGAGGCAGCTATATATCTAGTGCATCAGAGGCCTTTAAGGGAAGTCCTAAACACATACCAGGTAAAATTGATTTAACACCTTATCTCTTAGCACTAGCATTAATTTTGTTTGTTTTGGATATTGCCTTAAGACGGCTGAACATACCACTTCATAAGCTTCAGCGCTTTATGGAAGGAATAAGTGACAAATTAACCAGCTTAAGAAGATATAAAAGGAAAAAATCCAAAATAAAAATAGATAAGAAGCAATTAAGGAGCGAGGTACAAGAGAATATAGAAATTAATTCAGAAAAGGTGGAAAAAAAGAAAGAGCTTAAACCTAAAGTAAAGAGCAGTGAAGAGAAGCCTGATGAGGAAAAGGAAGAAAGTGTTTTAGATACCTCAGCATTACTTAAGAAAAAGCAAAATAGAAATAAGTGAAACTCTTATGTGTATGTAAAGCCAAAAATATATTGGTCAAAGGGGGAACCTTATGAAAGGTATTAAATTAACAGCAATACTTTTTGCTGTGACAATTACTTTTTCTGGTTGTTCTTTGGGACATAAAACTAAACAGACAGATTCTTCAAGCTTTGAGAACCTAACCATTACTCCTCATATGGAGGAACAAATTAAAGGCGATAAAAACATATTGTACTGCTCTACCTTTCAGCTTGCTTGGAATGAACTAAAAGATAACATAATAAAAGGTGATATAAGGCTTAGTGGAAGTGAACCTGGTATGGTTAAATATCTGAATAAAGAACTATCTACTAAGAAGGACCTATCAGATAAGGATTATGTTGCTATGGCTGGCTTTGGCAAAGACGAGATAGTTAAAAAGATTAATGATGAGTTAAAAAGCAAGTTTAAAGATCAGGCGCCAACAGTAGCAGAACAACTTAAGCAGGATGATATATTCGCCTATGCATTTCTCTATAAAAATTTAAAATTTCAAAATAAGTTTGAAAAATTAAAGCAGACAATAAGTTTTAGCGGTTCAACTGGAGTAAAAGGAGTAAAGGGCTTTGGAATCATAAAGTACAAAGATAGTACTAGTGCTAGAAAGGTTGCAGAGCAGGTAACTATATTGGATTACAAAAATGATAATGATTTTATAATAAAGTTAAAATCAAATTCTCCTAAGGATGAGATTATTCTAGCTAAATTAAAGCCAGAACAAACCTTACTTGAAACTATAAAAGCTGTAGAAGAAAGATCAAAAACCTCTAGTCAAAGTAATATAGCAGAAAATGATACTCTTCAAATACCCTGCTTTGATTTTAATATCGACCATAATTATACTGAGCTTTTGGATAAGCCATTAATGAACAGCGGTTTTGAGGACTATGAAATAGTTAAGGCTAAACAAAATGTACTGTTTAAGCTAAATGAAACAGGAGCAACTTTAAAATCTGAGGTAAAAATAACAATGACAAAAAGTGCACCAATGGTTACGCATAGGCTTGTTTTTGATAAACCCTTTTTATTAATGTTAAAGGAAAAGGATGCAGCATACCCTTACTTTGCTATTTGGGTACAAAATGCTGAGCTTTTAGTAAATAATTAAATAAAGGAGATTAGTCATGGAAAGACAAATTGAATGTTTGAGATGTAAAAGTCAAATGAATTATTTAAAGGAATACAGATTTGATTCACAGGATAATAATAGAGGAATATTAGGAGCTATATTTGATGTAGAAGAGCACCTTAGCTTTGAGATATATGTTTGTCCGAATTGCAGACATACTGAATTTTTCTACACTGGTTCTAGAGTGAGATTTGATTAATTATTAATTCTAGTGATTTTTAAATAAGTCTCTAGTATAATACAATATGGAGATAAAAACACAGTTCGGTTGGTAGTCCGAACCTGTAAGGATAGATACTTTGAGGTTTTTGTGTTTATTCTTGCAGCAGTAGCCTTCCCTCCTGGGTCGTCCGTTCTCTGTTGTAATTTGTATAACAGGAGGAGCAAAAATGAATAATATAGCTAGTATTAAGCTAACAGTTTTCTTTGAGGAACCTTTTTGGGTTGGGGTTTTCGAAAGATGCTATGGTGATAAGCTTGAAGTTGCTAAAATAACCTTTGGCGAAGAGCCTAAGGATTTTCAGGTATATGAGGTTGTCAATTCAAAATATTATTGTATATCTTTTAGCAGAGCAAGTTTAAAGGTAGAAGGCAGTGATAAAAAAGAAAACCCTAAAAGAATTCAAAGAAAAATAAAAAATGAAGTAAAAAGTGCTGGAATAGGTACAAAAGCTCAAACAGCTATGAAACTTGAAATGGAAGCAAAAAAGCTTGAGAGAAAAAAAGCCTCAAAAGAAATAGCTGAAGAAGAAAAAAGAAAAAAATATGAACAAAAACAGCAAAAGAAAAAGGAAAAGCATAGAGGACACTAACTTTTGCTAAACTAACTCATGGCACAAAAGCCATGAGTTTTATTTTTTATAAAAAAATAAATGGATGCAGTGGAATTTTTTACTTTTATAATATTTCATATAAAGGAATTTGTACTATTTAGTAGAATAATTATAGATGTATTAATTTATCTATAATTGGGGGTAATAATTTGTAAAACATTCCTACTTTTATTTTTTACTAAACTGAATAAACTATGTACAAATAAAATAAAAATAAAATGATAATTATTTTTTATGAGGATGGAATAAGCAAGAATGCATTATACTACATTCACAGCATAAAGGGGGAATTTATATGTCTTATGATATCAGAAAATTGTCTAAGGAAGAGGCAAGGGATCTAAGAGAAAAATTTGCTACTAAAAATAATACAAATTTAAATACAATAGTTGAAGGACTTCAAAATAATGGACTTGCTTCCATGAATGAAGAATTAGCAGTAGATGTTATAACAGAGCTCATAACTCTTGGAATAGATTTTGCTCATGAAGAAGAGGATGAAGTCCATAAAATATTAATCAAATAGTAGAAGATTAAAATAGCACTAATTTTAGCAATTTAGTGCTATTTTTTTTATTTTTAAAAATAGCTTTACATAAAATGGAGGAGTTTTAACTTATTGGTAGAATATTAAACTTTGCGTATTAATATGTAAAAAATATATTTAACTTTATGTTAGTAATAATTATTTGGGGCATATTCAAAAGAAATATATCTGCTGAATAAAAATAATTATTAGATTAGCACAAAGAGTTTGGTATTAATTGAAAAAGGGGGAAAACAATGAATCAACTTAAAAGAAATAATGTACAGAATTTAGAAATTGAAGGTATAGGGGGATGGCTCATTTTACTTGCATTCGGAATAGTAGGAAGCCCAATTGTGTATTTACTTACTTTTATAAGTACATTCATAAAGGTGTTTATTAATACAAATTTCACTATAATTTATGCTGCTAACAATACTTTAGCGATGGCTATTATTTTTGAACTAATAGGTTGTTTGATACTTTTTGCTTTTTCTAGTTACAACTTATTTTTATTTTTTAAAAAGAAGAATAAATTTCCTAAATATATGATTATATATTTTATCAGCAATTTATGTTTTCAAATTATAACTTTATTATTATCTTCACTACTTAATATTGAAGATAATAATAATATAGCTATGTCGTTTTTGA
This sequence comes from Clostridium omnivorum, assembly GCF_026012015.1. Classification (NCBI taxonomy): domain Bacteria; kingdom Bacillati; phylum Bacillota; class Clostridia; order Eubacteriales; family Clostridiaceae; genus Clostridium; species Clostridium omnivorum. Next base: position 1,461,993 of record NZ_BRXR01000001.1, on the reverse strand, counting down.
TATCAGGAATTTGGTCACTATATTTAACCAAATCAGCTAGAGTAAAAAATACTTTTAAAAATTGACAGAGATTAGAAATATAAATATAGAAATTAAGGAGATAGAATACTTATGAGATTTATTATAAAAATGCTAATGAGAATCTTAGATAATGGTATTTATGAAGAACCTAAGCATCAGGAAAACGGAAGAATTATTTTAAAAATGAATACTATCTATGGAATTGTTGGTATTTTTTCAGTAATTGTTTCAATTGTAGTAACTATTATAGCATTTATAAGTGGAGCTTTTTCAAGTGAAGATTGGATATATGCTTTGATATTTATAGCATTGTTCGTTATATTAGGAGCTATTCTAATCTTGTACACAAGAAATACAAGAGTAGAAGCGGATTCTCAGGAAATATCATATACAGGCTTCAGTGGAGGTTCTAAAAAAATAAAATGGAAGTACGTTAAAAAAGTAAAATACAATAAATCGTCAAAGGAAATTACAGTAAGTGACGGCGAAACTAAGATAAAAATACACTTACATTACAAAGGACTTGGGAGCCTACTGAAACTTATGAAAGAAAATGTCCCAGAACGAATTTGTTGTGAAACCTTAAAGGAGCTAGGTATGTAATTAAATTGTTAAATATAGTTCAATATTTAGTTTTTAAGAATAGAGGTGAAAAACTAGTATGAAAAAATCAAAATTAAAAAGTAATAGTATCTATCAACTAGAAGAAAAAATCAAAAAGTATGGAAATAGTGCTATAGAGGAGTTTTTATCAAATTTGAAGAAAAGTGGTGCTCCAATAATAGAAGATATAGAAAATGATTGCGAAAATAATTTAGTTACTTTCATATATGAAGGCAATAAAGAATGCGCAAGTGTTTTGTTTGTGCCTGACATAGGCTTGGATAGATTTAAAGATAATTATAAAGATTTTAAAATGGAGAGACTAATGGAAACAGACCTTTGGTATATAACCTATGAAGTGAAAAATAACTTGAGATTTGTATATTATTTTTCACCAAATGATCCATTGGATGATAATTGGAACGATAGATTTTGCAGTAGAGTTAAGTATGATATATATTGTAAAAATCTATTGATTTTTAGTGAGGAAAGTCCAGAGGAGAAAGGTTCATATGTTATAATGCCAAAATCACAAGAAGATATTTGGTCTAAAGAAATAAAAGGTGTACCAAAGGGAAACCTAGAGGAGTATAAGTTTAAAAGTGAAAATTTAGCGGACAAGCATAGAATCAGGGTATATACACCTTATGGATATAATAAGTATGAAAAGCCATATGGATTTATGGTACTAAATGATGGTGATGATTATATAAGGCTTCTTTCTGCAATAGAAACCTTGAATAATCTTATAGCTTTTAAAAAGATAGCACCTATAGTAGCGATATTTATTGATTCTACAGAGAATAGAGGAAAAGAGCTTAAGTGTAATGATTCTTTTTGTAGGGTTGTTGCTAAAGAAATTATTCCATGGGTTAGACAAAGTTATAATATTACTGAAAGACCAGAAGATGCTATAATATGTGGGCTTAGTTTAGGAGGATTGACGGCAGCTTACTTAGGTTTGAAATATCCTGATACTTTTGGAAATGTGCTTTCTCAATCGGGCTACTTTTGCTATGAACCAGAGGGCTATAGCAGCATTAATGGGGATTGTTGGATTAGTACAAAGTTTAAGGAAACAAATAAGCTGTCACTTAAATTTTATTTAGATATGGGAGTTTTAGAAACTAAGTATAAAATTATTGATCCTAATATAAATTTAAGAGATGTTTTAATGGATAAAGGCTATAATGTTGATCTTCAATGGTTTAATGGAGGTCATGATTATTTATCTTGGGGAGAGACCTTAGCAAATGGACTGATTTCTCTTGTTGGGATAAAGTAGAGGAAGAAGTTGTTCATATTTTGATTATTTTTCTTATAGGTAGTATTTTCTAGAGAACCGGCTGAAAAGTTGGTTCTTTATAATTTTAATATTTTTTAACAAATAATAAAATTATTGAAACTTTTCCACATATTACTTCGTCTATATAGTGAAATGGGAAGCATAAATAATGAATTGTTGTGTGTTGCTTGATAAGGATGGTGTTATGCGAAGTGGAAGATTTGGAATTAGTGAAAAGTGTATTGAATGGCAATATAAACAGCTTTAATGAAATCATCTATAGATATGAGTCTTCAATATACAGGTTTATCTTAGCAATGGTTAAAGAACCAGAAGAAGCAAAGGATATAACTCAAGATGTTTTTATAACATTATATAATAAACTCTATACTTATAGAGGAAAAAGCAAGCTTTCTAGCTGGATTTATCAGATTGCTAGAAATAAGAGTATAGATTATATAAGAAGAAATAAAAGAATAATCAAGTTAAGTATTGAGGAAGCCTTTGATATTTCATCTAAGGAGCCTATGCCTGAACAGCACTTTGAGTTTAAAGAAACCAAGGAGGAATTGGAAAACTTCATAAAATGTTTAGATGATATTACTAGACAAATTATTATACTAAAAGGCTTAAATGAGGACATGAAGTTTTCCGATATAGCAGATATATTAAATGTAAATGTGTCTACTGTTAAAACAAAATATTATAGACTTTGGGATAAGTATAATAAGTATTTAGATGAAAAGAGGTGTAAAGCTTTATGAATTGCAGAACTTTTTCAAAATCATTAAAGGATTATATAGCTGGTGAACTATCAGAGGATGTTAATGAAGCTATGGAAAAACATATGAGTAAATGTGAAAAGTGCAGTATGGCCTACGAGATGGAGTACGGGTCATATAAAGCAATAAATGGTATGGCTTTTTCACAGAATGATAGCTTTACAAGCTCAAGATATGAAATATTACAAAGTATAGATAAGGAAAGGTATAATAAGAGTTTTATGAATAAGTTAGGCTTTTATATGAAAAGAAATTCTTTTAAGTATGCTTTAGGGGCAGCCGCAGTTATTGCAATAATATTTTTATCTTCACTAGCAATAAGTCAATTCAAGAACCTAGATATAATTGGCGGACCACATGTTGAAGATGTACCAAAAACTAATACGAATGTAGAGAAGAACACATCACCTGCTGGTTCAAATGAGAATAATGGAACTGCTTCTAACACCAAAGATACACCTGTAACTAATTCCAAGGATGTACCTGCGGCAAATACAAATACAAAAGGAACATCTACAGAAAACCCTACTCAAGAGATAAAATCTAATAATGAGGTCAAACAAAATTTTATTTATAATAATAATAAGCTTGGCATTTCCTTTACCTTACCTGCAAGCTGGAGTGGAAAGTATACTATTAAGGAAGCAAGTGAAGGTATAAATATTTTTTTCAAACCCACTGAAGCTGTGCCGGAGGGGTCAGGACTAATTTTCTGCATAGCTAAGGAAGTACCTAATGCTGATGAACCTTTATATAAAGTAGGAAATCAAAAAAATATTGTGGCAAAAGGAATTTCCTACGTTGTTGATGGGCCAAGAGATATAGGGTTTCCACCAGAGCATAAAGAGTATAATGATTATAAAAAACTTCAAGCGGATGTACCTAATGTTGTAAAAACTATAAAAGTAGTTAAATAATATAAAAGAATGCTTCATATTTTAAATGTATGAAGTATTCTTTTATAGTTTAACGATTTTTGTAAGTATATAATGAATTCATAGAGGTTATTTATATTATTCTTTTACAAATCTTTTGTCTTCAGCTTTAAGATCTAAACCAAGAGTTCCACCTGGGTTCATAATGTTATTAGGATCAAAGTGATTTTTTAGTGATCTAAATACATCCATTTGATTTTTGCCAATTTGAGCTTCAAGCCAAGGGGCTGTCATTTTACCAATGCCGTGATGGTGGCTCATTGCAGCTCCGTACTTTTGAATATTATCTAATATGCCGTATTGATAATTAAGATATTCGTCAATTGTATTCATCTTTGCAATAAAGATAAAATAAAGGTTAGCTCCTTGAGGGTATACGTGGGACATATGAGTCATACATATGGTATTTGGCCTGCTCTTGCAGTAGCTTCTTACTCCTGCATGAACCTCTTTCATGGTATCCCAAGTTACGCTGCATTCCAGAGTATCAATCATTAACCCGTAGTCCTGCAAATCTTCTCTCATATATGGATCTTTAAACCGGCCTTTTTCCCAGCCCTTAGTTACATAACCAGTGGTATACATAGCACCATGGATTTTACAGATTTTATGCACATTTCTTTTGATTACTTTTGTAAAGGCACTTTCTCCATCAGTAAAACCAAGAAACATGCATCTTTCGCCGGATTTATATCCTTTTGCATTTAGAGCTTTGTCTATGACAGTACCTTCCACACCATACAGCTTCATCATTACATCAGTTTCTTCAGGATCAGAAAGCCTAAAAACAGAAGGATATCCAAACTGTCCCTGCATTATTTCTCTTGCAGCATCTAGAGCCTCGTCCCAAGTCTTAAACATGTAGCTGAAGCGCCTTTGATTTTCAGGCATATATCTAAATATCTTTAAGGTAGCAGAAATAAGCACTCCAAAGGCACCTTCGCTCCCCATCATTATTTCATCAATGGAAGGGCCAGTAGCCTGAGCAGGATAAGCTTCAGTCTTTATAATGCCTGCAGGGGTTACATATTCCTGGCTGACAACTATATCTTCAATTTTTCCAAAGTAGGTAGAGTTTTGCCCTGCTCCTCTTGTTACAACCCAGCCACCTACACAGGAATACTCAAAGGATTGAGGAAAGTGGCCGCAAGTATAGGCTCTCTTTGCATTAAATAAGCTCTTTGCATTATTAAGAGTCTTCTCTAGGTCAGGACCAGACATGCCAGCTTCTACAGTAATAGTTTGGTTTGTCTCATTAAATTCAATAACTTTATTCATATGTACTCTCATATCTAGAGAAATTCCACCGTTAATGCATTCCACGCCTCTGGTAACAGAGGAGCCTCCGCCGTATACATAGACAGGAATTTTTTCTTCATTACAAAAGCTTACTATTTTTATTATGTCTTCTTTGTTTCTCGGGTGAATTACAAGGTCAGGGATATTTTCAACTATTCCTTCTCTAAGCCTCATAAGGTCAAGCATTGTTTTACCGTAAGCTATTTGGAGCCTGGAATAGTTGTCACTCTTTACATTTTCATTTCCAACTATATTTTTAAAGGTATTTATCTGCTGCTCTGAAAGGTTAATCTTCCTATCAAAGTCTACTTTTTCCAAGCCCATTTTTTCAGTGGTTTTGAAATCCTCATCTGTCATATTAAAAGTCTTTTTCATTAATTTATAGAGCCCTTGATTTGGATGCTTAAACTCTTTAGGATCTCCCCATTTTAATATAGATCTATAAGAATTTTCAGGTGGTGCTTCTTCATACCATTTAGGACAATATTCAGTTTCTTTTTTACCCATAATAAAATCCCCCATTTATAATATTAAAATTCAGGATAATTCAATATCTGCTGTATTTCTGTATATAATGAACTTAGTTTTGGATATATCCTTTTGTATACTCTTTCATAGAGCTTTCTATATATTTCAGAATTAGCTTTATCGGGTTCAAAAATATGGCAGTGATGGACCATATTTTTAACAGCCTCCTGGTAAGAATTATAAATGCCTGTACCTACAAAGCCATTTATTGCTGCGCCAAGGCCAGAAGTCTCATAGGTCTGCCCCCTATATACAGGTCTATTGAACATATCCGCTGTTATTTGGCATATTCCATCACTTTGGGAGCCGCCGCCAGATACCATTATTCTCTCCACATGGGTGCTTGACTTTTTTTCTATTTTTTCTACACCATCTAATAGTGCATAGTTTATTCCTTCAATAATTGCCCTATATATGTGAGCTCTAGTATGCACATCACCAAAGCCAATAATCGCTCCTTTAGCTTCAGGCATCTTTAGACCAGGTCCCCAAAAGGGTTGAAGAATAAGACCGTAGGAACCAGGGGGGACTTCATTTAATCTCTCATTTAGTAAAACTTCAGGAGGTATATTTTTTTCAGAGGCTTCAAGCATTTCTCTTGTGCCAAACTCTTTTTTAAACCAGCTAATCATCCAGTAGCCGCGGAATATTTCAACTTCTGGATTATAACAGTCTGGAATTAGAGATGGATAAGCGGGCAGGAACTTTAGAGGCTCAAAATACTTATGGGAGGTTGTTTGAACAGTAGCAGTTGTTCCAAAGCTTAGACTAGCACTGCTAGTGTCTACACAGCCAACACCAAGTGTTTCACAGCCCTTATCGGAACCGGAGGCAATAACAGCAGTTCCTTCATTTATGCCAGTTAAATTAGATACCTCCATTGATATTTTTCCTATAGTAGCGCCTGGACTTACGAGTTCAGGCAATTTTTCTCTTTCCACTCCAAATACAGAATATCTATAATTGCTTTCATGTTCCGGCCAGCATTTATTTTTGTAATCAAAGGGAATATGGCCTATTTGATTCGCTATAGAATCCACCATACATCCTGTAAGCTTAAAGGTGAGATAGCCAGATAAAAGCATATATTTACAGGTCTTTTTCCAGAGCTTTGGTTGGTTTTCCTTAATCCAATTAGCTTTACTCTTTTTTCTTGTAATCTCTACTGCCCTATTCATACCTATTGCCGAAAACATCATATTGTCTTTTAAAGGAAGACTTTTGCTGCATTTGGCCATACGCTGATCAAGCCAAATTATTGCAGGCCTTAAGGGATTTCCATGTGCATCAATATTTATTCCAGTATCCCTAAGGGTAGTTATACTAACTCCTATTATCCTGTTCCAAATTCCAGCTTGTTTTTCTTTTAAGCTTTTACAGGCTTCACAGAGTTTTTCCCAGTAGATATCTGCATGTTGTTCTGCATAACCTGGATAATTTGAAAAATAAGGCTCTATTTCTATCTTTACTTTATCTATAAGGCTGCCCTTCGTATCAAAAATAATTGCTCTTACACTTTGAGTACCGCAGTCTATTACAAGGAATAACTCCTCCCTCACAATGATTCCTCCTCTAAAAAGTAATACATATCTGAGGTGGAAATAACATTCACACCAGTATCAAGAATATTTGAAACCACAACTTCCCCGCTGTGATAAAGTCTTTCTATTTTTATCTTATTAAGCACCTGCATTGCTGCAAAAACATCTTTTAGTGGTATTTCACCATCAGTCCTTACAGGCAGTCTAGGAAGCTTTTTAAAAGTTGTTTTTACTGTTGTACATAAGCTTCTCTTAGGATCAGTAATCTCAGATATAGCAAAGTCTATACCCCTTTTGCATTTGTTCCCATTTACATGCCAGGTGTTCTCTAACTTTTCTACAGTAAGAGAGCAGCCATTAGGACATACAATACAGGTGAAATTTTGCATTGCTATTCCTCCATATATACAATCTATTAAGCCATAATTAACTCGATGAACTGTTCATTTTTTAGGTCTACTCCAGACAAGTCTAATTTAATCCTTTCCATTTCAGGCGGTTTTATTTTCAGGTAGTTTTTATTGTATAGGATTTTGCTTCCACATTTTATGGTTACTGATGTGTTTTCTCTTATATCCTTTGATCTAAAGTAAATTACCACTTCACCATCTGCAGTTTTATTAATAAATTGAGGAACCACATAAAGAAAGTCATCTTTAGGAGCTTTAATAGGAATGAGTTCTCTTGAAAGGTTATCCTTTGAGTATTTAGCAGCGTTAGCACCAGCCAATTTACCGCTCTCAGAAACGTAATCTACTAGGTCATTTACATGAAGTACATTTCCACAGGAAAAAACACCTTCTTTTAGTGTCATAAAGTTTTCATCAACATAAGGCCCTTTAGTACTAGAGTCTAAAGCAATTTCAAGGGCTTCCGAAATTTCATTTTCAGGTATTAAACCCACGGATAAAATTATTCCATCACACTTAATTGTCTCTTCAGTGCCTTTAATAGGATTCATATTTTCATCTAAACTAACTATCTCAGCTGCTTCAATTCTATCCGTTCCAAATACTCTTGTAATAGTTTTAGAGAGATAGAGAGGAATAGAATAGTCATTAAGGCATTGGACAATATTTCTAGTAAGGCCTGAAGGTGAAGGCTTAGCTTCATATACTCCTAGTACCTCGGCGCCTTCCAGTTTAAGTCTTCTAGCCATAATAAGACCTATATCACCACTGCCAAGTATAATACATTTTTTACAGGGTAGATAACCGGCTATATTTACAAAAAATTGTGCAGTACCAGCTGTAAGTATTCCTGCGGGCCTTGTTCCATTTATAAAGATTTGCTTTGAGGTTCTTTCTCTACAGCCGTTAGCTAAAACAAGGGTTTTACTTGAAATTTGAAAAACTGCACTCTCTGAATTTACAAGGGTAACTACAAATTTATTTTCAGCCTCTTCTACTTTAATAACAAAGGTAGAAGTGAGTATTTTAATATCAGCCTCTTTTACCATTTTAATAAATCTCTCTGCATATTCTGGTCCAGAAAGCTTTTCTTTAAATTGAATTAGGCCAAAGCCATCGTGAATACATTGCTTAAGTATTCCACCTGGGTGGGCTTCTCTTTCAACTATAAGAGTACTTGCACCATTTTCTTTTGCTGATAATGCTGCAGCAAGCCCTGCAGGTCCTCCGCCTATTACCAAGACATCATAGCATTCCATAAACTCACTCCTTAAGATATGCTTCATCAGCTTTTGTTTCTTTCAAGAGTATATTTGATTTTCCGCCTAGCTTAGTAATTTCAGTCATTTCCTTTCCACTTTCTTCATGAATAATATTCATAACTAGAGGCAGGCAAAAGCCACCTTGGCAGCGTCCCATACCGGCCCTCACTCTTCGCTTTATTCCATCTACAGTAGTAGCTGGAATAGGTGAATTTATAGCGGATATTATTTCACCCTTGCTAATTTCCTCACATCTGCAAATAATTTCACCAAAGCTTGGATTGTTTTTAATTATCTTGCTTCTTTCTTCAAAGCTCATGGAAGATAAGTCTGGAATGCTCTTTCTAATTGGATTCCAGTGCTCTTTTGGTTTTACTTCCATAGTTTTGGCTAGAGTTTCACAAGTTAATCTTTCAATCTCCTCAGCTATAGCAGGAGCTGAGGCAAAGCCAGGTGATTGAATTCCGGCAGCATGAATTAGATTTTTCACGTATTCGGATTTTTCTATTATAAAATCCTCCTCGTAGGTGGCAGCTCTCGTTCCTGAACAGTAGGTTATTACATCAGAGCGGCTTAGTCCATTAACAAGCGGTAAAAATTTATTTAATATATTATCAATATTTCTTTTATTAGTGCTAAAATCTTCTTTATACGGCTGTTCGTAAGCGTCAGGACCTAAAAGAATGTTGCCGTCAATGGTCTTTACAACGCCGCCTCCTTTGGTGTCAGTTTTAGCAAGGGTCAGTGTGGGCATTGCAATTACGGAATTAATAAGATGACCCTTTTTTTTATCAAGGAACACAATCTCACCTTTTCTAGGATGAATAGTAAAAAATTGATCTCCAGCCATATTAGCAATAGAATCTGAAAAAACTCCTGATGCATTTACAACTATCTTAGGATAAATGGTTCCTCTATTGGTCATCACCTTTATAATATTCTGGTTTTCCATGTGCATAGCCTTCACTATCGTATTTAAACACACCTCAGCACCATTCATTACAGCATTTTCAGCATAAGCTAAAGTCATTTTATAAGGAGAAGTAACTGCAGTAGAATTAAAATGAACAGCACCTTCAATATTATTGGTTATATTTTTTTCAAGACACATAACTTCTTTCTTTGATAGAAATTGGACACCTGGAACGCCTACATTCTTTGCTCTAGACATAATTACTGGACTCAAGAGCTTAACCCACTTTTTATCAAATAATATATTTGAACCAAGGCGGTTAATTGGAACATTAAGCTCCTCAGCTATTTTCGTGTACATAGCATTGCCTTTAACATTAAATTTTGAACGTTTTGATCCGGGTTTTGGCTCTATGCCAGGATGAATCATACCATCATTTCTAGAGGAAGTCTGCATTGCCAGGTCTTCTTCTTTTTCAAGTAGGAGTATAGATATATCCCATTTTGAAAGTTCTCTAGCAATAGAGGCACCAATTATACCACCACCGATAATAAGTACATCAACTTTTTTTCCTTCCAGATAATTATCTTTTATCAATGGTTCTTTAACTTTAGGAAGTAATAAATTTGATACTTCTAATCTGTTTACCACTCCCTTATACCCATGCTTTGCAGAAAATTTACCTGCTTTTATAGCATCATCCCAAGTAGCAACCATGCCTTCAAGTATAATGGATGAATGCCATTCCCTGCATTCAATATTCTTTGAGATTTTTTTCTGAAGAGTATTATTGATGTAATTTAAAGATTTACTCATATACTGCTCCTTTTAAGTTATATGGTCGTCCGGACATCTTAATGTATTATATGCTTGCAGAATACAATAATAGTATTTATTTAGAAAAATAAATTACATACTAGCTAGAGAAAAGGAATAGATGTTCCAAGGGGCTACAAAATTAATATAGAAAAAACATTCCTTAATACCATTAACATATACCCATCGTTCCATATCAAGCACTAATTCATTTTTCTTGAGATTTAGTTCAACTCTTTCGGAGATTGAAGCAGCTCTGGATATGATAGTTTGTTCAATTTTGGTTATATCTTTTTTTAAATCTTGGATTATAATCTTAGCGATGGAGCCTGTTAAATCAAAGGAGGCGCTTTGCTCCTCAAAGCTTTTATGGAAGTAGGAAGTTTCTAATGCTATTGGGTTATTATCAACATATCGTATTCTCCTAATATAAAAGCAAGGAGCTGCATTTTTCCACTTTAGCTTATGCAGTAATTTTTTATCTGGAGTAATCAGTTTTTTCTCCATTAATAAGTTTTTCTCAAGAAAACCCTTGGCTTTTAATGAATAGGTAAGACTAATAAGGGGCTCAAAGCCTGATGAAACCTTATTACGTGCTACAAAAGTACCTATTCCTTGCTTTTTATATAAATAGCCCTCATTTACAAGCTGTGATATAGCTTCCCTAACAGTGGCTCGTCCAACATTATATTGAAGCATCAGGTCCTTCTCAGTAGGAATTTTAGAATCTATTTTGTAGCAGCCTTGTTTTATTTTTTTCATTATTTCATCTCTGATTTGAATGTAGAGAGGTATATGATTACTTTTATCTAACATACATAGCACACTCCTAACCATAATTTTTTATATTTATAAATATGTGTAATAAGTTAAATTTATTTTTAAAATATAAATTGAAATTAGACTAGAAGGTGGAAATGCTATAAATTATCATCTATAATATACAATATACTAGAAAATTGTTGCTTTACATAAATGAGTAACTCAGTTGTTCGACTGAAAGGAGGTAAATGTCCTAAATGGACATTTACGGGTAACTTGCTGGTGGGAACCAGCACGAATAAGTTACCCAGTGTTTCGACTGAAAGGAGAAAAAAATGACAACAGCTATATATGCGGGTTCTTTCGATCCCTTTACTATTGGACACTTAAGTGTGTTAAAGGAAGCAAGCTGCTTATTTGATAAAATAATTGTTGCAATTGCTGACAATCCTGATAAAAGGCGTAGAATTAACTCAGACCTAATGCTCAAAGGAATTCAGAAGTCAGTTAATGAATTAGACTTTGGCCTAAAAATCCAAGTAATAAAGTTTGATGGTTTAATTGCAGATTTAGCAGAAAAAGAACATACTAAATACTTAATTCGTGGAATAAGGAATGGAATTGACTATGAATACGAAGAAAATCTTGCAAAAATAAATGAATCTTTTGGGTTAAAGACTATTTATATCAGAGCGGGATATTTAAGCCATGTTAGCTCCTCAATGGTTATGGAACTATACAAATATGGAAGAGATATATCTCAATATGTTCCGGCTCCAGTAATTGAAGCTATAAAACTTAGCTAAATAGAAAATAACAAAAAATCATTATTACCGTTCATATCACATGAATGGTAATTTTTTTGTGTTAAATTATATTTTTTTGTTTAACAGCAATTGGAATAATGTTAAAATATAAAATGTAAGTTGTTTTACATAAATGGTAACATTTAGAATTTAACTAAAAGGGGGGATTTTATGGCAAATGTGTTTAAAAACAAAAGTAATGAGGTAAGATCAGGCTGGAAAATTGCTGGAGTAATTTCACTAAGCTCTATCATGGAGTTTATTCCCATGTTTGTATTTGGAATAATAAGTTCTATATACATTATGGCCAGTAGTAAGGGGTCAGCACTAAGCACTACTGAGGTTAGTAATAAGCTATATGATTTTATGCAAAAAAGTACCTACGGCTTTTTATTTACCAATACTATAAGTTTTATATGTATGTTTTTAACTCTTTTTATATTTTTAAAGCATGTGGATAAAAAGAAATTCAAAGATATAGGTTTGATATCAGTTAAAAAAGGGTGTAAAGAACTCATTTTCGGATTATTGCTTGGACTTATATCTATGTCTGTAATATTCTTTGTATTACTTGGGACTAAGAATATTACAGTTGAAAATTTAAGCAGTCTTAATTTCTCAAAGGACATATGGCTAGGGTTAATAGTTTTCATAATGGTAGGAATTAAAGAAGAACTGCTATCAAGAGGATATTGCATAACTGCATTTAACCAAATGAAAAAACCTTGGCTGTCTATAATACTATCTTCAATATTATTTTCAGCCTTACATTTATTAAATCCTAATGTAAAACCACTAGGGCTAATAAATATAATATTGCTTGGAGTATTATTTGGATATATGTATGTTAAAACTAATAATTTATGGATGCCAATTGGCTATCATATAGCCTGGAACTATTTTCAAGGCTGTATATATGGTTTCAATGTAAGTGGATTAAATATTAAGGGGCTATTTAATCTTAGTGCTATGAAAGATAATATCTTAACTGGCGGAACTTTTGGGCCTGAGGCGGGTATTTTAACTACTATAGTAATGGCACTAGGAATGTTAATCCTGTGGAAAATGCCTAGTGTTAAAAAATCAGAAGAGGATTATTTAGAAACTAGTGTATAACTGGTGATGTTGTAAAAGTATCTCCTCTTGATAGGTCTGACTTTGTAGCCGTAAGAAGAGTATTTTAAACCATATTTATTTATAATAGAAGTAGAGAAGGCGCTGGCAGATTGCTGGCGCCTTTAGCCATTCTAGGTGATTATAAATTAACGATTTTCTTAACACTAGATAGGGTTGAAAGATAGGCAAACAGCAATAGAAATGCTATATAATCTGCGCAAATGATCATATTCATTCTTAGCTTTTCACCAAGGATACCAGCTAGAATCATTCCTAAAGGCATCAGAGCTGAGGCTAGGGTATTTTTAAAGGCAAATACTTTTGATCTGATATTTGAAGGTACAAATAGCTGTATGCTTGATTGGATTATAGAGCTTAGCACTGCTATACAAAACCCGTCTACAAAGAACATAACAGATATTAAATATAAGTTTAATGTTAATGAATAGATTATCATGGTAATTGAAAGTATACTACCACTAGCAATTAGCGCAAAAAATCTCTTTTCTCTTTTTATCTCTATTATTGATAAATATGTAAAACCTAAAAACATACCAAAGGTGTTAATAGCCATTGCTATTCCATAAAAACCAATTCCAAGAGAATTATTTGATCTAAACCAAGGCATTGTTAAGGTCATTGACATGGAAGCACAGAAGTTAAAGAAGCACATAGTGATTAAGAGACTCTTAAGACCTTTTGACTTTTTAACAAAATTCATACCCAGTTTTAAATCGTTAAAAAAGCTTATATTTTTAGCTTCCTGTGGAATAGTGGGGATTTTCGCAAACCCTGTACAAAAGGCTGAAAATAGAAAACTTAGACCATTAAAAATAAATAATATTGGGGCACCTAACATTTGAACTAAAAAGCCACCAAATGCATTTCCGACTATTTCATTTCCGGTACTTGCTAAAGAAAAAATAGAAGTTCCTTTTAGTATTTTAGACTTTGGAATAATATCAGGTATAGATGAATCAATTGAAGGGTTAAAAAAGGAACTGCATAATCCCATAATAATTCCTGATATTAATATCATCCATACTTGTAAATGCCCTTTAAGTGCAAGAAGTCCAATAATAAGTATTGAGATACCTCTAAGAATATCAGCAGCAATTAATATTTTTCTTCTATCATGCCTATCTATAAAAGTTCCTGCTAGAGGAGAAATAAAAATACTTGGAATAATAGTGGATGTCATAAGTATTCCCATTAATGTGATGGAGCCAGTATTAACAAGAATCCAAAAACGAAGAGCCATGTCGTAAATATTGTCACCAAATACAGATACTATTTGTCCTTGAAGCAGCAGCACAAAATCTTTATTCCAAAGTTTTTCTTTTAAATCAGTATTTTTTTCCAATTTGTCCATTGAAACTAGGCTATTAGATGTTAATTCAAGATCTTTTTCCATAATATTCATACCTCCTAAAATATATTAGTTGGGTGCAAAAAAATAATAAGCAAGGTTAGCCGCAGCTAACTTTGCTTATTAAATCCGATCTCTCATCAATTAAAGATAAGAGAAGTATTATTAATTTATATAATTTTGTTACACAATATTGAAATATAAGCATATTTATGTAACTGTTTATATAATAGCATATAATACAAGTAAAAGCAAATATAAATGATATTACATAGTTTGTAATAATGTGGTATTGTATTAGAAGAGTTACGAGAAAGTAGAAAGAAAATATGTTTTGATTTAGGGAGATGTAATCAAAATGATAATAGATTTGACTATGGAAATAACTAGTATGATGCCTGTATATCCTGGAGATGATTTGGTGAAGCTTCAAGAAATAAAGAGTTTTGAAAAGGATGGCTATTGTAATCATAGATTTGAGACAGGCATGCATATAGGAACACATCTAGATGGGCCAATGCATATGACTAATAGCAAGCTGTATATTTCTGATATAAAACTTGATAATTTAATAGGAAAAGGGGTTTTAATAAATTGTAAGGATGTAGATATAATTGACTATGAAAATGGGTATGAGGAATTGATTAATGAAGGGTGCATTGTGGCAATAAATACAGGGCACTCAAAGAACTTTCATAGTGAAGATTATTTTGATAAACACCCTGTAATGACAAAGGCCTTTGCAGAGTTATTAATAAGAAAAAAAGTAAAGGCTGTTTGCGTAGACTTGCCATCACCAGATATGTATCCTTTTGATATACATAAAATGTTGCTGAATAGCGGCATATTTATTGGAGAAAATCTAGTTAATTTAGAAAGATTAGAGGAGTTAATGGACTTTGAAATATTTATTGTGCCGCTAAACATAAGGGCAGATGGAGCAATGGCAAGAATATTTGGTAGAACCTTAGATGAATAGATCATAAAAAAATCTTTACGGGAGCAGCTACTTGAAGTACAATAAGTATAAAATAGTTGTTCTATTTTTTTTACCAAGTTGTGCACTCGTTTGCACAGTATATGATGTTAAGGGGTGGTATTATGGCTAAAAACACTGATGTAAAATTAAGAAACCAAATTATGTATTCTGTGTATGTAAGAAATCATGGGAATAACGGTACTTTTAAAGATGTTGAAGCTGATTTAGAGAGAATAAAATCCTTAGGAACTGATATTGTATGGTTTATGCCAATTCATCCTATTGGAGTAAAAAATAAAAAGGGTACTCTTGGCTGCCCATACGCAATAAAAAATTATAGAGAGGTAAATCCTGAATATGGTACACTAGAAGATTTTAAGTTAGTAATCAGTAAAATACATGCGCTAGGAATGAAGTGTATTATAGATGTAGTTTACAACCATACCTCGCCAGATTCATGGCTAGTAGAAAATCATCCAGAATTTTTTTATAAAAAGCCAAACGGAAATATGGGGAACAAAGTTGGTGACTGGACTGATATCGTAGACCTAGACTACAACAATAAAGAATTATGGAATTATCAAATTGAAACACTTAAATATTGGACAAGTCTTGGAGTGGATGGCTTTAGATGTGATGTTGCATCACTTGTGCCATTAGATTTTTGGCTTAAGGCTAGAGAAGAGGTTGCTAAGATAAATCCAAATGCCATATGGTTATCTGAAAGTGTTCATCCAAGCTTCTTATTATTAATGAGAGAAAATGGCTTTGTAGGATTGTCTGATAGTGAAATATATCAGGCTTTTGACATGGCTTATGATTATGATGTCAATGATGAATACTTAGGATACTTAAATGGTAAGCTGTCTCTTAAAGATTATATTAAAAGAGTAGCTATTCAAGAGTCAATCTATCCAAATAATTATGTAAAACTAAGATTCTTAGAAAATCACGATCAGCCAAGGGCAAAAAAACTTATTGAGGATGAAGAAACATTAAGAATTTGGACAGGTTTTATGTATTTCCAAAAGGGATGTACATTATTATATGCAGGTCAGGAAGCCCAGGATTCTAATACTCCAAGCTTGTTTGAAATTGATAAAGTTAACTGGAAGAGCATGAAAGAGGACTTTGTAAGTTTACTAAAAGCTCTTGGAACAATAAAGAAAAAGGAAATTATGGCAAAGGGTTTTTATGAAATTTATGCAGATGAAGATAAGGATGTAGTTGTTGCATCATATAAAATGGAAAGTAAAAAGCTTATTGGGGTATTCAATGTAGGTAAAGCTCAGGGAGATATAATTATAAAAGTAGAGGATGGAGAATATACAAACCTTGTAGATAATACAATAATTAGTGTTAAAGATGGAAGATTAAAGCTTCTGAACAAAGCGATGATTTTTGAAGCTGTTTAGAAAATTTTTAATTTAAAACATTATAAAACTGTGAAAATTTTGCAACTTACTCATATTGGTTAATAAAAGTGGCTTAAAGTATAAGCCACTTTTATTTGCAGACAATACTATTTTATTATTTCGATTATAGTCATAATCACACCCATAGACATAAAACATATACCAACTACTCTCTGCAAGGTTTTTTCATTAACCTTGTTTGCATATCGAGAACCTAGAACTCCACCCAGCACTGCTCCTACTGACAATATTATACCTAATAGAATATCTATGTTGCCTCTAGCAGCATAACCCACAGTTGAGGAAAGAGCAGTTATAGCCATTATAAGAGTAGAAGTACCTATAGCCTTATGAAGTGGGAAAGACATTAATATTATTAATGCTAGGAGGATCATAACTCCACCGCCGGCTCCAAATATTCCGCTTAATACTCCTATGCCAAGTCCTATAATCAAAGCTGCTAATATTTTTTGCCATTCTGCCTTAAACTGAATAAAGCCGCTTACTGAGTCTGAAGGATCTTTTTTCTCTTTATAGCTCTTACGCAGCATTGAGAGGCCTGCAATAATTAGAACCACTCCAAAGCTGGTGGAAAGGTTGCCCTCTCCCATTTTGCTTGCAAATAGAGCACCTAGTTGAGCTCCAATAATAGAGGTTAGAGCTATCCAAATACCTGATTTAAGCTCTATATTTCCATTCTTATAATAAGAATAAGCTACAGTTAGAGAAGCTATAACATCTACAAAAAGACTTGTACCTATTGCGGTATGAACATTAAGTTTAAACAGCATAGTTAGAATAGGAACTATAATCATAACCCCACTAGCACCTATAAGACTTGTTATACCACCAGTTACAACACCTGTAGCTATTGCTAATAAATAAAAAATTAAATTCATTAAACTTTATCTCCTTTTACATTGTTTTTAACAGATAAACTTATAAACTCTACTAAAAAGTTAATATTATTTTCTTTATCATTTGGATGAAGTTCTAGCATTGTTAATGTAGATACTAATAAGCATTCAGCTAATCTGATATCGATAGATGAGCATTTGCTTAAGTGTTCTGGCTTCTCATAGCCGCTAAAAAGGTTCTCTAGTCTTAATAACAAGCTGTTTTTTAATTCATCTATTTCCTTATCGTCCTTTAACTCAAGTATTGATTTGTCTAATAAAGCTTTACCTAAGCCATTTCTTCCCTCTATATCTTCATATAGTATGCTTATAAATTTTCTAAGCTTTTCTTTATAGGAGACAGTAGCCTGGTTTATAATATCAAGTTTTTCAAAGGTATTTTTCCAGCTTTCTTTGAGAATGGCTAGATAAAGCTGCTTTTTATTTTTATAGTAATTATATAGAGTTCCAACAGCCACACCAGACTTTTTAGATATCATTCTCATATCAACATTGGTATAGCTAAGCTCAGAGAACAATTCCATGGCACAGTTTTTTATAGTTATGTCAACATTACTTATTATCTTTGGCATAAAAACACCTCTTTTTATGAACGACTGTTCATTTAGAATACAAGTACTATTATATGAGCATTTTTTTTATTTGTAAATATAGAAAGGAGAAATTGTTTATTGTTATTTATAAATTATCAAGGTAAAATAGTTATATAATCTGAACTATTGTTCTCATTGGTGGTGTAAATCAGTGAATTGGAGAGAAAATGATAAATATTTAGAATTAATAACACCAGATCAGTTTAGCTTTAAGGAATGTTTAGTGTTTTTAGGCCGATCTGAAAATGAGTGTCTGCATTATATTTTAGATGGATGCTTGTATAAATTAATTAAAATAGATGAAGCTATGATCTTATTAAAAATTAGTAGTGAAGCAGGCATTTTAAAAATAGAATTCCCTGATAAGTATCCTTCTCAGATTATTAGAACTAGTATAGCAAAGTATATTTGGGATTTATTTGATTTGGATAGAGACTTAGTAAATTTTTATTCACTAGCAAGCAAGGATAAGATTTTAAATATGCTAGTAAACAAGTATCATGGGCTGCGTATAATTGGTATTCCTGATTTGTTTGAAGCATTGACATGGGCAATTATAGGACAGCAGATAAATTTAGCTTTTGCGTATACATTAAAAAAGCGATTTGTTGAAAGCTTTGGAGAAAAGATAATTTATAATGGTAAAGACTATTGGATATATCCTGAACCAGAAGTTGTCTCAAAGCTTCAAGTATCTGATCTTACAAAGCTCCAATTTACAACTAGAAAGGCAGAGTATGTAATTGGAACTGCAAAGTTACTCGCTAGTGGTGAAATTAATAAAGAAGAATTGTTGAAAATAAAAAATTATAATCAAGTTAGAGATATTTTACTAAGAATAAGAGGAGTTGGTAAATGGACGGCAGATTATGTTATGATGAAATGCTTAAAGGTTCCAGAGGCATTTCCAATAGCAGACGTAGGACTTCATAATGCACTAAAGCTTCAACTAGAATTAGATAAAAAACCATCTATTGAGGAGATTGAAAGTATATCATTAAATTGGAAGGGGTGGGAGGACTATGCTACCTTCTACCTGTGGAGGTCATTGTATGAATAACATTAGTAAAGCTTATTATAATTCTCCTATAGGGATTATAGAAATAAAAGGTACAGAAGAAGGAATACTGTCCATTTTGTTTGAAGAGGAAATTGAAAATAATGAAGGAACTGTTTATGTTTCGGAAGTGGTAAAGGATTGTTTAAAACAGCTTGATGAATATTTTACTGGCAGACGTAAGGAGTTTAATGTTAATTATATTTTTGAAGGAACAGATTTTCAAAAGAAGGTATGGAATGCACTAACTAGTATACCATTTGGAAGAACTGCAACTTACAAGGATATTGCTGAAGCTGTAGGAAGTCCTAAGGCAGTAAGGGCTGTAGGGAGCACAAATAGTAAAAACCTTGTAAGTATAATTGTACCTTGTCATAGAGTAATTGGAACTAATGGAAAGCTTACAGGCTATGCAGGCGGACTTTGGAGAAAAGAATGGCTTTTAAACCACGAGAAAAAATATAGTTCTTCAAATGAGGACAATTTATAAAAATAATTATGTTATAAGTAATTACAAAGAGGCTGTTGATATATTTATATCAGCAGCCTCTTTTATTTAAATATAATTTATTAATGTTTTTTTACTACAAAAGTCTCTTTCATAATACTTATGAATTCCTGAGAGGCCTTAGAAAGATATCTTCCTTTACGATAAGCTATTACTAATTCTCTAGTTAGAGGAATATCCTCAATTGATAGGTATATTGGATTTGGAGAAGAAAGGCGCATAAGGTTTAAGCTATCTGGAATAAAGGTAACGCCCATACCAGCTGAAACTAGTGCATTAGCTGCTTCAATACTTTCACTCTCTAGTATGATTTTTGGCTTAAAGCCTGCTTTCTTACATAAGTTTGTTGCAACATGATGAAGCTTTTGATCTTGCTTTAATAAAATAAAAGATTCATTACTTAATTCAGAAATCTTAATTTTAGGACGATTACTCTGCTTATCATGGATTATTTTTTCCTTAAGGGGATGCTCGGGTGGAATTGCTACTAATATTTCTTCAGTAAAAATATATTCATAATCAAATAAATTTTCTTCAATAGGAAAAGTCATTATAGCAATATCTATAGTACCCTTTAGAGCCATTTTTTCTAGTTCAGAAGAGTTATCCTCAACAAGAATTACTTCAATTCCAGGAAATTTTTTGTAAAATATAGGAAGTATCTTTGGCATAAGATAGGTGCTTCTAAGAGTGGAAAGTCCAATAACTAATCGCCCTTTTTTTAAGTTTGCTATATCCTCCATTTGTTTAGTGAGCTGGTCTTTTAAATCTAAAATATTCTTAGCTGTTTCCACATATAATTCTCCTGCATAAGTAAGCTGAAGGGGAATTGTAGTTCTATCAAACAATTTTACTCCTAATTGATGTTCAAGCTTTTGAATATATTGGCTTAGGGAAGGTTGTGCCATAAAAAGCTTTTGAGCAGCTTTAGAGAAGCTTTTTTCTTCTGCTATTTTCAATATATACTGAAGTTCACGAAAATCCATTGCTAATACACCTCTTTTTAAGTATGTAAATTACTATACATACATTTTTGCAGTTATAGGTTTAAACTATATGATTTATAAATAATATAGTATTAGATATATCACTTATTCAATGATACAATATTATTGGATATTAAACAACCAGACAAGGTACAAAAATGTTGAAATAGAAAGGTTTTTCATATGATACAATTAGCTATAACTTCAATTATTGGTCTTATAGGTGGATTAATAGCACTACGTTTTAAAGTGCCAGCAGGAGCTATGGTAGGCTCTATGCTTATAGTAGCAATATTTAATGTAATAACCGGGAAGGCGTATATGCCGCAAGATGTTAAGGTAATTACACAAATGGCAGCTGGGGCATTTATTGGAGCAGGAATTAGATACAAGGATGTTATGGATTTAAGAAAGATGATTAAACCAGCAATTTTAATGGTAGCTTCCATGATAACACTAGATACTTTTATGGGATATATAATGTATAATATAACTGGGATTGATTTAGTTACTTCCTTGTTTGCCTGTGCACCAGGCGGAATAGTGGACATGTCTATTATAAGCGGCGATTTAGGAGCAGATTCTTCTAAAGTAGCACTGCTGCAGCTAGTGAGACTTATGAGTGTAATGACACTATTTCCTGTAATGATGAAGTTTATATCCTCCCATATTTCGGATTCAAAAGGTATAAATGATTCGCTTGAAAAAAATGATGAAATGGAAAATAAAGAGTTATGCTCTGATATGAGCAAAAGCGAGAAAAAAATAGTGCAAGTGGGTAATGGGAAAAAAGACAGGGCAATAAATTTAACACTTACCTTGGGAATTGCTGCCGTTTTTGGATTAGCAGGATATAAGTTAGGAGTTCCTGCAGGGGCAATGACTTTTGCTATGGTGGCCGTAGCTGCCTTAAATGTAATTTTTGAAAGAGGTTATATGCCTTTAAATCTAAGAAGACTTACTCAAGTTTTTGCTGGAGTACTTATAGGAGAAAGAATGACCTATGGAGATATAATAGCACTTAAAAGTGTAATACTTCCAGCATTTATTCTTTTAATTGGTATCATTGCAGTAAATTTATTAATTGGCTTCTTTATTAGCAGAGCCAGCGGATTAGATTTAATTACATCACTTTTAGCAAGTACTCCAGGAGGAGTATCTGATATGGCTATAATTGCAAAGGATCTTGGAGGGGATGCTCCTAAGGTGGCTATTTTGCAACTAGCAAGGTATGTATGTGTAATAGCCATTTTTCCGGTACTTATTAAATTATTGTGCACTTAATGAAAGTTTTTCCTACAAAAAAGGCTGTTTACAAGTAAGCTGTAAACAGCAGAATTTGATAAATGACTAAGGCATATATTAAAAGCTACATTTTATGTAGAAAACTGATATCCAATACCCCATACTGTTTTAATATATACAGGTTTACTAGGGTTATCTTCAATCTTATTCCTTAGATATTTTATATAAACCATAATGCTGTTATCATCAGTTAGGATATCATGCCAAACATTTTGATAGAGCTCTTCCTTTGAGAATACTTGGTTTGGGTGTTCCATAAAAAATTTAAAGAGTTTTGTTTCTTTAGAAGATAATTTGATTTCTACATCATTTTTGTATAGCTTATAAGTTTTTAAATCAAATTTGAAGGGGTCACGAATTATATAATTTCCATGGGCATCTTCCTGTAAAATTTCTCTATGTCTTTTAACTTGGGATTTTACTTTGGCGCAAAGTAGTGCTGGACTAAAAGGTTTTGTAATATAGCTGTCAGCACCTAAATCTAAGCCATGTATTATATCCTCATCCT
Source organism: Clostridium omnivorum (assembly GCF_026012015.1). Lineage (NCBI taxonomy): Bacteria > Bacillati > Bacillota > Clostridia > Eubacteriales > Clostridiaceae > Clostridium > Clostridium omnivorum. Next base: position 1,439,277 of record NZ_BRXR01000001.1, on the reverse strand, counting down.
CATTTTTACCACTAAGAAATATTATTGGCAGCTGCAAATTATGTTTTCTAATTTCTTTTGCAACATCGTAGCCGGAAATATCGTCCATTAATATATCCAGTATAACTAAATCAAAATTATAATTATTAAGCATTTCAAGACCACGAGTTCCATTTTCGGCTTGATAAACTACCATGTCTTGACTTGAGAGTATTTTACATACTAATTTTCTGATGGGTTCTTCATCTTCAACAATAAGTATTTTTATTTGTTCCATAGCTACCTCTCTAAAATTAAAATTAGTAAATCAATTAAGAATGCAAGAAAAATATAATAGCATATAATTTAAGTTTATTATATTAAATTAATAGTGTAAAAATCAATAACTACTTTCGATAATATAGTATAAATTGAATTAACAAAAATCAGAATCAAATTATTAAGAGTGTAATGACACAAGCATAATATTGCTATTTGTCCTAAAGAAATATAGGAGGATAAAAATCTTTTATGAGAAGATTATTAAATAAGATTAGAAAAAAATTATACATAGAAAAAAAATCTGTAAGGGTTTTATTATATATTATAGTAACGTTAATTTTAATAGGTTTAACTTATGAAACCTACAAGCAATATGAAAATACAATAGTTACTCAGCAGGAGCAGGAGCTTTTGGATATTTCTAAATCCATATCCAGAAGTATTGATGTTTTTATAGATGATATTGAGGATAGCATGAAAATTGTTACCCTTGATAATCAATTTATTAAAGAAATATCACACATTGAGCAAGGAAATAATGCAAATGTCTATAGTGAAAAGCTTAAATCCTATTGCGATGCAGAAGGAACGCCAGTTAAGGCAGTGTTTTATTATGATAAGAGCGGCAAAATTATAACTAAGTACCCTCAGAGTGCTAATGTTGATAACAGCAGTATAGAAAATGACCTTAAAACTGCTATAGACACAAAAAAAACTTATGTTGGAAAGGCATTTTTAGATGAAAGTAAAAAAAGCTTTGTTGTGAACATTTATCAGCCGGTTTTTGATGGAAGTAAGTTTAAAGGAATAATGGCTGCTTCAATAAGTCTAGATGCTATATATGACAAACTTATCGCTCCAGTAAAAATAGGTGGAAAAGGATATGCAATGGTAAAAGACCAAAAGGGTATTATCATTATGCATACAGTTCAAGAGCAGGTGGGAATGGATGTTATTGAAACAAGAAAACAAGTGTTTCCAGGTCTAGATTTTACTGAACTTGAGGATTTAATAGACAAACAGTTAAAGGGGGAGGAAGGTACAGCATTGTATCATTCCTATTGGTGGGGAGATAATGAGCTTAAAAAGGTAAGAAAACTTAATGCTTATTCACCAGTTTATTTTGGTGATTATTTTTGGATTGTAGCAATAACTATGTCTTATGATGAAGTGCAGGGGCCAATAAATACATTTTTGGTTAAAATAATAGGTATAGACTTTTTAATAATTGTAATACTATATTTCTTGCTCTCAACCTTTATTAAGATGAAGAGAACCAAGGAAGAACATGAGAAAGAAACAGAGTATTTAAAAATGGTGAATGAGACTTCTGAGCAGCTGAGAAAAAAGGAAACAGAACTCTATCATTCTCATAAGCTAAACATGATTGGTACACTTGCAGGAGGTATAGCCCATGACATAAATAATCTTCTTACTCCAATACTAGGCTATTCGGAATTAATGCTTATGACTATGCCTAAAAATAATGAATACTATGAGGAGATTGAAGAGATATATAAAGCTTCACAAAAGGGGAAGGATTTAGTAGGACAGATTTTAGTCTTTAGTAGAAAAGATAATGGTATAGTAAAAATAGAACCAATAGATATAAATGAGGTAGTTAAGCAAAGCTTAAAGCTTGTAAAATCAGTGTTACCTAAGAATGTAGTAATAAAAGAAAATATTAATGAAGACTCTGGATATGTTATAGCTAATTTTACTCAGATACATCAGGTTATATTTAATTTATGCACTAATGCATATCAGTCCATAAAGAGAGGTCAGGGTATTATTGAAGCATCTTTAAAGAGAGTGGCTGGAACAGAAATAGATGGCTTGTCTAAGGAAAAAAACTATGTGGAGTTTATTATTAAAGATAATGGCTGCGGAATGGACGAAGAAACTAAAACAAGAATATTTGACCCATTTTTCACTACAAAGGCTATTGGCGAGGGTACAGGACTAGGACTGTTTATAGTTCAAAATATAATCAATAAGTATAAGGGAATCATTACAGTAGAAAGTGAGCTCGGCTCAGGAAGCTGTTTTAAAGTATATTTGCCTATAAGTGAGGAAATTGTTAGCTTAGAGGAAAGTAAAAAAGATAGTAGCCTAATCATCAGCAAGAAAAGAATATTGGTTGTTGATGATAATGAGGAAGTTGTAAAGATGTTAGAAAAAAGCTTAAATCATCTTGGATATAATGTAATTACTGAAACAGACAGCCTTGAGGCATTGAGGCTATTTGAAGAGGATCATGAGAATATTGACTTAGTAATAACGGATTATATTATGCCTAATATTAAGGGAAATGAGCTTGCAGCTCACATTAAAAAAATTAAAAAGAATGCAGGTGTTATACTAATAACAGGCTATATTGACGATGATGAAGAAAAAGGGCAGCACAGCCATATTGAATTTATTGATGAATGTATTTCAAAGCCTATAGAGATTAGTAAGCTTAATGAGGTTATAGTAAAAGTAATGGCAAAATTCTCATAGAATAAATACTTTTATTAAAGAATTTATAAAAAACACTAAATTTTCAGAGGAAAAGTTAGTGTTTTTTAATATTATGTTTATTAATACTCGATTTTTTTTTAGTTTTTGGTTAAAATCTATATATAAGATTAACGGTTTATTATAGAAAGGAAGTTTCTAATGATAAATTATATGGATGAACTTGTCAAGGATACAAATTTTAATCAAAACAAACCTATAAGAGAAGTGGTATATGAGAGTTTAAGAAGGACTATTATCAGCGGTGTGATTCCTGCTGGTGAAAGAATAGTAGAGAAGGAGTATGCAGAAAGACTAAATATTAGCAGAACTCCTGTAAGGGAAGCTCTTAGACTGCTTGAAATGGAAGAGTTAGTTGAGTACCTGCCAAGAACAGGAGTTGTAGTAAAAAGGATTTCTGTTGAAGATGCAATTGAAATTTATAAGATTAGACATAGTCTTGAAGTACTTGCTTCTATAAATGCTATGGATAATATTACGGAAGAAGAAATAAGAGATATTGAAAATCTTTTAGACATTACAGAGCAGAAGAATAAAGAAGGAGATGTGGAAGAAGTAATAAGGCTGTTTGGTGTGTTCAACACTAAAATTTATGAAGCTAGCAGGATGAAAAGGCTGGCTAACATGATAAGCAGACTTAATGAATACCTTCAGAGGTTTAGAAATATATCCATATCTGAAAATGAAAGAAGAGAAAAGGCTTTAAGGGAACACAGGATAATATTAAAGGCTATAGCTGAAAAGAATAAGGATCAAATAGATGATATAATAAAGAAACATTTAGAGGATTCAATTGAAATTGTTATTGCTGAGATGAAGGGAAAATAAATAGATGAAATCTAAAGAAGAATTTGCTCATTATATTGCTTCTTTGGCACAAAGGGCAATACTATATGAGGTTAGTACTACACCTAAACCAGGATTAGTAGACAGGGATAATGCAGGTGCTCATAGAGACATGGACTTTTTTACCTTTATGGCAAGCAGCTCTGTTTTATACAAAGGTTTTTATGATTGTACTTTAGTAGGCTTAAATTTTGACGAGGTTGACAGCACAAAGCTTTTAGATAAGGTTAGAAAGCCAGGAGTTCAATGTGAAAAAAGAATGTTTGAAGCTACTAATGGTGTAAATACGCATAAGGGTATTATATTTTCCTTAGGTATTTTATGTGCCGTTGTAGGAAACATGTATAGAAAAAATGGGACTCTTGAGTTTACAATAGAGGAAATTTGTGAGGAAGTAAAAAAAGTAGCTAAGGAATTAACCCTCAGTGATTTTAAAGGAGTTAAGGACAAAACAGTACTTACCCACGGTGAAAGATTGTATATAGAATACGGATATAAAGGCATACGAGGCGAAGTTGAAAGCGGCTTTAGTAGCGTAACAAAAAGTTCCATAAAGGTGCTAAGAAATTGGAGTGGCCATGACAAGCTGTCTATGAATGATCTTTTCCTGGATGTATTACTAAATCTTATGGCCTACAGCGAAGATACAAATGTGATTATTAGAGGCGGCACGGAAAGTCTTGCATATGTAAAAGAAGCTTCAATAGCCTTCCTAGATGCAGGAGGAATGAAACAGCCTAATGCAAAAGAGAAGCTTGAAGAAATGAATAAGGATTTTATAAAGAGGAATATAAGCCCTGGCGGTTCAGCGGATTTGCTGGCAGTATCCATATTTTTTGGAATATTGGAAGGGAAAATTAGTTAAGAAATAGGAATGACTTAAAAGGTCATTCTTTTTATTTTATAAATAATATATTGTCAAAAGTACACGAAAAGAACATTGAAGAACACGAAAAAAACTTGGGGTGAACTAAGGGCAGCTTTATAATTAAATTAGTAATTATTAAACATGAATTAGGAGTGAGAAAGAATATGAAAATCATAAATAGTTCAATAGCTGGGACTTTAGAATCTAGCGATATCCAAATAATGATTGAACCTAAAGATGAAGCTGGTATTGAAATCGAATTAAGCAGCAGTGTGGAAAAGCAATTTGGAAAACAAGTAAGAAAAGTTATAAAAGAGACTTTAGAAGCAATGAAAATAGAAAATGCCAGAGTAATAGCTAATGATAAGGGTGCATTAGATTGTACAATAAAGGCTAGAGTTCAATGTGCTGCATGTAGAGCAGCTGGTATGAAAGAGAACTATGACTGGGAGGTGCTTGAATAATGGAACGTTTAAGAAGAACTATGATGTTTCTTCCAGGTAGCAATGCTGGAATGGTTAAAGATGCATATATTTACGGAGCAGACTCAATAATGTTTGACTTAGAGGATGCTGTGGCAATAACTGAAAAGGATTCCGCTAGGTTTCTTGTATATAATGCAATAAAGACAATAGACTATGGCAATACTGAATTAGTAGTAAGAATAAATTCATTAGATACTCCTTTTGGAAGACCAGATATTGAAGCTATGGTAAGAGCTGGAGTTGATGTAATAAGACTTCCTAAAACTGATAGTAAAGAAGATATTCATGCAGTAGAAGCTATTATTGAAGAAGTAGAAAGAAAAATTGGAAGAGAAGTAGGAAGTACTAGGATGATGGCTGCTATAGAAAGCCCAGTTGGAGTAATAAATGCCTACGAAATTGCAACTGCTAGTAAAAGGCTTATAGGAATAGCACTTGGAGCAGAAGATTATGTTACTAACATGAAAACTAAGAGATATCCAGACGGTATGGAGCTATTAGGGGCAAGAACTCAAATAGTTATAGCAGCTAGAGCGGCTGGAATATATGCCTTAGATACAGTTTATTCAGATGTTGATAATGAAGAGGGCTTTAGAAGAGAAGTAGAATTAATTAAGCAGCTTGGTTTTGATGGAAAGTCAGTTATAAACCCAAGACAAATAAAACCAGTCCATGAGATATATGCACCTACTCCTCAAGAAATAAAGAAGTCTATAGATGTTAAGAGAGCTGCTAAGGAAGCAGAAGAAAAAGGTTTGGGAGTTATATCATTAAACGGAAAAATGATAGACAAACCTATAGTTGACAGAGCAGAAAGAGTATTACAACTAGCAAGTGCTGTAGGCTTATACAAGGAGGGCGAGAGCTATGAAAAATAGTTTAGGAAGAGAAATTCCAGAAGAAATTATAAAATCAAGAAAGCTTTATGAAAAGCCATTTTCTATGGACGAAGAAATAACAAAAACAACTCCTAAAGTTAAACCAGTTATTCCTGGAGAAAGCAAACTGCTTGAAAGTATAGAAGAAGCTATAGTAAAAAGTGGATTAAAAGATGGAATGACTATTTCTTTTCACCATCACTTTAGAGAAGGTGATTATATATTAAATATGGTTGTGGATACTATTGCAAAGCTTGGAATTAAGGATATAAAGCTTGCATCTAGTTCTCTAGCTGGTATACATAAGCCATTAATTGAACACATTAAGAATGGTGTAATTACAAGCATCACAACAAGTGGACTAAGAGGCGCACTTGCTGAAGAAATATCAAATGGGCTAATGAAAGAGCCAGTAATAATAAGATCCCATGGTGGAAGAGCTAGGGCAGTAGAAGCTGGCGAGATAAAAGTAGATGTTGCCTTTTTAGGAGCTCCATCCTGTGATGAATACGGTAATGCAAGTGGTACAGGAGGAAATGCAAACTGCGGCTCATTAGGTTATGCAAAGGTAGATGCCCAATATGCAGACAAAGTAATTATAATAACAGATTGCTTAGTTGATTTTCCAAATATGCCTGCAAGTATCCCACAAACAAATGTTGATTATGTGGTTAAGATAGACAAAATAGGTGATCCTGCGGGAATAGCTTCTGGTGCTACAAGATATACTAAAAATCCAAAGGAATTATTAATTGCAGAATATGCAAGCAAAGTTATAATTGAATCTGGATATTTTAAGGATGGCTTTTCCTTCCAAACAGGAACTGGTGGCTCATCACTTGCTGTAAGCAGATTTATTAGAGAAGAAATGATAAAAAGAGATATCAAAGCTAGCTTTGCCCTTGGTGGAATAACTAAGCCTATGGTAGAGATGCATGAAGAAGGACTAATTAAAAATATCTTTGATGTACAAGGCTTTGATTTAAGTGCAGTAGCTTCAATTGGCAAGAATCCAATGCATCATGAAATAGATGCTTCTTTCTATGCTAATCCACATAACAAAGGCTGCATTGCAAATAAGTTAGATGTTGTTGTGCTATCAGCCTTAGAAATAGACACAAATTTTAATGTAAATGTTATGACAGGATCTGATGGCGTTTTAAGAGGAGCTTCTGGTGGACACTGTGACACTGCAGCTTGTGCAAAGCTAACTGTGATTGTTTCTCCATTAATTCGTGGAAGAATACCTTGTGTTGTTGATTCTGTAAATACAGTTATTACACCAGGTGAAAGTATTGATGTACTTGTTACAGAAATAGGTATTGCAATTAACCCAAGAAGAACAGACTTAATTGAAAACTTTAAGAACCTAAGTGTTCCTGTTTATACTATTGAAGAACTAAAGGAAAAAGCTTATAAAATAGTAGGAACTCCGGACAAAATTCAGTATGAAAATCAAGTAATCGCAGTAGTTGAATATAGAGACGGAAGCATCATTGATGTTGTAAGAAAAGTAAAATAAGAAGCATATAAGCTATTTAACTGAAATAGGATTTATAACATACAAATTTGCTATAAATCCTATGAAATTTAGGAGGGTTATAAGGTGAGCTTATACTTTAAAGGTGAAGAACAAACTTTAGATGACATTTTAAGAGCAAGAGAAATAAGAGTTAATAATCAGCACTATTTGCTAGACAAGTATGGTAGCACAGTTGTATCTTATAAACTAAATATACCTGGACCCGTAAAGTATAACTCCCTTGTAAAACAGATATATGATGAAGGTTTGCTTGTTTTTAAGCAAAAAATAAATGAATATCCAATTCATATGCTGTATGAAAAGGAATTTATTAAAAATAGTGGCCCAGAGTATTTAGCTGTGTTTGATATATCAGCAGCTTTGATAAAGGAGTTAACAACCTCAATTGAGGAAAATCATCCTTTAGGAAGATTGTATGATTTTGATGTTTTGGATGCTAAGGGAAGGCAAATTTCTAGGGAGGACTTAGGAATAAGCCCAAGAAAATGCTTATTATGTGATAATAATGCATTTGCATGTGGGAGATCAAGGGCACATGGGGTTAATGAGCTAATTGATAAGATTGAATCCATGGCAATTGATTATTTCCAGTTGATGCGTTAACATAGATAGTATAGCTTTAGTGGAATTATGAGGAACTTAAGGAATAATAGTACTATAAAGATTTGTAATCTTTATAAGGTTATGAGGAGGTAAAGATAGTGAATCCAGTTAAAATAACAGAGACATCATTAAGAGATGGACATCAGTCTCTAATAGCTACAAGATTAAGAACTGATGAAATATTGCCTATACTAGAGAAAATGGACAGAGTTGGATATAATGCATTAGAAGTATGGGGAGGAGCAACCTTTGATGCTTGTTTGCGTTTTCTTAATGAAGATCCATGGGAAAGGCTTAGAGCAATAAGAAAAGTTGCTAAGAATACCAAACTTCAAATGCTTTTAAGGGGACAAAATCTTTTAGGATATAAGCATTATGCAGATGATGTAGTTGAGGAATTTATAAAGAAATCCGTTGAAAATGGAATAGACATAATTAGAGTTTTTGATGCATTAAATGATACAAGAAATCTAGAAACTTCAATCAAGGCAATTAAAAAGGCTGGAGCGCATTGCCAATGTGCAATTAGCTACACTACTAGTAAGATTCATACTATAGATTACTATGTAGAGCTGTCAAAGAAGATGGAAAGCCTTGGCGCAGATTCAATTTGTATAAAGGATATGGCCGGCATACTTACACCATTTTCCGCTTATGAGCTTGTTAAGAGATTAAAGGAAACTGTAAGTATTCCTTTAGAGTTGCACACTCATAGTACAAGTGGAATTGCATCAATGACCTATCTAAAGGCTGTAGAAGCAGGGATTGACATAATTGATACTGCAATTTCACCTTTTGCTGAAGGTACTTCACAGCCAGCTACAGAATCACTAGTACTTACCCTAAAGGAAAGTGATAGAGACCCTAAACTTGATACTAACCTATTAGGAGAAATTGCTGATTATTTTAAACCTATAAAAGAAAAGTACAGAGAAAATGGCATACTAAATCCTAAGGTTATGGATGTTGAACCAAAGACTATATCCTATCAAGTTCCAGGAGGAATGCTTTCAAACCTTTTATCACAGCTAAAGGCTCAACGTGCAGAGGATAAATACGAGGCTGTACTTAGAGAAATTCCAAGAGTAAGAGAAGACTTAGGTTTTCCACCACTTGTTACTCCACTTAGCCAAATGGTTGGAACACAAGCAGTGTTTAATATATTAGCTGGTGAAAGATATAAGATGGTACCAAAAGAAATAAAGGAATATGTTAGAGGACTATATGGAAGATCACCAGCACCAATTAATGAAGAAGTTAAACAAAAGATTATTGGTGATGAGGAGATAATCACTGTTAGGCCAGCAGATTTATTAGAGCCAGAAATAGAAAAGTACAGAGCTGAAATTGGTGATTTAGCTACTTCTACAGAAGATTTATTATCCTATATATTATTTCCTCAGGTTGCTAGGAAATTCTTTGAAGATAGGCTAAACCCAAAGACTAATGAAGCTTCAGGTGACAGCTCAGAAAAAATACATTATATTACTGTAACTATGTAATGTATATAAGGTGGTGAAAACAGTGGCAATATCAGATTTTTTTAAGAGACTTTTTGGTAATGAAGAAAAATCAGAAGAGGTAGTAAAGCAGGCAGCTCAAAGCAGTGACGAAAATAGAGTAAGCCTAGAGATTGATGAAGAGGATAGAATTGTTGTAGCTTTAGCAGCAGCTGCTATGGCTGGTGAAGATAAGCCAGATTCACATTTTCATATTTCAAGGATTACTAGAATTAAATAATATAGAATTACAGGAGGGTGTTTAAAAGATATGAAAAAGTATGTTATAAAGTTAAACGGAAAAGCTTATGAAGTAGAAATAGAAGAGGTAACAGGAGAAGCAGCTACTTCTGTGGTAGAAAAAGAAGCTCCAGTACGTACTAGTGCTCCAGTACAAAATGCAGGGGGACAAAAAATAGATGCTCCAATGCCTGGTAATATTGTAAATGTTGCTGTTAAGCCTGGAGATGTAATTAAAAAAGGACAATTATTAGTAGTACTTGAAGCTATGAAGATGGAAAATGAAATAGTATCACCAGTAGATGGAACTGTTACTGCAGTATCAGTAGCTAAAGGCGATTCTGTAAACGCTGGAGATGCTCTTGTTCAAATAGCTTAATTATTTGATTATATCAGGGACTGTTAATTAAAGCGGAAAACATAAGAGTGCTATTACTAAGCAATATGATGAATACAAGGGAGGATTACAATAATGAGTTTTTTATTAGCTGGTATTACTTCAATTACCATAAAGCAAATAGTAATGTGGTGTATTGGAGCAGTACTAATATACTTAGCAATAGCTAAGGATTTTGAACCTGCACTATTATTGCCTATGGGATTTGGTGCGATTCTTGTAAATATACCAATGTCAGGAGCTATAACACAATCTTTAAATGGAACACCAGTAGAGGGTATTTTGGATTTCCTATTTAAAGGTGGAATATCAACAGAAATGTTTCCACTCCTTCTATTTATAGGAATAGGAGCTATGATAGACTTCGGACCACTTCTTTCTAATCCTTTTATGCTTCTATTTGGAGCAGCTGCTCAATTTGGAATATTCTTTACTATATGCGTAGCAGCACTTTTAGGATTTGATTTAAAGGATGCAGCATCAATAGGTATTATAGGAGCAGCAGATGGACCTACTTCAATATTTGTAGCTAACTACTTTAAAAGTAGTCTTATAGCACCAATTACTGTAGCAGCATATTCTTATATGTCATTAGTACCAGTTATACAGCCTTTTGCTATAAAACTAGTTACAACTAAGAAGGAAAGAATGATAAGAATGCCTTATAAGGCTGAAAATATTTCTAAGAGAACAAAAATATTATTTCCAATAGTAGTTACTGTAATTGCAGGACTTATAGCTCCGACTTCAGTATCTCTAGTAGGATTTTTAATGTTTGGAAACCTAATAAGAGAATGTGGAGTATTAGAAAAGTTATCAAAAACTGCACAAAACGAACTTGTAAACATTATTACACTATTACTTGGAATAACAATTGCAGCTTCTATGACAGCAGAAAACTTCGTTACTGTTAAAACTGGCATAGTAATTGCGCTTGGATTATGTGCATTTATTTTCGACACTATTGGAGGAGTTCTTTTTGCAAAATTCCTTAATTTATTCCTTAAGCATAAGGTTAATCCAATGGTAGGTGCTGCTGGAATATCAGCATTCCCTATGTCAGCTAGAGTAATTCAAAAAATGGCTCAAAAGGAAGACAATCAAAACTTTATATTAATGCATGCAGTTGGAGCCAATGTAGCAGGACAAATAGCATCAGTTATTGCTGGTGGATTAATATTAAACCTAATCAAATTTTAGGTATATAAGGTAGGTGGCATAGATGAACGGTGCAGCATTATCAAATTTTAATGAAGCGTTAAAAGTACTATTTGCGGGAATGGGCGGAATTTTTGTAGTATTACTTATTATATTTCTTGCAATTAAGGCATTAATAAAATTATTTCCCGAGAAATAGACAAATAATTATAATAAATGATTGACTGCTATAAAGAGTATAAAATTATAGCTGTGAACAAGCTGTAGATGGATTTAACTAGCAGTAATCCACCTGCAGCTTTTTTATTTTAGGGATAGGAGGAAACATAGCATGGGTGAATTTGTCATTAAAGAAGCTAAAAGATGTTTAAATTGTAAAAAGCCAAATTGTAAAAGTGGATGTCCAGTAAATACTCCTATTAATGAAGTCATTGAAATGTTTTTACAAGGTGAAATATTAGAAGCGGGGGAAAAGCTTTTTAATAATAATCCACTATCAGTGGTATGCTCTTTAGTATGTCCACACGAAAAACAATGTGAGGGGCATTGTGTTTTAGGTAAAAAGAATAATCCTGTTCAAATAAGCGCAATAGAGAATTATATTTCCGACTATTACTTAAATTTTATAAATACAGAAGTCATAAGTCGTAATGGTAAGAAAATAGCTATAATAGGATCAGGACCAGCAGGAATATGCATAGCATTTATACTAGCAGCTAAAGGCTATAATATTACAATTTTTGAAGCTCATGATAATATAGGCGGTGTTTTAAGATATGGAATACCTGAGTTTAGGCTTCCTAAAAGTGTTCTAGAAAAGCTTAAGGAAAAGCTAATTAGTATGGGTATCAAAATTAGGCCTAACACACTAATAGGTTCATCTATTACTGTGGATGATATTTTTAGAGACGGGTATAAAGCTATCTTTATAGGCACAGGGGTATGGAAGGCAACAGCCATAGGAATAAAAGGAGAAACCTTTGGACATGTTCATTATGCAATCGACTATCTAAAAAATCCAAAATCTTATAATTTGGGAAGAAGAGTGTGCATTATTGGAGCGGGAAATGTAGCCATGGATGTTGCAAGAACAGCACTAAGAAATGGTTCAAGAGAGGTTTTTATAATGTACAGAGGAGGCCCAGAGGGCATTGAAGCAGAACCTGTTGAAGTAGAATATGCAAAAGCTGATGGAGTAAGATTTGAATTTTATAAAGCACCAATTGAGTTTGTTGATGAAGGCGTAAAGTATATTAAGACAGAGGTAGAAGAACAACAGGGTACAAGAAAAATAAAAGTCTTAGAAGGTACTGAAGAAATCTTTAAAGTAGATTCAGTTATATTAGCAATTGGACAAGGCCCTAGAGCAAACATAGTATCAAATACAAAAGGTATAGAGGTAACTGAAAAAGGACTAATTGAGACAAATGAAGTTGGTGGAACTACTAGAGAAGGAGTTTTTGCTTCTGGAGATGTAGTAACTGGGGCAAGGACAGTTGTAGAAGCTGTAAGAGTGTCAAAAATAGTAGCTCAAGCTATTGATGAATATGTTCAGTCCTTAGAGGTATAGAATATAAAAAAAGCTCATCTCATATATCAATATATTATACGAGATGGGCTTAAAGGGGGAAAATTGTATATAGCAAATTAATTGTGAATTAGTTTGTTCATTTCTACAGCTATAGCTTTCAGATTTTCAGCACTGCTGGTCAATTCCTCACTCATAGCTGCATTTTGATGTATAGATTCAAAAACCATATTAAAATTAGTAATAGTATTTTTAGTTGTTTCAGAAATGTTGGAGTTGAAGGAAACAACGTTTTGTGTTTTGTCTAATAGAGAATGAATTAAGTCATTTATTTCTTTAATGCTGTTACCTGAATTTTTAAGACCATCTATCATATCTTTAACATTATTAACAGCATCATTTAGTATATTATCACCATAGTTAATTTTTTCAGTATTTTGAACCATTAAATCTTCTACTTCGTTTACTCTTACTTTAAACTCATTAGTAATTGAAGAAACTTCATTAAGAGATTTACTTGTATTTTCAGCTAACTTTCGAATTTCTTCTGCAACTACAGCAAAGCCCTTTCCAAATTCACCAGCCCTGGCAGCTTCAATAGAAGCGTTTAATGCAAGGAGATTTGTTTGCTCTGATATTTGTCTTATAATAAGAAGTATTTCGTCAATTTGACGGGATTTTTCTTCAAGAACTTTTGTGGCATCAAAGGTAGTTTCTATACTGCTTTTTATGCCGCTAATTATATTTAAAGTTTCGTTAAGAGCCTCTTCGTTCTGGTTTGATATGCCTATTAAATCAATAGATTTATCTTCAGTAGACTTAATTTTAGCGGAAATAGCTTCATTTTTATTTAAAAGTTCACTAAGAATTTCACTATTTTTAGTAGTATCCTCAAGCATTCTATCTGCATCTTGAGCAACTACATGGCTTGCATTTGCTATTTCTTCTAAAGAAGAGCTTTCTTCTTCTGATATTGCTGCTAAGGCCTCACTTGAACTAAGTAGTGATACGGAAAATTCAGAGGTTTTCTTAAACATATTGTTTATATTATCATTACTTTTCTTTAGTTCATTTTCATTCTTTTCAATGCTATTAAGCAGCTTTGATGCAAAGGATGTGAAAATTATTATACCAAATGAGGCTAAGCCAATTACAACGATTCTAACTATTAATTCTCTTAAGAAAAATTCGCCAGGAAGTGTTTGCGGATTTAATGTAAATACTATTACTTGAGAAATTATGCTTAGAATTATTGAAAAAATATTCATTTTGTTATCTAAAAATAGAGCCCCAAGTATTATAAAATAAAAAACGCTTATCCATAATTCTTTTGAGGGAATTACTAAACATATATAAATATAATTTATATAAGAAAATGCAAGTATGATATTTTTTAGTGCTTTTAAGGCTTTATTATTTAGTGATCCATTTTTTACAGCTTTTCCATACATAATTTTAAAGGTAGTCAACTCCAATATTATTAAAATGCAAAGCATACCTAATAAAGCTATGTTCACTTCAGGATAGAAGCCAAGAAACTTCATTCCTATAAACATAAAAGCTGCAAGAAACGCGCTAATAGAATAGACTATTAATACAAACTTTAAAGTATTTTTTTGATATTTGGTTATAGTACTTGTATTAAGTTCCATGATAGTTTTCACCTCTCTGAAATAATTACCATTTGTAAAGTAATGCTCCTATAGTGTATCCTGAAGCAACGGAACAAAATATGACTAAGTCATCTTTATTGAATTTTTCTTGTTTAAGCCTGTCATCTAGTGCCATTATAGGGCTTGTACAACCTGTATAGCCATATTTTGTGCCTACAAAAATAGCTTTATCCATATCGGCACCAAGTCTTGAAACAGTCAGCTCTAAATCAGCTCTTGAAAATTGAGACATAAGATAATGACATACATCTTTAGGCTTATAATTATGTTCAGCTAAAAGCTTTGTTATAGTCTCAGTCCATTTTTCAGAAAGAAAGCTAAAATCAAAGGGCTTCCAAAGCATTTTTTTATCTTCTGGATCTATACTGTCATCAGGTATATTCGACATTCCACAAGCAGGCATTGTTATAGACCAGTGATAGGAATCATCGGTATACATTCTGGAGCCAAGCACTCCTCTTTCCTCAGATTCTTCTCTTCTTTCTAAGATAACTGCTGCAGCGCCATCAGCGGAGCAGCCATAGGCCACCATATCATCTTTTCTAGCCAAAGGGCTTATAAGAAGTGAGCCTACTACCAGCACTTTATTATACTTCATGTCTGTTTTCAAATATCTTGCGGCGATATCCATGCCTGTTATCATACCAATGCAATTACAGTTTACATCGAATACTGAAGAGGCATTATAAGCCATAAGCTTATTTTTAATTAACAGTGCACAGCATGGTGACAGATATTCTGGAGTATCTGATACTGAGATGATCATATCTATCTCAGAGGAAGAGATATTTGAATTAGTAAGTGCCGTTTTTGCAGCCTCTACAGCCATTGTGACACTGGTTTCACCTTCTTCTGCAAGAGTTCGTGTTTCTCTTCCTAGCTTGTCCATAAGAGCTTCAGCATGACTTTCAAGCTTATATTCTTTAAAGTGTTCAATAAAATACTCATTATCTAACTGTCTTTTGGGATGATAAGTTCCCACCCCAATGATATGTACATTTTTATACATTACGTTTCCTCCTGTCTATTAAAGCCGTCATAAATAAAAAAATAGACAGCCTAAGAAAGGCTATCTATTATAGCAGCACTAACTTAGCAACCTGGCAATCATGGGAGTAAATCCTTTAGATCCATGGCTTTGCGTCCTTGCCTTTAGACAAGTTTGCCTTTATTAAGTTATGGATATTCTGGTTATAATTGTCGTTTAATTAAATACAATTATAATTATATCATATAAAAAATGGAATTCAACATATTAAATGTAAAACTGTGTATTTACTTGTAAAAAATTCGTGAACTCAAGGCAAATTAAAAGAGAGGTTACATTTATATGAAACCTCTCTTTTAGAAATAATTATATTGATATACTATCAATTCCTCTATAGTTTAATTCAGCTTCAGTAACTAGTTCATGAATTAATTCCTTAACTGGAACTATTTTATCAATTCTGTACACGTTACTTCCACAGAAGATTAATCCATCATCTACATTACCTTCCCTAGCATTAATTAAAGCTTCGGAGATGCAATAAGGTGTACTCTTAGGGTCACAAGGCTTTAAGCAGTTATAAAGACACTTTACTTTTTGAGAGCCACCCTCTACTTTTTCTATAAATTTATTTCTAATAGCTCTTCCAGGCATTCCTACAGGGCTTACTACAATCTGAATATCTTCTTTTTTAGCTTCTACATAAGCTTTTTTATAATTTTCATCAGCATCACATTCTTCAGTAGCAACAAATCTCGTAGCCATTTGCACACCACTTGCACCAAGACTTAAAAACTTTGCAATATCTTTTCCGTCAAAAATGCCTCCTGCAGCAATTACTGGTATACTTTTATTATATTTATTTTCGAAGGTATTAAGCGCCTGTTTTACCTCAACTACAATTTGTTCTAGAGCAGAAGGTTTATTAAGCAGCTCATCATTTTTAGAAAAGCCTAAGTGTCCACCAGCTTCTGGGCCTTCTACAATAACCATGTCTGGAGTAGCATTGTACCTTTTTTCCCACATCTTGCAAATTACTGAAATTGCTTTTGCAGAGGATACTATAGGTGCTATTTTTATATCACTTCCTTGAGTTAATTTTGGAAGCTCTAAAGGAAGTCCAGCCCCGGATATTATTAAATCAGCTTTTGCTTCTATAGCGGCTTTAACATACTCTGCATAACCATTTGTAGCAACCATAAGGTTAACTCCGATTATACCATTTTTACATTTTTCTTTTGCCAATCTTATTTCATTTTTTAATGCTCTGAGATTAGCTCCTAAAGTATTTTTTATAAAATCAGGTTCAGCAAACCCAGGTTGAGCACCAGATATTATACCTATACCTCCTTCAGCAGCTACAGCAGCAGCTAACTTATGGAGTGAAACCCCAATACCCATTCCGCCTTGGATAATTGGAACTAATGCTTTTATATTACCAATAGTTAATTCAGGTAACTTCAATATTTTCGCCTGCTTTCTTTAATATTTATTTGAAAATCAAATAGTTTGATAATCAAAATTTTAAAGAAATATGTTTAAAATGTCAAGTGTATTAAATGGATATTGATGCTGGCAGTAAAGAGCAGCCATGAGAAAAATATAAAAGAACAGATAAAAGATATAACTAGCACTATTATAAATAATTTATCATATATATATAATCTTTCGACTATATATAAACAAATCATTACTTATAATAATGGTTCGTTCCACCATATAAAATATTTACACAACCCTATATAACCTCACGGCTATATAACATCACTACAACACCTTATATGATGTTAGCTGAACCCTATATAATAAGTTGGAGTATTATTATGATAAGATTTTCAAATCCGACCATAATAACACTTTTCCTAACTATATAGAATCTATCTGATTGTATATAAATTATTACTAAGGTACATACAATCTAGACCCACCCATATATATTCAACAAGAATACATACAAGCTTTGGCTTAATCTTTATCTGTTCTCTGATATTATGTTAACCATTTTAGTTTTTAATATGCTGGTAATATTATCTATTACCAATTGAAATAGTATACATTTTATAAATTCAATAATAACTTTTACTATATTAATTTTTAAGCAAAAAACAGCAGTATAGAAACAAATTGTTAAATATTTACAAAATGTTGACATAAAATAAAAGTTTTGTGATAGAATTAATGTTATAAATAAAATGTATTATTAAACGAGGGATGAATGGATGAAAGATACTATAAATAAAATTAAAGTTGAAAAACCTAAATTACCTTATGATTTAAAAGAAATAGATCTATTAAATATATATAAAAACGAAGAGGGGGAGATATCGCAAGGCATTGTGAGAGATTTTTGTCATAATAATGCTGAAGTGGATAATTTAAGTATTAATCAAATGCTTTTTAGAAATGCTGTGTTAAGAGATTCTGAATTTAATAAGATAGAAATCACTGATGTTAGATTTGAAAACTGTGATTTATCAAACGCTTGTCTCAGTGAAGCTGTTATTCATAGGGCAGAGTTTGTAAACTGCAAACTTGTAGGTATAAATATGAGTGAGACCACACTTAGAAATGTTAGTTTTAAAGAATGTAATGGACAGTTTTCATTTTTTAGATTTTCTGATTGCAAACAGGTAAGTTTTGAGGAATGTGAGCTTAAAGGTTCAGACTTTCAAAAATGTAATTTTATAAAAGTCAACTTTGATAAGTGCAGCTTGATTCAAGGGCAAATGTCAGGAACTAAGCTTGGTGGAATGGATTTTACTACTTGCGATATAGAAGGAATGGGCGTAAGAATTGAGGATTTGAATGGAGCAGTAGTATCAGCTTTTCAAGCAGCTTCTTTGGCAAAGCTTATGGGACTCGTAGTTGTTTATTAGGTATGGAAAAAAGTGAGGTAATTAAAATGGGGGATTCAGTTTACAATTGCTGTAAACTTAAAGACTTGGTAAGTACATACATGGATGAACTAGCTGTAAATGGATATTTTAGTGGCTCAATATTGGTGGGTTATAAAGGTGAAAAGTTAATAAATCAGGGCTATGGGTATGCTTGTCATCAGTATGACGTGAAAAACACCAGATGCACTAAATTTAAAATTGGATCTTTAACAAAAGCATTTACTGCCATGGCTGTGCTGCAATTAGAGGAGCAGGGCAAGATATCTTTAACTGATTCATTAAGTAAATATATAGTGGACTTTCCTAGTGGCAGCAAAATAACTATACAACAGTTATTAAACCATACAAGTGGGATTAAGGATTTTGTTTGTGATCCTCAATATTGGACTAAGACAATGAGACTTCCTACAACTCTTGAATCAACTATAAATTTATTTAAGAATCTACCTTTAAATTTTGAGCCAGGCACAAAATTCGAATACTCAAACTCAAATTATACTATTTTAGCATACTTAATTGAAAAGGTAAGCATTACTTCCTATGAAGAATTCTTAAAGCATAATATTTTTGAACCCTTAGGCATGGAGAATACTGGGTGCGATGATGGAAAAGCAATAATTAAAAATTATGCTGAAGGTTACACTATATGGAAAAATCTTAAGCATGCTGATTTTATTGATATGAGCATAGCAAAAGGTACCTATGGGTTGTATTCTACTGTGGAAGATTTGTATATTTGGCATAAAGCCCTGTATACAGAAAAGTTAGTCAGTAAAAAACAATTGGACAAGATGTTTAATATATGTAATGGAGCTTGTGGTTTTGACTGGTTCTGTGAGCTGCAATGTTTTAATAGTATACAAAAGAAAAAAATGTATCATTTTGGTGATGTAAATGGTTATGTAAGTTTTTTTAGCAGATATGTGGAGGATGACCTGGCAATCATTGTGCTTAGTAATTTTAACTTGACGCCTATAGAAAAAATTAGCGATGATATAGCTAAGATTGTTTTTGGGGAGAAGGTAGATAATTCTAAGAGATATGAAGCGAAGGAAGTACCAACTAGCCTTAAAAATGTTATAACTGGAGATTTTAATTCATGCAGTGATGTTCAATTAAGTTTATCCATAGAAGAAGGTAAGATTTATCTAACTATACCTAAAAGGTATGATGTTCTTTATAAATACGAAATGGTAGCTACAGACGTAGCCATGGATAAAATAAAATTTAGAACTAAATTTGTAGATGAAACTGTAATCCTTGATTTTAAACAGGATGGTACTATTAAGCTGACCCATATTGATGCATATAATAATCATATTAAGGCAGAGAAGAGATAACAATCTAAATTAGTGATAAAATAAGAGTAGCAGATTTTTAAATAATTGGAGAGTGATACTAATGAAAGCTGAAATAATGGCAGTAGGGACAGAAGTATTAATGGGCGATATTGTAAATACCAATGCTCAGTACATAGCAAGAAGGCTAGCAGATTTAGGAATTGGTGTTTATTATCATTCCGCAGTAGGGGACAATTCAGCCAGACTTAAAGATTCCCTTGCACTTGGATTTAGCAGGGTGGAACTTATTATAGCAACTGGAGGACTTGGGCCTACAAAGGATGACCTTACAAAGGAAACAGCTGCGGCGTATTTTAATCGAAAACTTATTTTACACGAAGAATCATATCTTATGTTAACACAGTATTTTGAAAAACAAGGCAGAGAAGTTAGTGAAAATAATAAAAAACAAGCTTATATGCCAGAAGGTTCGGTTGTTTTACCTAACCCAAATGGTACTGCACCAGGATGTATTCTTAAGGAAGGCGATAAGATTTTAGTGCTTTTACCTGGACCACCAAGAGAAATGAAGCCTATGTTCGAAAATTATGTAGTACCCTATCTTGAAAAATACCAAGATAGTATTCTAGTATCTAAAGTGTTAAGGATATGTGGTATTGGTGAAGGGCACATGGTAGAAAAAATTGCCCATATAATTGATAATCAAAGTAATCCTACTGTAGCTCCTTATGCTAAAGAAGGCGAGGTTACTTTAAGAATTACTGCTAAGGCTGAAAATATGGTAGAAGCAAAAAGGCTTATTGAACCTATGGAAAGAGAAATAAGAAATATATTGGGTGAGGATATATATGCAGTAGGTGAAACTACACTTGAAGATGTAGTAGGCGAACTTTTAGTGAATAAAAAACTTACAATTTCTACTGCAGAATCCTGTACGGGAGGGATGCTATCTGGTAGGCTTATTAATTATCCTGGAATATCTGCATCCTATCTTGAAGGTGTTGTAACCTACAGCAATGAAGCTAAAATGAAATACCTAGGCGTAAAAGAAGAAACTCTGGATAGCTTTGGTGCAGTGAGTGAGGAAACAGCAAGAGAAATGGCAGAAGGCATAGCAAAAGCCGCAGGGACGGACATAGGTGTTTCTGTAACTGGAATAGCTGGACCAGGAGGAGGAACAGAAGATAAGCCTGTAGGTTTAGTTTATGTTGGACTTTATATTAGAGGAAAAGTGGAAGTTAAAAAGTTAAATCTTAGTGGAGATAGACAAAAGGTAAGAAATAGAACAGTTGTAACTGTATTGGACTGGATTAGAAGAGAAATTAGCAAGCTTTAAATTATTTATATGCTTTAATTATGAATCGCTGTGTAACAATATACAATTATGAAATTTATGGAAAGTATATTGACAGCGGTTTATTTTTTTTATATACTTTGATTATCAAAATATTTGATGGTCAAAAATAGTTAATTGTTTTCCACAAATATATTATTACATAGTGAGAGGAGGTTTATACAATACGTATGGATAAAACTTTTAATATTCTAAATGAACTATTAGTAGAAAATTTTAATGATCTAATATCAATTGAACAAAAGGCTTTAAGTGAAGGAGAATTTAGTGATTTATCAATTACCGAAATACATACAATTGAAGCCATTGGCATGTACTCAGCAAGAACTATGTCTGAGGTTGCCGCAGATTTAGATATAACAGTAGGTACTCTCACTATAGCAATTAATAATCTTGTAAAGAAGGGTTATGTTGAAAGAAGAAGAGCTGAAGAAGACAGAAGAGTAGTTCTAATTCAGCTTAACAAAAGAGGAAAGCTTGCTTATAGAATTCATAACAAGTTTCATATGGATATGATAAAGGCTACAATTGAGGATATTACAGAGGAAGAAGAGCAGGTGCTTGTAAAAGCACTTGAAAAGCTCAATAACTTTTTTAAAGAAAAATATCATTTACCTCAAGGTAAGAAGGAGAATAAAGTCTAAAAAGGAGAAAAAGATGAAAGAAGTTAAAATCATAGGAATAGGAAGCGGTATTCCTGATAATATAATGACTAACGATGATTTATCTAAAATTGTGGATACCAGTGATGAGTGGATAACCACAAGAACTGGTATAAAGGAAAGAAGAATTTCAAAAGGAGAAAATACTTCAGATTTGGCTGCTAAGGCAGTTATGAAGGCTCTTAAAATGTCAGATACTAAACCTGAAGAGATAGATATGATTATTTTATCAACTTCTTCTCCAGATGCATTGAGTCCTTCAACAGCATGTTTTGTTCAAGATAAAATTGGTGCTGTAAATGCATCCTGCTTTGATATTTCTGCTGCTTGTTCAGGATTTGTATATGCTTTAAGAATAGGAGCCCAGTTTATAAAAACAGGAGAGTGCAAAAAAGTACTTGTGATAGGTGCTGAAGTACTTTCTAAGATAACTGATTGGACTGATAGGAGTACCTGTGTTTTATTTGGAGATGGAGCTGGTGCTGCAGTACTTGCTGAAAGTGATGAAAAAGGAGTAAGTTCAATATTCACAGGAGCACAAGGAAATAAAGCAGGATACTTAGGTATTACCTGCGTGCCTGTAAAGAACCCTCTTGTAAAACCAGAAGAAATTGAGAATATTAAGCTTCATATGGATGGCAAAGAAGTGTTTAGATTTGCCAGCAGTATAGTTATTGAAGCTATAGATAAGGTACTAAAGGATAGTGGCTTAACTATGGATGATATAAAATACGTTATACCTCACCAAGCTAATGTAAGAATTATAGAGTATGCTGTAAAAAAACTTAAAGCACCTGAAGGAAAGTTTTATATTAATCTTGATAAGTATGGAAACACTTCAGCAGCCAGCATCCCTATAGCCTTAGCTGAAATGAATGAAAAAGGACTTATAAAAAAAGGCGATAAATTAATATTAGTTGCCTTCGGAGCAGGATTTACCTGGTCTGCATGTCTAGTGGAATGGAATATTTAATACTTTGATAATCAAAATAAGTCGAAAAAAGAAAAATAATTTATAATGGAGGAATTTTAAAATGGTATTTGAAAAAATAAAAAAGGTAATAGTTGATCAATTAGGAGTAGAGGAGTCAGAAGTAGAATTAACAACAAGCTTTGAAGATTTAGGAGTAGATTCACTTGATTTATTCCAAATAATAATAGAGCTAGAAGAAGAGTTTTCAATTCAAATTGAAGATGCTGAAAGTATAAAAACCGTTGAAGATGCAGTTAAATACGTTGAAGAAAAAACTGGCGAGAAATAGATTACTAGAGGTGTACCAAGCAAAGGAGGCAAACTATGATAAAGTCCGTATTTTGTGACATGATTGGAATAAAGTATCCAATTATTCAAGGTGGAATGGCCTGGATAGCTGATAGCTCTTTGGCAGCTGGAGTTTCTAATGCTGGAGGCTTAGGCCTTATTGCTGGAGCCAATGCTCCAGTGGAAGTAGTTAGGGATGAAATTAGAAAGGCTAAGGCCCTTACTGATAAACCTTTTGGAGTAAATATAATGCTTTTGAGTCCTAATGCGGATGATTTAGCAAAGCTTGTTTGTGAAGAAGGAGTTAAAGTAGTAACTACTGGTGCTGGAAACCCAGGAAAGTATATAGAAATGTGGAAGGCACATGGAATAAAGGTTATTCCTGTTGTTGCATCTGTAGCTTTAGCTAAGAGAATGGAAAGAGCAGGAGCCGATGCAGTAGTTATGGAAGGTTGT
Source organism: Clostridium omnivorum (assembly GCF_026012015.1). NCBI lineage: Bacteria > Bacillati > Bacillota > Clostridia > Eubacteriales > Clostridiaceae > Clostridium > Clostridium omnivorum. The sequence continues at coordinate 1,415,880 of NZ_BRXR01000001.1, read as the reverse complement.
GAAGCTGGAGGACATATTGGAGAACTTACAACTATGGTTAGTGTTCCTCAAATAGTTGATGCAGTTAACATACCTGTTATAGCAGCAGGAGGAATTGGTGATGGAAGAGGCGTTGCAGCTGCTTTTATGCTTGGAGCATCAGGAATTCAAGTTGGAACAAGATTCCTTGTAGCTGATGAATGCACAGTACACGAAAATTATAAGGATAAAGTAATTGGAGCAAAAGATATAGATTCAGCTGTTACTGGAAGACCTACAGGACATCCAGTAAGAGTACTAAGAAATAAGCTTTCAAGACAATATCAATTGCTTGAGAAGGAAAATGCCTCATTGGAGGACTTGGAGGAATTGGGAAGAGGAAGTCTTCCTAAGGCTGCAAGAGATGGAGATGTAGAGAATGGTTCTGTTATGGCAGGTCAAATTGCAGGACTTATAAATAAGAAACAAAGCTGTAAGGAAATAATTGAAGAAATGTTTACTGAAGCTGAAGATATAATGAAAAGTGCCTGTAAAAATATAATTGTTTCTGAGCAATAGAGGAGAAGGTTATGGGAAAAGTAGCATTTATTTTTGCTGGCCAAGGAGCTCAATATATTGGTATGGGCAAAGAATTGGCAGAGAACATTGAGGCTAGTAAAAAAGTTTTTGAAGAAGCCAGTGAAGCTCTTGGGTTTGATATGGCTAATTTATGCTTTGAAGGACCAAAGGAAGAATTAGATAAGACTGAAAATACTCAGCCTGCAATTCTTACTATGAGTATAGCTGCCATGAAAGCTTTAGAGGAAAAAGGAATAAAGCCTGCTGTTACAGCTGGACTTAGTCTTGGAGAATATTCAGCTCTGGTTTGCAGCGGAGCTTTGGATTTTAAAACTGCCGTAAAGCTAGTAAAGAAGAGAGGAAGATACATGCAAGAAGCAGTTCCAGAAGGAATTGGAACTATGGCTGCAATACTAGGTCTTGATGGAGAAAAGGTTAGAGAAATATGCAGCTTAGCTTCAGAAAAGGGTATAGTAGAGCCTGCTAATTTTAACTGCCCTGGCCAAATAGTTATTGGCGGCGAAATAGAGGCCGTGAATTTTGCCTCAGAAAAGGCAAAAGAAATTGGGGGAAGAGCTATTCCTCTTTCTGTTAGTGCTCCGTTTCATACTTCTATGCTGAGGCCTGCAGCAGACAAGTTAGAAGAGGAATTAAAAAATATAGAGCTTAACTCAATTAATGTTCCAATTATGACAAATGTAACTGGAACATATGTTGACAACGTGGATAATATTAAGGATTTACTTAGAAATCAAGTTATGAGTTCAGTTCTTTTTGAGAATATCATTTGCAAAATGCTTGAGGATGGAGTAGATACTTTTGTTGAAATAGGACCAGGAAAGGCACTTAGTGGATTTGTAAAGAAGATAAACAGAAAAGCGGTAGTAGTAAATGTTGAAGACATTAAGTCCTTTGAAAAGGCGCTGGAAGTATTAGGAGCATAAATTTGGTCAATACTTGAGGAGAGGATAAAATGTTAAAAGGAAAAACAGCTGTAGTAACAGGTGGAGCAAAAGGCATAGGAAAAGCAATTGCCTTAAAGCTCGCTGATTTAGGTGCTAACATTGTAATTAATTATAGAAGTAGTGAAAAAGAAGCAGAAAGCATTATAGAAGAGCTTAAGACAAAGGGTATTAAAGCATTAGCTGTTAAAGCAGATGTAAGCAAGTTTGAAGAGGCAGAAGTAATAATGAAGGCTGCAGTAGCAGAATTCGGTTCACTAGATATACTTGTTAATAATGCAGGAATAACTAGAGATACTTTGCTTCTTAGAATGAAGGAAGAAGATTTTGATAGTGTTATAGAGGTTAATTTAAAAGGATGCTTTAACTGCATAAAGCATGCAAGCTCAATTATGTTAAAGCAAAAGAGAGGCAGAATAGTAAACATAGCTTCTGTTATTGGACTTATAGGTAATGCAGGTCAAGCGAATTATGCTGCTGCTAAGGCTGGCATAATTGGAATCACAAAATCAGTTGCAAAGGAGCTTGGAAGCAGAGGTATCACAGTTAATGCTGTAGCTCCTGGATTTATAAAAACAGATATGACAGATGTATTATCTGATAAGGTTAAAGATTCAATGCTTGATAGTATTCCACTAAAAAGATTAGGTGAGCCAGAGGATGTGGCAAATTTAGTAGCTTTTCTAGCTTCTGAGGAAGCTTCATATATTACTGGTCAAGTGTTAAATGTTGATGGCGGAATGGTAATGTAATTATAGATATTATGCTTTATAGCAACACTAATTGAGAAAGGTGAAAAACATGAATAATAGAGTTGTAATCACTGGGATGGGGGCTATTACTCCAATAGGAAATGATGTAGCTTCTTACTGGGATGGTTTAATAGAAGGAAAAAATGGAATAGACTTTATAACTCATTTTGATACTGAAAAATTCAAAGTAAAACTTGCTGCTGAGGTTAAGAATTTTATTCCAGAAAATTATATGGATAGAAAAGAAGCAAAGAGAATGGATAGATACTGTCAATTTGCAATGGCAGCAGCAAAAGAAGCAATAGAAAATTCAGGATTAGATTTAGAAAATGAAAATAGATATAGAATGGGTGTTTTAATAGGCTCAGGTATAGGCGGACTTGCAACTATAGAAAAGGAAGTTAAAACCCTTGTAGAAAAAGGCCCAAATAGAGTATCACCATTATTTATTCCAATGGCAATCTCAAATATGGCAGCAGGAAATGTAGCTATTAAATATGGAGCAAAGGGAATATGCAGCTGTGTTGTTACAGCCTGTGCTTCAGGAACTAATGCTATAGGCGATGCTTTTCATTTAATAAGAAATGGAGTTTCTGATGTAATGATTACCGGAGGAGCTGAAGGTTCTATAACTGAACTTGCCCTTGCTGGTTTTACTAATCTCACAGCTTTAAGCAATAGTAATGATCCAGATAGAGCTTCTACACCTTTTGACAAGGAAAGAAGCGGGTTTGTTATGGGAGAAGGAGCAGGAATTGTTATCCTTGAATCCTTAGAACATGCTTTAAATAGAGGAGCAAAAATATATGCTGAGGTAGTAGGATATGGTGCAACCGGAGATGCATATCATATGACATCACCAGCTCCAGATGGAGAAGGTGGAGCTAGAGCTATGCAGCTAGCTATAGAAGATGCAGGAATAGACAAGAGTGATATATCCTATATAAATGCCCATGGAACTAGTACACCATTAAATGATAAATTTGAAACAGCTGCTATAAAAGCAGTATTTGGAGAGCAGGCGTATAAGGTGCCTGTAAGTTCTACAAAGTCAATGACTGGACACTTGCTAGGGGCTGCTGGTGCTATAGAAGCTATAGCTTGCGCTAAGGCTTTAGGAGAAGGAATTATTCCTCCAACAATAGGCTATTTAAATCCAGATCCAGACTGTGATTTAGATTGTGTGCCAAATAAAGCCAGGAAGGCAGAGCTTCAATATGCATTGTCAAATTCTTTGGGCTTTGGTGGACATAACGCAACTATAATACTTAAAAAGTGGAATGAGTAGGTGAAAAATATGGATTATAAATCTATTCAAGAACTTATTAAAACAATGAGTGATTCAAATTTAACTTTATTAGAAGTTGAATCTGAAGGAGTAAAAATAAAGCTAGAAAAGAAGTGTGAACAGGTGCTAATTGAGAAATTGCCTCAATTAGTTTCTGCTCAAGCTGTTGAAGCTCCAGCACCTGTACAAAAACAGGAAGTAAAAGCTTCTAAAGAGCAATTCATAAATGAAGAAGCTGCTCTAGAAACTAATAATGAAAAAGTAGAAGGTATATTAATTACTTCACCAATAGTAGGAACTTTTTATCTTTCTCCAAGCCCAGAGGCGGAGCAATATGTAAAGGTGGGCTCTAAGGTTAAAAAGGGAGATACACTATGCATTATCGAAGCTATGAAGCTTATGAATGAAATCGAAGCTGAAGTTGATGGAGAAGTAGTTGAAATATTGGTTAATAATGAACAAATGGTAGAGTACGGACAGCCATTATTCAGAATTAGATAGGAGAAAAATTATGTTAGGTGTAAAAGAAATAATGGAATTGATACCTCATAGGTATCCTTTCTTATTAGTGGATAAAATAGAAACTCTTGAACCTGGAGTTAGAGCAGTTGGTTATAAAAATGTGACTATGAATGAATACTTCTTTCAAGGCCATTTCCCAGGGGAGCCAGTAATGCCTGGAGTGCTTATAATTGAAGCATTAGCACAGCTAGGGGCAGCTTCTATGTTGTCACTAGAGGAGCATAAAGGAAAAATAGGATACTTTACAGGAATTGATAAGGCTAAATTTAGAAAAAAGGTCTTTCCAGGCGATACACTTAAACTAGAAGTTGAAATAATAAAGAGAAGAGGTCCTATTGGAATTGGAAAAGCCATTGCTTATGTAGATGGGCAAAAGGCTGCAGAGGCAGAGTTATCCTTTTTTATTTCTTAGTACTCCAAAGGGAGGATGGTAAGTAATGTTTAAGAAAATACTTATTGCAAATAGAGGAGAAATAGCAGTTAGAATAATAAGGGCCTGTCGTGAGATGGGAATTGAAACTGTGGCAGTATACTCCGAGACAGACAGAGAAGCTCTACATACTCAAATGGCTGATGAGGCTGTATGTATTGGGCCAGCAAGAGCTCGTGACAGCTATCTTAATATGCAAAATATTATAAGTGCAACAGTATTATCTGGTGCGGAAGCGATTCATCCAGGTTTTGGATTTTTATCTGAAAATAGTGAGTTTGCTGAAATGTGCAGGGACTGCAATATAACCTTTATAGGTCCTGATGCTGAAAGCATTGAAAAGATGGGAAATAAGTCCCGTGCAAGAGAGATTATGACAGAAGCAGGAGTACCTGTTGTTCCAGGATCTCAGGGTGCTGTACCCAGCGTAGATGAAGGATTAATTTTAGCTGAACAAATAGGATATCCTGTTATGATCAAGGCTTCAGCTGGAGGCGGCGGAAGAGGAATTCGTATAGTTAGAAGTTCTGATGAGTTTGCGAAGGCTTTTGAAACTGCAAGGTCAGAAGCTCAGGGTGCTTTTGGCGATGACACTATGTATGTTGAAAAGTTTGTTGAAAACCCAAGGCACATAGAGTTTCAAATTTTGGCTGATGGTTATGGTAATGCAATATACTTAGGTGAGAGGGATTGTTCTATACAAAGAAGAAATCAAAAGGTTTTAGAGGAAGCACCATCACCGCTAATGACAGAAGAATTAAGAAAAGAAATGGGTGAAGTAGCTGTAAGGGCTGCTAAAGCTGTTAATTATACAAATGCAGGTACTATAGAATTTTTGGTTGACAAGCATGGAAATTATTATTTCATGGAAATGAATACAAGAATTCAAGTAGAGCATCCTATCACTGAAATGGTAACAGGAGTAGACCTTATTAAAGAGCAGATAAATATAGCTGCAGGAAGAACTCTTTCAATAGCTCAGGAAAGTGTTCAAGTTAAAGGTCATGCAATTGAATGTAGAATAAATGCAGAGAACCCAGAAAAGGGCTTTAGACCTTCGCCAGGAAAAATTGAAAGACTCCATGTACCTGGAGGCCTGGGTGTAAGATTAGATAGTGCGGTATACCAAGGATACACTATACCACCTACTTATGACTCAATGGTAGCAAAGCTTATAGTTTATGGAAGAGATAGAGAAGAAGCTATAAGTAAGATGAGAAGAGCTTTAGGAGAGTTTGTAATAGAAGGTGTGGATACTAATATAGAATTCCAGTTTAAAATTATAAACAATAAGTCTTTTGTGGAAGGTAATTTTGACACTGGCTTTATAGGCAAGGAATTTAATCTGTAGATATGAATTTAGTTTGCAGGAAGTGTGGTGATATTTAATATGTTTAACGGACTATTTAAAAAGACTAAGTATTTAACTGTTAACAGTTCAACTTCAAAGCCTGATTATGAGGAAAAAGATGAAGATAAAGCACCTGAGCAAAAACCAAACATACCAAATGGTATGTGGATTAAATGTGATAATTGTGGTAAGGCATTATATAAAAAAGATTTAGAAAAGCACTCAATGGTTTGTCCTAGCTGTAACTCTCATTTTAGAATGACAGCTCAGGAAAGAATTTATTCTATAATAGATGAAGGTACTTTTAGACAACTGGATAGAAATATGAGTAGTGTAAACCCTTTAGATATAGAAGGATATGAGCAAAAAATAGAAAGGGCTAGAAAAGACTCTAACTTGAAAGAGGCAGTTATCACTGGAACAGGAAAGATAAATGGACATGATATAGTGATTGGTGTGATGGATAGTAGATTTATGATGGCTAGTATGGGTTCAGTTGTTGGCGAAAAGCTTACAAGAGCAGTTGAACTTGCTACTAAAAATAGACTTCCAGTTGTTATATTTACAGCTTCAGGCGGAGCAAGAATGCAAGAAGGCATGTTTTCACTTATGCAAATGGCAAAGGTAAGTGCAGCAATTTCAAGGCATAATGAAGCCGGGCTGTTCTACACAGCGGTACTTACGGATCCAACCACTGGTGGAGTTACAGCAAGCTTTGCAATGCTGGGAGATGTAATATTAGCAGAGCCAGGGGCACTTATCGGATTTGCTGGCAAAAGGGTTATTGAGCAAACTATAAAGCAAAGCCTGCCAGAGGGATTTCAGACGGCTGAATTTTTATTAAATCATGGCTTTATAGATAAGGTAGTTCCAAGGGAGAATTTAAAGGATACTCTAGGCCTACTTTTAGAGTATCATCAAGCCTAAAAATCTTCAAATGTCCCATTAAGAGAGAGGTGACTTTATGGCTGTGTTAGAATTTGAAAAAAAGATTCAGGAATTAACAGTTAAAATAGATGAATTAAAAAAGTTTTCTAAAGATCAGGACATGGATTTAACTGCAGAGATAGAAAAAATGGAAATTAAGCTTGAAACAATGAAAAGTGATGTTTACAATCATTTATCTCCTTGGGAGAAGCTGTCTATTGCCAGAATGGTTGAAAGGCCAACAGCTCTAGATTATATAGGAGAAATCTTTGAAGATTTTATTGAACTTCATGGAGATAGAAGCTTTTCAGATGATCAAGCCATTATTGCAGGTATTGGAAAATTCAATGGTAAGGCTGTTACTATAATTGGGCAGCAAAAGGGCAGGAATACTAAAGAAAATATAAAAAGAAATTTTGGAATGCCTCATCCAGAAGGCTATAGAAAAGCTCTTAGATTTATGAAGGCAGCTGAGAAGTTTAAAAGACCAATAGTATGCTTTATAGATACTCCTGGTGCATTTTGTGGAGTAGGTGCAGAAGAAAGAGGTCAAGGAGAAGCTATTGCGAGAAACCTTATGGAAATGGTTAAACTTAAAGTACCTGTAATATCTATAGTTATAGGAGAAGGCGGTAGTGGCGGAGCATTGGCATTAGCAGTTGCTGATGAAGTATGCATGCTTGAAAATTCTATATACTCAATTCTTTCTCCCGAAGGTTATGCTAGCATATTGTGGAAGGACAGCAGCAGGGCAAAGGAAGCTGCAGCTATAATGAAAATTACTGCAGAAGACTTAAAAAATTTTGGAATAATAGATAGAGTAATAAAAGAGCCTTTAGGTGGTGCTCACAAGAATGTGGCTGAAGCTTCAGCTAATATTAAAGATGCAATAGAGGAAACCTTTTTGAAATTGGAAAATAAAACTCCAGAAGAGCTTTTGGAAGATAGATATAATAAATTTAGAAATATGGGAGAGTTTATGGAATAAGACCGAGTTAAATGCTTGGTCTTTTATTTTTGTTTTAAAAATAAATTTTTGGAGCTAAAATAAAAATTTAAAGGGTGTAGAAAATTGTGGCAATATAGTGTATTATTTCAATAGGGTTAAAGAAACATTTATATAATAAGATTGTATGAGATAAAGAGAAGGGGTTATATGGTAAAAGGGTTCAATAGATTTATTAACTATTGCTTAAGAGTATTATTTTTACTTATAGTAATAGGTAGCTTTGCTATGCTGTATTTATATCCAAAAATACAATATAGAGAAGTAGAACATGTATTTTTAAAAGGAATTATAGTCACTATATTTAATATAGTTATTGTATTTTTACTATATAAATATGGTAACAAAAATAAATGGAATAAAAAAGCTGTAGCAGGTATTATAATCTCAGGGTTTATACTAAGGCTTTTATGGACATGCTTGGTAAATACTCAGCCTACATCAGATTTTGAGCTAATTTATAATTTTGGCAAAGACTTTTCTGAAGGAAACTATCATATGTTTAAAGGTGCAAGCTATATAGGAAGATTTCCTCACTTAACCACTTTTGTAATCTATTTAGGTTTACTAAGAAAAGTATTTGGAGATACTCTAGTGCCAATTAAAATAATAAACGTAATTTTATCTACATTAAATATTTATTTAGCATATCTAATTACCTGTGAGGTATATAAAGATAAAAGAAAACAAGTATTATCACTTATGGCAATAAGTTTATTTCCTCCACTTATTGTGTATACATCTGTTGTTTGCTCAGAAAATATAGCAATGTCTTTTTTTCTAGCAGCTATATATTTATTTTTGTTTATTGTAAAGAAGAATTTAAATGTGCCGTATTTAATTTTGTGTGGTTTTTTATTAGCAGCAGGTAATTTATTTAGAATGGTTGGATATATATTTGTCGCAGCATTTATTTTATATCTAATAATTTACTCTGAAGTGAAAACAGCAATAAAGAATTCTACTATAATACTGCTAGCATTTTTGTTTACATTTTATTCTGCTAGTGATGTGCTCATGAAAAGTGAGATTACTGAACATAAGCTTTGGAGAGGCAGTGAACCGCCTATTACCTCTGTTCTTAGAGGGACAAATATAAAATCACATGGCATGTGGAATAAAGAGGATAGCGATATACCTTCATTATATGATTATGATTATAACAGGGTAGAAAAGGCATCTAAGAACATTATAAAAAAAAGATTAGCTACAACACCAAAATATAAACTTACATTGTTTTATATATCTAAATTTATTGGACAATGGTCAATAGGTGATTTTTATGGTGTAGGATGGGCTACAGAAAAGGTAGAAGGGCATAAGATTATAGCAGATTTCGCAAAGGCTACCTCTGTTTATTCCCAGCTATTTTATATTGCAATGATTTTACAAGTTTATTTAGGATTATTTAATTCAAGGGAATATCTTGAAAATAAAAACGTTAATTTATTTTATATTCTTTTCTGTGGATTTGCACTGCTATATTTAATTACAGAGATGCAGCCAAGATATGCCTTCATAACATGTTGGATATTTGCTATGTTAGTGCCTACTTGTGATATTAGTATCTTTAAAAGGCATAAAAAATCAATGGGATATGAGCTTGAGGTATAAAATAAACTAACTTATAATATAAAATACTATATATTTTGAAAAATGCAGCTCTACTTTCATATTATCAAATAAAATAAGAAGGAGTTTTTCAAATCCTATAGAATTATTATTGTGTTAATCTTGTGCAAAAGCATAAAGGTTAAAAATGATTATTGGTATAAGCAAAATTTATATGACATATATCAATAAAAGTGTTATATGCTAAGGCAAATAAGGAGGATAAAATGAAAAAGGAATTCTTTATAACTAACAGAGAAAACGTGATAAAAGAGATGAAGGATAATTCCATACTTGTTATCTTTGCAGGAGAGGCACCACAGAAGTCAGCAGATGAAGCTTATGCATTTACTCCTAATAGAAACTTCTACTATCTAACAGGCAGTAATAGAGAAAAAATGATACTTATGATTTCTAACATAAACAACAAAATATCACAGACACTATTCATAGAAAAATCTGACCCAGTACTTGCAAAATGGGTAGGAGAAAGAATGAGCAGCAGCGAAGCTTCAGAAATATCAGGTATACAGGACATACAATATTTAGAAGACTTTGAAGCAAGTATAAATAGATTAATACTTACCTACGAAGTGGAAAATCTATACCTTGATCTTGAAAGAAGAGAGTTTGACTCATTACCAACAAGAGCGACTATGTTTGCAAAGCTTGTTTCTGAGAGATATCCTCAGCTTAAGATAAAAAATATATACCATGTACTAGAAAATCTGAGATTAATAAAAACTGAAGAAGAAGTTGCGGAGATAAGAAAGGCTATATCAATAACTAAAGATGGTATAGAAAATCTTATGAAGAATGCAAAACCTGGAATGATGGAATATCAAATAGAAGCATATTTTGACTTCGTTCTTAAGTGTGCAGGAGTTACTGATTATGCATTTAAAACTATAGCTGCTTCAGGTGTAAATGGAACAGTACTTCATTATTCAGATAACAATTCAAAAACTCAAGATGGCGATTTAATATTATTTGATTTAGGAGCTCAATGGAATTACTATAACGGTGATATAAGCCGTACTTTCCCACTAAACGGCAAGTTTACTGAAAGACAAAAGCAGATATATAATTTAGTACTAAAAGCTCAATTAGAAACAATAAAAGCTATTAAACCAGGAGTACCTTATACAAGATTAAATGAAATAACTAAAGAGGTACTAGCTGAAGGTTTGAAAGAACTTGGTATAATTAAAGAATCTACTGAGTTGTCCAAATACTATTATCACAATGTAACTCATTATCTTGGTTTAGATACACATGATGTTGGAAGTCGTGAAATAGAGCTTAAACCAGGAATGATACTTACGGTAGAACCAGGTTTATATATAGCAGAAGAGAAGATAGGTATAAGAATTGAAGATAATGTTCTTGTTACCGAAGATGGAAATGAAAATCTTTCAAAAGATATAATCAAATCAATTGAAGATATAGAAGCTTTTATGAATAATAGATAATAAGTAATAGATATGGCTGTTGAAATATATATTTCAGCAGCTTATTTTTTATGCAAATTTTTACATACATACAATAAACTCGCCGGGGTAAAGCTATGAAATAAGCATTAAAATATTAGAAAATATTATATTAAGCCCTTTAAGTTTTTTGGAGGTGAAATACCAGTGAAAAAAATCATTAGCTTTTTAACTACGGCTTTTATAGTATTAAACATAAATATTGTAGTTAAAGCTTCAAATTTGGAGTACATTGATAAAGATGAATACACAAATACTATGAAACGTGATTTGATATGTTTAATGATGGCTTATCCTGAATATATAAAAGATATTGTACGTACTGAAGATGATAAGGTATATGTAATAATGAAGTCAGGTAGAAAAATTCTTTATGATGATAAAAAGACTAAAAGCTTTGAGGAAAAACTTGCAAATACAGATTTGCAGGATATGATGGAACAAATTTATCCGCTTAACATGCCGGATAAACTAATGGAAAAAAATTTTGATCCAGGAAGGTGCAGATCATATCCATTACTTCAGGAAGTGTATGGAGATTCAAAAGCAAAGGTTGAAGCTAATTTAAAAATAGTTAATGTAGGATATCATAGATATCAGTTTAACAAAAATAATAATGCAGCAGATTCTCTGCAGGCTGTTATGAAAGATCTTATGCCTATATGTCAAAGCAGCCCAAAGATAAATACAGCTTTGTTTCCTGCAAACGGAACTTTTAATTATAGACATATTGCAGATACTAACAGGCTTAGTCCTCACTCCTTTGGCACTGCTATCGATTTAGCTAGGGATAAAAGAGATTATTGGCAGTGGGCTTCAAGGACAGAAGGAGAAAAAAGATTACAAGCTTATCCTAATGAACTGGTTGAAGTTTTTGAAAAACATAACTTTGTATGGGGCGGAAAATGGAGCCATTTTGACATTTTACATTTTGAATATAGACCTGAAATTGTTCTAAAGGCTAGGTATTTTAGTGAAAAATGCAGCAGTGAAAAAAAATGGTATGAAGGACTGCCTTATGAGGAGTCTCCAGTAAAAGATTATATTGATAGAATTAATAGTGTAATACCGTAATAGAGCTTTAGTAGATAACTTCACAAAACAAAGGAGTTTTGCGTATGATAAAGTTTTGTAAAACCATGAAAATTATTATCTTAAGACTTGTAGCTTTTATTCTTTTTTTGTCATTGCTTCAATTGAATACTATAGCTAAAGCTGAAGAACCAAAGCCAATTTCTAAGGAGGACGTTTCAAAGGCTATTAATGAGATTTTTGAAAATAAAGGTAAGGCTATCTTAAATGGTGATCTTGAATTTATAGAATCTTTATATGATAAAAATACACAGTATGGTACATGGGCCTATGAATATGAAGAAAGAAAAGTTAAATATATTCGAAATTGGGCTCAAAAACAAGGTATAAAATTTGTAGAAATTGGTCCAAAGGTAATGATAAAAAGTATCAAAGGCGGTGGAAAGAGTTTTTCAGCTTATCTTGTTTGTAATACTGAATATAAATATGTATACCAAGGTGATATAGAAGAAGTTAATTGTTCAAGAATAGGAACTTATCATACTATAAATCTGTCTAATAGAGATGGAGTGTGGATAATAACAAAAGAATGGTACAATGATCCCTTTGCAGATTCACTGAATATGGATAACATTAAGGCTGATGCCATAAGCCAATATATAGCTTCTCAAGATGAAAGGGATTTTTCTAACATAAATGAGAGAAGAATAAAGGCAGTTGAGTATGCTGATAGATACTGCGGTGCAGCCAGTGAAGAGCAATATGGATACAAATACAATAGAAAATACAGGGATTATAATCCGGAGGGAGGGGACTGTGCCAATTTTGCTTCACAAATCCTTTTTGAAGGGGGAAAGTTTAGAAAAAATACTGCATGGAATTACAATGATAAGGATGCTACAGGAGCTTGGCTCAATGCAGATAAATTTAAAAATTACATGGTTAACAGCGGAAGAGCTTCAGTAATAGCTTATGGGAATTATGAAAAGGTATATAAAGCTTCTTACAAGCTATTACCAGGGGATTTCATAGCGTATGAAAAAAAGGGTGATATTACACATATATCAGTAGTTACTGATGCTGATTCAAAAGGATATGCACTTGTTACCTGCCATAATACAGATAGAAATAGAGTGCCATGGGATTTAGGTTGGAGCGATAAAAAAATTAAGTTTTGGCTTATTAGAGTACATTATTAGAGGGGCTTTAATGCCCCTTGGTGTAAAACCATAATAATTTGAAAAACTTCAAGCTATTCATAGATAAAAATAACTAATATAAATTATTCGTTTAATATTGAAAAATATCTGACTTGAATTGAAAAAAAATACATAATATTATTAAGTTAAGGTCAAAGAAAGTCAAAGTAAGAAGGGAGCATTTGTATGGCAAGACTTTCAGATTTAATAGAACAATTTATAAAGGAAATGTTAGAGAACAAAGGGGAAAGTGAACTTCAAATACAGAGAAATGAACTAGCAAATTATTTTAGCTGTGCTCCTTCTCAAATTAATTACGTTTTGACAACTAGATTTACTACGGATAAAGGCTATTACATTGAAAGCAGAAGAGGTGGGGGTGGGTGCATTCTAATAAGAAGGATAGAGTATGAACATCATAAGTCGCTATTGGATGCTTTGAATGACAAGATAAAAGATAATATAACCTATGATGGAGCATCTCAAATAATAGATAGATTATTTGAAAGTGATTTTATAACTGAAAGAGAAGCTCTGATAATGAAGCTGGCAGTAAATGATAGAACTTTGATAGCAGTAGAAAATAGAAATAAAGTCAGAGCAGACATACTTAAATCTATGATTTTAGCAGTTGTGTCATAAAAGGGAGGTTTATTTATGATTTGCGATATTTGTAAGAAAAACGAAGCAACAGTGCGTTTTACAAAGATAGTAAATGGGGTAAGACAAGAACTTAATATTTGTGATAAGTGTGCAAAAGAAACTGAAGGAATAAATAGTGAATTTTCTTTTGGGACACCTTTTTCTTTTCAAAATTTGCTTAGTGGAATAATGGATTATATGAACTATCCAACTGGTGTGGTGAAACCAACAGAGGTAATATGCAAAAATTGCGGTACCAATTATAGTGATTTTAAAAGAACAGGACTTTTAGGCTGCAGTGAATGCTATAAAACCTTTGGAAATACTTTGGAGCCTGTAATAAAGAGGGTACAGGGACATATTGAGCACACAGGTAAGCTTCCACAGAAGATGGGAAAAGATATTATAGAAAGAAAGAGGCTGCTAAAACTAAAAGAGGATTTACAAAAGGCTATAGCAGCAGAAGAGTATGAAAAGGCAGCTCAAATAAGAGATGCCATAAAGTCACTTCAAAGTGGAGAACAGGGATAAGGAGGATTAGCTGTGGAAAATTGGATGAGATCGAGTAGTAAAGAAAATAATATAGTTTTAAGCAGCAGAATAAGACTTGCTAGAAATTTGGATAGTATTCCTTTCCCTGATAGGTTAGATAATGAAAAAGGTAGAGATGTAGTAAAGCAGATAGAAAAAGCCTTTTACACCTCAGCTCATACAGAAAAAACCTTTAATACAAAATATTTATGGGAAACTGGGGATATGGTTAATCTATCCTACTTTGAAAGACATTTAATAAGTGCAAAGCTACTAAATAATAGTTCTAAATCAGCATTTATAGTAGATAAGGATGAGACCGTAAGTATTATGCTTAATGAAGAAGATCATATTAGACTTCAATGCATAGCGGCAGGTTTAAATTTAGAAGAAACTTATGATATGGCAAATAAGCTTGACAATCTTTTGGAGGAGAATTTAGATTATGCCTTTGATGAAAAACTTGGATACCTGGCAGCATGTCCTACAAATATTGGTACTGGGCTTAGAGCATCTGTTATGCTGCATTTGCCAGCACTATCCTTCAATAATGATATGAATAAAATTTTAAATGCTGTTACTCAAATAGGAATGACTGTAAGAGGCCTTTATGGAGAAGGGTCAAAGGCAGAAGGCAATCTATATCAGCTGTCAAACCAAATTACTTTAGGATTAAGTGAAGAAGAAATATTAAGTAATTTAAAGTCAGTAGTAAATGAAATCATCAATCAGGAAATCTATACTAGGGAGCGCTTATTAAATACTCACAAATATGAATTAGAAGATAAAATGTTTAGATCACTTGGAATCTTAAAGTCAGCAGTGCTTTTAAATTCAAAAGAATGTTTAAATCTGCTCTCGAATGTAAGAATGGGAGTAGAAATGGGAATAATTAATGATGTTGATAGTGAAAAGTTAAATTCACTTTTGGTAGAAATTCAAAGTGCAACCTTGCAGCTAAAGGCTAATGGTAGACTTTCTGACAGAGAAAGAGATTATCAAAGAGCTTTGCTTGTACGAGAAAGATTAGAAAAATAAATTAGAGGTGGTGGTTTAGTATGATGTTTGGAAGATTTACAGAAAGAGCCCAAAAGGTAATAATGTACGCACAGGAAGAGGCTCAAAGTTTTCAACATGGATATGTAGGTACAGAACATATTTTACTTGGAATTTTAAGAGAAGAAGGTTTGGCTAGACAGATATTAAATAATTCAGGAATTACAGTAGAAGATGTTAGAGAGCTTATAGACGAGTATGTAGGAAGTGGAGATATGGCTTTAAATAAAAATGAAATTCCACTTACTCCTAGAACTAAAAGACTCCTTGAAATGAGTTTACTTGAGGCAAGAAACTTAGCTCATAACTATATTAGCCCAGAGCATATATTACTTGCTCTAATTACAGAATCAGAGGGGGTTGCTTATACTATATTAAGTAATCTTGGTGCTAATTTTGAAAAAATTCGAAACGATTTATTTGCAAGTCTTTCTGCAGGTAGTTCTGGGGAACCTCAAGTGGGTACGGGAAATACTGCTGCTAGGAGACAAGATGGTGCAGCAACTCCTACACTAGATCAATTTGGAAGAGACTTAACAGCCATGGCAGCTGAAGGAAAGCTTGACCCAGTTATAGGAAGAGAAAAAGAAACTCAAAGATTACTAGAAATACTATCTAGAAGAATTAAAAATAACCCATGTTTAATAGGTGATCCTGGAGTAGGTAAAACTGCAGTTGTAGAAGGATTGGCTCAAAAGATTGTAGAAGGAAATATTCCTGAGCTGCTTAAAAATAAAAGAGTAGTAACTCTAGATCTTTCATCTATGGTAGCTGGTTCAAAATATCGTGGGGAATTTGAGGATAGATTAAAAAAGGTAATGGATGAAATAAGGAATGCAGCAAATGTTATTTTATTTATTGATGAGATTCATACCATAATAGGAGCTGGAGGAGCAGAAGGGGCAATAGATGCTTCAAACATTTTAAAACCAGCATTAGCAAGAGGAGAAATACAGTGTATTGGAGCTACAACTATAGATGAATATAGAAAACACATAGAAAAAGACTCTGCACTAGAAAGAAGATTCCAGCCTATAACTGTTGGAGAACCATCAAAAGAAGAGGCTGTACTTATTTTAAAAGGCTTAAGGGATAAGTATGAGGCACATCATAGAGTAAAAATAACAGATGATGCAATTGATGCCGCAGTAAATCTTTCAGATAGATATATTACAGATAGGTATCTCCCTGATAAGGCAATTGATCTTATAGATGAAGCAGCAGCAAAGGTAAGAATTCAAAATCTTACTGCTCCACCAGATTTAAAACAACTGGAAGAGGATATTGAAAAGGTTACTAAGGAAAAAGAAGATGCAATAAGAGTACAAAACTTTGAGAGAGCTGCACAGCTAAGGGACAGAGAAAAGACACTAAAGGATAAGTTAGATGGTCAAAAGAATAATTGGAAGACGCAAAGTGAAGGTTCTACTCATCAAATAGTTTCAGAGCATGAGATAGCAGCAGTTGTTGCAAGATGGACCAATGTGCCAGTTGAAAAGCTTACTGAAAAAGAATCTGAAAGATTATTAAAACTTGAAGAAGTACTTCATCATAGAGTTATAGGTCAACAGGAAGCTGTAAAATCTATATCAAGGGCTGTAAGGCGTTCTAGGGTTGGCCTTAAAGATCCAAAGAGGCCAATAGGTTCCTTTATATTCCTTGGTCCTACTGGAGTAGGAAAGACAGAATTATCAAAGGCTCTAGCTGAAGCTATGTTCGGTGACGAGAATAATATGATAAGGATTGATATGTCAGAATATATGGAGAAACATACAGTATCAAGACTTATTGGTTCTCCTCCAGGATATGTAGGCCATGATGAAGGAGGACAATTAACTGAAAAAGTTAGAAGAAATCCTTATTCAGTAGTGCTCTTTGATGAGGTAGAAAAGGCTCATCCAGATGTATTCAATATATTGCTTCAAATACTTGAGGATGGAAGGCTTACTGACAGTAAAGGAAAGACTGTAGATTTTAAGAATACTATAATTATAATGACATCAAACGTAGGTGCGCATACAATTAAGAAACAAAAATCTTTAGGCTTTGCTTCTGCAAATGCAAAAGAAGCTGAAAATGAATATGAAAAAATGAAAGAAAATGTAATGGACGAACTTAAGCATACCTTTAGGCCTGAGTTCCTTAATAGAATAGATGACATTATAGTATTCCATCAGTTAGAAGAGCAGGACTTAAAGAAAATCATAAAGCTTATGTTAAGAACTGTAACTAATAGGGTAAAGGAACAGGATATTAAGCTGGAATTTGATGATGCAGCAGAAGAAATACTTACTAAAGAGGGCTATGATATTACCTATGGGGCAAGACCTCTAAGAAGGGCAATAACTAAGGTTGTTGAGGATAGATTGTCTGAAGAAATATTAAAAGGTAATATCAAAAGAGGGGACTCTGTAAAGGTTACTGCAAATGAAGGCGAACTTCAATTTAATAAAAGGTAATATCCTTATATAAGCTATATTAAATCACCTTTCAGAAAAGAAAGGTGATTTTTCCTTCCTTATGTTAACATTTCTGTTTATCTGTGATAAACTCTTTATAGTAAGATAAGAATGGGGTGATTTAATGAAAACAAAAAAGTATATACTTTATATAATTATTATAATTATGGCATTGTCATTGGCAGCCTGCAAAAAGGCGGAGACACCTAAGGTTAGCTTTGATGGATATATTGCTGAATGGCAGAAGAATGATTTTACAGCAATGTATAAAAGATTATCAGCGGAATCAAAAAAGAATATTTCTGAAAAAGATTTTGTGGATAGATATAAAAATATATATGAGGGCATAAATGTAAACAAGCTTTCCGTAAAGCCAACCTATCCTGAAAAATTTAGTGCAGACAAAGATAATAAAGTTCATTTTCCTTTTGCTGTTACAATGGATTCAATAGCAGGACCTATACAGTTTACCAGTGAAGTTACTCTTGTACAGGAAAAGGAAGGTAAGACCAAAAAGTGGAATATAATTTGGAATGAAAAAATGATATTTCCTCAGTTAGAAGCTGGAGATAAAGTTAAATATGAAAAAGATAACTTTAAAGCTAAGAGAGGAGAAATTAAAGACAGAAATGGAAAAGGACTTGCAGTGAATGGAATGACAATTGGAGTTGATACTGGAAAAATTCAAGGAGATAAAACCGCATTTGAAAAGCAAGTAGCGGATATATTAGGAGCAGTTCCTGACCAGATACATAAACAAATATCAGTAAGCTGGGCAAAACCAGGTGTATTTGTGCCTATAGCAGCTATTTCAAAGAATGATATAGACAGACTTAATAAATTAATAGCTATAAAAGGGGTAACTACACAAGAAAAGGGTCAAAGGGCGTATCCGTATAATGAAGCAGCAGCTCATCTTATAGGTTATGTAGGCTCAATAACTCCTGAAGAATTAGAAAAAGTAAAGGATCAAGGATATACAAAAGATGATTTAATTGGAAAGAATGGTTTAGAAAAAGTATTTGAAAAAAAGTTAAAAGGCGAAAATGGAGCTATAGTCTATACTACTGACAGTAAGGGAAATAAAAAACAAACACTAGCTCAAAAGTTGCCAAAGAACGGTGAAGATATTACTTTAACTATAGATATAGATATGCAGCAAGCACTGTATACTCAATTAAATGGAGAACCAGGTACTGCAGTATCAGTACATCCTGTTACTGGTGAAGTACTTGCAATGGTAAGCAGTCCAGCATATAATCCAAATCTATTTTTAATGGGACTTACTGATAAGCAGTGGGGAGATTTAAACAATAATCCTAAGAAGCCGCTGACTAACAGATTTGAGGCTAGCTTTGCTCCCGGTTCCACCTTTAAACCAGTTACAGCAGCAATTGGCCTTAAAACTTCAAAGCTAGATCCAAATAAGGCTGTTAATATTACGGGAAAGAGCTGGCAAAAGGATTCCTCTTGGGGAAAATATTCAGTTACTAGAGTTGACGAAAGTGTATCAAATGTAGATTTAAGTACTGCTTTAATACACTCCGACAATATATATTTTGCCCAGGCGGCTTTAGCTATAGGTAAGGAGGATTTTGCAAAAGGTGCAGCTGATTTTGGAATTGGTGAAAAGATACCTTTTGTTTATCCATTAAAAGCCTCACAACTGACTTCAGGAACTTCCTTAGATAAGGATATACAACTAGCAGATAGCGGGTATGGGCAAGCTCAAGTATCTATGAATCCATTACAGCTAGCACTAATCTATGGTTCCCTTGTTAATGGAGGGTATGTACCTTCACCAATATTGGACATGAAAGATAAGGCACAAAATCCAACCATATGGAAAGATAAAGTAATTTCTAAAGAAAATTCTGATATCATAGTAAAAGATTTAGTACAGGTTATAGAAAACCCAAGTGGTACTGGGCATCAAGCTCAAATACCAGGAAAAACCATTGCAGGAAAAACTGGTACCGCTGAAATTAAGCAAAGTCAAGATGATACCAATGGAAAGGAAAATGGTTGGTTCGTTGCTTTTGATGTTAATAATCCACATCTAGTTGTATTAATGATGATAGAAGATGTTAAGAACAAAGGTGGAAGCCATTATGCAGTTCCTAAGGTTCAAGCTGTAATGCAGCAGTTTTTGAAATAAATATTATGAAAGCGTCGCTTTAAGTATGAAGCGCCGCTTTTTTTTAGATCAAGAGTTAATATAAGAAAATTAAAAATAAATTTAAACTGGTATAGACATCTATAGGTATATAGGTTATAATATGTTTAAGAAAAGTTAATTAACTTTTATGTATTTGAGGTGGATTTATAATGACTATTGATAAAAATAGCCCTATTCCAGTTTATTATCAATTAAAAGAAGATATAAAAAATAAAATTAATATAGGAGTATGGAAGGTAGGACAGTGTATAGATAGCGAAAGAGAGCTTTCCGAAAATTATGGTGTAAGCAGGATGACTGTAAGACAGGCCTTGGGAGAACTAGTGCAAGAAGGAATACTTGTAAGAGAAAAGGGTAAGGGAACCTTTGTATGTGAGCCTAAGGTAAAGCAAAGGGATATAATGAGCTTTTCAGAAATAGTGAAGAAAAGCGGTAGGGAATCTGAGACGAGTATATTGGAATTTGAAAGAATTCATACTCCAGAGTCCATGCAGGAATTACTTCCTTTTGATGAGGTATATAAAATAAATAGATTAAGAATAGTTGAAGGGGAAGTAATTGCTAATGAAATAATACATATACCTTGTGACTATTGCGGATATATGGATATGGAACTTTTAAAGGGATCTTTTTATGAATTACTTAAGACCTTTGGTTATGTAATAGATCATTCTGAGGCAGCTCTTCAAGCAATTATAATGGATGATAGTTATAAAAAGCTATTTAATGTAAATGAAGCTGTACCTTTAATTAAAAGCTATAGTAAGAATCTTACTTCTGATGGAAAACTGCTATTTATTGAAGAATCAATTTATAGATCAGATAAATATGTTTTAGAAGTAAATATATATAGGAGAGAGGGAAAAATAAGATGAAGGTAATAGTTGCAAAAAATTATGAAGAATTAAGTGATATAGCTGCTAAACAAATAGTAGAGCTTGTTAGTGAAAAGCCACAAGCAATACTTGGATTGGCTACTGGAAGCACACCTGAAGGAATGTATAAGAGACTAGTGGAGTTATATAATGAAAATAAAGTGGACTTTTCAAAGACTAAATCTTTTAATTTAGATGAATATAAAGGTTTAAAGGGTGAGCATCCACAAAGCTACAGATATTTTATGAATACAAAATTATTTGATCATATAAATATTGATAAAGCTAATACTTATGTACCAAATGGGACTGCAGAAAATATTGAAGAAGAATGTTTAGCATATGATGAAAGAATAACTGCAGCTGGAGGTATTGATCTTCAGGTATTGGGCATAGGCAATAATGGTCATATTGGATTTAACGAGCCTTCTGACTTCTTATACATGGGAACTCATCTAACAGACCTTACTGAAGATACAATAAATGCAAACTCAAGATTTTTTGATTCTAAAGACGAAGTACCAACTCAAGCTATTACTATGGGCCTTGGTGGAATAATGAAGGCAAAGAGAATATTACTTTTAGCTAGTGGAGAAAAAAAGGCACCAATAATTGCAAAACTTGTTGAAGGAAAGATAAGTACAAAAATACCTGCTTCCATATTACAGGTTCATTCAGATGTAGTAGTAATAGTTAATGAAGCAGCAGCATCCCTTTTAAAAAAAAATTCAATTAGAAACATAGAGTCAATTAGCTTATAATAGATGCCTACAGTATTTGAAAATACTGTAGGTTTTTATTTTAAAGCTGATTAATAGTACAATTAATAGGAAAATATATAATTATGTACAAAAACATTGATAATTTTAGGTTATATAGGTATAATGGTAAGTCAAGATTAATAAAGTAAGGGTGATTGACCATGGGGAAAAGTAAGACTTTTTTTTCGTGTCAGGAGTGTGGCTATGAAAGCCCAAAGTGGCTTGGTAAGTGTCCCGGATGCGGCACTTGGAATAGTATGGTGGAGGAAGAAAAGGTTGAGACCTTTAAGAGGGCTGTTACAATAAGTGCAGGTAATACTCCGAGAAGCATAGTTAACATAAAATCCGGTGAATATGAAAGATTAGATACAGGTATAGCTGAATTAAATAGAGTATTAGGTGGAGGACTTGTAAGGGGTTCACTTACATTAATTTCTGGGGACCCAGGTATAGGAAAGTCTACTCTGCTGCTTCAGACTGCAAATAATATTGCTAATAAGTTTGGAAAAGTTTTGTATGTTTCTGGAGAAGAATCAGAAGAACAGATTAAGATGAGAGGAGATAGACTAGAAGCTGTTTCTCCTGAACTCTATATTGTTTCTGAAACTAATGTAGAACTTATAGAAAAGCATATTAACGATATAGAACCTATATTTGTAATAGTGGATTCTATACAGACATTGTATAAATCCTCCATAACATCAGCACCAGGAAGCGTCTCACAGGTAAGAGAATGCTCTAATGATCTTATGAGAATGTCAAAGACAAGAAATGTTCCATTTTTTATTGTGGCGCATGTGACGAAACAGGGGGAACTAGCGGGTCCAAGGGTGCTTGAGCATATGGTGGATACTGTGCTCCATTTTGAGGGAGAAAGAACTCAGGATTTTAGGGTGCTAAGAACTGTAAAAAATCGTTTTGGAACTACTAGTGAAATAGGAGTTTTTGAAATGCAGCAGCAAGGACTTGTAGAGATTTCTGACCCCTCGAGAGTATTCCTTGAAGAAACAAGCTTCAAGCAGGAGGGGGCTGCTGTAATAGGTATTATGGAGGGAACTAGGCCAATATTGGTTGAAATCCAGGCTTTAGTTAGTGAAACTAAGGCTGTAATGCCTAGAAGGACTGCAGTTGGGGTAGATTCTTCAAGATTAAATCTAATTTTAGCGGTTTTAGAAAAGAAGCTTAGAATTCCTTTTTATAATTGTGATGTATATGTAAATGTAGTAGGAGGCCTTAATATAGATGGAACCTATGCAGATTTAGGATTAGCTTTGGCGCTTGTTTCAAGTGTTAAGGGCAAAGAGATAAATCTTGAAAAGGCTCTTATTATAGGAGAAGTAGGGTTAACTGGAGAAGTGAGGCCTATATCTTATTGTGACAGGTTAGTGAATGAAGGAAACAAAATGGGCTTTAAAAATGTAGTTATACCATATAGAAATAAAGAAAAAATTCAGTCAAAAGATTGTAATGTTGTTCTTGTATCTTCCTTAAGGGAGGCAATTAATAAAGTTTTTTAGTATAGGGTGATAATTGTGAGGTTAGAAAAGGATAAAGAACTTATAGGAATACTAAAAATTATGGCTCCAGGCACTCCATTAAGAGAAGGCCTTGAAAATGTACTTAGGGCAAAAACTGGAGGTCTTATAGTACTGGGAGATAGTGAGCAAATTCTTAAACTAGTAGATGGAGGGTTTGCTATAAATTCTGAGTATAGTCCTTCTTATATATATGAACTAGCTAAAATGGATGGAGCAATAGTTATAAGCAGCGATTTTAAAAGAATTTTATTTGCAAATACTCAGCTTGTTCCTGACTCCAGCATTCCAACCTTTGAAACAGGTACACGTCATAGGACTGCGGATAGGGTTGCTAAACAAACAGGATCAATTGTTGTTGCAATATCACAAAGAAGAAATATTATTACAATATATAAAGGGAGCACAAAATATATTTTAAAGGATAGCAGTGTAATTCTAGGCAAAGCTAATCAAGCTCTTCAAACTCTTGAAAAATATGTTGTAGTATTGGATAGGGTTGTAAGTAACCTTAATATGCTTGAATTTCAGGACATAGCTGCACTATTTGATGTGCTAACTGCAATACAGAGAACAGAAATGGTTATGAGGATTGTTGCGGAAATTGAAAGGTATATATATGAGCTTGGAAATGAGGGAAGGCTTATTTCTATGCAGCTAAATGAACTAGTGAAGTTTGTTGAGCAGGATGAAATATTCCTTATAAGGGATTACTGCCAGCATAATCTAGATTATAATGAAATATATAAACAAATCCAGAATTTAGACTCAGAACAACTGCTTGACCTAGAAACCCTTTCAAAGCTCTTGGGCTATCCTGGAGTTCCTTTAGTAGATACACTTATTTCACCCAGAGGCTATCGAATGCTTAATAAGATACCTCGAATACCATCTAGTGTTATTGAAAATTTAGTTAAGAATTTTAAAGAGCTAAAGGCAGTAATGGAGGCATCCTATGAACAGTTAGACAAGGTTGAAGGTATAGGGGATGCAAGAGCAAGAGCCATTAAGAATGGGCTAAGAAGATTAAGAGAACAGATTATGATAGATAAGGTTCTATAATAAAAAGCACAAAGTAGTCAGCTACTTTGTGCTTTTTTTATCTCAAAGTATATTTTCCAAGGGTGTTTATATTGTCATATTCTTTAAGAAGTATATCATAAAGATTTAGGTCTAGCAAATTGCATAAAGATGCCAAGTAAAAGAGGTTGTTTCCTATTTCCCTTTCAATAACATCCCTACAGTTTTCACAAGGGGAGCCTTTTATATGGGTTTGAAGACAGTGCTCTAATTCCTCCACATCCATATCATTGCAATTATCTGCGGCATTCTGCTTTTTAGCCTCTATTTGTACGCAGCCACAATAAGTAACGGATTTTGCCACTGCTCGGTTAATTCTACTCTCTGACTCCTGAAGCTTAGTCATAATATCAAGGATACTTCGATGTCTTAAGAGAGATTCATTCACAGAGTTCTGAAAATCGTCAAAAATAACATCCTTCATAGGTCCCCACTCCTTACTACATTTTTTAGAATCTTCTCAAAATTAATTATAAGTTTTTTTTATTTACTTTGTCAATAAAAGTATAGTACAAAATTTTGACTACACCTATATAATAAATCAAGAGTACTTTTATTGATAGGGGGATAATTATGTTAAATGTTGGAGATAAAGTGTTCATACCGATTTTTGGAGCCGGTATTGTATATATAGTTGAAAATAAAATAATAGCAGATAAAGACTCAGTTTTTATTGGAATTAAGCTTTTGCTAGGAAACATGAGCCTTATAATACCAATAAATAAAGTCAAGGATTATAAATTGAGAAATGTGGAAACAATAGAAAAAGCAGAAAAATGTCTAAAAATAATAGCAACAGAACCAACTATCATTGAAAAGAAGTGGAGCAAAAGGTACAG
Organism: Clostridium omnivorum; assembly: GCF_026012015.1. Taxonomy (NCBI): domain Bacteria; kingdom Bacillati; phylum Bacillota; class Clostridia; order Eubacteriales; family Clostridiaceae; genus Clostridium; species Clostridium omnivorum. The sequence continues at coordinate 1,390,816 of NZ_BRXR01000001.1, read as the reverse complement.
GCAAAGCAATGAAAAAATTACAGAAGGTAATCTTGAAAAGGAGTGTGAGGTACTGAGAGATTTATATTTTTTAAAGAAAAAGGGGGGGATTCCGCCTGGAGAATATAAAATTTTCAATAAGGTTCTTCATTTAGTTGCAAGTGAAATATCACTAATATTTGACATAACTATTAGTGATGCTTGCAGAAAAATTGAAAATTTTGCAAGATGAATTATTTAATAATTTATTAAATCAGGTCATCTATTATTGCATTAAGTCTATTATTAATATATATTTAATATTAGGATTTAAATATGCAAAATCTGTTAATAATTTAAAGGGAGGTGATTTTTTGTTAAGAAAGATTTTGAGAGGACTTTTTACTACAATTGGTGCTCTTGTCGGCTTTTTTATTGGTGAGGTGCTGCTAAAGTCAAATAATTTTAACGTTTTGAACTATTTTAACAGCAACCTCGGTTTAAAAATTGTATTCTTAACAGTTTCAACTATATTATTTGGATTTATATTATTTTTACTGTCTCCATGGATTACTTCTCTTATTATTAGGTCTATAGAGTATACAGAAAAGAGTGTTCAAAGGATACCAGCAAATGAAATTTTATTTGGTACTATAGGCGCAATAACAGGATTATTGATAGCTTCTCTTGTAGGTGTTCAATTCTCTCATATATCCATAATAGGAACTATTATAGCAGTTATTTTATCAGTTATTATGGCAAGTTTAGGCGCTGACATAGCTGTTAGAAAAAGAGAAGAATTAATTAATATTTTTTCATCTATGAGAAAGTCTAGTGGTTCAAAGGATAAAAAAAGTAAGGCAGTATCAAAGGGGGATCCCAAAGTCTTGGATACATCCGTAATAATAGATGGCCGTATTTTTGATATATGCCAAACTGGATTTGTTGAAGGAACTCTAGTTATTCCTAACTTTGTATTAGAAGAGTTAAGACATATAGCAGATTCTTCTGATGGCTTAAAAAGGAACAGAGGAAGAAGAGGGTTAGATATTTTAAATAAAATACAAAAGGAATTAAGTATCGATGTTCAAATATATGAAAAGGACTTTCCTGATATTGCAGAAGTTGATAGTAAGCTCTTAAAGCTTGCACAGGTGCTAAATGGAAAAGTTATTACAAATGATTATAATTTGAATAAGGTTGCAGAATTTCAGGGAGTTCCAGTATTAAACATAAATGAATTAGCTAATGCAGTAAAGCCTGTAGTGCTTCCAGGAGAAGAAATGAGAATCCAAATAATAAAGGATGGAAAAGAATCCGGACAAGGTATTGCGTATCTTGACGATGGTACTATGATAGTTGTTGAAGGTGGAAGGAGACACATCGGTGAGACTAAAGATGTAGTTGTTACTTCAGTACTTCAAACTGCAGCTGGTAGAATGATTTTTGCAAAACAAAAAGAATTAATGGAAAACTAGTAATTTTGCAAAGCATAACTCATAGGCAGCAAATATAGAGGAGTTAGATTCATGTGTAAAGTATGTGCAATAGTTCTAGCAGCTGGAAAAGGAAGTAGAATGGGAGGAAAGGTTAAAAAGCAGTTTTTAAACCTTAATGATAAGCCTATTTTATATTATTCCTTAAAGGCTTTTTGTGATAATACTAATATTGATGAAATTGTGTTAGTAACTGCTGAAGAAGAGATGGATTATTGCAGAAGAGATATAGTTGAAAAATATCAATTGAATAAGGTGACTTCCATTACTAATGGTGGAAATGAAAGACAAGAATCAGTTCTAAATGGTTTAAAGGCAGTGAAAAACTGTGATATTGTACTTATTCATGATGGAGCAAGGCCATTTATATCAGGCGAAATAATAAATTCAGGTATAAAGTATGCCAGGCTTTACGGTGCCTGTGCATGTGGAGTAATGCCTAAGGATACCATTAAAATTAAAAACCAGGATCATTTTTCAAAAGAAACCTTAGAGAGAAGTAGTCTTGTAGCGGTACAAACTCCACAGTGCTTTAAATATGAAATTATATATAGCTGTCATAATAAATTATCTTCTGAGAATATTAGTGTTACTGATGACACAATGGTTGTAGAAAATTATGGACATCAGGTTTACCTGTATGAAGGAAGCTATAACAACATAAAAATTACAACCCCAGAGGATTTGATATTAGCAGAAAGAATATTGAAACTGCCAAGTGCTAATATTGACAGAATATAGAACAGAATGTATAATTTGAATAGCATTTAGTAACTCGTCCTAAACTTAGGGCGAGTTTTTAATTTGTAAGCCAGTGTTCCGAGTGATAAGGAGGTAAAAGTCCTAAATGGACTTTTACGGGTAACTCGCCGGTGGGAACCGGCAAGAATGAGTAACCCAGTGTTCCGAGTGATAAGGAGGAAAAAGGTCTAAATGACCTTTTTCGGGTAGCCTGCCGTTGGAAAACGGCAAGGGTAGGCTACCCCGTGTTTTCGACTGAAAGGAGAAAAAAACTATGAAACTTTCTAAAATGCTTATATCAACATTAAGAGAAGTTCCAGCAGAAGCTGAGATTGTAAGCCACAAGCTTATGCTAAGATCAGGTATGATGAGAAAAATGGCTTCAGGCATATATAATTTTATGCCTTTAGGAATAAGAGTAATAAAGAAAATAGAAAATATAGTAAGAGATGAAATGGAAGCAGCAGGATCTCAAGAATTTTTAGCTTCAGCTATATTACCTGCTGAATTATGGCAAGAATCAGGAAGATGGGAAGTTTTTGGACCTGAGATGTTCAAACTTAAAGATAGAAATGAAAGAGAATTTTGTCTAGGCCCTACCCATGAAGAAGTATTTACTGATATAGCTAGAAATGAAATAAAGTCTTATAGACAGCTTCCGTTAAATTTGTTCCAGATTCAAACAAAGTATAGAGATGAGAGAAGACCAAGATTTGGTGTGATGAGATCTAGAGAATTTATCATGAAGGATGCTTATAGTTTTGATAGGGATTTTGATGGCCTTGATATTTCTTATAATAAAATGAATGAAGCCTATGTTAACATCTTTAAAAGGTGCGGACTTAATAGTAAATGTGTAGAAGCAGATTCAGGTGCTATGGGAGGTGCTGGCTCAGCTGAATTTATGATTAAGTCTGAAGTTGGTGAAGACGAGGTAGTATACTGTAATAACTGTAAGTATGCTGCAAATATGGAGAAGGCTCCTGCAATTGCACAGAAAGAAAAATCAGAAGAGTTAAAGGAAATAGCAAAAGTAAAGACACCTCATGCAAAAACAATTGAGGAATTAGTTGCATTCTTTAATACTACTGCTTCTAAATTTGCAAAGACATTAATCTATAAGGCTGATGATAAAGTTATAGCAGTAATGGTAAGAGGCGATAGAGAAGTTAATGAAACTAAGGTTATAAATACCATAGGCGGGGTATTAAGTTTTGAAATGGCCGATGGAGAAACAGTAAAAAGGGCAACTTCTGCAGAGATAGGCTTTGCGGGCCCAGTGAATTTAAAAGCTGATATGCTTTTAGTAGATAACGAAGTGGCTTCTATGACAAATCTTATTGCTGGTGCTAATGAAACAGACTTTCATTATGATAATTTAAATTATGGAAGGGATTTTGAGGGAGTAGTTGGAGACTTTAGAAAAGTAGTAGAAGGTGACAAATGTCCTAAATGTGGAGGAAGCCTTACTGTAGCTAGAGGAATAGAAGTAGGACATATATTTAAGCTTGGAACCAAATATTCCATAGCCATGGGGGCAAATTTCATTGATGAAAATGGTTCACAAAAGCCTTTAGTTATGGGATGCTATGGAATTGGAATAAATAGAACCATGGCAGCTATAATTGAGCAGCATCATGATGATAATGGAATAGTATGGCCTTTAGCTGTGGCTCCATATCAAGTAATAGTTGTACCAGTTGCTGTAAAAGATGAGGAACAAATGAAGGTAGCTGAGCAGCTTTATAATGAGCTAAAGTCTATAGGAGTCGAAGTCCTTATGGATGATAGAGATGAGCGAGCAGGAGTTAAATTTAAAGATGCTGACTTAATAGGAATACCAATGAGAGTTACCGTTGGTAAGAAAATAAATGAAGGAAAAGTTGAATTTAAACTAAGAAGTAGTTCGGAAACTGAAGTTATAGAAATAGCATCAGTTGTCGAAAGAATTAAGAAAGAGTTTGAAAATAACGAATTAAAGTTATAAAATGAATATGAATGCTCTATAAGATTTAGAGAAGGAGGCAAAAGAATGAAGATTTACAATACACTAACAAATCAGAAAGAAGAATTTAAAACAATTAGGCCGGGAGAAGTGAGTATGTATGTCTGCGGACCTACAGTGTATAACTTTTTTCATATAGGAAATGCGAGAACCTTCGTAGTATTTGATGCTTTTAGAAGGTATCTTGAATATAGAGGTTATAACGTAAAGTTTGTTCAAAATTTTACTGATATTGATGATAAAATGATAAAGAGAGCAAATGAAGAAAACTCCACAGTTAAAGAGCTTGGTGATAAATATATAAGTGAATATTATAAGGATGCTGATGCTCTAAAGATTAAGAGGGCTACTATTAATCCGAGGGCAACAGAATTTATAGGAGAAATAGTTGAGTTTGTAAAAGCTCTTGTGGATAAGGGCTATGCTTATGAGGTAGATGGAGATGTTTACTTTAGCACAAAGAAATTTCATGGCTATGGTAAGCTTTCTGGCCAGGATTTGGAATCGCTTCAAGCTGGGGCTAGGATAAGTGTAGATGAAAGAAAGAAGGACCCAATGGATTTTGCACTTTGGAAGGCTCAAAAACCAGGAGAACCTGCTTGGGAAAGTCCATGGGGAATGGGAAGACCAGGTTGGCACATTGAGTGCTCCTGCATGGCTTACAATCTTCTAGGTGAAACTATAGATATCCATGCTGGTGGAGAGGATTTGGCTTTTCCACACCATGAGAATGAAATAGCTCAAAGTGAATCAAGGTCTGGAAAAACTTTTGCAAACTATTGGATGCATTCTGCTTTCATAAATGTAAATAATCAAAAGATGTCAAAGTCACTTAATAATTTCTTTACAGCTAGAGAAATTCTTGAAACTTATGATGCAGAAGTAGTTAGATTGTTTATGCTTTCAGGTCATTACAGAACTCAGCTTAACTTTAGTGTGGATTTGCTTGATTCAGCTAAATCTGCATTGGAAAGAATGTATAATGCAGTAAGTAACCTTGAAAACCTTCTTGGAGAAGTTAAAATAGAGAAACTTACTGGTAGTGAGATTGAATATAAAAAAGTATTGGATGGATACAGAGACAGATATATAGAAAAAATGGATGACGACTTCAATTCTGCTGATGGTATATCTGTAATTTTTGACTTGGTAAGAGAAGTAAATACAAACATTAATTCCGATTCCTCAAGGGAGCTTGTAGAATATGCTCTTAATATTATAAGAGAGCTTGGAACACCTCTTGGAATTCTTCAGAAGTCAACAAAAGGAAGCTTAGAAGAGGAGATTGAAGCTCTTATCGCTGAAAGACAGCAAGCTAGAAAAGATAAGAATTGGGCTCTTTCAGATAAAATAAGAGACGATCTAAAAGCTAGGGGAATTATACTTGAAGATACACCACAAGGAGTTAGGTGGAAAAAAGCTTAGGAGATCAGAATATGGAATTTGATGTTTTAAAGGGTAAGTTTACAACAAAAGATGTTAAAGCATTAAACCCGTTGGTTTTGGCTTTTGTTGGAGATGCCATATATGAGGTTTTTGTTAGAACATATTTGGTAGATAAAAATAGAGATATGTCGGTTCATAAGCTGCATGTAGAAGCCATAGCCTTTGTTAAGGCACATGCTCAAAGTGAATTTGTAAAGCTATTAGAAGATAAGCTTACGGAAGATGAAATACAAGTATATAAGCGCGGTAGAAATTCTAAGTCCGGAACAGTACCTAAAAATGCTGATGTGCAGGAATATAGAGCAGCAACAGGCTTTGAGTCGCTGCTGGGTTATTTATATCTCACTGAACAACAGGATAGATTAAATGAAATACTAAATTTAGTTGTTGAACTAAAAAATAGTATAAAGTAAAGATGTTTTAAAACCCCTTAAAGAAGGGGTTTTAAAATATAATTATGTTTTATGAAAAAGGAGATTTAATATGGAACTAAAGGTAAGATTAATAGAACATACACCTAATCCTGAAAGGGTTATAGCCTCCGCAGCTAAGCTGTGCTATAGTGCCGTAGGTGTTGATCAGATACTAGATGATTTAACAGAGGAAAATACTGAAAAATTTTTAAATATGCTTATGTCTTATGGTCATGAATCACCTGTAGAGCATGTAAGTTTTACATTTGCAATTGAGGGAGTATCAAGAAGCCTCACTCATCAATTGGTTAGACATAGAATAGCTTCTTACTCACAGCAGAGCCAGAGATATGTTAAGCTTGCACAATTTGAATACATAATACCACCAGAAATTGAGAAAGATGAAGAGGCAAAGCAAACATTTATAGAAGCTATGGAACAATGTCAAAAGTCCTATGATAATTTAGTAGGGATTTTAAAAAATAAATATTTATCTCAAGGGTTAAATTCTATAGGTGCAGAAAAAAAGGCTATTGAAGATGCAAGATATGTATTTCCTAATGCTTGTGAAACTAAAATTGTTGTTACTATGAATGCTAGAAGTCTTATGAACTTTTTTAGGCATAGATGCTGCAACCGTGCACAATGGGAAATAAGGACTCTTGCAGAGGAAATGTTGGTACAGGTTAAAAATGTGGCACCATCACTTTTCAGATACTGTGGTCCTGGATGCGTAAAAGGACCTTGCCCAGAAGGAAAAATGACCTGTGGTAAAATTGAGGAAGTTAGGGCAAAATATTCAACAAAATAGTATTTAAAATGAAAATAAAAGCGAGGTAATATAATGGTTAAAGCAAGTAGAAATAGAGATGCCAAATCAAACAATTCAAAGGATAGAAGAGTAAATAGAGATTTTAAAGAAAGCAGAAACACTAAAGATAATAGAGGAACAAAACCAAATAGATTTGAAAATACGAGAGTGCAAAAGATTGCTCCAATTGATGATGCTGCCCAAAAGCCAATGAGGGAAGACTTAATTGAAGGTAGGAATGCAGTTATAGAAGCGCTAAAGTCAGATAGAACTATAGAGCAGATATTTGTTGCAAAAGGAGATGTTGAGGGCTCTATTAATGTAGTTCTTGGGCTAGCAAAGGATAATGGAATAGTAGTTAAAGAAGTAGATAGAAAGAAACTTGATCAAATGTCTGAAACCGGATCTCATCAAGGCGTTATTGCTATAGTAACACCATATAAATACTTTTCTGTAGAAAATATTCTTGATTATGCAGAAAGTAAGGGTGAAAAGCCATTTATTATAATTTTAGATGAAATTGAAGATCCACATAACTTTGGTTCCATAATAAGGACAGCAGAAGTTTGCGGCGCTCATGGAATCATAATTCCAAAGAGAAGAAATGTTGGAGTTACTCCAACTGTTTATAAATCTTCTGCAGGAGCTGTAGAACATATGAGAATAGCAAAGGTTACAAATTTAAATAATACCATTGATGGACTTAAAGAAAAGGGTGTTTGGATCTATGGAGCAGATATGGAAGGAGAAAATTACTGTTTTGATGTAAACTTTGATGGGGCAGCAGCTATAGTTGTTGGTAGTGAAGGAAGGGGAATTTCCAGACTCACAAAAGAAAAATGTGATGTACTTATAAAAATTCCAATGGTGGGCAATATAACCTCTTTAAATGCTTCAGTAGCAGGTGGTATAATGATGTATGAGATTTTAAAACAGAGGATAAAACGAGGATAAAGTGAGAAACGTTTTTGTTGATGGATACAATGTAATAAACAGCTGGCCGGAGCTCAAGAAAATTAAAAATTACAATCTTGACTCTGCCAGGCAGGCATTAATTGAAAGTCTGCAAAATTATGCAGCTTTTAAAGGGTATAAAGTGTTTGTAGTATTTGATGCCCACTTAGTTCCTGGCAGTATAGAAAAAAAAGAACGCATCAGTGAAAATGTTATGGTAGTTTTCACTAAAGAGGGTGCAACCGCAGATAGTTTTATCGAAAAAGCAGTAAATAATGTGGGAAGAAAAATAGAAGTATGTGTTGTTACTTCAGACTCTCTAGAACAGCAATTGGCATTTCAAAGAGGTGCTATAAGAATGTCTTCGCTAGAATTTTATCATGAGGTAAAAGATGCAGAACAAAGAATAAGGGTCAATACTCGGAAGAAATATTCTGAAAAAAGACATGCATTAGAGGATAGAATTGAAAGAGAAGTTTTGGAAAAGCTAGAAGAAATACGTAGAAGTCGTTGAAATGCCTTGACTTAAAATTTACTTATAATGTATAATCAGATGTGTGGCGGATATTTGCTGTGGAGGGGATATTTTGGAAAAATGTGCAAGTTCTGTTAAAAAAAGTTACGAATTTGAATATAAACTAGATGAAGAAATCGTTATCGAAGCAAAAAAAGGAAATGTTAGAGCTCAGGAGTATTTAATTAATAAATACCAAAATTTTGTTAAAGCAAAGGCTAAATCTTACTTTCTTATAGGCGCAGATAAAGAAGATATTTACCAAGAGGGTATGATAGGGCTTTACAAGGCTATTAGAGATTTTAAGCCAGATAAGTTAGCCTCATTTAAAGCTTTTGCAGAATTATGTGTTACAAGACAAATTATTACAGCTATTAAGACAGCTACACGCCAAAAACATATTCCATTAAACACTTATATATCACTTAATAAGCCAATTTATGATGAAGAATCTGATAGAACGCTTATTGATATATTATCTGAAGCAAAAGTATCTGACCCAGAGGAATTGGTTATAAGTAGAGAAGAACTAAGTCATATTGAAAGTGAAATTGGGGAAATCTTGTCAGACCTGGAACTAGAAGTGCTATCTTCTTACTTGGATGGCAAATCATATCAAGAGATAGCTTGTGACTTAAATAGACATGCTAAATCCATTGATAATGCGCTTCAAAGGGTAAAAAGAAAATTAGAAAAAAGTTTGAGTTCCAAGTAAATACATATTGACAAAAATATATGCTTAGAGTAAAATTAATAATCGATACGAATTCCCTAGATTACGTTGCGGGTGTAACTCAATGGCAGAGTGCTAGCTTCCCAAGCTAGTTACGAGGGTTCGATTCCCTTCACCCGCTCCAAAGTAAAAATTGCCCATATAGCTCAGTCGGTAGAGCGTCACCTTGGTAAGGTGGAGGTCACCAGTTCAATCCTGGTTATGGGCTCCATTTTATACATAATAAATACAACACACCAGGGTAAGTGTATTTGAAAAAAATACATAAATTCATACTCAAAAGGAGGAAAAGAAAAATGGCAAAGGCAAAATTTGAAAGAAATAAGCCTCACGTAAATATTGGAACAATAGGACACGTAGACCACGGTAAGACAACATTAACAGCAGCAATAACAACAGTATTATCCAAGAAGGGATATGCACAAGCAACAAACTATGCAGAAATAGATAAGGCACCAGAGGAAAGAGAAAGAGGAATCACAATCAACACAGCACACGTTGAATATCAAACAGATAACAGACACTATGCACACGTTGACTGTCCAGGACACGCTGACTATGTTAAGAACATGATAACAGGAGCAGCACAAATGGATGGAGCTATACTAGTTGTATCAGCAGCAGATGGTCCAATGCCACAAACAAGAGAGCACATACTACTAGCATCAAGAGTTGGTGTTGACTATATAGTAGTATTCTTAAATAAGGCAGATATGGTAGACGATCCAGAATTACTAGAATTAGTTGAAATGGAAGTAAGAGAGCTATTAAGCGAGTACAACTTCCCAGGAGATGATATTCCAATAATAACAGGATCAGCACTAAAAGCATTAGAAAATCCAGAAGATGCAGAAGCAACAAAGTGCATAGCTGAATTAATGGATGCAGTAGATAGCTATATACCAACTCCAGAAAGAGCAACAGATAAGCCATTCCTAATGCCAGTAGAAGATGTATTCACAATTACTGGAAGAGGAACAGTTGCAACAGGAAGAGTTGAAAGAGGAATACTTCACGTAGGAGACGAAGTAGAAGTAGTAGGACTAAGTGAAGAAAAGAAGAAGACAGTAGTAACTGGAGTAGAAATGTTCAGAAAGCTACTTGACGAAGCACAAGCAGGAGATAACATAGGAGCTCTATTAAGAGGAATCCAAAGAACAGAAATCGAAAGAGGTCAAGTACTATCAAAACCAGGATCAGTACATCCACACAAGAAGTTCGTAGGTCAAGTATACGTACTTAAGAAAGAAGAAGGCGGAAGACATACACCATTCTTCGATGGATACAGACCACAATTCTATTTCAGAACAACAGACGTTACAGGATCAATCAAACTACCAGATGGAATGGAAATGGTAATGCCTGGAGACCACATCGATATGAACGTTGAGTTAATAACTCAAGTAGCTATGGATGAAGGACTAAGATTCGCTATAAGAGAAGGCGGAAGAACAGTTGGTTCAGGAGTTGTTACTTCTATAATAGAATAATTTATAAATGGGACTGGGTTTCTAGACCTAGTCCTTTTAAAAGTCTTTTGATAAAAAAATTGCCTTTGGTAGAAATTACAGCTAACCGAAAAGGTTAATTTTGTTGACAGAACTGTCAAGTTGTGATAAATTATTTAGGTGATTTAAGAAGAATAAGAATACGCGAAGGCGATCTTATATTTGTTATGTTAAGCTAAAGCCGGGAGGTGTAGATTGTGAGAGTTAAGGTTATTTTAGCATGCACAGATTGTAAACAAAGAAACTACAACACTATGAAGAACAAGAAGAATGACCCAGATAGATTAGAAATGAAGAAATATTGCAAGTTCTGCCACAAACATACAACTCATAGAGAAACAAAATAACATAGAGACACATTAAATATTTTTAAGGATGTGAATAAAATGGCTGTTAACGGCAACGTAAATGAGGTAAAACAACCTGCCGGAAAAACTAACGCTATAGTTAAATTCTTTAGGGAAATTAAAGCAGAATTAAAAAGGATGACTTGGGCATCCAAGAATGATGTAAAAAAAGCGATAGCAGCTGTAGTAACTTTCTGTGTTATTTATATTGTATTAGTTGGAGTATTTGACTATGGTTTCAATAACCTCTTTAATAAATTGATCTTTAAGTAGAGGTGAAAAAGGAGGTAGGGGTCACGGTTAAGTCCGTCCCTTAGATGTATGGCAGAGAGAGCTAGATGGTATGTGGTACATACATACTCGGGTTATGAAAATAAAGTAAAAGCTAACTTGGAGAAGACTATTGATAATAGAAATCTTCACCATCTAATTCATGATGTTCAAGTTCCTATGGAAGAACAAGTGGAAATAAAAGATGGAAAGAAAAAAGTTACTTTGAAAAAGATTTTCCCAGGATATGTATTAGTAAAAATGATAATGAATGATGATTCTTGGTATGTGGTTAGAAACACAAGAGGCGTAACTGGCTTCGTTGGACCTGGATCAAAACCTGTAGCACTTACCGATGATGAGGTTAATAATATGGGTATACAAGATAAGCCTGTAGAAATAGACCTTGAGGTAGGCGAAAGCGTTAAGGTTGTATCAGGACCATTAGAAAACTTTGTGGCTCTAATTCAAGAAATTAATACTGAGAAACACAAACTTAAAGCTTTAGTTAACATGTTTGGCAGGGAAACTCCTGTTGAACTTGATTTTAACCAAATAGAAAAACTAGATTAATTGCTTATAAGACGTAAGTCTTCATAAGTGGGAGGACGATAAGTCCGCATTACCACAATATAGGAGGTGTAAACTCATGGCAAAGAAAGTAGTAGGAATGATTAAACTTCAACTTCCTGCAGGAAAAGCAACTCCAGCACCACCAGTTGGACCAGCACTAGGACAACACGGTGTTAACATCATGGGATTTTGTAAGGAATTTAATGCAAAGACAGCAAATCAAGCAGGTCTTATAATCCCAGTAGTTATTACAGTATACCAAGATAGATCCTTTAGTTTCATACTAAAGACTCCACCAGCTGCAGTATTATTAAAGAAGGCTTGTGGAATTGAAAGTGGATCAGGTGTACCTAATAAGACTAAAGTTGCTAAGGTTTCAAAGGCTAAGGTTAGAGAAATCGCAGAATTGAAGATGCCAGATTTAAATGCAGGATCAGTAGAAGCTGCAATGAGCATGGTTGCTGGAACTGCAAGAAGCATGGGTATAGTAGTAGAAGACTAATTGAAATCGGTGGGAGGTAAAAACCGTTATTACCACAAAGGAGGATTAGCAAAATGGCAAAACAGGGAAAAAATTACCTAGAAAGTGCAAAGCTTGTTGATAAAAGCGCTTTATATACAGTTGCTGAAGCTATGGAGCTTTCTGTAAAGACTTCAAAAGCTAAGTTTGATGAAACAATCGAATTAGCTGTAAGACTTGGTGTTGACCCAAGACACGCAGACCAACAAGTAAGAGGAGCTGTAGTTCTTCCTCATGGTACTGGTAAGTCTGTTAAAGTTTTAGTTTTCGCAAAAGGCGAAAAGGCTAAAGAAGCAGAAGCTGCAGGAGCAGAATATGTTGGAGCAGAAGAATTAGTTAGCAAAATCCAAGGTGAAAACTGGTTCGATTTTGATGTAGTTGTTGCAACTCCAGATATGATGGGTGTTGTTGGTAGATTAGGTAGAGTACTTGGACCTAAGGGATTAATGCCAAACCCAAAATCAGGAACAGTAACATTTGATGTTACTAGAGCAATTGCTGAAATTAAAGCAGGTAAAGTTGAATATAGAGTTGACAAAACTGCTATAGTTCACGTTCCACTAGGAAAGAAATCCTTTGGAGCTGAAAAGTTAGCTGATAACTATAAGAGTATGATGGAAGCTATAGTAAAGGCTAAACCAGCAGCTGCTAAGGGACAATATATTAAGTCTGTGTCAATATCCAGCACAATGGGACCTGGTATAAAAATTAATCCAGCTAAAGTGTTAGATTAATATTGACAGACAGATTTAATTCTGATAAAATTTAAAAGGTTGATAAGTAAATACTCCGTAGACAGTAGGTGCAAAAGCATAACGGTTAACCAACCTACCGAGGGTTCCAATAGATAATGATATCTAGGTCTCTCCGCGTCTACAGGAGAGGCCTTTAGTTTTTATACAGCAGATTTAATCTGTGAGGAGGTGGACACAAAGTGATAAACAAGAATAGACAACTTAAGGAAGCAAAAGTAGCAGAAATAAGAGAAAAGCTAGAAAAAGCTCAAGGTGTTGTTTTTTCACAATATCAAGGCTTAACAGTTGAAGAAGATACAGAATTAAGAAAGAAGCTTAGAGAAGCAGGAGTAGAATATAAAGTTTACAAAAATACTTTAACTACACTTGCGGCAAAAGAGCTAGGTCTAGACGGAGTAGTATCATACTTAGAAGGACCAGTTTCTGTAGCATTCGGATATGAAGATGCAACTGCTCCAGCAAGAGTACTTAATGACTTTGCTAAAACTCATAAGAAATTAGAGTTAAAGGCTGGTATTGTTGATGGAACTATATATAACTCAGAAGAAGTTGCAAAACTTGCGAGCATACCTTCAAGAGAAGTTCTTATTGCTCAACTTCTTGGAAGCTTCAAAGCTCCATTATCAAATCTTGCATACTTATTAAATGCAATCAAAGAAAAGAAAGAATCAGCTGAACAGGCTTAATAAATAATAATTTGCGGAGGTGCTTTTTAAAATGACAAGAGAAGAAATTATTCAAGCTATAAAAGAAATGACTGTATTAGAATTAAATGATTTAGTAAAGGCTTGCGAAGAAGAATTCGGAGTTAGTGCTGCTGCTCCAGTTGCTGCTGCAGGTGCTGTAGCTGCTGCTCCAGCTGCTGAAGAAAAGACTGAATTCGATGTAGTATTAACTGCTGCAGGCGCTGAAAAGATAAAGGTTATAAAAGTTGTTAGAGAGTTAACTGGTCTTGGCTTAAAGGAAGCTAAAGAAGTAGTTGACGGAGCTCCTAAGACATTAAAAGAAGGCGTAAGCAAAGAAGATGCTGAAAACATAAAAGCTAAACTTGCTGAAGTTGGAGCTACTGTAGAAATAAAGTAAATTTATTTTAAGAGCATAAAGGAGGCACTTTATTGAGTGCCTCCTTTAAAATTTTATTACAAATTTTATCCTTAATTATATTTATATTGACTTATTGATCAAATTATGATAACATAATTAATTGCATTGATTACTAAGTGTATAACCAGAATTTAGATGAATAATTTTATAAATTTGAATTATTTTTACAAAATAGGTTATACTAATATGATGATAACGTGTGTGAAATCCAGAAACACAAAGTCCTAGGGGATAGTGTGTGTTTTTGGTTATTTTTAGTTTATACAAGGGGTGATAGTATATGGTACATCCTGTCCAAGTTGGTAAAAGAACAAGAATGAGCTTTTCCAAGATCAAAGAAGTGGCAGATATGCCAAACCTAATTGAGGTTCAATTAGATTCCTATCAATGGTTTTTGGATGAAGGACTGCAAGAAGTTTTTGACGACATCAATCCAATAGCTGACTATACTGGCAATCTTGTTCTAGAGTTTGTTGGATATAAACTTGATATGGATAACATCAAGTACTCTGTAGAAGAGTGCAAAGAAAGAGACGCCACATATGCAGCACCACTGAAGGTTAAAGTAAGGCTGCTAAACAAGGAAACAGGAGAAGTCAAGGAACAAGAAGTATTTATGGGAGACTTCCCGCTTATGACAGAACAAGGTACCTTTGTTATTAATGGTGCAGAAAGAGTTATCGTAAGTCAGTTGGTTAGATCACCTGGAGTATACTACAGTTATACAGTAGACAAAACAGGTAAGAAGCTTTACTCATCGACTGTAATACCAAACAGAGGTGCATGGTTAGAATATGAAACAGATTCTAACGATGTAATATATGTAAGAATTGATAAGACTAGAAAACTGCCAATAACTATATTAGCAAGAGCAATGGGCTATGGCAGTGACACCGAAATAGTTAACTTCTTTGGAGAAGACGAAAGATTAAAAGCTACAATTGAGAAGGACAACACTAAAACTAGGGAAGAGGGTCTTCTTGAAATATACAAGAGACTAAGACCAGGAGAACCTCCAACTGTAGATAGTGCCATATCACTAATCGACTCATTATTCTTTGACGCTAAGAGATACGACTTATCAAGAGTTGGTAGATATAAATTCAACAAGAAGTTGGCACTTAACTTAAGAATTACTAACCAAATTGCTGCAATGGATTTGGTTCACCCAATGACTGGTGAAATTCTAGTACAAAAGGGTGAAAAGATTGATAGAGAAAAGGCATACGAAATTCAGGATGCCGGTATAAATGCTGTAGATATCCAAGTTGAGGATAAAGTAGTAAGAGTAATAGGAAATCACTTTGTTAAATTAAACAAAGTTGTAGACTTTAATGTAGATGATTTAAACATAAGAGAACTTGTTCATTATCCAACATTAAGAGAAATCCTTGACAACTACAGTGATGAAAAGACAATTAAAGAAGAAATAAAGAAGAATATTCATAGATTGATACCAAAACACATAATCAGAGACGACATTTACGCTACAATAAGCTATGAGTTAGGCTTAACTTATGCGGTTGGTCATGTTGATGATATTGACCACTTAGGTAACAGAAGGCTTAGATCTGTAGGTGAATTATTACAAAATCAATTTAGAATAGGACTATCCAGAATGGAAAGAGTAGTCAAGGAAAGAATGACTATTCAGGACCAAGAAGTAATAACACCACAGGCACTTATAAATATAAGACCTGTAGCAGCAGCTATAAAAGAATTCTTTGGAAGCTCACAGCTTTCTCAGTTCATGGACCAGACAAATCCACTTTCAGAATTAACACATAAGAGAAGACTATCAGCTTTAGGACCTGGAGGTTTGTCAAGAGAAAGAGCTGGCTTTGAGGTTAGAGACGTTCACCACTCCCACTTTGGAAGAATGTGTCCTATAGAAACACCAGAAGGTCCGAACATAGGTCTTATAAACTCTTTAGCTACATATGCAAGGGTTAACGAATATGGATTCATAGAAAGCCCATATAGAGTGGTTGATAAAAAGGCTGGAAAGGTTACTAATGAAATAGTATATCTTACTGCAAATGAAGAAGATGAATTCCTTGTATGTCAGGCTACTGAGCCTCTTGATGAAGAAGGTAGATTCATTGACAAGAAGATAAATGTAAGGTCAAAGGAAGATGTATTAATTGTTCCTAGAGAAGATGTTGATTTAATGGATATATCTCCAAGACAATTAGTTTCTGTTGCAACAGCTATGATACCATTCCTAGAAAATGACGACGCATCTCGTGCACTTATGGGATCAAACATGCAACGTCAAGCTGTTCCACTTTTAAAGGCGGAGGCTCCAGTAGTAGGTACAGGTATAGAATATAAAGCAGCTGTTGATTCAGGAGTACTTCCAAAGGCTAAAAATGCAGGTGTTGTAAGCTATGTTAGTGCAAATGAAATAAGAGTTAGAAGAGATTCTGACGGTGGCACAGATAGCTACAAGCTTCTTAAGTTTAAGAGATCCAACCAAGGTACATGTATAAATCAAAAACCAATAGTTTCTAAAGGTGAAATAGTTGAAATTGGTACTGTTCTAGCAGATGGACCATCAACTGATCTTGGAGAAATTGCATTAGGTAAGAACATACTTATAGGATTTATTACTTGGGAAGGATATAACTACGAAGATGCTATGCTAATCTCAGAAAAGCTAGTAGCTAATGACGTGTTTACTTCTATTCACATTGAAGAATATGAAGCAGAAGCAAGAGATACTAAGCTTGGACCAGAAGAGATTACTAGAGATATACCAAATGTCGGAGAAGATGCACTTAAAGATATAGATGAAAGAGGAATTATAAGAATCGGTGCTGAAGTTCGTTCAGGGGATATACTTGTAGGAAAGGTAACTCCTAAAGGAGAAACTGAGCTAACTGCAGAAGAAAGATTACTTAGAGCAATATTTGGCGAAAAAGCTAGAGAAGTTAGAGATACATCACTGAGGGTTCCTCATGGTGAAGCAGGTATCATCGTAGACGTAAAGGTATTTACAAGAGAAAATGGTGATGAGCTTCCTCCAGGAGTAAATAAATTAGTAAGATGTTATATAGCTCAAAAGAGAAAGATATCCGTTGGAGACAAGATGGCAGGAAGACACGGTAACAAAGGTGTTATCTCAAGAATACTGCCTGAAGAAGATATGCCATTCTTACCAGATGGTAGACCACTTCAAATATGCTTAAATCCTCTAGGAGTTCCTTCTCGTATGAATATTGGTCAGGTTCTAGAAGTTCATCTTGGATGGGCAGCAAGCAATATGGGATGGCATGTAGCTACACCTGTTTTCGAAGGAGCTTCAGATGATGATATAAAAGACTACCTTGAAAAAGCAGGCTATAATGGTGATGGTAAAACATGGCTTTATGACGGAAGAACTGGTGAACCATTTGAAAACAGAGTTACTGTTGGATATATGTATATCTTGAAACTTGCCCACTTGGTAGATGACAAGATACACGCTCGTTCAACTGGACCATATTCATTAGTTACTCAACAGCCACTAGGTGGTAAGGCACAATTTGGTGGTCAAAGATTTGGAGAGATGGAAGTTTGGGCCCTAGAAGCATACGGCTCAGCGTACACTCTACAAGAAATACTAACTGTTAAATCAGACGACGTAGTTGGTAGAGTTAAAACCTACGAAGCTATCGTTAAGGGTGAAAATATACCAGAACCTGGAGTACCAGAATCATTCAAGGTTCTTATTAAAGAATTACAAGCTCTATGTCTAGACGTTAAGGTACTTAATGATAATAATCAAGAAGTTAAACTTAAAGAGTCAGTAGAAGAAGAGCTTGAAGAATTAGATGTTAACATTGAAGGTACAGAAGATTTCGTACCACCAGCTCCGAGTGAAGATTATCCAGAAGTAGAAGAGGAATTGGAAGAGGAAGTAGAATTAGATTATGATGAACTCCCTCTAGAAGATTTCAATGAAGATTTAGAACTAGATGATTTTAACGATGAGCACTAATATGAAGGGAGGATGTACCCTTGTTTGAATTAGATAATTTTGATGCCATACAGATAGGATTAGCTTCTCCAGAACAGATAAGAGAATGGTCAAGAGGTGAAGTTAAGAAACCAGAAACAATAAACTATAGAACTTTAAAACCAGAAAGAGATGGTCTATTCTGTGAAAGAATATTTGGACCTATAAAAGACTGGGAATGTCACTGCGGTAAGTATAAGAGAGTAAGATATAAAGGTATAGTCTGCGACAGATGCGGAGTAGAAGTTACAAAGTCTAAGGTTAGACGTGAGAGAATGGGGCATATTGAACTTGCTGCCCCTGTATCTCATATTTGGTACTTCAAGGGAATTCCATCACGTATGGGATTAATACTTGATATGTCTCCAAGGGCTCTAGAAAAAATACTATATTTTGCATCCTATGTAGTTCTAGATCCAAAAGAAACACCATTATTAAAGAAGCAGCTTTTAAACGAGAAAGAATATAGAGAAGCTGTTGATAAATATGGTGAAGAAAGCTTTGCAGCAAGCATGGGAGCAGAAGCTATAAAGAAACTTCTTCATGAAATTGATTTAGAGCAATCTTCAGTTGATTTAAAGTCTGAATTGAAAACTAGCAGTGGACAAAAGAGAATACGAATAATTAGAAGACTTGAAGTAATTGAATCATTTAGAAAATCAGGTAATAAACCTGAATGGATGGTAATAGATGTTATTCCAGTAATCCCTCCAGATTTAAGACCAATGGTTCAACTTGATGGAGGCAGATTTGCCACATCTGATTTAAATGATCTTTACAGAAGAGTTATAAACAGAAACAATAGATTGAAAAAATTATTGGATTTAGGTGCACCAGACATAATTGTTAGAAATGAAAAGAGAATGCTTCAAGAAGCCGTAGATGCACTTATAGATAATGGAAGAAGAGGAAGACCAGTTACTGGTCCTGGAAACAGACCTCTTAAGTCTTTATCAGATATGCTTAAAGGAAAGCAAGGAAGATTTAGACAAAACCTTCTTGGAAAACGTGTTGACTACTCAGGACGTTCAGTTATCGTTGTAGGACCTGAATTAAAGATGTATCAATGTGGTCTTCCAAGAGAAATGGCACTAGAGCTATTTAAGCCTTTTGTAATGAAGAGACTTGTAGAAACAGGAATAGCTCATAATATAAAAAGTGCTAAGAGAATGGTAGAAAGAGTTCAGACTGAAGTATGGGATGTACTTGAAGAAGTAATTCAACATCATCCAGTATTATTAAATCGTGCTCCTACTCTACACAGATTAGGTATTCAGGCATTCCAGCCAGTACTTGTTGAAGGAAGAGCAATAAAACTTCATCCACTAGTATGTACTGCATATAATGCTGACTTTGATGGTGACCAAATGGCTGTTCACGTACCATTGTCTGTAGAAGCTCAAGCTGAAGCTAGATTTTTAATGCTTGCAGCAAATAATATACTAAAGCCATCTGATGGTAAACCAGTTTGTGTACCTACACAGGATATGGTTTTAGGTTCATATTACTTAACTATTGATAAAGATGGTGCAAAGGGCGAAGGTAGAGCCTTCTCTTCACCAGATGAAGCTTTATTAGCTTATCAAACAGGTGAAATCGACCTTCATTCCAAGGTTAAGATTAAGATGACCAAGGAAGTAAATGGTGAAAAGAGAAGTGGAATAATAGACACAACAATTGGTAAGGTTATATTCAATGAATCTATTCCTCAAGATTTGGGATTTGTTGATAGGAGCATACCAGAAAATGAATTCAAGCTTGAGATAGATTTCCTTGTAAGTAAGAAAAACCTTGGAAAGATAATAGATAAGTGCTATATGAAGTATGGAACTAGTGAAACTTCAATAATGCTTGATAATATTAAGGCTAAAGGATACCATTATTCCTCTGTAGGAGCTATTACTGTTGCTACTTCAGATATGGTAGTGCCGGAAGCTAAGAAAACTCTTCTTGCAGAAACAGATGCAGCTGTAGATAAAATAGAGAAAATGTTCAGAAGAGGATTTATTTCAGAAGAAGAAAGATATGAAAGAGTTATTGATAAATGGACTAAGACTACAGAGGATGTAGCTGATGCTCTTATGGATAGCTTGGACAAATTTAACCCAATATTCATGATGGCTGACTCTGGAGCCAGAGGTTCAAAATCACAGATTAAACAGCTTGCTGGTATGAGAGGACTTATGGCAAATCCTTCAGGTAAGATTATAGAGCTTCCTATAACAGCATCCTTTAAAGAAGGTCTTGACGTATTACAATATTTTATTTCTACACATGGTGCTAGAAAGGGTAATGCGGATACTGCACTTAAGACTGCTGACTCAGGATATCTTACTAGAAGACTTGTTGACGTAAGTCAGGACGTTATAGTAAGATCAGAAGATTGTGGAGCTACAGAAGGTTATACAGTAAGTGAAATAAAAGAGGGAAATGAAGTTATTGAAACTCTTAGAGAGAGACTTACTGGAAGGTATCCTGCAGAGGATATAAAAGATCCTTCAACTGGTGAGATAATAGTACCAAGAGATACCTACATTGATGCTATTATGGCCGAAGCTGTAGAAAAGGCTGGAGTAAAGAAGGTTAATATTAGATCCGTATTTACTTGTAAAGCAAAATTTGGTGTTTGTGCAAAGTGCTATGGTATGAATATGGCTACTGCAAAGAAAATTAATATCGGAGAAGCAGTTGGAATTGTTGCAGCACAATCAATTGGTGAACCTGGTACTCAGCTTACTATGAGAACATTCCACACAGGAGGAGTTGCTGGAGCCGATATAACACAAGGTCTTCCAAGAGTTGAGGAATTATTTGAAGCTAGAAAGCCAAAAGGACTTGCAATTGTTACTGAAGTTCCAGGAACTGTAAGAGTTGAAGAGACTAAGAAGAAGAGAATAGTATTTATTACTACTGAATCTGGCGAAGAAAATAGCTATGATATTCCATTTGGTTCAAGATTAAAAGTAAGCTCAGGCGATGTAATAGGAGCAGGAGATGAGATTACTGAAGGTTCAGTAAATCCTCATGATATATTAAGAATCAAGGGAGTAAATGGTGTTAAGAACTATCTTCTTTCAGAAGTTCAGAAAGTTTACAGACTACAAGGTGTTGATATAAATGATAAGCACTTAGAGGTTGTAGTAAGGCAGATGACAAGAAAGATTAAGATAGAGGAATCTGGAGATACAGATATGCTTCCAGGTACACTAGTTGACATCTTTGATTACAATGAAGAAAATGAAAGAGTTGAAGCTGAAGGTGGTAAGCCAGCTGAAGGTAAAGTAGCCCTTTTAGGAATAACCAAAGCTGCCTTAGCAACTGACTCCTTCTTGTCAGCAGCCTCATTCCAAGAAACAACAAGAGTATTAACTGATGCAGCAATTAAGGGTAAGATAGATCCTCTTGTTGGATTAAAGGAAAATGTACTTATCGGTAAGTTAATTCCAGCTGGTACTGGTATGACAAGATACAGATCAATAAAGATTAGTACAGAAGCAGATAAAGAAGAAGTAGAAGCTGCAAGTGAAGTTCAAGCATAGAATTTAATTTATTGACATACTACAACATAAATGATAAAATACAACTTGTGTGATTTTATAGAGACAATGCTTTTTAGTATTGTCTCTGTGAATGTCACGTTTCAAGGAGGCTATGTTATGGTTGACAGACTCGCTGGCAAAAAGGTAGTAGGCGTAAAGCAAAGTGCCAAGGCCATTAAAAGCGGAGAAGGCAAAACTGCGTATATTGCTAAAGATGCCGATTCAAAGTTGGTTGACCCTGTAAAGCAGCTAGCTGAAGAAAATTCCTTGGAAATTGTATATGTTAATACAATGAAAGAACTAGGAAAGCTTTGCGGCATTGAAGTTGGGGCTGCAACAGCGGTAGTCCTAAATGATTAATCGAGGAATTATTTAATTCATATACAGCAAAAATAAAGAGGAGGTGTAAATATGCCAACTATTAGCCAATTAGTAAGAAAAGGAAGAAAGACAGCTGTAAGCAAATCTACTGCACCAGCACTTAAAGAGTGCCCACAAAAGAGAGGTGTTTGTACTGTAGTTAAAACAACTACTCCTAAGAAGCCAAACTCAGCGCTTAGAAAAATTGCCAGAGTTAGACTTACAAACGGAATAGAAGTTACTGCATACATTCCAGGTGTAGGCCACAACTTACAAGAGCACAGTGTTGTTCTAATAAGAGGTGGAAGAGTAAAAGACCTTCCAGGTGTTAGATACCATATAGTTAGAGGAGCATTAGACTCAGCTGGAGTAGCTAACAGATTACAAAGTAGGTCAAAATACGGTGCTAAGAAACCAAAACAAAAATAGTTTTGTGATCGGTGCGATGTCTTCAGCATTTATATAGATTATATTTTTTCTATTATAAAATTTGGTGAAGTACTGAGCGCTTTGCGGTATTAATTACCGAGTACCTATGAACTTAAATATGAATGTTAAGGAGGGAAGAAAAGTGCCAAGAAAAGGATATATAGCAAAAAGAGATGTACTACCAGATCCAGTTTATGGAAGTAAGGTGGTAACTAAATTGATAAACAACATTATGGAAGATGGTAAGAAGGGTGTAGCTCAAAAGGTTGCATACGATGCCTTCGAAATAATTGCTGAAAGAACTGGAAAAGACGCTATGGAAGTTTTTGAAGCAGCTATGAACAACATAATGCCATTATTAGAAGTAAAAGCAAGAAGAATAGGTGGAGCTACTTACCAAGTGCCTATGGAAGTTAGAGCAGAAAGAAGACAGACCTTAGGAATAAGATGGCTTTTAGATGCAACTAAAAAAAGAGGCGAAAAGTACATGAAGCTTCAACTTGCTGGAGAGCTAATGGATGCTGCAAACAATACTGGAGCAGCTGTTAAGAAGAGAGAAGATACTCATAAGATGGCTGAAGCTAATAAGGCTTTTGCTCATTACAGATATTAATATAAAAACTGTTTTGGCTTTGCCAAAACAGTTTTGTCAAATTTGAAATTTGATTGTTGAGAGGAGGAAAAACATGGCTAGACAATTTCCATTAGAAAAGTTCCGTAATATAGGAATAATGGCACACATAGATGCTGGAAAAACTACAACTACGGAACGTATATTATTCTATACAGGAAAAACTCATAAAATTGGAGAAGTTCATGAAGGCGCAGCAACTATGGACTGGATGGTTCAAGAACAAGAAAGAGGTATAACAATTACTTCTGCTGCTACAACTGCTCAATGGAAGGGTTATGCAGTAAATATCATTGACACACCTGGACACGTAGACTTCACAGTTGAAGTTGAAAGATCATTAAGAGTACTTGACGGTGCTGTTACAGTACTTGATGCTAAGAGTGGTGTTGAGCCTCAAACTGAAACTGTTTGGAGACAGGCAGACAAATATGGAGTACCAAGAATGGTATATGTAAACAAGATGGACGCTACAGGTGCTGACTTTTATCACTGTGTAAACACACTTAGAGAAAGATTAAAGGCTAATGCAGTTCCAATACAAATACCAATTGGTCAAGAAGCAGAATTTGTTGGTATGGTTGATTTAATTAAGATGGTAGCTATACTACATAAGAATGACCTTGGTACAGAAATAGAGATTACTGAAATCCCAGCTGAACTTAAAGATAAAGCTGAAGAATTCAGAACAGCATTAATTGAAGCACTTGCTGATTTAGATGAAGAAATAACAATGAAGTATCTTGAGGGTGAAGAAGTTACTGAAGAAGAAATTCACAGAGCTATTAGAAATGCTACTATAGCAAATCAAATGGTTCCAGTTATTTGTGGTTCTTCATACAAGAACAAAGGTGTTCAAGAAATGCTTGATGCAGTTGTTGAATACATGCCATCACCACTCGATATAGCAGCTGTTACAGGAACTGTTCCTGATAGCGGAGAAGAAGTTACTAGACCTGCAGATGACAATGCACCAATGGCGGCATTAGCATTTAAAATAGCTACTGACCCATTCGTTGGAAGACTTGCATTTACAAGAGTTTACTCAGGTATAATGGTAAGTGGTACTTATGTACTTAACTCCACAAAGGGCAAGAAGGAAAGAATAGGAAGGCTTGTTAGAATGCATGCTAACCACAGAGAAGACGTTGAAGAATTGCGTGCAGGAGATTTAGGAGCCATAGTTGGACTTAAAGAAACAACAACTGGAGATACTCTTTGTGCAGAAAATAGCCCAGTTATACTTGAAAAAATGGAATTCCCAGATCCAGTTATAGACGTAGCTATTGAGCCTAAGACTAAAGCTGGTCAAGAAAAGATGGGTATAGCACTTGCTAAACTTGCAGAAGAAGATCCAACTTTTAGAACTCACACTGATCAAGAAACTGGTCAAACAATTATTTCTGGTATGGGTGAGCTTCACCTTGAAATAATAGTTGACAGACTTACAAGAGAGTTTAAGGTTGAGTGTAATGTTGGTAAGCCACAAGTTGCTTACAAAGAAACAATTAGAAAGCCTATTAAAGCTGAAGGTAAATTTGTTAGACAGTCTGGTGGACGTGGACAATACGGTCACTGCTGGATAGAAATGATGCCAACAGAAGGTGAATATGAATTTGAAAATGCTATAGTTGGAGGAGCTATTCCAAAAGAATATATATCCCCAATCGACAATGGTATTCAAGAAGCTTCACAAAGTGGTATACTTGGTGGATATCCAGTTATTAACTTCAAAGTTAAACTAGTTGATGGTTCATACCATGATGTTGACTCATCAGAAATGGCCTTCAAGATAGCTGGTTCTATGGCATTCAAAAATGCAATGGCTAAAGCTGATCCAGTACTTCTAGAACCAATGATGAAGGTTGAAGTTACTGTACCAGAAGAATACATGGGAGACGTTATGGGTGACATAAACTCCAGAAGAGGAAGAATTGAAGGTATGGAAGCAAGACATGGTGCTCAAATCATCAGATCTTTTGTTCCACTTTCAGAAATGTTTGGATACGCTACTACTCTTAGATCAAGAACTCAAGGTAGAGGAGTTTACTCCATGACTTTTGATCACTATGAAGAAGTTCCAAAGAGTATCCAAGAACAAATAGTTACAAGCAGAAAAGATGCTTAATTTAAAATTCAAAAATATAGATTAAAATTTATTTATTATAAATTTATATTACGGGTTTAATAGTAAGGAGGAAAAGAAAAATGGCAAAGGCAAAATTTGAAAGAAATAAGCCTCACGTAAATATTGGAACAATAGGACACGTAGACCACGGTAAGACAACATTAACAGCAGCAATAACAACAGTATTATCCAAGAAGGGATATGCACAAGCAACAAACTATGCGGAAATAGATAAGGCACCAGAGGAAAGAGAAAGAGGAATCACAATCAACACAGCACACGTTGAATATCAAACAGATAACAGACACTATGCACACGTTGACTGTCCAGGACACGCTGACTATGTTAAGAACATGATAACAGGAGCAGCACAAATGGATGGAGCTATACTAGTTGTATCAGCAGCAGATGGTCCAATGCCACAAACAAGAGAGCACATACTACTAGCATCAAGAGTTGGTGTTGACTATATAGTAGTATTCTTAAATAAGGCAGATATGGTAGACGATCCAGAATTACTAGAATTAGTTGAAATGGAAGTAAGAGAGCTATTAAGCGAGTACAACTTCCCAGGAGATGATATTCCAATAATAACAGGATCAGCACTAAAAGCATTAGAAAATCCAGAAGATGCAGAAGCAACAAAGTGCATAGCTGAATTAATGGATGCAGTAGATAGCTATATACCAACTCCAGAAAGAGCAACAGATAAGCCATTCCTAATGCCAGTAGAAGATGTATTCACAATTACTGGAAGAGGAACAGTTGCAACAGGAAGAGTTGAAAGAGGAATACTTCACGTAGGAGACGAAGTAGAAGTAGTAGGACTAAGTGAAGAAAAGAAGAAGACAGTAGTAACTGGAGTAGAAATGTTCAGAAAGCTACTTGACGAAGCACAAGCAGGAGATAACATAGGAGCTCTATTAAGAGGAATCCAAAGAACAGAAATCGAAAGAGGTCAAGTACTATCAAAACCAGGATCAGTACATCCACACAAGAAGTTCGTAGGTCAAGTATACGTACTTAAGAAAGAAGAAGGCGGAAGACATACACCATTCTTCGATGGATACAGACCACAATTCTATTTCAGAACAACAGACGTTACAGGATCAATCAAACTACCAGATGGAATGGAAATGGTAATGCCTGGAGACCACATCGATATGAACGTTGAGTTAATAACTCAAGTAGCTATGGATGAAGGACTAAGATTCGCTATAAGAGAAGGCGGAAGAACAGTTGGTTCAGGAGTTGTTACTTCTATAATAGAATAATTTATAGTAAGTAAATTAACCGCAAACTAAATGTATGTATAATGAAGAAGTAGGGGACGCCCTACTTCTTTTATGTATTGAAAAGTATTATAAATACCACCTTGAAAATATAACTTGACATTGTCATTACTTAATATTAAAATCCTATAAGATAGTAATGATTAATTTTAAAAAAGTCGTTATGATTAATTAAAAGAAGATAGGTCAAGAATATAGTCGTACATAAAAAAATACTTGTCAAAATATAAAAATTAGTGTATACTAAAATAGTTGTGAAGTTATAACAGCGATGAGGCAAGAGGTGGCCGGACTTCCGGGGAATTCTTTGCTGAGTAAGCTATGGTCGTGAACCAGGCGACGGGGATTATGTATGTCCGTTGTTGCGTTTTAAAATATGCAACACCCGGAACAGTTTACAGAATGTCCGCTGTTGTGCGTGAGAAGTAAAGCGTGCGATGAAAAGGAGGGAAAGTAAATGGCAAAACAAAAAATTAGAATCAGATTAAAGGCATTTGATCACAACATACTTGATCAATCTGCTGAGAAGATTGTTGAAACTGCTAAGAGTACAGGAGCAAAGGTTGCTGGTCCAGTGCCACTACCAACTGAGAAGGATGTTATAACAATTCTAAGAGCTCCACATAAGTACAAAGATTCAAGAGAGCAGTTCGAAATAAGAACTCACAAGAGACTAATTGATATCATTAGCCCATCACCAAAAACTGTTGATGCTCTAATGAGACTAGACCTGCCAGCAGGTGTTGACATCGAAATAAAACTATAATAGTAATAGATAACTATTACGAACTATTATGATCGCTTGCGCGATCCGCTAATACGTTGAGGAGGTGTAACCAATATGAAAAAAGCTATACTAGGCAAAAAGCTAGGTATGACTCAAATATTTGACGAAAACGGAAAGATAGTTCCAGTTACTGTAGTTGAAGCTGGACCATGTGTAGTTGTTCAAAAGAAAACTACAGAGAAAGATGGTTATGACGCAATCCAAGTTGGATTCGGAGATATAAGAGAAAAGTTAGTTAATAAGCCAATGAAAGGACAATTTGCTAAAGCTGGTGTTTCTCTTAAGAGATTCGTAAGAGAATTTAGACTAGAAAATGCAAGTGAATTTCAAGTTGGTCAAGAAATAAAAGCTGACGTTTTCGCTGCAGGTGAAAAAGTTGACGTTTCCGGAATATCCAAAGGTAAGGGATTCCAAGGAACAATAAAGAGATGGAACGCTCACAGAGGACCTGAAACTCACGGTTCCAAGTTCCATAGAGCAGTTGGTTCAATGGGAGGATCATCTGACCCATCAAGAACATTTAAAAACAAGAAGTTACCAGGACATATGGGAAATGTTAATACAACAGTATTAAATCTTCAAGTTGTTAAGGTAATGCCTGAAAAGAACATAATATTAATAAAAGGCGGAGTACCAGGGCCAAACAAAGGTTTCGTTGTAATAAGAAACACTGTTAAAGCTTAAGTTCTGAAGGAAAGGAGGATACAGAATGCCTACAGTAGGATTATTTAATAAAGAAGGTCAAAAAGTTGGAGATGTTCAATTAGCTGAAAGCGTATTTGCAGCTCCAATAAATACAGATGCAATGCACCAAGTAGTTGTTGCATTACTAGCAAATAAGAGACAAGGAACTCAATCTGCTAAAACTAGAGCAGAAGTTTCTGGTGGTGGAATAAAGCCATGGAGACAAAAGGGAACAGGAAGAGCAAGACAAGGTTCAACTAGATCCCCACAATGGATTCACGGTGGTATAGTATTTGCACCAAAGCCAAGAGACTATAGACAATCAATTCCTAAGACTATGAGAAGAGTTGCAATGAAATCAGCTCTTTCATCAAAAGTTGCAGATAACAATGTAATAGTAGTTGAGAGCTTAGAATTAAGTGCTCCAAAGACTAAGGAAATAGTTGCAATGTTAAATGCTTTTGAAGCAAAGAAAACATTAATTGTTACTGCTGAATCAAATGAAAATGTATTTAAATCAGCAAGAAACATAGAGGGAGTAACTGTACTTCCAGTAAACAACCTAAATGTTTACGACATATTAAAGTATGAAAAGTTCATCGTAACTAAAGATGCTGTATCTAAAATTGAGGAGGTGTATGCATAATGAAGCTAACTAACTTTGATATAATCAGAAGACCTGTTATAACTGAAAAAAGTATGGCTTCCATGGCAGAAAAGAAATACACCTTCATAGTTGATATTCATGTTAATAAAACTCAAGTAAAGAAAGCTGTAGAAGAAGTTTTCGGAGTTAAAGTTGATGATGTAAAAACTATGAGAGTTATAGGAAAGACTAAAAGAGTGGGCGTACACGTAGGTAAGAGACCTGATTACAAGAAGGCTGTTGTTAAACTAACTGAAGATAGTAAGACAATAGAATTCTTCGAAGGAATGTAATATAAAGCAATAAAGCGGTATTGGCTTGTGGGCCAGAGAAGCTAAAAAAAGGAGGGAATTTAGATGGCAGTTAAGAAGTTCAATCCTACCACTCCTTCAAGAAGAAATATGACTATGCCAACATTTGAAGAAGTAACTACAAATGAACCAGAGAAGTCTCTTCTTGTTGACTTGAAGAAGTCAGGTGGTAGAAACAATCAAGGTAAAATAACTGTTAGACATCACGGTGGTGGTGCAAAACAAAAATATAGAATAATAGACTTTAAGAGAAATAAGGATGGTATCGCAGCTAAAGTTGCAACTATCGAGTATGATCCAAACAGATCAGCTTATATTGCTCTTGTTGTATATGCAGATGGAGAAAAGAGATATGTATTAGCTCCAGTTGGATTAAAAGTTGGAGACGTAGTTGTATCTGGACCAGATGCTGATATAAAAGTAGGAAATGCTCTTCCAATTAAGAATATACCTGTAGGTACAGTTATTCACAACGTAGAACTTACAGCAGGTAAGGGAGGCCAATTAGTAAGAAGTGCTGGTGCTTCTGCTCAATTAATGGCTAAGGAAGGCGATTATGCTACACTAAGATTACCAAGTGGTGAAATGAGAATGGTAAGAATCGAGTGTAGAGCTACAATAGGAACTGTTTCAAACTTAACTCATGAAATAGTTAACTTAGGTAAGGCTGGAAGAAAGAGAAACATGGGATGGAGACCAACTGTAAGAGGATCTGTAATGAATCCTAATGACCACCCACACGGAGGTGGAGAAGGTAAATCTCCTATCGGACATCCAGGACCACTTACTCCATGGGGTAAACCAGCTCTTGGCTATAAGACAAGAAAGCATAAGAAGTACTCCGATAGATTAATCGTTAAGAAGAGAAACGCAAAATAGTTAGAAGAGAATTTTAAATTCTCTTCCTAAACTATTATTCAAGTTAAGTGAAGGGAGGACGACAAGGTGAGTAGATCAATAAAAAAAGGACCTTTTGTTCAAGAAGCATTACTTAAGAAAATCAACGAAATGAATAAAGCTGGTGAGAAGAAAGTTGTTAAGACTTGGTCAAGAAGCTCAACTATTTTCCCACAAATGATCGGTCATACAATCGCTGTTCATGATGGAAGAAAGCACGTTCCAGTATATGTTAGTGAAGATATGGTTGGACACAAACTAGGTGAATTTGTTCTTACAAGAACATTTAAGGGTCACGTTGACAGAACTGAAAAGAAATCAGGATTAAGATAGACTTAGGAAGGAGGTTACTGACAATGGAAGCTAAGGCTATAGCAAGATATATAAGAATGTCACCAATGAAAGTTGGGATAGTTCTTGATTTAATAAGAGATAAGAATGTAAATGAGGCTTTTGCTATATTACAATACACTCCAAAAGATGCGGCTCAAGTTGTATATAAAGTTTTAAAGTCAGCAGTTGCTAATGCTGAAAATAACTTGAATTTAGATGTAGCGAGATTGTATGTAAGTGAAGCACATGTGGGTCAAGGACCAACATTAAAGAGATACAGACCACATGCTCAAGGTAGAGCATTCCATATAAAGAAGAGAACTAGCCACATTACTCTAGTTGTAAAGGAAAGAGCATAAAAGGAGGGATATATAGTGGGACAAAAAGTACATCCACACGGTCTAAGAGTTGGCGTAATTAAAGATTGGGATGCTAAATGGTTTGCTGACAATAAGAACTTCGCTGACTATTTAGTTGAAGATAACATGATAAGAGAATATGTGAAGAAGAGATTATTCACTTCCGGAATTGCTAAGGTAGAAATCGAAAGAGCAGCTAAGAGAATAAAATTAAACATATTTACTGCTAAACCAGGTATGGTTATTGGTAAAGGTGGTTCAGGAATAGAGACTCTTAAGAAAGAACTTATAAATTTAGTAGGAGATAAAAACATCCTAATAAACATAGTTGAAGTTAAAAATGTTGAAGCTAATGCACAATTAATGGCTGAGAACATTGCTCAACAGCTTGAAAAGAGAATTTCCTTCAGAAGAGCTATGAAGCAGACAATCCAAAGAGCTATGAAGTCTGGCGCTAAGGGTGTTAAGACTGAATGTTCAGGAAGATTAGGTGGAGCTGAAATAGCAAGATCTGAAAGATATCACGAAGGAACAATTCCACTACAAACTTTAAGAGCTGATATCGATTATGGATTTGCTGAAGCAGATACAACTTACGGAAAGATCGGAGTAAAGGTTTGGTTATATAGAGGAGAAGTTCTTCCAACTAAGAAAGTAGTTAAAAAGGAAGAAGCAAACGCATAAGGAAGGAGGAAACAGACTATGTTAATGCCTAAAAGAGTTAAACATAGAAAGACTCAACGCGGCAGAATGAGAGGTAAAGCTACCAGAGGTAACTTTATAGCTTACGGAGACTTTGCTCTTCAAGCTACTGAGCCAGGCTGGATTACTAGCAATCAAATAGAAGCTGCGAGAATTGCAATAAATAGATATATAAAAAGAGGAGGAAAGCTTTGGATAAAGGTTTTCCCAGATAAACCAGTTTCAAAGAAACCTGCTGAAACTCGTATGGGTTCCGGTAAAGGAGCACCAGAATTTTGGGTAGCAGTCGTTAAACCAGGAAGAGTGTTATTTGAATTATCAGGGGTTAATGAAGAAGTTGCAAGAGAAGCAATGAGACTTGCATCACACAAGCTTCCAGTATCAACAAAGTTTGTTACTAGAAGAGATTTTGAAGAAGTGGGTGGTGAAGTAAATGAAGGCTAGAGACTTAAGTGATTTAAGAGAAAATACACCACAAGAGCTAACTGAAAAATTAAATGGTCTAAAGTCTGAGTTGTTCAATTTAAGATTCCAGCTAGCTACAGGTCAACTTGAAAATCCAATGAGAATTAGAGAAGTAAAGAAATCTATAGCCCAGATTAAAACCATCCTTAGGGAAGAAGAACTAAGGGGAATTAAGCAGTAAGCTGAAAGGAGGTACGTCCTGTGGAAAGAGCAAATAAGAAAACAAGAATAGGTAGAGTTGTTTCTGATAAAATGGATAAGACAATAGTTGTTGCTGTTGAGACTAAGGTACGTCACCCATTATATGGAAAGACAGTTAACAGAACTACAAAGTTTAAAGCTCATGATGAAAATAATGAAGCAAAAATTAATGATAGAGTTTTAATTATGGAAACTAGACCATTATCAAAGGATAAGAGATGGAGATTAGTTAACATAGTTGAAAAGGCTAAATAAGCTTTAGGCTGAAAGGAGGAAATCACATGATTCAGCAACAAACAATATTAAAAGTAGCTGATAACACTGGTGCAAAAGAAATAATGTGCATAAGAGTGTTAGGTGGATCCAAGAGAAAGTATGGAAACATTGGAGATATAATAGTTGCTAGCGTTAAAAGTGCAACACCAGGCGGTGTTGTTAAAAAAGGTGACGTTGTAAAGGCAGTTATAGTTAGATCTGTTAAAGGTTTAAGAAGAGCTGATGGTTCTTACATCAGATTTGATGAGAATGCTGCTGTTGTTATAAAAGAAGATAAACAACCAAAAGGAACTCGTATCTTTGGGCCTGTTGCAAGAGAGCTAAGAGACAAAGAGTTCACAAAGATTTTATCACTTGCACCAGAAGTTCTATAATAGGAGGTGGCTATGATGGCTTTAAATAAAATACACGTTAGAAAAAAAGATACTGTAATGGTTATCTCCGGAAAAGACAAGGGTAAAATAGGAGAAGTACTTGCAGTATTTCCTAAGAATGGAAAAGTTCTTGTAAAGGGAGTTAACGTAGTTACAAAGCACCAAAAACCAAGCAGAACAAATATGCAAGGTGGAATAGTACATCAAGAAGGTGCTATATACAGTTCAAAAGTTATGCTTTACTGTAATAACTGCAAAAATGTTACAAGAATTAATCATAAAATATTAGAAGACGGAACAAAAGTAAGAGTTTGCAAGAAGTGTGGAGAAACATTCTAAGTTCTGAAAGGAGGTTTAACTTATGGATCCAAGACTTAAGGAAAGATATGAAAAAGAAGTAATTCCAGCTTTAATGGAAAAGTTTAGTTATAATAACATAATGGAAGTTCCAAAACTTGAGAAAATAGTTTTAAACATGGGTGTTGGAGAAGCTAAAGATAATGCTAAGGTGCTAGAATCTGCTGTGTCAGATATGCAAATAATCACTGGACAAAAGCCAGTAATTACAAGAGCTAAAAAGTCAATAGCTAACTTTAAAATAAGAGAAAACATGCCAATAGGCTGCAAAGTTACATTAAGAAAGGCTAAAATGTATGAATTTGCAGATAAGTTAATCAACATTGCTTTACCAAGAGTAAGAGACTTTAGAGGAGTATCCGATAAGTCCTTTGATGGAAGAGGAAACTACTCACTAGGAATTAGAGAGCAATTGATATTCCCAGAAATAGAGTACGATAAAATAGACAAAGTAAGAGGTATGGATATAGTATTTGTTACTACTGCTAAGACAGACGAAGAAGCTAGAGAATTATTAAGATTCCTCGGCATGCCTTTCGCACAGTAGTTAAGGAGGGAAAAACGTGGCACGTAAAGCTTTAATAGAGAAGTGGAAAAAAGAACCTAAGTTTTCAACTAGAGCTTATACTAGATGCAGATTATGTGGAAGACCACATTCTGTTTTAAGTAAGTTCGGTATATGCCGTATATGCTTTAGAGAACTTGCATATAAAGGAGAAATCCCAGGCTGCAGAAAAGCAAGCTGGTAATACCTTATTGAATGAAAGGAGGCACAAATAATGGTTATGACTGATCCTATCGCAGATTTGCTAACACGTATAAGAAACGCTAACGTAGTTAGACATGAAATAGTAGAAATACCTTCTTCAAATATAAAGAAAGCTATAGCAAATATAATGCTTCAAGAAGGATATATAAAGAACATTGAGGAATATAATGATGGAGCTGTTCCAATGCTAAGATTAGCATTAAAGTACGGTTCAAATAAAGAAAGAGTTATAACTGGTCTTAGAAGAATATCAAAACCAGGATTAAGAGTGTACTGCAGAAAGGAAGAAATTCCAAACGTACTTAACGGATTAGGAGTTGCAGTAATATCTACTTCTAAGGGAATTGTAACTGATAGAGATGCTAGAAAACTAGGATTAGGTGGAGAAGTTATCTGCTATATCTGGTAATTGAGGAGGTGCAATAAATGTCAAGAGTAGGAAGACTTCCAATAGCTATACCAAGTGGCGTAACTATTACAGTAACACCAGACAACGTTGTTACAGTAAAAGGACCAAAAGGTCAGCTAGTGAAAGCTATGCACAATAAAATAAATATAGCTGTTGAAGATAATCAAATAGTTGTTACAAGAAATAGTGACGATAAAGAAGAAAGAGCTCTTCATGGATTAACAAGAGCCCTATTAAATAATATGGTAACAGGAGTAACTCAAGGATATCAAAAGACTCTTGAGTTAGTAGGTGTAGGTTACAGAGCTGCACTACAAGGTAAGAAGTTAGTAATGAACCTTGGATATTCACATCCAGTTGAAATAGAAGCTGTTGATGGCATTGAGTTTGAAACACCAGCTCCTACTAAAGTAATTGTTAAAGGTATTGATAAGGAAAGAGTTGGAGCTGTTGCTGCTGATATCAGAACTTGGAGAAGACCTGAACCTTACAAAGGAAAAGGTATCAAGTATGATAACGAAGTAATCAGACGTAAAGAAGGTAAGACTGGTAAGAAGTAATAGTCGCCATAACGGAAGAAAGGAGTGAACTTCATGTTTAGTAAAGAGGATAGACAACAATCAAGAGTTAGACGTCATCTAAGAGTTCGTAAGAAAGTTGAAGGAACTGCTGAGAGACCAAGACTTGCAGTATATAGAAGCGAAAAGCACATATATGCTCAAATAATAGATGATGTTGCTCAAAAAACTTTAGTTTCTGCTTCAAGCGTAGAAAAAGAATTTAACGGTCTTGGAAGCAATAAAGAAGCAGCTAAAATAGTTGGAAAAATGATAGCTGAAAAGGCTATTGAAAAGGGAATAAAAGAAGTTGTATTCGATAGAGGTGGATTTATATATCACGGAAGAATACAAGAACTAGCTGACGGAGCTAGAGAAGCTGGACTTCAATTCTAAAAGAAGGAGGGAAATTGATGAGAATAGATCCTAGCACATTAGATCTTAAAGAAAAAGTTGTGTTCATAAATAGAGTTGCTAAGGTTGTTAAAGGTGGTAGAAACTTCAGATTCAGCGCACTAGTTGTTGTTGGAGACGAGAACGGACACGTAGGCGTTGGAATGGGAAAATCAGTTGAAATACCTGAAGCAATAAGAAAAGGAATAGAAGATGCTAAGAAACATCTTGTTAATGTTTCAATAGTTGGAACATCAGTTCCTCATGATATAGTAGGAGAGTTCGGTACAGGAAAAGTACTTATCATGAAGGCTGCAGAAGGTACAGGAGTTATCGCTGGAGGTCCTGCGAGAGCAGTACTTGAACTAGCAGGATTAAAGGACGTTAGAGCTAAGTCTCTAGGTTCAAACAATCCAAAAAATATGATAAATGCAACTATCAACGGATTAGCAAACCTAAGAACAGCTGAAGATATAGCTAAGCTTAGAGGCAAAACTGTTGAAGAGATTTTAGGTTAGGAGGGAATGACCTTGGCTAAGCTAAAAATAACTTTAAAGAAGAGCTTAATAGGAAGAAAAGACAGTCATATAGCTACAGCTAAAGCTCTTGGATTAAGAAAAATAGGAAAAACTGTAGAGCACGAGGATACTCCTCAAATAAAAGGTATGATAAATCAAATAAGTTATCTTGTAGAAGTTGAACAAATGTAATTCAGAGGAGGTGTAAAGATGAAACTTCATGAGTTAAGACCTGCTGAGGGTGCAAAAAAGAGTCCTAAAAGAGTAGGTAGAGGTACTGGTTCCGGTTTAGGAAGAAACTCTGGTAAAGGTGAAAAAGGACAATGGTCCAGATCTGGAGGCGGAGTAAGACCAGGATTTGAAGGTGGTCAAATGCCACTTTTCAGAAGACTACCAAAAAGAGGATTTACAAACATATTTGCAAAGCAATATGTATCTATAAATGTTGATAGATTAAATGTTTTTGAAAATGGAACAGAAGTTACACCAGAATTACTTCTTGAAACAAGAGTAATAAGCAAAATTAAAGATGGTGTTAAAATTCTTGGAAACGGAGAATTAACTAAGAACTTAACTGTTAAAGCTACTAAGTTCTCTAAAACAGCAGCTGAAAAGATTGAAGCCGCTGGAGGAAAAGTTGAGGTGATATAGATGTTATCAACCCTACGTAATGCTTGGAAAGTTCCCGATCTTAGAAAAAGATTATTATTTACTTTTCTTATGGTGGCAATATTCAGGTTAGGAAATAATATTCTTGTACCTGGTATTGACACAGCAGCATTAAAGAACTTTACTAGTTCAGGTACACTATTCGGATTTTATGATTTAATATCCGGTGGTGCATTTAGTAAATTTAGTATCTTCGCTATGGGAGTTATCCCATATATTAATGCTTCTATCGTAATGCAGTTGTTAACAATTGCAATTCCCCAATTAGAGCAACTTTCTAAAGAGGGAGAAGATGGAAGAAAGAAGATACAAAATTATACAAGATACGCAGCTGTTGCATTTGGTTTGCTTCAAGCTTTCAGTAGTTATGTAATAATATATAATGCTAGAGCTTTAACAAATCCAAGCGATAAGCTTACAGTATTCTTAATCATGATAACAGTAACTACGGGATCTATTTTCCTAATGTGGTTAGGCGATCAGATAACGGCTAAAGGTATTGGAAATGGTATATCCTTATTAGTATTTATAAATATTATTTCAAGAATTCCATTTCAATTTAGTCAGATTGCAACACTTCAAACTACAGAAGCAGTTAACATAGTAGAGGTTGTAATATTTATAGCAGTTGTATTAGTACTACTTGTTGCAGTTATTATTATGAGTTTGGCTGAAAGAAGAATTCCTGTTCAATATGCAGGAAAAACTGTTGGAAATAAATCCTTCAGAGGACAAACAACTCATATTCCAATAAATTTAAATAATTCAGGGGTTATAGCAATAATCTTTGCTATGTCCGTAATGCAATTCCCTGCGACACTAGCTCAGTTTTGGCCTACATCTAAAGTAGCCATAGCTATTACTCAAGGAAAGTTTAGCCCATTTAAAGAAAGTAGTATTCAGTATTCACTAATATACTTTTTACTAATATTATTCTTTACTTGGTTCTATACTCAGATTACATTTAAGCCAGATGAAATGTCAGAAAACATGCATAAATCATCAGGGTTTATACCAGGAATAAGACCTGGGGATTATACTGCTAAGTATATTGAAAAAGTACTTACAAAAGTATCCTTCATAGGTGGTGTATTTGCAGGAGTTATTGCAGTGTTCCCTATAATCATCAAGGGATATACAAATTTTGGTGGTTTACAGTTTGGAGGAACAAGTTTACTAATTGTTGTTGGGGTTGCACTTGATACTTTAAGACAAATGGAATCACAACTTGTAATGCGTCATTACCAAGGTTTCTTAAAATAATTAATTGGAGATGGTGCTTTTGAAAATTGTATTGTTCGGTCCTCCAGGAGCTGGAAAGGGAACCCAAGCAAAGTCAATATGCAATAAGTTTTCAATACCACATATATCAACTGGTGACATTTTGAGAAAACATATTGCAGAAAAGACTCCGCTTGGAATTGAAGCAAAAAAGAAAATTGATAGTGGTCAATTTGTTTCAGACGAAGCTGCTATTCAAATAGCAGAAGAAAGGCTGAAACAGGATGATTGCTATAATGGATTTTTACTTGATGGATTCCCTAGAACTGTGATTCAAGCAGAAGCACTAGAAGAATTTCTGAACAAGAAAGATCAAAAGCTAGACACAGCTCTGCTTATTGAAGTTCCAAAAGAGTTTATAATAGAGCGAATGAGTGGAAGAAGAGTTTGTCTATCATGTGGAGCTAGTTATCACATCAAATTTAATCCTCCAATGTTTGAAGGAAAATGCGATGTATGCGGTAGTGAAATCATGCAGCGTAAAGATGATGAGGAAGCTACTGTTCGTGAGAGATTGGAAATTTACGATAGACAGACACAGCCACTAATCGAGTATTATAAAAGTAAAGATCTACTTTCAGTAGTAGATGGAACAAAAGCTATAAATGATGTTTTCATTAATATCTGTGAAATCCTAGGGAGCGCGATAAATAAATGATAATTATAAAAACCGATATGGAAATTGAATATATGAGACGTGCAGGTAAACTTGTTGGGGAAACCCTTGCAAGACTTGAAGAGGTAGTTAAACCTGGTATAACCACTGCAGAAATTGATAGAATAGCAGAAGAGTTTATTTTAAAGAATAACGCTAAGCCATCTTTTAAGGGTTATCAAGGATTTCCTGCTTCCATATGTGCCTCAGTAAATGAAGAAGTTGTTCATGGATTTCCATCCAACAGAGTTTTACAAGAGGGAGACATAATTAGTGTTGATTGTGGAGCTATTCTGAATGGTTATCAAGGCGATGCAGCTAGAACAATTGCTGTTGGAAAAGTTTCTGATGATGCTCAAAAGTTAATTGATGTTACAAAAGGAAGTTTTTTCAAAGGTGTTGAACATGCAAAGGTTGGTAACAGGCTTACAGATATATCCTCAGCAGTTCAAGTTTATGTTGAAAGCTTTGGATACTCTGTAGTGAGGGATTTTGTTGGTCACGGTATCGGTCGCGACATGCACGAAGATCCTGAAGTGCCTAACTTCGGAAGGCCTGGTAGAGGTCCTAAACTCTCACATGGTATGGTACTTGCAATAGAGCCAATGGTTAATATTGGTAAGTATTATGTAAGAGTTAAACCAAATGGATGGACAGTGGTAACTGAGGATGGAAGTCTTTCTGCTCATTATGAAAACACTGTTGCCATTCTAAATAATGGACCAGAAATACTAACTCTTGTCTAGTGAGGTGATTAACTTGAATGAAAACAACTACTTGGGTAGAGTAGTATTTTCAAAAACCGGAAGGGATATGGGAAGAAAGTTCATAATTGTTGATACAATTAATGAAAATTATGTCCTTATCGCAGATGGTGATTTAAGAAAAGTTGAAAAACCTAAGAAGAAGAAGATTAAGCATCTTTCAATTTCAAACAAAGTTATAGATAGTTTAAAAGAGTTAATACTTGCTGGAGAAAAAGTTAGTAATTCAGTTATACGAGAATTTTTGCAGTCTGTAGACATTTATAAGGAGGTTTGATTACCTTATGTCAAAAGATGATGTAATAGAAATGCAGGGTAAAGTTTTAGAAGCTCTACCAAATGCAATGTTTCAAGTCGAATTGGAAAGTGGTCATGTAATACTTGCGCACATTTCAGGTAAATTAAGAATGAACTTCATAAGAATTCTACCAGGTGATAAAGTTACAGTAGAACTTTCACCTTACGATTTAACTCGTGGTAGAATTACCTGGAGAGCAAAGTAGTAAGGAGGGTTAGCCATGAAAGTAAGACCATCAGTTAAACCTATATGCGAAAAATGTAAGATAATAAAAAGAAAAGGAAGAGTAATGGTTATCTGTGAAAATCCTAAGCACAAACAAAAACAAGGTTAATAGCCTGTATGTTTTAGGAGCGGCTGACAATAGATAAGTTATTTTTCTATTGACCTAAGACTTAACATATAAATAATATACTAATGTAACTAACACATCAGGAGGTGTAATATTTAATGGCAAGAATATCTGGTGTTGACCTACCAAAAGAAAAAAGAGTTGAGATAGGTCTAACATATATTTATGGTATTGGATTACCAAGTTCACATGAAATACTTAAAGCTACTGGTATCAATGCTGATACAAGAGTTAAAGACTTAACTGAAGAAGAAGTTAATGCTTTAAGAGATTATATAAATAAGAATTTCAAAGTTGAAGGTGACTTAAGAAGAGACATAGCTCTTAACATAAAGAGACTAGTTGAAATCGGATGTTACAGAGGAATCAGACATAGAAGAAATCTTCCAGTTAGAGGACAAAGAACAAAAACTAACGCAAGAACAAGAAAAGGTCCAAAGAGAGCAATTGGAGCTAAGAAAAAGAAATAGTAAGGAGGTACGAAGATGGCAGCTCAAAAGGTTAAAAAGACTAGAAGAAGAAGAGAAAGAAAAAATGTTGAGCATGGTGCTGCACATATTAAGTCCACTTTCAATAACTCTATAGTTACCATCACAGACAGAGCTGGTAATGCTCTATCATGGTCTAGTGCAGGTGGATTAGGATTTAGAGGTTCAAGAAAGAGCACACCATTTGCTTCACAAATGGCAGCTGAAACAGCAGCTAAAGCAGCAATGGAACATGGATTAAAGAGTGTTGAAGTATATGTAAAGGGACCTGGAGCAGGTAGAGAAGCAGCTATAAGATCATTACAAGCTGCTGGATTGGAAGTTACTTTAATAAAAGACGTAACTCCAATACCACATAACGGTTGTAGACCACCAAAGAGAAGAAGAGTCTAATAGGGCAGGAGGTGTAGATAGATGGCAAGATATACAGGAGCTCATTGCAGACAATGCAGAAGAGAAGGTATGAAATTATTCCTTAAAGGGGATAGATGTTATACAGACAAGTGCGCGTTCGCTAGAAGAGGATACGCACCTGGACAACACGGACAAAGTAAGAAGAAGCTTTCAAACTACGGAATTCAATTAAGAGAAAAACAAAAGGCTAAGAGAATATACGGAGTACTAGAAGGCCAATTCAGAAGATACTATGAAAAGGCTGAAACTATGAGAGGTATAACAGGTGAAAACCTATTAAAACTTCTTGAAATGAGACTAGACAACGTAGTATTCAAGCTAGGATATGGTGCTTCCAGAAGAGAAGCTAGACAATTAGTTAATCATGGTCATTTCCTAGTAAACGGACACAGAGTTGACATCGCTTCCTATAAGTTATCAGTAGGAGATGTTATAACAGTGTCAGAAAAGAGTAGAGCAAGTGAAAGATTTAAAGTATTTGCAGCAAATCCAAAAGCTCTACCAAAATGGTTATCTGGTAATGTAGAAAATTTTGAAGCTAAAGTTATTTCTGAGCCTGCAAGAGAAGATATAGATGTTCCAGTAAATGAAACATTAATCGTAGAGTTATACAGCAGATAATATTAAATAGAATCAGTTGCCCTCAGAATAAATTAATCTTAATAAAAAGGAGGGTTATATGAATGTTAGAAATAGAAAAGCCTAAAATAGAATGTGTAGAACTAAATGAGGATGGGTCCTACGGAAAATTCGTAGTTGAACCACTAGAAAGAGGTTACGGCATAACTTTGGGTAATGCGTTAAGAAGAATTCTTCTTTCCTCATTACCTGGTGTTGCTGCTAACAGCATAAAAATAGATAATGTGTTACACGAGTTTTCTACAGTACAAGGTGTTAAGGAAGATGTTACTCAACTTATACTTAACATAAAAGAATTAGCTCTTAAGATGTCAGGTGATGGTCCTAGAACTGTGTATATTGATGCAAAGGGTCCTGGAGAAGTTACAGCAGCTGATATCAAAACTGATGGTGATATAGAGATAATCAATAGTGATTTACATATTGCAACTCTTGATGATGATGGAAAGTTGTATATGGAAATTAATGTTGATAGAGGTAGAGGGTATGTTTCTCAAAATAGAAACAAGAGAGAAGATTTACCTATATCTTCAATAGCAGTTGATTCTATATATACTCCAGTAAAGAGAGTTAACTTTACAGTAGATAGTACGAGGGTAGGTCAGATTACTGACTACGACAAATTATCAATAGAAATATGGACTAATGGAACCATTAGGCCAGATGAAGCTATAAGCTTATCATCTAAGATATTAATTGAACACTTTAAGTTGTTCATGACATTAACTGACCATGCCAACAATGTTGAAATCATGGTTGAAAAAGAAGAAGACAAGAAGGAAAAAGTTCTAGAAATGACTATTGAAGAACTTGACCTATCTGTTAGAAGTTACAACTGCTTAAAGAGAGCAGGAATTAATACAGTTCAAGAGCTTACTGAAAGATCTATGGAAGATATGATGAAAGTCAGAAACCTAGGTAAGAAGTCTCTTGAAGAAGTTGAGCAAAAACTTAAAGCTTTAGGATTAAACTTAAAGTCAAGTGAAGAATAAAACTATTTTTAATAGATATTTTTCATACAATTTAGTTTGAGACTTAGCAAAGGGTAAGGAGGTAAATTCATGGCAAGTCATCGTAAGTTAGGTCGTCCAACTGACCAAAGAAAAGCAATGCTTAGAAATCTTGTTACTAGTTTCTTAAAGACTGGAAAGATATCAACAACTGAAACAAGAGCTAAAGAAACTAAGAGTATAGCAGAAAAAATGATAACTCTTGCTAAAAGAGGAGATCTACATGCAAGGAGACAAGTGCTTGCATTTGTAACTGAAGAAGATGTTGTAACAAACTTATTTGAAAATATAGCTCCAAAGTATGCTGAAAGAAACGGTGGATATACTAGAATGTACAAAGTAGGTCCAAGAAGAGGCGACGGAGCAGAAATGGTTATACTAGAGTTAGTATAATGAAAGCATTATGGGATTAAGTTAAACTAGCTTAGTCCCTTTTTGCTTAAGGAGTGTTTTTAAATGGAGAATATGATAGAGAGCAAAGATTTGATGTATCAATATGGAGGGGCCGAAGGAGAAGAGCCTAAGCTAGCATTAGACGGGGTAAGTATAGATGTAAAAAAGGGAGAGTTCTTAGTTATATTAGGTCGCAATGGTTCTGGAAAGTCAACTTTTGCAAAGCATATAAATGCACTATTATTACCTAGTGGTGGCAAAATGTATGTGAATGGATTAGATACATCAGATGTTGAAAATACATGGAACATAAGAAATACGGCTGGAATGGTATTTCAAAATCCTGATAATCAGATTGTTGCAACTATAGTAGAAGAGGATGTTGCCTTTGGACCTGAAAACTTAGGTATACCACCAAAAGAGATTAGGTCTAGAGTTGATGAATCTTTAAAGAGAGTGGATATGTATGAGTACAGAAGGCATGCTCCACATCTACTTTCAGGCGGACAAAAGCAAAGGATTGCTATAGCAGGAATTCTAGCTATGAGACCTTCATGCATAGTGTTTGATGAGCCAACAGCAATGCTTGATCCATCTGGAAGAAAAGAGGTAATTGATACAATCAAGGATCTAAATAAAAGACTTGGAATAACTATTGTGTTAATTACTCACTTTATGGAGGAAGCAGCACAAGCAGATAGGATTATTGTTATGGATTCTGGTAAACCTGTAATGGAAGGTGTTCCAAGAGAAATATTTAGTCAAGTTGCTAAAATGAAAACTATAGGACTCGATGTACCCCAAGTAACAGAACTTGCTTATGAACTCTCTAATAGTGGTATTAATGTCACTACGGATATACTAACGATAGATGAGATGGTGAATGCATTATGTCAATTAAAATAGAGAACCTAACTCATGTATACATGAAAAGATCTCCTTTTGAGAAAAAAGCCCTAGATGATGTGAGTTTAACTATAAATGATGGAGAATTTGTTGCTCTTATTGGGCATACAGGTTCTGGAAAGTCCACTTTGATACAGCATATAAATGGCCTTTTAAAGCCTGAATCAGGTAGAATAGTAGTAGACGATGTGGATATCACTGCAAAAGACGTAAAATTAAATGCTATAAGAAAAAAAGTTGGCCTTGTATTCCAATACTCTGAGTATCAGTTGTTTGAGGAAACAATTGAGAAAGATATAGCTTTTGGTCCTAAGAATTTGGGACTGGGTGAAGTGGAAGTGCAGGAAAGAGTTAAAAGGGCTATGAATCTAGTAGGATTAGATTATGAGACCTATAAAAGCAAATCTCCCTTTGATTTAAGTGGCGGTCAAAAGAGAAGGGTTGCTATAGCAGGTGTAGTTGCTATGGAACCTAAGATATTAATTTTAGATGAACCAACTGCAGGACTTGATCCTAAAGGAAGAGATGATATTCTAAGACAAATAAAAACTCTTCATAAAGCATACAATATGACAATTATCTTAGTATCTCATAGTATGGAGGACGTTGCTAAGGTAGCTGACAGAATACTTGTTATGCATAAAGGAAAATGTATTTTGGATGGAATGCCAAGTAAGATATTTAAAGAAATAGATACTTTAGAAAGTGTAGGTCTTGCTGTACCGCAAGTAACCTATTTAATGAAAAGTCTAAAGAATAAAGGCTTTGATATTTCTGATGAAGCATTCACAGTAGAGCAGGCTAAGGATGAAATAATTAAATTTTTAAGGAGTAAGTCAAATGATTAAAGACATAACCATTGGACAGTATGTACCAGGGGATTCCTTTGTTCATAAATTGGACCCAAGAGTTAAGATATTAATATCCATTGTATTCATTGTTGATTTATTCTTGGTTAATAATTTCAAAGGGTACATATTTATTTTATTATTTACATTAAGCTCTATAGCCATATCCAAAGTACCATTTAGATATATATACAAAGGCTTAAAGCCAATATTTGTACTTTTAGTAATTACTGCACTACTAAATGTACTTATGACTGATGGTAAGGTACTTCTTTTTAGTTATGGAATTATTCATATCTATAAAGAGGGGGTAATCATGGCCATATTCATGATATTAAGACTTACCTTCCTCATAATTGGAACATCACTGCTTACATTGACAACTTCTCCTATTGAACTTACTGATGGAATTGAAAAACTTTTAAGTCCATTTAGAAAAATAGGTGTGCCAGCACATGAATTAGCAATGATGATGACAA
Organism: Clostridium omnivorum; assembly: GCF_026012015.1. Lineage (NCBI taxonomy): Bacteria > Bacillati > Bacillota > Clostridia > Eubacteriales > Clostridiaceae > Clostridium > Clostridium omnivorum. Next base: position 1,346,055 of record NZ_BRXR01000001.1, on the reverse strand, counting down.
TTGCATTAAGATTTATTCCAACACTTATGGATGAGACAGATAAAATAATGAAAGCTCAGATGGCAAGAGGGGCGGATTTTGAGTCTGGTAATATTCTAAAAAGGGCAAAGAACCTTATACCGCTGTTAGTTCCACTTTTTATAAGCTCATTTAGAAGAGCGGATGAACTTGCTATGGCTATGGAAGCTAGGTGTTATCGTGGTGGAAATGGTAGAACAAGAATGAAGCAATTAGTACTTACTAATCGTGACTTTATAGCATCTTCAGTCACCGTACTATTTACTGTAATTTGCATAGTAAGTAGATGGTGGTAGAAAAAGAGGTATTAATAGTGAAAAATATTAAACTAGTTTTAGAATATGATGGTACAAAATATGCAGGATGGCAGAGGCAAAAAAATGCTAATACCATTCAGCAAATGCTTGAAGAATCCATTTATAGCATTACTGGTGAAAGACTTCAAGTTATAGGTTCTAGCAGAACTGATGCTGGGGTACATGCAAGAGGTTTTGTGGCAAATTTTAAAACAAATAGTAGCATACCTGAGACCAAATTTAGTGCTGCACTAAACAGCAAGCTTCCTGAGGATATTGTTATCCTAGAATCAAGTCTAGTACCTGATGAATTTCATGCTAGATATTCAAGCAGTGGAAAGACTTATAGTTATACTATACTAAATAGGTTTCAGCCTTCAGCTATAGATAGAAATTATGTGTATCATTATAGAGGAGAATTAGATATTAAAGCTATTAGAGAGGCATGTAATTATTTTATTGGCACACATGACTTTGCAGCCTTTAAGAACACCGGTAGCTCCGTTAAGAGTACAGTAAGGACTATTAGTGCTGTAGAGGTGATAAAAAGTTCTGACTATATAAAATATTATATTACAGGCGATGGTTTTCTCTACAACATGGTAAGAATTATGATAGGCACTTTAATTGAAGTTGGTATAGGAAAAATTAAACCCGAGCATATAGAATATATACTTTTATCAAGGGATCGAACTAAGGCTGGTAAGTCAGCCCCGGCTAGCGGTCTATGCTTAGAAAAAGTCTACTATAATACATAGATATTTGGTATTTTTAAGAGGAAGTTTATTGACACACCCGGTAGAATGTATTATAATATATTATGTTTGTATTATAAATGTGTATAAGATCCACTAGCCCCGGATCTTGACATAAATGTTCGTAACTAAACTATTTGATGGATACATATTCCATTAATAGCAGTGCAAACGACCAATGCAGTGTTTGTACTGCAGCAAAAGAATTACTGAAACTAAGTTTATTAGTTGAGTTCAGGGAGGGAAAATGATGAAATCATATCTTGCAAAAACACAAGAAGTTGAAAGAAAATGGTATATCGTTGACGCTGCTGGAAAGCCACTAGGAAGAGTAGCTAGCCAAGTTGCTTCAATATTAAGAGGAAAGCACAAGCCAATCTACACACCAAACGTTGATACAGGTGACTTTGTTATAGTAATAAATGCTGAAAAAGTTGTATTAACTGGTAAGAAATTAGATCAAAAAATGATGAGACACCACTCCTTATATCCAGGTGGATTAAAGGAAACTCCATATAGAGTAGTTCTTGACAAGAAGCCAGAATTTGCTTTTGAAGAAGCAGTAAGAAGAATGCTTCCAGGAGGACCATTAGGCAGAAAAATGCTTAAGAAGTTAAAAGTTTACAGAGGTACTGAGCACAATCACGAAGCTCAAAAACCAGAAGTATTAGAATTAAAGTACTAATTGGAAGCTGGGAGGAGGAAATAAAATGGCTAAAGTTCAATATTACGGAACTGGTAGAAGAAAAAAAGCAATCGCTAGAGTAAGATTAGTACCTGGCGAAGGTAAGGTAACAATAAATAACAGAGACATAGATAATTTCTTTGGATTAGATACATTAAAGGTTATAGTTAACCAACCATTAGTTTTAACTGAAACTAAGGATAAATTTGATGTACTTATAAACGTACACGGTGGAGGACTTACAGGTCAAGCAGGAGCTATAAGACACGGAATTTCCAGAGCTCTTTTAAAAGCTGATGAGTCATTAAGACCAGAGCTTAAAAAAGCTGGTTTCTTAACAAGAGACCCAAGAATGAAGGAAAGAAAGAAATACGGTCTTAAAAAGGCAAGAAGAGCTCCACAATTCTCAAAGAGATAATTTCAGAGCTTACAAAAGCCCGCAAAGTATTATTTGCGGGCTTTTTTTATGGAGAATAAAAGCATCATAAGGCTATGCAGTTATATTACAAAAAAGATATAGTCTATCTCCAAGTATTAACCGTATTAAGTCTGTTATATGAATCTATGAGGAAAGAAAGACGTAGTAAAAATGTAGTGTTGATGTCCTCAAGATCAATGTGGCATATTTCTGTAATTCGATTTAAGCGATAAACCAGCGAATTTCTATGGATATAAAGATGTTGAGAAGTCAATTTGATATTACATCCATTATCTAAGAATATACACAGAGTTTCATACAGATGCGTATTATTATTATGGTCATATTGCCTTAGAACTGCTAGGGCAGGATGACAAAACCTTCCTAATATGTCCGGGTTCTTCACTTCTGAAAACAAATCAAATACTTGATAGTTTAAATAACGGCATATCAATTCATTAGGATTCAATTTTTGCCCAAGCTCTAATGCCGCATAGGCTTGTTCGTAATGGCTTACAAAATTCTCAATACTAGAAAAAGAATTACTGATTCCAATTCGTACGTGCTCAGTTCTTGAAAATTCATTTAAAAGTTCTAACTGTTCATTATCTATTTCAGCATTATTTTTTAGAGGAATAATAGCAACAATTCCATTTTTGTGATAGGTAACATGGGTTCCTGGAATAAGCCTTTTCAAATTTTTACTAGTATGCTTTTTAAGGTGCTCACGTCCTAGATATCTTGTAGGACAAATAAATAATGTTAGCATATTAGATGGAAAGTGAAGCTCAGAAAGTCTAGGTATTATATCCTTAGAGGGTGCGCCTATTAGAAGATCATATAGTAGTTGCTGATAGAGACTTATCCCTTCAAACAAATCAGGAGCATAGTAATCAATAGTATAGCTAATAATGCTGCTCACTGTACTAAGCATTTCATAATGAGAAGGAAGTAATTTGCTATCGCCTTCTATCATTAATATAAAGCCAACCTGAGCCCTATTGTGAAAAACCTTGCTACTTAACTTACGATAAGGAGACTGGTCACAAGTAACTTCTACAGCAGTTGTTGTCTGAGAAGCATTTCTTATAGATTCTAGTTCCATTACTCCATTAATAAACTCATAGCTGCAGTATCCCTGTTTTATATTATCCTTCCAAAGAGGATCAGGAACAGGGATGGACATTGAACTGGCAACAATTTTAAAGTTCATATCACAAAAGAGCAAAGAGTTACCAAGTCTTACAGATGCAGCATCTAAAACTGCCTCAATACTGTGGGTTTCATCTGCAAGAGCAGTTAATTCTTCAAAAATTCCCTTACTCCGAGTTGTTTCAATCAAAGTTTTTGCCTCATTAAATATAGTAAATAATGAAGCTTCATCTACCAAAGCAAGGTTGCCTACATTTGGAAGAGATATGGATGAATTTTCAGTGTGTGCAAGAATACACTGAGCTGGAGCAGAAGTCCCGTTTTTTAATTGTTTATCATAACCGAAATAAAGTGTATTCTTAATAGTATTTTCATGCTTATTATCAATTAAAGCTACATCCTGTATTTCTAAATCCTCACTCAATGATAAAATATCAATTGAATATTCTTTCGACATTTTCTCCACTAACTTCGAAAATATCATAGTATTTCCCCCACTTCTTAAATCAAATTGTAATCGATAACTTTACTATAGTGCACCATGCACAAATTGTCAATTTTTTATCATTCATCATACACATTGTGAAATTATTAATTTTCCTATATTCTTATGACATTAAAGTAATTAGCTTTTAAGTTAGAATGGGAGGTAAAAAATGTACAAGAAATTATTTGAGCCAGGAAACATAGGAAAGGTAACCATTAAAAATCGTCTGGTTATGGCTCCAATGGGGTGTGGACTTGCTAACCTTGATGGAACACCTTCAGAAGATATGATAGCCTATTATGAGGCTAGAGCTATTGGTGGTGCAGGACTCATTATACCAGAAATTACTCGTGTAAATGATGTACATGGACCAGGACTTATGAGGCAGTTATCTGTCACAAAGGATAGACATATTGAAGGACTTTCAAAACTTGCAGAAGCAATACATAAGCACGGAAGTAAAGTCTTTATTCAGCTGCACCATCCAGGACGTGAAACAGTCTCTGCCCTTCTTGGTGGACAGCCAGTAGTTGCTCCATCTCCTATACCTTGTAAACTTGTGAAACAGGAAACAAGGGCACTTAGCACAGATGAAGTTAAACAATTAATTCAGCAGTTTATTGATGGTGCAGTAAGAGTACAAAAGGCAGGCTGTGATGGAGTTGAATTGCATGCAGCACATGGATATCTATTGCAGCAGTTTTTATCTCCATATACTAATAAAAGAGAAGATGAATACGGTGGAAGTTTTGAAAATCGCCTTAGAATTGTTACCGAGATCATAGAAGGAATTCGCAGAAAATGTGGCCCGGATTTTCCAATTGGCGTGAGACTTAGTGTTGAAGAATTCCTTGACAAAACAGGTGTAACTGAAGACTACATTCATATTCAAGATGGCGTAAAAATTGCTATGTATCTTGAAAAATTGGGTATTGATTTTATTGATGTAAGCTGCGGGTTATATGAAACTGGAACAACCTGTGTAGAGCCAATTTCATTTCCTCAAGGATGGAGACACGATCTGATTCTAGCAGTAAAAAGCCATGTAAAGATTCCTGTAATTGGGGTATCTGTAATAAGAGAGCCTGCAGTTGCTGAAAAATTCTTGGAAGAAGGCGTAGAAGACTTCGTATCAATGGGGCGTTCATGGCTTGCAGATGAAGAGTGGGGAAGAAAAGTCCAAGAAGGAAGAGAAAAGGAACTACGTAAATGTATAAATTGTTTGCGCTGTTTTGAAAGTTTGAATGAATATAATGCTGCTGGGTTGCCACTAGAATGTGCATTAAATCCAAGACTTGCTAGAGAACGTAAGTATGGTAATCTTGTTCACGATACTAAGGGACATACTGCAGTAGTAGTTGGTGGTGGCCCGGGTGGAATGTGTGCGGCACAGACTCTTGCTCTTCGTGGAGTAAAGGTAACCCTTATTGATCGCCAAAGTGAATTAGGTGGAACTGTGAATATTGGAAAGAAACCGCCATTAAAAGAGCGTATGCAGTGGGTTGCAGACTACTATAATGAAGAATTTCAACGACTTGGAGTAGATGTGAAGCTAAATACTGAGGCTACTGTAGATATGATTATGTCCTATAATCCTGATGCTGTAATTCTTGCCACAGGTGCTTCATCAATAATCCCAGGAAGAATACCAGGAGTTCATGGTAATAATGTATATACCGTAGAAGCTGTACTTTCAGGTAAAGCTGCACTTAAGGGAAAAAATGTAGCTGTGGTTGGTGCCGGGCTTACTGGTCTTGAAACAGCAGAATATCTATGTACAGAACAAAATAAAGTTATAATCGTTGATATGTTAAATGAAGTAGCCCCAAATGCAAACCATACAAATGTAGCTGATGTCTGTGGACGTTTAGCTAAGTATGGCGCAAACTATTTGCTAGGACATTCATTAAAAGAAATTAAAGAAGATGGTATTATACTTGAAAAGCTAGAAAATCACCAGGAAGTAAATGTATCCGTGGATACAGTAGTACTTTCTCTTGGAAATAGACCAGATCAATCTTTACTCTCTGAACTAAAAGCAAAGGGAATGGATGTAAGATTAATAGGAGATGCAATAAAAGAGGGAACTATAGCTCCAGCAGTTCGCACAGGATATGAAGCTGCACGTGAACTATTTATAGAAAAATACAAAGAACCAAGCTTTAGAATTTCCAAAGATGAGATTTCAAACTTCGGTAAGGTTTCTTTAATGGATAATCAAGAAGGGTTATATATAAGTTACCTTACTGATCCTGAAGCAATTGCACGGATACTTCCTCCACCACTAAAACCATTTTCTATGCCGGTAGTTACTTTGTCTATCTGCCATGTTAATAATCCATCCTTTTCAGATGATTACTATGAAGCTATTCTAGGTATATACGCAACTTATGGTAAAACACTAGGCTTATATCCTGTAGGTCTTGTACTTGGAGGACCAGGAGCTGAAATGGCAGTACAATGTGGACGTGATAATGGAAGTATTCCTAAAAAGCTTGGAGCAGAGTTTGTAATTAGAAGAAATGGGGATACTGTAACTGCAGGAGTAACTAGAAGGGGCACACAGCTTGTTGAAGCAACCATGAAATTAGGGGAATATAACAGTCCCTTAACTGCTGCACTTTATCAGTCTCCAGCACCAGGAAAGCAGGTGTTTGGAGGAGGCTTTTATTTCCACTTTCATCGTGAGCCAGATGAAACTGGTGTATCCCATTTTAAAAGTGGGGCATTGCTTGCTAATCAGTGTGAATATAACTATAAATCATGGGAACCAGGATTTGTGTCATTGAATTTAAAATCAAGTGTAGATGATCCATGGGCTGAGCTGCCAATCAATACAATTATAGGAGGCGCTTATTCTAAAAATAGTCTGCTAGTTCATAAACTAAGCTATATAGAAAAAGTAGAAGCTGAGGAGGTAATTCCATATTTGCTTACAGCACGTTATGACCGTACAGCATTTATGGAAACAGGCAGAATTTAAACGTATTATCTATGGGAGGTATCTCTCATCTAATATATAAAGAAAGGGTGTATAAGAATGGAGAATATGTTTGACTTAACAGGAAAAGTTGCTGTAGTAACTGGAGCTAGTTCAGGCCTTGGAGCAGATGCTGCTCTTGCATATGCAAAGGCAGGTGCAGACGTTGCGCTACTTGCAAGACGTGTTGAAAAATTAAACGAAGTAAAAGCTGAGATTGAAAAAACTGGCCATAAAGTTATTGCTGTAGGTTGTGATGTAACTAAAGAAGAAAGTGTAAAGGAAGCAATGCAGAAAGTTATTGATACATTTGGGCATATTGACATTTTGCTAAATAATGCAGGTGTAGCAGTACGCGGTGGCGTAGACAACATGACTGAAGAAGAATGGGATAAGTCCTTTGATACCAACGTAAAAGGAATCTTCTTTGCCTGCAAATATGTAATTCCACACATGAAAGAAAGAAGCTATGGCAAAATTGTAAATATTGCTTCAGTTAATGCAGTAATCGCAGACAAAAATGATATGTTTATTAGACATTCCTACAATGCTTCTAAATCAGCAGTTCTTGGCTTAACAAAAGGAATGGCCTGCTCCTATGCAAGATATGGTATTACTGTTAATGCAATCGGACCTGCACTTTTTGAAAGCGAAATGACAGCTGGAACACTATTCAAATCTGAACAGTTCCTTAATGCATATAATGCCATGAATCCAGCAGGACGTCCAGGAAGTAGGGGCGAACTAAATGGTACTGTACTGTATTTTTCAAGTGATGCCTCTAGTTATGTACAAGGTCAGTTTGTAATTGTAGATGGTGGTGGATCGCTAGTATAAGATTTAGTATGGCTGCATGCGGTGCTTATCTCCTATATACAATTAAGGAGAAAACTGTGTCAGTGGATACCATATTTATTGATGAATAAAATTCTATATAGAGATACAATGGGACTTGAAGAGAGGAAAAATTTCCTCTCTTCATTTTTATTTTTCAAAAGTTTTTTCCATAATTTAAATAATTTATTTTTTCGATAAAAGAACAGACTAAATAATGACTATTTGTAAGGAGTGATAATATTGAGGCAAAGAAAAAATAAGTGCATTAAATTTAAAAATTATAATTTTAAAATATTTATTGCAATAGTTGTTATGGCGGCTATCTTGTTTAATACTGCTTATGGTAATGAATTAGATAGAGAAGATACCAAAAAAGCAGCAAAAAAAATTATATTGATAGACCCTGGTCATGGTGGTAGAGATGGAGGAGGGAGTTCTAAAAGCGGCATTGTAGAGAAGGAAGTTAATCTAGAAATAAGCCTAAAACTTAGAGAAAAACTTAAGGAAATGGGCTGTGAAGTAATTATGACAAGAGATTGTGATAAAGGCTTATATTCAGACACAGCTAAAAACAAAAAGAAAGAAGATTTAGCAAACAGATGCAAGTTAAAGAAAGATACTAATTGTGATTTGTTCATAAGCATACATCAAAATATGTTTCCAGAAAGCAAATACTATGGAGCACAAGTATGGTATACGGATAATGCATATAGTAAAAAATTGGCTCATATGGTCCAAGAAAATTTGAAAATGGACCTATCAGATAATAATAATAGAATAGAAAAACCAGCTAGAGATGACTATAGAATACTAAGATGTGAGCCAAAAAGACCAGGTATATTAGTGGAATGTGGCTTTCTTTCAAATCCCCAGGAAGCAGAGAAACTTGCAAAAAATGAATACCAGCAGAAACTTGCAGATTCACTAGCACGTTCTATAAAGCAGTATTTTGATGAATATGGTGATGATTATAGAAATGATGGAGATAATAGCACATTTAAAGTTATGAAAAAATACTTATTACCTTGGGAAAGGAAATAATAGTTCACCTTGCGACATATTGCCCGGGGAATATGTCGCAAGGTGTATAAAATTCATTTTGAAGGATAAAATAATAAATTTGCAACTTTTTCTGCATTTTTCACATAAATCTATTGAAGGTATGGTGCCAATATGGTATTATATAAATGACAAATGGATTAGTCCATTAGTCCAATATACTTTTGGGGGGAGATAAATGGATATTATATTAGATAAAGTAAGTAGAGTGCCATTATATATTCAGGTAAAAAAGCAAATTATGGACTCTATTAGAAATGGCTCCCTTAAAGTTGGATCAAAAATGCCTACCGAAAGAGATTTGTCTGAGAAGCTAAAGGTAAGTAGAAACACCGTAAGTACAGCTTACAAGGAATTGGAGCAAGAAGGAGTGTTAAAATCCTATCAAGGAAGAGGCACCTTTGTAGCAGAAGAGGCAAAGCCGTGGAAGGCACAAAACATAAAAGAAAAAATAGTAAAGTTTGTTGACTTGGGCCTCGAGGAAGCTATAGAAACTGGCATGACAACAGATGAATTTTTAGAAGTTGTTATGGACAGAGTAAATGAGAAAAAAGAATTGATGAGAAAAATGGTAGCAGTATATGTAGAATGCAACTCTGAGCAAGCTAAAATGTTTAGTAATCAGCTTAGTCAAAGTACGAATATGAACGTTATTCCTTTAACAGTATCGGATTTACAAACTATGGACAAGGATACAAAGGAAATAATAGAAAAGTCTCAAGTTATAATAGCTACTTTTAATCATGTAAATGAAGTTACCGAATTAACTGAAGGTTTTAATAAAGAAATACTAGGAGTTGCAATAAATCCAGATTTAGAACCAATAGTTAAAATTGCAAGATATCCTGAAGGAACAAAATTTGGTTTCTTATGTATATCAGAAGAATTCAAATTTAGAATTAGAGCTGCACTTGAAGAGGCTGGACTTGGAAATATTGATATTGAGTATTCAAATACTAAAGACAAAGCTGAAATGCAGAGAATTGTTGATGACGCGGAAGTACTTATAGTATCTCCAGGAAGATATAATGATGTAGCACATTTGAATACCGAAAATAAGCAGATTATAAGATTCTTATATAGCTTGGATGAAGGTTCAGTAAAAGTGTTAAAATCCAGATTAGTTGAATTAAAATATAATTTTAATGTATAAAATAAATGAAATGTATAACGTATCAATTAAAAGTTGGTACGAAGGAGGGTAAATAATGAAAACTATAGTCCTTGGAGTAATTGGAGCAGATTGCCACGCTGTTGGAAACAAAATACTTGATTATGCATTAACTGAAGCTGGCTACAATGTGGTAAATATTGGAGTTTTATCACCACAAGAAGACTTTATAAATGCAGCGGTTGAAACTAGTGCTGATGCAATATTAGTATCTTCACTTTATGGCCATGGCGAAATCGACTGCAGAGGTCTAAGAGAAAAATGTGATGAAGCAGGATTAAAGGGAATCAAACTATATGTAGGTGGAAACATCGTTGTTGGAAAGCAAAATTGGGAAGATGTTCATAAGAGATTTATAGAAATGGGTTTTGACAGAGTATATGGACCAGGAACATCAACTGAAATTGCTATAAGAGATTTAAGAGAAGATATAGGACAGTAATCCTAATATACCAAATATATAGGATATGCTAGGAGTGATAGATGTGAAAGCATATTTGCTTATAGACTTTGGCAGTACCTATACTAAACTTACTGCAGTTGATATTGAAAATGAAGAAATACTTGCTACTGCAAAGGATATTACAACTGTAGATAGTGATATTATGGTAGGTTTTAATAAAGCCTATGAGAAATTATTGGAACAGCTTAATGGTAAGGATGTTGAGTTTGTAAATAAGCTTGCTTGTTCATCAGCAGCTGGTGGACTAAAAATGATAGCTGTAGGACTTGTACCGGAACTTACTGCTGAAGCAGCAAAGAGAGCAGCATTAGGAGCAGGTGCTAGGGTACTTAAAGTATATAGCTTTGAACTTACCTTAAAAGAAATCGAAGAAATTAAAAATTCAAATTTAGATATAATACTTCTTGCTGGTGGTACAGATGGAGGCAATAAAGATTGCATAATTCACAATGCTAACATGCTTGCAAGAGCAGGAGTAAAACTTCCTATAGTAGTTGCAGGTAATAAGGTTGCAGAAGATGAAATCATAAGGATATTTGATGAAGCTGGTATGTACTATAGAGTAACTGAAAATGTAATGCCAAGATTAAATCATCTAAATGTAGAACCTGCAAGAGAAGAAATTAGAAAAATATTCATGAATAAAATTGTTGAAGCAAAAGGCATGAAGAGTGCTGAAAGCTTCATAAGTGGAATATTGATGCCTACACCTGCTGCAGTGCTTAAAGCTGCAAGGGTGCTAAGTGAAGGCAGTGATAAAGAAGAAGGCATTGGAGATTTAGTAGTTGTAGATATTGGTGGAGCTACCACTGATATTCACTCTCTAGCTGACGGTGAACCTACAAAAGTAGGAGTTGACTTAAGAGGACTTGAAGAACCATTTGCCAAGAGAACCGTTGAAGGAGATTTAGGAATGAGATATTCAGCGCTTTCACTTTGGGAAGCTGCTGGAACTAGAAAAGTTCAAAAATACCTTCAAGATAAAAGCTTTAATGTAGAAGAAAATTGTAAATATAGATCTGAAAATATTAGAATGGTGCCTCAAACTGAAGAGGAAATAAAGTTCGATGAAGCTATGGCTAAGGTTGCCACTGATATGGCTATGGAGAGACATGTAGGAATTGTAGAAACAGTGTATACCCCAATGGGAAACGTTTATACTCAAACTGGTAAGGATTTAATGGAGCTAAAGTATTTAATAGGAACTGGCGGAGTTTTAGTTCACAGTAAAAATCCAAAGGAAATACTGAAGGCTGGAACCTTCGATATGAATAATCCAACCTACTTAAAGCCGCAGCATCCAGAATATCTTTTAGATAAAACGTATATTCTATCTGCAATGGGACTTCTAGCAGAAGAGCTTCCAGATATGGCAGTAAGAATTATGAAAAGATATTTAGTAAAATTGAGTTAATTATATAAGGAATACAGGAGGGTCAAAAAGTGGATTTAAAAAATAAAAAATGGACCAATGATGAGTTTTTCAATACTAGGGAGCAAGTTTTAAGACAATGGCCAACAGGGAAAGATGTAGATCTAGATAAAGCTATAGATTATTTAAAGAAAGTTCCAGAACATAAGAGCTTTCCATTAAAGCTTAAAAAAGCTAAAGAAGCAGGAATAACTTTAGCACAACCAAGAGCAGGAGTTGCTCTAATTGATGAACATATAGAATTATTAACATTTCTTCAAGATGTGGGAGGAGCAGATTTACTTCCTTCTACAATAGATAGTTATACAAGACAAAATAGATACGATGAATGTGAAGTTGGTATAAAAGAAAGTATATCAGCAGGACGTTCATTATTAAATGGATTCCCAGGAGTAAATCACGGTGTAGCAGGTTGTAAAAGAGTCTTTGAAGCAGTTGAACTTCCACTTCAGGCAAGACATGGTACACCAGACGCTAGACTATTATCTGAAATAATTCATGCTTCCGGATGGACTTCTAATGAAGGAGGAGGAATTTCCTACAACATTCCTTATGCAAAAAGCGTAAGTATTGAAAAGACTTTATTAGATTGGCAATATTGTGATAGACTTGTTGGTTTTTATGAAGAGCAAGGTATTTCAATAAATAGAGAACCATTTGGTCCATTAACTGGAACTTTAGTACCTCCAAGTACTTCAAATGCAGTTGCTATAATAGAATCACTACTAGCTGCTGAACAAGGAGTTAAGAATATAACAGTAGGTTATGGACAATGTGGTAACATAATTCAAGACGTAGCTGCTATAAGAGCACTTGAAGAGCAATGTAATGAATATTTAAAGAGCAGAGGCTATAATGTATTCCTTACTACAGTATTCCATCAATGGATGGGAGGATTCCCACAAGATGAAGCTAAGGCATTTGGAGTTATATCAACAGGAGCGGCAACTGCAGCACTAGCAGGAGCTACAAAGGTTATAGTAAAAACTCCTCACGAAGCTATAGGTATACCAACAAAAGAAGCTAATGCTCAAGGTATAAAGGCTACAAAGATGACATTAAACCTTCTTCAAGGACAAAGACTTCCAATGTCAAAGGAATTAGAAACAGAAATAGCTGTTATAAAAGCAGAAACAAAGTGCATGCTTGATAAGGTTTATGAATTAGGTAATGGAGACCTAGCTGTAGGAACTGTTAAAGCTTTTGCAGCAGGTGTTATAGATATACCATTTGCACCAAGCAAATACAATGCAGGTAAAATGTTCCCAGCAAGAGATAACAATGGTGCTGTAAGATACCTAGCACTTGGAAACATTCCTTTCACAAAAGAATTAAAAGATTACAATATGAGAAAGCTAGAAGAAAGAGCTAGATTTGAAGGAAGAAGTGTAAGCTTCCAAATGTCAATTGATGATATCTTTGCCGTTGGTAAGGGTGTATTAATAGGAAGACCAGAGAAATAAATAATCGAAAGAAGGATTGAGTATTATGAAAATAGTTGATGTTGTATGTTCAGGTGGAAGAACAGGTTTCTACTTTGACGATCAAAGAGCAATTAAAAAAGGAGCTAAGCATGATGGCTTTACTTATGTTGGAGAGCCAGTAACAGAAGGTTTTAAGGCTGTAAGAGTAGCTGGAGAATCCATATCTGTTATGCTTATACTTGAAGATGGTCAAGTAGCTTTTGGAGATTGCGCAGCAGTTCAATATTCAGGAGCAGGCGGAAGAGACCCACTTTTCCTAGCAGGAGACTTCATACCAGTTATAGAAGAAGAAATAGCTCCAAAGCTAATAGGAAGAGAACTTACTAGCTTCAAAGAATTAGCTGAAGAATTTGATCACATGACTATTAATGGAAAGAGACTTCATACAGCTATTAGATATGGAATAACTCAAGCAATACTTGATGCAGTAGCAAAAGCTAAAAAAGTTACTATGGCAGAAGTAGTAAGAGATGAGTACAATACTGGAGTAGATATAAAGAGGATTCCAATATTCACTCAATCAGGTGATGATAGATATGACAATGCTGACAAGATGATAATTAAGAATGCTGATGTAATGCCACACGCATTAATTAACCATGTAGAAGATAAACTAGGCTCTAAGGGAGAAAAACTTCTTGCTTATGTTCAGTGGTTAAGAGATAGAGTGTTAAAGCTAAGAACTAGTGAAGAGTATAATCCAGTATTCCACATTGACGTATATGGAACAATCGGAGTTGCATTCAACAATGATATAAAGGCAATGGCTGATTACCTTAAGACTCTTGAAGATGCAGCTAAGCCATTCCACCTAAGAATCGAAGGACCAATGGATGTTGAACACAGAGAAAGACAAATGGAAGCACTTAGAGACTTAACAGCTGAGCTTGATAACAGAGGAATAAATGTTGAGCTAGTTGCTGATGAATGGTGCAACACTTACGAAGATGTTAAATTCTTTGCTGATAATAAATCAGGACACATGCTTCAAATAAAGACTCCAGACCTTGGTGGAGTAAACAATATAATAGAATCAATCCTATACTGCAAGAAGATGGGTGTTGGAGCATACTGCGGAGGAACTTGTAACGAAACAAACAGATCTGCAGAAGTTACAACAAATATAGCTGTAGCTTGTGGAGCAGACCAATGTCTTGCTAAGCCAGGTATGGGTGTTGATGAAGGATATATGATAGTTAACAATGAAATGAATAGAGTAGTAGCATTAGTAAATAGAAGAAAGAATAAATAAGGTAAGTTTCTAAACTTTAACTCAAAGTTTCTTCTAATAAATGTGGTGGAAGGCGGTTTATATAAACTGCCTTTTGCTATATTAATTTCAAAAATTTTTAAGAAATACAGGAGGGATACACAATGAGAGAAATAAATGTTCAAGAAATTACTAAAGAAGTTGCAAGACTTTGTATAGAAGCAAATTACTATCTTTCTGAGGATATAAAAAAGAGCCTTGAAGCAGCTTATGAAAGTGAAAGCTGGGCAATAGGAAAGGACATCATAGGAAAGATTCTTGAAAATGCAGGAATAGCAAAAAGAGAAAATATGCCTATGTGCCAGGATACAGGTTTTACAGTAGTGTTTGTAGAGCTAGGTCAGGATGTACATTTAACTAACGGAAACATTGAAGATGCTATTAATGAAGGAGTTAGAAGAGGTTATACAGAAGGTTATTTAAGAAAATCTGTAGTTAAAGATCCTCTTGATAGAGTTAATACAAAAGATAATACACCAGCTGTTATTCATTATAATATAGTTCCTGGTGATAAGGTTAAAATAACTGTAGCTCCTAAGGGCTTTGGATCAGAAAATATGAGTAAGCTTAAAATGCTTAAACCTTCAGATGGAGTAGAGGGTGTTAAGGAATTTATACTTCAAACTGTAAAAGAAGCAGGACCAAATCCATGTCCACCAATAATAGTTGGAGTTGGCGTTGGCGGTACTTTTGAAAAAGCAACTTTCTTAGCTAAAAAGTCCTTATTAAGACCAGTGGATAAACATAATTCTAACCCAATGTATGCAGAGCTTGAAAAGGAACTATTAGAAAAGATAAACAGTCTAGGAATCGGACCTCAAGGCTTCGGAGGAAGAACAACAGCACTTTCTGTTAATATAGAAAGCTATCCTACACATATAGCAGGTCTTCCAGTAGCGGTAAATATAAGCTGCCATGCTACAAGACATGCTGAAGCTGAAATATAGAAAGAGGAATACAAGGAGGCTGTAATTATGGAAAAGAAAATAACTACTCCATTAACTGAGGATAAGGTTAAAGATTTAAAGGCTGGAGACACTGTACTTATTACAGGAACAATTTACACTGCAAGAGATGCAGCTCATAAGAGATTAGTTGAGCTTTTAGATAAGGGAGAAGAACTTCCTATAGATGTTAAAGATTCAATAATATATTTTGTTGGACCAACACCTGCAAAACCAGGCATGGCTATAGGTTCAGCAGGACCAACTACAAGCTATAGAATGGATGCTTATTCACCTAGACTTCTTGATATTGGTTTAAGGGGCATGATAGGAAAAGGACTTAGATCAAAAGAAGTTGTTGATTCTATAGTAAAGAATAAGGCAATTTATTTTGCTGCTATTGGTGGTGCTGCGGCACTAATAGGAAAATCAGTACAAAAGGCTGATTTAGTTGCATATGAAGATTTAGGTGCAGAAGCAATTAGAAAGCTTGAAGTAAAGGACCTTCCTGTAGTTGTTGTAATAGACAGTGAAGGAAACAATCTTTATGAAATAGGTCAAAGAGAATATTTAGATAGTTTAAATAAATAAAAATAATAGTCGGCAGCCTGAAAATTTTTCAGGCTGCTTGAATGCTGTTAATAAGGAGGATGTGTTTATGAAAATAACTAAGGTTGCTAAAGCTGGTACATTAGAATCCAACGACATACTAGTTATGGTTATGCCAAACGAAAACAGTGGAATAGAGCTTCAGCTTGAAAGCATAGTTATGAAACAATTTGGAGACCAAATTGAAAAAGTTATAAATGATAAAGTTAGGGAAATGGGTATTGAAGATATAGTAATTAAGGCGCAAGATAAAGGTGCTTTAGATTATACCATAGGAGCTAGAGTAGAAACTGCTATAAAAAGAGCTCTTTAATATAAAAAATAATTAAATAATTCACAGCTTGAGTTTTATTAGTGTGCAGCATGTGCACAAAAAAGCTGTAATTGTGGATTGTTTATAAGCTTTATAGATTGAGGTGAAGTAAACCATGAAAAAATTGAGAAGAACAATGCTTTTTATGCCAGGAAACAATCCAGGTATGCTTCAAAATGCAGCTATACTTGGAGCGGATTCTATAATACTTGACTTAGAAGATGCTGTTAGCCTTACAGAAAAGGACAGCGCAAGAGTACTTGTAAGAGAAGCTATAAAGAATGTGGACTATTCAAATGTAGAGGTAGTAGTAAGAGTTAATCCTCTAGATACCGAGTTTGGAAAAGAGGACGTTAATGTTATTTCAAGAGTAAAACCTGATACATTAATGGTACCAAAGGCTGACGAAGAAGAGATAAAAATAGTTGATGAAATGCTAAATGCTATAGAAAAAGAAGAAGGCTTTGAAGCAGGCTCCATTAAAATAATACCACTAGTAGAAACTGCATACGGATTAGAAAATGTATATAATATTATAAAGGCTTCTAAAAGAGTAGTTGGTATCCTTTTAGGAGGAGAAGATTTAACTGCAGACTTAGGTATAAAGAGAACTAAGGAAGGTCAGGAAATTTTCTATGCAAGAAATAAGGTTGCTACTGCATGTAAGGCGCTAAGGGTTGATGCAATAGACACTCCATTTACAGATACAAATGACTATGAGGGATTAAAGGCTGATACAGCTAGGGCTAAGAGCCTTGGAATGACAGGAAAGTCTTCAATAAATCCAAGACAAATTGATACAATACATTCAGTATTTGCTCCAACCGAACCTGAAATAAAGCATGCGCTTAGAGTATTAGATGCTATGGAAGAAGCAAAGAAAGAAGGAAAGGGTGTATTCTCCTTAGATGGGAAAATGGTAGATGCACCAATCATAAATAGAGCAATTACAACTGTTGAATTAGCAAAGCTACTTGGATTAATAAGATAGTGTGCCACAGGGACGTTTCGCGTGGCACACAGGGGGTGCAAGGACGGTTCCTGTACCAACACCATGGCACGAAAAAATAAGGAATTAGAAAAGCGAGGGATTGCAATGAAAAATATACTAGGCAGAGAACTTCCTGAGTATATAGAGGGCTTTGGAGAGGTTGTTCCTTTTAAGGGAGCCTTTTCGAATATGGGAATTAAAGAGAAAAAGGGAGTTAAGGTAAGTACTGTTTCACCAGGAGAAAATAAGGTACTTAATTCTATAGATGAAGCACTTGATAAAGCAGGAATAAAAGATGGAATGACAATCTCCTTCCACCATCATTTGAGAAATGGTGATTATGTAATAAACATGGTACTAGATGCTATTGCTAAAAGAGGAATTAAAGACATTACTGTTGCAGCAAGCTCAATATTCCCTGTGCATGCTCCAATGGTAGATCATATTAAAAATGGAGTAGTAACAGGAATATATGCAAATTATATGTCAGGACCTGTTGCAGAAGCAGTTTCAAGAGGAGAACTTAAAAAGGTTGCTGTAATGCAGACCCATGGAGGAAGACCAAGAGCAATAGAAAGCGGAGAGTTACATATAGATATAGCATTTATTGGAGCTCCGACAGCTGATACTTATGGAAACATAAATGGTGTACAGGGAAAATCAGCCTGCGGTGCACTAGGTTATGCAGTACCAGATGCTGAATATGCAGACAAAGTAATAGCAATTACAGATAATCTTGTACCATATCCAGCATGTCCTATTGAAATAACTCAAATATATGTTGACTATGTTCTAGTAGTTGAATCAATAGGTGATCCAAATGGAATAGTATCTGGAACTACAAAGATAACAAAAGATCCTGTAGGACTTAAGATAGCTAAAATGACATCTGAAGTTATAAAAGCATCCGGCCTGGTTAAGGATGGCATGTCCTTCCAAACAGGAGCAGGTGGAACAGCTCTTGCTGTGGCAGCTGAATTAAAGGAAATAATGAAAAATGAAGGTGTAGTTGGAAGCTTTGCAGCTGGAGGAACTACAGCTTATATAGTTGAAATGCTTGAAGAAGGGCTTTTTAGAAATATATTTGATGTGCAATGCTTTGACTTAAAAGCAGTAGAATCCTATAGAGATAATCCTAAGCATCAGCCAATGTCTGCATCTATGTACGGGAATCCACACAATAAGGGTGCTGTAGTTAATAATCTTGATGTAATGATACTTGGAGCTACTGAAATTGATGTAAACTTTAATGTAAATGTAACTACAAGCTCCAGCGGAGTTATTATGGGTGGTTCAGGCGGACACAGTGACACTGCTGCAGGCTCAAAGCTTGCTATAGTTGTAACAAACTTAATGAAAGCAAGACTTCCAATAATAAAGGATAGCGTTACAACAGTTACAACTCCTGGAGAAAGCATAGATGTAATAGTAACAGAAAGAGGAATAGCTGTAAATCCAAAGAGAGAAGACCTTATTGAAAAGCTAAAAGCTACAAATCTTCCTGTAATGACTATTAATGAGCTTAAGACCATGGCTGAAAAAATGACTGGAGTACCAAAGCCTATTGAACTTGATGATAAAATAGTAGCCGTTGTTGAATATAGAGATGGAACCATTATAGACGTAGTTAAAAAAATAAAGTAAAATAGTATTAAATCTGAATTAATCGGGGTAGCCTGCTGGTAGAAATCATCACGGGTTGCCCTATATTCATAAGGAGATAAAAGGTCTAATTGACCTTTTTCGGGTAACCAGTGGATGGAATGCGCACCGATAGGTTATTCCGTGCTCCTAGTTAAGAGGAGGAAGTCTATGTTTGGTATTCAAGTTGAAAAAGTTAATTTAAACAGTGAAACCGAAAGAAAAGAAGTTGATGACTTCTTAAGAGGTTATGATTTAATACTAGATAAAGATGTGGATTACACATTAGTTATGAGAGAAAATAATGTAATAAAAGCTACCTGCTCAAAGGCTAGAAATGTTTTAAAATGTTTTGCAGTAAGTGATGAATGGAGAGGAGAAGGAGTAACAGCCACTCTTATTTCCGCACTAGTAGATATACTCTTTGAACAGGGAATTTATCATTGCTTTATATTTACAAAGCCAGATAAAGTAGAAATATTTTCTTCATTAAATTTTAAACTCATCCATGCAGCTAAGGATGTAGCGCTTCTTGAGAGCGGCATGACGGATATAAACAGATATCTTAAGAATATGAAAGAAAAGTATAAGCTTTTGGATGAAGAAAAAGCAGCTATAGTTATGAATTGCAATCCATTTACTTTGGGGCATAAATATCTTATAGAAGAAGCTGCTGCAAAGGAAAAGCATGTATTGATATTTATGGTTGAGGAAGACAGATCCTTATTTCCATTCAAAGCAAGGTATGAAATTGTAAAAAAGGGAGTTTCTCATCTTAAGAATGTTACAGTGATACCAGGTGGAGAATACATTATATCTTCTGCAACCTTTCCTTCTTATTTTTTAAGAGAGGAAAGCAAGAAGCTTAAGGCTTATACTGAGCTGGATGCTGCTATATTTGGAAAATACTTTTGCAAAAGTCTTAATATAAAAAGAAGGTATGTTGGTACAGAGCCTTATTGCAAAGTAACAAATGCCTATAATGAAACTTTAGATGAAACATTAAAACAATATGGGGTAGAGCTTGAGCTTATTGAAAGAAAAAGTTACAAAGGAGAGGAAATAAGCGCCTCTAGAGTTAGAAATCTTATTAAAAGCGGCAATATTGAAGAGCTTAAGGAAATAGTTCCTGAGGTAACTTATGAATTTCTAAAAACAGATATGGGGAGGGAAATTGTGGAGAAAATAAAACACAGCAATTCTCCTCATTAGATATGATAAAAGTAAATGCAGAGCAAATACTATTGGCCAGAGAAAAGCGAGTAGAAATCCAAAATTATATCTCTGCCAGATTTGGCTTGCCAATCTTAGTAGTAAGGGTAAACTACCCAGGACTTGATAGAGACAATAATGTTACTAGAGGAATAGCAAATTATATAAAAGATGAAATAAGTGTTTCTTTTGCAAATAATATTATATACAGTCAGCTAATATTTACAGCTGAAGGCCCAATTTATATTGCTGCTATTAAGGATACACCAACTCATATAAAAGAGACATCAATAAAAATAGAGGAAAAACATCCTTTGGGCAGACTTGTGGATATAGACGTATACGATAGTGAAGGAAATGGCATAAGCAGAGGGGAACTTGGCTATGCTATGAGAAAGTGCTATTTATGTAATGACATTGCGCAATGCTGTGTAAGATCCAGAAAACATAGCATTGAGGAAGTGATTGAATATATAAATAATAAATATCAGGAGTTTGTGTGCCACGGGGACGTTTCGCTTGGCACATAGTGCCAGAGGTCACGTCCAGTGGCACCCCGTGGCACGCGAAAAAACCTTGGTTATTAGCCAAGGTTTTTTCTTTGGGAAATTAGTATGAAATATATGTACTTAGTTAGCTTGAGTAATAAATGATTCAAGCTAACTAAGGAAAGGACAGTTATTTTATATACATTTTTTCGAAGTATTCAGTAAGCATTCTATCTGTAGAGAAGTAATCTTTAGTAGTTTTTATACTTTCTCTCATCATTTCTTCCCATTTAGTCTTATTTTCATAATAAGTTGGAATTACTCTGTTTAATAGTGTATCATATAATGCTTCACTGTCATGCTTATTGATATCTTCTACATCTGAAGGCTCTTTTCCATCACCAAACTGCCAGCCATTAACTCCATCAATACAAGCTTCTGGCCACCATCCATCAAGAATTGAGCAGTTAAGAACACCATTCATAGCAGCTTTCATTCCTGAAGTTCCTGAAGCTTCTAGTGGTCTTATTGGGTTGTTAAGCCAAATATCAGAACCTCTTGTAAGCATTCTTCCTATAGTCATATCATAATTCTCAAGGAAAACTACACTATTTGGATATTTCTTCATCATAGCTACAAGGTTTGCAACTATAGCTTTTCCAGTATCGTCTAGTGGATGCGCCTTTCCCGAGAAAATTATTTGTAGCTTTCCTTCATTTAGAAGAGGATCGATTATTTCAGGTCTGCTGAATATTAAATCGCTTCTCTTATATGGAGCGGCTCTTCTTGAGAAGCCAATAAGAAGTTTGTCAGCATCTAATTGAATGCCAGTTCTATCTTTTACAAAAGATACTAAGTCTTCCTTAACTTTCTGATGAGCAGCTAATAAATCACCATTTTCTTCATATGCTTTAGTTATTCTTTCATCTACCCAAGTTTTCTTATGAATAGCATTAGTTATGCCTATAATTTCTGATCTTCCAGCTACATCTATCCACATCTTGTTTGCAGTTTCAGCATGAAGCTGAGCAACAGCATTTGCTTTTCTTGATAATCTTAAGCCTGCAACAGTCATGTTGAATGGATCTCCACCAAGTCTTATCATTTGTTCTCTAGTAAGACCATTAAAAGCTCCCATATAATCTAATCTATCTATTGGGTGAGATTCATTACCTTGAACTATTGGAGTGTGAGTTGTAAATACAACTTCTTCTCTTGTAGCATTCCATGCATCTTCAAAGTTCATGCCACTGCACATTTTTTCTCTTATAAGCTCAAGTGCAGCTAAATCTGCGTGACCTTCATTGAAGTGGTAAACATCTACAGGTATTTCAAGTGCCCTAAGTGCTTTAACTCCTCCAATACCTAGTACTATTTCCTGAGCTATTCTTTCTTCACCAAACCATCCATAAAGCTGTCCTGTAATCCATGCATCACTGTTTTCTGGAAGGTCAGTGTCTAATAGATATAGTGGATTGTTTCCAAACTTTTGAGTTTTCCATACCTTGCATATAACATCAACATTTCTTATTTTAACTGAAACCTTAACACCAGTATCCTCTAAGAAATCGTAAGTATAGTTGTGATAAGTATCATATGGCTTTCCGTCTTTTCCTATTATTTGATCAGTATAGCCTTGCTTCCATTTAAGACCTATCCCTACTAGGGGAAGTTCTAAGTCCTTAGCACCTTTTAGGTGATCACCAGCAAGGATTCCAAGTCCTCCTGCATAGGTTTTAAAATCTGAATCTAATCCGTATTCCATACAAAAATATGCTACTCTAGGGAGATTCTTGTTATTCATAATATCCTCCTTATATTCAATAAAAATTCAATGTTATTATTAACTCTATCTAGAATTATACAACAAAATATTTAATTGTGCAACCGATTGCATGAAAATATTTTAGATTCTCTTATGATTACAAAATAGTATTCAATGAAATTTCTTTGTAGTATAATATATTTAATCGTTTGTAAGGAATAAGGGGAAGGAATACAGGGGACGTAATGATTAATAATCATTGTGCGCGGTAGAGAATAGCAGGAGGGCCATATGTTAAAAAAGTTATCAGTAAAGGTAAAAATCATTATTTTTTTTATTTTATGTGTGATAGTTTTTGCAATAGCATATAAGGAAGCTGTAGGAAATAGAAGTAATAACACAAAGGTTACAGCTGAAGAATCAGAAAAGGCAAAGGCAAAAGAAATTACTGATGCTCAAATTAAAAAAGCTGGGGAAGATCAAAAGAAGGCTGCAGAGCAGGCGGAGAAGGATAAGCAGAAGAAATTAGAGGACGAGTATCAAGAGGCTTATAAAAAATTCAGCAGTAAAAACTATTGGGATTCAATAAAAGTGGCTGATGAAATTATAAAAGAAGATGAAAAATTTTATAAAGCATACAATATAAAAGGAATAGCTCTATGCTATGCAGGGGCTGCTAACTATGCAGAAGGAATGAAGTCTATAGATAAGGCATTGGAATTAAAACCAGACTATGGCTATGCTAGATTTAATAGAGCCTTAGCATTAGAACTATACGGAAAGTACGATGAGGCTTTGGCAGCATATGACAAGGCGCTTGAAGTAGAAAATTATGTATGGAGTTATTATGGAAAGGCTAGCATCTATGGCAGAAAAGGTGATGTAAAAAATACTGTAGAGAATCTAAAGAAGGCTATTGAGGTTGCTGCAGCTGCAGATGCAAAAGCAGCACAAGATGTTAAGGATGCTGCAAAGGGTGAAGAAGATTTTAATAATGTACGAGGAAGTAAAGAATTTAATGATTTGCTTAAATAATAAATAGTACTCAGTAAAAATAGTTAAAATAAATGAGTAAGCATGATTACCAGCATGTTTGCTCATTTTTGTTTTTTTGATTTTTAAAGAAATTTGCATGAATATGAGCGAAAGTGCTCATTTATAAAGAAGTGAGCATAATATTTGCAAAAATGCGCAAAATATTTCATAAACCGTATTGACTTAGTGTGAGAAATGGTTTACAATAAGCATAAACAATCATAAATAATCAAAAACAAACAGAAGCGAGAGTGATTACGCATGTTTGCAGAAGAAAGACAATCTAAAATAGCAGAACTGCTAAAAAATCAAAGCAGTATAAAAGTTAATGAACTTGCAAATATATTTGAAGTTTCAGAATCTACCATTAGAAGAGATCTTCAAGACATGGAACAGAGGGGGCTTTTAACAAGAACTCATGGTGGTGCAGTAGGAGCTGAAAAGACAAGCTTCGAACCAACCTTTAACGAGAAAAGTGATGAAAAACATGAGGAAAAGCTTAAAATAGCGAAAACAGCTATAAATATGATTGAAGATGGAGAAACAATAATTCTTGACTCTGGTACTACCACACTAGAGATTGCTAGAAATTTAGGCAATAAAAAATTAATAGTTATAACAAATTCTATAGATATCGCTGCAGAATTATCTACAAAGGAAAACATAGAGCTAATAGTTACAGGTGGAACCTTAAGACTTACTACAAGAGCTATGGTTGGACATATTACTGAAATGTCACTTAAGAATTTTAGAGTTGACAAAGCTTTCATAGGAGCTAATGGTATTTCTATTGAAGAAGGTGTTACAACTCCAAATTTTGTAGAAGCACAGACAAAGAAGGCTATGATGAATGTGGCTAACAAAGTATATATAGTTGCAGATAGCAGAAAGTTTAATCAAGTTAATTTTTCAGTTATTTGTCCAATAAGAGCAGTTACAGGAATAATTACTAGCAGTGATTTAGATAATAATATTGTTAAGTCTTATGAAGATGTAGGCGTAGAAATAATAAATTGTTAACGGAAGTTTTGAACTACCTAAACAAAAATATCTCTTAATACAGTAAGGAGGACAAAATGGTAATAACTGTAACACTAAACCCTGCTATGGATAAGACATTATGCATAGATAATTTTTCACTAGGAAAAGTAAATAGATCCTCTAAGGTAAGACATGATATAGGCGGTAAGGGAATAAATGTTTCTAAGGTTTTAAGAAACTTTGATGTGGATTCAATATGTACAGGTTTTTTAGGCGGTCTATGGGAAAGCTACTTCCTTGAAGAATTAAAAAATAGAAATATAAAAACCGATTTTGTATCCATCAAAGGGGCTACAAGAACTAACACTAAGATAGTAGACCACCTAAACAGGATATATACAGATATAAATGAAGCAGGACCTGAAGTATCAAAAGAGGAGCTTGATAGCTTTATTGGAACATTCAAGGAACTGTGCAAGGCAGGAGATATAGTTGTACTCTCAGGTGGAGTAGGTCCAGGGGTTCCTAAAGACATCTATGGAACACTTATAAAAATTGCAAAAGAAAAAGGTGCAATTACAATTCTTGATGCAGAAGGGCCTCTACTTGAGGAAGGAATAGCACAAAAGCCTAATGTTATAAAGCCAAATATTCATGAACTAGAAAAGCTTATGGGCGAGAGATATAAATCTGAATATGAGGTAATTAAGGCAGGCAGGATATTAGTTAAGCAAGGAATTGAAAAGGTATTAATTTCGCTTGGTGACAAAGGGGCATTATTAGTGACCAAGGATGCTGTATATAGCTGTCAAGGGCTAAAGGTGCCTGTTAAAAGCACAGTAGGTGCAGGTGATTCCATGGTAGCAGCACTAGTATATAGCATAATAAAAGAATTCCACCAAGGTGATACTTTAAAATTTGCAAATGCTTGTGGTGCAGCTTCAGTATCTATTGAAGGAACAGAGGCCTGTACATTAGAACAGGTAAACTCACTTTTAGAGTTAATTGAAGTTCATATTAAGGAGGTTAATGGCCTAATTGACCGTTAACAAGAAGGAGGTAAAAGGTCTAAATGACCTTTTACGGGTAACTTGCGAGAGGTAGCGAGCATGGTTAAGCTACACAGTGTTTCGAGTGAAAGGAGAAATTTCTATGAATACTAAGGACATGTTTTCAAAAGAAAGAGTTTGTTTCAATCTAGTATCAACTACTAAGGATGAAGTGATCTCTGAACTTATAGACATTCTAGTAAAGGACGGAAAAGTTCTTGATAAGGAGGTTTTTAAAGAAGCAGTTTTTAAAAGAGAAGAAGAGTTTTCTACAGGCATAGGTATGGGAATAGCTATTCCTCACGGCAAGAGTTCAGCAGTAAAAGAAGCTTCTATAGTATTTGGAAGAAGCGATAAGGGAATTGACTACGAATCCATGGATGATATGCCAGCGCATTTATTCTTTTTAATAGCAGTACCTGAAGAGTCAAGTGACCTTCATTTAAGAGCATTAAGTGAAATATCAAGAAAGCTTATGCATGCTGAAATAAGGGAACAGTTATTCAAGGCACAAAGCTTTGAAGATTTTATAAAAGTATTCGAATAAATTTTAAATAATTTGGAGGGGGAATTATATATGAAGTTATTAGCAGTTACATCTTGCCCAACTGGTATAGCACATACCTATATGGCGGCAGAAGCACTACAAATGGCAGCTAAGGAATTAGGGCACGACATAAAGGTTGAAACTCAGGGTTCTGTAGGAGCAGAAAATGTTATTACAGATGCGGATTTAAAAAATGCTGATGCGGTTATTATTGCAGCTGACACTAATGTTGACAAGAGTAGATTTGCAGGAATGCCACTTATTGAGGTTCCTGTAAAGGATGCCATTAAAGATGCTAAAGGACTTATAACTAGAGCACTAGCAGCTGAAAAGCCTAAGGCTAAATTGACTGAAGAAGTTAGCAAAATTAAGGCAGAAGAAAAAGAATCAAGAAAAGGTATATACAAACACTTTATGACAGGTGTATCCTTTATGATACCTTTCGTTGTAGCTGGTGGTATACTTATAGCATTAGGTTTTGCATTTGGCGGAATTTATGTATATAAAACTCCAGGAACCATTGCTGAAACAATTTTTACAACAGGTAAAGCAGCCTTTGGGTTAATGCTTCCAGTACTTGCTGGTTATATAGCTTACTCAATAGCTGATAGACCAGGTTTAGTACCAGGTTTCGTAGGTGGAGCACTTGCAAGCAATTTAGGAGCTGGATTCTTAGGAGCACTTATAGCAGGTATTCTTGGTGGATATGTAGCACTTTTATTAAAGAAATATATTAAGCTTCCAAAGACAATGGAAGGTTTAATGCCAGTTCTAGTTCTTCCTGTACTTTCAACTTTAGTTATGGGATTAGTTATGACACTTATTTTAGGCGGACCAGTAAAAGCTATTAATGATGCTATGGCAGCTTGGCTAGGTGGACTACAAGGCAGCAGCGCAGTATTACTTGGTATAGTATTAGGTCTTATGATGGCATTTGATATGGGTGGTCCAGTAAATAAAGCAGCTTATGCATTTGGTACAGCAACTATAGCAGCTGGTCAACCATCAGCAATAATGGCAGCAGTTATGGCAGCTGGTATGGTTCCACCTCTTGGAATAGCTCTTGCAACAGTTATGGCTAAGAATAAATTTACAGAGTCAGAAGTAGAAGCAGGAAAAGCAGCTTGGGCACTTGGATTATCCTTTATAACTGAAGGTGCAATACCATTTGCAGCAGCAGACCCACTTAGAGTAATACCATCCATAATGGCTGGTTCAGCAGTAACTGGTGCACTATCCATGTTATTTGGAGCAACTCTTGCAGTTCCACACGGTGGACTATGGGTACTATTTATACCTAATGTAGTAGGAAACTTATTACCATATCTAATAGCTATGGTAGTTGGAACAGTAGTTTCTGCACTATTATTAGTAGCTTTAAAGAAGCCAATTGAAAGATAAAAATAGATAATAAGTAATAGGTAATAGTAAAAAAGACGGAATTTTTGCTTTAGGCAAAAATTCCGTCTTTACTTCTTACCTTCTACTTCAATATTATACTTCTCACATTTCAGTGCAACAGTTCTATGTGTTAGACCAAGTGCTTTCCCAGCCTTGTTGTAGCTTTTATATTTCTTCATGGCAATTGTTATCAACTCTTTTTCATATTCCTCTAAAGGTAAAAGGTCACCATTTCTTAAATTTATAAGTCCCTCTTCCTTGCTAGAAATATTAGTAATGTAGAATGGCAAGTCCTTTGTTGTAATCATTGGACCATCACAAAGGTTTATAGCCCTTTCAATTATATTTTCAAGCTCACGGATATTGCCAGGCCAATGGTAGCTATGGAAGAATTCAATACAGTCTTTATCTATACCAATAATGTTTTTTTTAAGCTTCATATTTACCTTATGGATAAAATGCTCTGTTAGTAAATTAATGTCTTCCTTTCTCTCTCTTAATGGAGGAAGAAAAATACTTATAACATTCAGCCTATAATAAAGGTCTTCTCTGAAGTCTCCGGTTTTAATCATTTCTTCTAAATTTCTATTGGTTGCAGCTATTACTCTTACATCTACCTTTTGAGTTTGAAGTCCACCTACACTTTCAAATTCCATCTCCTGAAGTACTCTTAGCAGCTTTACTTGCATAGATTTTGGCATATCACCAATTTCATCTAAAAATATAGTGCCTCCGTCTGCTAGGTTGAACTTACCAGGCTTGCTTTTTATAGCACCAGTAAAAGCCCCCTTCTCATATCCAAATAATTCACTCTCCAGAAGATTTTCAGGAATGGCTGCACAGTTCACTCTAACAAAAGCCTTGTTCTTTCGAGGACTTTGAGAATGTATGGCTTTAGCAATTAGCTCTTTTCCAGTGCCGCTTTCACCTCTTACCAGAACAGTAGAGGGAGAATTTGAAGCTTTTTCCGCAATTATTAGTGCTTCTTTTAGATTACCGCTGCTTCCAATTATATTTCCAAAGGAGCCTAGAGAGAGATTATGCCTTTGAAGTTCTTCTTTGTAGTAATCGAGCTCTTCTTGAGACTGCTCTAATTTTTTTGCAATTTCAGAAATATCTTGAAATACTCCAATAGCTCCAATTACATTGTTTCCTGAAAATATTGGTGAGCGATTTACCATTGCTATATGATTATTAATTTGCTGCAGCTCTCCTAGATGATTTTGCCTAGTTGCAACTATTGTAGGCAGATCCGAGGATGGTATTACATCTGTAACAAGCCTTCCAACTACGTCTTTTAAATCTTTTTCTATCAGGTTTAAGGCATAGTTATTAATGGTAGTTATATGTGAATTAGCGTCAATTATTATTACCCCCATAGGAAGCTTCTGAAGAATTTGCTCGTTAGCGATTGTGTTTTCTTCGAGCACTGCATCTACTCCAGACATAGCAGCTTCAGATTTTGGAATAATATTCATGATAAAATCACATAGTTCAACAACAGCTTTTTTTCCTTCAGGGGTATCCTCCTTGCAGGATATTTCCACTACCTCACCTTGCTTAATCTTAAGGGAGACCAGTGCTAACATGCTTATTGCAAGGGGATCCTTAGAGTTTTGCTTTCTTATATATAGGCTTATATTATATTTAGCTTTAAGCTCTGCAGCTTTATTAACGATCATGGCAGCAATTCGTGTATGAATTCCGTATAGAATATTTACTAAAACATCACTTTTAAACATAATACTCTCCTTTACTTGATAAAAACTATCAATTTGCTGTTTGTGCTTGATAAAAACTATCAAATTAATTTTAGTACAAACCTATTAGAAAGTCTACAATATATTTGATATATCAAAAAAATATAAAAATGTGATTGATAAAATTTATCAGCCATATATTAAAAAATAGGTTAAATAGTCAAAATAAATTTGGCACGGATTTTGCTAGATATATTAATGTATATAAATAAAAATTATAAACAAAATAAATAAAGATTGATTCATCGGAGGAAATATTATGAAAAAAGGGATTGCTGCTTCAAAAGGATATGCTATAGGTAAGGTTGTACTTAAATTGCATGAGGAAGTTATAATAGAGGAAAAGAACATAACCAATCTAGACGAGGAAAAGGCAAGATTTAGCAAGTCACTTGAGCTTTCAAAAGAGCAAATTCTTAAGATAAAGGAAAAAACAGAAAGAGAAATGGGAGCTGACAAGGCCGAAGTTTTTGAAAGCCACATGATGCTTTTGGATGATCCAGAGTTTGTTGGTGCTATTGAAAGCAATATAGAAATGAATATGGTTAATTCAGAAAAGGCAGTAAGTGAAGTTTCAGAAATGTATCTTGGGATTTTCGAATCCATGGATGATGAATATATGAGAGAAAGAGCTGCAGACGTAAAAGATGTTGCTAATAGAATAATTGCAAACCTTTTAGGAAAATCCACAAGTGGAGCTCAAGTGTTTGAGAATAATACAATAGTAGTTGCACATGATCTTACCCCTTCTGACACTGCTGAACTTGATAAAGAAAAGGTAATAGCTTTTTTAACAAATATAGGAGGAAGAACTTCTCATAGTGCAATAATGGCTAGAAGCCTTGAAATACCAGCAGTTGTTGGTATGGGAGATATCACATCCTCAGTTAAGAATGGAGATACTGTAATAGTTGATGGAGTTGAGGGAGTAGTTATAATAAACCCTGATGAAGAAACTATTCAGAAGTATGAATACAAGCAGTTACAATATAAAAAGGAAAAAGAAGAGCTTAAGAAGCTTGTTAGTGTTAAGACAGTTACTAAAGCTGGTAAGAAAGTTGAAGTAGCTGGAAATATAGGAACTCCAGAAGAAGTACATAAAGTACTTGAAAATGGTGGAGAAGCAGTAGGATTATTTAGAACAGAATTCTTATATATGGACAGGGAACAGATGCCTACAGAAGAAGAACAATTTGAGGCTTACAAATATGCTGCAGAGAAAATGGAAGGCAGAGCTGTTGTTATAAGAACTCTAGATATTGGTGGAGATAAAAAACTAGAATACCTTCCAATGCCGGAGGAAATGAATCCATTCTTAGGATATAGAGCCATAAGACTTTGTCTTGATAGAAAGGATATTTTCAAGGTTCAGCTTAGAGCACTGCTAAGAGCTTCAGCTTTTGGAAATTTAAAAATAATGTTTCCAATGATATCTTCCTTAGAAGAATTCTTTGCTGCTAAGGAAGTACTTAAGGAATGTATGGATGAACTAAGAGCAGAAGGAAAGAACTTTAATGAAAAGCTTGAAGTAGGTATAATGGTTGAAATACCAGCTGCTGCTGTTATGGCTGATGAATTTGCAAAGCATGTAGACTTCTTTAGTATAGGAACTAATGACTTAATACAATATACATTAGCTGCAGACAGAATGAATGAGAAGGTATCTTATTTATATAATCCAATGCACCCTGCAGTTTTAAGACTTATAAAGATGACAATAGAAGCTGCTCACAAAGAAGGTAAATGGTGTGGAATGTGTGGAGAAATGGCTGGAGATGAAGCTGCTATAGAAACCTTATTAGAGTATGGTTTGGATGAATTTTCTATGAGTGCCTCCTCCATATT
The DNA here is from genome assembly GCF_026012015.1 of Clostridium omnivorum. Taxonomy (NCBI): domain Bacteria; kingdom Bacillati; phylum Bacillota; class Clostridia; order Eubacteriales; family Clostridiaceae; genus Clostridium; species Clostridium omnivorum. The sequence goes on along the minus strand of NZ_BRXR01000001.1, from coordinate 1,314,967 downwards.
AAAAGCTAAGCAAATAATAATGAATAGCTAATAAATTATGTAAAAGTGCCAAGAATTTTGGCACTTTTATTTTTTTTATAACGTCCCGTGACATTTTTGATAAAATGAGGTAACTTTATAAAACCATTTTCGTATATAATTATATAAAAAGCATGAGGGGCGGATAATTGTGGATGAGGATTTAAAATTAGTAAATGAGGTTTTAAATGGTAATATAGATAGTTTTAATATATTAGTAAATAAATATGAACTAGTTATCCTTAGATTTATATATAACATGCTTAAAGATAAAGAGGCTGCTGAGGATATAACTCAAGAAGTATTTATAACTGTATATAACAAACTTTATACTTATAAGGATCAATATAAGTTTTCGAACTGGTTATATCAAATAGCTAGGAATAAATGCATCGATTATATAAGAAAATATAAAAGAGTGTATGAGGCAAACATGGAGGATGTGAGGGATGTTGCATCAAGGGACATATCTCCAGAGCAGTCAGCTGAATATAAGGAAACAAAAAAGTTAGTTGAAAGCTTTATTAAAGATTTAAACGATATAGATAAGCAAATAATAATATTAAGGTATTCAGGGAGCTGTGTCACTTTTACAGATATAGCTGAAATATTAAATATGAGCGAAGCTGCAGTAAAGCGAAGGTATTATAAAACCAGGGATAAATTTAAAGAATTTAGTCTTATAAGGGAAAAGGGGTGCAGATAATGAACTGCCAGGTATTTGAAAAGAGATTAATGGATTTAATTGAAGATAATATATCTTATGATTTAAAGAATGCTATGCTAGAGCACATTGCCAAATGTGAGCACTGCAGAAAAATATACGAAAAGGAAATGGAAGTAGAAAATACCTTTAAAAGTAGTTTATCAACTGAAGGAATATATTTTAGTAGTTCGAGGGGGGATATTATGAAAAACATTGACAAAAACAGATATGGTAAGAATCCTCTGAAAAAGCTTAACTATCATATAAAGAGATATTCAGGCCTATATGCCGCTGCTGCTGTGCTAATCATAGCTACAAGCTTTATTGTCCCATATCTTTTAGGGGGAAGTGCTAAAAAAGACCTTGCTTCAACTCAGATGAAGATGAGCACAGCATCAAATGCAACAGGTACAGCTAAAGAAGATACAGCTAAGCAAAAGGATGAACAAAGTTTAATGATTTCAGAGGACAGCGCTGCACCTAAAAATTCTGAAAGTAAAAAGTCAAATATAGTGATACCAGAGGATAAAAATGCTCCAAGCTTTAAAAAGACAGTGCTTCAAAAGACTGTAGAACCTACATTTAATACACCTATGGAGGTTTCACCAAGTAAAAACTTTGAAGCAACTGTAGAAGGAAAAGGTAACGCTGCTCAGGAAGAAGGTATAGCAAAGCTGTTTATAAAGGATTTGACCACAGGAGGAAGATGGACCTTTGAAATAGTTCAAGATGTACAAAAGGGACAGCAAAATACTCCTAAGTATGTAAAGTGGGTAGATGACAATAACTTCCTTACTATTGTGGGATTTGGTTATGGAACAGTAACAAGAGGTGGAGCTCTCTACTTAATGAATGCCAATACAGGCAAGCTTGTAAATGCAGATGTGGAAAGAAAAATAGATTTAAGTCAGGGTAATAAGGTTGAAATAACAAAGGTCACAGCTATAAGAAACAACGAATTAGATGTAGAAGTAAATGTATATGAGGATGCAAATTTAACTAAGTCCCATAGGGAAAATAGAACAATTCCATTTCCTTATGCAGATTTAAAACAGTATGTTGAAGCTGCACAGTAAAATTAATCTAATAATTAAAGCCTCAGGAGTTAAGCTCTTGAGGTTTTTTAGCTAAATTGGTTTTATTATGTAGCTTTATAGTATATAATAAAACCATTAATATAGGATTACATAGCGCAAATGTTATCTTATTGTACAAAGGTGATTAAATGAATAAATCTACAAAGCAATATAAAAAGGCACTAGATTATTATAATGATGGAAAACTAGATAAAGCATTAAAATTATGCGAACTAAGTATTTCAGAAAATATTAAAAATACTTCCGCAATTAATCTAAAGGGGCTTCTTTTTTACTTAAAGGGAGAGCTTGATAATGCTCAATCTTTGTGGAAAATGAACGGTCAAATTAACAATGATTTAGTTTCAAAAAAGTACTATGAAGATAGTTTAAAGGATGAAAAAAGAAGAAAGCTATACTATGATGCATTGGTACTAATAAAAGAATTAAAAATGAGAGAAGCACTTAATCTGTTGAAAGTGTGTGACGAAAGTGATTTTAACTGTATAAATGTGAATAACTATATGGCATTATGCTATATAAAGCTTGGTGAATATAGTGCAGCTTCAGCATGTATAAGCAAGGTTCTTAAGCTGGATGTAAATAATGTTGAAGCAAAAGAATACAGAAAAATGCTTATAGATTACGGGATAGTTAAAAAGCAGCGTAACTTTAAAGCTATCAGTGTTTTAGTAGCTGTATTATGTATTGCAATATTTTCTATTATTACCATTAAGACAAAGGCATATAAAAATTACGGATTCTTAAGCTACATTAGTAAACCCAAAATAGCTCAAAATAATAAGCAGGGCTCCACAAATAATAATGCAGCAGCTAAAAATGAAATACAGCAGCAAAACACTGAGGTGCAGCAGCCACAAAAGCAAGAAACTAAGAATGGAGAAATTCAAAAGCAGGCAGCTGAAAAATTTCCAAGCGAGGATGTTAAAAAACAAATTGAAGCAAAAAACTATGATGCATTATATGATTTAGTTTCAAAGTGGCAGGATAAAAATTTATCAATAAATGATAAGACTATGATTGCTAAGGCAAGAGAAATACTTGTTAGTGATGGAACTGAGTATTTTTATGGCACAGGTTCAAAAGCTTTAAGCTCAAAGGATTATAGCAAAAGCAAAGATTACTTACTAAAAGCTTATAGTGTAGGGGGAGGAAGCTATCTAAATCCTCATATCATTTATATGCTGGCTGCTTCATATGAAAACCTTGAGGATATTGAAAATGCTCTCAAATATTATAGCGAGTATAATAGCAAATTTTCTAAGGGAGATTATGCAGAAACGGTGCTTTACAAGCTGGCTTTGTTAAACAAAAATGTAGATATGAACAAGGCTAAAGCCTATGCAGAAACACTAGTTAATACATATCCAAATTCAATGTATAATAACACAATAATTAAAGATATAATTTCAAAGTAGAACCATGTATATGCATGGTTCTTTTTTATGCGCAAGCATATATAAAAACTTAATAACAATAAGTTTATAGAATGAAAAAACACTAAAAAGGGAAAAATTTAATTGTAATAGACTTTCACTGGTAGACTGCGTATGGGATTCGATAAGGTAGTCTACCCTGTATTTTCCACTGAAAGGAGAAAAAAGCATATGATTACAATTATAAAAAATGGAGAAGTTTATGCACCGGGTTATTTAGGCAAAAAGGATGTTATTTTAGCTGGAACTAGAATTGAAGGCATATACGATAATGTTGATATACCACAAAACTTTGGAGAGGTAAATGTTATAGATGCTGAAGGTAAATACGTTGTTCCAGGTTTTATCGATTGTCATGTACATCTTAATGGCGGTGGCGGTGAAGGCGGTTTTCATACTAGAACTCCTGAAATTCAGCTATCGGATATAGTAGCTGGCGGTATTACTACTGTTGTAGGCTGTTTAGGAACGGATAGTGTATGCAGAAACATGGAAGGATTATTAGCTAAGGCAAGAGCATTAGAGATAGAAGGAATAAGTACATATATATATACAGGTTCTTATGAAATACCTGTAAAGACCATTACAGGCAGCCCAAGATCGGATATTATTCTAATAGACAAGGTAATTGGAGTTGGTGAAGTAGCTCTTTCGGATCATCGTTCTTCACAACCTACCTATGAAGAATTTATAAAGGTAGCTGCAGAAGCAAGAGTTGGCGGGCTTATTGCAGGAAAGTGTGGCATTGTCCATGTTCATTTAGGAGATGGACCTCAAAAGCTAGATTATCTAGTAAGATTGGTTAGAGAAACTGAAATACCAATTGAACAGCTGATGCCTACTCATATTAATAGGAGCAGGAGAGTATTTGAAGCAGGATATGAATATGCAAGAATGGGCGGCATTATTGATTTAACTACCAGCTCAGATCCTGACTTTCTTGAAGAAGATGAGGTGAAGGCAAGTACAGGACTTAAGATTATGCTGGATAGAGGAATTCCTGTAGAACAGCTTCAATTTTCTTCAGATGGTCAAGGAAGCTTGCCAATATTCGATAAAGATAGAAAATTTGTTGGCTTAGGTATAGGCTCTACAAAATCCTTATATAGAGAGTTTAAAGATGCAGTGCTTAAGGATGGAGTAAAGCTTGAAGATGCTCTTAGAGCAGTAACTTCAAATGTAGCAGATCATTTAGTGCTGCGTTACAAAGGAAAGCTGGAAGGTGGAAGAGATGGAGATATTGTGGTACTTAATAAAAATTTAGATATAGTTGACGTAATAGCCAAGGGAAGAACTATGGTACAAAAGGGAGAAGTAGTAGTTAAAGGAATTTTTGAAGGTTCACTTGGAAAATAAAACTAGTAATTAAATTTAATTTTCAAACATATACATCTTCTAGAACCAATGAGGGGGGGGTATATGTTTGAAAAGTAATATTAAAAAAGCAATAGTTTGTATTTTAATTATACCGGTATTTGCTGGCATAAGCCCTGAAAACAAAAGGGCAAAAAATGTAGTGACAAAGGGAAATGAGACATGCTTTGTAGATCCCTATGAAAGAATACAAGCTGCATTTGCACTGGAATCAAAAAGAAAAAATATGCTGATGAATAACAGTGTAATAAATTTTTCTGCTGACACCTCTGCAAATATATCAACATATGGAATGTCCTATGATTTAGATAAGATAAATAAGAACAGGCCAGATTTTAGCTTTACCAGTGAAGGTTATGCAGAGCTTCCAGGAGTAACTTGTTTTAGAGGAGATAACAACAGGGATGGTGGAAGTTATGGAAAGGTAGATGTAAAAGAAGGCAAGTTAAGTATTCTCTGGAAAAAGGATATAGGAACCATAGATACTTGGTCAGGAGTAGGTTGGAATGGACAACCAGCTATTGTTAAGTGGGATAAGACTGCTATTGCAAATATGAATATTAAAGAAAACAAAAAGAAAAAGGAAAATTTAAAAGAAGTAATATATGCTACCCTAGATGGAAATGTGTATTTTTTGGATTTAGAAGATGGGAGCGAAACTAGAACTAAGCTTAATATTGGTGCCCCCATTAAAGGAAGCCTTACAGTAGACCCAAGGGGAATACCTCTTCTCTATGTTGGACAAGGTATAGATAGAAGTGGAAGTAGTTATGTAGATTTTGCCTACAGAATTTTCAGTCTTACTAATTTTAAAAAGCTATATGAAATTAAGGGCAGGGACAATTTTGCACGAAGAGATTGGGGAGCTTTTGATTCCACAGCGCTTGTGGATAGAATTAATGATTACTTATTTATTTGTGGAGAAAACGGTGTGGTCTATTCTGGTAAGTTAAATACTAAATATGAAAATGGACAGGTAGAAATTAAACCTGAATTAGATAAGTATAGATACAGCTTTCCAGGAAAAGATAAAAGGGGGATAGAAAATAGCATAGCTATATATAAAAACTACGGCTTTTTTGCAGATAATGACGGAATGCTCCAGTGTATTGATTTAAAAAACTTAAAACCTTTATGGGCATCAAATGTAAAAGATGATACTGACAGCACTATTGTACTTGAAAAACAGGACTCTGAACTAAATCTTTATACTGCTTGTGAAGTAGATCACCAAGGACAAAATGGCTTTAGCTATGTTAGAAAGTTTGATGCAGCATCAGGAAAGCTTTTATGGGAAAATAAATACATGTGCTCCTACAACGAAGAAACTAACGGAGGAGCTTTAGCCACTCCGGTACTTGGAAAAGGAGATATAAAAAATTTAGTTATTTTTAATATAGCAAGACATACATCCTCAAATGGAGGGGTTCTTGTAGCCATAGATAAAAATACAGGAAAAGAAGTATGGAGCTTAAAATTAAATAACTATTGCTGGAGTTCACCAGTTGCCTTATACTCAAAGGAAGATAAGAGCTATATAGTTCAATGTGATTCTACTGGAAAAGCTATGCTAATAGAAGGCATCAGTGGAAAAGTTATGGACACTATAGAATTAGGTGCTAATGTTGAAGGAACACCAGCAGCCTTTGAGGATACGCTTGTGGTTGGAACTAGGGGCTGTAAAATTATAGGTTTTAAGGTAAAATAGATAGTAGTATATATTGACTTTATGAATAAATAATAAGATAATAATTATTATTTCATAGTTCTTAGCTGTTGACTTAATAGAAAAAATAGAATAAAATCTATATATAGATAAATACCTACCAGGGGTATATGATATTTATCCTTGGTTTTAGTGATAAGGATGTAAAAGTCTTAAATGGACTTTCACGGATAATAAGGAGGAAAAGCAAATGAAAGAAGTAACAGATAGCACATTTTTAGAAGAAATTAATGGTACTGGAGCACCAGTGGTAGTTGATTTTTGGGCACCTTGGTGTGGGCCTTGCAAGATGATTTCACCAATTATGGAGGAATTAGATTCAGAAATAGGCAGCAAGGTTAAATTTGTTAAAGTTAATGTAGACGAGAGCCCTCAGGTAGCTCAAAAGTACAGAATTGCAAGTATACCAACTATAATGGTGTTTAAAAATGGAGTTCCAGTAGATAGCTTAATAGGTTTTAGACCAAAGCAAGCCTTAAAAGAAGTTATAGAAAGACATATATAAGCTAGGTAAGAGGTAAGAAGTAAGAGGTAAAAGTGAAAAGCTTACTTCTTACTTATTATAGTAAATGAGGTGTGAATATTGGATAACAGGTATGATATAGCTATTATTGGAAGTGGGCCTGCAGGAATTTCTGCTGCTATAAATGCTAAAATAAGAAACAAAAAAATAATCCTATTTGGAAGCAAAGATTTAAGTGCAAAGCTCATTAAGGCACCGAAGATAAATAATTATCTTGGTTTTTATAATGTTACAGGAGAAGAACTTAAAAATCAGTTCCAAAGGCATATGGATTCCATGGGCATAGAGATTGTAAATGAGAGAATAAATAATGTTTATGCAATGGGAGACTATTTTACACTTATGGTAAATGAAAAAATGTATGAGGCAACAACTGTGATTTTAGCTACAGGTGTAGAATACACAAAACCCCTAAGTGGAGAAGAAAAGTTCCTTGGAAGGGGAGTGGGGTATTGTGCAACCTGTGATGCACCTCTTTACAAGGGAAAGATAGTAACTATAGTTGGGTATAACAAAGAAGCAGAAGAGGATGCAAATTACGTATCTGAGCTGGCTGCAAAGGTATATTACGTTCCAATGTATAAGGGAGAATATAACCTTAGAAGTGAGATACAGATTTTGCAGGATAAACCTGTGGAAATACAAGGCGATAATTTTGTTTCCAAGTTAATACTTAAGGAAAATGAAGTAGATACTGATGGAGTATTTGTTCTAAAGGATAGTGTACCACCAGCTCAATTGGTACCAGGTTTGGAAATAGAAGAAGGTCATATAAAGGTAGATAGATTAATGAAAACAAATATACCTGGATGTTTTGCTGCAGGGGATTGTATAGGAAAGCCTTATCAATATATAAAGGCAGCAGGAGAAGGTCAAATTGCAGCTTTGTCAGCAGTATCATATTTGGATTCTTAAATAACAAAATCCTCGGTTTAATAAAACCGAGGATTTTGTTATTTAAGGAATATTATTTTACAGCAAAAAATACATGATTTCCTATAGACTTAACATTTTTCTTGTTAATATTTTTCATCCAGCTGGAAGTGGCAATTTTCGGGTTGTAGAAAAACAGTGCCTTTCCTGTTGGATCTTTGCCTTTTAGTGCGTCAAGTACAGCATTGTAACTTGCTGGATCAGGAACAATGGTTATTTCACCATTTCTGATACAGGAAAATGCATTTTTTTGCATTATTACGTCCTCTACAGACTTTGGAAATTGATTGCTTTGTAACCTATTAAGTATTACTGAAGCAACAGCAACCTTACCTTCATAAGGTTCAGCTCTGCTTTCTGCACATACCACCTGAGCCATTAGATAAACATCCTGGTCTGTAATTGGAATTTTCCTATCATTCACACTGAATACTTGAACCGCTTGAACTTCTTCTTTATATAAATCTGCCTCGTCTTCATAACTTACTAGTGCTTTTGCATTATAACAAGGCATAGCTAAAACTATGCTCAAACAAAAGCATATAATTGAACTTTTTTTCATTAAATTTCCTCCTTTTACCTACGGGGTTAGCTGACGGGTTCGGTAAAGGCATAACCTACGCATGATAAATTGCGATTCACCCCAAAAAAGTGGTTTCCCCGTGTTTAATAAACTTCGGTCATAGGTATTTTAACCAATTTATAAAAAATAATACGAAATAATTAATAAACTTTACAAAAAATGAAAAAATGTCCTGAGACTAAAATTATAGACTCAGAACATTTCAATTATTACGTATTACTTCTTACTCCTTAGTTATTAACTACTATTTAACATTATTAGTTTTAAAATCAGCATAAAGCTTCATAAAATCATTATAGGACTTATCTCCCTGCTGAAGATTACTGCTAGAGGTAGCATAAATTGAGTTTAAAAAGTCTTGACTTGGTTTACCTTTTGAGGCTTCTTCTTTTTCTATTGTCAAAGCATATTTAAAGTTCTTTAGATATTCATCATAGTTATCAAGCACATTCTTAAAGATTTTATAGGTAGATGAAGCCTTTTGTGGAATTGTAATGCTTGAGAAAGCCTTTTGTATCTCTTGAAGCTTATTATAATTATCATCTACTTGTGATAGTACTTCATCATAACTCCCACTGCCTGCTCTAACTTTAGCTACGTTTGCACTTAAATCCACCTTTACAGCAGTTAGCTTGGACAATATTGCATCCATGTTATTCATAAATTCTAAATTTACACTTTGCTTAATATCATTATCCCTATTTACTTTTACCATATCAGTAAAATAGGATATTATTGTTTCCATTGTAGTTGAGGCATCTGTAGGAAAAGAAGCAGATGTATTTTTAATACTTATTAAGGAATATGCCTGAACACAATTGTTCTTGTACTTTTTTAAATCCTCTAGTGCATTTGCAACGTCCTTGCTTTGAGAATTAGCAAAGATGGCTTGTACTTGTTTATACATGAGGATATTGTTATTTAGCCCTTCTAAAAGGCTTGCATGTGCTTTAGAATATTTTTCAGTAGGATTAATTCCGTTAATTTTATCCTTTTCCTTTAGTAATGAATCTACTTTAGAAGGTAGTTCTTTTTTTACTTTATCAGGGTCAATGCTGTTTTCCTTATTAAAAGCAGTAATAGATGAATTTATCTTGTTTATATTATCTATTTCTGTTTTAATAGACTTTTCATAGGCGCTTAATGACTTGTTAACAATAAAGTAATAAGTTCCATAGAAAACTCCGGCTATTATTGCTAGTATTAGTATTATAATCCCTAATGTAGTCAATATTTTTTTTGTTTTTGCTTTCAACTAATTGACACCCCTTTTGAAAAATAATATTATAATTATTCTATTATATCATAAAAAATTCCTTCAAATATCTGTAAAAACAAATTAAATTAATTAATAATTTCTATTTAATACTATACTATAAAAATAATAATGGTGTATAATTGTTAATATGGTATTCTGGTTAAGGGGTGAAAAGCTTGGCACAATTTTTTAATATGCTAATTAGCACTATTAAAGGCTTAAGTCCTTCAGCAATTTTGGATATAGCCGTGGTCTCATACATATTTTATAAAGGTTATATGCTTATAAAAGAAACAAGAGCAGAGCAACTTTTGAAAGGGATACTGTTAATTGCAGCACTTATTCCAATAAGTAGTCTTTTACAGCTCAATATGCTCTACTGGATTTTAAGCAATACTATAACCATAGGAGTAATAGCAATCATAATCATATTCCAGCCTGAAATAAGAAGAGCTTTAGAGCATTTAGGCAGAAGCGCATTTAGCGATAGGCACATCATGGAAGATGATGAAATTATGGATAAGGTAATAACTGAAATAGTAAATGCAGTTGAGAATTTATCAGCTACAAGGACAGGGGCCTTGATAGTAATAGAACAGACAACAGGTCTTGGTGAAGTTATTGGTACAGGAACCAAGCTTGATGCAGTTGTAACTTCAGCACTGCTTGAAAATATTTTTGTGGTAAATACACCACTGCATGATGGTGCTACTATAATAAGAAATGATAGAATAGTTGCAGCAGGTTGTTTCCTACCGTTAACTAATAATAATGACATAAGTAAATCTTTAGGTACAAGACATAGAGCAGCACTTGGTATATCCGAGAACTCTGATGGACTTATTATTATTGTATCAGAAGAAACTGGTACAGTATCTCTTGCAGTTAATGGAAAGCTTACAAGGAGATATGATAAAGACAGACTTAAGGATATACTTATTAGAATAATAAAAAGCAGACAAAAATCAAAGCTTACATATAGAGAGAAGGTGAAGCTATGGATCAAAAAAATAAGTGGCTAATTAAAATAACCTGTGTAATTGCTGCTTTTGGACTATGGCTTTACATTTCAAACATCAATGACAACCAGATAAAGTATGAGGTAAAGTCAATTCCTGTAGAACTTATTAATACTGATGCTTTAGCTCAATCAAAGATGAAAATACTGCCAGGACAGCAATTTACTATATCTGTTTATGTGAAAGGGAAACCTGCAGATATATATAAGATAAAGCCACAGGACTTTAAAGTAATAGCTGACATGGGAGAATATGTAGTTCGAAAGGGAGAAAATAAAATACCTGTAAGAATTACAGATCATCCTGAAAATGTACTTGTATTAAATAGTGATACTTTAGTATTAAAGGTAGAGTTGGATGATTTAATTCAAAAGACTTTTCCTGTAGTTGTAGATTTGGATGTTAAAGCAAAAGATGGATACTATGTATCTTCAAATTACACAAGTAAGCCTACAGATGTAATAGTAAACGGGGCTGCTAAATATGTAAATCAAGTTGCAAAGGTAGTGGCAAAAGGCACTGCAAAGAACGTTGATGCAGATATAAACTTAAGCGTTCCTTTTCAAGCACTTGATGCATCAGGAAAAGTTGTTTCTGATGTAGATATATCTCCAAAGCTTGCTGAAATTTCTGTGTCAGTAAAGAAAACTAAGACTGTAGGAATAAACATAAAGACAAAGGGAAATATAAGTAAAGATATGGTGCTTAAAACTCTTATTGCTACTCCAGATAAGGTAGATATAGCAGGTGCAAATATAGATGGTATAAGCTCGCTTGATACTGAACCAATTGACCTTGCTGCTCTGACACCTAATAAGGTAGTAACAGCTAAGATAATATTACCGCAGGGGGTAACTCTATTAAATAGTGACCAAACTGTTAAAATAAAAGCAACTATAGATAAGATTATTTCTAAAAGCTTAACCTATGATATTGCAGTTAAAAATTTAAGTGATACTTTGACAGCTACAATTGATAATCCGAAATTATCACTTACAATATCAGGCATAGAGGCTCAAGTCAACGCTCTTAAGCCGGAAGATATAACTTGCAGTGTAGATGTTAATAACCTGCCTGAAGGAGAGCATAACCTAAATGTAAATGTTACGGTTCCTGATGGGATAACAAAGGTATCCTCTGCTCCTCAGAGTGTAAAGGTAACCTTGAAAAAGAAGACTCAATAATGTATAAAATAGCTTTTAAACCCCGCTTTGTATAAAGTGGGGTTTTGTACGAAGGGAGAAATTTAATGTCTATTAGAATTAACAATATAATACTTAATATAGAAGAAGATATGGAACTAGTAAGAGAAAAAGCTGCAAAGAAGCTTAGAATATCAAATAATGCTATAAAGGAATTTAAGATTTTAAGGGAATCTGTAGATGCAAGAAAAAAGGACAATATTAAGTTTAATTATTCTGTAGAAGTTAGCTGCGATAATGAAGAAAGATTAGTTCAAAGAGCTGATGATAAAGATGTAAAGCTAGAAACTGTGGAGTATAATGATGAATTTTCATATGGGCATAAATTATTCAATCATAGGCCGGTGGTAGTAGGCATGGGTCCTGCAGGTATGTTTGCAGCACTTCTGCTTGCAAGAAAAGGCTATAAGCCAATTATAATTGAAAGAGGTCAGCAGGTGGATGAGAGAACTGCCTCCGTGGACTTATTTTGGAAAACAGGAACTTTAAATTTAGAATCAAATGTACAATTTGGTGAGGGGGGAGCAGGCACCTTCTCAGATGGAAAACTTACAACAAGGATAAAGGATACTAGATGCGATTATGTATTAGATGCTTTTGTAAAAGCAGGAGCTCCCAAGGAAATATTATATTCAGGAAAGCCCCATGTAGGAACTGACATTCTAAAAACTGTAGTAAAAAATATAAGAGAAGAGATTATTAAACTGGGTGGAGAAGTACGCTTTAGCAGTAAACTAGAAGATATAAAAATAAAAAGTGGCAAACTGCACAGTATAATAGTAAATGAAAATGAAATTCCTTGTGAGGCTCTTGTGCTAGCTATTGGTCACAGCTCAAGGGATACTTATAGTATGCTTAATAAAAGGGGAGTTACATTAACTGCAAAACCTTTTGCAATAGGTGTGAGAATAGAGCATTTACAAAGTCTTATTGACGAAAATCAATATGGAAAATTTGCGGGACATCCAAGACTTAAGGCAGCTGATTATAGACTTACCTATACTAGTGAAAAACTAAATAGGTCTGTATACAGCTTCTGTATGTGTCCAGGAGGAGAAGTTGTAGCTGCAGCTTCTGAAGACAAAAGACTTGTAACTAATGGCATGAGTTATTATAAGAGAGATAAAGAAAATGCAAACTCAGCCTTAGTTGTCACTGTAGGACCTAATGACTTTGATGGGTGCAGTCCACTAAGTGGAATGGAATTTCAGAGACATTATGAAGCACTAGCTTATAAACTTGGTGGGGGAAACTACTGCGCTCCAGTTCAATTGGTTGGAGATTTTTTAAGGGATAGACTAAGCACAAAAATAGGTAGAGTAAATCCTACTTATACTCCTGGTTATGAATTCAAACAGCTTTCAGGCTGTCTGCCCCCTTACGTAATTGACGCCTTAAAAGAAGGTATTGTTAATTTTGATAGAAAAATCAAAGGCTTTGGGGCAGATGATGCTGTACTCACTGGAATAGAGACTAGAACCTCTGCTCCAGTACGAATAGAAAGGAATGAAAACTTGCAAAGTTCAAATATTTACGGTTTATATCCTGCAGGCGAAGGGGCCGGGTATGCAGGAGGAATCATGTCGGCAGCGGTTGATGGGCTAAAAATTGCAGAAAGCATAATGAAAGAATGGGCTTCAATAGATTAATTTTTTGAAATGTTGCAAAGTATATAGAAAATTTGTTAAAATGTAATTGTACAATGTTTTTTATTTTTCATTATGAAGGAAATCTGCCAAAATACGAAATAGTTGTTGCAATCGATTTTGTTGAAATTTTCTGTAGTGAATTTAATAATTGGGGCTAAAATTATTGTTGTGTAGATTTATCATTAATGAAGTGCATCATAATAATTAAGAAAGTAGGATGGGGAAATGAGTATAAAAGGTTATGTATTAGTTATAAACCCAGGCTCAACTTCTACTAAAATTGCACTGTTTGATGGGGCAGGGGAATCAAAGGTTACAAATTTATCTCATAGTACTGAAGAAGTTAAAAGGTACGAGAGAGTTTATGATCAAAAGGAAATGAGAACAGAAGTTATACTTAACTGGCTAAAGGAACAAGGAATACAAATAAGTGAACTTTCAGCAGTAGTAGGCAGAGGTGGACTTTTAAAGCCTATGCCAAGTGGTACATATTTAGTAACTGAAAAAATGCTAGAGGATTTAAGGTTAGCAGAGCAGGGAGAGCACGCTTCTAATTTAGGGGGCATTATAGCTCACAGTATTGCGATGCAGGCTAATATACCTTCTTTTATTGTTGATCCTGTAGCCGTAGATGAATTTGAAGAGGTGGCTAGGATTTCAGGTCTGCCGCAGCTTCCAAGAAAATCACTTGTACATGCCTTAAATATAAGGGCTGTTACAAGAAGAGTATGCAATAAACTAGACTTGAGTTTTGAAAATAGTTCCTATGTAGTAGCCCATCTTGGAGGTGGCATGTCCATTGCTCCAGTGTATAAGGGAAAAATCATAGATGTAAATAATGCTAATGAGGATGGACCTTTTTCTCCAGAAAGAGTGGGTGGCCTTCCAGTTGGCGAAGTAGCAAAAATGGCCTTTAGTGGAGAGTATACTTGTGCGGAGCTAAGAAAAAAGCTTCTAAGAGAAGGCGGACTCACAGCTTATTTAGGCACTAATGATGGAAGAGTAGTTAATAGGATGATAGATGAGGGAGATAAAAACGCAGAGCTGATTTTAAAAGCAATGGCTTATCAAATAGCAAAAGAAATTGGAGCTATGTCAATTGCACTTAGAGGTAAGGCTGATGCGATAATCTTAACTGGTGGACTTGCCTACAATAAAAAGATTGTAGATTGGGTAACAGAAAGAGTAAGCTTTATAGCACCGGTAGAGGTTGTACCAGGAGAAGATGAAATGCTGGCACTATATGAAGGTGCAATAAGAGTACTTAACGGTGATGAAAAAGCTAAGATATATGAGAAAGAAATATTAATATAATGACATGGGAGGAATTACGTTATGAAGAGTTTTCAAGAGGTTTTAGAAAAAGTAAAAAACAATGAAATGAAAAAAATTGCAGTAGCAGCAGCTCAAGATGAACCAGTGCTAGAAGCTATAAGAGATGCTAAGGCATGTGGTCTTGCTGATGCAATACTTGTGGGAGATAAGGAGAAAATTGAAGCTATAGCTGATAAAATCCATTTTGATTTAACAGGCATCGAAATAGTTAATGAACCAGATGGAACTAAAGCAGCGTTAAAAGCAGTAGAACTAGTTTCTTCAGGTAAAGCTGATATGCTAATGAAGGGACTGCTTGAAACCTCAACTATACTAAGGGCGGTTTTAAACAAAGAAGTAGGACTTAGAACAGGAAAGCTTATGTCACATGTTGCAGTATTTGAGGTGCCAGGCTATGATAGACTATTATTTGTTACAGATGCAGCCTTCAATATGTATCCAGATCTAAAGGCTAAAATTGATATATTAAACAATGCGGTAAGTGTTGCAAAGGCAGTTGGAATTGAAACTCCAAAGGTTGCTCCAATATGTGCAGTAGAGGTAGTAAACCCAGATATGCCTGCTACAGTAGATGCAGCAATATTAACTCAAATGAACAACAGAGGACAGATTAAAGGATGTATAGTGGATGGACCTCTAGCAACAGATAATGCACTTTCAGAAGAAGCTGCAAAGCACAAGAAAATATCTGGTCCAGTAGCTGGAAAAGCAGATATATTGCTTCTTCCTAATATAGAAGCAGGAAATGTAATGTATAAGACATTATCTTATACTACAAATTCAAAAAATGGTGGAATACTTGTTGGAACTTCAGCGCCTGTAGTATTAACTTCAAGAGCTGACAGTCCAGAGACTAAGATGCATTCTATAGCATTAGCAGCACTAGTTGCAAACCTTAATAGATAAGAAGTAATACAGGAGGGGATAGCAATGGCGTACAGATTATTAATTATAAACCCAGGCTCAACTTCTACAAAAATAGGAGTTTACGAGGATGAAAATCCAATTTTAGTAGAAACTTTAAGACATTCTTCAGAAGAAATCGGAAGATATGCTACAATAGTTGACCAATTTGAATTTAGAAAAGAAGTAATATTGAATGTTTTAAAGGAAAAAGATTTTGATATAAAAACCCTTAATGCAGTAGTTGGAAGAGGTGGACTTTTAAAGCCTATCGAAGGAGGAACCTACTCTGTAAATGAGGAAATGCTTAAAGATTTAAGAGTAGGTGTTTTAGGACAGCATGCTTCAAATCTTGGTGGTATAATTGCAAATGAAATAGCAAAATCTTTAAACATACCTTCTTTTATAGTAGACCCAGTAGTTGTAGACGAATTAGAGGATGTAGCAAGAATTTCTGGAATACCAGACATTAAGAGAATAAGTATATTCCATGCACTTAATCAAAAGGCAGTTGCTAAGAGATATGCTAAAGAACAAGGAAAAAAATACGAAGATTTGAATGTGATAGTTGCACACATGGGTGGAGGAATATCAGTAGGAGCGCACAAAAATGGAAGAGTAGTAGATGTTAACAACGCTCTTGATGGAGAAGGACCATTCTCACCTGAAAGGTCTGGAGGACTTCCAGTTGGAGATTTAGTTAAGCTTTGCTTCAGCGGCAAGTATACCTATGAAGAAATTAAAAAGATGATTACAGGAAAGGGCGGCTTGGTTGCTCATCTTAATACAAATGATGTAAGAGAAGTTTTAGCTGCAGCTAAGGCTGGAGATAAAAAGGCAAAAGTATTATTTGAAGCAATGGGATATCAAGTAGCTAAAGAAATAGGAAAATGTGCAACAGTACTTTCAGGAAAAGTTGATGCTATACTACTTACAGGTGGAATAGCATATGGAAAGGAAATTACTGCTTATATAAAAGAAAGAGTTGAATTTATAGCTCCAGTAGTAATATATCCAGGAGAAGATGAGCTGTTAGCATTAGCACAAGGCGGATTAAGAGTGCTAAATGGCGAAGAAGAAGCTAGATTATACAAATAACAAGCAAGCTTTGGACAGCTTAGTGTTATAATATTCTAAGCTGTCCTAATATAAAATAAAAAGCTTAGGCGGAAGGAGGTAAGTAGGTAATGAGCAGAATAAGAGTTTTTACTGGTCACTTTGGCAGTGGTAAAACTGAAATAGCAATAAATTATGCAATAAATTTAGCAAAGCAAGGTAAAAAAGTAGCAATTGTAGATATAGATATAGTTAACCCTTACTTTTGTGTAAGAGACATTAAGGATCACCTTGAATGTGAGTACAATATTAAGGTTATTGCCTCCAATCCACATTATTCAAATGCAGAACTGGCAGTAGTTCCTGCAGAAGTAATTGCAGTATTCAATGACAAATCCTATGATGTAGTTATGGACATAGGAGGAGATGACATGGGTGCTGTAGTGCTTGGTCAATATAATAGATACTTTAGAGAGGAATCCTATGAAATGTTCTTTGTTGTAAATAACAATAGACCTTTTACAAAGGATTCACAGGGAACTGAGGAATATATAAATGCAATACAATATTCTTCAAGACTAAAAGTAAGTTATCTTATATCAAATACAAATTTATCCTATGAAACATCAGTGGAGGATATATTGAAAGGTGATAGAGAGGTAGCAGAAGTTTCTGAAAAACTAGGTATACCGTACGTATATACTGTATGTAGAAGAGACTTAGTTGATGAAATTAAGGGCAAGGTGAAGGGTGAAATATTCCCTATTGATATATATATGAAACCACCTTGGAGATAGAAATTTTTTCTATCTGTAAAGGTTTGCAGCAGGCCTGTTTTAAATCCTTTGCTGCTGTACCAAAATTGGCTCAGAGCAGAAGCTTAAGTTATTTTTACAAAACTCAGGTAAAAGCTGCAAACAACGTAGTATGCAGAGCATATTGCAAACACAGTTAAACCCAAATTTAAATATTAGGAGGTAACACATTATGCCAAAAGTGACCTTTAGACAAGACAGATGCAAGGGCTGCGGGAACTGTATAGCAGTTTGTCCAAAGAAAATCATAAACTTTTCAGAAGGATTAAACGTTAAAGGCTATCATCCAGTAGAAATTACACCAGAAGATATGGAAAAGTGTATAGCCTGCGCTTCATGTGCTAGAATGTGTCCTGATTGTGTAATAGTTGTAGAAAAATAGAGGAGGGGACTTCGATGGGAGAAAGAGTATTAATGAAAGGAAATGAAGCTATAGGAGAAGCTGCCATTCAAGCAGGCTGCCAATGCTTCTTTGGTTATCCAATTACGCCTCAAACAGAAGTAGCTGCTTATATGTCGAAGAAAATGCCTAAAATAGGCAGAGTGTTTCTTCAAGCAGAAAGTGAAGTAGCTGCTATAAATATGATTTATGGTGCTGCAGGAAGTGGAGTTAGAGCATTAACATCCTCTTCAAGCCCTGGAATAAGCTTAAAGGCAGAAGGAATATCCTATATTGCTGGTGCTGAGCTTCCATGCGTTATTATTAACATAGTAAGAGGAGGTCCAGGCCTTGGAGGAATTCAACCTGCTCAATCAGATTATTTCCAAGCAACTAAAGGCGGTGCTCATGGAGACTTTAGCATGCCAGTATTTGCTCCAGCTTCAATTCAAGAAATGGTTGATTTAGTACAAGATGCTTTTGATGTAGCTGATATGTACAGAACTCCATGCATGGTTATGGGAGATGGAATGCTTGGACAAATGATGGAACCAGTTGAGTTTAAAGAAAGACCAGCAAAGAATATTCCAGAAAAAACTTGGGCAGCAAATGGTCTAAAAGGAAGAAAAAAGCATAATGTAATAAACTCATTATATCTTGATCCAGAAGGATTGGAAAAGCATAACTTAAAGCTTCAAGCTAAATATGAAGAAATAAAAAAGAATGAAGTTAGATATGAAATATACAATGTAGAAGAGGACACAGACTTAATCATAGTAGCTTATGGAACAACCTCAAGAATCTGCAAAAATGCAATAAAGATGGCAAAAGAGCAAGGAATAAAAGTAGGCTTAATAAGACCTATTACTCTATGGCCATTCCCAGTAGAAGCTTTTGAAAAGACTATAAATAGCACAAAACACGGATATTTATCAGTAGAAATGAGCTGTGGACAGATGGTGGAAGATGTTAGACTAGCTTCTAATGGAAGAAAGCCTGTTCACTTCTATGGAAGAACCGGTGGTATGGTTCCACAACCAGAAGATATTTTTGAGAAGGTTAAAGAAATAGTTGGGCTAAAATAGGCTCATAAATTAATTGATTGTAGCAAAAATTGCTGCTGTAAAAATAATTAGGGCTGATATAAGCCGATTGAATTAAGGAGGTAAAAAGGCTATGGCTATAGTATTTCAACCACCAGTATCATTATTAGATGTACCTACCCATTACTGTCCAGGCTGTACACATGGTGTTATACACAGATTAGTTGCAGAGGTAATGGATGAATTAAATATAATGGATAAAACAATAGGGGTAGCTCCAGTAGGATGCTCCGTTCTTGCATATGATTATTTTGCTTGCGACATGTTTGAAGCAGCTCATGGTAGAGCACCTGCAGTTGCAACAGGAATAAAAAGAACTCATCCAGATTCAGTAGTATTTACTTATCAAGGAGATGGAGACCTAGCAGCTATAGGAACAGCAGAAATAGTTCATGCTGCTACAAGAGGCGAAAAAATAACCTCAATATTTGTAAATAACTGTATTTATGGTATGACTGGAGGACAAATGGCTCCAACAACACTTCCAGGTCAAGTAACTGAAACTTCACCTTATGGAAGAGATGTTAATTTAGCTGGATATCCAATAAGAGTATCAGAAATGCTATCAACTTTAGAAGGTGCTTACTATATAGAAAGAGTTTCAGTTGATAGTGTTCCAAATGTTATAAAGGCTAAAAAGGCAATAAAGAAGGCTTTTGAATATCAATTAGAAGGAAAAGGCTTCACACTTGTAGAAGTTCTTTCAATCTGCCCAACAAACTGGGGATTAAATCCACAAGAGTCCTTCAAGTGGCTAAGAGAAAATATGATTCCTTACTATCCATTAGGAGTAAAGAAAGATAAGGGTGCGGAAGCTGAGAAATAGAATTTTTCTCAGAGCTTAAAAGAATATGAGGAGGTAATGAAATGGCTCAACAAGAAATTATCTTTGCAGGCTTCGGAGGCCAAGGTATACTTTCCATGGGAAAATTCTTAGCTTATGCTGGAATGGACGCAGGACTTAATGTTTCCTGGTTACCATCCTATGGTCCAGAAATGAGAGGAGGAACAGCTAACTGTTCCGTAATCCTAACAGGAGATCAAGTAGGATCACCTATAGTTGCTGACGCAGATACAGTAGTTGTAATGAATAGACCATCTTTAGACAAGTTTGAACACACAATAAAACCAAATGGTGTGTTAATTGTAGACAGTGATCTTGTAACTAGAATCCCAGATAGAAAGGATATACAAGTTATAAGTATTCCTGCTCAATCATTAGCTGAAGAAATAGGAAGCAAGACTATAGCAAACATGATACTACTAGGCGCACTAGTTGCAAAAACTGGCATAGTAAGCATGGATGACATACTTAAAGCTCTAAAAGATCACGGAAAAGAAAAATTCTTTGAAGCAAACAAAAAGGCTCTTGAAAAGGGTGCTGAGTTTGTAGCTTAGGGGATAGTAAAAAGCGGGGTGAATATACTCCGCTTTTTTTGTTGAAAATAGACATATAAGTAAATTTAGGTTATAATGTATGAGGAAAATAGTATAATCGAAAATTATTATCTATTAGTGAAAGGAAGTAAAAAATGAAGGGAATAATTTTAGCAGGTGGGTCTGGAACAAGATTATATCCTGTTACAAAAGTAATTTCAAAGCAAATGGTTCCAATTTATGATAAGCCAATGATATATTATCCAATGTCTGTGCTTATGTTAGCTGGAATTAGAGAAATCTTAATAATTTCAACAGAAAGAGATTTACCTCACTTCGAAGAATTATTTGGAGATGGAAGTGAATTAGGACTTAATATAGAATATGCAGTTCAAAAGGCACCAAATGGCCTTGCAGAAGCGTTTATAATAGGAGAAAAGTTTATAGGCAATGATAACGTTGCTATGATACTTGGAGACAATATTTTCTGGGGCCAAAACTTCAGCCAGCACCTTATAAAAGCATCTGAACTTGAAAAAGGGGCAATGATATTTGGATATTATGTCCAAAATCCAAAAGCTTTTGGAGTAGTAGAGTTTGATGAGAATGGAAATGTTATATCAATAGAAGAAAAACCAGAAAAACCAAAATCACACTATGCAGTACCAGGGTTATATTTCTATGACAATAGTGTAGTTGAGAGAGCCAAGGCACTAAAGCCATCGGCAAGAGGAGAGCTTGAAATAACTGACCTTAATAGAGTATACCTTGAAGAAGGCAACTTGAAGGTTACATTGTTTGGAAGAGGTATGGCATGGTTAGATACAGGAACTCATGGCTCAATGCTGCAGGCTTCTAACTTTGTTGAAGCTGTTCAAAATACTCAAGGTACGTACATAGCATGTTTAGAGGAAATATCCTATAGAAAAGGCTGGATTAATAGAGCTCAGCTTGAAGAATTAGCACAGCCACTATTAAAAACGGGATATGGACAATATTTAATGGCTATTGCAGAAGAACTACAAAGTGCTAATTTAAAAGCAGCTAAGCACAATAAATAACAGTAAAGCTTTTGGAGGGAATAATGATGAAGACTTATTTAGTAACAGGAGGAGCTGGATTTATAGGTTCCAATTTCATACACTATATGTTAAAAAAATATAATGATATTAAAATTATAAACCTAGATAAATTGACTTATGCAGGAAACCTTGAAAATCTAAAGGATGTTGAGAAGGATTCAAGATATAGCTTTGTTCAAGGAGATATATGTGATAAGCAAATAGTTGAACAAATATTTACTAATAATAATGTAGATTATGTAGTAAATTTTGCTGCTGAATCCCATGTTGATAGAAGTATAAAAGAACCAGAAGTATTTGCAATGACCAATGTACTAGGAACAGTAAACCTTTTAAATGTTGCTAAAAACTTTTGGCAAGAGAGAGAAGGATTTAAGGAAGGCAAGAAGTTCCTTCATGTTTCCACTGATGAAGTATATGGTTCACTAGGTGAAACAGGATACTTTATGGAAACTACTCCTATTGACCCTCACAGCCCATACTCATCAAGTAAAGCAGGGTCAGATTTAATGGTAAAAGCATATGCTGATACATATAAGATGCCAGTAAACATTACAAGATGTTCAAATAACTATGGACCATTCCAATTCCCAGAAAAGTTAATACCTCTTTTAATAAACAATTGCTTAAATAAAAAAGCACTACCAGTTTATGGCGATGGTATGAATATAAGAGATTGGCTTTATGTTGAGGACCACTGCAAAGCAATAGACATGGTAATCAACAATGGAAGACTTGGTGAGGTATATAATGTTGGCGGACATAATGAAAGAACTAATATTCATATAGTTAAGACTGTAATAGCTTATATTAATGAAAATGTAGATAGCGAAGTTACAGAAAACTTAATTAAATATGTAGAAGATAGAAAAGGACATGATAGGAGATATGGTATTGATCCAACTAAGATAAAAGAAGAATTAGGCTGGGAACCAGAGACTCCTTATGAAGAAGGAATAAAGAAGACTATTAAATGGTACTTAGATAATCAAGATTGGATGAAGAATGTGACTTCTGGTCAATATCAAAATTATTACACTAGTATGTATGGAAGTAAATAGGGGAGTGTTTCTATGGGACAATTTAAATTTACCGAAACTGAAATAGATGGAGTTTTTATTATAGAGCCAGCAGTATTCGGAGATCACAGAGGATACTTCATGGAAACCTATAATTACGAAGACTTCAAAAAAGCTGGTCTGGACATGGTGTTTGTACAAGATAATCAATCTAAATCCAAGAAAGGTGTTCTTAGAGGATTGCATTTTCAAAATCCACATTCTCAAGGAAAACTTGTAAGAGTGATTAGCGGAAAGGTTTTTGATGTAGCTGTGGATTTAAGGAAAAATTCAAAAACCTATGGTAAGTGGACTGGTGAAATTCTGAGTGCAGAAAATAAAAAACAGTTTTATGTGCCACAAGGTTTTGCACATGGATTTTTAGTGCTTTCAGAGGAAGCTGAGTTTGTATATAAATGTACAGACTTTTATCACCCAGAATGTGAAGGCTCTATACTTTGGAATGATCCTCAAATTGGAATAGAGTGGCCAGTAGAAGGAATAGATGAAATATTGCTTTCAGAAAAAGATAAAAATGCTAAATCCTTAAAGGATATGAAAATAGAATTTTAAAATATGTGAGGTTGAATATATGAGTAGAATGTTTGGAACAGATGGAGTTAGAGGTATTGCAAATTTAGAATTAACTGCAGGACTCGCATATGATTTAGGAAGAGCAGGAGCTTTCGTACTTACAGAAGGAGCACACAAGCCAAAGATATTAGTAGGTATGGATACAAGAATTTCTGGAGATATGTTAGAATCAGCATTAGTTGCTGGAATACTTTCAGTAGGTGCAGAGGCTGTTTGTCTTGGAGTAGTACCTACACCAGCAGTTGCTTATCTTACAAGAAAATATGGTGCAGATGCAGGGGTTGTAATTTCAGCTTCTCACAATCCAGTAGAGTACAATGGAATAAAATTCTTTAATAATCAAGGATATAAGCTATCTGATGACTTAGAAGACAGAATACAAAGCATAATCGAAAGTAATTTTGAGGGGGTACCTGCTCCAACTGGTGAAGAACTCGGTAGAAAAGTAATAGAGGAATCAGCTCTTGAAGACTATATTGATTTCGCAAAATCCACAATAGATATCGATCTTAAGGGATTAAAAGTGGCTCTTGATTGTGCAAATGGGGCCTCATATAAAGCGGCAGTAGACACCTTTAGACAATTAGGAGCAGAAGTTGTTGTGATAAATAATGACCCAGATGGAGTTAATATAAACAAGAATTGCGGTTCTACACATCCAGAAGAGCTTATGGAATATGTGGTTAAAAAGGGCTGTGACTTAGGACTTGCTTTTGATGGTGATGCAGACAGATGTCTAGCAGTCGATGAAAAGGGTAACCTAATCAATGGTGACTTTATAATGGCTATCTGCGGTAAATATCTTAAAGAGCAAGGAAAGCTAAACAAGGATGTAGTTGTTGTTACAGTAATGAGTAATTTAGGGCTGGATATTGGTCTTAAAAAGGAAAATATCAAAACTGTTAAAACTAAGGTTGGAGATAGATATGTTCTTGAAGAAATGCTTAAAGAAGAATATAAACTAGGTGGAGAACAATCTGGACACGTTATATTCCTAGATTATAATACAACTGGAGATGGTCTAGTAACAGGTCTTCAAATAGCAACTATAGTTAAGAAGAGTTGCAAGAGCTTATCAGAGCTTGCAGCAATGATGACTGAACTTCCACAGATTCTAGTTAATGCAACTGTTCCAAACAATAAGAAAGACATCCATGAAAAAGATGAAGAAATAGCTTTAGAAATTAAGAAAATAGAAGAGAGACTTCATGGCTGCGGAAGAGTTTTAATCAGACCTTCTGGAACGGAGCCTCTAGTCAGAGTAATGCTTGAAGGAGAAAATCAAAATGAGCTTGATGAAATGGCTCACGCACTAGCAAAGCTTATAGAGAAAAAGGCTAATATATAAAAGAATTACACTGGTGTATTCGACATAAATGAATTTATAATTGGAAGAAATAGACTAGTTAAGTATGAAAGAATTATTGTGCAAAGTTTAATTGTGGAAAAGTTAATTAGTTAATTTGGAAAAACAAAGAGAAATTAATTGTTTCTTACTTTGTTTTTCTTAATGTCTGCTAATATTTTTAAATTTAATTCAATATTTGATTAAAAACAATAAAAATAATGCATAATTAATGGAAAGAACTGTATAAGTTTTTTATATCCTATAATGTTTGATTTTGACATTGAAATAGTGTATATTAATATGTGATAATGATGATGAAAAGGCACAGTGTATGGAGGGGTAAGGAGTGGAAACTTTGAAAAAAGATCTCCCAGAGCAAGAAAGATATGACGATTTTGGTAATGTGAGTATCAGTTATTTCGTAATAAAAAGATTAATTGATATAATTGGAGCTTTATGTGGAATAGTTTTATTAAGTCCAATAATGTTAATAGTGGCTATTGCAATAAAATTTGAGTCTAAAGGTCCTATTATTTTTGCTCAAGAAAGAGTTGGACAACATGGCAAGACTTTCAAAATGTATAAATTTAGATCTATGGTAGTAAATGCTGAAGAATTATTAAGCAAATTAGAAGATAAAAATGAAATGTCTGGCCCAATGTTTAAAATAAAAGAAGACCCACGGATAACAAAAGTGGGGAAATTTATAAGGAAAACAAGTATTGATGAATTACCACAGCTATTGAATGTTTTAAAGGGTGATATGTCACTAGTTGGACCTAGGCCCAATTTACCAAAGGAAGTAGAAAAGTTTTCAGATTATCATAAGAAAAAGTTGATTGCAAAGCCTGGACTCACTTGTTACTGGCAAGTTATGGGAAGAAATAGTATAGGCTTTGAAGAATGGATGAAACTTGATATAAAGTATTTGAATGATAGAAGTACATTGCTAGACATAAAGCTCATATTTAAGACTTTTTTTGTACTATTTGGAGATGAAAACGCTAGATAAAGCTTTAGGAGAGTGCAAGAATGAAAAATGTTTTTATTATAGGGTCAAAGGGAATTCCAGCTAAATATGGTGGATTTGAGACATTTGTTGATAATTTAGTTTCAAGAAAGAAAAGTAATGATATAAAGTATTATGTAACCTGTTTAACTGAATCTGATAATGTTGAACGTGAATTTGAATATAATGGAGCTACATGCTTTAATATAAGAATTAAGGATATAGGTAGTGCGAAAGCCATAACCTATGATATTAAAAGCATATTGGAATGTGAAAAATATATTAATAAAAATTCCTTGAAAAATTGCTGTATATATATACTAGCATGTAGAATAGGTCCGTTTTTATATTATTATAAAAAAAGATTGGAAAAACAAGGAATAAAAGTTTTTGTAAATCCAGATGGTCATGAATGGAAAAGAAGCAAGTGGAATAAAGCAATAAAGACATATTGGAAGTTCTCAGAAAAGCTAATGGTAAAAGAAGCTGACTTACTTATCTGTGATTCTATTGAAATCGAAAGATATATTAAGACAGAGTATGAGAAGTATAATCCTAAAACTAAATATATTTCATATGGAGCAGAGATTGAAAATAATAATATTGAAATAGATACAGAAAAATTATTGGAATGGTATGAAAAGCACAATATAACAGAAAATCAATATTTTTTAATAGTTGGTCGATTTGTACCTGAAAATAATTATGAACTTATGATCAGAGAGTTTATGAACTCAAAGACTACTAAGGACTTGGTAATAATAACGAATGTTGAAAAAAATAAATTTTATGATGAATTATTAGCAAATACATACTTCAATAATGATAGTAGAATAAAATTTGTTGGAACTGTTTATGATAAAAAATTGATATATGCTATTAGAACAAAAGCCTTTGGTTATTTGCATGGGCATGAAGTAGGTGGAACAAATCCATCTCTATTAGAAGCATTAGCAACAACAAATATGAATTTATTATTAGATGTAGCATTTAATAAAGAAGTTGGAAGAGAAGCTGCAGTATATTTTGATAAGAAAAAAGGAAGTTTAAGTTCAATAATAGATGAAGTTGATAATTATGAGCAGGAAGATATAGATCTGATGGGCATTAAAGGCAAAAAGGTTATTGAGGAGTTTTATTCATGGGACAAAATCATCTGTGAATATGAAAACTTATTCAATATATATTAAAAATTAAGGATGGGGGTATACATGTTAAAAAAATTAAAAATGCAAAGGCTAGTAGCCTTAATTATTTGTTTTACTATTGTGCTATTTAATTTTACTAGTATACATGCAGCATCGTTAACTCCGCAAATGTGGATTGAGTATCCAATTATGAATTCGGAGTTGTTCAAAAACGATGTTCAAGTAAGTGGATGGGCATTAAATCCATCTGGGATTAGTAAGGTAAACATTTATTTAGATGGTATATTATTAGGACAAGCAACTACTGGGATTGACAGACCTGATGTTGACAGTAGTTTTCCAGGATATCCAGATGGAAGTAAAAGTGGGTTTGCTTATACAATTAGTATAAATAAACTTACAGCTGGAACTCATGTCATAAATGTAGAACCAGTAGGTAAAGATGGCACTACACAAAAATCAAGTAGAACTATAATTTTTAAAAAGACTCCAATTATTGGACAAGCCTCGGCTACTCAATATCAAGCGGAAGTTTGGGCTAGATCAAAAAATGCAACGGAAACATTTGTTTCTTTAGCAGAAAAATATTGGCGACTAGCTAGTGGGAGAGGCGGAGTAAATCCTGCTGCTGCATATGCGCAAGCAGCAAAAGAAACTGGGTTTGGTCATTTTGGTGGAGTGATTGATGAAAGTTATTACAATCCTTGTGGATTAAAAACCTCAAGTGGTGGAAGTAATACTGATCCAAATGCGCATCAAAGATTTAAAGACTGGGAACAGGGTGTAACAGCCCACTTAGATCATTTAGCTCTATATGCAGGTGCTCCAGGTTATCCAAGGAGTGACACACCTGATCCAAGACATTTTTCATTTTTAGCGGGTAGCGCCCCATCAATTGAGGCATTAGGTGGATCATGGGCACCGAGCTCTAGCTATGGTGAGGAAGTTGTAAACTTACTTAGGGAAATAGAAAACACTAAGGTAGGTTTACCGCCAAAAATGTATATAGAAAGCCCTGGATCTGGAATAACAGCAAGCAATAACGTTACTATATATGGTTGGGCATTAAATGCTTCAGGAGTAAAAGAAGCAAATGTAATGTTAGACAATCAAACTATTGGAAAAGCTATTTTAAGACAAGATAGACCTGATGTAAATAAAGCTTTTTCAGGATATCAACCAGCTGTTAGCTATACATTTGACTTAGATGTTAAGAAATATTCATCTGGGAGTCATAATGTAACTGTAGAAGTAGTTGGTAATGACTTATCCAAAGATACAAGAAATATAACCATAAATATAAATAAGCTTGAGCCTAAGATGTGGATAGAAACACCAAATTCAGGCTTAAAAGCAAATAAGAATTTTGTATTATATGGATGGTCTTTGAATCCTTCTGGAGTAAAAGAAGCTAATATATTAGTTAATAACAAAGTTATAGGTAAAGCACAATTAAGACAGGATAGGCCAGATGTAAATAATGCATTTCCAGGGTATCCTAGTGCAGTAAGTTTTACATATGAATTTGATATAAATCAAGTTCCAATGGGTGCATGTAATGTTACAGTTAATATCATTGGAAACGATGGTTCTGAAGATTCGCGTCAATTGAGTGTAAATATTGAAAAACCTGCACCAAGAATGTGGGTGGAAACACCAAACTCAGGAATGAAAACATCGCGGAATGTAACAATATATGGATGGGCATTAAATGCTTCGGGAATTAGAGATGCCAATGTTAAAATAGATGGAGCTGTTGTTGGTAATCCAACTATTTCTAAAGACAGACCAGATGTAAATAATGCATTTCCGGGTTATCAAAGTGCAGTAAGCTTCAGTTATGAACTTAATATAGATACTGTTGATGCAGGATATAGGAATGTAACTATAGAAGTATTTGGAAATGACGGAAGTGTAGATTCTCGAACTATAGGTATAGATGTAACAAAACTAGTGCCAAAAACATGGATTGAATCTTTGGGTTCTTCAGTTAAAACAAGCCAGACAACAAGAATATATGGATGGGCTATTAACCCAACAGGAGTAAGTAAAGCTAATATAATATTAGATAATAATATTATAGGCCAAGCAGTTATAAGGCAGGATAGGCCAGATGTAAATAATGCATATCCAGCCTACCCAAGTGCGGTAAGTTTTACCTATGATTTAGATGTAAGCAAATATCCTATTGGAAATCATATATTAAAAGTTGAGATACTTGGAAATGATGGTTCCAAAGATGTGAGAAATGTTGATCTAACCATACTTAAAGAAATGAGAGAGTGGATTGAATATCCATATGCTAATGCACTAGTAAAAAGTAAATTTACGGTTGCTGGTTGGGCATTAAGTCCAAGTCCAATTAAGAGTATAAATGTATATATTGATGGATCGCTTAAAGGATATGGGAACATTTCAGGTGACAGGCCAGATGTAAATAATGCAATTCCAGGATATCCAATGGCAAAGGGATATGACTATACAGTTGATATTACATCTGAAAGACCAGGTGTTCATGCCTTAACGGTTGAAATAACCAATGAGGATGGAGATAAGGTTACAAAGAGTGTATTTGTAACAAAGAATATTGTATATGCTATAGATATAGGACATAACGTTATATATGACGGTGGAGC
This sequence comes from Clostridium omnivorum, assembly GCF_026012015.1. Lineage (NCBI taxonomy): Bacteria > Bacillati > Bacillota > Clostridia > Eubacteriales > Clostridiaceae > Clostridium > Clostridium omnivorum. The sequence goes on along the minus strand of NZ_BRXR01000001.1, from coordinate 1,285,600 downwards.
AACCTATAAAACCTCAAATGGAACAGTAAGAATTGAAGATAAATATAATATGGAAGTTGGAACTAGGGTAATATCAATTTTAGAATCAATGGGATATGAGGTTGTAAATGTTCTTCCTAAAACAGCGACATCAGTGCGAGACTCATTAAAGCAAAGAACTGATAAAGCAAATGCAGCAAACGCAGATATGTATGTATGTATTCATTTTAATGTTGGTGGAGGGCATGGTACTGAAGTATACTATGATTCAGACGAAGGTAAAAAAATTGCTCAAGATGTTCTAAATAATATAGTAGGCTTAGGATATTATAATAGAGGTGTAAAATCTAATGACTATTATGTATTAGTTAATACTAAGGCACCAGCTATATTAATTGAAAATGCGTTTTTAGATTCAGAGGAAGATATGGCAAGATATAATCCAGATGATTTAGCTAAAGCTATTGTAAATGGTATAAAGAGATGATTTTTAGAGATGTTATAATTTGAAATTATAACATCTCATTTTTGTTAAAAAAGCGTTTTTATTGTTATGTTTTTATGATATACTTTTATAGTGGTAAGTACATTTAAATTCGAGAGGTATAATATGGAAAAATATTTCGATTATTGGATAATTACTATATATGCAATTTTTTCGGCTGCTTTTATTTTATATAGAAAAAGCTTATTTATGTATGTGCCTTTTGTAATTATTATGTTTAATATGAGTTATAGTTATCTTAAGTACAGAAAGTTAAACTTAATTACTACATTAGTAATATTAGCAGCTTATAGCTGTATATTGCCAGATAACTATATAATAATTTTTATTAGCTTTTTTATTCTTTTATATTACTTATACAAGCAATATAAAAACGAAGGCTTTAAAAATAAAAAGACTATAGCATTATTTATTGTATTATTTATAGTGAACTGTATTTTTAGTAGCAATAAATTAATAAATATAGTATTTTTTGTTATATTTAACTTTACATTTATTCTATACTTTTTTGTTTTCAAGGATAGATCAAAATTAGAAATATATAATACAGCACTCGAAAGATGTATTAATAATATTGTAGTTATTGAAGTTTTAACTACTGTTTTAATTATATTATTCAGATTTAAAGAGGTCCTAAGTGATCTTGGTGGAGATTGGTCTACAGGAACCCTAGGAACATCACAGGGCAGTATTTTAATGTTAATGCTTAGCTTTGTAGCATTAAGATATTTAGGAGACTATAGAGAAAAAAAACAAAAGCACAAGTTATTTATAGTAATTTTATGTGGTATTATTTGTATGAGTACTGCATCAATATCAAATAATATAGTTCTCATTGCAACAATTTTCTTGTATATATTAACATTTATATTCAAAGATTTTAAAGGAAGTATAAAGTATATAACATTTATTCTAGTTATTATTATCACCTTTATTATAGTTATGCCAGCATGGGTGAAAAAAGACCTATATAATTTAACAAACAAACAGTATGCATACGAAAGAGTAAAAAAGCTTAATACTTATGAAACTACTTTTGTAACAATTCCAGCTAATAATATTAAATTTGCTTTATTAGGAAATGGTGCGGGATTTTATTCATCAAGGGCTGCTCTTACGACAACTGGAAATTATGTTAAGACTTATTTAAATGTGTTTCCAATAAGTATGAGTGACTATACTAAAATATATATTTACGATAAATTAATTGACAAAAACTTTGATGGCAGTATATTATCTGCTCCATATTCATCTATTATAAGTATTATGGGTGAGTTTGGAATGATAGGACTATTAATTTTTATTGCTTTTATGTTTTATATTTTTAAACATGTAAAAAATGAAGGAAAAGCAATAATTATTTTCTTTGTTTTGATATGTTTTTTTGAAAATTGGATAGAATTTGCGAAGGTTGTAATGTTTTTTTGGATGTTTCTATTTAATGATTATAAAAAAGATGAAACTAATAGTAATGCTAAAATTAATTAGAGAGGTTGAATGAATTTGGAAAGAATATTATTTTTGCATGCAGGGGCTGAACTTTATGGGGCAGATATTATACTGCTGCAAGTATTGAAAGGTATAGATACTAAGGAGTATAAACCATATGTTATATTACCTAATGATGGTTCGTTAGTAGAGGAAATAAGAGCATTAAATATAGATGTTATAGTGCAAGACTACCCCATTTTAAGAAGACAATTTTTTACTCCGATAGGTATAATAAAATATATTTGTAAACTGATTAAAAGTATATTTATATTGAAAAAATTTGTTATAGATAACAATATTGATATTATTCACTCAAATACACTGGCTGTACTTGAGGGGGGGATATTAAATAAAATTACTGGGAAAAAACATATTTGGCATGTGCATGAAATTATTAAGCACCCAAATTTTCTTGCTAAGTTTTTCAGAGTAGTGACACCGAGAATGGCCACAAAGATAGTTTGTGTTTCTGAGTCAGTAAAGGAAAATTTAGTTGATAATAATTCAAAGTACAGTGAAAAGTTTGTAGTTATTCATAATGGTATAGATCATTATAAATTTATACCTTCGTTTTCAGAAAGTATAAGAGAAGAATTATCCCTGCCTAAAGATGAAATATTAATTGGAACGATTGGAAGGGTTAATAAGATAAAGGGACAAGAATTTTTAGTAGATGTAGCAGAAAAGATAATAGAGAAGCATAAAAATGTAAGTTTTTTTATTGTAGGGAGTGTATTTAGTGGTCAAGAACATTTAATGGATAATTTAAAAAATAAGATAAATGAGCCTACATTAAAAAACAAAATATTTATAAGTGAATTTAGAAATGATACTCCCGAAATATATAACAACTTAGATATTTTTGTTCTTCCATCAGTTTTACCAGATTCATTTCCAACTGTTGTTTTAGAAGCTATGGCATCTGGACTTCCTATTGTTGCTAACGTAACAGGAGGAGTAAAAGAGATGGTTGAGGATAATATTAATGGATTCTTAATTTATGATATCAGTGAAGATGAAATGGTAAAAAAAATAGAGACTTTAATTAAAAATAAAGAGTTAAGAAAAACTTTTGGAAAGAATTCTAGGATTATTATTGAAGAAAATTTTAACTTAACAAAGTTTTATGAAAAATTCTATGAAGTATATAGATAGAACTACACTAACAAAATAGAAGGGATATATGCATGGATAAATTAAATAAAATTTATTTGGTTGGTACTACTTATCCATTGGAAGGATCTATTAATGGCCCTTCAGCAGTGGTATCATCATTAGCAAAAGAATTTTCAAAACAAAATGTAGTGTTTGAGTTTCTAAACTATGAATCAGGAGTTCAAAGTAAAAAAAAGTATATATTCACGTTAGCAAAAAAAATACTATTTTCTAGAAATGTAGTGTTTAATGTTCATACTGATGGCTATATTATTCCATTCATAGTAATGTTGTTAAGTAAAATTAATAGATTAAATAAGTATTATTTGACGGTTCATGGTGTTCATAAAATGGAAATTGAGTATTTCAAGAATCCTAATAAGAAAAATCTAATACTTGAAAAAATACTTTATAGATATTTCGATAATTTGATATGTGTATCAAATTTTCTTCAGAAAGCCATAAATGAGATATATAATAGGAAAGAAAATGTTTATGTAATTCATAATGGTACTTATAAAGTTGATGAAAAATATATTGAGAAGAAAATTAATAACGATCAATTGAAGTTAATAATGACTGGTGGAATTAAACCAATTAAAGGAATTTTTGAGTTGATTGAAGTAGTAGATCATATAAGGAATAAATTAAATATTAATGTTTCTTTAGATGTTTATGGGGGATACCATGATATTAATAATTTAAATAAATTAAATGAACTTATAGAGAAGTACAATTTACAAGGATATGTAAATTATAAGGGAATTATTAAAGACAAAAATGAATTATTGAATAAATATAGAGAAGCAGATTTAAATATGTGTTTATCAAAGTTTGATACATTTAATGTAGCCGTTATTGAAGCAATGTCAGTTGGAACTCCAACTATAGCAACTAATATGTGCGGAGCTTCAGAGCTAATTAGTGATTATAATAACAGTTTTATAGTTAATTATAATAGTGAATTAAACAGTCAAATTGCAAAAATAATAAGATTTCTACTCGATAATAATGAATTATACACAAAAATATCTGAAAAAGCCTATTTGGATATAAGAAATTGTTCATGGCAGCGAACAGCTGATAAATATATAGAGATTTTTAATAGTATAAGGTTATAAGTGAGATGGGGGTCAATGATAAACATGGTTAAAAAGGCAGACTTAAGAACATCACAACTTTTGATGACAAAAATATTAAGTGAAATTCATTCTATTTCCGAAAAAAATAATATACACTATTGGCTTGATTCAGGCACATTGCTTGGGGCAGTAAGGCATAAGGGATTTATACCTTGGGATGATGACATAGACATATGTATGACTAGGGAGGATTATAACAAATTTATTGAAGTTGCTAAAGAGCAGCTATCAAAAGATATGTTACTTCAAACATTTGAGGATGAAAAGCTAGAATCACTTTGGTTAAAGGTTAGATTAAAAAATACTCTACTTTTAGAAAGGTATGATGCAGAATTTCACCAGGGAATTTTTGTAGATATATTTCCTGTAGATCAATATCCTAGCAATGTAAAATGGAGAAATTTTTTCAAGCTATATTTTAAGATTTTAGTAAGAATATATAAGAATAAAAACCTTAAAATCAAGAATGTAAATAAAGAGAACGGTAGTGTAATAGATAAAGTCAGAAAAGCCTGTATGATTATATTTTCAAAGGCCTTTTTATTTATAAATGATAATTATATTATAAAAAGGAGAAAGCATTTTTTTAAAATGATAAAAATTCTACAGAAGAAAGAATCCAGTAATATTTATGGTTATGGATTAGAAGTAGATAATTGGAGTAATTTTTTTGATATTAATGATGTTTTTCCTGTAATTGATATGGAGTTTGAAGGATTTAAATTTAAAGCACCTAATAATTATCATAATTATTTAGTAAATATGTATGGTGAAAGCTATTTAGAGTTACCTCCAGAGGAAAAACGTCCAGTACATAATCAATTATTATTGATAGATTTATCTGAAGAAGAAGAAACGTATTATAATAAGCGGTATAATTATGATAGACTTAAAGTTTAATGTTTCATTTTTGATGAAAATAAAGGTATTTTTATAAAGAGGTGAATTATTTGGAACCACTTATATCGGTTATAATTCCAGCATATAATTGTGAGGAGTTTATAGAGGATACAATAAATTCTGTTTTATCCCAAACGTATAAAAATATTGAAATAATAGTTGTTGATGATGGAAGTAAGGACAAGACTAGTGAACTTATTAAAGCTATGTCTGAAATGAATCCTAGTATAAAATATTTTTATCAAAGCAATTCAGGCGTATCAATGACTAGAAATAAAGCAATTAATGAGTCTAAAGGTGAATATGTTGCATTTATTGATGGTGATGACCTTTGGTATGATACAAAGCTGCAAAAACAGGTAGATAAACTAGTAAGTGGCAAATATGATGCATGCTTTTGTGGACATATAAGCTGGTATATGGATAGTGAAAAGAAGATTTCAAACATTGTTAAATTTGAAAATGAAAATATTGCTTATGAATACATAAAAAGTGAAATGTGGCCACAAACAAGCACTTGGATTGTTAGGAGAGATACTATAATTGATAATGATATTAAATTTACTCCAAAATGTAATTGGGGTGAAGATGTTGAATTTTTTACAAAGGTAGTTAGTTTGTCTAAGGTTTGCTTTGTAGATGAGTGCCTTTCTGTATATAGAATAAGAGAGAATAATTCATTATCATCAGATTTTTCTAAGAAGCAAGTTTATTATTTAAATGAAGCTAAAAAGATGTGGGAGAGGCTAGAACAATGGTTTAATACTTTAGATAATAATAATCTAAATGAAGTACAAAAGGCCAAAATAATTAGTTATATAAGGAATTATAGAATTCCATTTCTTTTAATAAATACATTATGGCATGGAATAAAAGAAAAAGAACTAAAAGAAAAATATGCAAACATATATAAACAACAAGAAACTATTGATTGTATAAATAATTTCAAACCAAAATTTACAAGAGTGGATATTAAAACATTTATTAAAAGCAAATTACTAAAATTTAAGGTTTGATTTTAATTTTTTATGGAAAAATTGAGGAAATACGAATGAGAACGAAAAAAGCAGTGAAGAATCTAACATACAATTTAATATTTTATATAATAGCATCTTTATTAGGATTTGTTACTAGAAAAATATTTATAAATGAACTTGGGGTACAAATTGCGGGGCTAAATTCTCTTTTTTCTAGTGTACTTGGTTTCCTAAATCTAGCTGAACTTGGTATTGAGTCTGCTGTTATATTTGCTCTTTATAAACCCTTAGCTCAGGATGAAAAGGAGAATATTAAAGGAATAATAGTCTTTTACCAAAGGTTATATAGAATTGCAGGAATTGTTATTCTTTTACTTGGCTTAATATCAACAATATTCTTACCTTTCTTTGCAAAAGGTCAAGTTAATTCACATTTAGTTAAAGTTTATTTTGTGATTTACATTTTAAATACTGTTGTTACGTACCTATTTTCAAGCAAACTTTCTCTATTAAATGTAGACCAAAAGTCTTATATAATATCAAGTATTGATGGTATTATGAAAATATTAAAGAGTGTTGCACAGATTCTTATTCTTATAGTATATAAATCATTTTTATTATATTTAGCGCTTGAAGCATTATTTAGCTTAATTTATTATGCATATATGAATCGGATTATTAATAAGCAATATCCATGGTTAAAAGAATGCAACGCAGTATTAGATTCTGATACTAAGAAAAGTATTTTCAAAAATATCAAAGCGCTTTCTTACCATAAAATTGGTTCGTTTGTAGTGTACAGTACAGACTATCTTGTAATGTCAGCATTTTCAACTTTATCAGCTGTTGGTATGTATAGCAACTATATTATGGTTATTAATTTCTTCTTAAATGCTATAGTAAAAATGTTCAATGGAATCACTGCTAGTATTGGTAATTTGATTATTGAGGATAATAGTCAAAAAAATTATGATGTATTTAAAAAATTATTTTTATTTAACTATTGGATTGTAGTATTTATAACTATATCATTATATAATACTATGGATTATTTTATTGCTATTTGGTTAGGAAAACAATATTTTGTTAGCAGGTTTATATTGATTATAGCCCTTGTGAATTTTTATATAACTGCCTTGCGGCCATGTGTGGAAAGATTTAAGGAAGCAGCTGGCATTTATAATGAAGATAAGTATGCTCCAATTGCGGAGTCAATAATTAATTTAGGGTTTTCAATTTTGTTTGCAAAATATATGGGAATTGCTGGTGTTGTTTTAGGCACAGTGGTAAGTGATGTAGCAGTAATATTTTGGGTGAAGCCTTTACTAGTGTATAAGAAAGTCTTTAGAGTAAGTTTTAAGAATTATTTATTGTTATATGGTAAAACATTGTTACTTGCAATAGGAATTTTGATTATATCTTCTGGTATTTTAAAAGTCTTGGTTCTGCCATATAATTTTTATGGTTTTATGTTAAATTGCATGCTAAATGTTGTAATTATTAATTTAATACTAATATTAGTATTTAGAAAGACTGAGGAATATTCATACTTAAAGAATTTAGTTATGTCAAAGTTTAAAATAAAAACATTGAATTAATAATATGTATCTGTACAAACTAAAAAGATATGCTGCAGCATATCTTTTTAATTATCATTTATAGTATTCTATTTAGCTATTTTTATTGCAAATAGATGTTGGACAGATTACTAAAGAAACAATTTTAACTTCCAAATATAAAATTATGAAGTTTATCAATTGTAGGTTCTTTATCCCACTTCATATAATAGAGTCCATTTATTGTAGAATCATGATAGTTGTCATCAGTAGGTACTCTAAATTGTTCTGGTGTAGTTATTTTATTTATTAAAACATAAGAACCCAGTGAGAGTAGTTCTGTCTTGCTTAAACTTGTTTCAACATAAGGTAAAATATTATCTGATGCCTTAGGAAGCCCTAGCAAACCTTTTTGTGATAACTTTTTAGAAATCTCAGTCAGTACAGTTCTTTGTCTCTCTGTTCTTTGAAAATCAACATTTCCAACATAACGTATTCTACAATAGGCAACTGCCTGAGCACCATTTAATACTTGCAGACCAGACTTTTTTATGGCAGCATATTTAAATTTATAAACCTTTGAAGCACCTTCCATATAGCTGTTAATAAGGTTTACTTCATCAGGTTGTACATTAATTGAAACTCCGCCTAGATAGTCAATTATTTTACCTAAATTGTTTATATCAACTTTTACATAATCTTTGACATTCATATTAAAGTTTTTATTTACTGTTTTAATGAGCAATTCAGGACCACCATAGGAATAAGAATATTTAAGCTTTGTATTTCCATGTCCCTCAACATCCACATAGCTATCTCTCATTATGGAGGTTAGCTTTAATTTTTTATGGGTTTTATCTATAGTAGCAATCATTATTGAATCAGCACTGTTAGAATCATTTACTTCTTTGTCAATATCTATACCCATAAGCAGAATATTGACAAAGTTATCTTCGCTTTTATCATTGGATTTAAAACTATTTTCATCAATGGAAAGATTTTCATCGTCAATTTTATTTATTTTGATTTTTGATAACTTACCATTTAAATAAAAAAGAGCTCCTGATGTGATAACAACCATTATTGTTAAAATAATAGCAAAAGCTTTAATACCTTTATGTTTTTTATGTTTATTTTTCCTATTTCTTGTCATTATTAAACCCTCCAAATAAATAAATTGCACAATAAAATTATATACCTATTAAAATAAATATCAATTGTAGAAATTATTTTAATTTAGGTACAATATGTATTTTTTTGTACATTTTCATAAAAACAAAACCATATTTTACTATTGCCAAATTTTATCTATGCAAATATAATAAAGTATAGTTTGTAATGTAGCTGATTTTACAGGAGGTGGTAGCTGAGTAATAAAAAGTAAGGAAAAATTGAATAAGAAAAATATTAAAGCGCCAGGACTTAAGTGAGAATGGAAAAAAGAAACTCAATCTAACGAATGAGTAAGTTCCACTACCCAAATCAAAGATTTGAAAGAGCTAAATGAAACTCAATCTGACGATTGAGTAAGTTCGACTAGCTAAATCGTAGATTTAGAGCCTCACTTAAGTTGACGAGGATGGGGAGTATCGAAACTTCGGCGGATGCCCCACGGTACAGCACTACCGATAGAGATTGATAAAACCAGAAAGTGATTTCTGAAACAATATCAATTAGGTGCTGCGGCCAAATACTGCACATTGCAAACTAAATTATTTTAATTTCAATAGACGTAAAGATTGTAAGCTTTACGCAAGGAGGAAAAATATGTGCGGAATAGTAGGTTATGTTGGAAATAAGCAGGCAGCGCCTGTGCTTATTAATGGACTTTCAAAATTGGAGTATAGAGGCTATGACTCAGCAGGAGTAGCCATTATTGAAGAGGATATATTAAAGGTTAGTAAGTGCAAGGGAAGACTTGCAAATCTTGAAGCAAAGCTAGAAAAGGCTCCAATCAAAGGGGTAGTAGGTATTGGCCATACCAGATGGGCTACTCATGGAGAACCATCAGATTTGAATTCTCACCCACACTCAAATACAAAGGAAACTATTAGTGTAGTGCACAATGGCATCATTGAAAACTACATTCACCTAAGAGAGTGGCTAACTTCAAAGGGATATAAGTTTGAATCAGAAACTGATACAGAAGTTATTCCTCATCTAGTAGACTATTATTATGATGGAAATCTTGAGGCTGCTGTTATGAAAGCGGTGTCCAAGATGGAAGGAAGCTATGCTATAGGAGTAGTTACAACCTATGAGCCAGGAAAGCTTGTAGCTGTTAGAAAAGATAGCCCTCTTGTAGTAGGTGTTGGAAAAGGTGAGTACTTTATAGCATCTGACATACCAGCTATATTAAACTATACAAGAGATGTTTATTTTTTAAATGATAAAGAGTTCGTTGTAATGACATCTGAAGGTGTTAAGCTTATGTCAGATGAAGGCGACGAAATAAAGAAGGATATATTCCATGTAACTTGGGATGCTGATGCTGCTGAAAAGGGCGGATATGAGCATTTTATGCTAAAGGAAATTCATGAACAGCCAAAGGCTATCAGAGATACAATGACTTCAAGAATAGCTTTAGGTAAGGATATAACCTTAGACAAAATAACAATTACTAAAGAGCAAATAGCTAATATAGATAAAATATATATTGTAGCTTGCGGAACAGCATATCATGCAGGTGTAGTAGGCAAGTATGTAATTGAAAAGCTTACGAGAATCCCTGTAGAGATAGATATAGCTTCAGAGTTTAGATATAGAAATCCAATAATAGACAAAAGAACACTAATGATAGTAATAAGTCAGTCTGGTGAAACTGCAGATACGCTAGCTGCACTAAGAGAAGCAAAGAAAAGTAGTGCAAGGGTAATAGCTATAACAAATGTAGTAGGAAGCTCAGTATCAAGAGAAGCAGATGATGTTCTTTATACCTGGGCAGGACCAGAAATAGCAGTTGCATCTACAAAGGCTTATGTAACTCAGCTTATTGCTATGTATATTATAGCCTTATTCTTTGCCCAGAATAAGAAAACAGTAAGTGACGAGGCTATAGAAGAAATAAAAGAGGCTATGCTTTCACTTCCAGAAAAGGTAGAAGAGGTTCTAACTAATAAAGAAGTGCTTCAAAGATTTGCCTCAAAGACTTATATGCATAAAGATATGTTCTTCCTAGGAAGAGGCCTTGATTATGCTGTTGCAATGGAAGGCTCCTTAAAGCTTAAGGAAATCTCCTATATTCACTCAGAAGCTTATGCAGCTGGAGAATTAAAGCACGGGCCAATAGCTTTAATAGAAAAAGGAACTATTGTAATAGCTTTAGCTACTCAAGAAGAATTATTTGAAAAGATGGTTAGTAATATTAAAGAAGTTAAAACAAGAGGAGCAAATGTTTTGGCCTTTGCTTTTGAAGGTAATGATACAATTGAAAAGACAGTTGATTCAGCACTATACCTTCCAAGAACAAATGAAATTCTAGCTCCAGTACTTTCTGTAGTACCGCTACAGCTTCTTTCCTACTATATGTCAATTCAAAAGGGCTGTGACGTTGATAAGCCTAGAAATCTAGCAAAATCAGTAACTGTTGAATAATTGAAAGGTGCCATTTGGCACCTTTTTATTATTTAATATTCATAATTTTTTCTACCTTATTTAATTCGTTTTAAGAGAGGCGTTTTGATCTAAAAGATGCCACCAGGTCTTTCCGGGATTAAGTGGTACTATATTGCCTTTTTCATCTTTGAATATTGTTTGAGAGTGTAGATCAGCCTTAGACCAGGTTGCTTTTACCATTTTACCGTTGCTGTATATTATAGCGTCTCCACTACCTACTAGGTCTGCATCTAGATACTCCTCATTAGGCCTAGTCCTGTAGTTTACTTTTTGTATTACAAGATTTTTTACTGCTACTGGTTTCTTATCTTCCTTATTTTCAGTAGGTACATTATTCATGGATTTATAGTAAAGCCCATCCTTAAATGTGTATGCAGTGGCGTACTCGCCGTTAAATCTTATAATAATGTTGTTTATTGCCTCGGAGCTTAAAGTATCCCAGTATCCCTTGTTGAAGGCTAATTTTATAGGAGAAGGTTTTATGTATGATTTTTGTGTAATTAAACTTATAAGCTTATCAGAGGAAGTATACAGGCTATGTTCTTGGATTTTAATACTTTTATCCCGCCAATAATAAGAGCCGTTATACATTTCGTTTAAGGTCATAGGATTTTCTTTTTTTATTCTATCTAGAGCATCGTGGCTTCCACCACAGTGAGCAAAGGGAAGATTATATTCGTAGGCTAAATCTATAAAATAAGTTCTCATACTTCTAACAGGCCCAATTTTTTCAGCTTTGTCCTTTTGAAATATAGCAAGGCATCTAGTGGTTCCCCCTTCTGTCATAGCCTCAAAAACAATATCTGCGGAATTAAATCCAGATTGCGGCCTAGCTGCAGAGGAATTTTCTATAATAGACATAAAAGCAGCATTATTTGCAGTTTCTTTGCTAACTTCCTCCCCAGTATAAGGAGCGTAATATTTCTCTGCTTTATCAGTAGAATTATTTGTGCTTTCTGCTGTAGTGCTTCTAGTAGTATCAACTTTGGCTGTAGCAGTTTTTTTGCTGCCGCAGCCTGTTATTGAAAGTGATAATAATAATATAAAACTAAGCACTTTTATATTTTTCAATATTAACCATTCCTTTCAGTAAATTATATTTATATTCTAAGCTATTTTATAAATCTTTACAATTTATTAATAAATTTGAGATAAAAGTGACAAAGTTAGGTAATAATATTTAAAATGAAACTTATAAAATTAGGAGAGAGTTGAATGAAGGATAGTGTTCATAAATATAATAAGAACGATTTAAGTAATTCAAGTAATAAATTGATGTTGAAAATATTTGGAGTAGTGATTATATTATGCATTTCAATTATAGGTAACAATAATATTTTAAATGCAAAGTATAAGGATAACAAATCTGTAGAAGTTGACAGTTCTTTATTAACTAATAATAGTCCTATAACTAATAAAGTTATAACATCTGGAAATATTAAATATAGCATTGATAATGTGGAGCAGCAGGAGGACGAAAATAACCCACTATTAGGAAAAGATTTAAAATATATTATAGTAACAATAAAGATTCAAAATGGTAGTAACAAAGTTGAAATTTTCGATGCATTTGATATGGTACTGGAAGCTGCCATAAAAAATGAAAAGAAGGTAATAAGAAATATTTCGGAATATACTATATATAATGTACAGCCTGAGACTGAAAGCAAGGCTAAACTAGTATACATAGTACCTAAAAATATTTCAGATATACATATAAAATCTGAAAAAAATAGTAATATAGATTTTGAAGTAGAAATTTAAAATAAAAGTGAGTCTAGATGATAATTCATCTGAGCTCACTTTTTTATACTATTAGAAATTTATATATTACCCAAAAAAGTATTGCTGTCAGGGGGTATAGGTAGAATACTATTGAGTGAATGTACCATTTAGTAAGATAATTCTATATATTTACAAAATATGATAGAATATTTTTAAGTGGCATATATTCTATTTTGATTTTTGATTTATTATATGATAACATTTAGACACATAACTTTTAAAAGTAGGAAGAATAGAAAATAAAGTCTTCGTCAAAATTTTTATGCAAGAACATGTCGAATGTTGTGCATTTTCATTTGTCTAAGCTAATCCATAATATTAAGTTTAATATTAATGAAAGAAATCCTGCGTTTTGTTTTGGCATTTATAAGTGAAAATACTTTATATTCACCGTATTAAGTTAATATATGAAATAAAGAAAAAGCACAATGTAATTTTCGGAAATTTCCGAAAAAACAATCAAAAGGGTTTAATATGTATTATAATAGAATTAAAATTTTGGAACTATGTATTATTAAGTCAAATAAGGTAATTAGCATTGAAATATTGAATTTCTTCTGTAGAATAATGTATAATGTATATAGTAATAGTAGAGTTTTAAATAATACAACTAACTTTGATTTACAAATTTGTAGATGATGCAATAAATAATAATATATTTTTAGGGGGGAGACTTTTGGAGGAGGTTCAATATAATCTTAAAACAGTTCAGATAGAAGCTATAAGTGAATTTGAAAAAAGTAAGGCGTACTTTATATTTAAAAGATTAATAGATATTATTGGATCATTATGCGGTATTATATTACTTAGTCCTGTAATGATAATTACAGCTATAGCAATAAAATTAACTTCAAAAGGTCCAGTTTTTTTTGCTCAAGAGAGAGTTGGACAATTTGGAGAAGTTTTTAAAATGTATAAGTTTAGATCTATGGTCCAAGATGCAGAGGAATTGCTTTCAAGGCTTAAGGATAAAAATGAAATGTCTGGACCTATGTTTAAGATGAAGGATGATCCAAGAATTACTTCTGTAGGTAGGTTTATAAGAAAGACAAGCATTGATGAGCTTCCACAGCTTATAAATGTTTTGAAAGGTGAAATGTCACTCGTTGGACCAAGGCCAAATTTGCCTAGAGAAGTAATAAAATTTACAGAACATCAAAGGTTAAAACTTGTGGCCAAACCTGGACTTACATGTTTCTGGCAGGTTATGGGAAGAAGCAGTATTGGATTTGAACAGTGGATGGAGTTGGATATAAGATATATAAAGGAAAGAAGTACCTGGGTTGATATAAAACTCATATTAAAGACATTTTTAGTGTTATTTGGGGATGATAATGCAATGTAATAGTTACAAAAATTACTATAATGGGAGTGAGCAAAATGAAAATAGTAGTCGCTGGAACAGGATATGTGGGTTTAGTGACAGGAGCTTGTTTATCACATGCTGGGCATTATGTGACTTGTGTTGATATAGATGAGAATAAAATAGAGTTAATGAAAAAAGGTATATCACCAATATATGAACCAGGATTAGAAGAATTATTGATAGAAAATTATGAAGCTGGTAGATTGAATTTTACTACGAATTATAAAGATGCATATAGGGATGCAGATGTAATATTTATTGGCGTTGGAACCCCTGAAAAAGCGGATGGATCTGCTAATCTTAGCTATGTATTTTCAGTAGCAAAACAGATAGCTCAAAGTATAGAAAAGGACTGTCTTGTAGTACTTAAGTCGACAGTTCCAATTGGAACAAATGACGAAGTGGAAAAGTATATAAGAGAGAGTCTCAAGAATAATGTGGAAGTGGAATTAGCTTCAAATCCAGAATTTTTATCCCAAGGGACAGCTGTTAAAGATACATTAAATGCTAGCAGAATTGTAATTGGTGTAGAATCTAAGAATGCTGAGAAAATACTTAGAGAGGTATATGAAAGATTTAATGAGCCAATAGTAGTTACGAATAGAAGAAGTGCAGAAATGATTAAATATGCCTCAAATGATTTTTTAGCATTGAAAATATCATTTGTAAATGAGATAGCTAACTTATGTGAAGTTGTAGGAGCCAACATAGAAGACGTTACAAAGGGAATGTCTTATGATATACGTATAGGAGATAAGTTTTTACAAGCAGGTATAGGATATGGGGGGTCTTGCTTTCCTAAGGATACAAAGGCACTTCATTGGCTAGCAGAAAATAATGGATATGAATTAAAAACTGTAAAAGCAACAATTGAAATTAATGAAAATCAAAAATTTAGACTTATAAAAAAAGCAAAAAAAAGATTTAAGTCACTTGAAGGATTAAAAGTTGCAGTATTAGGATTAACTTTTAAGCCAGGAACTGATGATTTAAGAGAAGCTCCGTCTATACCTAATATGAGAATATTATTAGATGAAGGGGCAGTAGTTAGTGCGTTTGATCCAGTTGGAGCTGAAAATTTTAAAAAGATATACCCTGAAAGAATAAATTATGTAGACAGTCCAGAAAAAGCGCTTAAAGATGCTGATTTAGTATTTATATTTACAGAGTGGAAGCAAATTAGAGAGATAAAACTTGAAAGATATAGGGAACTAATGAAAACAGCTGTGATATTTGATGGACGTAATTGTTATAGTTTGGACGAAGCAGAGACAGCAAAAGTAGAGTATTATTCAATAGGAAGAAAGAATATAACTGATCCTAATCCAATTTATGGACTAAGTGAAGCTGCTGCTGCGAAGGAACAATAATGAGGAGGCAATAGTATGTTATGTGCTTTAATTATGGCGGGGGGAAAAGGTACTAGATTTTGGCCGCTTTCTACAGAGGAAAAACCAAAACAGTTTTTAAATTTGTTAGGCAAAGACACAATGATTCAAATGACAGTAAAAAGGGTTGAAAGATTATTACCTATTGAAAGAATATTTATTGTTACGGCTAATCAATATGTGCAGCTTTTAAAAGAACAATTACCTAATTTACCAGAGAGGAATATAATTATTGAACCAGTTGGCAAAAATACTGCACCATGTATAGCTTTATCTGCATTCGTTATAAAGAAATATTATGAAGATGCAACTATAGCGGTATTACCCTCTGACCATTTAATTAGGAATGAAGATAGATTTATTCAAATATTAGATGATGCTTATAAATTTGTTGAAAGTAAACCGGAAGCAATTGTAACTATAGGCATGAAACCTGATAGACCAGAAACTGGTTATGGATATATAAAATGTTCTAAAGAGAAAAAGGAAATAGACGATTCACAAATAATTTCTGTTGAGGCATTTGTAGAAAAGCCTAACATAGAAAAAGCTAAGAAATACCTAGAAAGCAAACAATATTTGTGGAATGGAGGAATGTTTATTTGGAAAGCAGATAACATTCTAAACTTAACAAAAGAGTATTTGAATGAAACTTACAATATACTAAGTGAGGTTGCAGCAACTAAAGAAGAAGCTTTCCAACAAGTACTAGAAGATAAGTATGCTGAAATTCAAGGAGTTTCAGTTGATTATGGCATAATGGAAAATGCTGATGATATATATGTGATACCAAGTGATTTTGGTTGGGATGATGTAGGAAATTGGAGTAGTATAGAAAGATATAGCAAGAGGGACAAGTATGGCAATGTAGAAGGTTCGAATAATTACTTTTATAATTCATCAGGAAACATTGCGATAACAAATAAAAAGCTACTTTTAAATAATATAGATAATCTAATTATAGTTGAAACAGAGGATTATATTTTAATATCCCCAAAAGATAGAGAGCAGGAAATAAAGGATGCTAAAAATTTAATTTCTTAGCTAATAATATAATCATAATAAAGGAGAATTGAAAAATGAAGAAGGCATTAATTACAGGAATTACAGGACAAGATGGATC
This sequence comes from Clostridium omnivorum, assembly GCF_026012015.1. Taxonomy (NCBI): domain Bacteria; kingdom Bacillati; phylum Bacillota; class Clostridia; order Eubacteriales; family Clostridiaceae; genus Clostridium; species Clostridium omnivorum. Next base: position 1,268,618 of record NZ_BRXR01000001.1, on the reverse strand, counting down.
ATATTTGGCTGAACTACTTTTAGAAAAAGGTTATGAAGTTTATGGAATAATGAGAAGAAAAAGTAAAGTGGATTATGGAAATATTGAGCATTTGAAGGATAAGGTTAAGTTAATATACGCAGATATGACAGATATAGTATCTTTAATAAATGCAATTAATATATCTCAACCTGATGAGGTTTATAATTTAGCAGCTCAATCATTCGTAGGGGCATCATGGGAGCAGCCAGTAGCTACAGCTGATATAGATGCAAATGGTGTTTTAAATATTTTAGAAGCAATAAAAAATGTTAAGCCAGATGCTAGGTTTTATCAAGCATCAACAAGCGAAATGTTTGGATTAGTTCAAGAAGTACCTCAAAAGGAAACTACTCCTTTTTATCCTAGAAGTCCTTATGGAGTAGCCAAGCTATATGGTCATTGGATTACTAAAAACTACAGGGAAAGCTATAATATGTATACATGTTCAGGAATTCTATTTAATCATGAATCTGAAAGAAGAGGACTTGAGTTTGTAACTAGAAAAATTACAGATGCAGTTGCTAGAATAAAATTGGGAGTTCAAGATCATTTGGAACTTGGTAATATCGATGCAAAACGTGATTGGGGCCATTCAAAAGATTATGTTAGAGCTATGTGGTTAATGCTTCAGCAGGATATTCCAGATGATTATGTTATTGCTTCAGGTGAAACGCATAAAGTAAGGGAATTCATTGAACTAGCTTTCCAACATGTAGGTATAGATGTAGTATGGAGTGGTGAAGGCGTAGGTGAAGTGGGAAAAGACAAAGCAACTGGCAAGGTAATAGTGAAAATTAATTCAAAATTCTATAGACCAGCAGAGGTAGAACTTTTATTAGGGGATCCAACAAAAGCTAAAAAGAATTTAAATTGGGAGCTAGAAATAACATTCTCTGAATTAGTAAAGAGAATGGTGGAGTCAGATTTAGAGAAAGTTAGAAGTGAAATAAATGGAAGAGAATATTTTAACGAAGCAGCAGCTACGAAATAATGTTTAATGTGCTATTAAGTAAACTCATTATTTTGAATCATATTAATGTGGCAGACATGAACTTGGATGAAGTGACATCGGGATTGATGCAATTAGTTATAAAAGGCAATATGTACTAAGCTGGTATAAAGAAATAGATTTATTATGAAGCTGTTCCTGGTTTTAATGATTGTTTAGAATAGACATTAATCTGGAACAGACTTCATTTTTCATTAAAGGAGCTAAATATACAATGGATAAAAAAGTATTAGTATTTGGCGTTAGTGGTTTTGTAGGAAAGTATCTTTCCCACGAATTTCACGACAACGATTATAAAGTATATGGAAGTGATATCCGAAGGACAGATTCTGTTCCAGAATTTGTGGATTTTAGGGAATGTGACTTGCTTGATGCAGAGGGCATCAAGAATATAATTTTGGATATTCAACCTACACATGTGGTTAATTTAGCTGCTATTAGTAATGTAGGACTTTCTTGGAATATTCCACAGAAGACAATTGATGTTAATGTTAATGGGACATTAAATATTTTAGAAGCTTCTCGGCAGTGTGATGTAATACCTAAAATATTATTGATTGGTTCTAGCGAGGAATATGCTATAAGTGATAAACCAATGGATGAAAACAGTGAATTGGATGCAAATAACCCTTATGGCATTTCAAAGATGATGCAAGAAAAGTTCTCTCAGCTATATAGAAGTCGTTATGGCATGAAAATTTATCATGTCCGTTCTTTTAATCACACTGGAATAGGTCAGACAGATACATTTGTTATTCCGAGTTTTTGCAAACAAATAGCTGAGATTGAAAAGAGCGGAAGGCCAGGTACGATGTACGTGGGGAATTTATTAGTAGAGCGTGACCTTGGAAATGTAAAGGATTTTGCTCGTGCTTACCGTATGGTTATTGAAAGTGATAAATGTGAAAGTACTTACAATATTGGTACAGGGTGTGCGGTATCATTAAGTGATATACTGAATTATATTATTTCATTAAGTAGCCAGCATGTGACAGTGGTAGTAGACCCAAATAGATTTAGACCGACTGATAATCGAGTCATATGCTGTAACTATAATTTTATTAAAACAGAACTTGGATGGGAACCACAATATAGTATTTATGATACCGTAAAAGAATTGTACGAATACTATTTGGTGAATTAGGGAAAAAATGTATTTGGTGGAGTGTAAGAGAATGTCTAAAATGAATTTTTTAAATACAGCTGTAGACAATATAACAATGGATCAAGCAATCTCTGCAATTGATAATTTGATATTAATAAGGGAAAACTCGTATATTGTAACACCGAATGTTGATCATATTGTTCGGATTGAATCAGATACAGAATTTAGAGAAATCTATGATAATGCATCATTGGTACTAACAGATGGGCAGCCATTGATATGGATTTCAAAACTGCTAAAAACCCCAATAGTTGAAAAAGTATCAGGTTCTGATTTATTCCCTAAGGTTTGTGAGCTTGCTGCATTAAAGGGATATACAATGTATTTTTTAGGTGCGGCAGAGGGAGTTGCAGATATTGCAGCAGCTAAACTAAAAAAAATATATCCAGGTTTGAAAGTTGTTGAAACATATTCTCCTAGTTTTGGATTTGAAAAAGATGCACTGGAAGCGGAAAGAATAATCAAAAAAGTAATAGATGCGCAACCAGATATTTTAGTATTGGCTTTAGGAACTCCTAAACAAGAAAAGTTTTACTATAAATATCGGACACAGTTTAATGTCCCATTGGTTTTAGCAGTAGGGGCAAGTATTGATTTTGTAGCAGGTAATATAAAAAGAGCACCGAAATGGGTATCAAGTTATGGATTTGAATGGTTGTATCGTTTGTGTAAAGAGCCAAGACGATTATTCAGACGGTATATTATAGATGATATGAAGATTTTTCGAATAGTGTGGAAATATAGAAAGAGAAAATATTTAAATGAAGATATTAATTGATTTAACATCCCTTGCTGATAATTTTTCAGGAATTGAACGGTTTGCAATGTGTATATCAAAGGAAATTATTAATTGCAAGGATAATGAGTATGTTCTAATTTTTAAAAATGAAATTCATAATGAATTTGAGGAACTCGTGGATAATGTTCGTGTAAAAGCGTATGTCCTCAAAGGAAGAAATAAATTATTATTTAATCAGGTAATACTTCCACTGAAAATATATGGTATAAAAGCAGATGCCTATTTGTTTCTTGCTTTTCCGGTTCCAATCTTGCTTTTCAAAACGAATATGATTTCAACGATTCACGATATTTGTTGTTGGGATTGTCCTGAGACAATGAAATCTGTTAGCAAGTGGTATTTTAGAATTTCACATAAAGTTGCTATACGAAAGTGCAAGTCTATTATCACTATATCAGAGTTTTCAAAACAACGTATAGTGGAAAGACTTAAATATCCGGAAAATAAAATTTGGAAAATAAAATGTGGGATATCAGATGTTTTTTTAGATTTTTCATTTTCTTCGGAAGAAAATGAAAAGGTAATAAGTAAATATAAACTCCCGTCAAACTACTTGCTATGTTTATCAACACTTGAACCTCGGAAGAATATGAGATTATTGGTAGAAGCTTATAGTCGTTTGGTCTTAGAATGTAATGTTAATCAGGATTTGGTTCTTGCTGGAAGAAAAGGGTGGAAGATTGATGACTTGTTAGCTAGTTTAGACAAAAAAGTAGCATCTAAAATTCATGTTACTGGTTTTATTGATGATATTGATTTGCCATACATTTATAAGAATGCACAATCTTTTATCTTTCCATCGAAATATGAGGGGTTTGGTATTCCACCTTTAGAGGCCATGTCAGTAGGAACAGCAGTGATTTCATCTGATAGCACATCATTACCTGAAGTGCTTGGTAATGCAGCAATTTATTTTGAAAATAATAATAAAAATGATCTTGAACGTAAGATTTACTATATAACAAGTTTGATTACACAAAATGAATATTTGGAATTGAAAAAGGATGGGATTAACAGAGTAAAGTTATTTTCTTGGGAAAAAGAAGCTAAGAAATTAATAGAAAAACTTAAGTTGTAAATAAGAAACGAATAGCATTTCTTATTTTGCGTTACTAGTTTAAGGAGTAAAATAATGAAAACAGTTATATTTAATGGTGATGGTTTGCTTTCTGAAAACTTACTAGGAATACACAGATATGAATATCAAATCTTGAATAGACTTGATGATTTAATCAAAAACTCAAACATAGCTGTTCAGGTAGTAGTACCTAAGAATAAACCATGTAATATCAATTTTAAAAATATAAAAATTGTTAAGTTTGGAGTAGAGAAAAATAATTCTTTTAGTAAGTACGTTTGGCAACAAATTATTTTTCCTTTTTATACAATTATAAATAGGGCGATTGGTGTTGATATGACTTTGGCTTTACCAATAATTAAATGTCAAATTGTATCATTACACGATTGTATTATTGAAGCGTTCCCAGAAAATTATCCTTCAAAACGTGGAAAGTTTTTTAGAAAACTATATCTATTTAAAGCTTGGTGCATTACTCGCGGAAAAAGAAAAATTATGACACTCAGTGAAGAATCTAAGAAAGAAATTATAAAATATTATAATATTAGTGAAGATAGAATAAATATAATTCCTTGTGGATGGGAACATATGCTCAAAGTTGATTTAGATGATACAATTTTGGAAAAGTATAAATGTCTAAAACCCGGAAATTATTTTTTTTCATTAGGCTCTAAGTATAAGCACAAAAATTTTGTCTGGGTAGTTAATGCAGCTAAGACTCATCCTCAATACTATTTTGTAATTACAGGTGCAAAAAATTTGTCTGATTATTCGAAAGAATTGGAACAGGAAAAATTAGAGAATGTAATATTTACCGGATATATTAGTGATGCTCAGATAAAATCATTAATGTTAGGGTGCAGGGCACTTATACAACCATCTTTTTATGAAGGTTTTGGATTGCCTCCATTAGAGGCATTAAGTTTAGGAAAACAAATCATAGTTTCAAATGCAAGTTGTATGCCAGAGATTTATGGCAATGCAGCACATTATATCGATCCTTATGATTATGATATAAATTTAGATATACTAATTGAAGAATCAGTATCTGATGGTAAAGAAATTCTTAATAAATATACATGGAGTAATGCCGCAGAAAAGTTTTATAACCTGTTGGTAGAATATTATGGCACCTAAGCTGAAAGAGTAAGAAAGGATTGGTACTTTGAATAAACAATTAGTTGTAATTGATGGCGCATATCTATTTGGACCATTAAACGGAATTAATAGGTATTCAAGAGAGGTCGTTTTAGCTATAGATTCTCTTGAAAGTAGGGGAAAATATATTTTCCAAATTGTTGTTCCTGAAAATTTGAAGGTGGAAGTTAAGTTTAAAAATATTGAAGTGGTTGGGATTAATACTAGTATTCTTAAGTGCGATGAGGCAAGCTTAAGGGGATGGACAAGAAAATGTGCAGAACCCTATGCAAGAAGGCATAAAGCATATTTTATGAATTTTACAGGTTCAGTTCCGTTGCTATTGAAAGGTTACACTTGTCTTCATGATATTAGACCCATTTGTTTTGATAGAGAGAAGGTTGGCCGTAAGCCAAGGTTTTTTAAAATTAAATTTATAATAAATAGTATTTTCGCTAAATTACTTGGTTCAAAAATAGTTACATTGACAGAGTATTCTAAAAAGACTATTGTTGACTATTTAAAAATAAAGTCCAAAAACATTAGCGTAAATGCATGCGGTTGGGAACATATTGAAGGCACTATTGAGGATATCTCTATATTTGATAAATTAACAAATGTAGTCCCTGGACAGTACTACTTCTCGTTAGGAAGTTTGGCACCACATAAAAACTATAGATGGATTTTGGAAGTTGCTAGAAGAAATCCAAAATGCGTATTCGTAATTGCTGGTGGAAAAGAATTAGATGTATGGGATGATAATCAGCAAGTTAAAGAATCAAATATAATATATACTGGCCGAATCTCTGATGATGAGATGAAAGCATTACTTAAAGGTTGTAAAATGTTGCTATTTCCATCATTATTTGAAGGATTTGGGTTACCCCCTTTAGAGGCATTAGCTCTAGGAAAAAAGGTGGCAGTTGCAAGTTCAAGTTGCTTACCAGAAGTCTTTGAAGATACTGTGTCATATTTTAATCCTTACGATTATGATGTTAATCTCAATGAATTATATAGGCAAGAAGTTGATAGCCCAAGTAAAATTTTAGAAAAATATACATGGCATAATAACGCTTTGAATTGGATTAAGTTATTGGATGAGTTATAAGAGGTAAATAAAATGAAAATTGTATTAGTTAATTCATATTACTATCCTATAATACTTGGTGGCGCAGAGTATAGTGTTAAAAAATTAGCAGAAGTTTTGGTTAAAAATCACCATGAAGTTATAGTTATATGCGCAGATAACAAAAATTCTATTGAATTTATTAATGGGGTAAAAATTTATAGAATGAAGGTTCATAACTTAATTTCGGTGAATAAAAATAAGAAACACAATAAAGTAATTATGAAAATGCATAGATTACTTGATTTTTGTAATATTTTTAATTATAAAATGTTTAAAAATGTATTAGTTTCTGAGAAGCCGGATCTAATTCACACAAACGGTTTATATGAGATTACTCCTATAGTTTGGATTGTTGCAAGGAAACTTCGTATCCCTATTGTACATACATTAAGGGATTATTATTTACTTTGCAGGCATGTGAATATGCGACATATCCAGGATAATAGCGAATGTAAAGCTCCATCGTGGGGGTGTAAAATTTATAGATTGATAAATAAGTTTTTATGTGGTAAAGTGAATGCTGTAACGGCGCCATCAAAAGTAACGATAAATTGCTTTTTAAAAGCAGGTTTTTTTCGAAATATTGAGCATGCTGTCATTGAGAATGCAACTGAATTTGACATGGAAAAATTAGTTGCATTAAAAAAACAAAGACTTAACAAAAGTAGAACAGATGAGATTACATTTGTTTTCTTAGGAACTCTATCTGAAAATAAAGGAATACTCTGGCTTCTTGATACTTTTAATAAAATTACAGATAAAAGATTTAAATTAAAAATTGCAGGGAAAGGTCCTTTAGAAAAGTATGTTGTTGAATTTTGTAAAAAACATGAAAATGTTGAGTTTTTAGGATTTCTAGGAGCGGAAGAGTTAAATACATTATTGTATAATTCAGATGTGCTAATATGTCCATCTATGTGGGAGGAACCATTTGGAAGGGTAATATTGGATGCATACTGTGCTTTGATGCCTGTTATTGTATCGGATATGGGAGCTTTGCCGAGTTTGGTAGTAGAAGGTGTTACTGGAAGTGTTGTAAAGCATGGTGATGTTGAAGAACTTGAAAAAGCTATTAGGATATATTCATCTGATAATAGTTCTCTTTTTTGTTATGATTCAATTATTAAACAATTAGAGAAATATAGTATAGATTATCAGGTTAAAGCTTTCACTGATTTGTATAAAAATATTATCACAGGGGATAAATCATAATGAAAAATGTGGTTAAAGAATCTCGTATTGATGAATTATATTATATTCGAATTATTGCTACTATATTAGTTGTAGCAGGACACAGCGCTTTTTATACGATTCTTAGTGGCGACGGAGGTATTGATTATGTCACGCTAATGAATGAATCTGGTATTAAAGATACTATTATTCATAAAGGATATTTAATGGTTACAAATTTGATTTATTCATGTCACATGCATCTTTTTTTCTTTTTAAGTGGAATTGTATACATGGCATGTGTAAAAAATGGTAAATATAAAGAATTTAAACCATTTCTATCTAATAAATTTATAAGGTTAATTGTCCCATACATTGTTGCAAGTATTTTATATGGTATTCCAGTTTTATGGTTTTCTGGGTATTTTGGTAATGAAGATTTAGTGAAAAAGATTTTACAGGGGTATTTGTTAGGATATGGGAAAAATCATTTGTGGTATCTTGTGTCATTGTTTCAAATATTTTTATTAACTTGGTGCTTAGATTATTTTTTAAAAAGTAAATATATAAAATTATTATTTGCTCTACTTATGCTCTTATCAACCCATTTTAAAAATATTGAATTTTTGTATATATATAAAACCCAAGCTTTCTTTTTTTATTTTTTTATTGGAGTTTTATTTGAAGATTATAGAAAACAATATAGTAATTACATAATAAAGAGAAGATTATTTTTTACAACTATATTTGGACTATTGTGGATAGTATCTTTTGCATGTAATTATTATTTAATTCAAAACTCAATTGCAGGTATAGCTGTCAGTTTATTTGGTATATTATTTTTCTATAATTTTTCAATTTTGTTATTAAATAATATAAATCCTAAAAATGCTATCGCAAATGTTATTAATCGCTATTCATTTGAAATTTATATTTTTGCTACACCGTTAAATTATGCTGTTCTTATGACCATTTATAAATTATTTGGAATATCTATATTTGGAAACGAAAACTTTTCACTGATTTTAATAATTATTAGGTTTTTAATTCAAATGTTTATTCCAATAGTGTTTGGCTATGTAATCCAAAAAATTAAATCGTTTTTTTTATGAGAGCGCATAATTATTAAGCAATTGGGAAATTTTAACAAGTGTTTCTTATATTTATGATTGAGAAAGTATTTTGAATCATATTAAACCTAATGTAATGTAACCATTAGCCTAATATATATTGATAGTTTTCAATATAAATTTAAATGATTAGTAATATTCTAAGATATCTTGATACAAAGATTTTTAAATAAGTGGATATTAGTGATAATGTTTAATATGCCAAAAATAAGTTATGATAAAAAAGTAGATTTATAAAATTATAAGGCTATTGAAAACTTGGTAATAGGGAGACAAGCAATGTATAATAGAAATCGATTTAGCTCTTCACACAACACAATTAAAATTGACAGTTATAGTATTGTATATATTTGTTTTTTGAGTGCGTTCTTGTTAAATGTATCAAACTTTGTTGTAGACTACACTCGCTTTAGGTACTTTATATATGGGTTGCAATTGATAGGATATATTATTGGATGTGTGAAATTTTTACTTCATAGTGTTTCGATAAAAAAATTATTTTTTGTTAACATGATAGGAATTTTAATCATTATTACATCTATACAAAGTGGAGAAACAATATTATTATCAACTTTTTTACTTATTATCGCATCAAGAGGTGTTAATTTTGATAATTTAGTGAAATTCGATTTACGATTTAGAAGTATTGGTACAATTTTAATAATAATTTTTTCAAAAATTGGCATTGTATCTAATAGAATTATATTTAGAGAAAATGGTGCTATTGATATGATGAGAGAGTCCCTAGGATTTTCTCATCCCAATAGGCTAGCTTTAGAAATTTTAATAATTAGTTTAGATATAATGTATATCAAATACAAAAAATATAGTTTTAAAGATATTGTGGTAATAAGTTTTTTATTGATATTTAACGTAATGGTAACAGATGGGCGTTCTAGCATATATTGTCAAGTGATTCTTTTGATATTTATTGTTTTCAATTTTATTTTTGCTAAAAAAGTAAAAATTATAAATTCTATTGAAATGATTATAACGAAGAATGCTTATACTATATTCGCAATATGCATTGGATTTTCATTTTATACAGCTATAAGTTATGATTACTTTAGTGATAAATGGGCGAAATTGAATACTATATTCAATGCTAGAATTGGGTTAGCTCAAAATGCTATTGTTAGTTGGGGAATTCATTTGTTGGGACAAAATATATCTTACATTACAACGGTTGAGGCACAAATTAATAATGTAACAAACAATGGTATAGATAACATGTATGTGTATTTAGGAGTAACTTTTGGTGGTATAATATTGGTGATTTTTTTATTATTTCTTCTCTTTGACTTTAGATTTGTAATAAAAAAAGGTAATATAGCTGCAACATTTGCTCTTATAATCATTGTAATTTGTGGAATAATGGAGAATCAAATGTTATCAGCTGAATCTAACATATTTCTAATATGTTTAGGTGGAATATTGTATAAAAATAATTTTTATATAAATGATAACATAGATGACTAGATGCATTAAAAGGAGAAGATATGGATAATATATCAATAAAAAAGGCTACTATGATAAATGCTATGGCAAAATATAGTCAAATAATTTTTAATATAATTTTTAATATAATTTTGGCAAGAATTTTATCTCCTAACGATTATGGCATAGTAGCTATAATTACGGTATTTACAACTTTTTTTAATATATTAGCTGATATGGGGCTAGGCCCAGCGGTTATACAAAATAAAAATTTAAGAGAAAAAGATATATCTAGTATTTTTGCTTTTTCAATTTATTTAGCAGTGACTTTGGCAATAATATTTTCATTACTTGCATTTCCAATTTCAATAATTTACTCAAGTAAGGTTTATTTACCATTATGTTGGATTCTATCATTATCAATAGCTTTTAATACATTGAATATGGTTCCTAATGCGCTGTTATTAAAGGATAAATTATTTAAAGTGGTTGCACTTCGTACAATTATTACAACAATATGTACAAGTGTTATAGCCGTAATACTTGCGCTACTCGGCTTTAAGTATTATTCATTAGTAATTCAATCAGTTCTTAATTCATTTATTACTTTCCTATGGAATTATAAAACTGTTAACATTAAATTTTCTGTTCGTGTAGATAATGAAAGCTTAAAAAAGGTAAAGGATTTTAGTCTGTTTCAATTTGCTTTTACCCTTGTTAATTATTTAGCTAGAAATTTAGATAATTTATTTATTGGAACTTTTATGGGAAGTACAGCCATAGCTTATTATGATAAAGGGTATAAACTAATGCAATATCCGATTAATAATTTAACTAATGTAATTACTCCTGTTTTGCAACCAATATTGTCTGATTATCAGAATAATCCAGAATATATATTTAAGAAATACGTAAAAATTGTTAGAATACTTTCCCTAATTGGAGTTTATATTTCATTATGTTGCTTTTTTATGAGTAAAGAAATAATATTAATTATGTATGGCAGCCAATGGTATGCAGCAATTCCTTGTTTTAAATGGTTAAGTTTATCCGTTTGGTCTCAAATGTTAATGTCAAGCACAGGGGCTATTTATCAATCTCTTGGAAAAACAAAACTGTTATTTAAAAGTGGTTTTATCACAGCAATTGTGACGGTTAGTAGTATATTATTTGGTCTTCATAAAGGTACTGTATCAGATGTAGCATTTATGATTTTGTTAGCATTTAGCATTAATTTTGTAATCACGTTTTATTTATTAATCAAAAAGTGCTTTCAATTACCATTATATGATTTTTTTAAATTGTTCAAGAATGATTTGATAATTGGAACTATGCTTTGTATAGTTTTATACATATCAAAACGTTATATTTCATTCAATAATAGCTTTATTTCATTAATTGTTAATGGAACAATAGGAAGTGCTATATATGTAGTAGGATTACTTATTACTGGGGAATATAGAGTATTTATTAAATTGATTAAAAAGGACGTTTAAGAGAAAATGAATAAAGTTTATATGTATCCGCCTGAGTCTAAAGAAAATCAGTATATCGAATTGGTTCAGAATTCTATTCGAAATGCTGGGTATGAAATTATTAGTGAGAAAAATTTGAAAAATGAATTTAAGGATATTAATACATTCATATTCAATTGGTATGAAGTACTAGGACATGAAAAAATATTTAGGATATTTGTTAAGAAATTCTTTAAGATTTTGTATTTAAAATTTAAAAGTAAGAAGATAGTTTGGGTTGTCCATAATAGTAAACCTCATGGTGAAAGCTCTAGATTGCCTATTTATTTTATGAAATTTATGTTAAGAATATCAGATAATATTATGATCCTTTCAGATGATACAAGAAAAGTATTATATGGCTTAAATAATAAAGTTAGAAAGTACGAAAGTAAAGTTGTTAAAGTACCTTTGCCGAATTATATCTCAATTTACAAAGAATTATCAAAGGAGAAAGATATTCATCATAACGGCATTAATTTCTTATTTATAGGATTAATTCGTAGATATAAAAATGTGGAATTACTTATTGAAGTATTTAATGAGCTGAGAGAAGAAAACATAAATCTTCAAATCACTGGTAATTGTAAAGATGATGTTTTGAGGAAAAAGCTTATAGAGCTTAGTAAGAGCAACTCTAATATAAATTTAGATTTTAGATTTATATCTAATGATGAGATGGCAGGATTAATTGGGGAATCAGATATAATTGTCTTACCGTTTGATAATGAGAGTAGTTTAAACTCAAGTACTATAATGCTTGCATTTAGTTGTAAGAAAACGGTTGTGAGTCCTCTGATTGCAACGTTGAATGAATACTCCAATAAAGAGTTTTTTTATTCATATGAATATAGAAATCCTTTAGAACACAAAAAAAAACTCATAAATGTATTGAGGCAAGTTATAAAGGATTATCAATTGAATGACAACATACTGAAAGAAAAGGGAGAATATGCGTATAAAATTGTTAGGGAAAATAATAGCTTAGATAAATTATCAGAAATCTATAAGACATTTTTGTAAGGTTAATTAGTGAAGCTTTCATTTTCTTAAAATGTTTCAACATGATATATTTTAAATACTAAATATTGAAGCTAGTAGCAAACAAGTCATGTTCTCTACTAGCTTTAGTTTATCAAGAAAGTTTTCAAAAATCCACACGAAAAATTTTTAACACTTACTTGCATATCTTAATTTATAACAATTTATATATAAATTGTTATAAATTTTCTACTTGTCTAATTAACTGTAATAGTTTTAACTAATTTAGAACCAAACCAAGCAACACCGTCTTGAACCATCTGCCAGTCAGAAGTATAAGTACCTGTAACAGCAGGAGCAGTCATAGTAAATGTAAAAGTTTTAGAAGCGCCAGGAACAATACTATCAGTGCTATCCATAGATATTCTATTGGAACTATAGAAAGGATCAGTGTCGCCAATAGCGCCAAGTCTATATTTATTTAAAGCAGACCAAGTATTAGAACCTGTATTTTTTACTACAATGGTAACAGAATATTGTTTTCCAGGCTCCATAATATCAGGAATAGTATTGCTGACTATTTCTGCATTATTAGGTAAAACAGGTGCTTTTTTAACAGTAACAGTTTTAGCTAACTTAGAACCAAACCAAGCAACACCGTCTTGAACCATCTGCCAGTCGGAAGTATAAGTGCCTTCAGAAGCAGGAGCAGTCATAGTTAATGTAAAGGTCTTAGAAGCGCCAGGGACAATACTATCAGTACTATCCATAGATATTCTATTGAAACTATAGAAAGGATCAGTGTCGCCAATAGCGCCAAGTCTATATTTATTTAAAGCAGACCAAGTATTAGAACCAGTATTTTTTACTACAACGGTAACAGAATATTGTTTTCCAGGCTCCATGGTATCAGGAATAGTATTGCTGACTATTTCTGCATTATTAGGTAAAACAGGTGCTTTTTTAACAGTAACAGTTTTAGCTAACTTAGAACCAAACCAAGCAACACCGTCTTGGACCATCTGCCAGTCGGAAGCATAAGTACCTTCAGAAGCAGGAGCAGTCATAGTTAATGCAAAAGTCTTAGAAGCACCAGGAGCAATACTATCAGTACTATCCAAATATATTCTAGTAGAACTGTAGAAAGGATCACTTTCGCCCACAGCACCAAGTCTATGTTTATTTAAAGCAGACCAAGTATTAGAACCAGTATTTTTTACTACAATGGTAACAGAATATTGTTTTCCAGGCTCCATGGTATCAGGAATAGTATTGCTTACTATTTCTGCATTATTAGGTAAAACAGGTGCTTTTTTAACAGTAACAGTTTTAGCTAACTTAGAACCAAACCAAGCAACACCGTCTTGGACCATCTGCCAGTCGGAAGTATAAGTACCTTCAGAAGCAGGAGCAGTCATAGTAAATGCAAAAGTCTTAGAAGCACCAGGAGCAATACTATCAGTACTATCCAAATATATTCTAGTAGAACTGTAGAAAGGATCACTTTCCCCCGCAGCACCAAGTCTATATTTATTTAAAGCAGTCCAAGTATTAGAACCAGTATTTTTCACAACAATGTTAACGGAATATTGTTTTCCAGGCTCCATGGTATCAGGAATAGTATTGCTTACTATTTCTGCATTATTAGGTAAAACAGGTGCTTTTTTAACAGTAACAGTTTTAGCTAACTTAGGACCAAACCAAGCAACACCGTCTTGAACCATCTGCCAGTCGGAAGTATAAGTACCTTCAGAAGCAGGAGCAGTCATAGTTAATGCAAAAGTCTTAGAAGCACCAGGAGCAATACTATCAGTACTATCCAAATATATTCTAGTAGAACTGTAGAAAGGATCACTTTCGCCCACAGCACCAAGTCTATATTTATTTAAAGCAGTCCAAGTATTAGAACCAGTATTTTTCACAACAATGTTAACGGAATATTGTTTTCCGGGCTCCATGGTATCAGGAATAGTATTACTGACTATTTCTGCATTATTAGGTAGAACTGGTGCTTTTTTAACAGTAACAGTTTTAGCTAATTTAGGACCGAACCAAGCAACACCGTCTTGAACCATCTGCCAGTCGGAAGTATAAGTACCTTCAGAAGCAGGAGCAGTCATAGTAAATGTAAAAGTCTTAGAAGCACTAGGAGCAATACTATCAGTACCAGGCAAATATATTCTGTTAGAATTATAGAAAGGATCACTTTCACCAACAGCACCTAATTTATAGTACTTAGAAGCAGTCCAAGTATTAGAACCAGTATTTTTCACAACAATGTTAACGGAATATTGTTTTCCAGGTTCCATAGTATCAGGAATAGTATTGCTTACTATTTCTGCATTATTAGCTAAATAAATTGAAACAGAAGTGTTTTCTGAAAGAAAACTTGTGCTTTCACTAGAACTATTAGAGATTTTAGGCATTGAATTTACATATCCAGTACTATTTGTTGGATCGGAATTAACAAACGCTAGGTTTAAATTTCCTGCCTTTAAAGCAGTGGCCCTTATAACAAACAGACTCTTACTAGCTGTTATATTTAATCCAGCGGTGTGTGTATCTCCTAACAGTGTAGCTGCAATACTCACAGTCCCATTTGTTTGATCTATGCTGCTTAATGTAAAGTAGTCAGCACCAGTTCCAGAAGTATTTGATGATGTAGAAACTAATCCATCATAAGCAGTGCCTACTTTTACACTTGTTACTTTTATCATGGTTGTATCATACTTTAAGTCAATGGATGCTCCATATAAATCGCTTATATTTTCTGCATTAACGTATATGTTGAACTCTTGTCCAACAGTAACGTTGCTATCTACTGTATAGTAGATATTGCTTGTAGTGGCTGCTTGTACTTTTAAATCGGGCGTCAGTATAATACTTGTAAGTAAGAAAAAACAGGCTATAAAAGCAGTCAGTTTTTTTAATCTCATTGTCCATCCCCCTTGTTTTATCTAATTTTGTTTTTTATATATTCAATAAAAAATAAATTTTCTTTAAAAGTACCCCCTTATGATAAAAATTATTGCTATACCTATAATTTACATTATTACATTATATATGTACAACCTATAATACAATTTTACTATAAATCGGGTTAATTGTTAAGAAAAATAATATTATACTTAGTCAATATTTTAGGAATTTTAGTAGTTAGTAGACAATCTAATCAAAATACTGTTTTTCTTGTATATACTTAAAATGTAAAATATAATTAAGGTATACAATTTATAGGGGGGGAATTCATGTTTAAGAAATTTAATTGTTTTATACTCTCAGTTTTGGTGATAGCTTCTTTGTGTCCAAGCCCTATAAAGGTGGAAGCAAAGCCTTTAAATGAACAAGTTACAAACTACGGTATTAAACCTTCTGGAGTTAAGATAGGAAGGCAAGAAACTAAACTTGTAAAGAGTATTAATCTGCCAAGAAGGTTTGATTTAAGGGAAGAAGCTGGGGTTTCATCAATAAAAGATCAAAATCCCTATGGAACCTGCTGGACTTTTGCTACTATGGCCTCTATTGAGAGCAACACAAAATATACAACAGGAAAAGAAGTTGATTTATCTGAAATTAACTTAGCAGTAGATAGGGTAGGAGTAAGCGGTTTAAATCAAGGCGGAAACTATGAGATGTCTGCCAGCTATTTTGCAAATTGGAAGGGGCCGGTACTAGAAAAGGATAATCCATATCCTTCTAGTGGGCAAACTGTTACTCCTGTTAATGTACCTGCAGCATATCATATTCAAAATAGTCTTCTGCTTCCAAGCAGGAAAGATTATAATGATAATCAATACTTAAAAGAAGCTATAATAGAAAACGGAGCAGTTGCAATTATCTATCAGCATGATAGTAGCTACCTTGGAAGTGATGGAAAGTCTTATTATTATAACGGTCCAGTAACAAGTAACCATGGAGTTGTAATAGTTGGCTGGGATGATGATTACCCAAAAGAAAAGTTTAATAATACACCCTCAGGTAATGGTGCTTTTATTGTAAAGAATTCTTGGGGAACCTGGTTTGGTGAAGAAGGTTATTTTTATATTTCCTATTATGATACTAGTCTTGGTTCTGATGCTATTGGAGTTTTTAAGCCATTAGAGCAGAAGGATAACTATGATAATAGATATAGCTATGGTAATTTTAATATTAATTATTCTACTTATGGTACTCCCAGGGAATGTTTTATTGCCAACAAGCATAACGCTGTCAATACAGAAGAAATAGGAGCTGTAGCAATATATGCATTTTCTACTAATGTACCTTACGATGTATATATAGATGAGGATTTTAATGAGGCAAATTATCCTAGTAATGATGCATCATATTTAATAAATAATAAAAAAGTAAAAAGCGGCACACTCTCCTATGGAGGGTTTAATACAATTAAATTGGATAGGCCAATAAAAGTGGATAGTGGGAAAAGCTTTTTGGTAGCGATCAAATATAAAGACATCTTTTCTCCTTCTTTAGAATTAAATAATAGTGAAGGTGAAGCTAACTCATTTAATATTAATGGTACCACAATATATAAAAATACATATGGTGCAAATGCCTTAGTTACCTATACATATAATAAAAGTGCTGACGATATTACAGCAGTAACTTTAGATAGATCCTCATTAACTATGGGCATTGGAGATAAAACAACTTTAAAGGCTGCAGTAACAGGAACAACAGCTTCAAATAAAAAGGTTTTATGGTCTACATCAAATCCTAAGATTGCAGTAGTAGATGAAGATGGAGTTGTTACTGCGAAAGGTGATGGACAGGCTACTATTACTGCAGCTACTAGAAATGGAATGGTTAAGAGCACAGCAGCAGTAAATGTTAACAGTCCATTAGCTGTGGTTTCAGCTTCAAATAAAATTGAAGGCCAAGGGTCGGCAGTTATAGCATTTAATGATATTATTAATGCTTCGCTGGATTATTCAAAGATCTCTTTATATGATAAGAGTGGAAATATATTACCTATAACAATGAGTATTGACTATAAAAAATTAATATTAAAGCCTAGTAGTAAATATTTGGGCGTGGGAAAAATACATATACCAAGTAAAGCATTAAGTAATGGCATTGGCAAGACACTAAATGCAGATTTCGATAGGGATGTAGTTATCAACAACTATAGCGATACAGATTTAATTAACATTGGTTCTTCCACAATAAGAAAAAAAGTTGCAGATAATTTGGGAAAAGCCGAAAATGCTATAACAGCAGGAGATCTAAAGCAAATAACATACTTAGATATTACTGATGACAATATAGATTTAAAGGATATTTGGATGTTGACCTCTCTTAAATCTTTGTATTTAACTGCAAATATTTCTAGCATAAATGTAGAAGATCTAAAGTACATGAACAGCTTAAATTACCTAACACTTGACAATATAAAAATGATAAATCTAAACTATCTAAAAAACAATAAAGATATAGCTTCTATTGAAATAAAAAACAGTGGACTATACAGCTTAGAAGGTGCCGAAAAGCTTTCTTCATTAACCAGTTTATATTTGCAGAATAACAATATTAAAGATATAAGCAGTATCAGTTCTCTAAAAAATCTTCAATATGTTGACTTTAGCAATAATAAGCTTTCAGATATAACTCCTATTATGAATTGCACATTCATACAGGATTTAAGCATAAGTAATAATAGTATTACTAATATTGATTCACTTAGTGGATTAAGTAATTTAACATACTTATACGCTAATGATAATAGGATTATTGATGTTAAACCTATAGTGAATTTAAATAATATTAATACACTTATCTTTAATAATAATGAAATAAGTGACATTACTCCTATAAAAACATTGAGCGATAGTAAAAGTGGAACCTGTTATTTGAGCATTGATAATAATTATGTTGATCCTAATGACATCATTGTTACTTACCTAAGAAACACAAAGAGCTGGGATGTGTATTGTTATAAAAAGAAAAATACTTTTTATGAATTCAATAATTATGAGCTTTCAAATGATGAGTTGAATAGTAAAAGACCAATTACATTCACTTTTAATAAAGCTATAAAATCAGTGAAATCTGGAGATGTTCACTTAGGATATGAATATAACAATGCAGCTTTAAATTATGAGATCAGGGGAAATAAGCTTATAATACATGATGAGCAAATTAGAAGTAAGAGCACCGATTACTATTTAGCTTTTAACTTTGATTTTATAGACGAAGATGGAAATGAGCAGGTAATAAATAAAGCTAAAAATATTTATTTTACTCGGAACGATTATTACAATGAGGATATTAATAAAAATGGTTCCATTGATATAACAGATATTGCACAATTGGCAAAGCATTACAATCTAGCAGCAAAGGGAGAAATTCAGTGGAATTTTGATGAAGACTTAAATCATGATGGTATTATAGATATTTATGATTTAACTGCGGTGGCTTCAGGAATGTAAAAATAGAATATAATTAAAATATACGAATTGATGAAAAAGGGACTCCATATGAGTCTCTTTTTTTTCATGATATTTATGTATTCTTTTTAGCTAATTTGTCGATGTTTATTAAAATTAGTTGATACTAAGGGAAAGTTAAAATATAATTATTATGTAAATAAATAGAATAGGGGGAGAAACATGGGAAAGTTTGAGAAGTTTCTCAGTATAGTACTTACATATATATTTGTAGTTTCTATCATACTGCAAGCAGTACCTGTAAGTGCTAAGGCAGAGGGGGAAAACAAGGTTAGTAAAGGGCTTCGGGCTATTGAAGGCCAAGTGGTGTTTAAGGTAAGAGATTTAAAATATAAAGGATATAGTAAAGCTGTTGAGGAATATAAGGGTCAGATAATAAGTAATAATGGACCGTATTTCGTTGTAAAGGTGGATAGTAATAATACTAAAGCACTAATAAGCGCTTTAGAAGATGACAAAAATATTGCCTTTGCAGAAGTAAACGCTGTTGGCGAAAAACAAGGTACAGTTATTAATGATCCAATGATGGACAAGCAGGACTATTTATCAGCGGGTAATGTTAGAGAAGCTTGGGATCTAATACAGAACACAACCACAGAAATACAAGTAGCTGTAGTGGACAGCGGTGTTAAAGCTAATCATGAGGATTTAGCTAACAAAGTGCTTTCTGGTTATAATTATGTTGCAGGTAATGCTGATACTGCTGATGATATTGGCCATGGAACGCAGGTAGCAGGAATTATTGCAGCTAATGCAAATAACGGAATAGGAATAGCTGGCGTTGCAGGAAACATAAATACAAAAATAGTACCAATTAAGGTTATCGATGCAAAAGGAAATTGTACAAGCGCTAATGTAGCTGCAGGTATAAGGTATGCTGCAGATAAAAATATTCCTATTATAAATTTAAGTATATCTGGTGAGGGATACAGTAAGGTTGTTGAAGATGCTGTAAATTATGCATTAAGTAAAAATTGTCTAGTTGTTGCAGCTTCTGGCGATAAAAGGGATAATGCTGATAATTATTGGCCGGCAAATATCGAGGGTACCTTGGTGGTATCATGCGCTGGATATGGATATAATCAAAGCAACTACGGAAAAGCTATTACAATGTCAGCTGTAGGATATGGATATACAACAAATAGTAATGGAAGTTATTGTAATGTTCAAGGCTCTTCCTTTGCAGCTGCTGTAGTTTCAGGAACAGCAGCCCTTGCTAAGGCGAAAAATACCCAATATTCAAAGGATCAGCTTTTAAATTTATTAAAAAAGTCTGCCAATCTAGTTGGTAATTTTGTAAGCAATGATTATGCAAGCTATAATCATTATGCTGGATATGGAACAGTAAACGCATTGAAAATGTGCAATACTGCTAATGACTATATTGAAATAGCATCACCAAAATCAGGAGAGCCCCTAAGTGGAGATGTGGAAGTAAAGGTTAAAGCATTAAATCCTTCTGACATGTTAAAGCTTGAAATTACTTTAAATGATGATCCTACAATAATAAATACAGTAAATGGAAGTGGCGCTAATACATACACTGCTAGTATTTCAGCCTTAAAGTTTAAAGAGGGAGAAAATAAGATCACTGTAAAGGCATATTCTAAGGCCTCCAACAACACCTTTATTGATTACAGATACGTTAGGATAACTAACAATTCCAGTAACAAATTGATGGTCAATCTTACTGGAATGGACGGAACTACTAAAATTCAAAATGGTACAAGGGTATATCTATCCAGTGGAGATAAACCATACCAAACTATTTCAGCTTTAACTGATAATAATGGTGCAGTAACTTTCTTTAATATTGATGCAAATCAAGAATACAATCTATATTATTATTATAATGCTGGTACTGACACCTTAAAAAAACCGGTATTTTATCATAAAATAATCAAAGGTTCAGGCACTATGAATTTAAGTGCCAAGGACATAGGGTTAAGACCGGTAACAATTAATACTAAAAAGGTTGATAATAGTGCACTATTGAATTCAAAGCTTAATGTATATTTTATTAACAGCAGTTTTGAATTAGACAATGTATTTGATGCTTCTGGAAATGCTGCAATTTATGTCAATGATAGTACAAATGCTGCCTTTAAAATAGTTAATGAAACAGAAGGGTATATTTATGAAAAGAAAGTGGAGGATTTTACTGGTATCAATGCTATAAACTTTACTGTAAATGATGATATGGCTGCAGTTAAGGTGAATAATGAATATAGTTCTAGTCTTTCAAAGGAATTATTTTCTGTTACAGATAAAGGAACATTTCAGTTTTTTTCTAAAGTAGCCTTTGAACTTAATAATAAACAAGATAAAACTGTGTATATGCCTAAGGGAACTTATAATTATGCTTATACTGTTGAAGCTAAGGATATAAATGGGAATCCATGGACATATAAGTATCAAGATAAAGCTGTTAATATTATTGAAAACACAAGTTTTAATTATGGAAAGCTGCAATTATCAGCTGAAAGTATACTGAATGCTGATAAGAATGATTTAGTTCAGGTAAATACAAAATTAACTGATAATTATGGTAATATAGTTAGTTTTGGAGAAGATTCACAAAAAGTATTTGACAGTTACCTAACAGGAACTAAAGTTTATAATTCAAGTGGAACATTAATAAGTAATAGTAGTTATTCTGCAAGAGTTCTTGATAATAGATATTATCAGGGCATAATAAGTATTGGTGTTAGAGCAAATACTAACTTTGCAGCAGGAAATTATTTTGTAGAGGTTTCTACTAATTTAGGTCCTCTAGGTACTGTGACTTCAAATAGGCTTTCTTTTAATTTAGATGGAAGTGGTATTACTGTAGGGGAGTTAAAAGCAGTTGTAAAGCCCCCTGTAGCTGTTACATCTAATGTTAATGTGGAATATGTAATATACAATAAGGATACCAACCAAAAGATAACGGGTGGCTTTATTGAAGACAAAAGGCCAGAAGAAGAAATAAGCTTTAAAATAAACAAAGAATTTGCTAATTCCTCTAATAAAATAATGATAATTGGAAGAGCTTCTGATGGTACCAAATTTCTTTATGATAGACCTATAGTAAGCAGCAATGGTACAGATGTATGCTTTGATAATAGTGAAAATTTAGCTAGAAGAATAACCTTTGGTATAGACGATGTTAATAAAACAGATATATTGTATGGAGCAGCTTTTGAAATTCGTCCATCACAAGCAAATACTATTTTAATTAATAAAGGTGAGATAGACGCTAAAGGCCTTTCTAAGACTTGGATAGATGATAATACTTATAAAATTGAACTTTTTAATTATGAAAAAAAATTCATTTTGGGTGGTAATTATAATATATCCTCTGCCAATACAAATATTGTTTTTAATACTACATCATTATCCAAATTTAATTTAAAAGTATCAAATGTAAATGATTATAAATGTTCTGATGTTTGTATTGGTGAAAAAGTATTAACAGGCGGTTATCAGTTTTATGAGCCAAGATTTACATTGAATGTTACGGACAGCGATGTTATAAATGTTTCTTTGGAATTAAATTTAAGGATAATTGGAGTTAATACATATACCTATAATGAGATACGTGGGGAAGCATATAACTATAATTATGAATATAATTATGATCTAAACATGCCAGTACAAAAAAATGTGGAATTGAAGGATTTTAATTTAGAAGCGGACAGTTACAATAATAGAGTATTACTACCTCAGCCGATAACTGTAAATTATACTATAAAATCTGGAGAATTTATATTAAGAAACATTTCAAGAAGCAGTCATTATAAATTTATGAATGAATTTGGAGATAGTATACCGGTAATGTATATGAATTTATATGATTCCCAAGGAAATGTTGTAAGCTCTAATATAAGAGATAAAAATGAACAGGATTACGTAGGCCATGATGTTATTAATGATGTTAGTATTCCACAAGGAGCATATAATTTAAAAATAATGATGCCTCCAAATGCTAAAATGCTGAATAACAATAACATGACTGTAAATATAGATGCATCTAATATGCAGAAGATGAGGATAATGAATCCCTTCGATATTACTAAACCACTAATAAATGGTGAAGTGAATGTATCTGGAACTAAATATTATACAAATAATAATGGTGATGTATATTTACAAAAGGGTTTATATAATAAGTCAATTACAATTACTGCAAATAACGGTAGTGAGGTAGCGGTATTTTCACCTGATAATATTTCAAATGATAATGAAGTTACTATAGCAAAGCCAATAAGCTCACTAAAGAAAGTTAATATAAAAGAAAGCAGCACTTTAGGCAAGGTAGACTTAAGGGAAGGAAATATAGAATTACGGAATTCTTATAATAATAGTTCCATATTTAAACTTGGTAAAAGTGGTGAGGTAATAACTTATGTTGATGCAGATAAATATACAATTATTGCTTCAAGTAATTCTGATAATCCAATAGGATATTATTTAAAAACCAATTTGGATGCTTCAGTACAGAGCCAAGTGATTATAGATAATGTAAACTTAGCAACAATATTAACGGAAAATAATATAGCAGCTAATATAGATTATCAAAATGTGGCTATAACTAATGGATTTTTAGTAAGCTTAGGTACTCAAATAAATTACAACTATTATGATAGTATTTATACTTCGGGTAGTAGGGTAATGCTATGTTACAGTGGAACTATAAATTGTGATAAAGCTGCTCAGTATACAATAAAATTTGGAAAAACATTTACTGCAAATGCATCCTTATTAAATTCTCAAGTTGAACCCAATGGGTTAGTAAGCGCCAATTTATATTTTAAAGATGAGTTTAATAATAATGTTTACATTAATGGTTCACAAAAAATAAAGGCTATAATTTCACAAAATGGTGTAGATAAATATACTTTAGATTGCAATAATGGTCCAAGAGGTAATTCATTTAATCTTCCAGATGGGATAAATGGTACTGTTCAAGTTAGATATGAAATAGATTTGAGTTCAATTTCTATGGGTAAATATACAACAAATACTGTTGATTTAGTGTGTAACCTTGATAATTATTACTGTGTAGCTATACTAGACCCAATGGGTAAGCCTTCCAAAGGAGGGTATATAGAAGGACCTTTTGAAAATGTTCATCAGATTACTATTGGCTCCAATGGCAATGTGTACATTAGGAAAGATACAGTAGTACAGGGGCAAAATTATAGAATAAAGGTGTATGGGTATACTCAAGATTCCGGAGAACCATTTGTTTATACTAGAGATTATAATACAACAATACAAAGTATAGCTTCAGAAGGTAATTCTCAAAGAGTTAACATTAGTATAATAAAACCTGATAACATAACATTTGATAGTGGCACCATTAATATCCTTAAAAAAGGAAGCTTTGGAGAAACTGTATATACAAGTATTTTACAGTTTAATTCAACTAATTGGGATAAAGTTAATATATGGCTGGAAAAAGGAGATTATGCAATATACAATAATATGTCTATATATAATCAAAAGCAATATTTATCATTTGCAGATATTAGTGTAGATCAAGCTGTTATAAATTCAGTAATTTTGGATGGAAATAAGGTTTCAAGGGTACAAGTAGATGGTACAACTAATTACACACTTAATTTTACAGGCTATGAGAATATGTGGATTAACAAAGGCGAACTATATATGACTTATGGAAAGCAATTTAATTATAGTCTGTATGACAATAACAACTCAATTAATTATACAGGAAGTTTAAATATTCAACCTAATATTGTAAATTATATAAAGGCAGGTAAGAATTTTACTGTAACTCCTTCACTTATAAATACTCAGACTACTCCAGGCAGTACAGTGGAGGCTAATTTTGCTTTTAAGGATGAGTATAATAATGTAGCTTCAGTTAATAATATTAACAATGTAAAAGCTGTTATTAGTGATGCTGTAAATACTATAGCTACTGTAGACTGCAGCTACAATTGGGGAAAAGCAGCCTTCAATTTACCTAGCGAAGCAGTTGGACAGCTTAAGGTATCCTTTGAAGTAACAGTAAATAATATCGGTACATTTAAGTCTAGCTCTTGTGATTTAAATATAAGTATGGACGGATATTATAAAATCAATATTACTGACCCGCAAGGAATGCCAGCAAATGGTGGAAATGTGGCGGTAACTTATAATGATAGTTTTGGAGGGCAAATTGCATCAGCAAGCATCAGCAGTAGCGGCATTGCATATGTCAAAAAAGACAATATAAAAATTGGGACAAGCTATAAAATTTGTGTTTCTGGTAAGACCTTGCAAACTAATGGGCTTTTTGTATATATTAGAGATTTTTCAATACCAGATGTAACATCTAAAGAAACAAGCATAGCTGCAGGTAATAATATTTCTAAGGTAAATATATCAACTAATAAGCCATATTCTGCAATAGAAAGCGGTAAATTTTATATATTAAAGGGCGAAAGAAGAATTTGCAGCATTGATTATAGCAAGTATGTGACTTCTGATATATCAAATTTTGAAAACTTTAATGTATGGATTGATAATGGCGCTTACAAATTTAAAATGATATTAAACTGTAATGATGGCAGTACTAATATAAGCAGCTACAATTTATTTAGTGACCTTATAGATGTATCGAAGGCTAGCAATATAGTTATGGATTGTAATAATGTTTCAGAATTAAAGGTATCACTTCCAGACAAGGCTAGTTTGAATGCTGTCTATTTACAGGATGGTACTATGGGCTTTTCTGATCCAGTACAGCTTTACAATAAGACATATTTCTCAAAAAGAGCATATTCTTCAGTTAATGTATACTACAGAAATGAAGCTGGAAGCAATATTAATGCTTATAAGAAGGACTTTTTAATTAAGGACAATGTTACTGAACTAGTTGTTGGAAGAATAAATACAGCTCAAGGAGCAAGTATAGACATGCCTTTTAAATTTCCAGGAAGTCTAAAGGCTGGCGCACAATATTATTATTCTATGCCTAGTATAAAAGATTTTAATGGGTTTGAATTAAATAGTTCTAGTCAAAATTCAAATAAATGTACTTTGAATTTATACAAGCTAGATGGTACTTTAGCAGGCTCAATAGCAAGTACAGATACAAATAGTATAATTATTCCAACACTAGAGGATGGTATTTATGAAGCTGAGGTAACTAGGACTATTGATGGTGTTGGAACATGTAAGAGCCAAAAGCAAAAGGTAAGTATATATTCAGGAAATTATTATGCTTTTTATTTAAATAATTCTGTTAAATCAAATGGAAGCATAAGCTTATTTGATGGGGATAAGAATATAATTACAGCTAGTTTAAGTAATAACAATATCAATGACGGCGATAGCACATTATGTATTAGCAAGAACCTACTTCAGGCTGGGAAAAAGTATTCAGCCTTAGTAAGTTATTGTGATTTCAATAATGTATTCCACAGTTATAAGGCTGATATTACAATAGACCAAAATAGTATTTATCAGGTTAGCGATCCCCAAGATTCAGTACAGACAGTTATTACAAACTTACCAACTGAGGGAACTAAGCTTTTTATAGATGGCAATATTATAGATAAAGGTGTAATAAGCAGTAATGGTGAACTTACAGTGAAGCTTCAAACTGGAAGTCATAAAATTAACCTTAGCGGCTATAACAAAAGTAATGATAAGTACTATGTAATAAATAGAACTATAAGTATAGCTTCAGATACTACAAAAATA
The DNA here is from genome assembly GCF_026012015.1 of Clostridium omnivorum. Lineage (NCBI taxonomy): Bacteria > Bacillati > Bacillota > Clostridia > Eubacteriales > Clostridiaceae > Clostridium > Clostridium omnivorum. The sequence continues at coordinate 1,241,907 of NZ_BRXR01000001.1, read as the reverse complement.
GCTTTAGATATATCCAATGTATGTGGTATAAGCATTGGCAGTATGCTGAAAAGAAATCCATATGAAACGACTTATAAGCTTAATAATTTAAGTACTTGTTCACAATTTGAAGTGAAATATTCTGAAGTGCCAGGTAATATTGTTTATGTAGATAAGGGAAACTATGATGCCGATGTAGAATTAAGGCTAAGCAGCAGCAAAGACCCGATTACAGCAACTTATAAACTAGATTGTAATGGAGATAATTCGAACTTGATAATTGGCAAAAGTCTTAAGCCTATGGTTAACTTGAATAAAATAATATATAATACATCAGATGCAGTAGGGATAACTTCAGTTAATATTTATGATGGAGATGTAGAATTAAAGGGATTTGCACCTTTAAACTTTACTATTGATTCTATAGATATTATGCATGGTGATAAAGTAATTAAGTCATTACCAAATATTATAAGCACTAAGCTATCAGGAGAGACTAATATTAGAGTAAAGCTTACTAATGAAATATTAGGTAGTATTGTGTCAGATACTAAGTCCGTAATCATAGCTAACCCAACCTTTACAGCTTTGGGAGATATAAATTTAGATGATACAGTGGATATCTTTGATTTAGTGCTATTATCAAAAGATTACGGCAAAAAGAAGGGTGTTAATTCTGATTGGGATGGCAGATGTAATTTAGACAATAGTGATAATGCAAATCTAATTGACATTAAGGATTTAGCTAAGGCAGCACAAAATTATAATAAGAAGTATTAGTTGAAAAGGGGACTCGTTTTAGGTCCCCTTTTATTGTATAATTAAGTATATGAAAGTTTATGGCAATTATTCAAAAAGGGAGAGCTTGTCAATGAAAAGAAAGATATCAATTTTAGTTTTATGTTTTATATTATTATTTAGTCCAAAGGCTTTTGCGGCTACTGGACCTGAGGTAGAAGCTACTGTAACAGGTAACATTGAAAATGGGCAAACAATACAAATTTTAATAAATATAAAGGACATAAAAAGTTTTTTTGCAGGTGCTATGGAATTTAAGTATGATAAAAATGTTCTTAAAGTAAAAAGTATAGAACTTGGTGATTTAATTAGTAAGGCTGATATAAATAAATTTGATGCAATGAACAAAATTGATGATAAAAATGGCATTGCTGCTTACGGATTTAGTTGTCTCGGAAAAGTTAATGGTTTTTCAGGTACTGGAACCTTTGTAAAGATTAATGCAGAAGTGTTAAAAAAGGATAGCTTTCATGTAAGAAGTAAGGCGTTTCTAGCATCACCTAATGATGACTTCAATCTTAAGCTTCAAATCTGTGATAGTAATATAAAAGAGTTAGAATATAGCTTTAAACCCTACGAGTTTAGTCTAAACGGAACCAATGGAAGCAATAGCAGTACTAATACTGGTACAAGCACTAACACTAGTACAAGTAATGCTGGAGGAAGTACAGAAAATTCATCAGCATCAAATAATACCAGCACTGCTGCAAGTGCAAGTTCATCGCAAAACAATGCGTCAAAAACTACTACTGCAGAAGATAAAAACGATAAAACAATTGTACAAAAAATTATTACTGCAGTAACAAATGTATTTAACGGTGATAAAAAAGATGATTCAAAGAAGTCAGAAACTGAAAATAAAACTGTGGAAGCAAGTGGGAACACAGAAACTCAAGATAAAAGTGAAGATACAAATAAAAATTCACAGGATAAAAGCAAGAGTAATGGAGCAAATAATACAGTTTCAAGTAATAAAGTTTATAGCACTTCAAATAAACCAGCTATGGTTTTATTACTAGTTATATTGATGGGGGCAGGTCTAGTTTTATATGCGCTATATAGAATAAGAAAAAGTAAAAAAAAGGTATAATCGAATATATAAAATATCTATGTATTTAAGTATGCAGCTATTCAAAGAGCTATATTTTGATTATAGGGGGATATAAAATGAAAAAGAAGGTTATAAAATCTATATCTATTATGCTGACAATAATTTTATCTATGGGGATTCAAAGCAAAACCTTTGCAATTAATAACCGTCTTGTCAATAAAGAAGAAGTCAAGATACAAAACTCAAATAGGCATAAGTATGTACAAGGAGAAGTTATAATCAAGTATAAGGATACTGTGAATACATTAGATAAAAAAAATCAAGTTAAAGCACAATATTCTTTAAAGCATAAAAGTAATTTATCAAAAATAAATGCCGAAGTGGTTTCCATATCCAGTGGATCAACAGTTGATGAAACTGTTAGCAAACTCAAAGCTAATAAAGATATAGAGCTAGTACAACCGAATTTTATTTATAATGAAAGCGATTTGACATCTGATACTAGAAGTAATGAATTATGGGGATTGGAAAACGATGGACAAATAATAGGTGGGAAAGCTGGACAAGCAGGTGTTGATATAGACATAAAAGACGCATGGAAGGTAACTCAGGGTACAGATAGCGTAGTTGTAGGAGTTATAGACTCAGGAATAGATATAAATCATCCAGACTTAAAGGATAAAATATGGACAAATACTAAGGAGATTCCGGGTAATGGAATAGATGATGATGGCAATGGTTATGTAGATGATGTTAATGGATGGGATTTTTATAATAATGATAATACTGTTTATGATGAAAAACAAGGGGACAAGCATGGCACTCATGTAGCAGGTACAATTGCTGCAGCTCTAAATCAATTGGGAGTTGTAGGAGTAGCTCCTAAAGTAAAGATTATGCCGCTTAAATTTATAGGCCCATTTGGTGGAACCACTGAAGGCGCCATAAAGGCAATAGAATATGCCAAGAGCATGGGAGTAAAGATATTAAATAATAGCTGGGGTGGAGGAGGATATGACTCTCTTCTAAAGAGTACCATTGAAAATTCAGGAACAATCTTTATTGTAGCGGCTGGAAATGAACAGCAAAATAATGATGCAAATCCTAGTTACCCTGCAGCTTTTGATAGTAGTAATATTTTATCAGTAGCTGCTGTAGACAATTTAGGAAACATGCCTAGTTTTTCAAACTATGGTTTAACTTCTGTAGATGTTGGAGCGCCTGGTGTAAATATTTTGAGTACAATACCAAGACCAATTGAAATAGGAGCCGCAGTTAGGAGTGAAAATGCTAAGTATAAAACTTTTGTACAAGGTGTTGAAATAGGTAATTTTTATGATTATTTATCAGCTGAGACATATTTGAAAAACGTGATGAATTATTTTAATATACAAGCTACTGATTCTGTACTCATAGTGGAAGACGATGAAAGTTCAGAAAGTGATACTAACAGTTATGCATATGTATATAAAGATATGATGAGTGACCTAGGCTATACAAATATTACCTATAAGAATGTTGCATTAAATAATTCAGGACCAGATTTAGCAACCTTAAGTTCCTATAAATATGTATTTTGGATTACAGGAAGTGCATATGCTTCAACCATTACTCAAACAGATCAACAGAATTTGGAGACATATTTAAATAATGGAGGCAACCTATATCTATCTGGAAATAATCTTTCAAACGAACTTTTTGAAACGGATTTTGCAAAATACTATTTACATGTTAATTATCTTTATAATGAAAATAATAGAACTACACTTACTGGGGTACAAGGAGAGTTTATGCAGGGGCAAAATTTTAGCATATATAGTTCTCATTCAGATATGATAGAAGCATGTGACAGCTATGGAAAAGTAGTAGTAGATTATTTGGGAGAAGATAACTATGATAATTCATATCAATATTTAAATGGAACATCCATGGCTACTCCGCACGTATCAGGCATTGCAGCCTTGCTCTTAAGCAAAGGTGTTGATGACCCACTAAATATTAAACAGAAGATTATGTCAGGTGCTAAAGCTCTAAATAGTTTAAATAGTAAAGTTGTAACAGGTGGGATGGTTAATGCAGCGAATTCTATTAATCTATTGAAGGATGTAAATAATGACAATAAGATTGATATAATGGATCTGGCAGCTGTAGCTCAAAATTATAATATGAAGAGCGGCAATAAGGATTGGAAACAAATTTATGATTTAAATGGAGATAATGTTATAGATATTTTTGATTTAGTTAATATATCAAAAAGTATAGCATCACAGCAAGTTATAACAGGAGATAAAGTGGTAGCCTATGCTTCAAATTATTTAGGAACACCTTATTTATGGGGAGGAACAACACCTTCAGGATTTGATGATTCAGGATTTGTACAATATGTTTATGCGAATTTTAATATTAATCTACCTAGGACAGTTTATGACCAAGTTAACTATGGCACAGAAGTTTTAAAAACTGATTTGCAGCCAGGAGATTTAGTTTTCTTTGGAACAAGCGGCAATCCAGTGCATGTAGGTATTTATACTGGAAATAATTCATTTATTCATTCGCCACAAACTGGGGATGTGATTAAGATATCAAGTATAGATACTAGAACAGATTTTTTATGCGGTAGAAGGTTGTTTTAAATAGGAGGTTCTAAATGTTTAAAAAGATTATTTCAATTATTTTAGCATCTTTTATTTGCTTTACTACAATAGCTATAAGCAAACAAGATGTAAAAGCTTTAGGTGAACAGACTACAAAAGTTTATAATTCTCAAAATAAGCATTACTATGAGCTTATAGATTTATCTATGTCCTGGAAGGATTCAGAAGCTTATTGTGAAAAAAATGGTGGACATCTTGTTACTATAACAAGTAAGGAAGAATTAGATTTTGTAAATAATATGATAAAAGGTGGGACAAAAGATAGGTATTGGCTTGGTGCATCAGATGAGCAGCAGGAAGGTACATGGAGTTGGGTTACTGGAGAGCAGTTTGCAATTTCTTCATGGAATACAGGAGAACCTAATAATTATTATGGTTACCATAGTGAGAATTTTTTGATGTCAAACAAAGATGGCCAATGGATGGATGTTTCTAATGATAGTTTAGTAAGTCTTTATGGCTTTATATGTGAATATGAAAGTAAAATAGATCCAATTAAGATAGAAAATACAGCTAATAAGCACTTATACTCAGTGATTGATAAAACTACGAGCTTTGATAGCGCAGAAGCATATTGTGAAAGTATTGGAGGCCATTTAGCTACAATAACTTCTTTGGATGAACAGCAATTTATTTCAGGTATTCTAAAAAGTAATGGAGGCTTAGATAGCTATTGGATAGGTGCTACTGATAGAGAGCAAGAAGGTACTTGGAAATGGATAACTAATGAAAATTTTGCATATTCAAATTGGAATAGCGGTGAGCCTAATAATTCAGGTGGCAATGAAAATTATGCAGTTTTATATAAAAATACAGGAAGCTGGAACGACACTATAAACGCAACTAGTGGTGTCGGCATTATATGTGAATGGGACGCTAAAGAAAATGCATTAACTGAAGATGTTAATAATGATGGTGCTGTGGATATAATTGATTTGGCTCTAGTTTCAAGAAATTATAATACTAACAATAAGTTGTATGATTTAAATGGTGATTCCATAGTGGATATTTATGACTTGGTAAAGATATCAAAGTCAATGAATAATAGATTTTCTAATAACGGAAGTATTTCTATTGGAAACACTTCAGGAAATATACTAAATGGTGGTTATGCAGCACTAGATAGCAGTTATAGATATTATAGAAATGGAGAAGATGGGGGAAAGTTATATAGAGCAAAAGTTGATGGAACCGAAAAAGTAAAGTTAAATGATGATTCAGTTGAAAGTATAAATGTTATCGGAAATTGGATTTATTATAGAAACTTGCTAGATTCCTCCAGCATATATAGAATAAAGAATGATGGAACTGAAAGATCTAGAATTGTCTCCGATAATTTTAGTAATTTTATAGTAGAAGGTGGATGGATATACTACTATAGTTCATATGATAGCTCAAGGATATATAGAATAAGTACAAGTGGACAGAATAGAAGTAAAGTTGTGGATGCTTCTTCTGATACTTTTACAGTAAATAGTGGACAACTATATTACATTAATAAAGATGTTAATAATGCATTGTATAAGGTAGATTTAACAACACTAGCAAGTATAAAAATAAGCAGTGATGTGGTTGGTAAGTTTGATGTATATAGAGGTAATATATATTATTCAAATTTGGCTTCAAATAAAAATTTATATTCGATAGATTTAGATGGTGGCAATCTAAAAAAGATTCTAGATGCTTCAGTAGATAGTATAAATTTATCAGAAGGCTGGCTTTATTATAACAATGCTTCTGATAACAAGATGTATAAATATAAATTAGATGGAACATCAAATACAAAAATAAGTGATAATACAACTAATGCATTTTGTGTAACAGGTGATATGATATATTACATAAACACTATGGATAATAAGCTATATAAAATTGGTATTGATGGAACTTCTAATAAATTAGTAGATAATTATAGGGTTTATCAATTAAATAATTTAGTTGCAGAATTTAATAATAAGGATGAAGCACTAAATTATGTAAACTCTAAAGTACTTGATCATAGCTGCATTTTAGGCCCTAGCGACAATGTTATTTGGAACAATTATTCCCTATATAGGGTTTATGATGGAAGCATTTTGCAGAAAGAATTCGAAATTAATAATCTTTTTAGTGCTATTGACTATGCTAAGAGTTTATCAAATCCAAAAGTAGTAAAAGTAAACAAAGATTTTACTGATGGAGACTTAATGTGGAGTAATACAGCTCCTCAATATTATGTTTTTTCAGGCGAGAATTTATTATCAAAGTTTGATACACTTGAAGGTGCTATAGCTTTAGCAAAAGTAAATTCTACAGTTAAAATTGTATCACCAGACGGAAGCATTATATATGATTTTGACAAGCTTCAAAAGGGATATGTAGCGACTACTGCATATGTAAATATAAGGCAGGGTCCAGGCACAAATTATACTATTCTTGGAACCTTTAAGAATTATGATACAGTGGATATTGTTGAAAAAAGTGGAGATTGGTATAAGATTCTGTTTGGACAAGGATTTGCATATGTATATGCGCAATATGTTGTTATAGGAAGCGTTCCTAGTGATGCCGTTATTAAAACAGCTATAAATATTATTGCTCAAAATGAGAGCGGAACTAGTTATACCTGTGTAGTTGCAAAAGACGTTAACAGTCTAAGTATTGGATTATTTCAGTGGCATGGCAGCAGGGCTAAAGAAGTTTTAGTTAAAATTAGAGACAAAGACCCTGAAACATTTAATACTAAGTTAACAGCAACCAATATACCAACAGAAGTAACATATTCAGATGATTACTGGGATAATAAAGCTTTGAATGACATAGAAGTGCTGGCATTAAAGGCATTGTTAGATACAAATGTAGCTAAAGAAGTAGAAGATAGTTTAGCTACAAGGGATACAAATTCCTATATTAACACCGGAAAGACACTGGGCATAACTGATAATAAGGCATTAGTATTCTTTGCAGATATGTACAATCAAGGACCAGGTTATGCTGCTCAAGCAGTAAATGCATGTACAGATAAGAGTTTATACAATATATATCAGCAGTCATTGATAGTATGTACTCAGAGCTATTGGGTACCAAGACGTACAAGAGTATACAATCAATTGCTGACTATGAGCCTATAAAAGAAAAAGCACATAAGGTTTAAGCCCTTATGTGCTTTTTCTTTTGTATTTTTGTATATCCTTTTTTGATTAAATAAATTGATAGCTTTATTAATAAATATACTCCGAAGAATTCTAAAAAGCCCCACAATCCTGCTGTGATATCTTTAAATTCCATATTACCTCTCTTAGTGATTTTTTGTTCGATTTCTATGGCAAATACGAAAACCACCATAACTGTGAAGGTATAAATAAAAGAAATAGCTGAAATGCTGTACTTTGCTATATATTTAAACAGTAAATTAACAACTAGAAAAATTACCATTCCTATGATTCCAATTATTAGAAAATGAAGTTGCTTATCTGTCATATTATATCCTAATAACTTAAAAAGTCCTATAAGAAAATCATGTATGTTATTTGTTATAGAAGATATCAGTTTTAATAAGTAAACCATTTGTAATCACCCCATTTTCATTATAGCATAAGTTACATAAATATTTTTAAGATTGAAGGAATAAAGTTGCATGAATGTCTAGTATAAAAAAATTTAAAATAAAAAAGTCTGTGCATATAAGTACACAGAACTTTTTAAAATCATTAGAACAATGGAGCTTTAGGAGTAGGTTTTACATCATCAAAAATATATTTATGAATTTGATCTGTAGTTGCAGGGATATCTGTCCATAGATACCATACTCCATCTATGGTTTTACCATTGCAGTATCCATCAATTGGGAATCTTTCTTGCTCAAGTGTTTTTATACCATTAGTAAATACTGTTGTACCAAGCTTTAGTATATCTACCTTTGATATGCTTGTTTCAACATATGGCAGTAAAGCAGAAACGAAACCTGGATATTTTGTTACTCCAGCCTCCTGTACTTTATTAAAAAGTGCAGTAAGTACTTTTCTTTGCCTTTCTGTTCTTTCAAAATCACCACCGGATGTGTACCTTATTCTAGTATATGCAACAGCCTGAAGACCAGATAAATTTTGAGGACCTGTTTTTTTAATTTCAGGTACGTTTGATTTTTGTAAGCCGTTCATTTCTCTTATATAGAAATTCATATATTCAATCTCTTCTTTTTTAATGTCTAGAGTTACACCACCAAAAGCATCTATAATTTTTCCAAATTCAAAAAAATCAACAGTAACATAATCTTTTATATTAAGAGCAAAGTTGCTGTTTATGGTTTTTATAGCAAGTTGTGGTCCACCATAAGCATATGCGTGTGTAAGCTTTGTCATTCCATGACCTGGTACATTTACATAGGAGTCTCTCATCAAGGAAGTCATTTTTATTTTGTTATGCTTTTTATCAACAGATACTATTATCATGGAGTCTGAACGGCTTGCTTCATTTGCCTCTCTCGCATCCAATCCGAATAGTGCTATATTTACTACTTCATCAGCATTTTCCTTTTTTAATCTTTCTTGAGTTGCATCAGATATACCTAAATCAGAATCTGATTTTGACAACTTGGCACTTTTCATTTTATTTAACTGAAGATACCCATAAGTGCCCCCTGCAGCTATTATAAACAAAAATATAAGTCCAACAACAAGTGCTATTACTTTACCTTTACCTTTTTTCTTACCTTTTTTATTTTTATCCTTACGGTCATGCCTATTGTCCATACGGCTTGGTCTATTATCCATTGTATACCCTCTTTCTAAGTTTGTGTTTTGCACAAAAGCATGTATTTTCCATATTTTCATGTCGACTTAATTATTATACTATAAAGTCTTTAGCTTTTGAAGTAGAAGCACTAGACTATTTAAGTAAATTTATTATGAATTAGTGCTTAGTGGGGAGGAATATTAGTTTTATTTTTTGGATTGATGTTTAGCCTTGATTTAGGATAAAACAAAGAGTATAATTATATTGTTCAAAATATGAACATATAATTATACTTTTTGTTAGGGGGATAAGAGATGCATGCATTAATATTAGCTGCCGGAATGGGGAAAAGACTCGGAGAATATACTAAAAATCAAACTAAATGCATGGTTAGAGTTAATGGGGTAACATTAATAGAAAGAGCACTTGATGCTCTAGTTAATATTGACATATCCAAAATTATTTTAGTTGTAGGATATGAGGGGGAGAAGCTAAGAGAATTTATCGGTGATAACTATAAAGGGATAAAAGTTAAGTATGTATTTAATGATGTGTATAATAAGACAAACAATATATACTCTCTTGGATTAGCTAGTGAATACTTGGCAGAAGATGATACAATACTTCTTGAAAGTGACTTAATCTTTGAAGAAGGCATACTTCATAAGGTTATTCAAGATCCTAATCCCAATATTGCAGTTGTAGCGCCTTTTGAAAGCTGGATGGATGGGACTGTAACTGTTCTAAATGAAGAAAATGATATAGTAAGTTTTGTACCCAAGAAAGGGTTTAAATGGAATAATTGCAAGGATTATTATAAAACAGTTAACATATATAAATTTTCTAAGGAATTTTCAAAAAATTGTTATATACCATTTTTAAAAGCATATATACAAGCATTAGGAAATAATGAATATTATGAACAAGTACTTAGAGTTATGACTTACATAGATAATTTGAACTTGAAAGCTTTCAAACTTACAAATGAAAAATGGTATGAAATTGATGATGTACAGGATTTAGATATTGCTGAAGTATTATTTGCTGACTTTGAGAACGAATTAAAGATGTATCAAAAGAGATTTGGGGGATATTGGCGTTTTCCTAAACTAAAGGATTTCTGCTACTTAGTAAACCCATATTTTCCAAATGAAAAGATGCTTGACGAATTTAAATCAAACTTTGATGTGCTGCTTTCTGAGTATCCTTCTGGGTTAAATACTCAAAATCTTTTAGCATCAAAGATGTTTGGCTGCAGAGTTCAGCAAATACTAGTAGGTAATGGTGCTGCAGAGCTTATTAGAGGAGTGTTCAAGGCATTTAAGGGAACTGTAGGAGTTACATTTCCCACCTTTAATGAGTACCCTGAAAGTGCAGGTTATGATAGAGTGAAAAAGTTTATACCAAAAAATGATGATTTTTCATATACGGTAGATGAACTAAAGGAATTTTCAAAAGATGTAGATGCACTTCTCTTAATAAACCCTGACAACCCTAGCGGCCACTTTATGACTAAGGAAGAAGTATTGGATTTATTAGTATACCTAAAGGCAGAAAATAAGTATCTTATATATGATGAATCTTTTGTAGATTTTGCTGGAGAAGATGCCATGTTTACTTTAATAAATTCAGAACTGCTTGAAAGTAACAAAAATTTAATTGTTATTAAGAGCATAAGCAAAAGTTATGGCGTGCCAGGAGCAAGACTTGGAGTTCTTGCAAATGGAGATATAGATTTAATAGCAAAGATTAGAAGTGAACTGTCCATATGGAACATTAATTCTTTTGGCGAATATTTCTTGCAGATAATTGGGAAGTATCAAGATAGGTATGCAAAAGCATGTGTTAAAATTTCGGAGGAGAGGGATAGATTTTATGAAGAGCTTTCAAAAATTTGCTTTTTAAGAGTTATTCCTACTAAAGCGAACTATTTTCTATGTGAAGTTACTGATAGATTTACTTCTGGAGAGTTAACTAGACTTTTATTGAATAAGTACAGTATATTCATTAAGGATTGCACAGGTAAAATTGCTTTTGAAAATAAGCAATATGTTAGAATTGCAGTTAGAGATTTTGAAGATAATAACTTTATAATAAGCAAACTGAAGGAAATAGAAAATAATTAAAAAAATTAACATAATATAGCGTAAATCACTCTAATAAGAATTTGGAGTGATTTTTTTTGTGTATAATTTGAATTTGTTATGCAAATTTATTGCTTTTGTAAGAAAATTAGTGATAAAATGAATATGTTCAAATAATGAATGCAAAAATAATCTTATATAGGGAGATTTGTTTAAGAATGTTGGAGAAAGAACTAAAAGTTTTAGAGATAATAAATAAGCGCAGTAAAATAAGCCAAAGGGAAATTGCAGTAGAAGCTGAAATTTCAATAGGAAAGTCTAACTCCATAATAAAATATCTCTTAGAAAAAGATTATATTAGAGTTGAGAAAAATGCTAGAAAATCAAGCTATTTACTTAACGAAAAGGCACTTGAAGCTCTTGAGGAATATATAAAGGGCGCTGCTAATATGAAGATGCTTGTATCTCAGCAAGTTGAGAAGAAAATTAATTATGCTGTTATTTTAGCAGCTGGAGAACGTTCGGAATTTGAAAAACCAATTGGCTTCCTTCCTTTAGGAGAAATCAATGTAATAGAGAGGCTTCTGTATCAGCTTAAGGAATGTGCTATAGAAAATATAATAATAGTCACTGGTTATGAAAGCCACTACTATGAAAAATTAGCGAAGAACAATGATGTTCAACTTGTTCATAATGAGGCATATAGATGGACAGGCACTATGGCTTCTCTTTCCAAAGCAAAGGAGTTTATCAAAGATGATTTTTTGCTTATTGAAGGGGATATGGTATTTGAGAACAGAGCTATACGTGAAGTTTTAAATAATAAAAATAGAGACTGTGCCTTAATAACTACATCAAGTGGTTCTGGAGATGAAGTTTTTGTTGAGTTAAAAAATGGATTTTTATATAAATTATCAAAGGATATTCATCAGTTTAATAGGGTTGATGGTGAAATGATAGGTATAACTAAACTATCTATAGATATTTATAATAAGATGCTTGAAGAATTTAAACATAACGAAAATCCATATCTTAACTACGAATATCTTTTATTAGATATGGCAAGAACATACAACATTGGATATGTGAAAATTGAGGATCTCGTATGGAGTGAAATTGATACTAAGTGGCATTACAATAATTTAATTAATTATATATATCCAAAGATATATGATAAGTAGAAATTAAGGGGGAATCAAAATGCTTGAGATTAGACAAGCCGTTATTCTAGGAGCTGGTGAAAGAAAGTGTTTTGATAGGCCAGTTGGGTTTTTAGAACTAGAAGATTCTGCAATGATTGAAAGGCTTATAACTATTTTAAATGCTAATGGCATAGAAAAAATAACAGTTATAACAGGCTTTAAAAAAGAGTATTATGAAGAACTTGCTAAGAAAAAGAATTTAAACCTTGTATACAATGAAAAATATAAATGGACTGGAACAATGCATTCCTTAGCTCTTGCGAAGAAATTTGTAGATGGGGACTTTTTATTGATTGAAAGCGATATGGTTTTTGAAGAAAGAGCTGTAAGCACTATTCTTGAAAATGAGAATAGAAATTGTATGGTAGTGACTCAGGGGATGAAGCTTTAGTAGAAATAAGAAACAACCATATTTTTAGAATATCTAAAGATATACATCAGTTAAACAAAGTTGATGGAGAGTTTATTGGGTTATCTGCAATATCAATTGAAGCATATGAAAGAATGTTGGAGGATTTTACATCTAATAAGAACCCTTATTTGAATTATGAGTATGTTTTATTAAATATAACTAATGAATTCAATATAGGATATGTTAAAATTGATGATTTGGTTTGGAGTGAATTAGATAATTCGGAGCATTATAAAAATCTAAGATATACTATTTATCCAAAGCTCCAAAGAAAAGAAATGGAGATAAGAAAACAATATGTCAAGAATCTGCTGACTGAAATTCTAGATATAGATCCATCTAGAATAGGAAAAATTGAAAAGCTGGGAGGATTAACAAATAAAAACTACAAAGTAGTTATGGATGGAAAAGAATATGTTGCTAGAGTACCTGGTAACGGGACTGGAAAGTTCATAGATAGACTTAATGAGAAGATGAATTCTACTATAGCCTATGAGCTTGGAATAGACAGTGAAACAATATATTTTGATGAAAATACCGGCTTTAAAATAACTAAGTTTATTGAAAATGCTGAAACATTGAATCCTACTACAGGGAAAAGGGAAGATAACATGGAACTGATGGCTGGGATTCTTAGAAAACTGCATGACTCAGGAAGAACCTTCAAAGATACCTTTGATCCATTTAAAGGAACTATATTCTATGAGGATGCTCTTATTAGTGCAAATGGAAAAGTTTTTGAAGGATATTATAAAATGAAAGAAACATTCATGCCTTTAAAGTATGTATTAGAGAAATTGGGTATGGATTATGCACCAAGTCATTTGGAAACGCTCCCTGAAAACTTTATTAAAAGCGGGGAAGACAAGATATATCTCATTGATTGGGAATATAGTGGAAATTACGATTCGCTTTATGATTTAGCTGCAGTTAGTCTTGAATGCAGTTTCTCAGAGGACGAAGAAGATTTATTCTTAAGAAAGTATTTTGGAAAAGAACCTACATCGGACGAAAGATTAAAATTACATATTCATAAGATTATGCAGGATATGTTCTGGAGTATGTGGGCAGCAGCTAAGGGTGATGACTATTTGTTTGACTATGCACAGGAAAGATATAATAGGGGGGGAAGAAATATCAATAAGTATTTAGAAATGAGGGATAAGGATGAGAGCAATAATTTTAGCAGCTGGAATGGGCACTAGACTCAGACCGTTAACTAATGAAACGCCTAAATCATTGGTGAAGGTTGCTGGAGAACCAATGGCTGAAAGACAAATTAGGTTTTTAAAAGAAAAGGGTATAGATGATATTATTTTAGTCACAGGATATTTGAAAGAAAAATTTGAGTATCTGAAAGACAAGTATGGAGTGAAATTAATATACAATGATAAATATGATACCTTTAATAATGTGTATACGATGTATATTGTAAGAGAATATCTACAGGATAGTTATGTTACAGAGGCAGATGTTTATATGGCAAGAAACTATTTTGAGAGTAATTTATCAAATTCCACATATTTTTCAGGTATAAAAGAAAATTTCAGCAGTGAATGGAAGTTACATTTTGATAATACAGGAAAGGTATATGAAATTGAAGTTGGTCCAGGCACAGATTATATAATGTCTGGGATATCATATTGGTCCAAGAAGGATGGATTATTCATAAAACAAAAGTTAGAAGAAGTAATTGAGACAGGCAATTTTGAGAAGGTATATTGGGATGATGTGGTAGGAAAGATAATTCCGGAGTTAGATGTACATATTAAGAAGATAGGATCAAATGATTGGTTTGAGATTGATTGCATAGAGGACCTAGAGAAGGCTGAACAGTATATCAATGAAAATTAGTAAAGAATAAAGATTTAAAATTATAAATTAATGGGGGAAATAAATTTATGAAAAATGGGAATGACAATTTTAATACTGATGCTGATGCTTTAAAGAGTTTTAACTATAAACAAGAATTAAAAAGAACAATTAAGTTTTTTGGAGCCTTTGCTGTAGCATTTTCTGCTATATCAATTACTACTGGAACTTTTCAGAATTTTGGGCTTGTATTAGGAACAATTGGTCCATTAGGAATATGGACTTTTCCTTTAGTAGGTCTTGGTTCAACATTAATTGCTTTAATATTTTGTGAAATGTCTAGTCTTATGCCAGTTACAGGTCAATGTTACTTATGGGTATCTAAATTCTATGGAAAAGGCCTTGGTTGGTTTGTTGGTTGGATTACTTTCTGTTATTTAATAGTTATTATACCTTCTGTAAGTAGTTCGCTTGGTCCAGTTTTAGCATCTTTATTTGGTGTAGAGGCTACGCCACATTTTATTACCATTGTTGGAGTTTCAGTACTCACATTGCAATTAATATTAAATGTATTTAGTGTTAAATTATCTTCAGTAATAACAAGTGCTTCTGTAGTTACGGAATCTGTTGGGATTTTACTTTTAACAGTTGTATTAGCTATTGCAGCATTTAGAAATGGTGCGCCAGTTAGCAATCTTGTAGCTGTAAATCCAACAGTTTCTGGACATTCCTTACTCATACCTTTTTTAATGTCATCACTCATGGGCTTTTATACACTTGTCGCATTTGAAACAGCTGCTAGTATGAGTGAAGAAACTCATAATGCGTCAAAAAATATTCCAAAAGCTATGGTTGCATCTATTGTTTTGAGTACAATTTTTGGTACATTATTCCTTATAGCAGCAGTGCTTAGTATTAAAAGTTTACCTGCAGTGTATTCATCAAGTTCACCATTACCTTTAATCATAGAGTCAAATTTAGGTTCTGTAATTGGAAAGCTCTTTTTAATTGTTGTAACTGTTTCTATTTTTGCATGTGGATTAGCTTTTATGACCTCTGCTTCTAGAACAGTTTACGCTATGGCAAGAGATAACGCCTTCTTTGCAAGCAGCATTTTTAAAAAGGTAGACCAGAAAAGTGGGATACCAATCCCTGCTTGTGTTCTACTTTGGGCTTGTGGAGTAATGTTCACAATTTTTTCAACTCCAACAGTTTTGGCAATAGCTTCAGCAGCGCTTCCATGCGTATATTATCTCATAACACTAATAAGCTACGCGAGCGTTAGAAAAAATATAAAGTTTAAGAAAAATAACTTTAACCTTGGATGGTTAGCTACTCCGCTCTTGATAATAACTATTGTATGGCAGCTGATTGCGTTAGGAGTACTATCAATACCTATTGAGTTTAGAAGTGCTACAGTTGTAAACATCTGTTTGGCGATACTTGGTGGTATTATATATTTTGCACATTTTAAAAATAAAATAAAGACAAATGATAGAAATGAGAACTCCGAACTTTTTATTGAGGAATCAAATGTTATTTAAGTTAATTATATCTCCAATTCTATAGCAATTATGTATTAATAATAGGTCACTATAATCATAGAATAATATATCATATAAGTATTATAGTGATTAGATAGATATTTTTATATTAATGCTAAATTAGAGAACGGCAATTATAGTTAATTGAACTAAGAAAGTCAGGGCGTTAATATTACTTGTTTATTAATATAGAATAATAAAAATAACAGTCTGGTATTAATTGGAGTACTAGACTGTTATTTTTGTTACTTTGAAGATTTATGATAGTTTACAGTATACCTTTCTTTAAAACTTCTGCTAGGGTGTCGCCAGTTTTAATAGCATTACTCAATTTAACTGCTTTGGACTTGTCACCTAAGAGAATACCTCCAATGAGCTTATGATCTCTAAAGAATAATTTTTTATATATCTTAGCTGACTCATCTTTACTGCCAAGTTCAATTATCTCTGCACTTGCTTCAGGAATTTCACCTATGCTGTACAGCTCTAAGCCCAATTCACTGAATATTGTGGAGTTGACAAAATCTTTAAAGGAAACTGTATCACCTACAGCATTAGCACCAGCTGCTTTAGCCATTTCTATAGCAGCAGGCCAGTTGCCATATACCTTATTATTAACTTGAGCTGCATCACCGCAGGCATAGATGTTAGGACTGCTGGTTTCCATATGCTCATTTACAATTATGCCTCTGTCTACCTTTATTCCAGCTTTTTCAGCTAGAGCTTTGTTTGGTCTTATTCCAACAGAGAAGATTACTAAATCAGCATCAATAATTTTTCCACTCTTTAGCTTAACACCACTTACATGTTCATTTCCAAGGATTTCTGCTGCAGCTTCTCCCTTTAGTGTAGTTATACCAAAACCTTGAATTTCACTTTCAAAGAGCTCTGAGCCTTCCTTATCAAGTTGAATTGGAAGAAGTCTAGGAACTAGTTCTACTACAGTTACATTAAGGCCAGATTGTTTAAGCATTGCAGCACTTTCGATTCCAAGTATGCCTCCGCCAATTACTACTGCATTTGAAGCACTCTTCATTTCAGCTTTAATATTATTTAAATCATCTATATCTCTAAGAGTAAATACGCCTTGCTTTTTTACACCAGTAATAGGAGGTATAAAGTTTGAGCTTCCTGTTGCAATTATTAGCTTATCGAAGCTTATTTCTTCTCCACTTTGTAGTGTTACAGTATTTTTTTCACTATTAATTGTTTCCACCCATGTATTAAGAAGTAGTTTTATATTTTTATCTTCATACCACTTTTCTGGGGATAAGTAAAATCTCTTTTCATTTATTTCCTCAACTAGTAAATCCGATAGCTGAGGCCTATAATAGGTAAGAGCTTTTTCACCGGATATAATTTGTATTTCTGCTTCTGGGTTTCTCTTTCTAATAGCATCTGCAGAGTAGTAGCCTGCAGCGCCATTGCCTATAATAACGTACTTTTCTTTTTTAGATACTTTAAATTCTAGTTTTTCCTTTTTTACTTCTATAAATTGTGATTTATCTGCACCACATGCTGGGCAAACTTCAGGAGGCATATCTCCTTCGAATACTTCATTACAAACTATACATTTCCAAAGCTTAACGTTTGAACGATCTAAAGGTTTAACACCTTTACTTTGAACTTCCTTGATTTTAAGTGCTACACTTTCACCATACTTAAAGGCCTGTTCAAGTTCAGCTTCGTTAGGCTTGAAATTTATCTTAAGACCAGGGGTTACCAGCTTCATTCTTAGGGCTCTAAGCCTTGCTTCTATATTTGGTACTGCTTCACCGCTCCATCCAAAAGAACCAAAGGCACCTGCAATCTTGCCGCCGTGAACAAGTGGGTTCATAATTGTTAGAATATCTAGGATTGGCTTTAAGGCATCTCCGTTAATAGTTGGAGAACCAAAGAGTACCGCATCTGCAAAGTATATTTTTTCAAGTATATCCTCTTGTTTGTGGTAGATTACATCGTACATATCAATAATAGCATCATTAATTTGAGATTTTATACCCTCAGCAATCTTTTGAGCAAGCTGTTCAGTGTAGCCATAAGCAGTTACATAGGGGAGCACTACTCTTGTCTTTCCATCTGCTGGTGCAACTTCTGTACTCCATTTTCTGTAGAGTTCAAAGTATTCTTCAATGTTTTTTCTTAATATTGGTCCATGACCAGTGCATATAGTATCTATTTTAAGTTTGCTTATCTTATCAAGAGCTTTTAATACGTAAGTTTTAAAGGGTCCCATGATACAGTCGTAGTAGTATTTTAATGCCTCCATATATTCTGATCTTTTATCTTCTGGAATTAAGTCATTGTACATACCTTCGAAGCAATAGTGGCTTCCAAAGGAGTCGCAGGTTAAAAGTAAATTATCTTCCTCTATATAAGTATATATAGAATCTGGCCAATGCAAAAATGGAGCATCAATAAATTTTAAGGTTTTATTTCCAAGACTGAGTGTATCACCATGCTTAACAACTATCTCTTCAAAAGGTCTGTTTACTATTTGTTTTAAAAATCTTATTGCAGGTGCTGAACCTACAACTTTGGCATTTTTAGCATAGTCTAAAAGCTTGCCAACAGAACCTGCATGGTCTGGTTCTGTGTGGTCCACTACAATATAAGCTATCTCATCAAAGTTAATATTTAGTGATTTAAGTCTTTCAAGGTATTGTTCAAATGTTTTTTCTTTAACAGTCTCGAAGATAGCAGTTTTTTCACTTCCTTTAACTACATAAGAGTTATAAGTTGTTCCATAAGGAGTGTACATTACAATGTCAAATACTCTAAGCTCTGGATCCAGTGATCCTACCCAATGTATATCTTTTTTTACCTCTAAAGCTTTTAACATAAAAAATCACCCTTTACTATTAAAATTTATATAAAAAATCCGATATTGTTTGTTAAATAACAATCATTATTTGTAGATAATTATAATATAAAAATGGAAATAAATCAATACATTTTAGGGAACTTATTGAAATAATCCGAAAAGGAGAAAGTAAAAATAAGTTCTAATCTATACAGTATATGTATTCAGTATTATTATTAATAAAAAAGTGTAACAAAATTCATTAAAACTGTATCAAAACACTAAAAAAATAGTGTATCGTTTATCTTAAAAGATGATACACTATTTTTAAAACCTTGCAATTTCACCAATTTTTAAAGTTGGCATGACAATTGCTATATAAATATACATATAACATGATAAATAATTATAATCTAAGGAGGAATAACAAATGAAAGTTTTGATGGTTTGTTCTGGGGGTATGTCTAGTTCTATAGTAGTTAAGGCTATTAAGCAAGAAGCAGATAAAAAAGGCTTTCCGCTAGAAATAAAGGCTGTTGGTACTGGGGAATTTGAGGATGAGCTTAAATCAGGTGGATATGACTTAGCTATTGTAGCACCTCAAGTAAAGCATAGACTTGCAGTATTTCAGGAAGCTGCAGGTGCAGTTAATGTACCAGTAGAGCTTATTGTACCAATGGGATACACACCAATAGGAGCACCAAAGGTTCTAGAACAAATAAAAAAATACGTAAGATAAAGCATAGGAGGAAAAAGGGATGGAAAGGTTTTTAAAATGGATTGAAGAAAAGTTTATGCCGCCAATGGCAAGATTATCTGAACAAAGACACTTAAGAGCTATAAGAGACGGAGTTATCTCTACGCTATCATTAATTATTGTAGGTTCATTTTTCTTAATTATTGCGCAGCCTCCAGTACCAGCTTGGGCAGAGGCAGTAAAGCCAAATGTGGGTAAAATAATGGTGCCTTTTAGAATAACTATGGGGCTCATGTCGCTCTATGCAGCTTATGGAATGGGATATAGCCTGGCTAAATCCTATAAGCTGGATGGAGTAAGCGGTGGTGTTCTATCACTGGCAGCTTTTCTTCTTACAGTTATTCCAATGAATGCAGATGCATTTATTGCTAATGCTACTAAGGCAGGAGTTGCTGGCGGAGCTCCTATGGGATGGGTACTTCCAATGGGTAACCTTGGTGGTTCCGGTATGTTTGTGGCAATTATATGTATGATTTTTGCAGTTGAAACTTTAAGACTATTAAAGAAATACCATATTACACTTAAAATGCCTGAACAGGTTCCAGAATCTGTTTCAAGATCCTTTGAAGCGTTAATACCAGCAGCAGTAATTATAACTGTAATTTGGTTTATAAGAGTTTGGTTAAACTTCGATATACAAACGGCTATAATGAATTTATTTAGACCTGTAGTAAATGCTACAGGAAACAGCTTAGGTGGAGTTATAGTACCAGTTCTATTTATCACAGTTTTATGGGCAGCCGGTGTTCACGGTATGTCAGTTATAGGTTCATTAGTTAGACCAGTATGGCTTGTACTTCTTGATCAGAATACAGCAGCTGTAGCAGCTGGACATGCTCTTCCAAATATAGCACCAGAGCCATTCTTCCAATGGTTTATATGGATAGGTGGAGCAGGAGCAACATTAAGTCTTGCAATGCTAATGTGCTTCTCAAAATCAGAATATCTAAAAAGAGTAGGAAGATTTTCTATAATACCTGGTTTATTCAATATTAATGAGCCATTAATATTTGGTACTCCATTAGTTATGAACCCAATTCTAGCTATACCATTTATTTTAGCACCAGTAGTTAATGCTGTAATTTCTTATGCAGCTACTGCAGCAGGACTTGTGGCTAGGGTTTCAATTATAGCTCCTTGGACACTGCCAGCACCTATAGGAGCATATATGGCAACTAGAGGAGACTGGAGAGCAGCAGTACTTGTAGTAATCAACATTGCTGTAGCACTAGTAATTTACTATCCATTCTTTAAGGCATATGAAAAGAAGATGATTGCAGAAGAACAGCAGTCAGAGGCAGCTTAAATAATATTAAGGCACCGAGGCTAAATGCCTTGGTGCCATAAAAAGGCTAGAATTAACAACATTATGGAGGTAATCTGATGGAACAGGAAATCTTTGAAATAATATCACATGGTGGAGATGCAAGAGGGTTTGCATATGATGCACTAAAGGCAGCAAGAGAAAAAGAAATTCAAAAAGCAGTGGAGCTATTAAAAAGGGCTCAAGATGAGTTAGATTTGGCACACAATACTCAAACAAAACTTATTCAAGCAGAACTTAACGGTGAAGACTTAAAAATGTCGCTGTTAATGGTACATGCTCAAGATCAGCTTATGACTGCTATTGCAGAGAAAAATCTTATTGAGCAAATGGTAGAAATGTTAAAAATAATCCACAATAAATAGAGGGGATATTTATGATATCAAAAGTACTATATATAATATTTATAATAGCCATGTTTTTAGGTTCAGTGTATTTTACAAAGGCAGTACTTAAAAAGTTTAATGTTAATCGATGGATAGTGGGAGGCACAGCTCCACTTATTTTAATTATACCTTCACTAGTATTTGATAATATTAATCCTATTGTATGGAATATACTCCTTTTAATATTCTGTGTAATGTGTATAATGTTTTTTGAAATAACAAGGATAAAATTAGAAAATAATGAAGTTAGGGGTATAATAGATTATAAGAAAAACAAATAAGGCGGGATAAATATTGAAGATAGAGATTGTTTATAACACACTAAGAGAACAGTGCAGCAAGCAGCTAAGAGAACAGGGAAGTGTTTTAGGTATTAGTACTGAATATTTAGGAGGGCTCCTTAATATGAAAAGGACTAATGTGGCCAGAGAACTTGGAAAGCTTGTTAGAGAAGGAGTTGTTTCTAAGAGCGAAGGCAGGCCTGTACTTTATTATGTAAATGATTTGAATAATAGTGATAAAATTGAAGGTAAAGAGCTGCAAGAAAAAAGCTCTATATTTGAAATTATTATAGGTAAGGATTCAAGTCTTAAACACCCTATAGCCCTAGCAAAAGCTGCAATTGTATACCCTCCAAGGGGACTTCATACTCTTATTGTGGGAGAAACAGGGGTTGGTAAATCTTACTTTGCTAAATGTATGTTTAAATACGCCTTAGAAATAAACAAAATTAAGGACAGTTTTAGCTTTGCTGTGTTTAATTGTGCTGATTATGCAAACAATCCACAGCTTCTAGTAGCACACCTTTTTGGAGTTAAAAAGGGAGCTTATACAGGAGCTTCAGAGGATAGAGAGGGAATTATAGAAAAAGCTAGAGATGGCATATTGTTCTTAGATGAAGTTCATAGGCTTCCAGCTGAGGGGCAGGAAATGCTTTTTACCCTCATAGATGAAGGTAAATATATACCGCTTGGAAGTACTAAGGAAATAAGCATCAGTACTATGATTATATGTGCCACTACTGAAAATATTGAGTCATCATTATTAAAGACCTTTAAGAGAAGAATACCAGTAACAATCTCTCTGCCAAGCCTTCGAGAGAGAACAGTAGATGAGAGAGTGAGCCTTATTGAAAACTTTTTTGAAGAGGAATCAAAAAGAATAGGAAAGAAAGTTGAAGTGGAAGAGGATGCTTTTATAGCGCTTTTAAACTATGAATGTCCCAATAATATTGGTGAGCTGAAAAGCCATATTCAAATTGCCTGTGCAAAAGCTTTTCTAAGAACTATGTTTACTGAGCATAGGGTAAAGATTAAGCTAGAGGACTTTTCAGATGAAGTAAGGGCTGGGCTTTTAGTGTCAAAAAAAGTTAGTACTAAGGATCTTAAGCTTAAAATAAGCAGCAGTATAGAACTAAACAATGAGGGTGTAGAAGACAAATATAGTCTTTCTGGAAACCTTTATGAGTTTATAGAAACCAGAACAGAAAAGTTAAAGAAAAAAGGTCTTCAAGAAGAAGAAATCAAGAATAAAATTTCAAATGAGGTTGAAAACTTCATAAACAATTATCTATCTAGGATGAAAAATCATTCCAGAGAAGATGATATAAAGAGAATAGTAAATAATGATCTTTATGACTTTTTGAACAATTTCATGTACCTCGCTGAATATAAATTAAAGAGAAAAATTTCGAAAAATACTTTTTTAGGGCTTTTGGTTCACATAGATACTTTTCTTGGAAGAATAAGGGAAGGTAGAATTATTGAAAATCCTAAAATTGATGAAATAAGAAGAAAGTATCCGGAAGAATTTAAGATGGCCATGAAGCTGTGTGAAAAACTAGAGCAAAAGTATGAGGTAACAGTACCAATGGATGAAATAGGCTTTATTACTATGTTTTTTGCAGCGGATATAAAGGAAACAGAGGGCAGAGTAGCTGTAATAGTTGCTATGCATGGAAACAGTACAGCTTCTTCCATGGCTGAGGTTACAAATCAGCTTTTAAATACAAATCATGCTACAGGTTTTGATATGCCGCTTTCCATGAAGCCAGAGACTGCACTTCATAAAATAGAAGAGCTTATAAAGGAAAAGCAAGAGGGGGTAGGGGCCATACTTTTAGTGGATATGGGCTCACTTAAATTCTTTGACAAAATAATTAAAAGCAGCACAGGAATTGAAGTCAATGCTGTGGATATGGTTACTACTGCAATTGTTATTGAAGCTACAAGAAAGGCTCTTATGAATCAAAGCTTAGAGGAAATAGTTAAATCAGTAGATTTTGAAAGCAGATACTTAGGAAGCTTTATGGGAGAGCCTGTAAAACAAAAGAAGGAAGTAATTATTACTGCTTGCTCAACAGGTGAAGGGACTGCACAAAAACTAAAGGAAATTATATATAGTAAATTTAGTAAGGATAAATATGAAGTTATTAATTTGAGCATAAAGGACAAAGAAGAATTTAAAAAGGCAATTGAGAACATAAGAAAGGATACAAATATTGTATCAATTATAAGTGCCTTTGACTTGAAAATAGATGGAATTGATTATATACCTATGGATAAGTTTTTTAAGGAATTCATGGGTGAGGATTTTGAAGAGCATATTAACGATGAGAAGCTTATAAGAAATATAAAAAGCATTTATATGGATTATCTGGAGCTAGAGCATGCTGATTATATTGTAAATAGCTTTATGGAGATAATTTCAACTATAAAATATGTGTTTGAAATACACTTAGATAGCGAAAAATTAAATGGACTGCTAATGCACTTTGGCTGCCTAGTTCAAAGACTTATAAATAGGGAAGAAAGAGATAAATGCAGAAATTTAGATTTAATTTTAGCAAGACATCAAGATATATACATCTATCTAAAGGATGGACTTAGGGATTTAGAGTCAACCTTAGAAATAGAATTTGACAGCAATGACTTAGGAAATATAGTAGAGATATTGATTAATTTATAAGAATTGGTTTATTTAAACCATAGAAATAAATAGGAGGGTGAAAATTATGGGAAAGTATGCTGTTGGACTTATGTCCGGTACATCACTAGACGGTATAGATGCGGCACTAGTTGAAATTGAAGGTTTTGCTGAAAATACTGAGGTAAAGCTTATTGAATTCATTAATGAAAAAATACCTGAAGATATTAAAGAAGAGATAAGAAATTCCTTTACCCTTGATAAATCCTCAGTGGAGCTAATATGCAGTTTGAATTTTAAGTTAGGCTATCTTTTCGCAGATGCAGTTAAAAAGGTATGCGAGAAGGCAGAAATTCCACTAGAAAGACTAGATTTCATAGGTTCTCATGGACAAACTTCCTTTCATATACCAAGAGCTTATGGAAGCTTTATAAAATCTACACTTCAAATAGGGGAACCAGCGGTAATAGCCTATGAGACAGGAACAACTGTGGTTTCAAACTTCAGAACTATGGATATGGCAGCAGGAGGAGAAGGAGCTCCACTAGTTCCTTATACAGAGTACCTTTTATATAAATCCGATAAGAATAGAGCACTTCAAAATATAGGCGGCATAGGAAATGTGACAATACTGCCTAAAAACTGCAGCTTAGATGATATGCATGCCTTTGATACAGGCCCTGGTAATATGATTATGGATGAAGTTACTAAAAGACTTAAAGGTGTAAGCTATGATAAGGGTGGAGAAATAGCTGCTGCAGGTAAGGTTAACGAAGAGCTATTAGAGGAGCTTATGAAAATTGAATATATTAAAGCAGCTCCACCAAAAACCACAGGTCGTGAGCTTTTTGGGAGTCAATTTGTGGATAAGCTTCTTCACAAGTGGGGATATCTTAAAGCTGAAGACTTGATAGCTACAGTAACTGCCTTTACAGCAAAATCTATTGCTGATAATTATAGATGGTTTGTTTTTGAAAAATGCCCTATAGATGAAGTGATTTTAGGCGGTGGAGGAAGCTATAATAATACACTTGTAAAGATGATAAAAGAATACCTGCCTGAGTGTAAGGTAATGATTCAAGAGGAAATAGGATATTCTTCTGATGCTAAAGAAGCTATAGCCTTTGCAGTACTTGCTAATGAAACCTTAAATGGCAGCTGCAGCAATGTAATAGGAGCTACTGGTGCAAAGGAAAGAGTAGTACTTGGTAACATAACCCCAGGAAGAAGAAGCTGGATTGGACAAAAGTAAAAGATTGCTTGAAGATAAAAAGTGAAATGGAGGAGAGAAATTAATATGAGACAATTAGGAATTTCAGTTTATCCAGGTCATGCTAGCATGGAAGACAATATAGCATATTTAAGGCTTGCACATAAATACGGTTTTAAGAGAGTATTCACTTGTCTTTTATCTGTTGAAGGAGATAAAGAAAAAATTATTAAAGAGTTTAAACAGGTAATTAGCGAAGCTAACAGCTTGGGAATGCAGGTAATAGCTGATGTAAGTCCAAGAGTTTTTGGAGAACTTGGTATAAGTTATAATGATTTAAGCTTTTTTCATGAACTTGGTGCCTATGGAATAAGACTAGATATAGGATACACCGGCAGCGAAGAGTCACTAATGACTTTTAATCCTTATGATTTATATATTGAAATAAATATGAGCAATGGTACTAAGTATTTAGAAAACATTATGAGCTATAAGCCAAATACTGAAAAACTATTAGGATGTCATAATTTTTATCCTCATAGATATTCTGGTTTAAGCTATGATCACTTTATAAAGTGTTCAAAGGATTTTAAACAATATGGTGTTAGAACAGCGGCATTTGTGTCTTCCAATGATGCTACTTTTGGACCTTGGCCTGTAAAAGAAGGGTTATGTACCTTGGAAATGCACAGAGAGATGCCCGTTACTGCACAAGTGAAACATTTATTTGCAACTGGGCTAGTGGATGATGTTATTATAGCCAATGCCTTTGCTTCTGAGAAGGAATTAAAAGCTTTAAGCAAGATAAATAAAGAGAAGCAGACCTTTGATGTAGAGCTTGTAGATAATATACCTGAAATAGAAAAGAAAATTGTATTAGAGGAACTTCACTTTAATAGAGGGGACGTTTCTGAATATTTAATTAGGTCTACTCAAAGCAGAGTTAAGTATAAGGGGCATGAGTTTGTTCCATTTAATACTCCAGAAATTAAGAGAGGAGATATTTTAATTGATACATCCCTTTATGGTCATTATGCAGGGGAACTGCAAATAGCTCTTAAGGACATGGAGAATTCAGGAAAGACTAATGTAGTTGGTAGAATAGTAGAAGAAGAATTATTTCTTTTAGATTATATTGAAGCATGGCAGAAGTTTGGACTTGTGGAAGGTGCAAAGTAATGTAGCTAAGGGACTTAGCAAAGCTATCTACAGAACAAATACTTTGAATATTGATTGATTCAGCACAATAAATAAGCAGTGAGTTTTTTAAAGCTCACTGCATTTTAATTATAGACTATTAAAATTCTAATATCAGGTTAGAAAAAGTTAATATTAAAATATAAGCTATTAAAAGAATAGCAAGAACAATGCTGCTGCTGCAAATAAGCTGAAAAGGCTGCTGTGGACATAACCTACTACATTATAATTTCTGTCTAGAACCATAGTTCCATTAACATATCCGACGCAGCAATCCCTTTTGTCAAAGACTTGATTTCCACGAATACATCCTTTGTAATGATGATGTTTGTCATATATTTCACAGCCTTTTATATAACCTAACCTTTTATGCCTTTTATTATATATGGTATTACCTTGTATATGTCCAGCAGAATATCCATTAGGAGAATATAGATGTTCCATAGGGACCCTCCCTTACCATATTTGGTGAAATAGAGTAAGCCTTAATTGTATAGGGCTAGTACAATATATGAATAGATTAGAAAATATGTTACTTGTACTGCTTTAATTTCAGGTTATATATTATTAATAGACATATAGTAAAGTTAAGAAAAAGCAGCAGTTTTGTGTTAAAACTGCTGCTCTATTATTAACAAGCAATATTTAAAGTTTCATTACCTGATACTGTGTAGGTGCTGCCATGTACTGAAAGGGTAATAGCATTTTCTGACTCATTGCTTACTATTAAATTTTCACTGGTCACATTTATTTTTAATAGAGCACCTCTAAACATTACCTTGTAGGAGAAGGAGTTCCAGTGGCCTGGAATGAAAGGATTTAGCTGAAGCTGTCCATTTCTAACTCTCATACCTCCAAAGCCATGAACTACAGACATCCAGGTTCCTGCCATGGAAGTTGTATGGCAGCCATCTTCTGTATCATTATTATAGTTATCAAGGTCAAGCCTTGAGGTTCTCAAATACATTTCATAAGCCTTTTCCTGCATTCCAAGCTTTGCTGCTAAAATTGAGTGAACGCAAGGAGATAAGGAGGATTCATGTACTGTTCTTGGTTCATAGAATTCAAAATTTCTTCTTATAGTTTCATCATCATAAAGGTGTTCTAGGAAGTATAGACCTTGTAGAACGTCTGCTTGTTTTATAAAGCAGGAACGTAGTATCCTATCCCAGGACCAGTTTTGGTTTAGTGGAAGATTTTTTGGATCTAAATCTTTAACAAGGATTTGCTCTTTATCAAGATAGTTATCCTGCTGCAAGTATATACCAAGTTCCTTATCCTCTGGGTAGTACATGTTTGCAACTATATCCTTCCATTTAGCTATTTCTTCATCTTTAATTTGAAGCTTTGCATTAAGTTCCTCAAATCTAGCAGGTTCCTTTTCCTTTAGATAATTCATAACTTCAATTGTATAATCTAAGGTCCATGCTGCAATTCTATTTGTATACCAGTTATTATTTACATTATTGTCGTACTCGTTTGGTCCAGTTACTCCATGCATTACGTATTTTCCCTTAGGAACTGCAAAGTGAACTCTTTCTTCCCAGAATCTTGAGATTTCAGAAAGCACTTCAAAACCATATTCACCAAGGTAAGCTTTATCTCCAGTATAGTTTACATAATTATAGATTGCATAAGCTATAGCACCATTTCTATGGATTTCTTCAAAGGTTATTTCCCACTCATTATGGCACTCTTCACCGTTCATTGTAACCATTGGATATAGTGCACCTTTTGAGAAACCAAGCTTTTTAGCGTTTTCCTTTGCTTTTTCAAGATGCTTGTATCTATAGATTAAAAGGTTTCTGGCTACATCTTCATCTGCAGTTGCTAGATAGAAGGGAATACAATATGCTTCAGTATCCCAGTAGGTACTTCCACCATATTTTTCACCAGTAAAACCTTTAGGACCTATGTTAAGTCTTTCATCTTTACCAGTATAGGTTTGATTTAACTGGAATATATTAAATCTTATTCCTTGCTGTGCAGAGGAATCTCCTTCAATTACTATGTCGCTTTCCTTCCACTTGTCTGCCCAAGCATTTGCCTGCTCTTCAAGTAGAGCTTCAAATCCAAGCTCATAAGCTTTTAGAAGTGCAGCTTTACTTACATTTATTAGTTCACTTTTCTCATGATCTCTTGAAGTTACATTGGAAGTATACTTGTAAATAACAGTTTCTTCACCTTTACTACAAAGAAGAACTACAGTGTTTGAAACATACTTTTCTTTTTCTATAGTGTCTGCTGTAACATTTATTTTTCTTCCAACTTGTACAATATCAAATTTCATAGTTGAACATACATGGAAGTCAAGCTTTTTAGTACTTACTACCAGTGAAGCTTCCCCTGAGGATACGTTCTTTGAAACTTCATCCCAAAATTTTTCGTCGTAGTTTGAATCTTCATTTTTAACATCTCCATCAAGATAAGCCGTTATTTCTAGTTTGCCGCTAAAGTTAACTGGAGTAATTGAGTATCTAATAGCTCCGATTTCTTTACGTGCTATACTTACAAATCTTTTTGCATCTACTTTTACTGTTTTTCCGCTTGGAAGCTCTGCAGTAAAAGTACGGTGAAGATAGCCTTCCTTCATATTCAGTATTCTTGTGAAGTCAAGAATTTTGCATTTAGCTAAATCTAAGGTTTCTCCATCAACCTTTATGTCTATTCCAATCCAATTTATTGAGTTAAGTACTTTTGCAAAGTATTCGGGATATCCGTTTTTCCACCAACCAACTCTGGTCTTGTCTGGATAATAAACTCCAGCCATGTAGCTACCTTGAAGAGTGTCACCACTGTAGCTTTCTTCAAAATTCGCTCTTTGTCCCATATGGCCATTTCCAATGCTGCATACACTTTCTGCAACTTTGTTTTCTTCAGGGTTAAAACCTTCTTCTATGATGCGCCATTCATCTATTTTAAAATATTGCTTCATATCAAATCCTCCTTATTGTGGAACAGGGGGTAATCTGTTCACTTCGTTCACAAGTTACCAGTTAAAGTCCATTTGGGACTTTAACCTGCTTTTTTAGTTATAAAGTATTATTTCTATCATTAGTTATTTTGGTTAAAAAACCAATGATTAGAGTCAATAAATCCTCAAAATATGTCGCAAAAGGTTGGGCAACCGTTTGCGCAATAGGCCTAAAATTATGGCTAGCAAATTAACTAACCAAGCATACTTAAACTTATTAAAATTCTAATCTTTCTAGAGTCATTTCTTCAAAAGACATTATTGTAAAATCTGCTTTATCCAGTATCAATGGTGAACCTACGCCAATACAATGCATTTCAGCATTTCTAGCAGCTTCGATTCCAGCTTTTGCATCTTCAAATACTACGCAGCTATTAGGAGCTACTCCTAATTCTTCAGCACCTTTAAGAAAAACTTCGGGATCTGGTTTTGCATTAGTAATTTTAGTTCCATCTATAACTGTATCAAAATACTTAACCATGCCAATATTGTTTAATATAGTCATAGCATTTTTACTAACGGAGCCAAGTGCAGTTTTTATACCATTAGCTCTTATGCACTCCATAAATTCTTTTACACCTTTAAGTATTTCTGATTCATCCATTTGAGAGATATATTCTACATACCAGTTGTTTTTCTTTTCAGCCATTTTAAGTTTTTCTTCTTCAGTAAAAAGATTTTGTTTATGACCAACCTCTAAAAGTATCTCTAGAGATTTCATCCTGCTTACACCTTTTAATCTCTCATTGTGCTCTTCAGTAAATTCGAAGCCTAGTTCACTAGCAAGTCTTTTCCATGCTAAATAATGATATTTAGCTGTATCAACTATGACGCCATCCAAATCGAACAGGCAAGCCTTGACCTTAGTCACACGCATCCCTCCTGTAGTTTATATATTAACCTGAAAATAGTATATCATAAAATATATAAAAGGTTAACAGTAAATTTATAAAAGCTATAATAAAAATTATTCAATTGGATTTTTTCATAGGTATGCATGAAATATATCAATATTTCTTATGAATAAATACAGAATAGTGATATAATTAGATGGTATTACATATGAGAATTTAATTGTATGTAAATTGATTTAACTACTTTAGAAAATATCATAACTAGATATAATGGGGGTTATTTAGATGGATGTATTAAAGTTTGTGGAGTTTAGAGAAAAGCTCAATAGCAATGTTAGTAAGGTTATCATCGGGAAAAATAAAAAAATTGATAAGGTAATTGTAGCTTTTATTTGTTCAGGACATGTGCTTTTAGAGGATGTTCCTGGTCTAGGAAAGACAAAGCTTGCTAAGGCTATGGCAAAATCCATGAATTGCAGCTTTAAAAGAATACAATTTACACCAGACCTTTTGCCTTCTGATTTAACTGGAATATACTACTATAACCAAAAGTCAGGGGATTTTGAATTTAGACAGGGGCCATTACTAAGTCAATTTGTTTTAGCAGATGAAATTAATAGAGCTACACCTAGAACTCAATCTTCATTACTAGAATGCATGGAGGAAAGACAGATAACTGTTGAAGGAAATACCATAAAGCTTAATAGGCCATTTTTTGTAATAGCAACTCAAAACCCAGTAGAACAGTTTGGAACCTTTCCACTTCCAGAAGCACAGCTAGACAGATTTTTCATTAAGCTTAGCCTAGGTTATCCAGAGTTTATTGAAGAAAAGAATATATTGGATAGATTTATGGAGGCTGATCCACTAGATTCACTGGAAGCAGTTATTGATATTAAGGAAATTGAATATGTTCAGGAAAATTACACTAAAGTGCATGTAAATGAAGAAATAAAAAACTATATTATTGAAATAATAAATGCTACAAGAAAACATAGAAGTGTAGAGCTTGGCTGCAGTCCTAGAGCTTCTCTTAGTCTTATGAAAGGGAGCCAAGCACTAGCTGCTATAAGAGGGAGAGACTATGTAATTCCAGAGGATGTAAAGGAGATGGCAGTTCCGGTTTTATCTCATAGGCTTATTTTGAAAAGCGATATAAATACTATTTCTAATAGAGCAGAAGAGGTTATAACAGAAATACTCAACACTCTAAAAACTCCACTAGAAAATTTATAGGGGTACAAAAATGATAGGATATTTTATATTCTTATTTATAATTATCTTCCTCATTCTTTTTGCAGAGTATACAAGAACGAAGGGCTTTGAAAAGCTTTCGGTGAAAAGGGAAGTTTTAAAGTCAGAGGTGATGGAGGGAGAAAAATTTAATATTACTATAGTAGTGGAGAATAACAAATGGCTGCCCATATCTTTTTTACTTCTTAAAGAGGTAATTCCCAGTGACCTAGGGTTCTTAGAGGATGATGATGCTCAATTTACAAAAGAAGATGCTATATACCATGTAAGCAGACTAAACGTTCTTTGGTATGAAAGGCTAAGGCGTTCATATGAGGTAAAGGCAAAGAAAAGAGGAGCTTATTTAATAAAGGACATAAGAGTAACAATTGGAGATTATTTTGGCTTTCTTACTAAGGACGAAATTTATGAAGACTATATTGAGCTTTTAGTGTATCCAAAACTAGTAGATGTTGAAAGGGTAGGATTTGAAACTACAAATCTTTATGGAGATAATGTAATAAAGAGATGGATACATAAGGATCCTCTCTACATTAAAGGAATAAGAGAATATACCGTTGAGGACAGAATGAAGGATATACATTGGAAGTCGAGCCTTAAGATGAACAAGCTTATGGTTAAGGATTACGATTATACCTCCGAACTAGAATTTATGATTATACTCAATGTGCAGTGTGGAGACCCATATTGGTACAGTATAGATGAAAAGGCTGTGGAGACAGGGGTAAAATTAGCTTCTTCCATAGCACTTAAAACAACCAAGGAAGGCATACCTACAGGGATGTGGACCAATGCACATGTGGTGGCATACAACGGTGAAGGAAAAGGGGAGGTTGCGCCTTCGGTAAATTCCTTTAAAAGTATATTGGAGCTCTGTGCAAGAATAGATTACTCACCAAAGGTTACTTTTGAGCAAATGCTGCTGGATAAAGCAAAGCATTTTAATAAAAATTCCACGTATATAATTATTACTTCCTTCTTAAATGATGAAAGTGTAAATGTACTTAAAAAATTGAAACGCTCTGGTTTTACAATAAAGCTTATTGATATCTCCGAAAATTCCTCAGTTCCAGCTATAGATGGTATTGAGAAGGCTTCGTTTAAACTATAAGAGATTAGATGGAGTATATTGAAAGGGGGATGGGTATGAGTTGGTACAGACAGGTTAAGACCTTGTTTACGCTAAGCTTAGTACTGTTTTTATATATATTATGGGCTATAATCGGAAATTTCCTTTTTGACAATGTTATTGATTTTAGAATATTTTTACTTGCAGCGGTGGTAGTGTATTTAATGCAGTATCTGAATGCTAAAAATTCAAGTAGATATATTGTGGTAATCGTACCAGCAGTAACTGCAGCTGTAGCCACCTATTTTATAAAAGGAAATGGCTTTTGGCTTGATTTTATAGCTTTAGTACTGATGACTTTGCTTTTTTATAAAATAGAAGATGAAGATATCAATTATTATGTATATAGAGCAAGAATTAAGCAGATGATTTATATAATGATTGCACTTGGTATAGTAATTCCTATGCTTAATATGGAGCTCAGCAAGTCAATATTAAGGTTCTATATAATATTTTTAATGTCTACTGTGCTTGTGCAAAGGGAAGCAAGAGCTTATTCCTACAAGCTGCACACCAGAAAAAGAGTTGCTTCCAATATAGCAATTATATTGGCTATGATGGCATTATCCTGGGAAAAGGTATTTAGAGCTTTAATAGCTTTTATAAAAATATTATATGTACCTATAAATTATGTATTAGAAAAAATAATTTTTGTACTAGCCTTTTTAATTGTGAGACCTCTTGAAGGATTTGTTGAATATTTACGTAAGCTTATTGAAGAAATGTTTAAGAAAAGGGCTGGTAACGTGGATGGAGCGCTAGTCCAAACGGGCAAGGACCCCATTTTAATTAATAATGAGGGTGGGAATTTTCCAGCGTGGTTAAATCCGGCTATAAAAGTTATTATCCTACTCGTTATTATATATATTATTTTTAAGCTTTTCCAAAAACAGAGGCTTAATGCAGATAGAGCTGAAACAGAGCTTCAGTCAAGGGAAAAAATTGAAAGATTAAAAACAAGGGAAAGAAAAATATCCAGTATAATTAAAGACCTGTTCAGATCAGCAGACAATAGAACTAAAGTTTTAAATATCTTTAGAAAGTTTGAGAAGGTTACTTTTGAAAAGGAAATCTTTAAAGAACATATGACAGCTACACAGCTTACTAATGTTACAAAGGCTTTTACAGATTTAAAAGCAGTAGAAGGTGGTGTTAAAGCAGGAAGCCACCCTCTTGATGAGATGAAAAATATCTATAACGAAGCAAAGTTTTCTGATCATGATATTGAAGCTGATAAGGCAACAGAAATTAAAGAAAAATATGAAAAGGTGAAAAGAAATATTAAAAAGGATTAAATGCTGGGGCGTGCCACGGGGACGTTTCGCTTGGCAGTGTGCCACTTGGACGTTTCGGTTGGCACATGATGTGGATGACATGGGATGAGTGCAACGGGGATGTGATCTTTGGCAGATGGTGTGCTAAAGGTCACGTTCCCGTTCTCCATTTCAACGTATGAATAAAAACTTCATTTCTTAGTCATACTATAAAGAGCAATTTATCATAATTAAGGTAATGGAGTTGATGCGTTTATGAATAAAGAATACTTAAGGACAATTTATAGAAAGTTCTCGGAATTTGTGGCAGTAGCTTCAGCTAGGGAATTAGAGTATTTTGTGCTAGACTCAAAATTCACCAGCAGCTTTAACTATAGGATAAAGAACATGGTAGAAGAATTAAAGGAAGAGGGAAAAGAAAATATTGATGCCAGCATAATGTTCAATACCAAAGGCGAAGTAGCACTGATTGACGCTAATATTTTAGGCAGCTATATAGGTTATAATTACAACGTGCATATTGAAAACTACTATAAAAATGCATCCTTAAACAAAATAGTAAAAGAAGTAGTAAATGGAAGCGAAAAAACACAGTGTGACTTTATTAAGGTATCCTATTCGGTGATTTATAATACAATAGATGAAATCTATAGCGAGGTAACCTGCAAAAAAGACGTTTTGGATAAGTACAAAGAAGATTATATGATTACTGAGTATCATGGCGATAATAATGTGGCAGTCATTGTTTCAATATTAATTTTGGAAGATATTTGCAGATACCTAGGAGTTGCGGATAGACTGATGCTTAATTGTATTAATTCAATTGTCTTAAAAAAGAAATGTAGTCAAAATAGTTAAATATTCGACAAATACCCATAAATAAAAGGTAATTACTGTAAAAGACAAGCCTAAACTGTAGTGCTAAATGGTATCTTGATGTTATTAATGTCAATTTAAAAAGATAAGTTGTAGGTTGACTACTTCAAGATACGACATAATATTCTGATAATAAGTGATAGTATGTATATAAAGTTAGTTTTGTGGAGGTGACGTACTGTTCTACAAGATTTGTTAAATCTTTATTTTTAACAGTTGTGGACAAGTACATTGGATTTAATGAATTTTATAGGATGGGGTGTTTATGGTGATTGTTGAAAGTTTAATCAAAAATGAAAATCTTGGAGAAACAAAGTACAACTACTTTTACAGACTGGTAAGAAGTGAAATATCGCTTGCTTGTGAGGATGAACCTATAGTACTTCAATCTTATGGCATTGAGATTGAGAGGCAGGATATAGTTAACGGGCAAATGGTGAACATTGAAAGAGATTGTGTTGTGAGTATAAGTCCTCATAGACATAAGGTACATAATCTTTTAAAACTTTTGTATGATAATGGAGTTTCACCTGTACATTTTATAGATGTTTTAGGTGAGTATATTGATGAATATATAGTGGATTTTGATGAGGCATTAAAAGAAATAGCTACAAACTAAAGGGGATTTTTAATCCTCTTTTTTACATTTACTTAACAATTAAAAAAATTAGTAAGCTTAAGACTTTAGTGATAGAATATAGATGTATAGCCAATTAAGGGGATGATTTTATGATTTTAGGCGTTGGTGTAGACATAGTCGAAATCAAAAGAATAAAAGAAGCTTTAGAAAATAGCTCTTTATTTTTAGATAAATTGTTCAACAAGGAAGAAATAGAGTATTTAAAGAGCAGAAATCTAAGGCCGGAGTATGTAGCTGGGAGATTTGCAGCAAAAGAAGCAGTTGCAAAGGCACTTGGCACTGGCTTTAGGGGATTCAACTTTAAAGATATTGTAATTGATAGAAATGCATTGGGAAAGCCTTTAGTAGTATTAAAAGGAAAGGCAAGAACCCTTACTAATAAATATGTAGAATATAAATTTCACTTAAGTATATCCCATGAGCAAGAAAATGCTATAGCTTATGTAATTTTCGAAGGAGAAGAAAAAGATGAGAGTTGCAACAAGACAGATAATGAAGAATATTGATAATTATTCCATTGAAACACTAAAAATACCTGGAGTTGTTTTGATGGAAAATGCAGCTATTAAGGTAATAAAGAATATTGAGCTAGAAAAGTATAATAGTTTTGTAGTTGTTTGTGGTAAAGGCAACAATGGTGGAGATGGCTTTGCTGTAGCAAGACATCTTATTGTTATGGGAAAAAATGTTGAAGTATTCCTGGTTGGAACGGAGGATGGACTATCAGCAGATTGTAAAATAAATCATGACATATTAAAAAATATGGGCGTTATAATTAATAGATTAAGTAATGTAGAAGATGCTAATGAGTTTAGAGAGTCGTTAAATAGAAGTGAGGTCACTATAGATGCCATATTTGGAACTGGCCTTAGTAAAAATGTAGAGGGAGAGTATGACATGGTTATCTCTCTTATAAATGAAAATAGTTCTTACATAATTTCAATTGATGTGCCTTCAGGTTTTGACAGTGATAAAGGAATTACTTTAGGTAATTGTATAAGGGCTGATAAAACAATTTCTTTTCAGCTCTATAAAAGGGGCTTTTTAAACTATGGTACAGATAAAATTGCTGGAGATGTAATAGTAGAAGATATTGGAATACCTGAGTTTGTAGTTAATAAGTTTCATGAAAATGAATTTATAATGGATAGAGAAATGGTAAAGGATCATCTTATTACTAGAGATAAATATGCACATAAAGGTGATTATGGAAGAGTGCTTGTAGCTGCTGGATCAAGGGGCTTTACAGGTGCAGCCTATATTGCAGTACAAGGGGCCGTACGTAGTGGAGCTGGACTTGTAACATTATGCTGCAATAAGGATATAATTGAGGTTTTAAGCTCAAAGCTTGTGGAAGCAATGACTATGGACTTTGAAGATAAAGAAAAGGTTAATAAGCTCATAGAAAGGTGTAATGCCATTGCTGTAGGACCTGGTATGGGGACTAATGATAGTACCTATGAGATTGTAATGAATATAATCCAAAAGGCAAAGTGTCCTTTGGTTATAGATGCAGATGGTATAAATGTGCTTAAAGACAATCTAGATGTGCTTAAAAAGAAAAACAATGATATTGTACTTACTCCACATGTAGGTGAAATGTCAAGGATTACTGGATTTCCTATTGAGTATATACAAGAAAACCGTATTCAAGTAGCTAAGCAATTTGCAAAGGATTATGGAGTAATTGTATTGCTTAAGGGTTATAATACAATAATTACAGATGGTGAAATTACTATAATTAACCCCACAGGAAATAGTTCTATGGCCTCTGGAGGTATGGGTGATTGTCTTACTGGAATGGTTGCTTCCTTTATTGGTCAGGGTTATATGCCAATGGAAGCAGCATGCATTGGAACATATATTCATGGCTACGCAGGAGAAAAGTTATCGGAGAAAATGTTCTGTGTAAATGCCAGCCACATAATCAATAGTATACCTTTTGTAATAAAAGAATTGCAAAAATGAGATGCTGACATAGGACAAGTGCCAGTATTTAGTTAAAAATAGGGTGAAGTGGTTCTAGACATACTACCAATATATATGATAGTTTATTATTCATAGTGAAGTAAAAATGAATATATGAATAGTGTAAAGAATAGTATTAATAGAGGAATTTGTTTTTTGGGGGAGGAAAATGAAGAAAAAGCTTTTATTAATACTTATAGTTATTATATTGGCAGTGAGTAACATACTTGTAGGATGTGGACAAAAGCCTAAGGATCCTAATGGAGTAACGGATTTTCTAAAGGATATGGATAGTTACAGCACTGAGTTTGAAATGCAAATAAAGAATGAAAAACAGACAGTTACTTACACTGGAAAGCAATTTTATAAAAACGGCAAAGGGTATAGGCTAAACCTTGGGGATGATAGAGTGTTTACCTATAAAGAAGATAAAATTTATGTAAATGATGTTAAGAATGGACTTAAATATACTACTGATAAGGATTTTGATTTTCTCTACAGATTGAGTTTTATTGAAGAATATATAGGATTACTCCTTACAAATGAGGAGATAAAATATACCTTTAAAACTGTAGATAAGATAGAGTATTTGCTTATAGAATCTATCATACCTGGTGGAAGTAAAGATATAAGAAGGGCTGTACTTTATGTGGAGAGAAAGAGCTGTAAGCCAACAGAACTTATAATATATGGTGATGATGGCAAGGAGAATATAAAAGTAATATATAAAAATTTTGAACCATTTGCAGAGTTAGATGATAATTTATTTAAAATTAATTGATTTTGATTTTTGGTAAGCAAAGGATGGGGGGATAATGTGTTTAGGCATCTAAGACCCGTTTGGGCAGAAGTAGATTTAGATAGACTCGCACACAATATGAGAGAGATAAGGAAGGCAGCAATATCAAAGGATATTATAGCTGTTATAAAAGCAGATGGGTATGGCCATGGTGCTTTGGATATAGCTCCTGTACTACTTGAAAATGGAGCTACTAGAATTGCTGTAGCTGTACTTAATGAAGCTGTAGAACTTAGAAGAGGAGGGCTTGAATGCCCTGTAATGATTCTTGGATTTACGCCTCCAAGTCTTATTGATTTAATTTTAAGATATGATATAGAACAAACTGTGTATTCTTATGAGCTAGCACATGAGTTATCTGTTTTAGCACAAAAGAAAAATAAAATAGCAAAAATTCATATAGCTATAGATACTGGAATGGGGAGAATTGGTTTTCTACCTAATGAAGAAAGCGTAGAAGAGGTATATAAAATTAGTAAATTGCCCAATATAGTAATTGAAGGTTTATTTTCACATTTTTCAGCAGCAGATGAGAGAAATAAAGAATATACTTCTATGCAGTTTGAAAAGTATAATTGGTTTTATGACAGATTAAAAGAAAAAGATATTAATATTAATATAAGACATATTGCTAATAGTGCTGCTATAATTGATTTGCCTGAGACCCACTTTGAGGCAGTAAGGCCAGGAATAATACTATATGGTTATTATCCATCAAATGAAGTTTATAAAGAAAAAATTGATTTAAAACCAGTAATGTCTTTAAAAACCAATATTGTTCACATAAAGAAGGTTCCTCCTGGGGAATATATAAGTTATGGAAGAAAATTTCAAACAAGTAAGGAAAGCATTATTGCAACCCTTCCTGTAGGTTATGCGGATGGATATACAAGACTTCTTTTTAACAAGGCAAAAGTAATAGTAAATGATAAGCTTGTACCTGTAATAGGTAGGATATGTATGGATCAATGTATGATTGATGTCACAGAAGTTGAGGGAGTTAAAGTTGGAGATGAAGTAATTTTAATGGGAGAACAAAATGGAATTAAATTTACAGCAGATGATATAGCTGAGCTTTTGGGAACCATTAATTACGAAGTAACTTGTATGATAAGCAAACGGGTTCCAAGAGTGTATGTAAGACAGGGGAAGGTTGTAAAAATAAGAAATTATGTATAGTATTTCTTGTGGAAAAATGTTGTAATATGCATAATTATTTTGACATATTGACATGCTGTGAATTATAATTAAAATATACATATTTGCGTCTATCTCTAGACGTAAAATATTTTTATTGCCATTGAGGGAAGAATATGGCGTATATAGACATATTATTTATATTTTATTATAAATCCTTTTAGTTAGAGGCTTAAGAGAAGGTATATTTTGAAGTAATTACCTGTGCATTTAGCACATAAGGATTACCAGGAGGAATGTTCCCATGTCAAGTTCAAAAAAATTAGTAGTTAACCTGTCCGAATCACTTAATAATGAATTTAATAAGGCACTTGAGCAAGATTGTAAAAAAAGAAGTGAATTTATTCGGGAAGCTATAATACTATATATTGAGGAGAAAAAAAGATTAAGCCTCATTGAACAGATGAGGAAGGGATATATGGAGATGGCTCAATTAAATGTTGAGATTTCAGAAATGGGCTTTGCAAAAGATATAGATGAGCTAAAAAAGTATGAAGCGAAGCTTTCGGAGAGTGATTTTCCAAATGACAACAGTAGTGAAAAGAGGAGATATATTTTATGCTGACCTAAGTCCTGTAGTTGGGTCAGAACAAGGTGGAATAAGACCGGTTATCATTATTCAAAATGATGTTGGTAATAAGTACAGCCCAACAGTTATTGTTGCTGCAATAACTTCTCAGATAAACAAAGCAAAACTTCCTACTCACGTGGAGATATCCTCTGAAGAGTATGGACTAAATAAAGACTCTGTAGTTTTGCTTGAACAAATAAGAACTCTCGATAAGAAAAGGCTTAAAGAAAGAATAGGGCACATGACCGATGAAGACATGATTAAAGTGGATGAAGCACTTTTGATAAGCTTAGATTTACAATAGGGGCTAATTTAGCCCCTTATTTTTATACTTAAAAATATAGTTGAATTTGTAGATTGAAAGATACTACTATTAAATTGGTGTAAATTAATGTATTTTTATAGTATGTTTTTACATTTAAATTTATGATATAATTATAATCAGAATTTTTGTGATATGTGGAGGTAAAAGTCCTAAATGGACTTTTACGGGTAATTTATCTAATTATAATTAGCTAAATTACCCTGGATATTTGCCGATGGGAATTGGCACAATTAATTATCCCATGTTCCGGATGCTAAGGAGGAAATTATCTTGAAGGAATATATTGAGGACATACTGTACTGTTTGAAGCTATCTATTTATTTTTTTATTATTCCATTTGCTATAGGTGCTATTATAGGACTTATTTTACATGGAAGGGATATGATGCAAATAATAATTTGGGGATGCAGAGTGGTGCAATACTTAGGCTGCACAGGACTTGCACTTGCAGGTATATCATTTGTGAAAACTGACCTTATGAGACCGCTTAATTATCAAAGAGAATGGGAAACATATTTTAAAAAGCTTAATTTACCCTTTGTTATATTAATAATATCATCAGTAATCATTGCCATAGCTTTTATAATACAAGATATAATAAGATAGTTAAGGGGGATTAGATATGAAAATTGATAAAAAAATATTACTTATATTTATTATATATATTATTGTAACTGTTGTTTTTTCGGGTTATAAGATAGCTAGAGGTGGAGAGACATATTTTAATTACAAAAGTGTAGTGAACAAGGCAAAAGAACAATTAAATAAGGATAAGGAGCAGAATGCAGTTGAAACCTCATCTAATGAAAAAGATAAGAGCAATGTATCAACTACTGAAGCTTCACAGCCAACAACTAATACTACAACATCGCCAACAACTGATAATACTACAGCTACACAAAAAGATGAGGATTATTCTAATGTAAAGTTTACTAGAGTGCTTGCAGAAAATTCAAAGGGTGATGATGTTAAAAAGCTACAGTACTTATTAAAGAAGAACAAATGTTATAATGGAGATATTACTGGGATTTTTGATGCTGCTACAAAGCAGGCTTTAATTAAATTTCAAAAGGATAATAAACTTCCAGCAGATGGAGGCCTAGGAAGTGTTACATCTGCTAAACTAGAACAGTGATAAATATATTTTGGTATTTAGTATAAGTTTATTTTCCAAGGCACAGCATATATATTGAGGTTCATGTAAATGAGGTGATTTAATGAAGAAATTTAAGGAATATATGCTTATAACAATAGGCGTTATATTAGTTTCCTTTTCACTGGAACTATTTTTAGCTCCTAACAATATTGCAGCAGGTGGAGTAAGTGGTATTGCAATTATAATTAATCATTTTGTCCCAAGTCTTCAAATAGGATTGTTAATGCTTATAATGAATATAATTTTGTTTGTTATAGCTTTTATAGTTATTGGAAATAAATTTGGTGGAAAGACCATTTATGCAAGTTTGGCTTTATCAGGAATTATATGGCTAATGGACAAAATAGGAGTTTCAAAGTACGTTATTACAAAGGACCTTCTATTAGCAACTATCTTTGGTACTCTAATATCTGGTATAGGTATGGCCATAGTATTCAATCAAAATGCATCTACAGGAGGTACAGACATTCTTGCAAAAATACTAAATAAATTTGTACATTTAGATATGGGAAAGGCATTATTATCTGTAGATTTTATTGTAGTATTATTTACTTTAGCATCCTTTGGTGCTGAAGTAGGTATGTATGCACTATTAGCGGTTATAATAAATGGGTTTATAATTGATAATGTAATTGAGGGCTTAAACTCCTGTAAGCAAATAGTTGTAGTTAGTTCAAAAATTGACCTGATTGGTAAGTATATTATGGATGAACTTGATAGAGGGTGTACTATACTTCAGGGAAGAGGAGGATATACAGATAAGGACTCTTCTATCCTTTATACTGTATTAAGCAGAAAGCAATTTATAAAGCTTAAAACTCATATAAAAGAAGTTGATAATAGGGCGTTTATAACAGTTAGTGAAGCTCATGAAGTACTAGGAGAGGGTTTTAAAGATATAATAGAAGAATAATTCAGAAGAGTATCAAAAATGATACTCTTTTTTGTGCTTTAAAAGGTTAATTGGAAAAAATTTAATACAAATTAATTTTTGATTTAAAGTCATATTATGTTATAATGTTTATGTGAATTATGAATTTTGTAGTGAAAATATAGGTTTATAAGGAGAAATAACAATGATTGAGTTTAAAAATGTTAGTAAGATATATGACAATAACGTTACTGCACTATCTAACGTAAGCGTAAAAATTAATAGAGGAGAATTTATTTTCCTTGTTGGACCTAGTGGAGCTGGTAAATCTACATTTATAAAAATGATTCTTAAGGAAGTTGAACCAACCAGCGGAAAGATTATTGTTACTAATACTGATATCACAAGTATAAAAAGAGGACAAGTTCCTTTTTACAGAAGAAAGATAGGAGTAGTATTTCAAGACTTTAGATTAATACCTACTCTTAGTGTATATGAAAATGTTGCTTTTGCTATGAGAGTTATTGAGGCATCGCAAAAGGATATTAGGAAAAAGGTTCCTATGGTACTAGCCATGGTTGGTCTTTCAAATAAGTATAAGGCTTTTCCTAATGAACTTTCCGGGGGGGAACAGCAGAGGGTGTCTTTAGCCAGAGCTATAGTAAATAACCCATCACTGCTTATTTGCGATGAGCCAACAGGAAATTTAGACCCTGAAACAGCAATGGGAATAATGGAACTTTTAAACGATATTAACCATGCAGGAACTACTATACTAATGGCTACTCATGCAAAGGAAATTGTGGATAATATGAAGAAGAGAGTTATTGCTATAGAAAAAGGCGTTATTGCTAGAGATGAGCTAAGAGGAGGCTACGGATATGAAGATTAACACATATAAGCATTTTCTTTTAGATGCTTTAAGAAACCTTAGAAGAAATAGAACTTTAAGTACAGCATCAGCTGCTACTGTAGCGGCCTCCTTATTTATTTTAGGTGTATTTTTGCTTACTATTCTTAATGTAAATGTTGCAATAAAAGATGTAGAATCAAAAGTTGAAGTTAAGGTGTTTTTAAAAGAAGACATTAAAATGAATGAGCAGAGCGATATCGAAAAGGCTATAAAAGATACTGCAGGAGTAGTTGATGTAACCTTTGAAAGTAAAAATGATGCGCTTAAAAAGCTTCAAGAACAATTAGGTGAAGAAAACAAGGATCTTGTACAAGGTCTAGAAAAGGATAACCCTATGCCAAC
Organism: Clostridium omnivorum; assembly: GCF_026012015.1. NCBI lineage: Bacteria > Bacillati > Bacillota > Clostridia > Eubacteriales > Clostridiaceae > Clostridium > Clostridium omnivorum. Next base: position 1,197,913 of record NZ_BRXR01000001.1, on the reverse strand, counting down.
TTCTTTTATTGTAAAAGTAGAAAAACCGGAAATGGTTACTACTGTTGTTGATAAGGTAAAGGGTATGCCAGGCATAGATAGTATAAAAGACGGAAGACAATTAGTGGATAAGATTATGAGTGTTGTAAATACCATTAAGTGGGTTGGTATAGCTATTTTCTTGCTGCTTATAGGAGTTTCACTATTCCTTATAGGAAATACTATCAAGCTTACTGTGTATTCAAGAAGAAGAGAAATTGGAATTATGAAGTACATTGGGGCTACCGATTGGTTTATAAGATGGCCTTTTATAATGGAAGGTGTATTACTAGGTGTACTGGGAGCATTGCTATCTTTAATCTTGTTGTATTTTGCTTATAGATTTGCCTATGTAAAACTGATGTCACAAGTAGTAACAATGCAATTTATTAGACCAAGCTATGTGCTAAGTATAATCTCATGGGAATTTTTGTTATCTGGTATATTGATTGGTGGAGTAGGAAGTATAATGGCAATCAGAAAATTCTTAACCGTATAACCATAAAGTTTGTGTAGTTTGAATGGGGGACGGGCCAATGAGAAGGGTTCTAAGTTTAATTTTATGTTTTATTCTGGCTGGAGGCATCACTGTTAAAGCTGATGATTTGAAGGATGCACAAAATCAACTAAATAAAGTGCAAGATTCATTAAAAATTAAAAAAGAAGAGCTTAACAATATAAATAAGAATAAGCAGAAGGTTGAACAGGATATTAAAAGCTTGGATACCAGCATGACTTCTGCAGCTAGTAAGGTAGACAGTCTTAACGATAGTATAGTACAACTTAACAGCGAAGTTGTCACTTCTCAAAAGGAGTTAGAAAAGGCACAAAAGGAATATAATGAACAAGCTCAAGTTTTTAGAGAAAGAGCAAGAGCTATATATATATCAGGTACTACAAGTTATTTGGATGTGTTTTTTAGTTCAAAAGATTTTTCGGATATGCTCACAAGATTTGAGTATGTTAAGAGGATAATGGATTACGATAGAAATCTTCTTAAGAATATGGAATATGCAAAGCAGAATCTTGAAGGCTGGAAGGCAGAGGTAGCAAGGAAAAAGACAACTACTCTTTCCTTAAAGCAGCAGGCAGATGCAGAAGTAAAAAATTTGCAGGAATTAACTGATAAGAAAAAAGATATTATGAAGGATCTTGATAATGATAAAACTGCTTATGAAAAGGCTATTGCTGAAGAAGAGGCTCAATCGAAAAATATAGCTGCTTTGATAAAGCAAAAAGAAGCTGATAAGAAAAAGCAGGATGAGGAAGCTAAAAAACAGCAGAATGGGGGAAAAACTCCTACAGATAAACCTAAGCCTGGGACTCCTACTTTTAATGGAAAGTATTATAAAATTTTAGATGGCTCATATAGAATTACATCTCCTTATGGATATAGAATACATCCAATATTAAATAGGAGAATACTTCATACAGGAATAGATATTGCTGTAGGAACTGGAACTGCCGTACATGCATTAGCTGATGGTAAAATTATTTACGCTGGTTGGATGAGCGGCTATGGCAATGTTGTTATGATTGATCATGGAAATATTATTAGTCTATATGCACACAACTCTTCAATAAGTGTTGGTGAGGGACAGCAAGTAAAAGGTGGACAAGTTGTTTGTCATTCAGGAAGTACGGGAAATTCAACTGGTCCTCACTTGCATTTTGAAATAAGACAAGCTAATGGCGAAACAGTTGATCCTATGGGATATAGCCCAATAAATGTAATAAAAAATTAAAATAGATTGTTCAAAATAAATTTGCAATTGTTTTTGCAAATTTATTTTTTTTAATGTTATAATTATGTAGTATTTATATAAATATATATAAGTAGGGTGTTTATATATGGAATAAGAAATTCAGGAGGGTGAAAATGACAAGCAAGAAGAAGTGGATAATTGGAACAGTTGCAGCACTAATAATTACAAATGGGCTAACTTTTTATGCTAGCAGTAAGCTTTCTTTCGTACTTCCAAACGGAAAAGCTATAGGTGGGGAGCAATATAGTGATATTTCTAAATTTGAAAAGATGTTTATGGTTAGAAATCAGCTATACAAATATTATGATGGAAAAATAGATGACAATGCACTTGTTGAAGGAGCAATAAAGGGAATGACCAGTGCTCTCCAAGATCCGTATACAGTGTTTATGAATAAAAAAGAGTTTGACTCTTTTAACACTCAAACTGAAGGTACATATACAGGACTAGGATTACAGGTTGGAGTAAAGGACAATAAGATAGTTGTAATAGCTCCTTTTGAAGATTCACCTGCTAAAAAAGCTGGAATTCTTGCTGGAGACGTAATCGACAAGGTAAATGGAGTAGATGTTACAGGACAGGATTTAGAAAAGGCAGTGGGCATGATGAAGGGAGAAAAGGGTACTTCAGTTAGCTTGACCTTGACTAGAGATGGAAAAGGCGATTTTGATGTAAAGGTTAATAGAGAACAGATCGAAATGGTAACTGTAACAGGTGAAATGCTCCAAAATAATATAGGATATATAAGAATATCCATGTTTGATGAAAATACAGCTAAAAACTTTAATAAAAAGCTTAAAGAACTTCAAGGTAAAGGTATGAAGGGATTAGTGCTTGATTTAAGGGGAAACCCAGGTGGACTTCTTAATGAATGTGTAGATGTAGTATCTAATTTCATTCCTAAGGGAAAAACAATAGTATCAACAATTGATAAATATAAGAATGAGAAAAAGTATGATTCTAAAGGTGGAGCGGCTATAAATCTTCCTTTAGTGGTACTTACAGATGAAGGTACTGCTAGTGCTTCAGAAATAGTATCAGGTGCAGTAAGGGATTATAAGTTAGGTACACTAATAGGAAAGAAAACTTTTGGTAAGGGTGTAGTTCAAACTATCCTAGACACTGGAAATGGAACAGCTCTTAAAGTTACAATATCAAAGTATTATACACCAAATGGAGAGAACATTCACGGTACAGGAATAAAGCCGGATATAGAAGTAGAATTACCTAAGAGCGTTGCTGAAAAGTACGATAGAAGCTTAGATCCTCAATTTAATAAAGCAATAGAAGTAATAAAAGATAAAATGAAATAGACTAAGATACAATTTGTAGTGTATATTAGGCATATATGAATTATGGAAGTTCGTAATTTGTATATGCCATAATATTACTGTTGAGAGGAGAACTTTTTTTTAATGGACATTTTGATATACACCCTAAGATCTGTGGCGTATGCAATAACTGACCCAGAGCTTGTTTTAATATTAATTATTTTAGCGTTTATACTACATAGTCAAAATAGGAAAACAGTAACTATGCAAAAGATGATAATTGGAGAGGGTATGAATTCGCCTTTGGAACTTACTGTTTCTCAAATTGTTATTGGTATTTTTGCAGGAGCCATTGGAAGCATTATACTATCATATCTTGGAGTGGCTTTTAGTGAAAATTCCGCCATATATTTAATTTTTTTAATTTCAATTTTCTTTATGTTATGGAATCCAAAGTTCATTTGTTTTGCCTATTCAGGTGCTCTGCTGGGAGCTATAAGTTTAATTTTAGATATAATAGCAAAAAGCTATGCTGGTACAAGTATAAATATTGCTGGAAATACTATAGATATGGCTAATATAAATGTACTTAATATAGATATAACCTCTCTAATGACTATGGTTGCAGTGCTCCATTTGGTAGAAGGAATACTAGTTATGGTTGATGGCAGCAGAGGAGCTTTACCTGTGTTTACGAATAGAGATAACAAAATTATAGGTGGATTTGCCCTTAAAAGATACTGGGCTCTTCCAATAGCATTGTTTTTTATAGTTCATAAAACTGGAAGCGTTGGACTTACTGAGCAAGTGGCAACTCCAAATTGGTGGCCGCTTCTTAAAGGAACTTCTCCAATTTCGCTTGTTAAAGATGCAGCTCTTGGATTATTTGCCTTTTATGGGGTAATTGGATACAACAGCATTACTTTTACTAGAAGTAAAAAAGAAAAAACTTTTGTTTCAGGGACAGCACTTATAATTTATAGTATTGCATTATTTCTATTAGCTCAAGTGTCTGTATATGGAATTTTCTATAAAGCGTTAGTTCTAATATTTGCTCCTGTAGCTCACGAATTAATGCTGTACTATACTAGATACCTTGAGGTATCAGGTAAACCAAAATATGTTAGTTCTGATGAAGGTATTATGGTATTAGAAGTAGCACCTAGCTCACCTGCAGAAGAGATGGGAATAAGGAGTGGAGATCTACTAATAGATGTTAATGGCAGGAAAATAGAGAACGAGCAGGATATTCTCAATGCATCCAAGGAAGGTAGTAATTTTATATCCTTTAAACTTAAAAATGCTAAAAAAGAAATAAAAGATGTTGAGTACAATAAACTTAATTCTAACAAAAGGCTTGGAATAGTATTTGTGCCTAAAAATATTCCAAGTGAGAGTACTATCGTAAAACTTGAAGAATCAAAGTTTAGAGACATTCTAAATAAAATGAAAGATAATAGTGATAACAATAAAGATGATAATAATAAGGACGATAATAATAGCAGTCAGGAGTAAAAGCAGAGGTTTTCTGCTTTTATTTTTTTGCTACGGGGACGGTTTGTTTGGAACCCTATTTAAAAATCCCCTTAAATCTACTATAGAAATTTTAATACAATTCTATTAGAATTATTGACAGTAATAATAGGAAAGTATAAAATTAATATAGCGAACAAATGTTCAATAATTACTATCGATTGTACATTAAGTAATATATGACATAAACATCTTATGGGATATTGGAATTTAGCATAATATAAGGAATTCAGGAGGGAATATGGGCGAATTTAAGATACATTCAAAATTTAAACCTACGGGAGACCAACCACAAGCCATCGACAAATTGGTTGAGTCTATAAATAAAGGAGATAAATTTCAGACACTTTTAGGGGTAACAGGTTCAGGAAAGACCTTCACTATGGCTAATGTTATTGAGAGAGTTCAAAAGCCAACTTTAATACTTGCGCATAATAAAACCTTGGCTGCGCAGCTTTGTTCCGAATTTAGAGAGTTCTTTCCTGAAAATAGTGTGGAATATTTTGTATCTTACTATGATTACTATCAACCTGAGGCATATGTTGCTCAGACTGATACCTTTATAGAAAAAGATGCATCTATAAATGATGAGATAGATAAGCTTAGACACTCTGCTACATCTGCGCTATTTGAGAGAAGGGATGTTATAATTGTTGCTTCAGTATCCTGCATATATGGTCTAGGTAACCCAGAAGAATATAAAAACCTTACTATATCTTTAAGAGAAGGTATGGTTAAAGACAGGGACGAAGTGATAAAAAAACTAGTTGAAATTCAGTATGAGAGAAATGAAATCAATTTTGTGAGAGGAACCTTTAGAGTTAGAGGGGATGTAATAGATATTTTTCCGGCATCATCAACAAGTAAGGCTATTAGAGTAGAATTCTTTGGTGATGAAATAGATAGGATAAGGGAATTTGATTCATTAACTGGAGAAATAATTAATTCACTAAAGCATGTATCTATATTCCCAGCTTCCCACTTTGCTACCTCAAGGGATAGGCTGGAAGTTGCAATAAAGCAAATAGAACTTGAGCTTGAAGACAGACTTAAGGAGCTTACTGCTCAAGATAAGCTTCTGGAAGCTCAGAGGTTAAAGCAGAGAACAAACTTTGACATAGAAATGATAAGAGAAGTTGGATATTGCAGCGGCATAGAAAACTACTCAAGAGTACTTGATGGCAGAGCACCAAATACTCCACCTAAGACTTTACTTGATTACTTTCCAGATGATTTTATGATCTTTATTGATGAAAGCCATGTTACACTGCCTCAAGTAAGAGCAATGTATGGCGGCGATAGATCAAGAAAAGAAAGCTTAATAGAGTATGGTTTTAGACTACCTTGTGCATTTGATAACAGACCTCTAAAGTTTTCAGAGTTTGAACAAAAGATGAACCAGGTTTTATTTGTAAGTGCTACACCTGCAGCTTATGAATTAGAGCATTCTAAAGTTGTAGCGGAACAGATTATAAGGCCTACAGGGCTGCTGGACCCGGAAATAGTAATTAAGCCTGTAAAGGGACAGATTGATGACCTTTATGCTAGAATAAATGAAACTATAGATAGAGGGTTTAGAGTGCTTGTTACTACACTAACCAAGAAAATGGCTGAGGATCTAACAAAGTATTTTAAAGAGATGAATGTAAAGATCAACTATATGCACTCAGACATTGACACCCTTGAGAGAACTAAGATTATAAGAGATCTTAGGAAGGGTGAATTTGATGTGCTTGTTGGTATAAACCTTTTAAGAGAAGGCTTAGATATTCCAGAAGTAGCAATGGTGGCCATTCTAGATGCGGATAAAGAGGGCTTTTTAAGATCAGAGACCTCACTTATTCAGACCATTGGTAGAGCTGCAAGAAACTCCGAGAGTAAAGTTATAATGTATGCTGATAATATTACAAGGTCTATGGAGGCTGCTATTAGTGAGACTAATAGAAGAAGAAAGCTGCAGATGGAATATAATGAAAAAATGGGTATTGTACCTAAGACTATTATGAAGGAAATAAGAGAACTAATTGAAATATCTACAGTTGCAGAAGAAAATGCAGAATATAACAGTCTAGAAGAAGCAGTTCAAGGTAATAATGAAAATATTGATAAACTCATAGAAAAATACGAGAGTGAAATGAAGCTGGCAGCAAAAGATCTTCAATTTGAAAGAGCAGCACAGCTTAGAGATATAATCTTCAAGCTTAAAAAGCAGAAGACAAAGTAGTGAAAGGAAGAAATGCATGAAAGATAAAATTATAATTAAGGGTGCAAAGGTGCACAATTTAAAAAATGTAGATTTAGAGATTCCAAGAGATAAATTTGTAGTATTCACTGGCCTTTCAGGTTCTGGTAAGTCTTCTTTAGCTTTTGATACGCTTTATGCAGAAGGACAAAGAAGATATGTAGAATCACTTTCTGCTTATGCAAGACAGTTCTTAGGCCAAATGAATAAACCTGATGTAGAATATATAGAGGGTTTGTCGCCAGCTATATCTATCGACCAAAAGACCACCAGCAGAAATCCACGTTCCACGGTAGGAACTGTAACTGAGATATATGATTACTTAAGACTTCTATATGCCAGAATAGGAGTACCACATTGTCCAAAGTGCGGTAAGGAAATAAAGCAGCAGACAATAGATCAAATGGTGGATAGAATTATAGAACTGCCTGAAAGAACAAAGATACAGATCCTTGCACCTATAATAAGAGGACGAAAAGGAGAGCATGTTAAGGTTCTTGATAATATAAAGAAGAATGGCTTTGTTAGAGCTAGAATCGATGGAGAAATAATAGAGCTTGCTGATGAAGAAATTAAGCTGGAAAAAAATATAAAGCACAATATAGAAGCTGTTGTAGACAGACTTGTTATAAAAGATGATATAAGAAGCAGACTTTCAGATTCACTAGAAACTGCACTTACTCAAGCTGAAGGACTAGTTATAGTGAATGTTATTGGTGGAGAGGACATTCTATTTAGCGAAAAATTTGCCTGTGCAGATTGTGGAATAAGCATAGATGAGCTTGCTCCAAGACTGTTTTCTTTTAATTCTCCTTTTGGTAAGTGCGATAGCTGTGATGGACTAGGAACACTTATGGAAATAGATGAAGACTTGGTTATACCTGATAAAAACAAAAGTATAGCTGAAGGAGCTATTGTACCTTGGAGTGGCACCAGCGGCAAAGAAGATTCTTGGACTTACAGTGTTTTAAAGGCCTTATCAAAGGAATATAAGTTTAGTTTAGATACACCTATATGTGAGCTGCCAAAGGAAATTGTGGATATTTTACTTTATGGTACTAATGGACATAAGGTAAAGGTTAGATATGAGAGAGAGTCAGGGACTGGTGAGTTTAATCATGCTTTTGAAGGTGTAATAAACAATTTAAAGAGAAGGTACTTTGAAAGTAATTCAGATTATATAAAGAATGAAATAGAAAACTATATGAGTAATTCTCCATGTCCTAAGTGTAAGGGCGATAGGCTTAAACCTGAAGCGCTTGCAGTAACAGTTGGGGGTAAAAATATAAGTGATTTTTGCAGGTTAGCCATTAAAGAAGAATTAGATTTTATTGAGGGCTTAAAGCTTTCAGAGAAGGATGTTATAATCAGTAATCAAATATTAAAGGAAATAAAAAGCAGATTAAAGTTTTTAGTAGATGTAGGTCTTGATTATCTTAATTTGGCAAGAAATGCAGGAACTTTATCTGGGGGAGAAGCACAAAGAATAAGACTTGCTACGCAAATAGGTTCAAGCCTTGTAGGAGTACTGTATATATTGGATGAACCTAGCATAGGACTTCACCAAAGGGACAATGACAAGCTTATAGCAACACTAAAGCATCTCAGGGATTTAGGAAATACTCTTGTTGTTGTTGAACACGATGAAGATACTATGATAGCTTCTGATGTTATTGTAGATATAGGACCAGGGGCCGGTGAAAATGGAGGAAAGGTAGTTGCAGTAGGTACTCTAGAGGATATAAAAAAATGTGAAGAGTCTATTACTGGTCAGTATTTGAGCGGAAAGAAGAAGATTGAGGTCCCTAGTGAAAGAAGAGCTGTAACAGGTAAGGTAATCACCGTAGCTGGTGCTAAAGAAAATAACCTTAAAAATATAACTGTAGACTTTCCATTAGGAGTATTTACCGCTGTTACTGGAGTATCTGGATCTGGAAAGAGTACTCTTGTTAATGAAATATTATTTAAGGGACTCCATAAAAAATTAAATAACTCAAAGGATAATCCAGGAAGGCATAAGGAGATTTTAGGGGTCGAAAATATCGATAAAATTATAGATATTGATCAAAGTCCTATTGGTAGAACACCTCGTTCTAATCCTGCAACTTACACTGGGGTATTCGACCTGATTAGAGAGGTGTTTTCTACTACAGCTGAGTCCAGAATGAGGGGCTATAAGCCGGGAAGGTTCAGCTTTAATGTAAAAGGCGGAAGGTGTGAAGCCTGCAGTGGTGATGGCATTATAAAGATTGAGATGCAGTTCTTGTCTGATGTTTATGTGCCATGTGAGGTTTGTAAAGGAAAAAGGTACAACAGAGAGACGTTGGAGGTAAAATATAAGGGCAAAAACATTGATGAAGTTCTTAATATGACTGTAGAAGAAGCTATAGTATTTTTTGAAAATGTACCTAGAATTAAGAATAAGTTACAAACGCTTATGGATGTGGGCTTAGGTTATGTAAGACTTGGGCAGCCATCTACACAACTATCTGGAGGAGAGGCTCAAAGAATTAAACTCGCTTATGAGCTTTCAAAGAGAAGTACTGGAAAGACACTTTATATTCTAGATGAGCCTACTACAGGACTTCATATAGATGACGTGAACAGGCTTATAGCAATACTTCAAAGACTTACAGATGGTGGAAATACTGTAATAGTTATTGAGCATAATCTTGATGTGATAAAGTCCGCTGATTATATTATTGACTTAGGTCCTGAAGGAGGCAATAATGGGGGAACTATTCTTTGCACAGGTACCCCTGAGCAAATTGCAGTGAATGAAAATTCTTATACAGGACAATATTTAAAAAAGATGTTATAATTATAAAAGACTAGCATATAAAATTAATGCTAGTCTTTTGACGTTGACGATTTACAATTTTGAATCAAAGGCTAATTAAAATTTTTTAATTTTAAAATATAGGTTTAAGGTAGGTGGATTTAGTGGATTTCAGCAGACTTACAGTGATTTTTAGATTTATAATAATAGGGATAGTATATATAATAATATTATTTGCTCTAAGGATTATGTATAAGGACATAAAAAATGGAGGAAGAAAAAAGGTTACAAGGAAAAAAGCTTTTGGACTCGAGGTTTTAGATCCAGGGCGTAACTCTATACTAAAAAAAGGTTCTGTGCTTCCAATAAACAGAGAAGTGACTATAGGAAGAAAAGAGAATAATGTGCTTGTGATGGATGATCAATTTGTATCTGGTCATCATGCAAGAGTATTTATTAAGAATACGGATTATATGCTTGAGGATTTGGGAAGTACTAACGGAACCTTATTAAACGGTGAAAGAATTGATGGTAAAATCATATTAAAGGTTGGGGATGAAATCGAAATAGGAAGCGCAGCCTTTAAAGTAATAGGATAGGTGATAATGTGGATAGCGTAAGAGATGAGAGGAAGCTTCTAAGGTACACATATCTATTATGTCTAGTATGTTTTGGAAACTTGGCTCTTCTAAAGCAGCCCTTTGATAAAGGGGCCTTAGTTTTTGCAGCAATAATCTGTGTATTAATAGGTTATTCTCACTTTGTAATAAGAAGATTTTATCCTGATGGGGATAAATACATATTTATTTTTGCAAGTATACTTTCTGTAATTGGAATTATGACACTATATAGATTGGAGCCTTCTACAGCTGTAAAGCAGCTTATTTGGTTTGCACTAGGTGTTGCAGCTTATATAATTATTGTTGTCATGCTTCCAGATTTAAAAAAGTATGAAAAATATAAATACTTTTATTTAGTTATGACCATAATTTTTATGGGAATGGCATTAGCTATAGGTAGTGCAAGATATGGATCTAAGAACTGGGTTTTTATTGGAAGCTTTAGCTTTCAACCTTCTGAAATGGGAAAACTCTTTCTTACTGCATATTTAGCTTCTGCACTTAAAGATTATGAGGATTTTAAGGATTTAATTGAACCTGCTATAGTAGTTATGGTATGCCTAGGTTTTGTAGTACTTCAAAAGGACCTTGGTACAGCGCTAATAATATTTGCACTTTCTATTACTATTCTTTATATATCTACCTCAAAGTTTAAATATGTACTTACTGCTTTAGTGCTCTTTATAATAGGTGCATTTTTAAGCTATAAGCTGTTCGGTCATGTAAGGCTAAGAGTTATGATATGGAAGAATCCTTGGCCTTATGCTACTGATCAAAGTTATCAAATTGTTCAGTCGTTAATTGCTATTGCATGGGGAGGAATGTTTGGAACTGGCTTAGGCTATGGATTTCCCAAATATATTCCGGTAAATATATCTGACTTTATTTTCACAGTTATATGCGAAGAACTGGGAATAGTAATGGGTTTAGGTATAATAATCATATACTTCTTGCTTTTTTACAGATGTATGAGAGCTTCTATATATGTAGAGGATAAATTCTCAAGGCTTTTAGCAGTTGGCTATAGCGCAATTATAGCTTCACAGGCACTGGTTATCCTCGGCGGTGTTGTTAATCTTATTCCGTTAACAGGAATTACTTTACCTCTCGTAAGCTATGGAGGGACCTCTATGTTAATTACCTTTGCTTCTTTAGGTATAATTCAAAAGATATCTGAGGCTTAGCAGGAAGGAGAGAGTGTAATGGAAAATGATATATCAATTAATATAAAAAAGGTTATGATAGTATTTTTACTTTGCTTTATAAGTATAATTTCCTACATAACATATTTCGAACTTTTTAAAGCTCAGGATATTGCTAAGAGTCAGTATAATAAAAGACTTTGGGCAATTAGAAATGAGGTTCTTAGAGGTACAATTTATGATAGAAATATGAAGCCACTAACCAAGAGTGATAGAGTTAATACAGAAACTCAGAAAAGGGAGTATACAGGTGGTGCTCTGTTTGCTCATGCCCTTGGATACGTAGATATTAAATACGGCATGACTGGATTAGAAAACACCTATGACCCAGATTTAATGCATGCACAGAGCCAAAGTTTAATAGAGTATATAAAAAATAAGGGTAAGGCTGAAGAAAAGATAGGAAGGAACTTAAAGACAACCTTGGATTATAATGTTCAAAAGACTGCCTTTGATATGCTGGGAGATAATAGAGGTGCAGTGGTGGCGTTAAATCCAAAGACAGGAGAAGTTCTTGCACTTGTATCAAAGCCTTCTTTTGATCCTAATGATTTGGCTAATTCTTGGGCTGATTTAAATAAGGAAGGCAGCAATAGACCGTTACTTAATAGAGCAACTTCAGGACTTTATCCTCCGGGATCAACCTTTAAAACTGTTACTTCAGTAAGTGCTTTAGAGAATATAAAGGGTATAACCACAAGAAGATTTGAAGATAAGGGTAAGATATATTTTAATAACAAGTACTCTTTAAATAATTTTGGTGGAGAAGTACTTGGCAATATAGGATTCAAGGAGGCATATTATGAGTCAAGTAATGCTTTTTTTGGAACTATAGGTATGGAGCTTGGAAATGATAAGCTTAAGGAAACGGCTGAAAAGTTTTATTTTAATAAAAATATCCCTTCAGAGGGATTAGTTATTGAGAACAGCAAATTTCCCAAAGTTCCTAAGACTGAACCTGGAAATATAGCTCAAACTGCTATAGGACAGGGAGCTGATTTGGCAACTCCTATGGAAATGGCCCTTGTAGCAAGTACAATTGCTAATGATGGTGTTATGATGAGACCATCTTTAGTTAAGGAAGTTATTGATCCAAAGGGAAATCTAGTAAGAAGCATAGAACCTCAGATTCTTTCAAATGTAACTTCTAAGGATAATGCAGCTATTATGAAGGATTATATGAGAGCGGTTGTTACAAATGGAACTGGAGGAAATGCAGAGGTTCCAGGAATAAAAGTAGCAGGAAAAACAGGGACTGCGGATCATAATGATGAGCCTAATTCAATTCCTCACTCCTGGTTTATAGGTTTTGCACCTTACGACAATCCACAGATAGCTGTAGCTGTTATTGTAGAAGACGGTGGTCAGGGAGGAATAGCTGCTGCAAAAATTGCTGGGCAAGTTATGAAATCAGCACTTAAAAAGTAAGTTCCTATTTATATACAAATGTTTTATGGTATAATAGAGTTTGATATTTGCAGTATATTGCAGATATTGAGCTCTTTTTGTTTTAAAAAGAGAAATATATATTAACATCTAACGACATTTCCAGGGAAATATTTTGCATATTTTATGTGTTTTCAAGGAAATAGGTGGTAAATTGACAATATGTGAGATTATACCCATTTAAATTATTGGTTAATATCGTATATTTAATAGATACTTACCCTGTGTTTCGACGAAAGGAGAATTTATGTTTGACTTTGAGTACCATTTGAAGAACTTACCTGATAAACCAGGGGTTTATTTAATGAAAAATTCCCTTGGGGAGATTATCTATGTTGGAAAAGCAAAGATACTTAAAAACAGAGTAAGACAGTATTTTCAAAGTTCTAAAAACCATTCAGAAAAGGTAAAGGCTATGGTTAAAAACATAGCGGAGTTTGAGTATATAGTTACTGATTCTGAAATGGAAGCTTTGATTTTAGAGTGCAATTTAATAAAAAAATATAAACCAAGATATAATATATTACTTAAGGATGATAAGCATTACCCTTTTATTAAAGTAACTACAAATGAAGATTTTCCAAGAGTATTTATGACAAGAATGTTAGCAAAAGATGGAGCAAAATATTTTGGACCTTATACAGATGTTACTGCTGTATATGAAACCTTGGAGTTAATAAAAAAAATATTTCCTATTAGAACCTGTAAAATGCATATAAAAGAGGGCGAAAATAAGGTAAGGCCTTGTTTGAATTACCATATTGGCCTTTGTAATGCTCCTTGCGGCGGTTATGTTAGTAAGGAGGAGTATGGAAAGATTATTAATGATGTAATAGAGTTACTTTCTGGAAAGGACACAAAAATTATTAATAATTTAAAGGTTCAGATGGAGGAGTCTGCTGAAAATCTTGAATTCGAAAAGGCAGCTTCTCTTAGGGATAAGATACTTTCTGTTGAGAAAATAAGAGAAAAACAAAAGATGATGAGTGGAAATTTTGAAGACGAAGATTATATCAGCATTTTTAGCGATGAAATGGACAGTTGTGCTCAGGTGTTCTTTGTAAGAGATGGCAAGGTTTCAGGAAGAGAGCATTTTATTTTAGAGAACACTTCAGGAGAAGAAAAGGGCGAAATTCTCTCAGATTTCATTAAGAGTTTTTATGGAGGAACAGCGTTTGTTCCTAAAAACATTTATGTTCCAGACTTAGAGGACGGTGAACTCTTAGAACAGTGGCTTACAATGAAGAGAGGTTCTAAGGTTTGGATTAAACTTCCTCAAAAGGGCGAGAAGAAAAATATGCTTAATATGGTTGAAAAAAATGCAAAGATTACTTTGGAACAGTTTAAACTTAAATATATGCAAGATAAGGAACTATATAAGGTAGCCCTTGGAGAACTTGCAGATCTTCTTGATTTAGAAGAATTGCCACATAGAATTGAGGCTTATGACATTTCTAATATTCAGGGCGTAGATTCTGTAGGAACAATGGTGGTTTTTGAGGAAGGCAGGGCTAAGAATAGTGACTATAGAAGATTTAAGATCAAGACTGTAAAAGGTGCTAATGATTATGATAGTATGAGAGAAATACTTCAGAGGAGATTTCAACACGGCTTAGATGAAATTCAGAACATTCAGGAGAGAAACCTAGAATTAAGTTCTGGAAAGTTTTGTGTGTTTCCTGATCTTATCCTTATGGATGGAGGTAAGGGGCAAGTAAATATAGCACTTGAGGTTTTAAGAAGCTTTAATATAGATATTCCTGTATGTGGTATGGTAAAAGATGATAAGCACAATACTAGAGGTTTAATATATAATAATATTGAGGTTGAAATAAAGCCAACTTCCAATGTTATGCACTTAATTACTAGAATACAGGATGAAGTGCACAGATTTGCAATAACTTATCATAGAACTTTAAGAGATAAAAGAGTTTTACACTCAGTACTTGAAGATATACCTAATGTAGGTGAAAAGAGAAGAAAAGAACTTCTAAAGAAATTTGGAAGTATTGAAAGTATCAAAAAAGCTTCTTTGGAGGAACTTTTAGATACACCGTCTATAGAAAAAAAGGCTGCAGATAGTATATTAAGCTACTTTAAGGACAATAATTGATAAAGTATACACAAAATGGTAAAATAGTTTTGTGTTAGAATGAGTGTTAATCGAGAATAACTTGATACACACATAAAGCATACATTATACTTGATATATGCGTAATTTTAATAATTTTTGAGGAGAGGCATGATGAACCAATATAAAAATTTTAGTGAAAATTTGAAACATATATTAAATCCAGAAGATATAGCAATAGATGAGCCAATGAAGAATCACACTTCGTTTAAAGTGGGTGGAGCTGCTGATATTTTAGTTACACCAAAAAATATTGATCAGGCTATAAGCGTTATAAAAAGTTGTAATATTGAAAAGGTACCTTTTTATATTATTGGGAATGGTTCAAACCTGCTTGTTAGAGATGGCGGGATACGAGGAGTAGTTATAAAGCTTACAAGTCTTAATAAACTAGAAGTAGATGGTGAAAAAATTATAGTTCAAAGTGGAGCTGAACTTTCTAATGTATCTAAAAAAGCTTTAGAAATGAGCTTAACAGGTTTTGAATTTGCCTGTGGTATTCCAGGAAGTGTAGGTGGAGCTGTCACTATGAATGCTGGAGCATACATCAGTGAAATCGCTAATGTTATTGAAGAGGCAGTAGTGGTTGACAAAGAAGGAAATATTCTAAGACTAAATAAAGAGCAGTTAGAGCTAGGATATAGAATGAGCGCTGTAATAAAATATGGATATACAGTACTTGAAGCAACCTTTAAACTCCAAAAGGGAGACTATAATACAATTAAGAATACAATAGAGGATTTAACTAGAAGAAGAGAAGATAAGCAGCCTTTAGAGTATCCTTCAGCAGGTAGTACCTTTAAAAGACCAACAGGATATTTTGCAGGAAAATTAATTGAAGACTGTGGACTTAAGGGCTTTAGCATCGGTGATGCTGAGGTTTCTAAAAAACACTCAGGCTTTATAATAAATAGAGGTCAGGCATCAGCTAAAGATATTCTTGACCTAATTAAAGCGGTGCAGGACACAGTTAAAGAAAGTTTTGGAGTGGAACTTCATACAGAAGTAAGAATTATTGGGGAAGATTTGTAAAATAACGAAAAGAGATTTTAAGCAACATATTTATAATGCACAATGTAATATTGTGCATTATTTTTTATATGCCTCCATTTAATATTAGAACCTTATATACAAAAAGATATTAAAGTAAAGTTATATTTTGATATTATTGATTTTAAAATAGTATAATTATTGATAGGTAAAACTAATATTTTACAAAATAACATATTTATGATACAATTTATGTAAAATTATGCTATTATTACAACTTCAGGGGGCGGTTTTATGAAGAAAGAATATAAGGTTATTTCTGTGATTTTGTCTGTTTTGATGTTAATCACTGCAATACCATCAAGAGTTTTGGCGGAAAATGTAACATCTAACTCCAATAAGAGCACAGAGAGCGCAGCTAAAGTAAATGGGGGACAAGACCAGGAAGACAAGAGTAAAGAAGTTAAAATTCTAGAAGAGGTGGAAGATAAAAGAGAGGAAAATGTTAAACACTTCCTAAAGGAAGATATGACCTACGAGGCTGTAGTATATCCGGAGGCTGTGCATTATCAAGAAGACGGAAAGTTGAAGGACATTGATAACACTCTGGAAGAAAAAGATGATGTGAATTTAAAGGTTCAAGATAAGATTTCGGATATACGACAAAGCGATGAATCCGAAGGAAATATGTATAAGGAATTATTAAGAAATAAAAAGAACTTAAGCAATTGGGTTGATAGTGATAAAAATATTATTGAAAATAAAAATAATGAATTTAAAACAAAAATAGCAAAGAATGCTAACTCAAATAAATTAGTAAGCTTAAAAAAAGACAATTATGAAATCTACTGGGGTTTAAGGGACGCTAATAATTCCAAGGCAAAAGTTCAAGAAATTACTGAAGAAGATATAAATAAGCAAGCAGATAAAGAAGCGCAAGACAAGATAGAAAATGATAGTAAATTTAAAAATAAGAGTGCTGAAGAAAAGAACAGCATTAAAGATACTATTGCTAACAATGAGAAGAAAAAAGCCTTACAAAAGTACTCTTCTACAGTTACTTTCAAAGAAGCTTTAAATAATGTAGATTTGCAGTACATACTAACAGGAAAAAAGGTAAAAGAAAATATAATTATTAATAAGCAAATTGATAAGCCAGAGTTTAAATTTGATTTAGGTACCGTAGATTTAGAAGCGAAGCTTGAAAATGAAAGCACAGTACTGTTTTATGATAAAAAAGATAGCAAAAAAGTATTGTTTACAATGACAGCACCTTATATGATAGATGCTAATAAAAAAACAAGCGGCAGTATAAAATTAAATTTAGTTAAGGACCCTGCAGGATATGTATTGAGTGTAATTCCAGACAAAGAGTGGCTTAATGATAAGGAAAGGAAATACCCTGTTACTATTGATCCACCAGTTATTACGCCTGTAGGATCTAATCAAATAAAGGACACTGTAGTATCGGATAAATATCCAGATACTAACTATTATACAAATCAGCTGCTTAGAACAGGATACAGCAGCAGCTACGGCAACAATATTACTTATATTAAATTTAATCTACCAAATATAAAATCTTCAGATGTTGTTACTGGAGCCTATTTGAACTTATCGCTTCAAAATGACTCAGGTATTGATAATCAAGTAAACGTACACAAGGTAAAAGAAGATTGGATATCAGAAAATATAACATGGAGATATAGGTCACTCATTGATGAAAGAATAGAGGACTATCAGATAGTTCATGGAGCCTTTTTAAAAAATTACACTTGGAACATTACTAACATTGCAAAGGACTGGTACTCCTCTGGCTTTAATTATGGACTAGCATTAAAAAATCAAGGGAATGCAGGTTATTGTGAATTTACAGCCTCTGATAATACAAGTTATGTTGGAGGGTATCTACCTTACGCACAAATAAACTATACAAGTAATGCAGGACTTGAAAGCTACTGGATATATCATTCTCAGAGTGCTGGAAGAGCAGGAACAGGCTATATTAATGATTATAGTGGAAACTTAGTCTTTACTCATGATGATTATAGTATGAGTGGAAGCAGACTTCCAATGAATATAAAGCATGTATTCAATAGTAATGAAAAGCACACACAAATAGGATATGGATCAGGCTGGAGACTTAATTATTATCAAAGGGTTAATGAAGTTCCTATGAATGGTGAAATGTACTATACCTATATTGATGAAGATGGTACTATGCACTATTTTAAAAATAATTCAGGTGTATATAAGGATGAATCAGGCCTTGATTTAACTATGGCTAAAAATTCTGATGGTACATATACTGTAAAAGATAATAAAGATAACAAGCTGCACTTTAGAAGTGATGGACTTTTAATAGATATTCAAGATAAAAATGGAAATATGATGATTCTTGGTTATGATGGAACTACACTGAGAACTATAAAAGATGGTGCAGGAAGAGTTACGAACTTATTTGTAGATGCTAATAAGAGGCTTAAAACTATAGTAGACCCAAGTCAAAGGACAGTAGCTACCTATAATTATGATGGCGAGAGATTAACAGAAATAGTATATGCTGATGGAAATAAAACAGTGTATTCTTATGATGCTGATGATAAGTTGTTAAGTGCTGAAAACTATGATGGCTATAGACTTGAGTACCAATATTATAACCCAGTACCATATAGGGTAAGTAAAGTGATTGAAAAACATAAGGATGGTACTATGGGAGGAGAGTATAGCATTTCCTATAGTAATAACAGTACAACTTATGTAGATGAAGCAGATCCAAACAAAAAGAGCAATACCTACTATTTTAATGATATGGGGAATACCATTAGTGTAAAGGATAACCTTGGAAATGCAAAATACTATAAATACTATAATAAAAATGATGCAAATGGTGGAGTAAATAAGCTTCAACTTGAATCTAAGCTTCAGAAAACTGTAGTAAACTATCTGAAAAATCATAATGCAGAGTTAGATTCTGATTGGATATCAGATTATTGGACTGGTTCAACAGGTTCTTCTAGTTATGCAACCGAAGAAAATTATTCTGGAATTAGAAGCTTAAAGGTTGTAAAAACTAATACTACAGAAAGACAATTTTTCAGTCAGGAACTAAAGCTTGAAAAGGGCAAGACTTATACCTTGTCAGGATATGTAAAGGCTAAGGGGATATCAAATGCTAGTAATGCTGGCGCTACGATTTTTGTTCTATATAAGGACGGTGCCGGCAATTGGCAGAATGCAAATACACAGTTCGTAACAGGCGATACAGAGTGGCAAAGATATGAAATGTCCTTTACTATACCAAGTAATGCAACTGATAATACTGTATATTTTAGACCTGGTATAGTTGGAGCTACAGGTACAGCATATTTTGATTGTTTACAGCTTGAAGATGGAGATTTAGCAAATAGATATAATCTAGTTGAAAATGCTGACTTTAAATATGGTTCAGATACACCAAGCTACTGGAGCAAGGTAGTAAATTCTGATTCTTCAGATACACTAACTCAAAGTGATGTAGCGATAGGTGCCAGCAACTTAGATTTAAATGCATTTAAGCTTACAGGTGCAATAAATAAGGATAAGGAACTTCAACAGCGCATTAATGTATCTGGAAAGAAAGGCGATGTACTCACTGTTGGAGCATGGATAAAGGCTAATTCGGTACCATTAGATGGGGATAGGAGATGTGAATATGCTATTGCTGTAGGAGGTTCTCAGTGGAAGATATTAAGGCCAAGCTATTATTCCACTCAATGGCAGTATGTATCCGATGTGATAGTTGCGGATACAGATTATAGTTATATAAGTGTATACCTTGTTTACAAAAATAACGTTGGTACAGCTTATTTTGATGGAGTTCAGATATATAAAGAGGAATTTGGTACAAGTTATCAATATGATTCAAAGGGTAATGTAGTATCCACAGTAGATTTGTCAAGCCAGCAATCAAAATATGAATATAGCACTAATAATGATTTAGTAAAAGCCACTGACCCTAAGGGAAATAACTTTACCTATGAGTATGATGGAAAACATAATATAACAAAATCAACTTCTGCTGAAAATGTGGTGTGTTCATTTGAATATGATTCCTATGGAAATCCTAAGAAGAGTAAAATAGGTGATGCCACTCTATTTGTAGAATCAAACGCAGCATACACTGATAGTGGAAACTATATGAAATCCTTAACTGATTCACTAGGAAATACTGTTAAGTATGATTATGATGAAACTAAGGGACTTTTAAACAGTGTTACTGATGCAAAAAGTAATGTAACTTCATATAAATATGATCCTAATTTGGATAGACTTAATAGTGTATCAAAGAGTGTTGACGGTCAAACCATAACTAACAGCTACGGCTATGAAAAAGATAGAATAAAGACTATAACTCATAATGGATTCAGCTATAACTTTGGATATGATTCCTTAGGAAATAATACTGCTGTAGCTGTAGGAAATCAAAACTTAATAAATAATAGCTATGAGCCTAGAACTGGCAAACTTCTGAGTTCCACATATGGAAATTCACAAAAGGTAGAAAATATATATGATGTTTTAGATAGAGTAATATCAAAAAAAGTTGACGGAGTTGAAAAGTTTAAGTATAAGTATGATGCTAATGGAAACCTAGGATACCATAGTGATTTGGTTAATAATATTAACTACAGATATATCTATGATTCAGCTGACAGGCTTACCAAATCACAGGATTCAAATGGTAATACAATAGGATATGAGTATGACAAGAATAATAACCTAAGTAAATTAACTGATAAAATTAACAATAATACTTACTCTACAATTTATAGTTATGATAAAGACAACAAACCTAATATTACAACAATAAATGGTGGACAAACCGTTAGTTATGGCTATGATGCTATAGCAAGGCTTAAATCAAAAATAATTAGCACTGGAGCTGCATCAGTAAGTACAACCTATGATTACTTGCCTGGAGTAAATGGCTCTGCTACTACTAAGGTTAGTGAAGTAAATAATAATGGCAGCAAAATAAATTATACTTATGATAAAAACGGCAATATTGATACTATTACTCAGAATGGTAAAAAAATAAAGTATTATTACAATGAAGCAAATGAGGCTATAAGAGAAGATAATGAATCTTTAAACAAAACTTTCAAATATGTATACGATGCTGGTGGAAATATACTATCTAAGTCCGAGTATGCATATACAACAGCACCTATGATAACTGATGGAATATTAGAGCAACCAAGAAGTGAATTGTTTGGAGACGGAAGTTTTGAGCAAGGTACAAGATATGGTGTAGGGAGAGTAGGCTCAGGAGCAACTAAAGTTACCGGCCCTGGCTTTGGAGGACCTAATAATCCAAGAACGGGAAATTTATGTTTCTTCATGGATGGCGGAGCAGGGGACAATTATGCATATATGAATGCAGTAACACCTGTAGTACCGGGTAAAACTTATAATATAAGTTTTTATCACATGGAAGCTACTGCAGGTAAATTTAATGATCATTCAAGCTATGCAAGATTAAGCAATGGAAGCTATCTTGGACTTAATATGAGTCTAGTAGGTGACCAAGTATGGAGACCTCATGTTCAAACCTGGACTTGCCCTCAAGGAGTAAACTCTATACAACTAAGATTCGGCTTCAATGTTACAGCTTACAGCTGGCTAGCAATAGATGACATAAGAATTGAAGAAACTAGTGCAAATAATTTGCTTATAGATGGTGGTTTTGAGGCTAATCTTAGAGATATAGAAGGAAGAGTTGGAATAGGAGCAACAAGGATAACTGGACCAGGCTTTGCAGGAGATAATAATCCAAGAACAGGAAGCAGATGCTTCTTCATGGATGGTGGAGCTGGAGATAACTATGCATATCTTAACGCAGTAACTCCAGTAGTACCAGGAAAGACTTATGATATAAGCTTTTATCATAGGGAAGCAACATCGGGTAAATTTAATGGTCATTCAAGCTATGTTAGGCTAAGTAATGGTAGCTATCTTGGACTTAATATGACCTTTGCAGAAAATCCAGTATGGACTAAGTATACACAAACATGGACTTGTCCAGATGGAGTTAATTCAATACAATTAAGGTTCGGATTTAATGCTACAGCTTATAGCTGGCTTGCAGTGGATGATATTAGAATAGTAGAAAGTGGTACAAAAATAGAAACGAATAATCCACTAAAAATCTATAATTATACTTATGGTGATTCAAACTGGAAAGACAAGCTTAAGAGCTATGATAATAAGAGTATA
Source organism: Clostridium omnivorum (assembly GCF_026012015.1). Taxonomy (NCBI): domain Bacteria; kingdom Bacillati; phylum Bacillota; class Clostridia; order Eubacteriales; family Clostridiaceae; genus Clostridium; species Clostridium omnivorum. The sequence continues at coordinate 1,175,657 of NZ_BRXR01000001.1, read as the reverse complement.
GATTATGATAATATTGGAAATCCAATTTCATATGATGGTTACACATATGCTTGGGAACAGGGAAGACAGCTTAAATCTATAAGCGGAAATGGTAAAACTTTAGGGTTTAAGTATAATGATGCTGGAATAAGAACTGAAAAAAGTTATAATGGAACAGTAACCAAGTATCATTTAATTGGAGATAAAGTTACTTATGAGGATAATGGTACAGATAAGATATATTACACTTATGACAGTTCAGCACACCTTGTTTCAATGAACCTCAATGGTGTAGAATATTACTATATAAGAAATGCTCAAGGAGATATTATAGGACTATTTGATAAGAATGGTACTCAGGTAGTAAGCTATACTTATGATACTTGGGGTAAGCTTATATCAATTGATGGAAGCTTAAAAGATAGTGTTGGAGTTAAAAACCCTTACAGATATAGAGGGTATAGGTATGATACCGAGACTGGGCTGTATTATATTCAAAGCCGTTACTATAATCCAGAGTGGGGGAGGTTTATCAATGCTGATGCAGTAGCGGGAAAGATAGGGGAATTACTCAGCCATAACGTGTTTGCATACTGTTGTAATAATCCTATAAGTAGGGAAGACCCAGATGGATTCTCTTGGAGAGACCAAACAGAAGGCGGCGGCGGTGGCTTAGGAGGGCTTATAGCTCTAGGTGCCATGACAATGGCAGAGAAATCACAGCCAGAGATAGAGTCATCTGTAGAAAGGACTGTTTCTAGAAGAGACATAATACAGAAGGCAGTAAATGCAACTCAAAAAATAGTAAGAAATCCTTATGGAAAAAAGGGTTCACCTGCACATCAAGAAGCTATTTCAAAAGTTCAGAGTCTGCTAGAAAAGTATGATTGTAAAGTACAGCGCGAATTTTATGTTCCAATAGAAAATGGACTTAAACGCAGTAGATATGGCGATTTGCTTATTACAGAACCTAACGGAGAAAAATGGATAGTTCAAGTTGGAAAACAAACATTATCAGGGAAGCCTGTGCCGAGAGAGAGAGATGCCATAATGGACCTACTGAAATCTGGATATCAGTCAATTTTTGTTCCATATAATTAGGAGGCGGTTAGTGTGGGTAAGCAAATAAGGTTTTTTCAAATGTATAATGATGAAGTGGAATTTGTAAAGGTGATAGAGCAATCTGGAGATTATATGGTAACATCTAAGGGAGAAAGATTGCTATTTAAGGATGTTGTTAATAGTAATGATTATCAGGTTTATATTGCGTTAAATAATGAAAATATCTATTTAAAATCTAATGGATATTTAGATACCGAAAAATCAGATGTAATTGAGTACAGTAGATGTGAGAAAAGTAAAAAAAATGAATTATATTATGGTAGACTGTGGGCTGAATTTAAATATTATGTTAACGAAGAAATTATAACAAAAAATAAATATTTTCAAGATAAATATAAATATTATGCAGGTTGGATAAAAAGAAGTATGCATTTGAGTAAGTGTAAAAAGTTTTATATAGCAGATGAAGCACTAAAACTATACAGGGAATCTGAATGGGATATGATGGCTACACCTGTTACGAAGGTAGATTTCTAATTTACACTTGATACATTAAAATTAATAAATTCACTCAAAAAGTTATAACCGTATAACAATTTTTTAATGTGTATATTTTCTTGTAAAAAGCACTGCATAATTAAAATTTTGCAATGAGAAGAAATTAACATGTGAAAAAGTTTACTGAAAACTATGTGGGAGTATCAAAAGGGATAATAGTGCACTATCATAGAAAATTATAATACATACAGTTAAAACTTCATGAATAGCTGATTTAAGCTAAATCAAATATATATCATGAAAATAGAAACATTGAGGGCTAACGTTTAGAACGTTAGCTTCTTTTTCTGTGCAAAAAAATAAGTTGAAAGAAGTAGAGAAATGGCAACAGATTTTGGGTAGAAGTTTAAAAGATATCATAAGGAAGAGGACAAGAGTAAAAGGTTATACTTATGCTATTTAGATGTCAAGTGTATAGGAAATGAAAGGTAAAAAAATATAAAAGAAATAAGGGAGATTTAATTATATGAATGATATAAAAGTAAAATTAATTATAAATGTAGAGCTTACAGATTTTGATGTAATTGCGAGGATAGAAAATATATGTACAGAACTTTTAATAACTCCAGAAGAATTTATACCAAATGCAATAAATAAATTGCTTCATAAAATACAGTTTGTAAGAGATTTAAGAAATTATAGTAAGACATCAAGATAGTAATTAATATTCATCGTAAGAAAGCTTAGTTTTAAAAAAAATTTAATTACAAAATTACCATTAAAGGGTATTGATCACCATCAAATGAAGATATAAATGTAACAAATAGGCTAGAGGAATCAGGAAAAGTTCTTGGAGTAGGCTTAATTGAGCTAATTTCTGAAGTGCCAAAAAAGATATTACAAAATATTTATAGCAATAATTTAAAGTTGAGACTATTAATTATACTGTTATAGTAAAATAGAAATGTGAATAGAAATAATTTTGCTTAAAGGTAGTAATTTACACGGAAATCGTTAAAAATTAATAAAAAGTGTGTTATAATCTAAAAATAAAGCTGTATTAGTTTATTTAGACTACAATGCATTTGATCGTAGGGAGGTAAAAGTCCTGAATGGACTTTTACGGGTAACCTGTCAGTGGGAACTGACAAGAATAGGTTACCCCGTGTTCCGGATAATTAGGGAGGAATAGTATGAGATTTGTAATAGTTACTGGACTATCAGGAGCAGGTAAAACACAGGCAATTAGAAATTTAGAGGATTTAGGATTTTTTTGTGTAGATAATATGCCTCCTACACTTATACCAAAATTTGCAGAAGCTTGCTACCAAACAGAAGGAAGAATAGACAAGATAGCTTTGGTAATTGATATTAGAGGCGGAAAGTTTTTCGATGACCTTTTCACAAGCTTAAAATATCTTATGGAACAAGGTTATAAATATGAAATACTATTCTTAGATGCAAATGATGAAACTCTTATTAAGAGATTTAAAGAATCAAGAAGAAAGCATCCGCTTGCACCAGACGGCAGAGTGCTGAACGGAATTGATATGGAGAGAAATAGACTTAGGGAAGTCAAGGATAGAGCAGATAATATTATAGATACAACAAAGCTTTCCGCAAGGGAGCTTAGAGATAAGATTAATTCTATATATGGAGAAGAAGGCCAGCTTGAAACTCAACTAATGATAACTGTATTGTCTTTTGGATTCAAATATGGAATACCGGTGGACTCTGATTTGGTATTTGATGTGAGATTTCTCCCAAACCCATTTTATATACCAGAGCTTAAGCAGTTTTCAGGCAATGATAAGCCTGTTAGAGATTATGTATTTGATTTTGATGAAACCAAGGAATTTGTTAATAAATTAGAGGATATGGTTGAATTTTTAATACCTCATTATCTGAAGGAAGGAAAAAGACAGCTAATAATCTCTATTGGATGTACAGGAGGCAGACATCGTTCTGTATCAATTGCAAATGAGATATATGAAAGATTAAAGCAAAATGGACACAAAATAAATATAGACCATAGAGATATAAATGAGGATGCGCATAAAGGTGGGTTAAAGCTATGAGGATTATAGACTGGTTAAAACCAGGAGTAAGGGTGAAAAGGTGGATATTACTGGGCATACTTGGAATCTTACTTATAGCTTTTGGACTTATAGAGTTTGTGCAGCATAGGTTATATTATTTTATGTATATTGCTTTTTATATTTTTCTCATAGCAGCAGGTTCATTTATACTCTATACTGCTGTTTCGCAAGGAATGAGATCTATTATTATATTGATTAACAAAGGTTATATAAATGTTTCTTTGGACTCTAGAAAGCTAGAAAATCTTATATATGAAAAAAGACTTTTAGTTAAAGGGCCTAAAATAGTAGTTATTGGTGGTGGTACCGGACTTTCTACTATGCTTAGAGGATTAAAGCACTATACCTCCAATATTACAGCAATAGTTACTGTTGCAGATGATGGAGGCGGTTCTGGGGATTTAAGAGAAGATTTAGGAATACTTCCACCTGGGGATATAAGAAACTGCATTTTAGCTCTCGCTGACACAGAGCCTTTGATGGAGGAGCTGCTTCAGTATAGATTTAAGGATGGAAGATTAAAAAATCAGAGCTTTGGAAATCTATTTCTAGCAGCTATGGATGGAATATCTAGTAACTTTGAAGAAGCTGTACAAAAGATGAGCTCTGTTCTTGCAGTAACAGGAAAGGTTGTTCCTGTTACTTTAGACAATATAGTACTTAAGGCAAAGCTTAAAAATGGAAAAGTAATTTCTGGAGAATCCAATATTCCAGAACAGGCATTGGAACAAATGAGTCCTATCGAAAAAGTTTTTATTGAGCCTTCTAATGCTAGAGCATTACAAGAATCTGTTGATGCTATAAGAGAAGCAGATGCTATTATTCTAGGACCAGGAAGCTTGTATACAAGTGTAATACCTAATCTATTAATTAAGGATATTTCAGGTGCACTCCATAGAACAAAGGCTATAAAAATATACGTTTCAAATATAATGACCCAGCCAGGCGAAACAGATGGGTATGGTGTGGAAGATCATTTAAAGGCTATCTTTAAACATGGTGGAGATGGCACAGTGGATTATGCAGTAGTAAATGTAGGAAAGATAGATAAAGAATTAGAAGTGAAGTATAAGGAAGAGACATCAGGAATGGTTTCTATTGATGAAGAAAAAGTAAAGAGTATGAATGTAAAAATTATTGAAGGCGATTTTATTAAGGTTAAAAATGGACTTATCAGACACAATTCAGATAAATTAGCTGATATTTTAATTGAAACTATAATGGATAAGAAGCTTCTTGCAGATAAGAAGAAGATTATAGAATACTTCTATCTATCAGAAAGATTGAAGGAAAATAAAAATAAGTAAAATTGGAAATTAAAGTTAAGAATTGGAGTTCTTACGACAATACAAGGAGGCAATTAGATGTCTTTTTCAGCAAAAGTTAAAAGTGAAGTTTGCAGAATTACAAATATGTCAACAGAAGAAGCTAAGGCAATTCTTTCCGCCATAATGAAGGTTAGTGGAACATTAAGCCTGGGTTCAAACAAGCAATTGAGTTTCAAGGTCACAACGGAAAATCCGTCTATTGCCAGATATATGTTCAAGGTGCTAAAGCAGCATTTTAATATTCATACAAAGCTGTTAGTAAAAAAGGGAAATTCCTTTAAAAAGAGCAATATCTATATTGTGGTAATTTCAGAAGATATGGGTGTGAGAGACCTGCTTCAAAAGGTGGGTGTACTTAAAGACAATGGGGGAGTATTTTCATTAGACTATGGTATTCCAAAGGAGCTTGTGGCATCAGATGAAGCTAAGAGAGCCTATATTAGAGGGGCATTTTTAGGGGGAGGAAGTGTTAGTAACCCAGAAAAGACTTATCACCTTGAATTTGTAACGCATAATAATGACTATGCAGATGAACTGTGCAATCTTATAAACACCTACGGACTTACAGCAAAGGTTATTCAAAGGAAGGGCAGCTACATTATCTATATTAAAGAAGGGGAGCAGATTGTGGACCTTCTAAATATAATTGGAGCTCATGGATCCTTACTTCAACTTGAAAATGTAAGAATAATGAAGGAAATGAGAAACAATGTAAATAGGCTAGTAAACTGTGAAACTGCTAATTTGAGTAAGACGGTAAATGCAGCAGTTAGACAGATAGAAAGCATTAGACTTATTCAAAAGGAAATAGGACTTCAAAGATTGCCAAAAAACTTAAGGGAAATAGCCGAGCTTAGACTGAGTTATCCAGATGAATCTTTGAAAGAGCTTGGAGAGTTACTTGATCCACCTGTGGGAAAATCTGGAGTGAATCATAGATTGAGAAGAATTGAAAAGATAGCAGATGAGCTTAGAAGAGAGGAAAGGTAGGAAACTCTTATGTCAAAGCATGAGGATATTATTAAATATATACTTTCTCTAGAAGTAGGAAGTAAAATATCTGTTAGAAGTATTGCAAGCGAATTAGGGGTAAGTGACGGAACTGCGTATAGAGCAATTAAGGATTCAGAAACTATGGGAATTGTAAGTACAATTCCTAGAGTAGGTACTGTAAGAATAGAAAAGGTTGAAAAAAAGAGTATTGAGGCGTTAACCTATGCTGAAGTGATAAATATAACAGATGGATCACTTCTCGGTGGAAAAGATGGAATATATAAGACATTAAGTAAATTTATAATTGGTGCCATGACGATAGATGCTATTATGAAATATATAACCCCTAATTGTCTTGTGATTGTAGGAAATAGGGAAGAAGTTCAAAGACTGGCACTAATGAACGAATGTGCAGTGCTTATCACCGGGGGCTTTGGCTGCAGTGATGAAGTAAAAAAATTGGCTAATGAAAAGTGCCTTCCTATTATTTCTTCTAGCTATGATACTTTTACTGTAGCTAGTATGATAAATAAGGCAATTTCTGAAAGTCTAATTAAAAAGGATATAATATTGGTAGAAGATATAATGAAAACTAATCCTGTTTATCTGAAAGTCACTGATACTGTAGGTCAGTGGAAGGATATGATGAGAGAGACAAGCCATGAAAGATATCCTATAGTAGACAATGAAATGAGAGTTATGGGGATTGCAACATTAAAGGATATGACTTCAGAAGTAGACAACTCAGCACCTATAGGTAAGCTTATGAGCAAGGATCCAATAACTGTTACTCCTAAAACAACTGTAGCTTATGCAGCCCATATTATGGGATGGGAAGGCATTGAATTGTGCCCTGTAATTGAGGGGAGAAAGCTAATAGGGGTCGTAAGCAGACATGACGTAATAAAGGCACTGCAATATATGTCTAGACAGCCTCAGGTTGGCGAAACCATGGAAGATTTGATCCTGAAAAACTTTGAGTTTTCCAGCAGCAATGAAAAAATGCATTTTTGGGGTAAGATTATACCTGAAATGCTTGATCCAATAGGAACTGCATCTTGGAGTTCATTAAATATGCTGCTAACTACCATGGGAATAATGAGTTTCAGACAAAAAAATCAAATAAATGTATCTGTGGATAGTGTTATGACATATTTTATGAAACCAGTTCAGATGGATGGTATGATAGAAATATTTACTGAAATTATAGATATGGGTAGAAACTTTTGCAAAGTGCAAGTTGATATGTTTGATAATAAAAAAGAGTTAATTGCAAAGGCACTGCTTTCTGCAAAAATAATGAGAAGATAGATGCATTCATGCTTAGGAAAGTATAGGAGACGATATGAGAAAAAATTATCAGGATAGAATTAAAGATATTGGAAATGACTTTTGGAAAATTTATAAGGAAAAAAACTTCTATAGATCTAATGCCGTTATTGCAAAAGTAGTAGGAATTTATTTTGCAGTAGGATGCCTTTTCATTATTTTATTAGATAGAGTGCTTTATTCTTCAATAAATAATGTAACAATGCTTAGAAATATGTATACAATAAGGGGATGCTTATTTGTTTTACTTACAACTTTTGTACTTTTTTTCGGTATAAAAAGCAGTGTTAAAAGAAACGAATTTCTTGTTAGAAAGCTAGTAGAGAGCTATGAGGATTTAGAGGCCACAAATGAGGAGCTTGTTGCTGCTGAAGAAGAACTTAGAGGTCAATATAAAGTACTGCAAAGCAATAAGGAAAATATGTACAAACTTGCTTATTATGATAGTTTGACTGGAATGCCAAATAGAACACTTTTTTTAAACAATCTTCAAACGCAAGTTAGCAAATCTACATCCTGCGGCATGAGGGGAGCACTTATTTTTATTGACTTAGACAATTTTAAAGATATTAATGATACTTTAGGTCATAATATAGGTGATGAGATTTTAAAAGCTGTAGGTAATGTATTAAAGGAAAGAGTTGCCTGCTATGGTACTGTATATAGATCAGGTGGAGATGAGTTTTCTATTATAGTTCCAAGTATAGAAGATTTAGAAGATGTTCAAGATATCTGCAATAAAATATTACTGGATTTTTCAGAAAACTTTAATGTTGGAAACAACCAAATATATGCTACTTCCAGCTTAGGTGTTACATTATTTCCGGATGATGGCAGCAATGTTAATGTACTTATGAAAAATGCTGATATATCTATGTATAAATCAAAGATGGAGGGTAAAAACAGATTTACCTTTTTTGATGAAAAGATATATAATGCAATGGTGAGAAGAGCATTGATTGAACATAAGCTAAGAGAGGCTATTAAGGAAGAGGAATTGTTTGTAAATTACCAGCCAATAGTTGATTCTAGAACTGGAAAACTAAGAGGAATGGAAGCACTAATTAGATGGATTAATAAGGAATTAGGGTTTGTCTCCCCAGGCGAGTTTATAAGCATAGCAGAAGATGTTGGTCTTATAATTCCAATAGGTTACTGGATATTTGAAAGGGTAGCAGAGCAAATAACTGAATGGAAATCAAAAGGCTATGATATAGAAATGGCATCTGTAAATGTTTCTTCTATTCAGATAAGACAGCCTGATTTTGTAGAAACTCTTAAAAGTATACTTGAAAAGACAAAATGTAAAGGTGAATGGATTAATATTGAAATAACAGAAGGTACCTTGATTGCCATGACTGAACAAAACTTGAGAGTTTTTAACGAAATAAGAGAACTTGGAATGACAATGTCCCTAGATGATTTTGGTACTGGATATTCTTCTTTAAATTACTTAAAAAATATACACTTTGATATTTTGAAGATTGACAAAAGTCTTATAGATGATATGCATATTAACTCTAACAGCAGAGATATTGTTGATGGTATAATTCAATTAGCACACAAGATTAATTTAGAGGTAAATGCTGAAGGTGTTGAATTAGAGGAGCAGGTTGAAGCACTAAGAGATATAGAGTGCGATATGATTCAAGGCTATTACTTTAGTAAGCCTCTGATGGTGGATGACTTTGAAAAGATACTAAGAGATAAATGTGGAGTTTTAGTATAAAGATTATTAAAATAATATAAAATACCTAAAGGGTTTGTCTTATAAATTATTATAAGACAAACCCTTTATTTAAACTATAAACCAACTTTTATTTTGATAAAACAAAAATACCAACACAAATAATTAAACTGCCAAGAATTGTATTTCTTGTTATAGTTTCATTTAGGATAAAGTACCCGGCAAATAGAGCTAAAATATAGCTCATACTTTGAAGTGGATAAACTTTTGTGAAGTCATATCTTTTAAGAATATAGAACCATAACAAGGTTGCAAAACCGTATATAACAAGGCCGCCAAATATGTTAGGCGTAAAAAATGCAGTAATTAAGCTTTTTATTCCAGCTATTTTTATGTTTCTTAAACCTATTTTCCATAGTATTTGTCCAGATACTAGTAATATACAGTTTAAGAATACTAAAAAGAATTTTTCTATACTAATCCCCCCCATGCAATTGCTCTAGTTGATTTGAAAGATCTTCTACTTGTAACTTAAGTATTCCCAATTCTTGAACTAGAGATTTTATATTATTGGATTTTTTTGAAAGAGCTAAGGTTAAAGAAAATGCAATAACTAATAGAAAAAAGATTACTATTAAGAACAAGGCATTTACAGGTTCCCTTATAAACAGTAGTTTTGATAAGTAAGACAATAAATTTGGGAATATAGTTATCAATATAAAAATAATGCTTGAAAAAATCCAAGTAATACTATACTTTAAGTCTAATTTATAGTTTAATACCATTTTAACAATAAATACAAAGAATAGTATAGAGGCAATCAATAAAATTATTTGTAAATTTGAGTTCATTTAATTGTTCCTCCAAGTATAAAATATTAAGTTAGGCTACTTAGCCATGGATGCAAAACATACTGCCATTGAAACTTTTATAAAATAATATATAGATTTAATAAAGTTAATAGAAGATTTTCCGCTTGTACGTTCCTTCATTACTACGGATACTTCTTTAACACAAAGCTTTTTTCTTTTTAAATATACTAGAGTCTCAGGTTCAGGATAATCAGTTGGATAGTATTTTGCAAAAAGCTTTATTGCTTTCTTGTTACATGCTCTAAACCCAGAAGTAGGGTCTGTTACTTTAAGACCTGAAACCATATAGATAAGGCTAGAAAAATATTTAATACCTATTCTTCTAAGTTTAGTAGATTGAAAACCTTGCTTATCTATGAACCTGGAACCTAAGCAAAGGTCTGCTCCAGATGTTACCTCTTTTATCAAGGAGTCAATGTAAATTACATCATGTTGACCATCTCCATCAACTTGAACCGCAATATCGTAATTATTATAATAGGCGTATTTGTAACCTGTTTGTACAGAACCTCCAATTCCAAGATTTGAAGGCAAATCTATTTTTGTTATTGAATTATTTAACTGCAAGGACTTAGTATTATCAGTGGAACAGTCATTTACTATTAAAACATCATAATCAGGACAGGTTCTTTTTATATCATTAATGAGCTTTGGCAAATTTTTTTCTTCATTATAAGCAGGAATTATAATCAATACCTTCATGCAGCATACCTCATTTCCTAGGTTCATTTTTAAAGTTTTTATTATACATAAATAGTATTAACGGAATAAACAAAAATGTTGCAAGTACATTACAATATAGATATCTAAAGTCCTGTGCAGGTATTGCAACTATTAGTCCAGCTAAGTTCATCATTACTGGTGCAATGATTATGATTGATTTAAAACCAATCTTTATTATTAACATAACTAGAATAATAAGACTTAGATATATATGTAACGCAGGTCTCCAGAAAAACCATATAACATTACTACTTCGTGTAAAATCGTAAATTGAATAGCATAACTTCGATATTTGAGGCACTAGTTCAATGTTTTTAAGTCCGAACTTATTGTCTTGTATACCATTATTCATAATGTATACTGACCCATTTGATGGATTTGTCAGCTGCCAAAGTACTGATGTCTGTTTGCCATAAGCCTCTAAAGCAAGCTTAGGATTTTGTTTCATAAGCTGCAGCCATATTGTAAAAAACTTTTTCTTTGAACTTAACAAAAGCGGCATATTTAAATATTTTGAATCAAACTTAATTGGATTAATACAATATGGATTATATTGCTTTTTCCACTGTTCAATTGGATAAAAAGAATTTAATACTTCTCTCTGATAATCTGTAATATATCCATCATTTTTTATAATACCTGCAGTTATATTTAATGGTATTCCCATAGCCTCACTACTTTGAGTAGGTTCTATATGAAAGGCTCTATAAATAGGAAATTTGATTATTACATAACATGCAGCAATAATTAAAAACATATAACCAATTTTTTTAAAATGGTTTCTAAAAAGAATTGGGAGAAGTATAAATACTGCTGCAAAGGATAATATTCCATTATGTCTGAAGAAAAGAGTGCCCAAGCTTGCTAAGATTAATATGAGAATATGCAGCTTAGAATTAAGCCATTCACCATTAGTAAAGACTATATTTATAGTACAAATGGTTAATAGTAATATAGAGGCAGTATAAGGAATGTCCTTCCATAAGCATATGGATAATATTCCACCTGCAGGGTATAAAGCAAATGCTGCGGAAAAAAACCATAGTAATGATTTTTTTACTCCAATTTTCTCTAAACAATATAGACCATAGCCAAAAACTAAGGTAATCATTAGTATTTGTACAATGGCTATGGCTGCAGGATTTCTTCCCAAAATATCTGTAATTAACTGATTGAATAAAGTATGAAAAAGCGGATGCCAATCATTGTAATTATGTGTAATCATTTGTTCCCACTGTTCAAAACTGTCTATATTCATTTGGCCAGGATAATAACCAATTAAGTATATAAAAAAGGTTATTATCGATGGCAAAGAATATAAAATAATTCTAAAGCTAGTTTGTTTTAAAATAATATATTTGGATTGATTTTCCATTAAAGTTGCACCTCCTAAAATCAAGAGCCAAAATAGTAGATACTTGGCTATATGCAAAATAGTGCTAAATAACCATGTTATGCAATAATATAAATAGATAATTTATGCAAATTGTGGATACAACTTTATTTTCTTCAGAAATAAATAATTTAATCAATTCGTGTATTTATTATTTAATGCTGGCATAATAAACTATAGAAATTTATATAAGGTTTTAGTAAACTTATTATAGAATTATTATTTGAGAGAAGGGATTTTATGTTTACTCATATTGTATTTTTTAAATTAAATGAACCCGATGAGTTGCATGTTCAGCAAGCAAAAAACCTACTATTAGCTATGGAAGGACAAATTCCTATGCTGAAAGCTTTAGAGGTAGGAGTGGATTTATTACATACTGAAAGATCTTACGATATAGCTTTGATTACAAAGTTTGACTGTAAAGCAGACCTGGATGCTTATCAAGTTCATCCATACCATGTTAACAATGTACTAGCTAAGCTAAAGCCAATGCTTAAAGGATCAGCGGCAGTAGATTACGAATTATAAAAGTCATGCTCAACTATTGAAATTATCAATAGTTGAGCTTTTTTTTATTTGAAATATCAATTAGATTATGAGTAATCAAATAAACTATAATTTGTAGAGGAGAAGTAATAGTTAATAACTAAGCGGTAATAGTTGCGGTTAAAATTTAGCTTAGCTGAATTTTTTACAAAAACTCTTACTTTTTACTTCTTAGTTCTTACTTATTTCTATATTAGAATGTGAGGTACTTAATATGAATGAATTGCCAAAGATTTTTAATGAATTTAATGAAGCAAGGCAAAAAGGATTTATTGAAGTAAAGAATTTGAAGGATCAGGGCAAGAAGGTAGTAGGAACGTACTGTGTATTTACTCCATGGGAAATAATTATTGCGGCAGGCGCGGTGCCTATATCACTTTGCGGCATGAGCGAGGAACCAATACAAGAAGCTGAGAGACACCTTCCTAGAAATTTGTGCCCACTTATTAAATCCAGCTATGGTTTTGCAATTACTGATAAATGTCCATATTTTTATTTTTCAGATATGTTAATTGGTGAGACAACCTGCGATGGAAAGAAGAAAATGTATGAATATTTAGGGGAAATAAAGCCAATGCATGTAATGCAGCTGCCTAATACTAGCAAGGGGGAGGATGCCTTTCATCTATGGATGAGAGAAATGTATAGGCTTAAGGTGAGGCTGGAAGATGAATTTGATGTAGAAATTAAGGAAGAGGATTTGAAAGCTGCAATAAAGCTAAGAAACAGAGAAAGAACAGCTCTAAGAGAGTTCTATGAATTAGGAAAGTTAGATCCTCCACCTATATCAGGATTAGAGATGCTGAAAGTACTATATGGGGCAAGCTTTAAAATGGATAAGGAAGAACAGATAAGAGATCTTAATAAGATTACCTTGGAGCTTAGTGATAATCATGAAAATGGAATTACAAAAGTTTCTAAGAAGGCAAAAAGAATTCTCATAACTGGATGTCCTATTGGTGGAGCTACAGAAAAGGTAGTTAAATTGATTGAGGAAAATGGTGGAGTGGTGGTTTGCTTTGAAAATTGCAGTGGAGTAAAGGGTAATTACGTATTGGTGGATGAAGAAAAAGAACCAATGGAAGCTCTAACTGAAAAATATCTTAGTGTACCCTGTTCCTGTATGAGTCCAAATAATGACAGGCTTAAATTGATATCCACATTAATAGATGAGTACAAGGCAGATGGAGTTATAGATGTTATACTTCAAGCCTGCCACACTTATAACGTTGAGAGTTACAGCGTTAAGAAGCATGTAACTGAAAATAATGGAAAGCCGTATATTAGTCTAGAAACAGATTATTCTCAAACGGATGTTGAACAGCTTAAAACCCGTATAGCCGCTTTTATTGAGATGCTTTAGTTTTTAATGGTCCAGGGTTATGTAAAAGCTTTAATATAAATAAAATACTATTCTATGACTTAGATTGATAAGGAGAATTTATATGCACTATATAGGTATTGATATTGGTTCTACCTGTTCAAAGGTAGCTGTAATGGATAAGGATAATATAGTCCATTACTTTGTTCAGCACACAGGTTGGAGCAGTGTAGAAACTGCCAGGGCTATAAAGGAAAGACTGCAAGAATTAGATTTTTATGAGGGAAGTACTATTGTGGCTACAGGATATGGAAGAGTTTCTGTGCCTTATGCCCATAAAACCGTAACAGAAATAACCTGCCATGGAAGAGGAGCATATTACCTGTTCAATGAAAACTGTACTGTAGTAGATATTGGAGGGCAGGACACTAAGGTAATTACAGTAGAAAATGGAATGGTGACTAATTTTACTATGAATGACAAGTGTGCTGCGGGTACAGGAAGATTTCTAGAACTTATGGCAAATACTTTGGGAGTAGGTCTAAATGAGATGAGTGACTTAGCAAAGCATGGCAGTGGGGTTACTATAAGTTCCATGTGTACTGTATTTGCTGAATCTGAGGTTATTGGACTTATAGGAAATGGAGAGAAGAGAGAAAACATAGCTTTTGGGGTAATTGATTCCATTACTTCTAGAGTTAAATCACTATGTCAAAGACACGGTGGAGGATTCAATTATTTTTTAACAGGAGGGCTTTGTGAGAATGCTTATATTATTCAAAGTTTATCCTTAAAGCTTGGAAAAGAAGTTAAAACAGTAGAACTTGCTAGATACGCTGGAGCTATAGGTGCTGCCCTTACTGCAAGGGGTATGACAAAAGAATAAGGTAACTATAGTTTTTCATAATAGTTGAGATAACTGGTATTACAAAACAAAATAACGTTTACAGCTACAAAATGTTATAATTTTTTGTGTATGAAAAATAATGCAAAGGGGAGTTTTAGCAATGGGAGATTACAGAGAACTTTGGAAGAGTCTTGATATGGATTTGGATAAACATGATCAATTATGCGCAGTACTACCTGAAATGTTTGGTTCTGTATACTTAAGTCAAGAAAACAGACCTGAAGGAATGAATTACTTTAATTTTGTATTTTCAGAAGTACACGGTTTGAGAATTAAAGAATTAAATGATCATAAAAGCAATGGTGGAAAAGTTTTAGGAACCTTCTGCGTATTTGTACCAGATGAAGTAATATTAGCTGCTAATGCAATTTCAGTAGGACTTTGTGCAGGTTCACAATTTTGGGTTGAAGATGGAGAAAAGCACCTTCCAAGAAATATGTGTCCGCTAATAAAGGCAGCTGTAGGAGCAAAGGTAAGTGGAACATGCCCTTACTTCCAATCCTGCGACATGATAATTGGTGAAACTACTTGTGATGGAAAGAAAAAGGCATGGGAAATATTAGAGGATTTTGTACCAGTACATGTAATGGATCTTCCTCAAATGAAGAGAAATAAGGACTATGCTATGTGGATGGATGAAATAAAGCTATTCATAGATAAGGTAGAAGAATTGACTGGAAATAAAGTAACTGTAGAAGCTCTTAAAGCTGCAATTAAAGTATGTAACAATAAGAGAAGAGCACTAAAGAGACTTTATGACTTAAGAAAATTCACACCTTCACCAATTAGTGGATTAGATTCACTACTTATTTCACAAATAGCCTTCAATGATGATCCAGTAAGATTTACTGAACAATTAAATGCTCTATGTGACGAGCTTGATGAAAGAGTAAAGGCGGCTCAGGGCGAAGGTAAGAAGAGAATAATGATTACAGGAACTCCAATGGCTATACCAAATTGGAAGCTTCACACTATTATAGAAGGACTTCCAGCAGAGGTTGTTGTTGAAGAAACTTGTACAGGAACTAGATATTTTGAAAATGAGGTTTCTGAAGAAGGAGAAACTATTGAGGATTTAATTACAAACCTTGCTGACAGATATTTAGGAATTAACTGTGCTTGCTTTACTCCAAACACAGGCAGAATTGATGATATACTAAGATACGTAGAAGAATATAAGGTAGATGGAGTTGTTTACTCAAATCTTTCCTTCTGTCATTCTTATGCAGTTGAGTACAAAAAAGTAGAAGAGGCTCTTAAGAAAGCAGGTATTCCAGTAATAAATATTGAAACAGATTATTCCTCTGAAGATGCTGGACAAATAAAGACAAGAGTAGAAGCTTTCCTTGAAATGATATAAACAGTGGGTGCGAAAATATGATAAAGCACTACATATTGTTCCCATCTTATAACTATGGTATTGCTTTGGAGAGTTATTTAAAGAGAGAAAAGATAAAATATACTATTGTACCAACCCCTAGGGAGCTTTCTGTTTCCTGTGGTATATGCATACAATATGAAAAGTGTGATGAAGAGAGAATTGCAAGAATTATTGAAGAGCATTCCATTCGAACACTAGGTTTTAAAAGCTTAGAAAAAGAATACAAGAAATTTTATTAGAGTTTAAAGTAAGAAGCGCTTTATGGCCATGAGGCTAGGAGGCGCTTCTTTTACTTTAATGTTTGCAAATATATTTTTTAAAGTGTCCAACTTTGATATAATGTAAATTGATTATATTTATATCAATTAAGCAACTAGTACTAACATGAGCAAATTAAGGAGGACTTCATGATAAAAGAATTAAAAGCAGATTTAAGTTTAATAGGCGTTACAGCACTATGGGGAGCAAGCTTTCCACTTATGAGTATGGCATTAAAAGATATACCTACCTTTTCATTCATAGCAATAAGATATACACTTTCAGCACTTATATTAGCTGTAGTATTTTATAAAAACTTTAAAAATATCAGCAAGTTAACAGTAAAATCAGGAATTATAATTGGTGCAGTTTTATTTTTCGGCTGTGCGTTACAAGTAGCAGGCCTTCTATATACTACTCCTAGTAAGTCTGGTTTCATAACGGGGCTCAATGTAATATTTGTACCTATTATAATTGCTCTAATATATAAGAAGCTGCCTGATGCTAAAACGGTGGTTGGAATAATTATTTCAATTATTGGACTTAGCATAATGTCAATTAACTCTGACTTTAGTATAAACAAAGGCGACGTTTTAACTTTTGTAGCAGCAATATTATTCGCAGTTCAAGTGCTTGTTGTGGACAAATACACTAAAGATGTGGATATTGTAGTGTTAACCTGTGTAGAAGTTTTGGTGGTTGGACTCATGGGAGCAGTACCAGCGGTGGCAGTTGAAAAATTTCAATTTACATTAACGTTACCAGTTATAGGTGCAGTTTTATTTACAGCAATCTTTAGTACAGCTATTGCTCACAGTGTACAAAATAAGGTTCAATCCTACATTGAACCCACACATGCAGCTATAATATATCTTGCTGAGCCGGTGTTTGGAGCAATATTTTCAATGTTTTTCGGAGATAAGTTGGGTATGAGAACAGTAGCAGGAGGAATTTGTATTCTTTTAGGAATGCTAGTTATGAACATAAAAAAGAAAGCTCAGGAGGACATCACCTTAGCTCAATAAATTATAAAGTTTTATTTTTAATATCTAACACAATTTCATCAATTATGTCTTTGATTTGAAGTTCTCTTGTACCAGGAATATAAATATTATGCTTTTGTAGAGGAAGTATGTATTTTGTACAAGCAGTTTGAAATATGGAGTTGGATATCATAGAAGTTACCTCCCCATTAATACCTCCATTAAAAAGTACCCCTATAGGACAAACTATACCATTTATTTCATTTGTTCTAAGAAAAGTACAAATAGCTCTTTCGCCGCTTAATCCAACATTTGCACCTGCTCTTACCATGTTGGAAGTAGCTAAGGTATTTGTTCCAAGGGCTATTATTTGAAGCTCTTTATCTATAAGTTCCTTGCGAAGTTTTTTTACAATTGTTTGTCCAAGTCCTGCACCTTGTGCATCGATTACAGCAATTTTCATTAGGATCCTCCTGGTATACTTCTTAAGCAGCAGCATATATAAATATATTTAATGATAAATATGTTTGCATAAATATTATTATATAATAAAATAGAAGTAGATTCTATTATTAACAGGGTTAATTTCAATTATTATTTATTGGATGGTGAGCACATGGACATTAAGGTTGTAAGGCAAATACTAGAGTGGAATGAAGACTGCAGCAGTGAAATAAGAGAGCTGTTTAAAAAGAAAAAAGTATATATGATAAATGTCATGGGATCACCAGGGGCTGGTAAAACTAGTTTAATTATAGAGATTATTAAAAGGCTTAAGGATAAATATAATATTGCTGTTGTTGAAGGTGACATAGCTGGACAGGTAGATGCAGAAAAGATAGATGCACTTGGAATTTCTGTGGTGCAGCTGAATACAGAAGGAGCTTGTCATATAGAGGCTTTATCTATTAAGAATATAGTGGAATACTTTGACTTAGATGAAACTAATATAATCTTTATTGAAAATATAGGAAACCTTGTATGCCCTGCTGAGTTTGATATAGGGGAGGATCTGAAAATAGCACTTTTAAGCATACCTGAGGGAGACGATAAGGTAGAAAAGTACCCACTGCTATTTTCCAAGGCAGAGGTTGTAGTGCTAAATAAGTATGATATGGTTAAGTACTTTAATTTTGATGATAAAAGAGTTCAAAATAACATAGATAAGATAAATTCAGAGGCTCAGGTTATGAGAGTGTCCTCAGTAACCATGGATGGAGTACAAGAATTAACGGATTATATAGAAGAAAGAGTTAAATTAAGAATAGAAGAACAAAGTTAATATTTACAATATAATTGAAATATAGTAATATTAATTTGTACGCTACGAGGGTGTACTAATGAAAGTAAAAAATATATAATATTTTGTTTATAACCACGAGGGTTGATTGTTATATGAAATTTTCAACACTTGTGGTCTTATTTTTTGTGTAGCTTAAGGGGGTATAGCAATGCATATTCCAGATAATTATTTAAGTCCATCAACTTGTGCAGTGCTAGGAGCAGCTATGGTTCCTATATGGTCAAGGGTAGTTAAAAAAGTAAAAAAAGAAGTAAGTAGGAAAAAAATGCCGTTACTTGGAGTAGGGGCTTCAGTATCTTTTTTAATCATGATGTTTAATGTTCCGCTGCCAGGTGGTACTACTGGACATGCTGTAGGAGGAACTCTGCTTGCAATTTTGCTTGGTCCAGAAGCAGCGTGTATTTCAATTACAATAGCACTGCTTTTACAGGCACTGCTCTTTGGTGATGGAGGTATATTAGCTTTTGGAGCTAATGCCTTTAATATGGCATTTATTATGCCTTATGCAGGTTATTATATTTATAAGTTTTTAAAATTAATATTCAAAACTGAAAAAGGTGATTACATATCGGCCTTTATAAGTTCTTATATAGCTATTAATATAGCAGCATTGTTTACTGCCGTAGAATTTGGAATACAGCCATTGCTCTTTAAGGATGCAGCTGGTATGCCATTATATTGCCCTTATCCACTATCAATATCAATACCTGCAATGGTACTTCCACATCTTTTAGTGGCTGGCTTTGTGGAAGCAGTAGCTACAGTTGGTGTGTACAGCTTTATTAAAAAGGTTTCACCAGATATAATATATGAAAACAATAAAGCTAAAAGAAAACCAATTTATGCGTTATTAATAGCGCTCATATGTCTTTCTCCAATAGGACTTTTGGCCACTGGAACAGCTTGGGGAGAATGGGGAACTGATGAGATTAGTACTATAATGCATGGAGGCAAAACCTTGGGATATGTGCCAAAAGGAATGAAAAACGGGTTTAGCTTCAAAGCTATGATTCCTGACTATTCAATAAATGGCATGCCTGAAATTTTTGGTTATATATTATCTGCAGTTGCGGGAGTTTCAATATTGATAATAATATTTAGATTAATAGCAAGTACAAAGAAGGATAATATTATTAGTGAATAAAGTAGAAGAAAGGAATACTACAATGCCAGAATGGCTTTTGAAGGATGACAAATATGTACCTAATGGAGATAAAAATGCTTTTATAGATAAAAGCATCTTGTCTCTATTAAATATTTTAACAAAGTTTAGAAGACACACAAAACATAGAGTAAATAAGCTCCCAATTAATTCTTTTATAAAGTTAATTTCAGCTATAATATTTATTGTATTTGTAGCTGCTGCTAAAAACTTTAGCTTTGTATTAACAGCTGGTGTATGTTTGCTTGTAATAATTAATTTTCTGCACATAGAGCAAATAAAGCAAATATTAAAAATCAGCATGGCAGCTGGAGTTTTTACTTGTATTATTTTACTGCCATCAATATTTTTAGGTTACGGCTCAAACTTCCTTATGATAACCATAAAGGTTTTATGCACAGTAACTATGGTGAATGTACTAGCTGCATCTACGGAGTGGAATGACCTAATCTCAGCACTTAAGCTGTTTCATATACCGGATATTTTTATATTTGTACTTGATATAACTATGAAATATATAGTTACCTTGGGGGAGTTTTCCTTAAGTATGCTTTATGCGCTTAAGCTTCGTTCTGTAGGGAAAAGTAAAAATAAAAATGCTTCTATTGCTGGAATCATGGGTACACTGTTTATAAAGTCTAAGGAGATGGCTGAGGACATGCAGGGGGCCATGGAGTGCAGAGGCTTTAATGGAGAATATAGGATATATAAAAAGTTCACATTAAAATATATAGATTATATTTGTATAATGTTTAATGTAATATTTATATTTGCTTACTACTATCTTGATAGGTTGTGATTTTATGATAGATATAAAAAATCTTTATTATTCTTATGATGAAAACATTCTTGCTTTAAAAAGCATTAATTTTCATGCTGATAAAGGCGAAGCAATTGCCTTAGTTGGAGTTAATGGAAGCGGCAAATCCACTTTGATGAAAATACTAACTGGGCTAGTTTCACAAAGTTCTGGCAGTTACTTTTTTCAAGGGGATGAAATAACACATAAAAAGCTACAGAAGGGCAGCTTTTCAAAGGCTTTTCATAAAAAGATAGGTTTTGTTTTTCAAAATTCTGAAGTACAGCTTTTTTGCTCAAATGTGTACGATGAAATAGCTTTTGGACCAAGGCAAATGGGAATGGATGAGGAAGAGGTACACAAAAGAGTGCTGGATACCCTTAAATTATTGAATATTGAAAATCTAAAATACAGACAGCCCTATCACTTAAGCGGTGGTGAAAAGAAAAAAGTAGCAATAGCTTCTGTTGTGGTTTTAAATCCTGAGGTTTATGTTTTTGATGAGCCTATGAATGGACTAGATCCTAAGACTAAAAGATTTCTGAGGGATTTTATGCTGACTTTAAATAAAGCAGGAAAGACTATAATATGTTCAACTCATGATTTTCAATATGTAGAGGGAGTATTTCAAAGAGCAGTTGTATTTTCCAGCGACCATGAAATTATTAGAGATGGAAATTATGAAGAGATAATGAAGGATGAAGGCTTTTTATTTGAAAATAATATTATTTAATTTGATAATATTGAATGTGCTTAAACCTAGGCACGTTCTTTTCTTTTTCCATTGAAATTAGGTTGAAAAACTATTAGCTTAAATATAAAATTATAGTAATCCTTTTATTAATTTTATACAGGAAAGGATGTGATAAATTGACTGATGAAATAAACGAAGGATGGTGTGGGGATTTTGTACATCTTCATGTGCATACTGAGTACAGCTTGTTAGATGGCTCCGGAAAGATACCTGAGCTAATTGCAAGAGTTAAGGAACTCGGCATGAAAAGTATAGCTATAACTGATCATGGAGTGATGTATGGCTGTGTAGATTTTTATAAAGAAGCCAAAGCACAGGGCATAAAGCCTATTTTGGGCTGTGAAATATACGTAGCTGCAAAATCTATGTATGATAAGACTAACAATAAGGAAAATGATACTCATCACTTAGTGCTTTTAGTGAAAAATGACATAGGCTACAGCAATCTTATGAAGATTGTTTCTAAGGCATCAGTTGATGGCTTTTACTATAAGCCTAGGGTTGACCATGACTTTCTTAGAGAGCACAGTGAAGGTATAATAGCTTTAAGTGCTTGCTTAGGTGGAGAAGTTCAATCCTACATTAATGCAGGCAATAGAAGCAAAGCAACCGAGGTAGCTCTACTTTACAAAGAAATATTTAAGGAAGGCTTTTACCTTGAGCTTCAATACCATGGCATTGATGAACAGTTAAGGGTAAATGAAGAACTGTTGAAGCTTTCTAAAGAGTTAGAGATACCTCTTATTGCTACCAATGATGTGCATTACATTCACAAGGAAGATGCTAGAGCACATGATATTTTACTATGTGTACAGACTGGAAAAACTGTTGATGATGAGAATAGGATGAGATATCCTTCTCATGAATTTTATTTGAAATCTCCAGAGGAGATGCATGAGACCTTTTCCTATGTGGCTGATGCGCTTAACAACACTGTAAAAATAGCTGAGCAGTGTAATTATGACTATGAATTTCATAAGTCAAAGCTGCCTAAGTTTCCTTTACCTGAGGGGGTAGACCCTTTTGAATACTTGAAGGAGGTCTGCTATAAAGGGTTAAAGGAAAGATATAAGGATATAACCAAGGATATTACAGACAGATTAGATTACGAACTGGATGTAATAAAAACTATGGGCTATGTAGATTACTTCCTCATAGTTTGGGATTTCATAAGGTTTGCTAATGAAAATAAGATAGCTACTGGTGCAGGAAGAGGTTCTGCAGCGGGATCAATAGTTTCCTACACGCTAGGAATCACTAAAATTGACCCTTTGAGATATAACCTGCTGTTTGAGAGATTTTTAAATCCGGAGAGAGTGTCCATGCCGGACGTTGATTCGGACTTTTGCTACGAAAGACGTCAAGAGGTTATTGATTATGTAGTAGAAAAATATGGAGTGGATAATGTATCTCAAATTATAACCTTTGGAACAATGGCAGCTAGAGCTTGTATAAGAGATGTGGGCAGAGCTATGAATTATTCCTATGCAGAGGTGGACAGAATTGCAAAAATGATTCCTACCATGCTTGGAATAACAATTGAAAAAGCACTGGAAATAAATCCAGAGCTAAATGATGCCTATGAAGAAGAGCCAAGGGTAAAAGAATTAATTGATATTGCTAAATCCCTTGAAGGACTTCCAAGACATTCAGGAACTCATGCTGCTGGAGTTGTAATATCTTCACAGCCGCTAGTAAATTATGTTCCTATGCAGAAAAATGATGTGAACATAGTAACTCAATTTCCTATGGGAACCTTAGAAGAGCTTGGACTTTTGAAGATGGACTTTTTAGGCCTAAGAACTCTTACTGTAATGAGGGATGCTGTAGAATTTGTTAAGGAAAGTACAGGTATCGATATAGACCTAGACCATATAGACTTTGATGATAAGGAAGTCTATAAAATGATTGGAGAAGGTAAAACTGTTGG
This sequence comes from Clostridium omnivorum, assembly GCF_026012015.1. Lineage (NCBI taxonomy): Bacteria > Bacillati > Bacillota > Clostridia > Eubacteriales > Clostridiaceae > Clostridium > Clostridium omnivorum. The sequence continues at coordinate 1,152,347 of NZ_BRXR01000001.1, read as the reverse complement.
GGTGTTCCAATTGGAATCACCTGGAATGACAAGTTTTATGAAGGACTTAAAGCCTGACAATCTAGAGGATATCATAGCTGGTATAAGCTTATACAGACCAGGTCCAATGGCAGAAATACCTAGGTATATTGAAAATAAGAGAAATCCTGAGAACATTGAATATCTAACACAGCAATTAGAGCCTATTCTAAATGTTACCTATGGAGTCATGGTCTACCAAGAACAGGTAATGCAAATAGTTAGAGAGCTGGCAGGATATTCAATGGGAAGAAGTGACCTTGTAAGGCGTGCAATGTCAAAGAAAAAGCATAAGGTCATGGAAGAAGAAAGAAGAAACTTTATTCATGGAATAGTAGACGAAAATGGTAATGTGGAAGTGCCAGGCTGCGTAAGAAATGGGATAAGCGAAGATATAGCTAATAAGATATTTGACCAGATGATGGACTTCGCAAGTTATGCCTTTAATAAATCCCATGCGGCAGCTTACGGAGTTATAGGCTTCCAGACAGGCTATTTGATGCGCTACTATCCAACAGAGTATATTGCGGCTATGCTAAATAGTGTTATGGGAAGCAGTGAAAAGGTAGCTTTTTATATAAGGTTTGCAAATGAACTTGGTATTCAGGTTCTGCCACCAGATATAAATGAAAGCTATGCTAAATTTACTGTTAAAGATAACAATATAAGATTTGGTATGGCGGCTGTAAAAAATGCAGGCTTTAATGTAATTGAAAGTATTGTAAAGAGCAGAGAAATGAAAGGTAAATTTACAAGCCTTTCAGACTTCTGCAATAAAATAGATATAGCAGCTGTAAATAAAAGAGCAGTAGAAAGTTTAATAAAGGCTGGGGCTTTTGATAGCTTTAAGATTTATCGTTCTCAGCTTTTAGCGGTATATGAAAAGCTGCTGGAAGGTGTTCATAGCGAAAAGAAGAGAAATATTGAAGGACAAATAAGCCTCTTTGTGGATTTTAAAGACAGTATAGGTGCTGCAAATGACTTAGAGGTTAAATATCCAAGAATTAAGGAATTTGATAAAAAGTATCTTCTAGCTATGGAGAAGGAAATGACAGGGCTATATATTACTGGTCATCCTTTGGAAGAATATGAAGAAACCTTAAATGCTCAAACTGATACAAGAATTTCGGATATTGTAGTTAATGAATCCTTGGAAGAAGAACAAATATCTGAAGATAGTGTGTCGGTAAGTGATGGAGACAGAGTAATAATAGGCGGGCTTATAGCTGATATAAGCAAGAAGGTTACAAGAAATAATGACATGATGGCCTTTATTAGACTAGAGGATATGTACGGAAGCATTGAGGCAGTGGTTTTTCCTAAGGTGTTTGAAAAGTGTAGAAGTATTTTAGATGCAGACAGTGTTGTGCTGGTTAAGGGAAGAGTAAGCATTAGGGAAGATGAACAGCCAAAGGTACTTTGTGAATCTATTGAGCCATTGATAAAGTTAAGTAATGATAAAGTATATGTACAGATTGAAGATGGTAAACTTATTAAAGTTGCTTTAGCAGATCTTAAAAGCATTGCTCAAAGAAATAGAGGAACTGCACCAATGTATCTTTATGTTAAATCTGATAAAAAGATGTATAGACTTGATAGAGATTATTGGATAAATACAGAAATTGAAGTTTTATCAGAGCTTAGAGATAAATTTGGAGATGAAAATGTTAAGGTACAGTAATCTGGAAATTATACTAGGTAAGAAGTAATAGTGAAAAGGTAAGTGTTAAGGATAAAACTCTTCGAGTTTTTACAATTATACTTATTCACTCTTACCATATTCATTAAATTTTATGTAGAAGAGGTAGATAAAATAAACTCTTCTACATTTTTTTTAAAAGCTTGTCGAAATTTATTGCAAATATCTTAAAATTTTATTAAAATTAAGTTGGAGTCATAGTTTAAATTTATATAATATAGCTTGATTCCATTTATTATAAACAATGCGGGACACAAATTGTCCATAGTGGTTACATAAGCGTGTTATATAATAACTGCTATGTTATAATAGAATATGGGCACAATAATATGTGTCATTAGTATAAGGAGGTAGAAATATGAAGACTATTGCAATACTAACTAGTGGTGGAGATGCTCCAGGAATGAATGCTGCAATAAGAGCAGTTGTAAGAGCTGGACTTGATAGAGGCTTTAAAGTAATGGGAATACAAAGAGGATATAGCGGGCTTTTAAATGGTGAAATTTTTGAAATGAACAGACACAGCGTATCCGATATAATTCATAAAGGTGGAACAATACTAAGAACAGCTCGCTGCGAGGAATTTAAGCAAGAAGAGGTTAGAAAAAAGGCTGCTCAAATACTTAAGGTATTTGGAATTGACGGACTTGTTGTTATAGGCGGAGATGGATCCTTTACAGGAGCTAGACTTTTATCAGAACTTGGAGTTGCAACAATCGGAATACCAGGAACTATTGATAATGACCTTCCTTACACAGAATATACTTTGGGTTTTGATACTGCACTAAATACAGTTCTAGATGCTATAAATAAGTTAAGGGATACTTCAACTTCTCATGAAAGAATAAGTATTGTTGAAGTTATGGGAAGAAATTGTGGGGACATAGCTCTTTATGCGGGCCTTGCAGGTGGTGCTGAGAGTATTATAGTACCTGAAAAGGGCTATGACATGGATGAAATTTGTAAAACAATACTTGAAGGTAAGCTAAAAGGCAAAATGCACAATCTTATAATACTTGCTGAAGGTGTTGGAGGAGCTAATGAACTTGCTGAGAAGATAGAAGAAGTAACTAATGTTGAAACAAGAGCAACTATACTAGGACATATTCAAAGAGGTGGAAGTCCATCTGCTTTTGATAGAGTCCTTGCATCAAAAATGGGATACAGAGCTGTAGAACTTTTAGCAGAGGGTAAAACAGCTAGAGCAATTGGTGTTGAGGGAACAAAAGTAATTGATTTGGATATAAATGAAGCATTAGCTATGCCAAGAAAATTCGATGAAAAATTATATGAGGTTGCAAGAGTGCTATCCTACTAATTGTAGTTTTCAGAAGAATGTGGTAAATTAATTTTACTGGAAGTTTTATTATGCTTAGAAAATAATTTAATAAGGGGAGTAGATTATGAGAAAAACTAAGATTATTTGTACAATCGGGCCTAAAAGTGAAAATCCGGAAGTGTTATCCAAGCTTATTGAAGCTGGTATGAATGCTTCAAGGCATAATTTTTCCCATGGTGATCATGAAGAGCACGGTAAAAGAATCGGGCTTGTAAAAGAGCTTAGATCAAAATATAATAAACCAATTGCTATTATATTAGATACTAAGGGACCTGAAATAAGAACTGGAAAATTTGAAGGCGGAAGTGTTGAGCTTAAAGAAGGAACCCCATTTACTGTAGTTTGTGGTGAAGAGGTTCTTGGAAATGATACAATTTGTTCAGTGAGCTATGAAGGTTTATATAAAGATGTTAAAGTTGGCGATTCTATTTTAATAGCTGATGGCTTGGTAGGGCTCGAAGTTAAAACAGTAGAAGGAAAAAGAATCAGTTGTACAGTAAAAAACAGTGGTTCTTTAGGAGACAACAAGAATGTAAATGTGCCTGGTGTTATAACAACACTTCCAGCTGTTACTGAAAAGGATATGGATGATCTTAAGTTTGGTATTCAAGAAGGAATTGATATGGTAGCTGCTTCCTTTATAAGAAAAGCTGCAGATGTGCTTGCTATAAGAAAGTTCCTTGAGGAACATGGCGGCAGTGACGTACTTATTTTCTCTAAGATAGAGAATCATGAAGGTGTTAATAACATAGATGAAATAATTAAGTTTTCAGATGGTATAATGGTTGCTAGAGGGGATCTTGGAGTAGAAATACCTACTGAAGATGTTCCTGTTGTTCAAAAGATGATAATCGAAAAGTGTAATGAAGCAGGAAAGCCAGTAATAACAGCTACACAGATGTTAGATTCTATGATTAAAAATCCAAGACCAACTAGAGCTGAAGCATCTGATGTTGCTAATGCTATATTTGATGGTACAGATGCAATAATGCTTAGTGGTGAAACTGCAAATGGAAAATATCCTGTAGAAACAGTAGCTACTATGGCAAGAATTGCAGAAAGAGCTGAAAAATCACTAAACTATGAAGAAAAACTTAAGAGAAGAAGAAGAAATCATATACCTAATGTTCCAAATGCAATTAGCCTTGCAACTTGTAATACAGCTATGGATTTAAAGGCTGCTGCTATTATAACAGCAACACAAAGCGGCCACACTGCAAAAATGATATCTACATATAGACCAGAATGTCCTATTATAGCTGTAACTCCATATGAAGGAGTGGCTAGAAAGCTTGCACTTAATTGGGGAGTTTTCCCAATAGTTGCAAACAAGATGGAATCTACTGATGAATTAATTGATGTTTCAGCAAATATAGCTCTTGAAACTGGCTACATTAAAAAAGGTGAGCTTGTAGTTATAGCTGCTGGTATACCAGTTAACTATGCTGGAACTACTAATATGATGAAGGTTCACGTAGTTGGTGATATTCTTGTTCAAGGTAAAGGTAAGGGTTCAAAACCTGGATATGGTGCTGTTAACATAGTTAAAGACTTTAAACAGGCTCAAGAGGTTATACAAGAAGGAGATATACTTGTAGCAAAATCTGTTGATATAGAGTATTTAGATTTATTGGATAAAGTTGAAGGTGTGGTAGTTGAAGATGAAGCAATAGCTGCAGAATTTGCTATTGAATGCGTTTCAAGAGAAATTCCAGTTATACTAGATGCAACTGGAGCTACAGAAATATTAAAAACAGGATCCTTTATAACTTTGGATGCTAGACGTGGATTAATTTATGGTGGTAAAGTTAATTTAGTATAATATAATATAACTCAAGGCGCAGCAAATGCTGTGCCTTTTAATTTTTTGTTTATTGGCTTTTTTTATATAAAGGATTATAATTTAAATTGTGAATTCTTGAATAAGGAGGAGAGAGGTTTGAATTATAGAAAGTTAGGATGTAGTAATTTAGAAGTTTCAGTAGTTGGTTTTGGTGGAATTCCAGTACAGAGAATTGACATGAATGAAACAAAAAAGGTTATTGAAAGAGCTGAGGAATTAGGAATAAATTTTATTGATTCAGCAAGAGGCTATACAGTATCGGAAGAATTAATTGGTGAGGCTATTGAAGGAAGAAGAGACAAATGGATTATTGCCACCAAGTCTATGGCAAGGGATAAGGAATCTATGGCAAGAGACGTGGAAATAAGCCTTAAAAATTTTAAAACAGACTATATAGACCTTTATCAGTTCCATAATGTAAGAACACAAGAAGATTATGATAAAATAATGAATGAAAATGGAGCCTATGAGGCGCTATTGGAAGCAAAGGCTCAAGGGAAAATAGGACACATAGGCATTACTTCACATAGTATGGATATGCTTAAAATAGCTATTGAAAGTTCTAAGTTTGAAACTATAATGTACCCATATAACATAGTTGAAACCCAAGCTAATGAATTATTTAGAAGAGCAAAGGAACTTAACATAGGAGTAATCGCTATGAAGCCAATGGCAGGGGGTAATCTAGAAGATGGCTCGTTGGCATTAAAATTTATATTTGAAAATGAAAATATAACTACAGCTATACCAGGAATGGCATTAATAGAAGAAGTAGAACAAAATGCTGCTGTTGGAAATGAATTAAAGCCCTTAACCTTGGAAGAAAGAGAACGTGCTCATGAAATTGCAAAGGAATTAGGCGAAAACTTTTGCAGGAGATGTGGATATTGTGCTCCTTGCGTAAAGGGTATAGATATACCTTCTATGTTTGTTATGAAAGGATATAAAACTAAATATAACTTAGCTTCCTGGGCAGAAGAGAGATATTTTGCTAATAAAGCAACAGCTAAGGATTGTATCGAATGCGGTGCTTGTGAAAAGAGATGCCCGTATGATCTTCCTATTAGAAAGATGTTAAAAGAAGTAAAAAAGTGTTTTAATGAATAAGTAATATAATAAAATGTATAAATTATAAAAAATGGGACATCATTATTTGATGGACAATAATAGGCAACTGATTCTATTTAGCAGCTATGCTGCTCTTTTTTTTATTAAATTTATTATTTATAATACTGCTGTATATTATTGTGAATAAAAATATTATTATATCTAAAAATATAGCTAGGAATCTTATAATTTGAAATATATTTTAGAAAGGATGAATTTCAATGCCAGGAGCTCTTAGCTGTAGTGCAGAAGCATGTGTACATAATCAAGGAGGACTTTGCACTGCAAATCAAATTCATGTAGGTGGTACTAATGCCACCACAAGTTCTCAAACTCTATGTGATACTTTTGCTGAAAAAGGATTTACAAATGCTGTTACCCATATAGGCAACATGAATATCATGGGGGAGATAAAGCAAGTATTTAGTAATGGTTCAATACAAATGAGTCCTTATATTAAATGTGATGCAGAAAAATGTGCATATAACAGCAGTAGGATTTGTACTGCTAGCAATGTACAAATTTCTGGAGTTAATGCAGATAATAGTGAAGGAACTAAATGTTCTACCTTTATAGAGTAAGATAAATACTAAAAAGTGAAAGCCTGCAGCCTCTTAATTTAGGTTTGCAGGCTTTTTGCGTAAAGAATATTGATTTAAAAAAGTTTAGAACTATATTGACTATAAGTAAAAATAGGAATATTATAAAAGTGAGTAATCACTCATTTTGTGAAATTATGAAAACTAGGAGGATAAAAGTGGTAAGAGGAAATAGAGAAGAGGAGATTTTGGAGGCAGCAATTAAAATATTCTCAGAAAAGGGATTTAGCGCTGCCACTACCAGTGAAATAGCAAAAGAAGCTGGGGTAGCTGAAGGAACCATATTTAGATACTTTAAAACGAAAAAGGATATTCTTATTAAAGTTATGGCTAAGGTTGTAGAAATACTAGGTGAAAAGTTAATTATTGAAAGGTTAACTAAACTGCTTGAAGAAAATAAAGAAAAATCTGAGAGAGAGATTCTTATAACAATAGTAAAAGATAGATTAGAGATGTTTGAAAAGTACTGGGATATGATAAAAATAGTAGCTACTGAAATGCAGTTTCACAAAGATTTGAGAGAAGTTTTTATAAAAAGTGTAGTAACTAAAGGAAAAGATATTGTTGAAAACTTTATTAATGCAGGCGTAAGCAAAGGTGTTTTTAGGAAAGTAGATACTGCAATAGCATTAAGATCCCTTATTGGAATGGTAGGTATCTATGTTATTCAAAGTCAAGTTTTTCCTGAAGTAATTAATATGGATAAAGACAGGCAGATTGAGGAAATGGTGGATTTATTTTTGTATGGATTAAGTAAGAAAAATTAAATTATAGGGGGTAATATCATGTATAAAAGGATTGCTAGTATGTTATTAATTATTGGATTAAGTTTAACTACAGTGGGCTGCAGCACTACAAATAAGGATGATGAAAATAGATACACTGCAACTGTGGAAGCAGAAAGCTTTTATATACCAGCAGAAGTTTCGGGAAAAGTACTAGAGCTTTCTATACAAGAGGGCAGTGAGCTAAAAGCTGGTGAAAAAATAGCGCAATTAGATAGTAAAGTATATGAACTTCAAAAAAAACAAGCAGAAGCAAATTTAACACTTGCAAACCTAAAGAAAGAGGACATTCCTGATAAAGCTAAAGATAATTTAAAGGATCAAGCTCAGGCAGCGGTAGATCAGGCACAGGCTGCAGTAGATTTGAATCAGCTGCAAATTGATAAAACTGCCATTTCCTCATCAGTAGATGGTACAGTAATGGAAGTATACGCTCATAAAGGGGAACTTGTAGCTGCTGGCTCAAACCTGGCGAAGGTTTTAAATAGTAAAGAAAAATATGTGAAGGTGTACATTGAAGAAAGTAAAAGAAATAGCATTAAATTAGGAGGAAGCCTTCCTATATACTCAGATGGAAAAAATATTGGAAGCGGAACTATTGTGTATATTTCACCCCAGTCAGAATTCACTCCTAAAAATACAGAAACCAAAAGTGATAAGGAGAAGACAGTATTTGAAGTAAAATTAACTCTTCCAAGTGATATACAGGCAGCTATAGGAATGATGGTGGATGTAGAAATAAAATAGGGGGTAGAGAAAATGAATGCAATTGAGGTAAATGGGCTTGTTAAAAAGTTTGGCGATTATACAGCTGTTGACAATATTAGCTTTGAAGTACCTAAAGGAAAAATTTTTGGATTCCTTGGACCTAATGGTTCAGGAAAGTCTACCACTATACGGATGCTCTGTGGGGTTTTGACACCTACACAGGGTAATGCCTCAGTGCTTGGATATGATATTGTAAAGGAAGCTGAAAAAATAAAGCAAAACATAGGATATATGTCGCAAAAGTTTAGCTTATATGAAGATTTAACAGTAAGTGAGAACCTAGATTTTTATGCAGGAATATATGGACTTAATAAGAACCAGAGGGATGAAAGAAAAAAGGCAATTATAAGCATGGCAGGGTTAGAAGGAAGGGAAAACAACCTTACAAGGAATCTTTCTGGTGGATGGAAGCAAAGACTAGCTTTAGGATGCGCTCTTATTCACAAGCCAAAGCTGTTAATTTTAGATGAACCAACAGCAGGAGTTGACCCAGTATCTAGAAGAATTTTCTGGGAAATGATTTATAGTCTTGCTAGGCAAGGGATCACAATACTTGTTACCACACACTATATGGATGAAGCTAGCAGCTGCGACCTGCTTGGGTTTATTTTTAATGGTAAGCTTATAGCAATTGACACTCCAGAAAAACTTATAAAAAATGAGAAGGTAAACAATTTGGAGGATGTATTTATTAAATACGTGGAAAAGGTCACAAATCAAAAAATCCAATCCTCCTTTGAGGATTTAAGAAGTCTCATTGGAGAGGAGGATTAAGCTTATGAATTTTCAAAGATTTTGGTCCATAGTTAAAAAAGAATTCATCCAAATAAAAAGGGACAAAGCCAGCTTTGGTATTGCAATAGGAATGCCTATAATGATGATGTTTTTATTTGGATATGCGGTAAATACTCAGCTTGAAGATATATCCACGGCAGTTTTGGATCAAAACCATACTGCAGACAGCAGAGAACTAATAAAGAGCTTTGAAAATACACTATACTTTAAAGTAATTGAACAGTCTAATAGTATAGAAAGTATTGAGGAAAAGATGAATGAAGGTAAAATACATGCAGCTCTAATAATACCTCCTGATTACTCTGAAAAACTAGATAAAAAAGAAAAGCCAAAGGTACAGCTGCTAGTTGATGGTTCCGACCCTACCACAGCACGAACTGCCTTTTCAAGTGGTGTTCTAGCAATCCAAAATCAGGGCGTAAAGCAAATGGAGGTACTAGGAAGCAGACTCTCACAAAAGATAAATATAGGCGGTGTAGATGTGAGTACTAAGGTAATGTACAATCCAAGCTTAAAAAACCAGAACTTTACTATTCCTGGTTTAGTTGGACTTATAATGCAAAACATCACAGTTCTCCTTACAGCATTTGCTTTGGTTCGAGAGAGAGAAAGGGGTACTATAGAACAGTTAATTGTATCACCTATAAAATCTTCAGAGCTTATCCTAGGAAAGCTGCTTCCTTATGTGGTCATTGGGTTCTTTGATTTTATATTTTCCCTAGCACTAGGACTTTTATGGTTTGGAGTTCCCATAAGAGGAAGTTTAGGACTTCTAATATTTTTGGGCTTTGGATTTGTTATCTGTGCTCTAGCCATTGGAATACTTATTTCCACTATATCAAAAACCCAGCTTCAGGCAATGCAGCTTAGTGTACTTATAATACTACCTAGTGTACTTTTATCAGGCTTTGTATTTCCTAGAGAGGCCATGCCTAAGATAATTCAATATTTGGGCTATGCACTGCCGCTTACTTACTTTCTAAACATTCTAAGAGGCATAGTACTAAAAGGAGTAGGCATGAATTATCTATATAAGGATGTTGTACTGCTTTTTATACTTGGATTTTTCCTTCTTACTTTTAGCATGATTAGATTTAGAAAGAAACTTGATTAATAATGAAAACCAGGCTTATAATAAAAAAGCTTGGTTTTTTATGTAAAAAATAATTTTTAATAGGAAATACCTAAAAATAGTAATATAATAATGAATAGTGGTTATAGTTAGTAAATAGGAATATTAACTAGAGTAATATACTTGAAAGAGGGGTTAAATTTGAATTTTGCAAAAAAATTTTTTATGGATTGGATTATTCCAATATTAGTAGCCTTCGTAATTGCTGCGCTGATAAATAAATTTCTTTTCTTTAATATAGTAGTTCCTACAGGATCTATGTATCCAACAATAAAACCTGGTGATAGGATTGTGGTTACGAGAATTCACAATGTTAATAGCTTAAAAAGAGGGGATATTGTAGTATTTTATTCAAATGAGCTTAGCGATACCTTAATAAAAAGACTTATAGGACTTCCTAAGGATGTAGTTGATATTAGAGAAGACGGCTCTGTTTATGTAAATGGAACAAAACTAGATGAACCATACATAATGAATAACGGTGGGAAAACTGGAAAGTACACAGTACCAGAGGGGCAATACTTCTTCCTTGGAGACAATAGGTCCAATTCTAAGGACAGCCGTTATTGGGAAAAGAGCAGCTTCATAGCAGCTAAAGATATTAAGGGTAAAGGCAGATTTATAATGTTTCCATTTAGCAGATTTGGTGCATTGAAATAGATAATAAAAAACTAAAGATCAAAGGGTGAGTTAATGAAAATTCAAATACCAGTAGAAAAAAATAAGGATTATGATATTGAGATAACAGGAATGGGACATGAAGGAGAAGGTGTAGGAAAGTTTGAAGGCTTTACTATATTTGTACCTGGTGCTCTTCTTGGAGAAGCAGTGAGGATAAAGGTTGTTAAGGTTTCAAAAAACTATGCTTATGGAAAACTTTTAGAAGTGTTAAGGCCTTCTGAGTATAGAAGCAATCCAGTATGCAGTATTTATAAAAAGTGCGGAGGCTGTCAGATTCAGCATCTTTCTTATGAAGGGCAGCTCCGATTTAAAACCCAAAAGGTAAAGGATGTAGTAGATAGAATTGGCAAGATTAAGGATGTAGAAATTCATGATACTCTAGGAATGAAAGAACCCTATAGATATAGAAACAAGGTGCAGCTGCCTGTAGGCTATGTTGATAATCAAGTGCACATTGGTTTTTACGCCCCAAGGAGTCATGATATAGTGCCAATGGAAAGCTGTCATATTCAAGATTCAGCAGCAGATGAGGTAATGAAGCTTACAAAGGAATGGATAGTTAGACATAAAGTTGAGCCCTATAATGAAGAACAGCATTCTGGCCTTATAAGACATATAATGATAAGACGTGCTTTTAAAACAGATGAGGTTATGGTAGTTATAGTAACTAAGCATAGAGATTTGCCTTATAAGGAAGAGCTTATTGATACACTAGTAAAGAATATAAAAGGAATTAAAAGCATAATACAAAATATAAATCATAAGAAGACTAATGTAATTTTAGGACTTGAAAACATAACCTTATGGGGGTCTGACACCATAAGTGACTATATCGGAGAGTTTAAGTTCAACATATCTCCATTATCATTTTTTCAGGTTAACCCTGTGCAGACCGAAATATTATACGGAAAGGCATTAGAATATGCGGGACTAACAGGTAAAGAAACTGTATTCGATGCCTATTGCGGTACTGGAACCATATCACTATTTTTATCTAAGAAGGCAAAAAAGGTTTATGGAGTAGAAATTGTTCCTGAGGCAATAGAAAATGCTAAAGCTAATGCCAAGGAAAACGGAGTAAATAATGCTGAATTCATAGTAGGTGAATCAGAAACTGTGATTCCTGAATTAATAAATAAGGGAATTAAGGCTGATGTAGTAGTTGTTGATCCACCAAGAAAAGGCTGCGAAAAATCTCTACTTGAAGCTATAGCAAATATGAAACCAGAGAGAATAGTTTATGTTTCCTGTGACCCATCAACTTTAGCTAGAGACTTAGGAATCCTTCAGGAACTTGGGTATAAAACTAAAGAAGTTCAGCCAGTGGACATGTTTCCACAGACGGCTCATGTTGAGGTGGTTACTTTACTTACAAGGAGCATAGCGACATAGTAAGTAATTAGTAGAACCCACGCAAGGATTGCCCAAGAGGGCGAGCGCAGTATGCGAAGCCTGATAGGGTGCAATCTACTGCGGAGATGGTTTGCTTGATAGAACGGGAATAGCCTGATTTCAAAGGCTTGGGGCATTATGCCCCTTTTTTTATGTGCTATTTAGCTACAACAGAAGGGGTATATTTTCTAGGAAGATAGTAAAACGGGATGCTTCAAGATGAGAACATGAAAGGAACAACAAAAGTAGGATACTGATAGATTTTATTGACCCACATTTTTCCTTATGTTACAATGTTCATAAAATAGATTAAGTTTTAAAAAAATGAACATGCATAGTAGAAAGGAGAAACATGTTAGAAATAAAAGAATATGAGCTGTTAAATTCATTGATTAAATTAAAAATAAAGTGTACGCAACGTCAAGTGGCAGAGAAATTTTCTATGTCCCTCGGAAAAGTAAATCAAATTGTGAGAAAGCTTTGTGAACAGCAGTTGATCCAAATTGGTTCGGATAATGTGTTTCAAATCACTGAGAGAGGTGTAGCAGCACTTGAACCATATAAGGTACATAATGCCATTATTATGGCAGCGGGAATGTCTAGCCGTTTTGCACCGCTTTCCTATGAGAAACCGAAGGGACTTTTAAAAGTAAAAGGTGAAATTCTAATCGAACGTGAGATACGTCAGTTGCATGAAGCTGGAATTGATGACATCACTGTAGTAGTAGGATACATGAAAGAGAAGTTTTTCTATTTGGAAGAGAAATTTGGTGTAAAGATTATTGTAAATGAAGACTACTATCGTTTTAATAATACATCAACATTAATTCGTGTAACGGAACAATTATCAAATACATATATCTGTTCTAGTGATAATTATTTTGTGGATAATGTATTCGAACCATATGTATTTAAGCCCTACTATTCTGCAGTTTATGCAGCAGGCGAAACCGATGAATATTGCCTTGAATGTGATAATAAAGGACGAATTAAGAATGTAAAAATAGGTGGAGTTGATTCATGGTATATGTTAGGACATGTATATTTTGATCACAACTTCAGTAAGAAATTTGTACAGATTCTGAAAGAGGAATATGTAAAAGAGGAGACTCGTTCTCAACTTTGGGAAAATTTATATATGCGGCATATGAATGAATTGTGTTTGTATATTCGTAAGTATGAGGCGGATAAAGTCTTGGAATTTGATTCCCTAGATGAACTTCGTGCCTTTGATCAGGCTTATATCAATAATACAGATTCTAAAATCATGAAGAATATTTGTAGAGTCCTTCAGTGTGAGGATAGAGATATTGTGAACATTAAAGCAATTAAGGCAGGACTGACAAATACCTCATTTCGTTTTTCAGTTGGCGATAAGGATTATGTATATCGTCATCCAGGAAAAGGTACAGAGAATTATATTAATCGTAAGAGTGAAGCTTTTTCCATGGAAGTAGCAGCAGAATTAAAACTTGATAATACGTTTATCTATATAGATGAACAAGAAGGCTGGAAAATCTCGTATTTCGTACAAAATGCGAGAGAATTAGATTACCATAATAGTAGTGAAGTGGCAGCTGCGATTTCCATGATGAGAACGTTAAGCCAGGAAAAGCGTAAATCGGAATATAATTTTGATATATGGAAACGTGCAATGGAGTTTGTTGAACGATTACAGGAAGAACAAAAGTCTGATTTTGATGACTTTTTGAATCTTGAAAATTTGATGAAGCAGTTGTATTCATATATTGAGAAGGATACTACAGAGAAGTGTTTATGCCATTGTGATTGTTACTCTCCGAATTTCCTATTTGATGATGAAAATAATCTATATCTGATTGATTGGGAGTATTCAGGAAATGATGATCCTGCAAGTGATCTGGGAACTTTTATTTGTTGCTCGGACTATTCTTATGAGGAAGCTGTTGCAACAATTGAGCAGTATCATGACGGAAAGGTAGACGGAAAAATATTAGCACATTATCTAGGATATGTTTCGATTGCATCATATTATTGGTATCTTTGGGCTTTGTATCAGGAAACTATGGGTAAACATGTTGGTGAATATTTATACATCTGGTATAAGAATTCAAAATTCTATGCAAAGAAAGCAATAGAGATGTACGAGCTATAAACATAGTTTTAAAAAAGGGGGAGGAAAGAGATTATGGAAGAACTATCTAAGGAAAATCAATCCATAGAAGAGCTGATTTATAATGAAACAAAAAATCGATTAGCAATTATGGAGAAACCTGATTATGAATTTCCAAAAAGCATTACAAAGGTAGACGTTGTTGCAATTGCCGCTGGAATCGTTATATGTTCTTTATTAATTGTATTATGTATGATGGGGGTAATTCAATAATGTCAAAAAATCTAGATTATATCAAACAGGAAAGTGTAACAGGAGTTGTTCCTATGATGAAAGGAGAACGCCTTTATTCCTTTATAGATTTGTTTTTAACTACAAGTGGCTTTGCAATTGCAACCTGGTGCTACACGCAGGGAGCGTATGTTGCACAATTCCTAAGCTTTAAACAGCTGTTAATTAACATCTTTTGTTTCAATATTGTGTGGGTTCTGATTGAATGCATCCCGGTATTATTTGCAGTACGTTATGGGATTGATTTATGGATTTGGTTAAGATCTGTACTTGGAAGTAAGGGTGTAGCCGTTCTTTCAATTGTTATTAGTTTGGCCAATTTCGGATGGTATGCTGTTGCAGCCAATCTGTTTTCATCGTCAATGATCAATTTAGCTGGAAACTTTGGATTATCATTGAATCCGTTCATATGGAATCCAATTTTAGGTACATTTTGTGTTGTATTAGGAACATTGATTGCGTTAGGTGGTCCAGAAGTTATTAAATGGAGCAATCGATTCTTGGTAACGGCGCTTCTTGCTGTAGGAGTTATAATTGTAGTATTATGTTTTGTTGCTGTACCACTTTCTGATATAATGGCAGTAAAACCTGTACTTCAAAATGGGACAACTCCACTGCAAAACTTTATGTTATCCGCAGAAGGAAATGTGGCTTTTGCATTTTCATGGTCAACTCAGGCACTTATAATGCCTAGACTTGCAAAAACTGAGAGAAGTGGATTCTGGGCAACTTCACTTTCTTATGGTGTGGTTGCACCTTTCTTTGTTTGTGCGGGTAGTGTAATGGCACTTGCTATGTTTGTACGTACTGGAGTTTTTGAAAGTGATCCTACAAGGATGCTTGCTACTTTATGCGGACCAGGTTTTGCTATATTAAGCTTACTTTTAGTAGCATTTGCTAATGTTGGAACACAGGGAACGGGTTCTTATGTGAATTGTATGATTGTAAAAAGTGGTTTGCCAAAAGTAAGTTATCGTCTATTGGTTATTCTTGCTATGGTTTATGTAAGCGCACTTACCATTTGGGGTGGTGTACAACAAAATTTTGGAGCATTTATTTCTCTGGCGGCATATATTCAGGGGCCGATAATTGGTATGATTGTTGTAGACTATCTTATTGTTCGAAAACGTAAACTTTCATTGAAATCAGCGTATTTCATGGAAGGACATGATTCATATAAGTATACCAATGGATTTAATATTGTAGGATTAGCATGTGTAATAATTGCCTTTGCAGTAACTATTTTGTTTGTCTATAATCCATATAATGGAACAATTAAGAGTGATATATTCTTACTAACAACTGGAAGTGGATTTACTGCACTATTTGGTGGATTGTTATATTGGTTAGCTAGCTTAACACCATTGAAGAAGTATATGCTTCGAGATCGTGATGATCTTGAGATTGTTTAGTTATACATATTATAATATTTGACATTAGTTAAAAGTAACAATTTTCAATTAAAAGGCACTGTTTCGTCGAGTAAAAAAGGCAAAGCAGTGCCTTGGGTTGAGGTATTTCTTAAAAATGGGCATAGAAAATAAAGGGTTCATTAATATGTGGAGGAGCATACATAGATTTGTGTAAATCAAATCTATGTATGCTTTTTTTAACGAGAAAAAGAACAAAGGTTTGCTAATTTTTGTAGAAGTGCTTATAAATACTATGATCGATGCTATAATCCCATTTTATCACTATATAGACAAATTGGCGGTTTTATTTACAAATATTAAGTTTGTGCTATAATTATGTATTAGTGATGTAAAGATGGTGTTATAAATGAGTGTTATATGGATTGTTATATATGGAATAATATATTCTTTTTCCGAAAAATTTGGAGAAAATCATATACTAGCGGTCTTTCCAATAATGCTATATATTGTTGTTTTGTATATGTTTTTGAAAAAGCGGAAAAGGTTATCAGTATATGGTTTATGCCTTCCTAAATATTGGAGAAAAAAAGACGTTGGTTGGTTAATGCCTTTGTTGAGTTTTCCTTTTGCAAATATGTATTTACAAGGAAATCAAACAATGTTACAGAATTCCTGGATAATGTTTTTACTGATGTTATTTACAGTATTTCTGGAAGAATTATTGTTTCGCGGATATTTGTTAGTATATCTCTTCGAAAAATGTGGGATTGACAACAAGTGGATTGGAATGATTATTTCAAGTGTTTTGTTTGGCATGTTTCATATTGTGAATCTTTTTCAGGGAGCGGATATCTCATATACTATGATTCAAATGCTTTGTGCTTGTGGAATAGGATTGTGTTTGTGTGTGCTAGTATCACAATATAAATCCATATTTCCAGGGGTAATCGTTCATTATCTAATTAACATTACTTCATTTGATATGGAAAAAAGCAATTATCATGTATTATTATTCTTTTTTATATTATCCGTTCTACATATTTTTTATGCATGTTTATTGAAGTGGAAGTGGCGGACTATTTAATAAATATTATATCCGTTGTTATGCATGCGGAACAAAGGTTGTGCAGCTCTGTATATTGCACAATTTTATTCAAAAAATAATAATAGAAAGAACAACGTAAGGTATAAGGTGAGATTATGAAATTTTATATTGATCCAGGAACTGGAAGTATGCTTTTTGCTATTTTAATTGGTATTATTGGGGCACTTAAATATGTGATTCGCATGACAATGGTCAAGCTACGTTTTATTCTAAGTGGTGGAAAAAAAGTGGACATGAATTCTGGAAGAATTCCATATGTGATTTTTTCCGATAACAAAAGATATTGGAATGTTTTTGAACCCATATGTAGGGAATTTGATCGAAGAGGCATTGATATTGTCTATATGACTGCATCGCCAGATGATCCTGTTCTTAAGTGCCCTTATGAACATGTAAAAGGAAAATTTATTGGTAAAAACAATGTGGCATTCGCTAAGCTTAACTTTTTAAATGCGACCATTGTATTATCTACTACACCAGGCTTGGATGTTTATCAGTGGAAAAGATCAAAAGATGTACAATGCTATGTGCATATTCTTCATGCAGCAGGTGAGGTAACATTGTATCGAATGTTTGGAATTGATTACTATGATTCAATGTTATTATCAAGTCATTATCAGCTTGAAGATGTGCGAAAGCTGGAACAGTTAAGGCAATTACCAGAAAAAGAGATTTACATAGTTGGATTACCATATATGGATGAAATGGTACAGCGATTGAAGAATAGTGGTCCGGTAGAAACTCATGAAAGAACAGTACTATTGGCTCCTTCATGGGGACCAAGTGCCATTTTTAGTAAGTTTGGCGGAAATATTATAAAAACACTCTTAAAGACAGGATATCATGTTATTGTGAGACCACATCCACAATCATTTGAATCAGAAAAAGATATGATTGATAAGATTATGAAAGAATATCCAGAGTCCGAACAATTAGAATGGAATAGGGATGTTGATAATTTTGATGTCTTGAAACGTTCTGATATATTGATTTCGGATTTTTCTGGAGTAACATTTGATTTTGCTTTGGTTTATGACAAACCAATTATTTACGCGGATACAAAATTTGATAAAGCACCATATGATGTATGGTGGTTAGAAGAAGATCTCTGGACAAATACAGCACTTCCGAGAATTGGAATGAAATTAACAGAAGAGAAAATGGATTCATTAAAAGAAATGATCGATACATGTTTAGAGGATCCGAAGTATGCCATAGGTCGTGATGAAGTTCGAAATGAAACATGGGAGTATTTTGGAGAAGGAACCAAGAGAACTGTAGACTGGTTACTCAATAAATATAGTCAGTTGACCAAAGAAGAGGAGGATAAATAAAAATGACAATACCTGATATATTATATACAATTTTAATATCTCCTCTTCAATTATTTTTTGAGACCCTTTATATGATGGCTAATAATATTATTAATAATCCAGGAATGTCAATTATTGTATTGAGTTTGACAATGAATTTTTTAGTGTTACCTCTTTATCGAAGAGCTGATGCTATGCAAGAGGAAGAGCGTGATATGGAAGTAAAACTTCATGATGGAGTAGCTCATATCAAGAAAACATTCAAAGGCGACGAGAAAATGATGATTCTGCAAACATTTTATAGGCAGAATAATTACAAACCAACGTATGTATTCAAGAGCTCAATTTCATTGTTTTTGGAAATTCCGTTTTTTATTGCTGCGTATCAGTTTTTATCACATTTACAAATATTACAAGGTGTACGATTTGGCGTTATTGCAAACTTGGGGGCAGCAGATGCATTGATTGCAATTGGCAATTTTCATATTAATTTGTTACCTATTATTATGACTGCAGTGAATCTTGTGTCTTGTGTAATATTTACAAAGGGATATCCGATGAAAACGAAAGCTCAATTGTATTCAATGGCGATTTTCTTTTTCATCTTTTTATATAGTTCTCCAGCGGGATTAGTCTTTTATTGGACATTGAACAATATTTTTTCTTTAGTAAAAACTATTTTTTACAAATTAAAGAATGCAAAGAAAATCTTAAATATTATGTTCGCATTTGCAGGAGCAGCTTTAGTCATTTATGCAGTACGGTTCTTATATACAAAAGGCCCAATGAAATTTATTAGCGTTACAGGAATTGGTATTACATTTATGATACCACTTATTATTTCTTTAATAAAAAAATATAGTAAGATGGAATTGAAAACATTAAATATTGAAGCAAATCCTAAAGCATATTTTGCTGGGGCAATATTTATGGTTATTTTAATTGGTTGCGTGATACCGTCTGCAGTTATTAAGGCTTCACCTCAAGAGTTCGTGGATCCATATTACTATGTAAATCCTTTATGGTATATTTGTAGTGCGCTTAGCTTCTCCATTGGAACATTTCTCGTGTGGATGGGTGTATTCTATTGGTTAACGAGTAAGAAGTACAGAGCATATTTTGAAATTGGAGTTTGGATAATATGTGGAATAATGACATTGAATTATATGTTCTTTGGAAAAAATTTAGGAATATTAAGTAATTCGCTAATTTATGAGAATGGTATATCTTTTGATCTTGTGCAAAAAATGCAAAACTTAGCAGCTATCATTGGTATAGCCATTATTATGTTTGTTATTTATCGATTTGGTAGAAAAGTAGTTCCGCAGGTTCTAATTATTTGTGCAATTGCATTAGGTGTAATGTCATTTTATAATGTAGTTAAAATAAATGAATCAGTTTCTAAAATAAAGGTTGGTGTTACACAGACCAAGAAAGGTGTTCCTTCTTTTTCACTTAGCAAATCAGGAAAAAATGTTGTTGTATTGATGATGGATAGAGGAATGAATGAATATATTCCTTATTTGTTCAATGAAAAACCGGAATTGAAGGATATGTTTTCGGGATTTACCTATTACCCAAATACACTTTCTTTCGGAGGATTTACCAACTTTGGGACACCTGCTTTGTTTGGAGGTTACGAATATACGCCGGTGGAGATAAATAAGCGTGACAGAGAGACTTTGGCATCTAAACAGAACGAGGCATTAAAGGTTATGCCTGTATTGTTTGATAAAAATCATTATAATGTAACAGTTTGTGACCCAACTTATGCAAATTATCAATGGATACCGGATTTGTCTATTTATGACGAATATCCAGATATTCATAAGTATATCACGATGGGGAAATTTGAAGATAAAGAGAGTAAAGTAATTAAGTATGTCAATAATAAGAGGAATTTCTTTTGTTATAGTATTATGAAAACAGTTCCTTTATTTGTACAACCTGTATTGTACAATGGTGGAAATTATAATCATAAAGATGTCGCAGTTGCCGCCGCAAATGGACAAACATTAGTCAATAATTTTGTTGCAGATGGAATGGCTACATCTTTTATGGATGCATATTCTGCGTTAGAAAATCTACCTAGCATGACAGAAATAAAGGTTGATAATACGAATACATTCCTAATGATGACAAATGATACGACTCATGAACCAATGCTACTTCAAGAACCAAATTATGTTCCAGCAAGGCATGTAGATAATACTGCATATGAAACTGAAAATGCAAATCGATATACTATAGATGGAAAAAAATTAAAAATGGAAACATCAGAACAGTATATTCATTATCAAGCGAATATGGCAAGTATGCTAAAGATTGGTGAATGGATGGATTATCTGAAAAAGAATAATGTGTATGATAATACAAGGATAATTATTGTAGCAGATCATGGAAGACCATTACAACAATTGAACGATATGATATTGGATGATGGTAAGAATCTTCTTTATGATGCAGAATTTTATAATCCGTTGTTATTAGTGAAGGACTTTAATAGTAACAAATTTTCAACTTCAGAAGAATTTATGACAAATGGTGATGTACCAACACTTGCAATGAAGGGCCTTATTAAAAATCCTAAGAATCCGTTTACAGGAGAAGAAATTAATAATAATGAGAAATATGCCCATGATCAGTATGTATTAGGTTCAATGAATTGGGATATTGCAAAAAACAACGGAAATGTTTACCTACCAGGAACTTGGTTCAAGGTTCATAATGATGTAAGGAATAAAAATAATTGGTCTGTTATAAATGAAAATGCTACTTTTCCAACACTAAAGTAAAATGCCTGGTCATGAGTTTGAATAACTGACAAAAAAGCTCGGATGTCCAATCTATAAGGACACCCGAGCTTTTTTTATGCTTTTCGGCGTCATTTGCCCTATACTGTATCTTCTAATGGGGATTGCGGTCTATACTATTTATCAAACCCCGGAGACACCTGAACGCAAAAAAGCAATCACTTTATATTGGGTACAGCTGATTGTTAATTTTCTTTGGCCGGTTGTATTTTATAGTTATCTTTTCACATCCATCGTCACACCGGACTTAAATTCCACAGTGGGCCTGTTTTCGTAGACATTGGCCTTTCAATCTCAATTTAATATATTCCATACTTACCGGTATTACTATCTCTAAATAATGGTAAGTGCGGTGGATAAAAAGTAAATAATATAAAAATAAAAATTATTATTAACAATATACTTATTGCAATAAGTGAATTTATGCCTTTATGGTACTTATAAAAATGAAGACCTGCTAGCTGACCCAATAATAGTGCTAAAAATAATAATAAAATATCAACTACTAATAACTCTACTCCAAAAGCTCTAGTATAAAAATAAAACAGTAGTGGGATTGTTATTAAAGCTGTAAGTAAAGCTACTAAAGCACCCATAAACCACCTGTTTTTATCAATATTATTTATTTCTCCAGCTGTAAAATAATAAATTGACCACCATAGGATTACAGGTAAAGGAACCATTTTCAAATGTTCCCAGACACTTTCATTTACTGGAGCTATAGTACCAATTATTATATTAGCACTGGTAAAATTATATAAAAAGTCGTGTTATTCAGCTATGCACACTGCTAAATTACAAAGTAATACATAAGTTCTAGTATATGTATGTTATTGTTAATACTCTTATGGTACTCTTATAGGTTATTATCAAAAGGTTAGAGAAATCTAGCCTTTTTTTTAATGTGTGTTTCATGTTTTTATGGACTAAGGGTTTTATGGATTTGCGTTCCAGGGGTACATAAATACAAAAAATAGAGAGTATTGGATAGGAATACTATACCTTTTGCGCATGAGTTAGATGCCAATAACCATGATATACTAGAGGATTTCAACAGATTGATATTGTGCTGAAGCACTTTAACGGTAGTGGCATAACTATTATTGACTATGAGCTGATAGAAAGATAACGTTTTGGAATTAAGCTAGCTGATGGCTAATGTAATTTGGTAATTAAAGGATGAGAGGGCTTGCTGGGAAAAAAGGCTGTGAAGCTTTAGAAAGCAACACAGCTGTTTCTATCCGCTATTTTGAAATAAGATAAGCAAGAATAAACGCAGCTAGTGCACTGAAGCCCATAAGTAAAATGACGAAATAGAAACTTTTTGAAAGTGGACGATTAAAAATAACTTTATTTTTTATCTGATAAGCTGTAGAAATAAGGCCTCCCATTATAACAATCAACATTAAGTCCCAATTTGAATCTATAAAGGAAATGTTGAGTTTTAATCCACGAAGGACTACGTCAATAAGAACTGCAAAGAGCATAAATCGCCCAGTATAGGCATCTCCTTGATAAACAACTGCTTTTGTTCGCTCATCGACAATACCATAGATGGAGACCTCTTTGTTTTCAGAATTTGCTTTTTTAAACATTGTTATCTTCCTCCTCAATATAAAATAGTTCTTCAAAAGTTTTGTGCAGACATTTTGAAAGTATTAAAGCTAACTTAGCGGTGGGACAATATTGACCTGTTTCAATTGAACCTATTGTTTGTCGAGAAACACCTGCTAAATTAGCAAGTTGCTCTTGAGAAATATTTAATTCAGCTCTAGCAACCTTTAAGCGATTTTTTAGCTTAATTTTATCATCCAAAGTAACACCTCCTATTAGTAAATTATACCAGGAAGCAGAGACAATGTCAAGTGAACTTGGCATTATGATAAGCATACTTTGCGCAATTTGGATTGAAAATTTTATAATATTGAGGTTGACTAAATCAGTCAATAATGTTATATTTAGATTGACCAATTTAGTCAATGAATGTACGTTTTTTTCTTTATAAGGAAGGTGAACAGTATGTATACAAAGTTTTTAAGCTTAAAAGCTGAAAAACAAGAGCGGATTTTAAATGCTGCAATAAAGGAATTCGCAAAAAAAGGGTATAAAAATACAGCCACAGATGAGATTGTTAAGGAAGCTAATATTTCAAAAGGAGCATTATTTCACTATTTCAATAGTAAAAAGGATATGTTCTTATTTTTGTATGATCATGCTTTAGAGATTCTTATGAATGAGTTCTTTGGGAAAATTGATTTGAATGAAAAAGATATCTTAAAAAGGCTGCGTCAAGTTTTATTAGTTGAATTTATGCTAGTTAATAAATATCCTGATATGCTTGAATTTGTTAAGGCTGCTAATTTTGAAGACTCCGATGAAGTAAAAAATGACATGGAGTCAAGGAATAAAGAATACTTGATAAATGCCTATAGTAAAGTACTAAATAATTTCGATACTTCCAAATTTAAAGAGGGTATTGATATAAAAAGAGCTGTAGATGTTATTATTTGGACCATGGAAGGTTTTATAGCTAAAGAAAAGGAAAAGATAAAGAAGAACCCTATAACTAATCTAAATTTTGATGAAATATTGGTGGAGATGGATACTTATTTTGAACTTTTAAAGGATAGTTTTTATAAGTAAGGAAAAGGGAGATGCATAATATGTCAATTATGGTGAAAGGTTTTAAAGATTTGACTCCAGAGCTTCAGGCATTTGCAGGAGGAAAAGGAGGAAGCTTAGCTAGAATGTATCAGGATGGGTATCCTGTTCCAGAAGGTTTCGTTGTTTTACCATCCGCCTTTCAGAAGGAAAGGCTTAATGATGAAGCCTGGAATGAGATAAAGGTTTATCTAAATAACATTAGAAAAAATTATGATGGAGCATTGTTTGCTGTAAGGTCATCCGCATTAAGTGAAGATTCAGCGCAGGCTTCTTTTGCAGGAGAGTTTGAAACTGTTCTTAATGTTAAAACAGATAAAGAGATACAGGAAGCAATTTATACTGTTTTTAAATCAAGAAATTCGGAGAGAGTAAAGGCATACAGTTCTGTTCAAGGTATGGAACAGTCTCATAAGATTGCAATAGTAATTATGCTTATGGTCCAGTCGGATATTTCGGGGGTACTTTTTACAGCTGATCCGATTACAGGCAGCCACACAAGTATGGCAGGTAATTTTGTATATGGATTGGGAGAGCAGCTTGTATCTGGAGAGTCCAATGCTTATCCTTTTAAGTTGATGAGGCCAAAAGGAAAATATGAAGGCCCAAGTGATTTTAAGAAGTATGCCTCAGAGATGTATAAATATGCTTCAAAACTAGTGAAGAAATCGGGAAGTCAACAGGATATAGAATGGGCTGTTGCAAAGGGGAAATTATATATTCTTCAAGCACGTCCTATTACAACCTTAAAGCCTGGTAATCCTGATACCTATGAATTGAATGATTCATTCGATGGAGACTTCTTATGGACTAACACCAATGTGGGTGAAGCCATGGCCGACGTTTTTACTCCGCTAAGTTGGTCTGTAATAAGAGCCCTTGATGAGGAGCAGATGGTAGTTCCAGGGTATTATTTATTTTCCGGTAATATATGCGGAAGAATGTATTCCAATGTTAATCTGGCATTATCAATATATCCTGCCTTTGGTAAGGACTATAAGCCTGTGCTGAAAAAAATGAATGATATATTTGGACAGATGCCAGAAGAAATGAACATTCCTATTTATCCGTATTCTGGATTAGGATTAATAAAAGCAATGATACCAGGAATAAAGAATACCTCAAAAAATTCTAAAGAAGTTGCGAAGGTAATGCCGAATTATCTTAAGGACACACCAAACTGGTGCAGATCTATGAAAGAACGCATTGATAGAACAAAGACCAATAAAGAATTGCTTGATATTTGGAAGGAAGAACTTTGGCCTTATAACTGTAAAGCGTTATGGGTTGGCCGGTTTGCTCCTCGAAAAAAATTAATGGGATTATTTAAGCTAAATGAAGAACTTCCAAAGCTTTTAGGAAAGGAAGACGCAAATACTCTGCTGTCAAATTTAAGGGGAAATTCTGAACTTGAAAGTCTTGGTCCAGTTGTGGGGATATCAAAGATTATTAAGGGAGAATTGAGCAGAGAGGAATATTTAATGAAGTATGGTCATAGAGGTCCTCATGAGTTTGAGATATCGATACCTGATCCTTCAGAGGATCAAGCTTGGCTTGAAAAACAGATAGAGGAATTTAAAAAGTCCGATGTAGATGCTGAAGGACTTCTAAAGAAGCAGCATACTCAGTACGAAAGAACTTTAAAAAAACTTGAGGAACGTTATCCTGGAAAAGCAAAAAAGATTATAAGGCAAATTGCAGATGCTTCCGAAGGCAGTTATTTAAGAGAAGCTGCTCGTTCAGAATGGACCAGAGTATTCAGGGTTAACCGTGCTTTTGCAATTAAAGCGGGAAAGCTCACAGGAATTGGAGAGAATGTTTTTTTTCTCTACCTAGATGAAGTTCTGAATTTGCTCTCTGGGGACGAATCGGCGCTTACTCATATTCCTGCTAGACGCAAAACCTATGAAAAATATAAAACACTGCCACCATTACCATCAATTATTCGTGGAAGATTTGATCCGTTTAAATGGGTAGAAAATCCAGACAGAAGAGTGGATTATTATGATCCTACTTTAGTAACTGTCAATATGCCTGATTCGGAAACACTAAATGGCTATGCTGGAGCAGCAGGCAGAATAGAGGGAGTTGTGCGTGTTTTGATTAATCCAGAGGATGGCGAAAACCTTAAACCAGGTGAAATATTAGTAGCATCAACTACTAATGTAGGATGGACCCCTCTATTTCCTAAAGCTGCAGCAATTATCACTGACATAGGAGCACCATTATCCCATGCTGCCATTGTAGCTAGGGAGCTTGGTATTCCTGCTGTTGTTGGATGCGGCAATGCCACTACACGACTTAAGAATGGAGATAGAGTACTTGTTGATGGTGGACAGGGAGTTGTGCAAATATTGGATTCAACAGCTGCTGGTGTTCCTATTTCTGATCAAGCGTGAACCTTTAAGATTGAAAGAAGCATAATGCAGCGATAGCTTTTTTCCTTCTACAGAAGTTCAAACTAAAATAATTGATTAAAAATAATAAGAGTAAGGAAGGAGAATCTTCAAGTGTCCGGAGTTCTCCTTTTTTTTCGTTACTCCTTTATTTTCCCCCCTGATATACCAAACCAAAATAACCTATAAAAGTCTTTAAAATATTTTTCGTTTTCTATGAGCTTATTGTAGATATTTGGTTGCATAATAGCATCGGCAAATCCATTTATGTAGTCAATAATAGTTTCTGATTCTATATCCTGATCAATAGCCCCTTCCAGTCTTCCTAGTTCGATTAGCTTATGATATATAGGTACTGCCCGTGTAGTTATTAGTTTATTTAAAAAATTTTGTATTTCAGGATTTTGCATATTTAAAGCAGAATTAAAATCTTTACTACCAGAACTTATACCATTCATTTTTAATTTAAGAAAATCAGATAACTTTTCATAAAAACTGTTATCTGATGAAAGAATTTTATCATATTCATCCATATTGTGAATTGCTGTCCTTTTAACTGCCATAATATACAGTTCGTGTTTGTTTTCAAAGAAATTATAAATGCTGCTTTGCGCTACATTTGCCTTTTCAGCAATTTCAGAAGTGCTTACAGCATCATATCCCTTTTGAAAAAATAACTCGCCAGCGGTTTTAAGAATAGCCTCTTTTTTTTGTTCTCTTCGACGTTCATAACCATTCATGGTATCACCTCATTAACTATTGTAATCAATATTATGGAATGAGTCAATGAATTTGACTCCATAATATATTGACAGTAGTATGCTGTGGTGATAATATGGAATAAAATGATGATTTGCATTCCATAATGTCAAGCGTTTATATGGATACATTCTATTCTTTATAAAAAGCCTGTACATTACCGGTTGATGTTGAGGTAAGACAGAAATCACCATTCATGATAATTTTACACACATTTTTACTAAAAGGAGATGCTATTATGAATAAAGGTCGTATCGATACTAATAATCTTACAAAAGTAGAAGAAACACTTTTTATAACGTTATACGCAAGGGCTTTGGACAGTGTTTCAAAAAATCCTATTCTAGATGATAAATCTGCTCAAGATATAGTCAGCCGAATCAATTATAATTTTGAAGGTTTAAAAGTTACAAAAGAGAAGTATAATACAGCAATAAGAACAAAAGAACTGGACATGCGAATAGAAAGATTTATTGCTAACCATAAAAATGCTATAGTTTTAGACCTAGGATGTGGTTTGGATAGCCGGGTATTAAGGGTAAATACACATAATAGTGTAAGTTGGTATGATGTTGATTTTCCTGAGGTTATAAACTTACGTAAGCACTTTTTTTCTGAAAAAAGCGGATACCATATGCTAGGCACTTCCTTGCTTGATTTAGGATGGCTTAAAAAGATTCCCAATGATCGTCCAGTTATAATTGTTGCAGACGGGGTATTACCATTCATTGGGGAAAAGGACATAAAAGAGCTATTTAACAGACTTACAAACTATTTTCAAACTGGTGAGATAGCCTTCAACGGATATACTACATTAGCTGTGAAGCTTATGAAGAATACTCCATCAATTAAAGCAATCGGAATTGAAGCAAATATGGGATTTGATGATCCAAGAGAGCCAGAACGCTGGGCTCCACGACTTAATTTAATCGAGGAGGCATTCCTTATAGAATCTGCTTTTGCCGCAAAAATGCCGTGGGGATTCCGTATGCTGGCTGCAGTAATGTCGTTAAGCAGCAATATGAAAAGAGAGGGTGGGAGAATTCTTCGTTACCAATTTTAGTGATATACTAATAATATTGTGCTAGATACGAAGTAAAGCTGTCTAATATTTGGATAAGCTAATCGATGAGGTAGCAAAGGGAAAAGCGATGAATAAGATTTTGAGGAAAGAATAACTGGAATAATATAAGATTTAGTAAAGCTAAATAGAGGAGGTTGTAGAAGTGAAAAAAGCTCTAATAGTTATTGATATACAAAAGGAGTACTTTGAATAAGAAGCTCTAAATTATATGAGCAACTTATGATAATAGAAAAATACGTTACAATTATAAAATAAATTCCCCCAGACTAATAGTTTGGGGGAATATTGCTTCAGGGGGCATATATTTACGCAGAAATATGGATATTTGCGTAAATATATAGGTTTTGTGTATTTATGATGATATAGGGTAATCCAATTATATAGAATTTGAATACAATCAAACGTTAAATATAAAGATGTAGTGAGTTAAATCTAGCTGAAAAAAATAAATATATCATATTGACATCATCACTACTACGTGATACTATATAGCTGTAGTAAGTAATACTGAATACCAGTGATACAGAATAGTGAGGAGGGGTTATGTTGGAGAATCTTACGGAAATGCTCAAAGGCGCACTGGAAGGCTGTGTTCTTGAAATCATCAGCCATGAGGAAACCTACGGTTATGAGATTACACGGCGACTGAATGACCTCGGATTTTCGGACGTTGTGGATGGGACAGTTTATACCATTTTGGTACGGCTCGAGAAAAATAAGTTGGTGGAAATTACGAAAAAGCCATCCGATATGGGACCGCCGAGAAAGTTTTTCAAGCTCAACGACGCTGGACGTGAAGAGCTGCGGAAGTTCTGGGAAAGATGGGAGTTCGTATCATCAAAAATTAATGAGTTAAAGGAGAGGAAATAATGAATTTTTGGGAAAAAGTTACGGGAAGCGATATGACTAAAGAATTGAAAGCTTTTGAATTACGCGCCAAAAATCTGCCTGCTGAGTATCAAGCGGCATGGGAAAAAATTAAAGCTAATCTTTGGCCGCACTCAGACTTCACCGGTCGTAACCTGATGCCAATTCTTGATGGTGTGCTTGGATTACTTGAAGAATCAGCGGCGGATGGTCAGAATGTTCAAGAGGTTTTAGGTGACGATATCAGTGGCTTCTGTTCAGCGCTGGCTGGTGAAGAAGGGTCAAAGTCTTACCGCGACAGGTGGCGCAAGCAGCTCAACAATAATATCGCTAAAAAATTAGGTAAATAGGAGGGTAAAATGAGAATACAAGATATTATCGAAGGCAAAAAAGAGTGGAGAGCTCATATGGCACGTGTCAAAGCGCTGCCGAAAGATTATCAGGTTGTTTATAAAGAGATTCAAAAATATTTATTTAAGGTCGGCCCTGTTGAGCTAACCGAAGGCATAGGCTTGCTTTCTGGAATTGTCGATCTTTTTGAAGAGGGTGCAGCCATAGGAAAAGGCGTATTGGAAGTGACAGGTAGTGACGTAGCAGCTTTCTGCGACGAGCTAATCAAAGATTCAAAAACTTATGCTGACATCTATCAAGAATCTGTTGACCAAGAAGTTAATAAGGCCATGAAAAAGGTTACGGATAAAACAAAGTAGGGGGATGGAAGAGTGTGTAAATACGAGTGGATATTATGCCCGGTATGTGGTAACAAAACAAGGGTTAAAATAGGCATTGATACGGTACTTGAAAACTTTCCGCTATTTTGTCCTAAGTGTAAACAGGAAACGATAATTAATGCAAAACAACTTAATATATCAGTTATCAAAGAGCCAGACACTAAGATGCAGAGCCGACAACCGTGAGTGAAATCATAGTTGTCGGCTCTTTCTTTATGAAACAAATCAAGCTGCCTCGAAAGGGTTAGGCGCAGATTTGAATAAGGTTACTATATTGTAGAGGGGGTTAAAGTCCTAAATGGACTTTAACGGGTAAATTGTGAGCGGAGCGAGTGGGGTAATTAACCACGGGTTCCGACTAAAAGGAGGAAAGAAAATGAAAAAAAATATCATAAAAATTAAAGGGGTAAAAAAGGCTTACAAAGATGTAGAAGTACTCAAAGGAGTAGATTTTGAAGTAGAGCAGGGAGGTATCTTTGCATTACTAGGTTCCAATGGAGCAGGAAAAACAACGATGATTAGAATTATGGCTACTTTACTTAAAGTAGATGCTGGAAGTGTTACGATAAATGGTTTTGATATTGAAAAAGATCCAGGGGAAATTAGAGGTTCTATCAGCCTTACTGGCCAGTTTGCTGCTATTGATGAAATTTTCACTGGTCGTGAAAATCTTCAAATGATAGCAAAACTTAGACATCTTAAAAATCCAAATGGAGTAGCAGAGGAGTTAATTAATCGTTTTGGTATGTCAGAGGCTGCTGACCGTAGGGTGGGTACTTACTCTGGAGGAATGAAAAGAAGAATTGATATTGCAATGAGTCTTGTGGGAAATCCAAAGATTATTTTCCTAGATGAGCCAACAACAGGTCTTGATCCAGAAGCACGTTTAGAGGTTTGGAAAATTGTAAAAGAGTTATCTGATACAGGAACTACAGTATTCTTGACCACTCAATATTTAGAGGAAGCAGAACAACTTGCAGATAAAATTGCTATTCTTCATGGAGGAAAAATCATTGCTTTAGATACACTAGAGGGACTCAAAAAATTATTTCCACCTGCAAAAGTTGAATATGTGGAGAAACAACCGACATTAGAAGAAATATTTCTTACAATCATTGGTAAAAAGGGGGAGAATTAAATGAATGCTACAAATAAATATTTTTTCAAAGATATGAGTGTTATGTTTGGACGTTCTATGCGTCATATTTTTAGAAGTATGGATACAATTATTACAGTTTGTATCACACCAATTGCGATGATGTTATTATTCGTTTATGTATTTGGTGGTGCAATAAAAACAGGTACAGATAATTATGTTAATTATCTATTACCAGGTATAATGTTAATGGCTATTGGCAGCGGAATTGCATATGTAGCTTACCGTTTGTTTATAGATAAAGAGCGTGGTATTTTTGAACGTTTTCACTCTATGCCTATCGCTCGTTCTACAGTATTATGGGGACATGTATTAACCTCACTAATTTCAAATGGAATTTCTGTAGTAGTGATTATACTTGTTGCATTATTAATGGGTTTCCGTTCTTCAGCAGGAATCTTAGAGTGGCTTGCGGTATTTGGAATTCTTGGGATATTTACACTTGCTTTAACTTGGATTGCAGTAATTGCTGGACTTGCTGCTAAAACACCAGATGGTGCAGGCGCGTTCTCTTACCCAATCATCTTTTTACCATTTGTCAGTTCTGCCTTTGTACCAACAGCTACGATGCCAAAAGTAGTACGTGCTTTTGCAGAAAATCAACCTGTAACTCCTATAGTAGAAGCTATTCGTAATTTATTAGCAAGCCATCCTGTAGGAAATGAGATATGGACTGCTTTGGCTTGGTGTATAGCAATAATAGTTGTTGCTTATATCTTTGCAATGAGGATTTATAAGAAATTATAACCTATTTATTTCAGTTTGTTCCTAATAGCTTCAAGATTTTCAAGAAAATTTTGTTTTATAGAATTTGGATAAATATTAACGATGTGTATTATGTTCCCTTGAACTGATAGTTTAAGGGGACTTTTATTTTACTGGCCTAATTTATATTAAAAGCTAATGAGATTTGCATTATGGATAGGGTTTTGCATAATTGTTAATTGAGAACAGACAACTTGCAGTAAACTGCTCCCCTACTTCTATTATATCATACGAAATTTTTAAAAAACAGACTTATAATTTGTGCTTATTGTGTGTATTATAGGAACAGTCATCAATTAATAGAGAAGTGCTTCACCTATACCTAAAAAGTAGGAAGGAGAATATATATGAATTCGTATGTGCTTAGCTTTCAGGAAATTGATAAAACAAAGCTTTCAACGGTGGGGGGAAAGGGTGCCAACCTTGGGGAATTATCCAAGACTCATGGAATCCTAGTACCGGAAGGCTTTTGTGTTACTACAGAAGCATATAAAAAGATAACTGAAAATAATGAGGAATTTAATGATTTATTACAGGAATTATCGCAGCTTAGATTAGAAGATAGGGAAAAAGTTGCTGAAGTTAGTAAGAAAGTTCGCGTGGTTATTGAAAGAATATCTATTCCTAAGGATATAGAAGAAGAGATTGTGGGTTATTTCTCAAAGTTTGGTGAAAAAGAGGCCTATGCTGTGCGTTCCAGCGCAACTGCAGAGGATTTACCAACGGCCTCCTTTGCAGGCCAGCAGGATACCTATTTGAACATTATTGGAAGGGAGGCAATCCTAAAGCACATCAGCAAGTGCTGGGCATCGCTGTTTACAGAGAGGGCAGTAACTTACCGTATTCAAAACGGCTTCGACCACCGTAAAGTGTACCTGTCTGTGGTTGTTCAGAAAATGGTCTTCCCTGAGGTGTCAGGAATTTTGTTTACTGCCGATCCTGTAACTTCTAATAGGAAGGTGTCATCCATTGATGCCAGCTTCGGACTTGGCGAGGCCTTGGTTTCCGGTCTTGTGAATGCAGATAACTATAAAGTTAAGAACGGTAAGATTGTGGATAAGAAGATATCCACCAAGAAGCTTGCTATTTATGCTTTAAAGCATGGCGGTACGAAACAACAGGAGCTTGAGCCTGAAATGCAAAATAGGCATGCACTTACGGATGAACAGATTTTGAGCCTCACGAACATGGGCAGAAGGATAGAAGAACATTTCGGACGACCTCAAGACATTGAATGGTGTTTGAATCACGATACCTTTTATATTGTTCAAAGTCGGCCAATCACTACTTTATACCCTATCCCTGAAGTAAATGATGAAGAAAATCATGTTTATGTATCTGTGGGACATCAACAAATGATGACAGATCCCTTGAAACCACTAGGAATATCTTTAATGGAGTTAATATCTTTTGGTCACAGGGTTAAAGCTGGTGGAAGATTGTTTGTTGATGTCACACAAATGCTGGCTTCACCTGACAGCAGAAAAATGC
The DNA here is from genome assembly GCF_026012015.1 of Clostridium omnivorum. Taxonomy (NCBI): domain Bacteria; kingdom Bacillati; phylum Bacillota; class Clostridia; order Eubacteriales; family Clostridiaceae; genus Clostridium; species Clostridium omnivorum. Next base: position 1,119,292 of record NZ_BRXR01000001.1, on the reverse strand, counting down.
TATTAAATAATATGGGACAACACGATCCACTAATGAAAGACGCGCTTATGACTATAATAGAGCGAGATTTCATAAAATGTTTACCAAACGATAAAGAGGAACACAGTGACAGTAAAAGCAATAAAGGTGAGCCGTCTGTGGATTCACAAATCGAAAGTAATCCCAGAATAGTTTCCGATTTGATTAAGAAGAGTGAAGTCTCTATTGAGGAGTTAAAACAAAAAATTCAAAGGAAATCAGGATCGGATTTAATTGATTTTATTATGGAAGATATAAAGGAATTAAAGAAGATTTTATTTGACCCACAAAGTACAGCTGTATTTATGGCTGCTATAAATGCTTCATTTTGGATTAATGAAAAAATGAACCAGTGGTTAGGTGAAAAAAATGCAGCAGATATCCTTTCTCAATCTGTACCAAACAATATTACCTCGGAAATGGGTCTGGAACTAATGGATGTGGCAGATGTGATTCGTCCATATCCGGAAGTAATTGAATATTTACAACATGCAAAAGATAATAACTTTTTGGAGGAATTAGTTAAGTTTGATGGCGGACAAAAGGCTAGGGATGCAATAATGTCTTATCTGAGCAAATACGGAATGCGATGCAGTGGAGAAATAGATATTACCAGAACTCGCTTCAGCGAAAAGCCAATTACACTTGTCCCTATGCTTCTCAGCAACATCAAAAACTTTGACACAAATGCTGGCAAAAGGAAATTTGAGCAAGGGCGACAGGAAGCTTTGAAAAAAGAAAAAGAGTTATTGGATCGATTAAGGCAATTATCTGATGGTGAACAAAAGGCCAAGGAGACAAAACGAATGATTGACCTTATTCGGAATTTTATCGGTTACCGTGAGTACCCAAAATACGGCATGGTTAGTCGCTACTTTGTTTATAAGCAGGCTTTAATGAAAGAAGCAGAACAACTGGTACAAAAGGAAGTTATCCATGAAAAAGAAGATATTTACTACCTCACTTTTGAAGAACTTCAACAGGTAGTACGCACAAAAAAACTGGATTATCAGATTATAAACAAACGAAAAGATGAACATAAATTATATGAAAAACTAACACCTCCACGTGTGATAACCTCTGAGGGTGAAACACTCTCTGGTGAGTACAAACGAGAAAATCTACCAACCGGCGCTATTGCAGGTCTAGCTGTTTCTTCTGGAAGTTTTGAGGGAAGAGCACGTGTCATCCTAAACATGGAAGATGCTGAACTAGAAGATGGAGATATATTAGTTACTTCCTTTACAGATCCTAGCTGGACACCATTGTTTGTATCCATAAAAGGCTTAGTCACCGAAGTTGGTGGGCTGATGACCCATGGAGCAGTTATCGCACGTGAATATGGGTTGCCAGCAGTTGTGGGAGTCGAAAATGCTACCAAACTTATAAAAGATGGGCAAAGAATTCGAGTGCATGGAACAGAAGGGTATGTAGAAATTCTATAATAATATAAGTGGAAGTTTTTAATTTAAAAAGTAAATTAATCGAGGAGAATTAATATATATGATTCCAAAAAAACTCATATTAAAACCCTTTTTATACGTAATAACAGCTGTTGTGATTTTACTAGCTTCAGTGTCAATATATTTTTTAAATGAGAGAAATAAAATTGTTGCATTGCCTAAACCCACAGGCTCCTATGCAGTAGGGAGAACAACTTATGACTGGATTGACCCTTCAAGGAATGAAACTTTTACCGAAGCTAATGGCAGTAAAAGAAAGTTAGATGTATGGGTTTGGTATCCAGCGGATTTAAAAGAAAATACTAAAAAGGCAGAGTACTTGCCCGGCAGGTGGAAAACTGAGCAGGAAAAAAGTGCTGGTATGATGATATATTTGCAGCAGAACTTAACAAAAATCCAGACTAATTCCTATGAGGAGGCTCTTTTATCCACCAAGCAAGCTAAGTATCCTTTGGTAGTTTTTGAACCTGGAATGGGTAAAATAGTGTTTAACTATACAGCACTGGCAGAAAATCTTGCAAGTCATGGATACATTGTCTTAGCAATAAATCCAACGTTCAGTTCGGATTTTGTTGTGTTTTCAGATGGTAGTACAGCCTATAAAACCTCTAAGGGTTCTATGCCTGAAGGTGATGCCACTGATAAAGAGTTAAATGATGCTGGTTTAAAGCTAGTGAAAACCTGGTCAAAGGATATGAGCTTTGCAATAAGTAAATTCAGTGAAATGAGCTTAGTGAAGGGGAATATGTGGACAGAGCATGTGGATATGGAACATGTAGGTGCCTTTGGACACTCCTTTGGAGGTGCTGCCTCTGCTGAAGCAAGTGCTACAGATGAGAGAATAAAAGCAAGTATAGATATAGATGGATATTTATATGGAGTGCAAAAAAGTCCTCAAAAGCCGTTGATGTTTATTATGAGTCAACATGGACAAAATGAGATTGACCTTCTGGAAAACAATAAAATCCATGACTTCTATAACAGCATAAATAAGGATAGATACATTATAGAAATACCAAAGGCAGCGCATTTTAGCTTTACGGATAACACATTGTTTTTCTCGCCTATTTTAAAAGCTATGGGTATTTACGGTACTATAAATTGGGAGCGGGGTTTACAAATAACAAATTCATATATAGCTACTTTTTTTGATAAATACCTTAAAAATGTGGATAGCAATTTACTAGATCAAAAGTGACGCTAGCCTAGGGAATTCAACAGTGAATACGAAATATTATGAAAAAGAAGATAGGTTAAGAATTATGCTATGGGGAGCAATGAAGTTTACTGAAGAAATGCTGAGTATGGTTTCGCTGCTAACGGAAGCTGATAATTTATAAAAATCTTTAAAGGGGGAAATTATGAATATAACGATCATACAAAAAAATAAGTTTGAAATTGCTGTTGTTAATAGCCATGAGGTATTGATTAATGATGTTCAGTCTGCTCTGGATTTAATGGCTACCATAAATTACGATACAGGCTGTCATAGAATAATTATAAATAAATCAGCCATAGTTGAGGAATTTTTTGATTTAAAGACCAGACTAGCTGGAGAAGTTTTGCAGAAATTCGTTAATTATAACGTTAAAGTTGCAATTGTGGGAGATTTTTCTGTATACTCAAGTAAAAGTTTAAAGAATTTTATTTATGAGAGTAACAAAGGTAAACATATATTTTTCGTGCCTAATGAAGAGCAGGGAGCTGAAATGTTGAGTAAGGAGTGAAAGTTATGTTTGGACCAGATAAAAATAAACTATATCCAAATGAAAATATTAGGACAGTATGCTATATAAGTAATCTGCCTAAAAGACCCAATGTTGAGATTGGAGATTACACTTACTATAGTGATAATAAAAAATCTCCAGAGAAATTTTATGATAACATAGAACACCACTATGAATTCTTAGGGGATAAACTCATTATAGGCAAGTTCTGTGCAATTGCAGAAGGTATTAAGTTTATTATGAATGGAGCAAACCATAGAATGGATGGGATTACAACATATCCATTTAATATATTTGGAGGTGGCTGGGAAAAGGTCACTCCTACAGTAGAACAATTGCCTTTTAAGGGTGATACAGTGATTGGCAATGATGTTTGGATAGGTCAAAATGTAACTATTATGCCGGGAGTTAGTATCGGCGATGGGGCAATAATTGCTTCTAATTCAACTGTAGTGAAAAATGTTGAACCCTATAGCATTTATGGCGGCAATCCAGCCAAGTTTATCAAGAAACGATTTAGTGATGAGAAAATTGAAATTTTATTAAAGCTTCAATGGTGGAATTGGGACGAAGAAAAGATATTTAATAACCTTGAAAAGCTAGTATCAGAAAATGGTTTAGATAAATTATAATATCATTTTTATATGAAAATGCATATGAAGTATGTGGTGGAGATATAGCTTATGGTTACAGGTTCATAACTTATGAACCTGTAACCATTTTTTGAAAATAGGGTTTGATTTAAAATTACGTAAATGGAAACCAATAGATTGCTTGAATATTTCACTTACTTCAAATTTATCTTAGTATTCTCCTTTAATTACAAAAAACGAACCTCTAATTGTTCCAGCTAGTTTAGACTTCTGTCTAGCAAACTTAAACTTCCCTTCTAGCTCCTTTGGTACCTCCATACCCTCAGAAAGCTTAAGACCAACGGCTCTTTTCTTTGGATCATCAACTGTATACATAACGTTAATCGCAAGACCATCCTCATAAAATACATAGGTAAATTTGATGTTTTCCACTTGAAAACGAGAGGTTTCTAAAGGTTTGGCTGCAAACTCGATATTTCGTTCCTTTTTCAAAATTTGGTTCACATAATCAAGGGTGTCCTGACTTTCACTAGCTGGTACAACTGCAAATTCATGCTTGTATTTGTTCATAAAGTAACGGGCTTCATTAGCACGTAAACCAGCAAGAGCGTCTACTACAGGTGAAGACTCTAAACCAACGGTAGAAACATTTCTAAAATCAACAATATAAGACATTTATATTCCTCCTCATAGTGGGAAGGCGGGGTAATTTGCCCCACTTGCTTCCATGGTAAATTGCTTATAAATATATATTTAAGATTTTAACCACTTTTTATAGCTTTATTTCCTAACAACAGGAATCCACATTTCACCAAAAATTACACCGTTTCGCTGCCCCATCACAGCCATTGCATTTGGCCCGCCAACATAGGCAAAATTCTTTGCTTCTGGTAAGACTTGACCAAAGGCGATACCAGTAAGCTTAGTATTCAATTCTTCAGCCGTTGTTCCTTCACCTTTAACAACTAAATATTCACTTTTAGGAAATTGGATAACTCTGGCTTCTTCTGATACCGATGTATCTGTCATAACTCCAGCATAATGCATCAGCTTGTTATTTACGGCTTCATTCACGGAAAAAATGTAGTCATTTACTGCCAGGGCTTTTAAAGTGTCAAGCCTTCCATCTTGGCTGATTGCCTTCCAAAATTCTGATTTTTCCTTGTTTAAGCCAGCAAAGTCTGTATAATTGCTCTTAAGCTCAATTCCGAAACCTAAAACAGTGAAACTATCTTTTTCTTCTAGTGTATAATCTGCCATATTGAAAACCTTCCTTTTTTATAATTATTCAAATGACTTGTGTTCTTCACTTGATGGATTTATAATAACTTTAAATTGTATCAAAAAATGATACTGTTTAGGAGGCCCTATGAAAAAAGTTGAACGTATTAATATAATTATGAGATATATCAACAACCGCGGACACTTTACGATTTCTGAAATCATGCGAGAATTTAATATCTCTCGCTCCACAGCTATGAGAGATATAGAAGAAATTCAGGCCATGGGCATGCCGCTTGTCTCTGAAGTTGGAAGGGATGGGGGATATTTTGTTATGCACAATTCTGTTCTGCCCGTTGTTCGATTTACTGATAATGAGGTCAAGGCTCTTTTTATTGCATTTATGGCCACAAGAAATCAACAACTCCCATATCTAAAGAGCCGTCAGTCCTTAGCTGAAAAATTACTAGGTCTTATTTCAGAAAGTCAGCAAGATGATCTTGTTCTTTTAAATCAAGTCTTGCTTTTTGAGGGGACCAACCCCTATAATCCAGACTTACTTAATCTTTCAGATATCCCACATCCTATACTAGAAAAACTCATACAAGTCCTACTTTTGGATAACTATTTATTAATTACTATCGAAGAAGAGGAGGTAATGAAGACTTATCCAATTTATCTTCTGCACCTTTATCATGAAAAAGGACTTTGGCTTATTGAAGGCTTTGACTTGAAGGAAGAAATGAAGCATATTTTTCCAGTGGATCATCTCAGCGATGTGAAACCCTACGAGTCCAAAAAAAGATTAAGTAAGAAAAAGATTTTAGAAAAACTAAGTAAACAGGAAGAAGAAATGAACCTTGTGCTTGAACTAGGCCCTGAAGCTGTTGCCCAGTTCAAAAAATACCATCCTTTAAAGGTTTCAATTTCTTATACGAATCCTTACCAAACCACAGCTATCACAAAGGCTTTTATCAATGTTAATAAGCAAGAAGAATTGATTGAAATAACAAATTGGCTGCTCTTCCTAGGGGAGGATATTAAGGTAAGGGAAGTTCCAGAAGAAGTCTTAGAAGGCCTACAAGAGAGGCTGCGCTTATACTGGCCATAAACAGCATAAGTGTATTGTTAAACTGCATAACAGGTTGCTTAAATAAAAAATACCCTGACTAAGGGTATTTTTTATTTAAGTATTTTAAATTGGGTTTGCTAGTTCAAACTCAGCTAACCATCTGTGATATTCACCGCTGCTTAGCATTGAATCATAGAAGATTGTAGGAATGCATTTTACAATTTTTACTTTTGTACCAACTTTTACATGTGGAGGGTTGCCATGTCCAGTTGAATTTATTACCCTAGCATAGCTGCCCGGAGCGAGAGGGATATTTGTATAAGGGCCTTCTGGTTTTAGCTCAAACCATGCAAACCAACGATGAATCATGCCGTTGGGTAATTGAACTGCACACAGATTTCCAAACCAAGGTTTGACTATTTTCACAGGAGTGCCTGGATGAATTTCAGGTGGATGATTTACTATTGATATTGCATCAGAACCAGGAAAAAACTGGGGCGGAGGCATATAATTATTTGTCAATATTTTAAACTCCTTTACTTTATGCTTGTGCTACAGTATATGATAGAGATTTATCCAGTGATAATAAATTAAAAAAATTGAAAAAAACTCTTGAACCTCACCCTACGTGAGGTTGTATGATTTATTTACTACCTTATAACCTTACGTAAGGTGTGAAGAAGCTGCTTGGAAGATTACCAATATATAACTAGGAGAAAACTAAAAAAATAGAAAGGAATTAAATTAAAATGAATAATTATATTTTAAAAACATTAGCTTACAATAAACAAGTACGTATTTTTTTCATGGAAAATACAGATATGATAAAGGAGATATGCAATAATAAAAATATAAGTAATACTTTAAAAACTGCACTGGGCAAAACAGTATCAATTGGAACTTTAATATCGGCAACTCTAAAAGGTAACCAAAGAGTTAGTATAAAGGTTAATGCAAGTAATAGTCAGCATAAAATATTTGCAGACGTAGATTCAATGGGAAATATTCGCGGTTATATTAGTGATGCATTATTAAATGAACCTTTAGATACTATAAATAATTTATCTGTTGAGGAATTAATAGGGGACAAGGGGTATATTCAAGTAATGAAGGATATAGGAATGCACAGCGTTTTTACAGGCGTCACTGATATGCCTTATAGAAACATTGTTGATGATTTTTCATACTATTTTAAACAAAGTGAGCAGACTGATACTTTCTTCTCAGTAAATATGGTTTATAATGAAGATAACGAAATTATTTTATCTAGAGGTATAATGGCTCAACTGCTTCCAGGTGCTCCTATTAGTCTTATTGATACTATAAAAGAAATTACTTTTGAAAATCAATTGATTCTATCAAATTTTAATGATAGAAAGAATTTTAAAGAAATACCTCACTTATTATTTAGGGATATTGAAATAGTAGAACAATATCCAGTTCAATTTCTTTGTGGGTGTTCGAAAGAATTTTTTTATCCTATGCTGTATTCGCTAAATAGGGAAGAACTGGTTGATGCATATAAAAGTGAAAAGTCAATAGAGATTGTATGTAATGTTTGCGGAAAAAAGTATTCTTTTAGTCCGCAGGAAATAAAAAATCTTGTACAATAGATAAAAGGTTGGAAGGATGTGATGATAGTGCAGGATAGAACTTGGAAGGTGGGGGATCTAGCTAAGCTTACAGGGCTTACAATAAGAACTCTTCACCATTACGATGAAATTGGACTTCTGCATCCCATGTTTCGTACGGACGCCGGACATCGACTATACTCAGAGGAGGACATCGTAAAACTTCAGCAAATTATGTCACTGAAGGAATTGGACTTTTCTTTGGATGAAATTAAAGAGTTTTTTGAGAATCCTAAATATGATCCTAAGGAAATTCTAGATATGCAGATTGAACGGTTAAATCAGGAAATTAAGATGAAAGAAGAATTAAAGCAGCAGCTTCAGGAACTATGGGAGGTTTTTCATTCTTTGAAGAAACCAAGCCTAGACCAGTTTGTTAATTCTATAGAATTGATTAAGAATCAAAAGGAATACTTCACTAAGGAGCAAATTAGTGGGATGAAAAAGCAATATGATAAACTTAATAATACTGAAGCTGAAAAGTTTGCTAATAGCTGGAATCAATTAAATTCTTTATTGCAAGCTGAAATGGAAAAGGGTACATCCGTAGATAATCCAAGAGTTATTGAACTAGCAATAAGGTGGAAAGAGGGAATGGATTTTTTTACTGGGGGAGATGCAGAAATTATAAACTCAGCTGAACGCTATTATGCAGATAATCCACATGCAGCAAAAGGAAGTGGCATGAGTGGAGAACTTTACAAATATATTAAAGATGCATTAGAAAATATAAAATAGTATTAGAAGGTAGGAAAGGATATAGCACATATGAACAAAACACTGATTGTTTATTATTCACTTTTTCAAAATACAAAGAATTTAGCCTTAGAAATAGCAAAACAAACTGGCGGCGATGTTAGAGAATTAATTCCTGAAAAAAGTTATTCCTTTGATTATAATACTGCAGCTAAAGAAGTAAGGAATCAAATTGCTCGAGGATTTTGTCCTAAGCTGATAACTGGAAATGAGGCCATAGATGATTATCAAACAATATTTATAGGTACACCTAATTGGTTTAAAACATTGGCACCTCCAGTTATGAGTTTTATTAAGCTACATGATTTTACAGGTAAAAGGATAATACCCTTTTGCACTCATGGAGGCGGTGGATTTTGCCAAATAGAAAATGATATAGCTAGAGAATGTTCAAATTCCATCATTCTACCTGGTATTGCTGTAAATGGTGCTGCTGCACCTGAAGAGATTACAAAGTGGCTTGAGACAATTGGATTCTAACTGTAGATAGGAAATAATCCAATTTAATTATGTATTTATATAATATACGAAAGGAATGATAAAAATGACAAAAGTAACAATGTGTCAAAGTTGTGGATTACCGTTTAACGAAGAACATGCACATTTCATAGCAACAGAACCGGACGGAAGCAAAAGTATTTACTGTACAAATTGCTATAAGGACGGAAAATTTATCGCCCCTAATTTGTCTATGGAAGAAATGATTGAGATAATTGTACCTATATTGGGAAGAACAATAGGTGAAGAGGAAGCAAGAAGAGAAACGACAGCTTTATTGCCAACTCTTAAGCGTTGGAAAAGAGCATAATCTACGTAAAACTCAATAAATGGTGTTTTATTGGATTGAAGGTTAATAGATATAAAATTCGAAGTGAACTAATAGTAAAATTGAGGAGGTGTACAATATGGAAGACAAGCAAAAAATAACGATAAAAGTAGCAGTGAATGTTCCAGTAGAAAAGGTATGGAGATATTGGACAGAGCCAGAACATATAAAAAAATGGAATAGTGCATCAATGGACTGGCATACACCAATTGCGGAAAATGATTTAAGAGTAGGAGGTAAATTTTTTTCAAGAATGGAAGCTAAAGATGGAAGTTTTGGATTTGATTTTGGTGGAGTTTATGATGAAGTAGAATTATATAAGATTATTTCTTATACTCTAGATGATGGGAGAAAAGTCTGGATTAATTTTGAGAGTAGGGAAAACTTCACAGAGATAACTGAAACTTTTGAAGCTGAAAGCACTAATCCAATTGAAATGCAGCAAGGTGGCTGGCAAGCAATATTGGATAATTTTAAAAAATATGCAGAGAAATAAAAATTAAATACAATCAGCCTTAGCCAGTAGGGATATGGACTTCCTTACTGGTTTTTTTATAAATGTTCAAAAATTTAAAGTGCGATACTTAGATAGTAAAAATATCAAAAACCTCCGCTATCCTGCTAGAGTTTTGGTTGTATGGTATAATTAGAAATGAATGGATAAGGATACTTTCAGTGCTTATCACACTTTTAGGATTATAATAGGGTACAGTAGAAATTAGTATCAATTTAGGAGAGGTGAACTAAATGGAGAAGTATAGCAAGTATAAAGCATTCAAAGGAAATGTAATATATAGTAAGAGTAAAGATGTTCTGATAATTAAAGAGAATTCATATATATTGGTTACTGATGGAGTTGTAAAAGAGATTTGCAATCAGCTGCCATATGGCTTTCCAAAAGATAATATCATAGACTTTGGAAACAAGCTTATCATTCCTGGTTTTTGCGATATGCATGTGCATGCACCTCAGTTTTTGCAAAGAGGCATTGGAATGGATAGAGAACTTTTAGACTGGCTTAATACTTATACATATCCAAATGAAGCAAAATTTAATAATAAAGACCATGCAAGGAGGGTGTATACCTTATTTGTAGACGAGTTATTACGTCAGGGAACCTTACATGTAAATTGTTTTCCATCTATTCATTATGAAGCATCTGAAATTTTATTTGATATACTTGAGCAGAGAGGATTGTTTGCATTTACAGGAAAATTAAATATGGATCAAAATAGCCCTGACTATTATATAGAGGATACAGAACAGTCTATTATTGATACAGAAAGATTTGTTAAAAAGCATCATAAAAGCGGAAATGTAAAGGCTGCAATTGTTCCAAGGTTCACTATTACCTGTAGCGAAAAACTATTAGCTGGATTAGGAAGCTTGTCTGAAAGATATGAAGTTCCAGTTCATTCTCATATGTGTGAGGCTGTTAACGAAATGAAGGTTGTTAAGGAGCTTTTTCCTAAATATAAAAATGGAGCAGAAATATTTTATAAAAATAATTTGCTTGGACAAAGGCCTACAATAATGGCACACTGCATTTTTATGGATGATGATGTTTTGGAATTAATGAAAAATCCAAACTGTATGGCAGTGCATTGTCCTGACGCAACTGCAAACATTAATGCTGGCGGCATAATGCCTGTTAAAAAACTTCTGAAAATGGGCATAAACCTAGCAATTGGTAGTGATATAGGTTCAGGTGCTAGTCTGTCAATAGCTAGGGGAATTGCTAGTACTATAGAGCATTCAAAAATCCGCAATATGTTTGACCCACAGTGGGAAGCTGTAAATCTAACGGAAGCGTTTTATATGGCAACCCGTTCTGGAGGAAGATATTTCAAAAATGTAGGAGCATTTGAAGAAGGATATTGTTTCAATGCATTAGTAATAGATGATAGTAATATGTACTCGGAAGATATTACTCCTTTGGAACGACTTGAACGTTTTTGTTATGTTGGGGATGATAGAAATATATGCATGAGATATATTATGGGAAAAGAAGTTGAAATATAAAGTTATTATTGGAGGAATTGATGATGATTATAAAACCAAAAGCTAGAGGATTTATTTGTATAACCGCTCATCCTGAGGGTTGCGCACAAAATGTACAGGAACAAATTGATTATGTAAGAAAGCAGGCACCAATCGTGGGACCAAAGAAAGTGCTGGTAATAGGAGCTTCCACAGGATTTGGATTAGCTTCAAGAATTGTAGCTGCATTTGGAGCAGGTGCAGCTACCATAGGTGTATTTTTTGAAAGGCCGGCCACAGATAATAGAACAGCCACTGCCGGCTGGTATAACACAGCAGCTTTTGAAAGAAGGGCAAAGGAAGCAGGAGTATACTCTAAAAGCATAAATGGTGATGCTTTTTCAGATGAGATTAAAAAAAGAACTATAGAGATAATCAAAGAAGACCTAGGACAGGTAGATATGGTAATTTACAGTCTTGCTTCTCCTAGGCGTACCCACCCTATAACAGGTGAAAGCTTCAACTCCGTTATCAAACCTATAGGTAAGCCATATACTAATAAAACTGTTGATTTCCACACTGGAAAGATAACTGAGGTTACTATACAGCCAGCCACTGAGGATGAGATCAGGCAAACTGTAGCTGTTATGGGTGGAGAAGATTGGGGAATGTGGATTAATTCACTTCAAGAGGCAGGTGTGCTTGCAGATGGAGTTACTACTGTTGCCTATTCTTATATAGGACCTGAGATAACTCATGCAGTTTATAGAGAGGGGACAATTGGCAGGGCAAAGGATCATTTAGAAGCTTCTGCAAAAGCTATAAACAGCAAGCTTAAAGAGATTGGTGGAAGGACATTTGTATCAGTAAACAAAGCATTGGTTACACAATCAAGTTCGGCAATTCCTGTAGTTCCACTGTATATTTCTCTATTATATAAAGTAATGAAGGAAAAAGGAATCCATGAAGGCTGCATTGAACAAATGGTTCGCCTTTTTGCAGATCGTCTATATTCAGATTCATTGGCTTTGGATACAGCAGGAAGAATCCGTGTTGATGACTTAGAAATGAGAGAGGATGTGCAGCAAGAAGTTTCAAGCTTGTGGGAAGAGGTTAATACTGAAAATATTAATGCAATTTCAGATATTGAAGGGTATAGAGAAGAGTTCTTTAAACTTTTCGGTTTTGGTTTTACAACAATTGACTACGATAAGGATACAGATCCAAATGTAAGTATTTCTGGTTAGGTGACACTAATTCAGCCGGTACCAAAGGGTTAGAGAAATTTAACCCTTTTTTTATTTAAAAGTTTATTGTTTGATAATATTATGAGAAAAGATGCCTTTACCCAATGTAATCTATATGTTATGGCACTTTATTTTTAATCCCTTATATATTTACTTTTAAGTAAATATATAAGGGACAACCTGATAAAGAAGATGAGTATGTACATATATTATAAAACAAGTTAAGCGGTTTTAGGATATCTATACGAAAAGTTCTAGATAGAAAATACCAAAATTGTAAATGGAAATCCATTAATCAAAAGCGTATAATATAGCTTAAATGAACTGAAAAAAGGGGGAAGATTATGAATAAGAATATTGACAAAGTTCTGCATGGGGTTATTCTTTTTATTGTTGCTTTTGGAATTGTAACATCGGCGACAGGTCTTTTTTATACAAATGGAGGGGCTGCATATAATTTTCTAAATCAATACGGTGATACAGTAAAAGTGTATGGTAATGGACTATATGCACATGATTCATATTTCATGGCACCAATATTTCGAGGGACAGATTTCACAATTTTATTCTTTGCTATTCCAACACTAATAATAGCATTAGTAAGAGATGTACAAAAGAATAAATTAAAAAACAGATTGTTTTTGATCTCTGTTCTTTCAATTTTTACTTACTACTCTGCAAGCATAGCCTTTGGTGTGACCTACAATGTACTTCATCTAATATATATTGCACTTTTTTCAACAAGCCTTTTTGGATTAATAATTTCAATATCAAGTATAAGCAAAGAACAGGTTGCAAAAAGTATAGGAAATAAGCTGCCATCTAAAGGCATATATGTTTTTTTAACTTTAGTTGGAGCTTCACTATTTGTGGCGTGGCTTCCTGATATAATTAGTTCATTAGTTTCAGGACACTCCTTACAATTAATCGAAGTTTATACAACACAAATTACCTACGTTTTGGATATGGGTGTGCTTGCTCCATCCTCTTTTATTTGTATACTTCTATTGAAAAGGCAAGATGGAATGGGATACATTTTATTAGATATATTATTAACCTTATGCTGTTTTGTAGGAATACTACTGCCAATTCAGACAGTATTTCAGGTGTTGGCTTCAATTTCACTGCCAATTGGAGCAGTTATTACAAAGGTAGTAACTTTTGTTGTTTTAGCATTTTTTGCACTATATTATAATTCAAAAGTTCTGAAGAGTCATACGGAGTTGTAGTGTTTGAAGAGAGCAGGAACCTTTTCAGCTTAAATGAAGCATTTCTATTTAAGAGGTAATTGGTATGCTATAATAAGGTAGATTAAATGGGACTTTATTAGTGGACGAAAATTTTATTAGTTTTTATTATACATTGTATTTGTTTATCTTATATCCGGAGGAAATAATATGAATTTAAAGGAACAACAATACGTCTGTACTTTAGCTGAACTTGGCAGTATGTCAAAGGCTGCAAAGAAACTATTTATTTCTCAGCCAGCATTAAGTTTGTATATTAATAATTTAGAAAAGACTTTAGGGGCTAAATTATTTGTAAGAAGCGGTAATTCCTACTCCTTAACCTATGTGGGTGAAAAATATGTTGCAAAGGCTAAAGAGATGCTTATGATGGAACGTGAATTTAATACTGAATTACATAACTTTCTTATGGGTAGCACAGGAAGATTAAGAATAGGGGTACAGCTAAGAAGATCACCTTATATAGTGGCTGAAATTGCTACTTATTTTAGAGAAAAGTATCCAGAAATAGAACTGGTATTTAAAGAATCGCATACAAGTATTTTAGAGACTATGGTAATTAATAATGAGTTGGATATTCTCATTTATAGTTGTATGAAAAGAAGAAAAGATTTAAATTATGTACATATTTTCAATGATAATTTATTTTTAGCTGTAAATTCATCTAATATGCTAAGGAGAAAGGCCAAATGGGGAGAAAAAAGTAATTTTCAATATATTGATCTAAAGGAATTAGAGGATGAAACTTTTATTTTACCTCAAAAAGGACAAAGCCTTAGAGATGTTAGTGATATTTTATTTGAAAAAGCAGGAATTATCCCGAAAAAAATAATTGAAATTAGAAATATTGAAACTATAATGAAACTAGTTTCGGCTAATTTTGGTATAGGATTCAATCGTGCAAGCTATATAAACTACATGTCTCATATAAAGAATATTGAATACTATAATATAATTCAGGACGAAATAAATTCAGAACTAGTTATTGCATACCCAAATGTTTCAATGTCAATTGCGAACTTTGATAAAATCATTAATTCAATTAAGGACATATTCAGTGGAAATGTATAAGTATAACTTATGGTAGATATAAAGTTCTAAACCTTTACATAAAAATGATGAGTGATTACAATGACATTAAGCTATATGGCCATATAAGCTTTTCATTAAGTTTGTAAAGGAGTTTTTTGTATGAGTGAAATGGTTGATAAGGTAAAGAAAAAAAGCTTTAAAATGCCACATTCTCTAGTAATTATAGCTCTTATTGTACTTGGAGCGGCAATTGCCACATGGATTGTTCCATCAGGTCAGTATGAGAGGATAGCAAATTCAGCTGGAAAAAAGGTTATTGATGCAAAATCCTTTAAATATATAGCTAATACACCAGTAAATATTTTTAAGCTGGGTAATTATGCAGTAAGCGGATATATTGAGACAGCTAGTCTTATATTTGTAATTTTATTTTCAGGAGCTGCCTTTAATGTAATAGTAGCAAGCGGAGCATTACAATCTCTTATAGCTATGGTTTCAAAAAAGTTTTCTTCCAAGGAAACAATTTTTATTCCAATTGTTACGCTAATATTTGCTTTGATTTGTACAACTCAGGGAGTTAATACCTTTATAGGTTTTGCACCAGTAATGGTAATGTTTGCAAAGGCTTTAGGGTTTGATTCTATAGTGGGTGCGGGAATTATACTTTTAGGTGGAGCAGTAGGATTTTCAACAGGAACACTAAATGTAAATACAACTATAGTTGCACAAAATATTGCTGGATTACCACCTTATTCAGGAATAGGATACAGAGCCTTTTGTTTTATTGTATTTTTAATAATAACTAATATTTATCTTATTAAATATGCAAAGAAAGTTAGAAATAATCCAGAGTCAAGTTTTATGTATGACTTGGATTTATTAAGTGACTCAAACAAGAGTGAGGCTTCAGATTTTGATAAGCCAATGGACACAAGAAAATGGATGGTTATATTTGTACTATTTGCATTACTTGGTGTCATAGTGTATGGCGGTGTAAAGCTTGGCTGGGACTTAGAAGAAACTGCTTCCATATTCATATGGATGGGTATATTAGCAGGTGCATGTGCTGGTTTTGGCCCAAGCAAGATAGCTAAATGTATGGTAGATGGTGCTAAGAAAATGATAGGAGCTGCTTTGATTATAGGTCTTGCCCGTTCAGTTTCAGGAATATTAACTGCAGGTAAAATAATGGATACATGCATTTATGGAATGGCTCAGGTATTGGGCTTTTTACCAGCTTACGTACAGGGAGCAGCAATGTATATAGCCAACCTTATACTTAATTTATTTATAACATCTGGAAGTGGACTGGCTAATACCGTTATGCCTTTATTTGTACCTTTAGCAGATTTGGTAGGACTTTCAAGGCAGTCAGCAGTACTAGCATTTAATTTTGGTGATGGCTTCGGAAACTATGTTTTACCTACATCCTCAGCTCTTATGGGGATACTTGGTGCAGCTAATATACCATATGATAGATGGATGAAATTTATGTGGAAACTATTCCTTATATGGGTAGCGGTGGGATGCACTCTAATGATAGTTGCACAGATGATACATTACGGACCTATGTAAGGAGAGAGAAAATTGAAAGAGAGCTTATTTAAAAATATAGATGACAGAAGTAGTAATTTAGTAGCAATGGCTGACTATATTTTCGATAATCCTGAGCTAGCATTTAAGGAATACAAAGCTAGCAAATTACTTACAGATTATTTAAAGAAACAGGGTTTTAATGTTGAGTTAGGCCTTGGAAGCCTGGATACAGCTTTTAAAGCAGTGTTCGAAAATGGAATAGGGGGGCCTAATATAGGGCTTTTATGTGAATATGATGCACTGCCTATGGGACATGGCTGCGGACATCATATGCAGGGACCTGCAATTGTTGGAGCTGCAGCGGCACTTAAAGAACTATATAAGGACAAACCATATAAATTAACCATCTATGGCACACCAGCAGAAGAGGGTGGCGGCGGCAAGATAAAGATGATAAATGAGGGGTATATTAAAGAATTAGATGTGGCACTTATGATGCATGGAGGTCCAGCTACTCAGGTAGATGTTAAGTCCCTAGCAGCTAGCAGCATTAAAGTAATATACCATGGCAAGAGTTCACATGCTGCCTTAAAACCAGAGCAAGGAAGAAGTGCATTGGATGCATTGTTATTAAACTTTCATGCAGTTGAATTTTTAAGAGAACATGTTTTAGAAGATACAAGAATGCACTATACAGTAGTTGATGCAGGCGGCCCTAATAATGTAGTACCTGATACAGCAGTAGGTTCCTTTAGTTTGAGATCTTATAATTCTTCATATTTGAGATCAGTAATTGAACGATTTGAAGATATTGTTAAGGGTGCTGCACTAATGACAGGAACTACCTATGAGATTATAAGAGAGAAGGATTTAGACAGCAAAGTGCCAGTATACAGCTTAAATGATGTAATTATGAGTAACGCAAAGCTTATAAATGCCCCTAATATTAGACCAGCTAGAGAAAAGACTGGATCTTCAGATTTTGGTAATGTAACATATATTATTCCAGGGTCATGCATAAGGATCGCCTTCGTGGATGAAAATGCTTCATCTCACTCACAAGAATTTTTAAATGATGGCAAGACTCAAAGGGGACATGAGGCTGTAATAAATGCAGCTAAGATATTAGCTGGAACTGCTTTTGACTTAGTTGATAATCCAAGCCTGCTTCTTGAAGTAAAGCGAGAATTTATGGATAGAAAGGCTAAGATGAGTTTAGAATAAATTTTTTAATGTAATACAGCTGATAGCCATAACGGTTATCAGCTGTATTTTTATATAGCACTAGTACTTCCACGTACTTTTAGTGTTGGTGTTAACACTGTTTTGGAAATTGGTTCATCATTGCCTTTAATACGATCAATAATACGATTTGCCACTAATGAGCCAATCATTTCATAAGGATGACATACAGTAGTAAGATTTATAAAGCTAGTGTTTGACAAAGGAATATCATCAAATCCAACTATGCTTACATCTTCAGGTATTCTAACTCCATTTTTTATGCATTCATCCATAACTCCGTAAGACATTAAATCACCGCCTACAAATACAGCTGTTGGTGGGTCATCAGAATTAATCAGAATATCACGTGCAAACTTTTGTCCAGATTCCATATTTAAATTACCTGCTACAACATATTTAGGATCAGGAATAATTCCATATTCCTCAAGAGCATACAAATAGCCTTCATACCTTCCTTGGCTTGTGGTTGAAATTTGCGGTCCTTTAAGCATAGCTATTTTTCTGTGACCAATAGATAACAAGTGATTTGTGGCCAAGTATCCGCCCATCTTATTATCTATTGATATACTATCGTATTTTGAAATAAATCCTATATCACGATTTACTAAAACAATTGGACAATTCGCAGTTTGAAGAATATTACTGAAGGAAACTTCATTTCGTGCATCTGCAACAATTATTCCTGAAAAGCCATAATCCAATATTTTTTGTAGATGCTGATCATTCTCACCAGCAATCTGTGAACTATTGTAAAGAGTCATAAGATAGCCTTTTTCTCTAAGGTTGTTATTAATAACCCATACCAGCTCTGAATAAAATGGGTTACGAATATCGCTGATAATTAGGGCAATCATTTCAAGTTTTCCAGTAGCCAAACCCCTAGCCATAATACTAGGATGGTAGTTAGCCTCTTTCATAACCGCAAGGATTTTCTGCTTTGTCTCTTCTTTAACATTAGCACTGTTAGTAAGAACACGAGAAACAGTGGATCTAGAGACTCCTGCAGCTTTTGCTATGTATTCAATATCAATTTTTTTTGACAAAGAAGCACCTCTTTTCTGTAAATTAACCATTGAGTAGTTGTTCTTTGAGTAAATTATAGCACAAAGTACCACTATGTAAAAGATATATTAGGGAAAAGTTACGGGAGCGGTAACATAAAGAAAATGAATGAAATTGCAATAAAATTATAAAAAAATAAGATGAAAATGTTCAAAATGGCTGAATATGCAGTTGACAAGCATATAATCACAGGGGTATTATATACTCATAAATGAAATCGCTCCCATCAAGATGAAAGGTGATAGTGAAATGATAAAAGGTAGTACATTTTGGGATAGTTTTACTATGAAAAATATGAAAAACATCGCATTTAATGGAGTTGAAGTATTGTCATATGCAGAAATGCCTC
Organism: Clostridium omnivorum; assembly: GCF_026012015.1. Lineage (NCBI taxonomy): Bacteria > Bacillati > Bacillota > Clostridia > Eubacteriales > Clostridiaceae > Clostridium > Clostridium omnivorum. The sequence continues at coordinate 1,100,287 of NZ_BRXR01000001.1, read as the reverse complement.
AAAGCTTGTATCATTCTCTGCAAGAGACAGCTGCTAAATTTCCTGACAAGGTTGCGTTTTACGATAATTGGGAGCGCTCCTATTCATATGAAGCGTTTCTTGGAATGGTTGACTCTATGGCAGCTTATCTAAAGAAAAACTTTGAGGTTACTAAAGGCACCCATGTAGGAATTCTACTGCATAATAGCATTGAATTCTGCGTTTCCTTCTTTGCTGTGGTTAAGCTGGGAGCTGTAGCAATCCCATTTCCAAGTAAATATCGAGAACCTGAAATAGAACAGCTAATTCGTAAAGCTGATCTTTCAGTACTTTTGTATAGTGAAACCTTTGAAAAGTGGATTGTAGATTATCAGCTTAAAGAAATTAAACTCCTAAAATCAGAAAATGAAGAAACAGGTTATGGCTTTAGACATATTTCTTTTGAAGGTTTACACATTGAGGAGGGAGCAGGTGAACTAGAGGATGAGGTAATTATAATGTTTACCTCGGGAACCACGTCGCAAAGTAAAGGTGTGGTACTTTGCAATTACAACGTAATGAATGCTGTTGTGGTTTATAATAGAACGCTTGGAATCACTCCAGAGGATAAAACAATTATTCCAGTTCCTATCTACCATATCACAGGGCTTGTAGCTCTTCTAGGACTATTTGTATACACCGGAGGAACAATATATCTCTACAGGCGTTATGATGCAAAAAGGATCTTAACTTGTGTTAGAGACAACGAAATTACTTTTATGCATGGCTCTCCAACAGTTTACGGTTTTATGCTGGATTATAAAAATCAGTTTCCTTATCTTCCAAGTTTGCGTATGCTTGCCTGTGGAAGCAGCTATATGCCTAAGGAAAAGATGAGAGAAATTCACAGATGGATTCCAAATACAAAATTTCAAATTATCTACGGAATGACTGAAACCTCTTCGCCTGCACTAATCTTTCCAGGGGATTCACCTACCAGTATATATGCAGGAGCCGCAGGAAAGCCAATACCAGGAATTGAGTTTAAATTTTTGGATGAACAAAAGCAGGAGCTAGGCTGTAATGAAGCAGGAGAAATTTGGATTCGAGGTAATGTGGTTACCAAAGGGTATTACAAAATGGAAACTGATTTAGTCAGTAAGGACCATTGGTTAAACACCGGAGATATGGGCTACTACAATGAAGATGGATATGTATATATTGTGGATCGTAAGAAAGACATGATTAATCGAGGCGGAGAAAAAATATGGTGCACAGATATTGAAGAAGAGCTTTTACTAATATCAGGCATAAAGGATGCAGCAGTTGTAGGAATACCTGATGATATTTATGGAGAGACTGCAGCTGCAATTGTTGTAATAAAAGAGGGAAGTAAGCTTACTGAAGAAGAAATCAAGGAAGACTTAAAAAATCGAGTAGCAAAATATAAAATACCGACTAAGATTTTATTTGTGTCAGAAATCCCAAAGACTGCAGGGATGAAAGTAAATAAAAAACTTATTAAAACTATGTTTGAAAAGGAGATTTTATATGTTAAAAGCTAATTTTGTTACCGCTAAAGAAGCAGCAGCAATGGTGAAGGACTATGTAACCATATGTCCAGTTGCCATGACACTAGTTAGTGCATGTGAATCAATACTAAAAGAGTTAGAAAAAAGTTTCCTTGAAACAGGACATCCAAAGAATTTAACACTGCTACATTCATGTGGACAAAGCGATAGAAAAGACGGCATTCAGCATTTGGCTCATGAAGGAATGGTAAAACGAATAATTGGGTCACATTGGGGACTTCAGCCAAGATGGATGGAAATGATAGCAAATAGTCAAGTAGAAGCCTATTGTCTTCCTCAGGGACAGATTGCTCAGTTATACCGCAGTATGGCCTGCGGATTGCCAGGTAAAATGTCTAAAGTAGGTCTTGGAACTTTTATAGATCCAAGATATGAAGGCGGAAAAATGAATGGAAGGACTAAAGAGCTTGAGGATATTGTAGATATAATTAAATATGGTGATGAAGAATACATGTTTTACAAAGAGATACCTATTGATGTTTGTTTAATAAGAGGCACAACTTGTGATGAAATGGGTAATCTTACAACTACAGAAGAAGCTATGAAATTGGAGGTGCTTCCAGCAGTATTAGCAGCAAAGCGTTACGGAGGAAAAGTAATTGCTCAGGTAAAGAGAGTTGCTAGTAATGGGACACTTAACCCTAAAGAAGTAACAGTTCCAGGAGTATTTATTGATGCAATTGTAGTGTGTGAAAAACCAGAAGTAGACCACAGGCAGACTTCTTCATGGTATTATGATCCATCCTACTGCGGGCAGCTTAGAGTACCTCAAAATAATATAGAACCAGCTTCATTTAATGAGAGAAAATTTATAGCTAGAAGGGGAACCATGGAAATATATCCTGGTGCAGTAATTAATCTAGGCACAGGAATTCCAAATGACATGGTTGGAAAGATATGCAATGAAGAAGGAATATTAGATGAGGTGATGATTACTGTAGAGTCTGGAATCTATGGTGGTGTACAAGCTGGTGGAATTGATTTTGGAATTGGACAAAACCTTTGTGCAATGATTAGCCATCATGAACAAATGGACTACTATAATGGTGCAGGTGTTGATATTACATATATGGGACTTGGTGAACTAGACGGAGAAGGTAATGTTAATTCTACTAAAATGGGACCAAGATGCACTGGAGCAGGTGGATTCATTGATATAACCCAAAATGCTAAAAAGGTTGTATTTTGTGGTACTTTTACAGCAGGTGGAGCTAAATATGAATTTAAAGATGGAAAACTCAACATATTGCAGGAAGGTAAAATACGAAAAATGGTATCAAAGGTTGCACAAATCTCCTTTAATGGACCAATGGCTAGAGAAAAAAAGCAGGCGGTGGTTATTGTTACAGAAAGAGCAGTATTTGAACTTACTGAAAAGGGAATTATGCTGACCGAAATTGCACCAGGAATTGATTTGAAGACACAGGTGCTTGATATGATGGACTTTGAGCCAATTGTAAGCTCAAACTTAAAGACTATGGACGCTGATTTGCTTATATTGGGTGGTGCATTTGGATTAAAAAATAAAATTAATAAATAAGGAAGGATGGGTACAATGGAAAAATTTAAAATAGCAGTAATTGGAGCAGGACTTATGGGAGGTGGAATTGCACAAACTTGTGCTCAGGCTGGTTATGATGTAATAAACATTGATTTGTATGAACCAGCGCTTGAAAAGGCTAAAAATAATATTGAAGGTTTATACAATAAAAAAATATCAAAGGGAAAAATGACTGCAGAAGAAAAAGCAGAGGTAATGGGACACTTAAGCTACAGCAGCAATTTTCAAGATTTAAAGGGAGCTCAAATTGTAATAGAGGCAGTTCCAGAAAAGATAGAAATCAAGAAAGATATTTTTGCTAAGGTAGATGCAGCAGCAGACCCAGATACTATTATTGTTTCAAATACTTCTGGACTTAGTATTTCTGAAATGGCAGCTGCTACTAAACGTCCAGATAGAGTAATGGGAGTTCACTTTTTTTATCCAGCTCCAGTAATGAAATTGGTTGAATTAATAAAGGGCATTGCTACTTCAGAAGAAACTTATGACAAAGTTAAAGCCTTTGCCATAGACATTAAGAAGACAGTTGTAGATTGTCCAGAATTACCTGGATTCATAGTAAATAGAATTCTTGTGCCTATGATGAATGAAGCAGCTTTCTTAGTTATGGAAGGATGCAAACCTGAGGATGTGGATACAGCCATGAAATTAGGCTCAAATCAGCCAATGGGACCTTTAGAATTATGCGACTTTGTTGGTATAGATGTTATGCTTGCTACTATGACTGGGCTTTATAACGGTTTTCATGACAGTAAGTACAGACCATGTCCAGTACTTGAAAATATGGTAAAGGCAGGGCATTTAGGAAGAAAATCTGGAGAAGGCTTCTATAAATATAATTAAAGATAATGGAGGAAAGTAAAATGGCAGATTTAAAGGAAGTAGTTATTGTAAGTGGTGCAAGAACACCAGTAGGGGTTTTTGGTGGCAGCTTAAAAGATATTCCAGCTATAGATTTAGGTGCATTAGTTGTAAAGGAAGCAGTAAAAAGAGCTGGAATTAAAGAAACTGATGTTGATGAAGTTATTGTAGGTCAGGTAGGACAAATAGCTGAATGCGGGTTTGTAGCTAGAGCGGTAAGTCTTAAGGCTGGGCTTCCATTTGAAACTACAGCTTACTCAGTAAATAGACAATGTGGATCAGGTCTCCAAGCTATTGCAGATGCAGTCATGGAGATTCAGACAGGATTTGCAGATGTTGTTGTGGCAGCAGGAGCAGAAAATATTTCACAGCTACCATACTATGTGAGAGATGCAAGATGGGGAGCTAGAATGGGACATAAGACCTTTGAAGATGGTGTAATTGATATTCTAACATGGCCTCTAGGACCATATCACAACGGTGTAACAGCAGAAAATGTCGCTGAAAAATACCATGTTACTCGAGAAGAACAGGATACCTTTGCATTGGAAAGCCATAGAAGGGCAGTAGAGGCTATAAAGGCAGGTAAATTCAAGGAAGAGATTGTTCCTGTAGAACTAAAGGATAAAAAAGGAAATATAACTGTTTTTGACACTGATGAAGGACCAAGAGAGGGGCTTACCATTGAAAAACTACAAAAATTAAAACCATGCTTTGTAAAAGGTGGTACAGTAACGGCAGGAAATGCATCAAGCTTAAATGATGCAGCAGGTGCAGTGGTAGTTATGTCAAGAGAAAAGGCAGAAGAGTTAGGGGTTAAACCGTTATTAATTATAAAAGGACATGCTGTAGCAGGTAATGACGGTGCTGTTATGGGATATGCTCCAAAGCTATCCAGTGAAAAGCTAGCTAAAAAACTAGGAGTAAAACTTAAGGAAATAGATATGTTTGAGATCAATGAGGCATTTGCAAGTCAAGCTTATGCGGTTAGAAGGGATTTAGGCTTAGATCCTGAAAAAGTAAATATCTATGGAGGCGGAATCTCAATTGGACATCCAATTGGAGCTACAGGAGTATTACTTACCATAAAGGCTTTGTATGAGCTGCAGAGAACAGACAAAAAGGACGTGATGATTAGCATGTGCATTGGCGGAGGGCAAGGAATCTCCATGTATTTTACTAAAGCATAATATCTCCGGCTTCCTTTGCATATTTATAAAAGCTACTTCTTCACGGGAAGTAGCTTTTATTATATAATAAGATAACAGTTCTGTTCAAATGGCAATTCTACAAAAGAGGTGATACAATGCTATTGGCACGTGAGAGAAAGATTTTAGTACTTCTATACGGCAAAAAGAGAAAATTTACAACCAATGAATTGGCTAATGCACTTCATGTAAGCCCCAGAACAATAAAAACAGATATTAAACGTATCATGGAAGAATTAGAAGAAGGCAATACTGGCTGTACTATCAATACAAAGACTGGATTAGGTATATGGATTACCTATGATGAAAAGGGCAGGCAGTACCTGGATAATCTGCTGATGAATGGTGATAACTACTCATATATTTCACCAGAAACAAGAAAGTATTATGTAGCATTAAAGCTGTTGGATGCAGATGACTATATTTCTATGGAATCCATTGCGGAATCAATGTATGTAAGTAAGGGGACTATTGTAAACAGTATAAATGAATTAACACCCACATTTGAAAAAATAGGTTTGGTGTTAGAGAAAAAGGTAAAATACGGAATGCGTGTTTTGGGAGAAGAAGGTAAGCTTCGTATTGCCAGAGCATATGTAATACGTAAACTTGTTTCTAATCAAGGAAACTATATTTCAAGTAAGCTGCAGCCGTTCTTTGAAAAAATTAATCTAGAAAAAATAAATGATATTATTCAAGAAGCTGAGAAGAAAATTGAGTTTATTCTATCTGATACTTCTTATTCAGAACTGGTTATTCAACTAGCTATTGTTGTGAAGAGAATATTAAAAGGCAAAAGCTGTACTATTGAGGAAGATATAAATAAGTATGCTGGTAAAAAAGAGCTTGGAATTACACAGTATATATCAAGTCGTTTAGAAGAAGAATTCCAAATAAAGCTTTCTGATGGAGACAAATCATATCTGTTAATAAACCTTTTAGGAATTAATGCTCAGAATGAAACGCAGATGATTGATGAAAACTCAAGTAATATTGAGGATTTAGACCCAACTAAATTAAAAGATATGGAAGAAATTCTTCAGGAAACAGGTAAGGTTTATAATGAAAATCTGATAAATGATGAAATGCTGAAATGTGCGCTTTTTATGCATTTAAATGCTATGTTTAACAGACTTAGGCATCAAATACGCTTAGAGAACTGCATTAGGCATATGGTTAAGGAAGAATTGGTATATGAGGTAGAGGTAGCCTCTTATATGGCTCGTCTTATTAGCGAAAGATTTAACATAGAGCTGGGAGAGAATGAAATTTGCGATATAGCAATGTATTTAGGAGCCAGCTTAGAACGTGAAAGAGCGCAAAAATGTATGCATAAACCTCAAATAGTAGTAGTTTGTGGAAGTGGACTCGGAACCTCTCAATTTATAGAAGCACGCCTGACACGAATGTTTCCTAATATCATCATAACAAAGATTCTTCCTATTGCACTAGCAAAAACAGAAATTAAGCCTGGTGAACAGGATTTCGTAGTATCAACCGTTCCATTGATACTAGAAGGTGTTGATGTAATTAGTATTTCTCCAGTACTTACTGAAAACGATGTATCAGCAATTGGTAGAAGGTTAAATCCTGATAAAGTTAATATTTTAGCCGAAAGCCGAGAAAAATATTCAAATCTTTTTGGCTTAATGAATGAAAAGATATCCATTTTTAAATGTGACTGCAAGTCAAAGGAAGAGGTTATTAGCCTTTTAGGAAATCGCCTATTGCATGAAAAATATGTAGATGAAGGTTATACTGAGTCTGCTTTTAAGAGAGAACGGCTTGCCCCTACTTCTATAGGAGATAATTTTGCTGTTCCACATGCATTTGAAGGACACGTTTTAAAAAAGGGAATTGGACTCATGACCTTAAAGAAGCCAATAATGTGGGGAAATGAAAAGGTACAAATTGTACTTATGCTTTCTTTAGATGCCAAATCTCAGGATTTATTTAAAAGCGTTTTTACCGAGCTTGCAGATATTACTAAGGACACAGAAGCTATTGCAAAGATACTTAGTGCAGATAAGCTAAGCAATATAAAGTTAAAATAGAAAGAGCCTTGGAATGATCCAAGACTCTTTTTTAGGGAGGCCAAACTATTGTGCCATATTGTAGATTCTTATTACATCTTCTTTATATAGTGTTCTAAAGAAGCCTATATGTCCATCCCCAGTAGCAACGCATTTTTCGGCCATTTCTTCTATTTGCGCTGCTGTTGGGTTAATTCCAAGCTCTGTCATTGAAGTTGGCATTCCAATTTTGTGGCACCAATCTTCCCAAGCTTCTATTCCTTTTAAGGCTGTCTCTTCTAGATTGTACAAATTCATAGGAACATCAAATACCTTGTTTGCAAATTGTGCAAAGCGTGCTACATTGGTTTTGTATACATAACGAGCCCAGCTGCCCCATATAGCACAAAGGCCGGCACCATGGGCAACATCAAACATACCTCCTAATTCGTGTTCAATTTTATGAGAAGCAAAGTCTGATACACGACCAGTGCCAGTAAGTCCATTATGAGATAAGCTTCCTGCCCACATTAAATCAGCTCTTGCATCGTAGTTTGTAGGCTCCTTTACAACTTTTAGAGCAGCCTCACGAACAGATACCAACAGTCCTTGAGCCATACGGTCTATTAACTCTACATGTTCTGTATTTGTAAAATAGCGTTCCATAGTATGCATCATTATATCTGCTGCACCGCTTGAAGTTTGATATGCTGGAAGTGTATAGGTTAATTCAGGATTCATTATAGCAAACCTAGGCCTTGAGCAGTCATGATTATAAGAACGCTTTAGCATGCCTTCTTCAATGGTAATAACTGATGAATTACTTGTTTCTGAACCGGTTGCAGCTATAGTTGAGATGCAGCCTATAGGGGCTATTTTATCAGTAGTAACTCTTCCCATATATAAATCAACTAAATCAAAATCATTTACAAGACCGTAGGCAATTGCCTTTGCTGAATCTATAGGACTTCCGCCTCCGATTGCAAGAATAAAATCTACGCCTTCTTTTTTGCAGAGCTGAACTCCTTCCTTAACTAAGGACATATGCGGATTAGGAACCACACCTCCTAAGTCTATATACTGGATATTATACTCCTCTAGGCTTTTATGAACTCGATCCAACACTCCTGTTTCATAAAGATATGTTCCACCAAAGTGAATCAATACTTTTTTATAACCTCTGGAGTTTATTTCCTTGCCTACCTGGCTTTCTGTGTCTTTTCCAAAGATAACTTTTGTTGGATTATAAAATTCGAAATTAATCATTATTTATTCCTCCTTTTAGTCGGAAGCACTAATAGCATTATGCTATCTGCTGCCGCTATCAAATTGTTAGTTAAAATTCCAAGCAGATATTAGCTTTCATTTGAATGATAATTCTAACTTATTAATTTCTTTATACTAATTATAAATAGTAAATGCGTTTGTGGAATAGTTAAATGTTTACACTTATATAGTGCAAAGGATTATTGAAATAAAAGTTTTAGTGAAATTCATAGGCAATAAACTTATATAAATAATGAAAACGCTCCCAAAGTGTTGATTAAGTATTCTGAAAAATCAGCAAATAGCTTAAATAGTTTTTTTTATGCATCAATATAGTGCAATTTATTGAATTGTTACTAGTGCAATATGTTGCTATACTCAAACCAAGACATAAATAGGAGGAACAAAATATGGATTTGGATTTGTGTGAAGTACTAGATGACAGATTAGTTAAATTTGATTTCCCCGGAAACACAAAAGAAGAAGTCATAAAAAGTATAGCAGCTATTATGTATGAAGCTGGTAAAGTGGCAGATATTAATGAGTACATTGAAGGTGTTATACAAAGGGAGAAAGAATGTGAAACTGGAATTGGGAGGGGGGTTGCAATTCCACACTGTAAAAACGGTGCTGTAAAGCAGGCAAGCTTCGCACTAGTGCAGTTAAAAAATAATATTGAATGGGGATCTTTAGATGGGGCACCAGTAAATTATGTTATTATGCTTGCTGCACCAAATACAGAAGATAACGTTCATTTAAGAATGCTATCCCAGCTTGCTAAAAATTTGATGGACGATGATTTTTTATATACCTTAACTCATGCTAAGTCCATTGAACAAATAAAAAATTTATTTAAGGGGAGATGTTAAATATGTTCATAGTATGTGTAACAAGTTGCCCAGTAGGCATTGCTCACACCTACATGGCAGCAGCTAACTTAGAAAAAGCCGCAAAAGCAAAAGGCTTAGAAGTTAAAGTTGAAACTCAAGGGGCACAAGGTGTTGAAAACGAAATCACTAAGGAAGATATTAAAAGGGCAGACGGCTGTATAATTGCAAGCGATGTAAGAATAAAGAACATTAACCGCTTCGAGCCTATTCCTACATTAAATGTAAGTGTAAGTGAAGCAGTAAAAGATGCTAAGAGTATAGTAGAAGAATTAATGGAGGCGATTGAATAATGGCAGATATTAAAAGAAAGAACAAGAGTAAAAAAAGTCAATGGATATTTTTAAAAGATTCAATTATGACTGGTATTTCTTACATGATTCCTATAATAGTTGGTGCTGGAGTTTTACAAGCTATTGCTAAAATGCTTGGTGGATATGATATAGGAAATCATATGAAGCAAATTGATACAATGGCAAAGGTAATAATGTTAATTGGTCAATCCTTAATGAGCTTTGTAGTACCTGCAATTGCAGCATTTATAGCGTATGCAATGGCAGATAAACCTGGTATTGCACCTGGTCTTGCAATGGGAGCTATTGCAAACACATTAAATACAGGCTTCGTTGGCGGTCTTGTTGGTGGTATCCTAGTTGGATATTTAGTACTAGCAATTAAAAAAGTTAAAGTTCCTAAAGCGTTATCCGGTATCATGCCAATTCTTGTTATTCCTACTTTAGTTACTTTAGTTGCAGGACTAATTATGTACTATATACTAGGAGTTCCAATCTCAGCATTTATGAAGGCATTAACTGGAATGTTAAAATCCTTAAATGGTGGTTCTAAATTCTTATTTGGTGCTGTAATTGGTGCTATGATTTGCGCAGACCACGGTGGACCTATTAATAAGACAGCAGCACTATTTGTAAACGGTTTGAACGCAGATGGCTTCTTAATACCTACATCAGCTAAGATGTGTGCAGGTATGACAGCACCACTTGGTATTGCACTTGCTACTTTCCTTGGTGGAAAGAAGAAATTCACTGATAATGAAAGAGAACAGGCAAAATCTTTAGTTATCCTATCATCAGTTTATGTACAAGAAGGAGTTATACCATTCCTATTAAAGGACCCCGTAAGAGTATGTATTTCCTGTATGACTGGTGGAGCAATAACTGGTGGCTTAGCAATGATGTCAGCTTTAGCATCTCCAGCTGTACACGGTGGAATATTTGTAATAGCAATGACCTCTAATCCACTTCTATTTATAGGATATTGGCTATTAGGTGCATGTATAACTGGAACACTATATGCTATCTTAAGAAGACCTCTACCAGAAGGATATGTTGATGATGAAGATGAAATTTCACCATTGATCTAAATAACAAGGAGGAATCAATATGTACGTATCAATGAAGGAAATGCTGTGGCATGCTCATGAAAATAACTATGCTGTTATGGCAATAAACTGTGTGAATATGGAGCAGGCTAAAGCAATAATACAAGCAGCTGCAGAGGAACACTCTGCTGTTATTATCAACATTTCACCAAGACAGATGAAAGCACACGGACATCCTGATATTTTAGCACCAATGATTAAAAATATGGCTGAAAAGGTTCAGGTTCCAGTGGCATTTAACTTGGATCATGGTGGTGACTATGAAGATATTGCATATGCAATTCAATGCGGTTTCTCAAGTGTTATGATTGATTCTTCCAGCTATGAATTTGAAGAAAATGTTAGAAGAACAAGTATAGTAGCTACATTGGCACATGCAAAGGGATTATCTTGTGAGGCAGAACTTGGACATGTAGGACTTGCAAATCAGCAGGATAATATAAAAACAGATTTATATACTAATGTTGAGCAGGCAAAGGAGTTTGTTGACAGGACACATTGTGACTGCTTGGCAGTTTCAATAGGTACCGCTCATGGCAGCTATCCTAAAGGATTTGTTCCAACTCTAGATTTTGAACGCTTGAAGCAATTAAAAGAAACATTGAAGATGCCATTAGTACTTCACGGAGGTTCAGGAGCTGGTGACGAAAACATCAAAAAGGTTGTTGCATGCGGCATTAATAAAATAAATGTATGTACAGACTTATTTAAATATGGAAGACAAGCTATGGCAGATGCTATAGCTGACAATCCCAATATTGATTATATGGACGTAAATATAGTGGCACAGGAAGCTATGAAGAAATTTATTAAGCAGTATATGAGATTGATTGGTTCTAGTGGAAGATTTACCTTTGAAAAAACTACTGGACCAGCCCTTGATTAAAATTAAAAAGATTTAGCTGCAACATTATTGAAGGGATGAAAAAGGATATAAACCTTGTTCATCCCTTTTATAAATAAAATACGGAGGAGAAAATATGGACGAGATAATATTAGGTTTAAGCTTATCTGCAATAGTTGTATTTTTACTCAGATTTATTTTTGGTTGGTCAAGTTATAGAAGGAGTATTCATAAAGTCATTTATTCCTGTTATTTAGAATACTATAGTAAGAAAAAAAGAATAAGAAAGTTGTCAGAAAGTGCTGCTTTGGAAGAGGATTTTGGTAAGCATAAAGTGCTCTATCAATTTTTTTCTAATAATGGTGCAAAGCTGCCCAAGCCTTATATTATTGTAATTTTGTCCAGCGGCATCTATTGTTTAAAGGTAAGCAATACTCCTGGAGAAATTTACGGAGCAAACACAGGAAATTGGGAGAGTATAGTAAGTTATGATAAAAAACATCCCGATAAAAGGATGAAAGAAAAAATGGTCAATCCCATTATAGAATTAGAACAATTCAGCAAAAAGCTTCAGGAAAAAATAATTAAGATAAAGACTCCAGTTTATAAAATTGTTGTGTTTCCGGATAAGTCAACACTGAAAACTAAAGATGAAGAAATAGGTAATGCCTATGTTATTAGACGTTCACAGCTTCACGATACTTTAATTAATATTCACAAATCTAAGGAAATGATATTGTGTGATTGGGAAATTGATGCATTGTGGGAAATGATGGCTGGTGATTCTTTAAAATTAGAAGAAAATAAAGTATTATTAAATAAAAAGAAACAGGAAATTGAAAACTACATGCCAAACAATAATATTTAGTGTTTTGCTTTGTTTATATAGAATTTTTTCTGTGATTGGAGGAGAAGGATGAAGATTGTAGTAGCCATTGATTCTTTTAAGGGAAGCCTATCTTCTATGGAAGCGGGAAATGCAATTAAAGAGGGTATTTTCAGGGTAAAGCCCCATGCAGAAGTAATAGTTAAGCCACTAGCGGATGGAGGAGAAGGGACCACTGATGCCATACTCAATGGTGCAGGTGGAGAAAAAATAAATTTAACAGTAACAGGTCCTATGGGGAAGCCAGTTGATACTTATTATGGTTATCTTCCAGAAACGAAAACTGCAGTAATAGAAACGGCAGCTGCTTCAGGCATTACATTAGTTTTAGACTCTGAAAAAAATCCTATGCTGGCAACCACTTATGGATTAGGAGAAATGATAAAACATGCAGTTTTAAAAGGCTGTAAGGATTTTGTCATAGGACTTGGGGGAAGTGCTACAAATGACGGTGGAATTGGCATGCTTACTGCCCTAGGCTATGAATTTATGGATAAGGACGGTAGGAATATAGGGCAGGGTGGAAAAGCTTTAGAAAAAGTTGCATATATTTCGAATAAGCATGTACTGAAAGAATTAGAAAATTGCCATTTTGAGGTTGCTTGTGATGTGAATAATCCATTGTGTGGTATTAATGGAGCTACTTATGTTTTTGGACCTCAAAAGGGTGTAAGTGATGAGATGAAGGCAATTTTAGATGAAGGTATGAAAAACTACGCCAGAGTTTCTAATGAATTCACAACAAAAAAGTGTGATGAAGAAAAAGGAGCTGGAGCAGCAGGAGGGCTAGGTTTTGCATTTATAGAGTATCTTGATGCTCACTTAATACCTGGCATTGAGCTTGTACTAAATACAATTAATCTTGAAAATGAAATTATGGATGCTGACTATGTTATTACTGGTGAAGGTCGTATGGACTTTCAGACAGCTATGGGTAAGGTACCTGTTGGTCTAGCAAAGTTAGCAAAGAAATATAATAAAAAAGTAATTGCTTTTGCAGGAAGTGTTACGAGTGAAGCTAAAGAATGTAACAAAGCAGGAATTGATGCTTTTTTTCCAATTGTGCGAGGGGTTACAACCTTAGAAGAGGCCATGCGTCCTGAGCAAGCCAGAGAAAATATGATGGATGCGGTAGAACAGGTATTTAGGCTGCTGCCATAAAGAGGGATTGCTATGAAAATGAGTTTGATATTTTTGATTATGAAACAAATGAGTAATCTAATTGTGGAAAAGTATTAAATATATAAGTTTAAAGCAATAAGCTTAAGCTCTCGAGTTATAATTCTCGAGAGCTTTTTTTGAAAACTTATTTTTTTATTTTGACTAAATTTTTTGAGACTATCAGGATTAAAAGTAAAACAGCGGGTATTGCTGTTAAATATGGGAAATAGGGCATAAAGCCGTATATTAAGGCTTTAAAAGAATTAAGTGCAGCTAACGGCGATATACCTATTTTCATGTAAATAAAAACATAAATTACGCCAGCAACAACAAGTGTGGCAAGAGGAGATAGAATAAGTAAAAATACATACATGAATTTTTTTAATATATTTTTCATAACTATCACCTAACCTATAGCTAACTTGTCAAAGCGTCTGGTTAAAAGATAGCACAAAGTTCCGACTATAAGCATAAGTGTTCCTGCAAGAATCATCCAGTTACTTATTCCGATAATATCAGATATAGGACCTGCAATAAACATGCCTACAGGGGCAGCAAAGCTCATAACACTAGTTATAAGAGAAAGCACTTTTCCTAAATTCTCTTGAGGTATTGTTCTTTGAACATAGGCGGTAAAAGGGATGTTGGTCAACATACCTGTTGTTCCCATTATAAAAACAACTATGCAGAATATTAAAAATGCATTAGAAGGAAGCAAGCCCTCAATTAATGAACATATACCTAATGAAAGTATACCTATTGATATCATTAGAAATTGTTTTTTAAGCCCGCCTGTAACACTTATTATCATTGCAGATATAAGCATGCCACTGGAGAATAGGGTTTGTACAATGCCATTAGACCAAGCAGTACCGTTAAAGTAAACCTTAACCATTAAGGGTAGAAGAGTACCAAGAGGTACAAAAACAATGGTTGAGAGAAGTACGGGTATGGATACTCTTACTAAAGCTTTATTTGCTTTTATAGCCTTCAAACCAAGTTTCATATCTTCAATAACGGTTAACTTACTTTGAGAACTTACTTTGTGCTTAACTAGTTTAACTGAAGAAAGAGTTAAAACAGCGAATGAAGCACCTATAATATCTACAAACATCGCATACTGCAGAGTTGTAATGCTCATTAAGAAAGCACCAAGCATTGGACCTACCATGGAACAGGCAGATTGAATCATTTGTCCAACACCACCTGCTTTAGTAAGTTCATTCTCTGGAACTAATTGAGGGATTGCTGCCTGCATAGCAGGTTTGTGGAAAGTTTCCCCCAAGGCTCTAGTAAACAATATAACATAAATAAATATTAATGAAGGAGTGCCGAAAAAGAAGGATATTCCTAGTACAAGACTAGAAAGGGCAACAGCACTATCAGCTAATATCATTATAGGTTTACGATTATACCTGTCTATGAAAACTCCAGCAAAAGGACCTATGATTGCCTGGGGCAGTAAGCCCACAACACTTGCAATAGTAAGAGCCACTGCAGAACCAGTTTGTACTGTTATCCACCATATTATTGAAAATTGCACTGCACTTGAACTCAATAGAGAAAATGCCTGCCCAATATAGATGGTGAAGAAAGATTTTTGCCACTTTTCTAATTTTTTCATAGTTACCTCCTAAGACTGTCTACAATTACTTTTGCGCAGTCTCTAGCCCCGTTTTCAGTAGCAATATTTTTTCCTAAAATCTTTGCATTTTCTATAATTTTATCCTGAAGAACATAGTTAATTGCATCGGAAAGTTTGCCAGAGGTAAGTTCCTTTATTGGAATAGGTTTTGAACCTACACCTAAATCATAAACTCTATGAGCCCAAGCATGTTGATCATTGGCAAAAGGTATTACAATACTAGGAACCCCAGCTTTAAATCCAGCAGAAGTTGTACCGGATCCTCCGTGATGACATACCGCAGCAACTCTCTCAAAGAGCCAAGAATGAGGGATGCTGTCAATTGCTATTATATTTCTAGGAAGATTATCAAATTTACCCATTCCACAGATAATACCACGGTTACCGCTTTTGTTAAGGGCATCTATAATTAGTTTGGATAAGGTTTCTTTTTGATCAGCGTGAAAAACACTTCCAAAACCAATATAAACAGGCTTATCTCCAGAATTTAAAAAGTCAGATAATTCCTTTGAAGGAGTATACTCTGTTTGTTCTTCTACAAACCAATATCCATATTGATGAATATTTTCATTCCAATCACTTGGTCTTTTAAATACAAAATTACTACAAGAAACTACAGCAGGATGTTTTTCATCCTTATGCCTTTCATAAGGCTTGCCAAAGTTTTTTGGAACACCACCAAATTCCTTTTTCCAAAGACCTTTTACTGAATCCTTGGAGGCTAACCATAACATACCTTGTAACATGCTATAGCTTATAATATTTTTAAGTGGAGTAGCTTTAACTCTGCCATATTGAATAACAGAAGTCTGCTCTTTTGTTTTATGCATAGGGAATGGAGAAGCTAAAATAGAAGGTATCCCTAATCTTTCTGCGGCAAAATAACCTAGGGTGCATCCTGGGTGGTATATGACTAATTCATTGCCTACGCAGGCTGAATAAAATTCATTGGCTATAGAAATGCCATACTTTTTCATTTTGTTAAAAGCTAATAACATCTTAAATGGATTGTCAGCGGTTTGTGCTTGTTTAAGCATTTTTTCATCAACATTAAGTGTTTTAAAATCAGCCTGTATTGGGTAAAAATCTATGCCATAACTTTTAATAAAACTTTCAAAATCTCTCATACCTGTGATACGTACATCTTTTCCTAATTTTTTAAGCTCCTGTGCAAGAGCTATATATGGTTGAAAATCTCCTCTGGAACCTGAACATAGAATTGTAATCATGTTTTATTCCTCCTCTTGTATTATCCAACAACTTGTTGTATGTTTATAGTATACTGATGATGTAATTTATCATCAACCAACAATACAAGTCTAAGTGTTGGATTTTGAGTGTCAGGTTTTCATATTGAAAGGAGAAGGTTGAAATGAAAAAACAGCCAGAGGTAACAGCGCAGACAAGGCAAAATTTAATAGATGCTTTTTGGTCATTATACTGTGAAAAAAGAATTGAGAATATAACTGTAAAGGAAATTACTAATAAGGCAGGTTATAATAGAGGAACTTTTTATGAGTATTTTACCGATGTTTATGATGTGCTTGAACAAATAGAACAATCACTGATTCCAGGAATTGATGAATTACCGCCAGTTAATTTTCAAAATGAAAATATAGGCATGCCTCTTAATATGTTTATGAAATTATATGAGCATAATAGTAAATACTATTCTGTTTTACTTGGGGATAATGGAGATCCTTCATTTGCAAGTAAACTCAAAAATGCAACAAAACCTACACTTAGACAAACTTTTTATAATAATAATATAGATCCAGTAGAATTTGATTTTGTTTTAGAATATGTTCTTTCTTCAATGATTGGGATTATGAGTTATTGGTTTAGGAAGAATAAAGTGCTTCCGGCAGAAAGACTTATAGAATTAATAGCTGAACTTACAGAAAATGGAGTGAAAAAATATTTACTGTAATAACTTTAAGATAATATCCTGGACCATAAAGTAAGAAAACGCCTATCAAGATATACGCTAAATGCAATTTATAAAACTAATTAATTTTGTCATAATTATAAAAAGTGTGATGAAAAGGAAAATCCAATAAGAGATGTGATTGAAGGCTCTATATGCTGGTGCCCTATTACAAGTTTGGATGTAGCAGTTGAAGCATATGAATGGAAACGTCCCCCCGCTATAGAATATATATTTTAATTGACATTTTTTAGAATAGGTAATATATTATCTATATAGATAATATATTACCTATTCTGTTTTATTAGTTGTAAACTAAAGACTTTAAAAAAATAATAGAAGAAAGTAGTGTATAAGATATTAGTTAATAATACTTACAGGGTTTAATGAGAGCATTTATAACACAGGAGACGGAGGTATTACTAATTGGATAAGTTTGATAATATGGAGGATTATACATTTATTTTTGGAACTCTTTTTGTAGTTGCTAATAAGATGGATACCTTATTGGAAAAGGAACTAAAAGAATATGATGTAACATCTAAGCAGTGGTTGCTGTCAGCAGTTCTTGACAGCTTATTTGATTATCCACCTACAATTAAGGAAGCAGCAAGAGAGATGGGTAGTTCACACCAAAATGTGAAGCAGCTTGCACTTAAATTGGAGCAAAAAGGATTGCTGGCTTTAGAGAAAGATAAAAAGGATGCAAGAGCAACTCGACTGAGATTAACTGAAGAGAGCCTTTCACTTTGGTCTAATGCAGAATCAAAAGGTATAAAATTTATCCAAAATATATTTAAAGATATTGATAAGGAGGAAATTTCAAAAGTAAGAAAAGTACTTGAAAAAATACAATTCAATTTGGATCAATTGGAAAAAGCAGATATTGATTAATTGGAGGGGTTTTTATGAAATACAGGAAGATTGTTAGCATTCTTGTAATATGTATTGTTTTATTTTCCTTAATCTCATGCATGGCTGGACTATTTTCAATAGGTGGAGTAGGAGTACATGAATTTAAAACCATAAATAATGAAGTAGTAAAAATATATGGTTCTGGGATATATAAAAATGACTCAGTAGCAATTGCAGCACAAGGCAAAGCTTCGGATTTTGTAACTATTGTTATGGGAATACCGCTATTGGCAGTATCTTTATATTTTGCATGCAAAGGGTCATTTAGAGGAAGAATATTATTAACAGGAACTTTAGGGTATTTCCTTTATACCTATATGTCATATACATTTTTGTGGATGTACAACAGACTTTTTATAATTTATGTTTTACTTATGTCATTAAGCTTATATGCATTTATACTTTGCATGATGTCCTTTGATATGGAAAACATAAAATCATATTTTCATAAGAAACTCCCTGTAAAGTTTTTAGGCGGTTTTCAAATTTTTATTGCTTTTACTATAGGAATGTTATGGCTTGGTAAGCTTGCTCCATCAATTTTTCAAGGAAAGGTTCCAGTTGGATTAGAGCAATACACAACATTGGTAATCCAAGGAATGGATCTAGGCATAGTGGTTCCTGCTGCTTTTTTATCAGGAATTCTGCTTATTAAAAGAAAACCCTTTGGTTATCTACTATCCTCAGTAATAATTATAAAGGGAATAACTATGCTATCATCTATATCCGCTATGATTATAAACCAGGCTTTAAATAGTGTTAGTATGGGTGCAGCTGAAGTAATTATCTTTCCATTCTTTAATATTATCGCAATTATATGCTTAGTAATATTACTTAAAAATATAGAAGAAATTAAAAATTTAAATGTGATAAAATAGAAGTATTCGTAAAACTTTATGTAGTAAAGGAGCAATATTTATGACAAATAACATTTCTTTTTCCAGAGCTGAAACATGCCTAATAATGGAGCCTTCTCATAGTAATCCACATGGGAATGTACATGGCGGAGAACTAATGAAAATTATGGATAATACCGCAGGTATAGCAGCTGCTAAGCATGCAAAAGGTGACGTTGTAACTGCAAGAGTTGATGAGATTGTATTTCATAAAGCTATACATATAGGTGATATTGTAACCTGTGTGGCCCAGCTTTGTTATGTAGGTAAATCTTCAATGCAGGTAATGGTAAGCATTGGAGTTCACGAATTAGATAATTATTCGGAACCTGATACGGCGTTAACAGCTTTTTTTACTATGGTGCATATGGTGGATAATAAGCCTGCAAAAGTACCTGAATTAGTGGTTTCCACTAAAGAGGAAGAGGAACTTTATAAACTTGGCGAGAAAAAGCACTTAGAGATAAAATCAAAATATAAAAAATAAGAACTGCATCAGCTGATGCAGTTCTTATTCCTTTTCTAAGTCCATGCCTTTTTCCAAAAACATTGGAACACTCTGGGAAAAGAAATTGTTAAATATTTCAGTAAATTTATCTTGAGTTTCAGGTAAAACACCTAAAGCTGTTTGAATTGCAATTCCATCTAATGCTGCTATAAATATTGCAGATAAACTTTTTTTAAGTTCTGTATTTTCTATACCAAAGGCATAAAAAAACATATCTGCAACTTTATTTATTATGCTTTCATAATTTTGTTTGTACTTCTCATTCATTTCATCATTTCTTGAAATTACATCACTTAGTAATAAGATATGAAGCTTTTGCTCATCAGTTTTTGACAGACGAAGTGCTACCTCACTTTTTACTTCAGATAAAACCTGATTCTTATCCTTTATTTTTGACTCACTCATTACTGAAAGTTTATGAACAAAATGAATAGATTGATTTATTACATCGTAAAGCAATTCATCCTTATTTTTATAATGATGGTATATAGAACCTGTAGTTAATCCAGCCTTTTCTGCAATTTCTCGCACAGTAGCTTCTTCTACGTTCTTCTCTTGAATTACCTCAATTGCAGCATTTATTATCTTTTGTTTTCTCTTATTTTTACCATTTTCTCTCATATTAACCTCGAATGTGTTTAAAGCATTTGTATTACATAACATTTTACCACAATTCTTATACAGAAAAAAGTAAGTAAAAGAAACCATATAAGAAATCACTTTTATTTTTGGAAAAATTATATAAAATTCTATTGACAATATTATAACAAGCAATTATTATAAAATTAAGAAAACGTAACAAATGTTATGTTTTCAGAAAATATAACATTTGTTACGTTTTTAAAATTATTTAAGGAGGAATATTTATGTTTCTATTTCAACCAATTCCATGGTACTCTTGGTTAATGTTTTTTGCAGTGTTAGGGGGGTTAATGCTTTTTAACGAGATTGGACGTTATAACAAGAAAACTGGTATCGTAATGTTTGTAGTATTACCAATCATTTTGACTATCTTTGTTTGGCCGAAAACTTCTGGACCAAATTCAGGTCAATCTACAGCTAACTGGTTTCAATGGGCAAAGACTTATTCAGCACTTGCTGGCTGTCTAATTTTTATGGGCTTACGTTTTTCAAAGAAAATACAAGGAAAGAAGTGGTATTACATATTACCTACAGCTATTTTAAGTATTAATATTCTTGAAGCTGTTGTTCGTGAATTTGAAGTTCGCGGAATGAATGAAGTAATTAACGGTATGACCTATATGGGTGGTACTTGGAATATTTTAAATGGTATTGCAGGTATTCTAAATATATTAACTATTTGCGGATGGTTTGGAATCTTTGTAAGTACTGATAAACAAAAGGATATGATCTGGCCAGATATGATGTGGTTTTGGATTATAGCTTATGACTTATGGAACTTTGCATACCTATATAATTGTGTTACAGATCGTGCTTTATATGGCGGATTAGCACTACTTCTATCTTGCACAATACCTGCATTCTTCATAAAGAAAGGTGCTTGGCTGCAGCATCGTGCACAGACACTGGCTATTTGGATGATGGTTGTTATGTCTGTCCCACAAGTCTTTACAGAAGGTAAATTTGCGGTTGCATCTACACATAATCCAAAAGCATATATGTTCGTAAGTGTTATTGCACTTGCTTCTAATATTGCAGTAGCAGTTTTTGAAGTTTATACAATTATTAAAACTAAGAGAAATCCATTTAAAGAAGATCTTTATAAAGACCTTAAATCCTATCAAGATATTAAAAAAGAAAATATTTAATGGATATTTATAAAAGTATCGTAATTTGAGGAGGAATAAAATATGCATTATGACGTAATCGTTATAGGTGGCGGAAATGGTGGGTTATCTACCGGGGCAACACTTGCTAAAAAGGGCAAGAAGGTATGCTTACTTGAAAGACACAATATTCCTGGTGGTTGTGGTACAAGCTTTAGACGCGGAAGATTTGAGTTTGAAGTTGCACTGCACCAATTGAGCTCAGTTGGAACAAAAGAAAATCCAGGTCCAACAAGAATGATCTTCGAGGAATTAGGAATAATGGATCAACTGGATATGTTCACATTGGATAATTTATATAGAGTTGTTCTTCCTGGAAAAATAGATGTGACAATGCCTACAGATTTTGGACAAGCAATAGCATATTTATCTAAAAGGTTTCCACAATATACAGAAGAAATAAAGAGTTTTTATAATTTGGTCTTCACACTATTTAATGAAGCAAATCAAATTCCAAATATGCCAGAAGAGCAAATAACAAAAGAAAAATTTCCTACATACTTTAAATACGCATTGAAAAATGCTCAGGAAGTTTTAGATGAATTTTTTACAGACAAAGAGCTTCAATTATGTCTTAATGCATATTGGTCATTTATGGGAACACCACCTGCAATATTCCCTTTTATTATATTAGCTGGCAATATATCAGTTTATATGCACTTTAAGCCAAAGTATTTAAAAGGTGGATCACAGGTTATCTCTCAGGCACTTGCTGAAGTAATTAGAAATAACAATGGAGAAGTAATATTTAATTGCGGAGTAAAGAAGATTATTGTAAAAGACGGTAAAGCAGTAGGAGTTATTACAGAAAATAATGAAGAACTAACAGCTGATGTCATAGTTTCTAACATTAGTCCAACTGCAACATATTTTGATTTAATGGATTCTGAGGATGTGCCTGAAGAGGCAGTTAATTATTTAAGTAATTTTAAACCAAGTATATCTGCAGTTACATGCTTTATAGGACTTGACTGTCCACCTGAAGAAGTGGGTATAAAAGAATCTATGAACATATTCTATAAATCTGCAGATGTTAACAAGGATTTTGCAAAGGCAAGTGTTTTGGAAATTAGCGATGATCCAGTAGTTTTCACCTGCTATACAATAGACGATCCAACAGTGTCACCTAAAGGTACAAGTATTATTACTGCAGGATGTATAAAGTATGGTAAGCCATGGGTTGAACTATCCCCAGAAAAATATCATGAAACAAAGTATGAGTGTGCAAATGATATAATTGAACGTATTGAAGAAAATTATCCTGGCTTTAGATCACATATTGAAGAAATTTCAGTTGCTACACCATTAACTCATATGAGATATCTAAATACTCCAGAAGGATGTGTTTATGGGTATGAGCAAGATTTAGCATCTACAGGATTTTTCTATCCAAATCAATCACTTATGTCTAACTTAGAATTTGCAGGTGGATTTGTTGGATTGTGTGGATTTAGCCCAAATTATATTCAAGGATATAAAAAGGCAAATGAAATTCTTAAGAAATACTGGAAGGAGGTCGTTTAATTATGAGAAGATTCATATCACAAATCGAAAATATTGAGAAAGTATCTGAAGAAATAGCAGTACTTAAAAAGAATGGTAAGGATTATAGCATTGATAGAGGAAGAACTCAAAAATTAATTGACAGGCTTCATCCTAAAAAAGTAGAACTTGTTTTATCAGAAATAATAGGCAGAACTGATGAAGCAAAAACCTTCCGTTTTGTATCAAAAAATGGCTACCTTCCTCCTTTTGAAGCAGGGCAATATATTAATATATTTGCAGAAATAGATGGTGTACGTACAAGCAGACCTTACAGCTTATCATCATCACCTAGACAAAGAGCATATTATGATATAACAATTGCTAGGATTAAAAGAGGTTTTGTGTCGGATTATTTTTTAGATAAGGCTAAAGTTGGAGATAGCTTTGAAGCTAGTGCTCCTGCTGGAGAATTTCACTATAATCCAGTATTTCACGGAAAAGATTTAGTTTTCTTAGCTGGAGGAAGCGGTATTACACCTTTTATGAGTATGACTAAAGAAGTTTTAAATGTGGGACTTGATAGAAATATTCACTTAATATATGGTGCAAGAACAGAGAAGTCTGCTATTTTCTTAGAAGAGCTAAGAGATTTAAGTGCTAGACATGATAATTTTAAATTTACACTTATAGTTTCAGAACCTACTGAAGATTATAAAGGGGAAACAGGTTTTATTACCGGTGAGTGTATCAAAAAGCAGATTAAAAACTTGGATTCAGCAACCTTCTACATTTGCGGACCACAAGTTATGTATGATTTTTGCAAAAGTGAGCTTTCAAAGTTAGGTGTTGAAAATAAAAGAATCCATCAGGAAATGTTTGGTTCAAGGCAGGACATCCAAAATGAACCAGGATGGCCTGAAAATTTAACTGGAAAAGAAGAGTTTACAGTTAATCTTTCTGATGGAAGAAAGATTAAAGTACTATCAGGAGAATCCTTATTAACTTCTCTTGAAAGAGCAGGAGTTAGAGTTAACGTATGCTGCCGCTCAGGAGAATGTAGTTTATGCCGTGTTAAGCTAGTATCAGGTAAGGTATTTATGCCTCGCGGTGTACTATTACGTTATGTTGATGAAAAATACGGATATATTCACTCTTGTAAGGCATATCCAATGAGTGATTTGGAAGTAATTTTATAAAATAAATTTAAGGGGAGATAAAAATGGCTGAAAAAGATTCTTATCTTTATATTGACAAGTTTATGGAGCTAACAGGAATAAATATTGACATGTTATCTAATCCTAAAACCATAGCAGAGGTATTGAAAGATGACATGCTATTGTACGATTTCGAGCCTGCAAGGGCTCTAGTAAAGGAAAGCTTAGAAAAGCCTGTTTCATTTAGAACTATGTTTGAGGAAACTCGTAATGCTATTGTTACAAAGCAGCCAGCTATATACGAATTTTTAAAAGAAGCTATTGATGCTAACCTTATTCCAGAAGTTAAAGATGAAAAAAGTAAGGACATAATTATAAGGTCTGTACATCATTCATATATACTAAATGAATTGACCAAGGAAATTGTAAGTAATGTAGATTTTGTTATTGAAATCCAGGAGTATTTATTAAAACAACGTTCAAAGTATGGAATAGGATCAAATTTTATAGATGCTCTTGAGGATTTAAAAAAACTATACCGTGGAAGTATGTTTGAGCCTACAAAAATAATTGGTATGGATATGGTATATAGAAGCCGTGCAATGGTTCGTAAAAGAAAAGTAATTACAGATTCTGAAATAAAAGCCCAACAGGATGGACTTAAGCTAAATATCCTTGAGGCTGCTGTAACAGATAACAAGGCGGGATTCAATGATAATGCTCTTGTAGGTGCAGTACTTTCTCAAATTGCTCCAGATACTGTTTCACTTTCGGAAGATGAAAACAAAGTAATGCTTTTCCACTTATCTAGAAAATGGGTGAGCTTATATGAAACATGGAATTTAGCATTTATAACAGGAAATCTTGCATACTTACAATTACTCTATCCAAAGCTTTTAATACCTGCAGTTATTGGGGCTGAACATAATGAGTACCTTATTAGCAGGTCAGCTGCATTGTGGCTTTCAACACTTTTCCATCAGTTTGCAGCTTTAAATAGAAAGCTAGACGCACCAATTCCAAATAAGAAGGAATTAGCAAAAGTTTGGGGAAAAGTTAATCTTAAATATGCTGAGGAACTTGCAAAAGAAGAAGCAGGAAAAGATTTAAATGCTTTTGAAAGAGCACTAAATATTACTTTAGGTGAAATAATGGAGACAATGAAAAACTCTATAACATCAGTTCCACTTTCACCTGAGGAATCTGAAAGACTATCAAAAATATATAGCTAAAATAACTTAAGGTCCAACTAATGTGCTGCATTGCATTTTGGTTGGATTTTATTATTTGATGATAAATATTGACAGTAGAAGAAAGTAGGAATATATTTAAGTTGTAACCAGTATTACATGTAACCGGTATTACATTTGAAAGGAAGTGAGGTTTTGAATTGGAGAACCTTGATATATCAAATTCCAAGAGAACCGCAGAAAAATAGAATGGCTGTATGGAGAAAACTAAAGTCTATTGGTGCTCTGAATGTTTTTCAATCTATATGGATTTTACCCGATACCGAGGAGGCTGAGGAGGAGTTTAATAAGCTTGAAGAACAAATTAATAACAGTGGTGGACAAAGCATAAGCTGCATTACTTTAATAGAAGATGAAAATAAAAATAAAAAGCTAATTGAGCAATTTAATAAAGAACGAGAACTAGATTATAAGGAACTAATTGAAAAGTGTGATGATTTTGTAGCTGAAATTGATAAAGAGACTAAAAGGGAGAACTATACTTTTGCCGAAATAGAAGAAAATGAACATGAGATAAAGAAGTTAAGTGTATGGTTAAAAAAGATAGAGAAGAAGGATTACTTTGAATGTGAACTTAAACTTGAAATACTTAGGAGAATTGATGAATGCTCAGAATTATTAAATCAATTTAGTAATAAAGTTTTTGAAGTTGACGATAGCAGTAAGTAATGGGGGGACACTGTTTTGAAAATTGAGCCTATGAGAGAGCCGGATAAAATTATAAACTACTGGAAAAAAGAAAAGCTGGTTGTAGCTTTTATTGTTATATTTGGATTAACCTTTAATATTTCAACTATTTTAGGACCTATATACCAAGGAAAACTTATAGATTCTATTGCCCATGAGAGCAATTTATCTTCTGTTTTAATACTTGCAGTTACCTATGTTGTACTTATTGGAATAATTCAGCTTTTACGCTACTTTAAGCGCTTTTATATAAGGCGTTTTGCTAATAGCACTAGTGCTGCTATGAGGCTTATGATATACAATAGCATAATGCATAAGAGCACAGCTGAGCTTGATAATGAAAATGCCGGAAATTTAATGACAAGAGCTATTTCCGATGTAGATCTATGTGTAGAGGGAATGCGAAAATTCACTACTGAAGTTTTTGATACCGGTGTTTTAATGGCATCTTACTTAGTTTCCATGCTTGTTTATGATGTGAAAATAACTTTGATTTCTATTGTTTTTATCCCTGTTGCTATGCTGATAGCTGAAAAATTAAAAAGTGTTATTTATAAGTATTCTAAAGACTATCGTAAAAAGACTAGCGAAGTTACTGACTTTACTTATGATATAATTGACAATTTTATGCTGTACCGTGTAAATGGAATGGAGTTACAAAACAGAGAAAGGTACAATAATGAACTGGAAGACCTGCAAAACAAGGCAATAAAAGCTAATATACTGGAAAACTCTATGCAGCCTATCTATAACGTTATAGCAATGCTTGGCGTAATAACTGTAATTTATTTGGGTGGTACTAAAGTAATTAGTGGAAGTTGGACTGTAGGAGTATTTTCCACTTACATTACTATGTTTACTGCAATGGCAGTAAAGGCGAGTAAAGCAGCCAAGCTATTTAATTCTGTTCAAAAATCTCAGGTTTCTTGGAAGAGAATTAAACCTTATCTTAAGGAATATGAGAGTAAGGATACTAACACTGAAATAAATGAAAGTAATACAGTATTATCAGTTAAAAACCTTAGTTTTGCCTATGAAGAAGGTAAGGATAATATTATTGAAAACATAAGCTTTGAAGGCAAGAAAGGTGAAATTATAGGGATAACAGGTTCTATTGCTTCTGGTAAATCTACACTGGTTTTATCTTTACTTGGGTTATATCCTTATTCGGGAAGCATAAAAATAGACGGCAAGGAGCTTAAGGATTATACAGAATATGAGCGCAGCCAAATGATTTCATACTTAGGACATAATCCACAGCTTCTTTCAGACACCATTTATAACAATATTACATTGGGATGTGAAGCAGATGTTACCTCTGTATTAAAGGAGGTATGCTTTGACACAGATTTAGCGGCAATGCCTGAAGAACAAGATACTTTAGTTGGAAATAGCGGAATCAAATTAAGTGGAGGACAGCAGGCTAGAGTAGCGCTTGCAAGGGCGCTGCTTAATAAAAACAAAATTATAATATTAGATGACCCATTTTCAGCTGTTGATATGAAAACTGAGGAAAAAATAATTGAAAACTTGAAGAATAATTATAATGATAGCTTAATTATTTTAGTTTCTCATCGTTTATCGATTTTCAGTAAAATAGATAAAATTCTACTGCTAAAAAATGATAAAACAGTTGAGTATGGAACTCATGAGGAACTGATGAAAAGATCCGAAGTTTATGAAACTATATTTAATTTACAGTATGCAGAAGGGGGGACAAATGATGAAGAATAGTTTGATAAAAAAGTCCATGACTAATGTTTTAAAAAGCAACGCTTTAATGAGCATACTGTTACTTATCGCTATTATTGGTGTTGTAGTAACTAGCTTAATCCCTCCTCAAATTTTAAAATACATTGTAGACCATAATCTAGTTGCAAGAAGCTATGATAAACTGCTTTTTTTAGCTATAGCCTATATTGGAGTGCTTCTATTTATAGGAGTGTTTGACTTTGTTAAAGAAGCTATACTTACTGTACTTGGGCAAAAAATTACTAAAGAAATACGAGTACAGATGATGGAAAAGCTCCAAAGAATAAATGCTAGCTTCTTTTCCTCTAATAGCTCAGGGATAGTTGTTTCTCGTTTTACAAATGATGTTGATGCAATTAATACACTATTTACAAGCGGCATTATAGGAATGGTGGTTGACTGCTTCAAGGTAATAGGAATAGTAGTTTCAATTTGGATGTTTAGTTCTAAGCTTGGAGCTGTTACTTTAATACTGCTGCCAGCTATTTATGGTATTACAAGACTTTTTCAAAAGAGAATGCTTAAAGCACAGATTGAAAACAGGATACTTATAAGTAAGGTAAATAATCATATTTCAGAAAGCATAAAAAATGTAAAGATGATTAAAGCTTACAGCAAAGAAAACTTCATGGAAAAGAATTATACTAAGTATTTGCTTGATAACTATAAAACAGTTGAAAAGGTTAATTTTTATGATTCTGTATTTTCACCAATTATTCAACTTACTCGTGCTGTGGTCATAGCTTTCATTGTAGTGCTATCATCAAAACATCTGAACTATTTAGGTATATCTCTAGGAATGGTTGCAGCATCAATTGAATTAATATCTAACTTATTTACACCTATAGAAAACCTTGGAATGGAACTTCAAGACATTCAAGAAGCAATTTCAGGTATTCACAGAGTAGATGATTTTTATAGTGAAGCTGAGGATAACTTTAAGAAAAATGCTTTGAAAGTGGAAGATATTATACCTGTAAAGGGAGAAGTGAGATTATCCTTTAATGATATCTCCTTTCATTATGAGGATGATAATGATGTGTTACAAAATATTAATCTTAATTTAGTATCAAATGAGAAGGTTACTTTTGTTGGCAGAACAGGTGTAGGAAAGTCCACCTTATTTAAGCTTATTATGGGACTTTTAAAGCCATCAAAGGGTAATATCACAATCAATGGGGTTGATGTCTATGATATACCAAACTCAGAAAAACGAAAGATATTTGGATACGTGAACCAAAGCTTTCATATTATCAAAGGAAATGTTGCAGATCAAATAAGTCTTCAAGATAAAAACATTACAAGAAAGCAAGTTGAGGAAGCTATAGAGTTTGTAGGTATGACAGATTATATATGGTCCCTGGAAAATGGAATGGATACAAAAGTAACTAGTGATACACTTTTTTCACAAGGACAAAAACAGCTTTTGGCAATAGCTAGGGCTATTGTAACTAACCCTCCCATACTATTACTAGATGAGATTACTGCAAATCTTGATTCTATTACAGAGGATAAGATAGTGTCTGTACTTAAAAAGGCAAGTGATGCCCATACAATATTATCTATATCTCACAGACTATCATCTATGATTGCCAGCGATAGAGTGGTTATCTTAGAAAAAGGAAGAATAAAAAATGTTGGTGCACCAGAAGTGCTCCTACAAAAGGACAATTGGTATCGCAGCCATATTGCACTTGAGAAAATGACCTGGAACTAGAATGTAAAAATGTGTATGTAACACTGTCTTATAGATTTATTAAGATAGTGTTTTTTATTTATAGGATAATTATTATTCCTTGTAACATTTGCTACCGAAATTTAAAATATCCTGTGGTAGTATGAAATAAAGAAATGAAAAAAGGTTAACCTATATTTAAAGTTTAGATTTAATAAAAAATGGAGGGAACAAATAATGAAAATTTTAAAAGAAATGACTATAGGCGAAGTTGTAAGAAATTATCCAGAGGTTATAGATGTTCTATTTAGTTTTGGTATGGGATGTGTAGGATGCCCATCTGCACAAGCAGAAACAATTGAAGAAGCATGTCAAGTTCACGGAATAGATGTAGATAAAATAATTAAAGCATTGAATGAGAAAGTAAAATAAGGAGATATAGGATATGAGTGCATTTTTAGGCAAAATTCATTATTGGTTATTTGATAAGATTAAATTACATGAAAGGTTAATAACTAATATAGTAGAGTTGACTCAAAGAGAAGGCTATAATTGTGAGGCTTTGATAAGTGAAAGCTATTCAAAATACGGGGCACCAGTTACAGGCTTATTAGAAAATGAAATAGACCATAGTAATATTCATGGCTGGCTTCAGCAAAAAATAATAAGTGTAGAAAGCAGATTAGCTTATGTTATAACAGAGCTGTTAAAGAATAATGCTGTTAAAGAAGATAAGATAGCTGATATTTTTTATAAAAATGGTTTAGATATAATGAATAAGCTCCAAATCAATGAAGGTTCTCCAGAAGACTTTTTCAATTTAATTTTCAACTATATGCTTGAGGGAATGCCTTGTGACAGGGTAAATAAAGTAATTGAAAATAATGAAAATGAGATTATTTGGGAGACTACTCAGGATCTTCACAAAGAATACTGGGATGCAGTATCAGGTGATATCAATAATTATAATAATTTTAGAACTTCATGGATAAATGGATTCTTAAATGGAAGTGGTGCAGGGTATAGTTATACTAGAACAGAAGATGGTATAAATACAATAAAAAGGGTGTGAGTTTATGGATGGAATTAATTTAATGGTTGATGAACATAAAAACATAAAAAGAATGTTAGCGGTAGTGAGAAAAGCTTGCTTAGGTTTAATGAAGGGAAATGAAATTGATTATACGGACTTTGAAAATATGATTGATTTTATTAGAAATTATGCTGATAAGCATCACCATGGAAAGGAAGAAAAGTTTCTATTTAATAGAATGGTGGATGAAATTGGAGGCGCAGCTGAAAAGTTAGTTAAGTATGGAATGCTTGTGGAGCATGATCTTGGAAGAGCATATATTAGAGAACTTGATGAAGCACTTGCTAAGGTTAAAGCAGGTGATGAAGAAGCTAAGCTAGATGTAATAGCAAATGCAATATCCTATACCCATTTATTGAATAGACACATAGATAAAGAGGACAGTGTTGTGTATTCTTTTGCAAAAAGGGAGCTTAATAGTGAAACCTTAAATAGAGTAAATATAGAGTGCAGTGAGTTCGAAGATGAAATGAATAAAGCTGGTGTTCAGAATAAGTATATTCAATTATTAGAACAATTGGAGCAAAAGTATAAATAAATATTAAACAGCATAAAGGGAAGATTTATTTCTTTATATGCTGTTTTAATTTTTTTATATGCCATTGTTGAGAAAATCATACTTTTAATTTATTAATATAAATTTGAGAGGAACCATAATGGATAAAATTACAGTTGATAATCTAAAGGAACTTCACTTGTTTGATGGTGTAGAAGAAAGAATTTTAAAGGAATTATCTGAAGCAGCCACAGTAAAAAACTTTAAAAAGGGAGAAATTATTTTTTTAGACAAACAAGTGGTTGATACTATATTTATTGTATTATCAGGAAAGTACTCTCTATATAAAATTGGTGAAGGTGCTCATAAAAAAATTATTTTTATATTAGGAAGAGATAAAATATTAAACGAGGTTATTTTAGATAATTTACCTGCCTCAATATTTTGCGAAACCTTTGAAGATGGTAAGTTATTGCTCATAAATAAATGCAAATTAGTTGAACTTATGAAAAGTGATTTTAATTTAACCACAAATATGTTGAATTCTCTTGCTATAAAGGTTAGAAGACTCTATAGACAAATGAAAAATACAACTGCTTTAAAGATAGAAAAAAAGCTTGCAGCTAAGTTTTGGAAGCTGTCAAAAGATTATGGTGTTGAAGTAGAGGATGGAACTGCTATAAAGCTTAAAATTTCCGTTACATATCTTGCAGACATGCTTGGAAGTCCCAGAGAAACTATATCTAGGGCTATGAAAAAATTAGAGGAATTGCAGTTAATAAGTGTTAGAGATAAGATTATAATAATTCCAGATAAAGAAAAGCTAGCTAAGTACTTTAAAGACATATAAAAATAATTAAAAACCGTGATAAATATCACGGTTTTTTAATTATTTTTAAATTATACTTATGATATTAAGGGAGGCAGCTGCAATTTTTAGTGAAGAAATTAACAAAGTCTCCATGGCAGCACAATGAAAGAATAATATATGAGGTGTATTTATGGGATTTAAATTAACAGTAGAAGATTACAACAAATTTTTATCAGCTGTATCAAAGGATTATAAAGTTTATGCACCTAAGGTGCTGAAAGGTAAGGGCACTTTTTCAGACACAGACGTGGTTAGATATGCAGAAATTAATGAAGTTAGCGAAATTGAGTTTGAAGTTAAATCGGCCTTTTCCTATAAGGAAGTACTTCTTCCAATAACTCAAACATTATTTTATTTTACAGAAGATCAATGGATAGAAGCAAAATCAGAAGAAAAGGGTGCAATAATATTTTTAAGAAGCTGCGATATTCACTCATTGATAAGACTTGATGATATTTATTTAAGAAATGGTTTTGAAGACCCATATTATAAGGTGCTTAGAGAAAAAGCCAAGTTCATTTTGATAGGTTGTGAAAAAAGTTTTGACAGCTGCTTTTGTGTAAGTATGGGAACAAATAAAACCGAAGCTTATGATGCCTATATTAAAGTTGATGATGAAATAGTGTATTTTGATGTTAAGGATGAGATTTTAGAGAAGTATCTTGAAGATCTATCAAGAGAAGAAGCTGAAGTGACTCCAGACTTTGTTTTAGAAAATGAAACAAAGGTTAATATACCAGAAAATCTTGATTTAGAAGTTATGAATTCTACAATGTGGAAGGAATATTCAGCTAGATGTATAGCCTGTGGAAGATGTAATTTTGTATGTCCAACCTGCACCTGCTTTACTATGCAGGACATTTTTTATAAGGACAATGAAAAGACAGGGGAAAGACGAAGGGTTTGGGCTTCTTGTCATGTGGATGGTTTTACAAATATGGCTGGGGGTCACAGTTTTAGACTGGAAAAAGGTCAAAGGATGAGATTTAAGGTGCTGCATAAAGTATATGATTATAAGAAAAGATGGGGATATCATATGTGTGTTGGATGTGGAAGATGTGATGATATTTGCCCAGAGTATATCTCCTTTTCTAACTGTGTTAATAAATTAGAAAAGGGTATGGAAGAGGTGAAATAATGAACAACATATATATGCCGTTTCAGTCAAAGATATTGGATGTAAAAAAGCATACAGAAATAGAATATACTTTTAGAATGGCTTTTGATGGGGCTGTGAAGCCTGGACAGTTTTTTGAGGTATCTATACCAAAGTATGGTGAGGCTCCAATTTCAGTAAGTGGAATAGGAGAAGGCTATGTTGAACTAACTATCAGAAAAGTTGGTGTTGTTACAAATGAGCTTTTTAACTATTATGTAGGACAGAAGTTTTTTATGAGAGGACCTTACGGAAATGGCTTTGATATAGAAAACTATAAGGATAAAGAAGTTGTGGTAGTTGCTGGTGGTACTGGACTTTCACCGGTTAAAGGAATTGTAGATTACTTTTCTAAAAATCCAAAGGATGCTAAGGAGTTTACTTTAATTTCTGGATTTAAATCTCCAGAGGATATGCTTTTTAAGGATGACATGAAGAGCTGGAAAGATAATATGAAGTTAATAGTTACTGTTGATAAAGCACCAGAAGGCTATGAAGGGGAAGTAGGCCTTGTAACAAAATTTATACCTGAATTACCTTTTGAAGATATAAATAATGTGCAGGTTATTGTGGTGGGCCCGCCAATGATGATGAAGTTTACAGTGCAGGAGTTCTTAAAAAGAGGAGTAAAGGAAGAAAATATATGGATTTCCCAGGAAAGAAAGATGTGCTGTGGAGTTGGTAAGTGCGGACACTGTAAGATTGATGACACATATATATGTTTAGACGGACCTGTATTTAATTATGTAAAGGGAAAAACATTAATAGATTAGAAGGGAGGAGAAGCAGTTATGGATATAAATACGAAATATCTTAAAAAGAATGCTTTTAGAGTTACTAAAAAAAGAGGCATAACAGCTTCAAGAATTAGAGTGCCTGGCGGGCATATGGATGCTAAGTTTCTTTCTTTAATACAAGAGATAGCAGATAAATATGGAGATGGCACTATTCATATAACAACAAGACAAGGCTTCGAGGTTCCTGGAATAGATATGAAGGATATTCCAGAGGTAAATAAGCTTCTTCAACCAATAATTGAAGGGCTCGGAATTAACCAGGAAGTCCCAGGAGAGGGGTATACAGCAGCAGGAACAAGAAACATAGCCGCATGTATAGGAAATAGAGTATGTCCCTTTGCAAACTATGATACTTCTGCCTTTGCAAAGAAAATTGAAGAAGCTATCTTTCCTAATGACTTGCATTTTAAAGTTGCCTTGACAGGCTGCCCTAATGATTGCTTAAAGGTGAGAATGCACGACTTTGGAATTATAGGTATGACTGAGCCTCAATATGATGCTTATAGATGTATAGGATGTCAAGCCTGTGTGAATAATTGTAAGAGTAGAGCTACAGGTGCCTTAAGATTTGAAAACTTTAAGGTTGTAAGAGATCATGATAAGTGTATTGGTTGTGGCGAGTGTGTCGGAAAATGCCCGACTGGAGCATGGTCAAGAAGCGAAGAAAAGTATTATAGACTTGCTATCATGGGAAGATCAGGAAAGAAAAACCCTAGACTTGCCGAAGATTTTATAGTTTGGGTAGATGAAGCAAGTATATTGAAAATAATATTAAATACTTATGACTTTGTAGCAGAATATATAGATAAAGAAGCTCCAGGAGGAAAAGAGCATATAGGTTATATTATTGATAGAACAGGTTTTCAAGAATATAAAAAATGGGCGCTTAAAGACGTGAAATTAGGTCCTAAAGCAGTTCTAAAGGATAATATTTACTGGAGTGGGGTACGCTATTAAGCTTATGATAATATGAATATATCTATTTGTTAATATTAGCCTTTGCCTTTATTAGGCAAAGGCATATTCCTATATTAAGATATATAATAAGCAATGTATTTTCAAAAAATATTTAAATTGATTTGCAGTAATCATGAAAATAAATAATTTTTGAAAGAGCATTTATGGAGTGATAGTATGATTCAGATGATAGGATTAAAAAAGGGGCTGGACTTGTCTATAAGAGGTCAGCTGACTGTAGCTAAAAGCCAGCGTGGAGAAGCTATAAAAGGAATGCTGGAATTTTGCCAGGAGGCAGTAATTATAAGTACCTGTAACAGAACTGAAATATATTTTAATTCTCAAGAGGACAGCACTAACAGCATTAATAGAATATTTAGTGTACTAAAATGGGATGAGGCTTTAATAAAATATATATTTCATTTAAATGAAAGTGATGCAGCTAGACATCTTATGGAGGTAGTTTGTGGCTTTCACTCAAGTATTTTAGGTGAAGAACAAATACTAGGTCAGGTTAAAGAAGCATATAATTACTCATTAGAAGAAGGTGCTGTTTCCGGAGCACTGCAAAGACTTTTTCAAAATGCAATAACCTGCGGCAAGGAGTTTAGAACAAAGGCTAAAATATATGATATACCAGTTTCCTCAGCATCTATAGTTGTAAACTATGCTATGAAAAGGCAATGCAAAAGTTTTATGGTTATTGGGTATGGTGATATAGGGTATCTTGCAGTTAAATATCTTTTATCTCATGGAGTTTCAAAGGTTTATGTGGTAGTAAGGAATACTAAAAAGATAACTGATTTAGTAGATAACAGGGTGAAAATTATGGATTTTAAGGACAAAAATAGATTTATACACAAAGTTGACTGTATCATTTCCTGTACATCTGCTCCTCATTATATTATAAAAAAGGAAGATATATGTGAGGATAAAAAGCTTTTGATTTTTGATTTGGCAGTGCCTAGAGATGTAGAGGCTGCTGTAGAAGAATATTCAAAGGTACAACTTTTAGATATTGATACTATAAGTAAAATTGATGATGAAAATAAAAAGCTAAGAAAAGAGAGGATGGAAGGCTGTAGAGAAATTATAAAGAAACATTTAGCTGAATATGAAGAATGGAGTAAGCTTAGAGATATATTGCCCTATATAAAGGAAATGAAAAGAGTTAGTGAAAAAGTTAGTAAAGACAGGATAGATACATTTATAAATAAAAGTGAAACCAAGGATCATAGGGAGTTGGCTGAAGTATTAATTAAAAGTACTTCAGACTTTTATGTAAATAGAGCTATAGAGGTTTTAAAAGAGGCTAAGCTTGAAGGGAGCGAGGAACAATGCCTGAAAATAGTAGAGAAGATTTTCAAGCTTATGACGTGAAGCTTATAAAGAGAGATTAATTGTTTAGGGGGAGATTTTTTGAGTTTAATTATTGCAACTAGGAAAAGTAAGCTAGCTCAGGTACAGACTGAGATTGTTACTGATATGATAAAAGATAAGCTTGGACTAGAAAGTGAAAAACTTTTTGTAGTAACTGAAGGGGATAAGAGATTAGATGTAACTTTAGACAAAATAGGCGGCAAGGGGCTTTTTGTAAAAGAGATAGAAATTGCACTAATGAGAAGAGAAGCTCATGGAGCTGTACATAGTATGAAGGATGTACCATTTTTTCTAGAACACTGCTTTGAACTTGCAGCTATGCCAGCAAGGGAAGATGCAAGAGATGCCTTTGTTTCCATGAACGGAGTTAGTTTTTTTGATTTACCTAAGAAAGCTAGGGTTGGAACGAGCAGTTTAAGGAGAAGTGTAGAGTTAAAGCTTTTAAGACCTGATTTAGAAATAGTTCCTATAAGAGGAAATGTACAAACGAGAATTGATAAAATAGAAAAAGAAAATTTGGATGGAATAATTTTAGCAGCAGCTGGGCTTAAAAGAATGGATATGGAAAGCATTATTACAAATTATTTTGAGCCCAAGGACTTTGTGCCTGCTGTTGGTCAGGGTGCTTTAGGTATAGAAATATTAAAGGATAATGAAGAAGGCCAGATTTTAAAAAGGCTTGACAATATGGAGGTAAGACACTGTGTAGAAGCTGAGCGCAGTTTTATGAGAGCTCTTAATGGAGGATGTCATTCACCTATTGGAGCATATGCTGAACTTCGAGGACAGGATATATATCTTATTGGTATGTATCAATTGGAAGATAAAATCGTTAAAAAAGACATTTTTGGAAATAGGGAAGATAGAATTAAGCTTGGAGAAGTTTTGGCAGAGAAGCTAGTGAAGTAGAAGTTTAATAAGCTATGACTAAGGCTTTGGAGGAAAAAATGAGTAAGGTATATATAATAGGTGCAGGGCCAGGGGATGAAGAACTATTAACTTTAAAAGCTGTAAAATCTTTAGAAAAATGTACTGCTGTTTTATACGATAGATTAGTAGGAGGCAATATATTAAATTATTTAAGAGAAGGTTGTGAAATTTATTATTGCGGTAAAGAGCCTGGCTGTCATTATAAAACTCAACAGGAAATTAATAACATGCTAGTAAAACTGGCAAAGAGTGGCCATATTGTAGGGAGAATTAAAGGAGGAGATCCTTACGTTTTTGGAAGAGGTGGAGAAGAAGTACTTTCATTAATTGAGGAAGATATCGATTTTGAGGTGATTCCAGGAGTTACTTCAGCTATATCAGTTATGAGCTATGCTGGTATACCTGCAACTCACAGAGGCATTTCACAGAGTTTTCATGTAATTACTGGAATGAGTGGTTCTTCTTTAAAAATAAATTGGGAAAGTACCGCAAAATCAGAAGGTACTCTAATTTTTCTTATGGGACTGGAGAATATAGATCATATATGCACAGCTTTAGTTTTAAATGGAAAGGATATAAATACACCTTGCGGAGTCATTATGAGGGGAACAACCTCTAGACAAAGAAAGGTAGTTGGAACTCTTGAAAACATATGTGAAAAGGTAAAGGAAGCGGTGTTAAAATCACCTTGCATAATTGTAGTAGGTGATGTAGTAATACTAAATGACAAGCTTAACTGGTTTGAAAAAAAGCCGCTGTTTGGCTTAAATATTTGTGTAACTAGATCTAAGGAACAAGCTGTAAGCTTAAAAACAAGTTTTAAAGCTTTAGGCGCTGAAGTTGCAGAAATCAATGCTATAAAGATAAAGAATACAGCGTATAACCTTGAAGACTATGAAAGTAAATTATATGATTACAATTATGTTATATTTACTTCAGTTAATGCAGTTAATATATTTTTTAACTATTTAAAAACGAGAGAAGTAGATGTAAGAGGTATAAAGGCTGCATTTGCTGTAATAGGTAATGCAACGGCTGAAGCTTTAAAGGATAGGGGAATAATTCCTTCCTTTATAGCTAAGGAATTCCTTAAAGAAAATCTATATGAAATAATGAAGAATGTAATAAAAGCTGATGATAAGGTTATTATTCCATGCTCCAAAGAAGCAAGCCCATATTTATCAGAAGTGCTTTCTAGGCTAGGAGTATCAGTGGATAGAGTGGAGATTTATGAACCTATTTGTGGGGAGTTAAAGAATATAAATGCTTTTAATGAGGTAGATATAGTTACTTTTACAAGTCCTTCTATAGTAAGAAACATGATAAAAATGGTTGGCCTTCAGGGGATAAAGAAAAAGCTTTGTATAGCAATAGGTCCTATAACCTTTAAAGAATTAGAGAAAAACGGTATCTCAGCAGTGGAATGTAAGGAACATAGTGAAGAAGGGATAATATCAGAGGTACTACGGATATGGAGGAATAAAAATGGAATTTAAAAGACATAGAAGATTAAGAAAAAGTCTAGCAATAAGAGAATTAGTTAGAGAGAATAGCCTTTCTGCAAAGGATTTTATTTTCCCTATGTTTGTGGTGGAGGGTGAAAACATTAAGAAGGAAATACCAACAATCCCGGGAAATTATCACGTTTCGGTAGACAGACTGAACGAAACTTTGGAGGAAGCTGTAGAATGTGGAATTAATGGTGTAATATTTTTTGGGCTTCCTGAACATAAAGATGAGTGCGGCTCATCGGCTTTTGATGAAAATGGAGTAATACAAAAGGCAGTGAGAAAAACAAAAGAGTTATATCCAAATTTATGGGTTATAACTGATGTTTGCATGTGTGAATATACTAATCACGGGCACTGTGGAATTTTACATGGTCACGAAGTTCATAATGATAAAACTTTAGAAGTGCTAGGCAAAGTAGCACTTTCACATGTAAAGGCTGGGGCTGATATGGTAGCTCCTTCAGACATGATGGATGGCAGAGTTGCGTATATTCGAAAAGTACTAGATGAAAATGGATATGAAGACGTATCAATTATGGCTTATAGCGCAAAATATAGTTCGGCCTTTTATGGTCCATTTAGGGAGGCTGCTAATTCAGCACCTCAATTTGGGGATAGAAAAGGCTATCAGATGGACCCAGCAAATATTAATGAGGCTATGAGAGAGATACAGTCCGATATAGAAGAGGGCGCTGATATTATTATGGTTAAGCCTGCTTTATCCTATTTAGATGTGGTTAGATGGACGAAGGATAGGTATGATTATCCAGTGGCAGCATACAGCGTTAGTGGAGAATTTGCAATGGTTAAAGCTGCTTCAAGGCTTGGATTTATTGATGAAAGAGCTGTAGCACTAGAAATGCTTCTTTCAATGAAAAGAGCAGGAGCAGATATAATAATAACCTATTATGCCTTAGAAGCTTCAAGATGGTTAAGAGGTGAATAGTGCCATAGCTGACAATAGCAAATGGAGGTTAATATGAAAAATATTGAGATTTTCGAAGAGTCAAAAAAATATATGCCTGGAGGTGTAAACTCACCAGTAAGATCATATAAGGATGTAGAAATTACACCTCCTATAATGAAAAAGGGAATTGGTGCCTATATTTATGATGAGGAAGGTAACAGGTATATTGATTTTGTAGGCGCATGGGGGCCAATGATTTTAGGACATTGCGATGAGGACGTTGTTAAAGCTATAAAGGACACCTGTGAAATTTCTATAGCTTTTGGGGCACCAACAGAACTTGAACTTAAGCTTGCAAAATATATGTGCACAACTCTTGACAATTTTGAAATGGTAAGAATGGTTAACTCAGGCACAGAAGCTACCATGAGTGCAGTAAGGCTTGCCAGAGGATATACAAAAAAAGATAAATTATTAAAGTTTGCAGGATGTTATCATG
Organism: Clostridium omnivorum; assembly: GCF_026012015.1. NCBI lineage: Bacteria > Bacillati > Bacillota > Clostridia > Eubacteriales > Clostridiaceae > Clostridium > Clostridium omnivorum. Next base: position 1,060,353 of record NZ_BRXR01000001.1, on the reverse strand, counting down.
GTCACTATGAAGGATTTTTAGTTAGTGCAGGCTCAGGCGTTTTAACTGAAGGTATTCCCGGAAGTGCTGGAATACCTCAAGAAAATATAAAAAACACCTTGGTTGGTCAGTACAATAATGTAGAAAATATTAGGGAAGTTTTTAATGAATATGGTGAGGAATTAGCAGCTGTAATTATTGAACCTGTAGCTGGTAACATGGGAGTTATAAAGGCTGAAGATGTATTTATGGAGGAATTAAGAAGGTTATGTGATAAGTACGGAACTCTATTAATCTTTGATGAAGTGATGAGCGGATTTAGAGTCAGCTATATGGGGGCTCAAAGCTTGTTTAAAGTTAAACCTGATTTAATAACCTATGCAAAGATAATGGGTGGAGGACTTCCATGTGGTGCTTATGGAGGGAAGAAGGAGATTATGGAAAAGCTTTCACCACTAGGCCCTGTATATCAAGCTGGAACAATGTCGGGAAATCCTGTAGTTATGGCAGCTGGGCTTGCTGCTTTAACAAAACTTCATGATAATCCAAAGCTCTATGAACATATTGAAGCATTGGGAACTAAACTTAAGCAAGGATTAGAGACTATTGCAAAGGAAAAGTCTATACCTTTAGTAGTGAACCGATGCGGCGGCATGATGACCATGTTCTTTTCTGATAGAGATAAAGTCAGCTGTTATGATGATGTTATGAGCTGTGATACTAAGCTTTTTAAAAGGTTTTTTACTCATATGCTAAACAGTGGCTTTAATCTCCCGCCTTCCCAATATGAAGCTATGTTTCTTTCTGTAAAGCACAGTTATGAAGATATTGAAAAGTTTCTTGAGGCATTTAGAAGCTTTGAATATTAAGGTTTAATATATTTTTACTGAATAAACAAGAGGGGGTATGCTGTGAAAAAGGCTATATTAATTGTAAGTAATGGAACCTCAGATATATCAGCCTTTGAGGCTTCAATAGGTAAAATTGAGGAAAAAGCTAAAGCAACCTTTAAAGAATATGAAGTGTTTAGAGCTTTTTCGTCCGAAAAGATAATTTTAAGATTGAAGAGTAAGCACAATATTACAGTAATTACACCTATTGAAATGTTAAAGGTTATAGAAAATTTAGGCTTTGAGGAAGTAGTTATTCAACCATTATATTTACTAGATGGCACTGAGTACGGTTTACTAAAGGAACATATAGAAGAGTTTAAAAGGAAGTCAAAGCTCAATAGAATACTATTAGGTAGTCCAATATTAATACCCAATGACGAAAGAAGAACAATAGATTTTATTGAAAGTATAAAAGGTTCCTTGGAAGTAAATAAAAATATAGTAGCTGTTGTTCATGGAACAAAAAGTTTAGCTAATATGTGTTATTGGGAATTATGGCATGGATTCAAAAGCTGTGGATTAAGTAATATTTATGTTGGGGCAATAGAAGGTGAACCTTCTATTAATTATGTTTTGCAGTGTTTAAAAAGAGATGAGGTAAAAGAAGTACTGCTGATACCTTTTCTAATTGCAGCTGGTTTTCATGCAAAAAAAGATCTAGAAGCTGCATCTCCTTCCTCCCTGAAAAGTATTTTGCAGAGAGAAGGAATTAAGGTCCAAGTAAAACATACAGGGCTTGGAGAAATGAAAGAGTTTCAAGAATTTTTAATACTTGATTTAAAAAGATTAATTAATAATGATTTAATGTTAGGAAGATGATTTCTGTATTTAGAACAGTAGTCATCTTTTTTTAAATAACATTTAGAAATTTGACCTGGGTCAATGTTTTGTTTTCTAATCCTAACTATAATAAACTCATAAGATACATATTTAAAGGAGGAAATCAATTATGAATAAAACTTATCAATTAGAAACATTAACATGTCCAAGCTGTGCACATAAAATTGAGGGCACAGTTAAAAAGTTTAAAGGTATTAAAGATGTTGAAGTACTATTTAATGCAAGCAAGGTTAAAGTAAACTTTGATGAAAGTATTATTGATGGAAGTGAAATAAGAACTGCTATTGAAAAGTTAGGCTTTGATGTACTAGGCGAAAAATAATACTAAGACTGCTGTATCCAAGTTTATACTTTAATTTAGGTATGCACTTGGATACAGTTATATTATGGAGGAAGAAAATGAAAATTAGTAAAGGACAAAGAGTTGCTGTTTCAGGAGCCATAATAGTTGTAGCTTTAGCATTTAAAAGGCTAAACTTTCTTGTAAATATAGCTGATATACTACTTTTGATTTCAGCTTTTATTTCAGGTTATCCTATAGCACTAAATGCAGTAAGGGCTTTAAAATATAAAATATTAGGAATTGATGCATTAGTTACTTTAGCGGTAATTGGGGCTATGTTTATAGGAGAATATTTTGAAGCTGCCGCTGTAACCTTTTTATTTATGCTTGGAAATTATCTTGAAGCTAAAACTCTTGAAAAGACCAGATCTGCAATAAAGGCACTTTTAGATTTAGCTCCTGATACTGCTAGAGTTTTACGAGAAGGAAATGAAGTTAAACTGTCGGCAGATGAAGTAATAAAGGGAGATATAGTAATTGTAAAGCCAGGAGAAAAAATTCCTGTAGATGGTACCATAATAGAAGGAAAGGCTTATATAAATCAAGCAGCTATTACAGGGGAATCTATGCCAGTCAACAAAGAGGTAAAAGATACAGTATTTTCAGGCACCATTATAGAATCAGGATATATAAAGGTAAGAGCTGATAGAGTTGGAGAAGATACTACATTTTCTAGAATTCTTCACATGGTTGAAGAAGCTCAGGATAAAAAAGCAAAGACGCAAAAGTTTCTTGAGGTATTCTCTAAATATTACACCCCAGCAATAATGGTTTTAGCAGTAGTTATATTTATAATTACAAGAGATATTGAACTAGCACTTACTCTGCTTGTAATTGCATGTCCTGGAGCATTAGTTATATCCACACCAGTATCTATAGTGGCAGGCATTGGCAATGGAGCTAAGAAAGGTATACTAATAAAGGGTGGAGAAATAATAGAAAAACTTGGAACCGTTAAGGTAATAGCATTTGACAAGACCGGAACTCTTACAGTTGGAAGACCTGAAGTAACTAATATTAGGGTCATTGATACTAGTGAAGAAGAACTGCTTAGCCTTGCAGCCAGTGCAGAGATGTATTCTGAACATCCCCTCTCAAAAGCTATAGTAAAAAAGGCAAGTTCGGTTAATGAAACTAATATTATCCGACCTGAGGAAGCAGAAATTATTATAGGTCAGGGAGTTAAAGCAAAGCTAGATAATAAAATCATTTTTATAGGTAATAGAAAACTTATGTCTGAGAATAATATAATAGTTTCTAAGGATATTGAAGCTTATATTAGAAGTGAAGAGAATGAGGGACAAACTGCAGTGTTAGTTTCAAATTCTAAGAGTCTCATAGGAGTTATATCCATTGCAGATACTATAAGAGAAGATGCCATGCAGCTAATAAAGAAACTAAAGGCACAGGGAGTTAAAAAAGTAGTTATGCTGACAGGCGATAATAAACGTGCAGCAGCTGCTATTGCAAAAAGACTTAATTTAGATGATTATTATGCAGAACTGCTTCCAGAGGATAAGGTATCTATTTTAAAAAATTTACAAAATGATGTAGGCACAGCAGCAATGGTTGGAGACGGAGTTAATGATGCACCAGCTTTAGCTACTGCAGATCTTGGAATTGCAGTAGGGGGGGCAGGTTCGGATGTAGCAATGGAAACAGCGGATGTAGTTTTAATGTCTGACGAAGTAAAGAAATTATCCTATGCTATAGGATTAAGTAGAGCCACAGTAAAAAACATGAAGCAAAACATCTATTTTGCTATAGCAATTGTAGCAATGCTTTTAGTTGGAGTACTATTTAAAGTAGTATTTTTATCATCGGGAATGTTTATACACGAACTAAGTGTATTAGCAGTTATAATAAATGCCATAAGGTTATTAAAGTATAAGGAGTGATAAAGCCTATGCAATGCCATGAACATTCGCATAATTATGATGGTAAGCAGAAAAGCTGCTTAGAAAAGGTTCCTATATTCAGCAGTTTAACAGTGGCAGAAATGGTAGAGGTTTCAATGACAGCGACCCATAAAAAATATAAAAAGGGTGAAAATATATACTTGGAAGGTGAAATTGCTGAAAAGCTATTTGTAATTAATGCTGGAAAAGTTAAGATATCTAAATTATCTGAAGAAGGTAAGGAGCAAATAATAAGAATTCTACAAGCGGGAGATTTTATGGGTGAGCTATCAATATTCACTAATTCGCCTTTGAAAAACAATGCTGAGGCCGTAGAAGCAACCACTGTATGCACTATTGATAGTAAAAAAATAAAGGAATTAATCGAAGAGAGACCTGGTATTGCTATAAAAATCCTAAAAGAACTAAGTATGAGACTTGAGAAAACAGAAAGTTTAATTGAATCTCTTGGACTTAGGGATGTAGAACAGCGGGTTGCTGATATACTGATTAAGCTTATGAATGAAGATAATGTAGTTGATTTATCCATAAGTAAGAAGGATCTTGCAGCTCATATTGGCATGAGTCAGGAAACTCTGAGCAGAAAGTTAACTAACTTTCAAGAAAAGGGCTTCATTAGGCAACAGGGTCAACGAAAGATAATTATTTTAAACAAAGAAGCTTTGCAAGATATTGTTAATATTTAATGTGGTTAGAGTCACTCCTAAATGATGTATTCAACATTGAGGAGTGAATATTTTTTGCTGAATAAATTATAGTAAGCAGGAGAAATTCACTGCTGTATGAGTGTGAGGAGATATATAATGAAAGAAAAATTATCACAAAGGACTATTTTAGTTGTAGATGATGAAGAAAATGTTTCTGGACTTCTTAAAATTTATTTGGAATCAGAAGGATTTAAAGTTGAAACAGCTGCAGATGGATTGAAAGCTATAGAAATTGCTAAGGAACTTAACCCCGATTTAATTATTTTAGATATTATGCTGCCCTTCAAAGACGGCTGGCAGGTGGCACAAGAATTAAGAAAAGATATGGATACGCCTATAATAATGCTTTCAGCTAAAGGAGGAGAATCGGATAAAATACTAGGACTTAATCTAGGTGGAGATGATTATGTGACCAAACCTTTTTCTCCAGGAGAAATTACTGCTAGAGTAAAAGCAATTTTAAGAAGAGCTAAAACAGAGAAGCAGGAGTGTGATATACTAAATTTTCCTCAGTTAATAATTGACTTTTCAAAATATGAGATTATATCAAAGGGTGAAAAAATTATAACTACACCTAAAGAGGTAGAACTGATATGGCTTTTAGCTAGTAATCCAGGAGTTGTTTTTACAAGGGAAAGGTTGCTAGATAAGATATGGGGCTATGATTATTTAGGTGATTCACGCACTGTGGATACACATATTAAAAGACTTCGTAGAAAAATAGAGAAGGGGGAATTATACACATATCTTCACACAGTGTGGGGGGTCGGGTATAAATTTCAGGTGGTAAAAAATGAAGAAAAATCTTTTTAGCAGGCTTTTAGGAACCTATGTTTTTGTTACACTGCTTAGTGTGATTATAGTAAGTCTATTTTTCTATATATTTTTTAGTCAGTATTATTTTGGGGAAAAAGAAAAGCAGCTTCTTACCCAAGGTAAGGAAATGTCTAATGTATTAAGCGTTTATATTGAAAATAAGGATTTAGAGAAAGTAAATGAACTCACGTATAATTTCAATAAAGTTAACATTAGCCATATGTGGACAATAGATAAAAACAGCATTATCATAAGCGGTTCTCAAGAATTATCACAGAGTGACAAGCTATGTCCTAATGTTGAACAAGTAGAAAGAGCTCTTAAGGGAGAAGTGGTTTATAACAAAGGTATAATAAAATATTTTAATGAGCCTGTACTTTCAGTGGCATTGCCAATATACGTTGGAGATAGGGTGGAAGGTGCGATTTTTGAATGTAATCCACTATCAGATATTATTAATAGTATTATGCAAGCTTTTAAAATTGTGATTTTTGCTGGGATTATTGCCATTTTTATTGCTGCTTTTGTGAGCTATTTTTTATCAGTATCCATAGCAAAACCAATAAAAGAAATAACTGCAATTTCATTAGAGATATCTAAAGGCAATTTTTCCCGAAAAGCTAAGGTGTACACTTCTGATGAAATTGGCAACTTAGCCGAGACTTTTAACTATATGATGGAAAAGCTAGATAAAACAATGATGGACTTGGCGGACGAAAGAAACAAAATGATTAAACTAGAAAAGCTGCAGAGACAATTTGTAGCAAACGCTTCACATGAACTTCGTACACCTTTAACTTCAGTAAGAGGATACCTTGAAGCTATTCTTGACGGTGTAATAAATGACAAGGAAGAAGAAAAAAAGTATCTTAGGATTATATTAAAAGAAACACTTAGGCTGCATAGATTGGTAAATAGTCTTTTAGATTTGTCAAGGATTGAAGCTGGACAAATTAAGGTTAATTTAAAGTCTCTAGATATTTCTAAAATTATAAGCGGAACTGTTACAAAGCTTAAGCCAATAATTGAGGATCAGGATATGCAATTAGAAATAGATACTTCGTCAAAGCTGCCTTTAGTTTTAGGAGATGAGGATTTGATAGAGCAGGTAATTATTAATTACATTACAAATGCAGTACGATTTACTAGTGAAGGAGGAAGAATAGTGGTAAAAGCAGAGCAAAATGAAAATCAAGTCTATATACATGTTAGCGATACGGGTATAGGAATTCCTTCAGAAGAAGTAAACAAAGTATGGGGAAGATTTTACAAAGTTGATGAAGCAAGACAGTTATCAAAAGAAGGGGCCGGACTGGGTTTATCATTGGTGAAGGAGATTATTGAGCTGCTTGGCGGCAGAGTTTGGGTAGAAAGTGAATTAGGAAAGGGCTCAACTTTTAGCTTTAGTTTAAAAAGTGGAGATGGACAGAAAAGTTCACAAATAGTCCCTATGTAGTACAAAAATACTTTCTAAAATATAAACATACTCAAGGAGAAATTAAACTCACATTGAGAAAAAAATATATTTTAGGAGGAATTTTAAATGATAAAATTCAAAAAATCAAAATCCTTAAGGTCACTTGTGATGGCTTTGGCAATTGTTGCAGCGATACCTACAATGGCAAGTGCCCATTGTGACACAATGGATGGTCCAACTGTGGGAGATGCTAAAAAAGCTATAGAATCAAACAATGTTAATTATGTATTAAAGTGGGTTACCCCTGAAAATGAAAAAGAAGTCTCTAAAATATTTGACCTAAGTATGAAGGTTAGAAAACTAAGTCCGGAGGCAGAGGAGTTAGCTGACAATTATCTTTTTGAAAATCTAGTGAGAATCCATAGAGCTGGAGAGGGAGCACCATTTACAGGTGTAAAGCCATCAGGAACTCCTATTGATGAGAAGGTACTGGCTGCAGATAAGAGTATCGAAGTTGGAAACTTATCACCTTTAGAAAAATATGTTGAAAAAGACAAAATGCCTGAACTTAAAGAAAGATTTGATAAGGTAATGTCTTTAAAGAATTTTGATGTAAACAATGTTGAAGCAGGGAGGGAATACATTGAAGCTTATGTTAAGTACTTCCACTTTGCTGAAGGTGAAGAAGAGGAAGCTGCACATGGTACTGAAGCTACTCATGAAGCTGCTAAGTATGAGACTAGTAATGATAAAGCAGAAGCTCTACCCATTATTCCATGGAGTTTAGCAGGCGTATTTTTCACTACAACTGTGGTATTAGCTGTTGTGCATCATAAGAGTCATACAAAGTAGGAAATAAATATATTTACCCTCTATTGGTTCAAATACCAGGAGGGCAAGTTTTTATACCATGTCAATAAAAAACTAGAGAGGTGGAGCTGTGAACACTGTTAGAAGTTTTGTAAAGGAATGGCTGCTCACAATAATTTTTGCCATAGTTATTGCCATAGCAATTAATAAATTTTTATTCTTCTTAATTTCTGTACCAAGTGGATCTATGTATCCTACAATAAAACCTAAAGATAAAATTATAACTACAAGAATGTATAATTTCGAAAAGATAAAAAGAGGAGAAATATTGGTTTTTTATTCTCATGAATTTGAAGAAACAATGGTCAAAAGAGTTATTGGACTTCCAAATGATTTAGTTGAAATAAAAGAAGGTGGCTCAGTGTTTATAAACGGCAATAGAATAGAAGAGCCTTATATAATGTATCCAGACAGCAGGACTGGAACCTTCAAGATACCACAGGGAAAATATTTGTTTTTAGGTGATAACAGAGTGCATTCTTTAGACAGTCGTTCTTGGAAGGAGCCTTTTATTTCTGAAAAGGATATAAAAGGAAAAGCAGTTTCTATTTTATTGCCTTTAGAAAGAATATCAAAACTTCATTAGATAAAAAGTCAGATTTATCCTTCACATTGGAGTAAAAGCTTGTAGTAATTTTAAAATAGTGCACTAATTTTAGTGCACTATTTATAAGTAATAGCCTTTTGTCTGCAGTTTGTAGAACATTCCATGCAAACAAGGCAATGAGCCTTTAGAATTTCATGGCCTTTTATATTCTTATTTACAGCTTTAGCTGGGCATACACGTCTACAAGCACCACAATTATTGCACTTATCTGCATTAATTTTCATGGAGTGTCTAGCTTTTGATGCTGGAAAGCTCATTATTGTACCATAAGGACATAAATAGCGGTGCCACAGCTCTTCTGGGAAAAATAACGTTAATAATATGCCCATAGCAAACAAGTGGATTAAAACAGGCAAATTCCTGCCGGTAATTCTTATAAAAATAAAAACTGCAATAAACAATCCCATAACTAGGTAGCGCACCCAAGGTTTAGAGAGAAACTTTGGTATTTTAAAACTTTTAATATGGAGTTTTTTCTTAATACTTGTAACTACCTTAATAACTGTATTGATGGGGCAGATCCAGCCACAATATATGCGACCTAATAGAAATGAAGATAAAATCCCCAGTAGCAGTATAAGCATCCACATTTGAATCTTAGTATTAATAAATAACAAGATGAATAGAATAAGAAAAACAGTTTGTACTATTATTTGTAAAGTTCTTTTCATGGATTTTACTCCTGATAATTTTTAGGATTTGGGGATTTTACTACAAAAAGTTCCAGTACGTCTTCATCAAAATTATTAACATTCATTTTTGTGTTGTAAGGTATATTAATGATATTACCCTTAGCATATTTATGTGGATCTTGTTCATCAAGTCTTAATGTGAGATTCCATCTAATGACAAACATATAAACATTTGAATTTGAATAGTGTTCAGGAAGTCCTTCACCCTTTGGTAAAACCATATGATTTATCAATACATGTTCATCATCAATAAGTTTTTCAATGTTTTTTGTGTCATGGGTTGAATAGTTATAAACTTTTTCTACCATAATAAAGCTCCTTTCATATTCCAATTTCCTATAGTATACTTTATATTAGAATTTAAAAAAGTTACCATGGTAACTTTTTGGAGGCGATTAAAATAAATATTGATGAGTACATAAACGCCATATCTAGTCTAAATATCTTTAGCAGCTTTACTAAAGATGAGCTTAGAAAAGTGTTTAGTTCCTCAAAATATGAAATTAAAGAATATGGAAAAGAACAAATTATACATCTTCAAAATGAATTATGCAGTACCATGGACATTATTTTGAATGGACAAGCATCTGTGCAGAACATAGATGAAAACGGAAATATATTGAAAATAAACACTTTTACAAGTAAGGATATTATAGGAGTAAACCTTATTTTTGCTAGAAGAAATTATTATCCTATGACAGTGGTAGCAGCGTCTAAAGTTACTATGCTTCATATGGAAAAAGAATTAATACTTGAACTTTGCAGTAATAGAAACTTTATGATTGAGTTAATGACTGCTATTTCAGATAAAACTATCATTTTAACTGATAAAATAAAGACTATATCAATGAAAACCATAAGACAATGCATTATAGATTTTATTAAATACGAATACCATATACAAAATAGCAATGTAATTAAACTTAATACATCTAAAAAAGATCTGGCTGAAAGATTAGGAATACAAAGATCATCCTTAAGTAGAGAGCTAAATAAAATGAGAAGGGATGGATTATTAGAATATGACGCCAGGACGATTACACTTAAAAATATTGATATTTAATTTTTATAGTATTAAAAAGTAAAAAACTAATGAATAGTCTTATATTTTTATGAATAATAAAGCCCGCTATATCAGAGATTTATTACTGATATGGCGGACTTTTTGTATAGCAGGTTATAGTTAAAGTGTGTAATAAAAATGCTGCTAGAGATTATTAACACTTCAAATATAACGGTGGTTAACCATTATTCTTTTTCCAAGAATCCTTTAGAGAAACAATTCTATTAAATACCAATTTATCTGCTGTAGTATATTTACTATCAACGCAGAAGTATCCAGTTCTAATAAATTGGTACTTACTTTCTATAGGAGCATCCTTTAAACAAGGTTCAACATAGCAATTTTTAAGAACAACTAAAGATTTTGGATTAAGCTTATCTTCCCAAGTTTTTGATTCATCTTTTAATAGAGATTCATCTTCTAATAGCTTATCGTAAAGGTGAACTTCTGCATTAATTGCTGTTTCAGCATCTACCCAATGTATTGTTCCTTTAACTTTACGTCCTTCAAAGCCTGAACCACTTTTGGTCTCTGGATCGTAGCTACAGTGTAGTTCTATAATTTCACCTGTGCAAGCATCCTTAATTACTTCATTACATTTTACAAAATATGCTCCTTTTAAACGGACTTCTTTACCTGGAGATAATCTGTGGAAGCCTTTTATTGGCTCTTCCATAAAGTCCTCTTTTTCTATATAAAGTGTTCTTGAGAACTTAACTTTTCTTTTTCCAAGCTCTGGGTTTTGAGGGTTATTTTCGATTTCAAGCAATTCACTTTCATTTTCTGGATAGTTAGTAATCACAACCTTAAGAGGGTTTAAAACTGACATAACGCAAGGAACTTTAAGCTTTAAATCATCCCTCAAGCTGTGCTCCAGCATAGAGATATCAACAGTAGTTTCGCTTTTAGCAACTCCTATTTCCTCAAGAAAGTTAACTATACTTTCAGGGGTAAAACCTCTTCTTCTCAGCCCTTTTAAAGTAACAAGTCTTGGGTCATCCCAGCCGTCAACATAATTACCAAATACCAATTCTCTCAAGTACCTTTTACTTGTTACTACTCCAGTTAAATTAAGTCTTCCAAACTCTCTTTGCTTTGGTGGTTCCTTGATATCTAATTCATTTAAAACCCATTCATATAGAGGTCTGTGATTTTTAAATTCTATAGAGCAAAGTGAGTGGGTAACTCCTTCAATGTAATCTTGAAGAGGATGAGCGAAGTCATACATAGGATATATGCACCATTCATTGCCAGTCTTATAATGGCTAGTATGGAGTATTCTATATATAACAGGATCTCTCATGTTTATATTAGGGGATGACATATCGATTTTTGCCCTAAGCACCTTAGCACCATTAGGAAATTCACCACTTCTCATTCTTTCAAATAAATCGAGATTTTCTTCTATAGTTCTATTTCTGTAAGGACTATCTATACCACCTTCCGTTAATGTGCCTCTGTATTCCCTTATCTCATCAGAGGAGAGGTCACAAACATAAGCTTTGCCCTTTTTTATAAGCTCAACCGCATAATTATATATTTGTCTTGAATAGTCGGAGCCATAAAAAATTCTATCACCAGGATCAAAGCCAGCCCACTTCATATCCTCAATAATTGAATTTACATATTCTATATCTTCTTTTAGAGGATTGGTATCATCAAAACGTAAATTAAATTTACCATTATATTTTTTTGCAATGCAGTGGCTTATATTTATAGCATAAGCGCTTCCAATGTGAAGGTATCCATTTGGTTCAGGTGGAAACCTTGTGCAAATGTCTCTAGAGTAGTTATTATTTTCTATGTCCTCTTCAACTACCTTTTGTAGAAAATTTATATTACTTTCTTCTGTGAGATTTAAATCTAAATTATCCATATTACCCTCCTATTTTCGTTATGAGTTCGCAACAATTATTAGCTATTATGGCTCATGAATTTTCTTAATCATCTATTAAATTTTACTACTTTATTTTATATAAAATAAAAAACTCTCACCCCCAAGACTATTTCAGCCTTGGGGACGAGAGTATTAATCACGTGGTGCCACCCCATTTCATCAATATGTTTCCATATTGACCTCTTCAGATACGGCATCATTATAATGCTTATATCCTAGCTCTATAACAGGAGCTCCTGTCACAGCCTCCCCTAAAAAGGATCGGTGTAAGACTCAGAGGCTTGTTTCAATAGATAATTTTTTGCTCTTTTTCAGCTGCCAGAGCTCTCTGTAAAAAAACACATCTATTTACTCTTCTCATCATTGTCAAATAAAATATTAGCTTTATTTTATCATAATATGATATAAATTATACTATGTCAATTAGTTTTTATACATTAATTATCTTTTTTCAAAGTAATAATAAAGGATACACCAATTTCATCATTTTTGGCCTTTATTGTACCATTGTACATGCTCACAATTCTTCTTACTATATCAAGACCAAGGCCAAAGTTACCGCCTTTATCCTTGTTAAAGGTATCAAAAATAGTCTGGAGCTTTTCAGGATGGATGTGTTCTCCATCATTGTAAATAGTTATATACTGGTATGTGCTGTCTTCATAAACGTTTATTTTAATTATATGCTTTGCATACCTTAATTGATTATCTATAATATTTTCAAAAACAACGGCCCACTGTTCTTCATCGCCTAATATTTTAATATCGCTTATGTTAAGCTCAAAGTCTATTTTTTTCTCATTATATATAAAGCTATTAACAACTTTATCAACTAAAGGGTTTATATTTATCTTGCCAAAATCACTAATATGCTTTGACATGTATCTGATTTTTGTAAGGTAGAGAAGATTTTTTATTCTCTTTTGCATACTTTCTGCTTCAGTATCTATAACTTTCATAGTGTTTTCTAAATTACCCTTTGGATAAATACGGTCTTCAACAGCCCTTACATAGCTTCTGATTACCATTAGAGGAGTTTTTAAATCATGAGAGACCTGCTGAAGCATTGTCTGCTCATATTCATCCTGTTTAACTAGTTCTTTTCGCATCTCTTCAATTGACTTTGAAAGTTCTCCGATTTCATCATCCCTATCTATATCAATACTCTCATGCCATTGCTTTATACCAATCTTCTTTACCTTATTCTCTAATTGTCTTAGTGGTACTACTAGTTTTTGTGCTAAATATTTTGCAGCAATAAGACTTATTATTAGAGCAATAATCATTGTTGTAAATAGTTTTCTTAGCAAATTTCTTGAAAGAGAATTCCTATATGTATCCCACATATAAGAAACTATAAAATTACCTTTTTTCTTATCATTATTTACCCTTATTACATAAAGCACTCTTCCAGAACCGGTTATTTGAACATACCTTTTAGTAGTTACAGTTTGGGCTTCAGCTTGATTTTTCAGCTTTTTAAGAAAGAGTTCTGCATTTGCCTTATTAGGAACGAACTTTTCTATCTTTGTTAGATTAGCTTCATCATTGGAAAAATTAAGCCTAATATGCTTAACGTCACGAATATCATTACTTGCAGCTCCGGTTATAACTTCTTCTTTTAAGCCTGTTTCTCCTAGAGCCTTTTGTATTGTATTCTCCTGAGCTATCTCAATGGTGTTATACATTTCATCAGTAAAAAATTTTCTTATAGTGAAAGAAAAGTACGTGGATAGTAAAATAAATATAATTACGATTACCGAGGTGAATACAAGCCATATTTGCATTGAAAGGGGCCAATTTTTTAATTTTTTCATAAATGTATCCTTTCTAATTTAATAGTCTGTATCCATGACCATATATAGTTTCAAGCTTTAACTTTGGCAGCTTTTTTCTAAGTCTTCTTACTAAATCATCAACCACTCTATCACTGCCAAAATAGTCATCTCCCCACAGATCATATAATATCTGCTCTCTTGAAATTGCTCCACCTTTTTTGTTTATGAGCAAAGCAAGTAAATCAAATTCTCTAGAGGTCATCATAACTTCCTCAAGTTGGTCTTTAACAATTCTTTTTTCCATGTCGATAGAGTATTCGTCTATTGCTATTACATTCTTACTTTTTTCAGTGCCATAAACTCTTTTTAGAAGCTTTTGAACTCTAATAACAAGCTCTCTTGGCATGAAGGGTTTAGAAATGTAGTCATCACTGCCCATTTCAAGTCCAATAATTCTATCTATGTCTTTATCTCTTGCAGATATGAAGATTACAGGAATATCCTTATCTTTATCCTTTATTTCCTTTAGAAGTTGAAATCCATCTATGTCAGGCAGCATAATATCTAATACCCATAAATCAGGTGGAGTGAATATGTACTTTCTAGCCGATTCACCATTTAAGAAGGAAGTAACCTGAAATCCCTCATTTTCAAGGTAAGACTTCAATATATCATTGAGATTTTCCTCATCTTCTACTAAATATATTTCATAACTCATATAGGCAAAACACCCCCAAATAGAATTTACAATATAATTATAACAATAAGCTATTGAATTATTAAGTTATAATTTAGCATTTAGTAATGAAATAAATGCACAACTTTAGAATTTAATTCTAAAGTCATGCATTATTATTAAATATGCAGATAAGCTATTAAGGTTTTAGTTTAAAGAGGCTAATATTTGGTTGAGTATTGTACCCCTTTGTTTAATATTGGCAAGAATAGCAGACTTTTTATCAATTATGGATTTAAATGTTGTTTCAGCAGCAGTATAATCTTTATTCTTTATATTTTCTTTAAAAGTATTCCAAAGCTGTGCTTTTTCCTGTTCTTGAGTTTTAATTGTTTCATGTATTGTTTTAGCTTGCTCTAGCTGATTTTTAACATTATCTTTTAGCTGACTGTTAGCGTTTTTTATATTTTTTAGCTGTTCTTTTAGTGGTTCTATCTGAGCCTTGATTGCATCATCCTTAGCTTTAAGCTGGCTAATTTGATTATTAAGATCTAATATTTGCTGTTCAATGCTCTTCATTTTATCTACATCTTTAGCTTTAACAGCATCTTTATACTGAGTTCTTAGTGAAAGTCTCTGCTGATGAAGCTGCTTAGCTTGTTCCACTAATGACTTTCTTTGAGCTGCTAAATCCTTTAACTTAGATACGGTGTCTGAACTCAAAGCAGTTTTTGCTTTAAGCTTATCCTTTATTTGTTTAGCTGAGTTATTATTAGCAGTTTGTGCTTCTTGTGTTTGTTGCCTAAGTGCAACAAGCTGATTCATGTAGTCATAGTATACCTTTAAAAAGGCGTCCCTAGCTTGTTTTTGCTCAGGTGTAAGAGTTTCATTTTGTGAGGCTTTGACAGTTTGAGCGGGAGTAGTTGTATCATTGCCCTCAGCATAAGCAATTGTGGACATGCTTGAAATTAGAGAAATTGTTAGTAAAGCAGATAATAATTTTTTCATTTTATAATCCTCCTTGTATTTATTTGAGTTTCGAAATAATTATTAATTGTTACACATACTGTATTTCTTAGGGGTGCTGAAGATTACTTACTGTTCAGTCTCCTAATTTTTTATTTAACACTAAAGCTTGAAGATATATTTTTTAAATCAGTGTTTTCATTTAGTAGAGCATTTATTTCGTCTGAACTTAGCTGTACAGATTGACTATCAACAGAATCTAATTGGGTGGAGGAGTCATCACCAGTAGATTTTAATAAGTCATCATCTGTAATGCTTTTGCTGTCTTTATTTGTTGATACAGTATTATTAGCTGAAGTATTAGAGCTTTGATATGTAGTGTTTTCAGCCTTCAAAGCACTAGATACCTTTTGCTTGTTAGCACAGCCAGTTAATAGCAAGGCAATTAAAGTTAGTGAGCTTACTATTCCTAAAATAAATTTTCTTTTCAACGTTATCACCTCGATTCTTAATATACTTTTATTATAAAAGTTGTTTGTGGTATAAATTTTAAATAACTGTGTGAAATTGTGTGAAATGAAAGTTTATTTTTAAAAGGTAAGTTATAAAAGTTAAGAAGATATTGACTGAAAACATTTACATGGTATAATATAGGTATATGATAGTTCGACTATCATATACCTATATTACAAATGGAATAATTAAGGGGATGGAGCAAAGCATGAACAAATCAGAGATTATTGAAAAAAATGAAAAAGAGGTAAATGGCATAATTATTAAAATCAATAGTGCACTTTTTATTCTGTTTCCTGTATGTATAATTCTTAATTTGTTAAAGATTCTAGCTGTTCCATGGAATTTTGTTATTGCTCTTTGTGCTGTAGGAATACCGGTTTGTGCTATTCCATTGATCTATAAGGCTTTAAAACTTAACATGAGTTATTTTAAGTATGTTGAAGTATTTACAGTTATAATAATACAGACGACTATTTTTGGAATGATATATATGACTGGTGCATTTTTCTGGTTTATACCCATTGCAATAGCATGTCTATATTTTGATGCAAAGCTGCTAAAAACTACTTTTTTTGCATTAATACCGTCTATTCTTATTGGAGAATTTATTGCATCCCATAATCATGTTTTAATGCAAGCAGAATATCAATGGATACCTCTTCATATGGTTAGCTTTATTATTCAGTTTGCTATTCTAATTCCTATTTTTATTTCTTTAACTAAAAGAACCCATAATATGCTTTTGTCTAATGCAAAGATTTTTGGAGATCTAGAAAACCGGTTTTCAGAAAATGAAATTGCAGCAAAAAACCTTACTACTTCAGTTAGTCAGCTTTTACAAATTACTGATGAATCCAATTTGGCTGTAAAACAAATTTCTAGTTCAATACAAGATATAGAAGTGGATTCTAGGAATATTGTTGAGTATGCTTTCAATACAAATAAAAATGTGAATAAAATAGTAGATGAGGTCGCTGTTACGGTACAGGAGTCAGAAAATATAATGGTTTATGTAAAGGATATATCTACTATGTCGGAAAAAAGCAAGGGTGAAATTCTAGATTCATTAAATGAAATGCGTAAAATTGAAGTTTCAACAGAAAAGTCAAAAGAAGTAGTTTATGAGCTATGGAATAAAGCAAAGGAAATATTAAATGTAGTTGATACAATAACTGGTATTGCACAGCAGACTAACCTTTTAGCGCTTAATGCAAGTATTGAGGCTGCAAGGGCAGGAGAGGCTGGAAAAGGTTTTGCGGTTGTAGCTCAGGAAGTTAGAAAACTATCAGAACAAGCAGGCTCAGCTGCAGAAGATATAAGAAAGCTTTTAGATAGTATTACTGATAATGTAAATCATGCAGTATATTCAATTTCTGATACATATAAAATTGTTGCCTCAGGACTAGAAAAGACAGAAAAAACAGTAATTAATTTTGATAATATGCTTGAAATGCAGAAGGACATTGTAAATCGTGTAGATAATATTACTTATTTGGTGCAGTGCTCTAAAGAATATGCTTCAGCAATTAAGGAAACTATGGATACGCTATGTAATAAAAACACAAAGAGTCATTCTAATATATTATGCATTTCATCCTCAATAGAGCAGCTTCTCGCTTCATCAAAAGAAATGCTCTCATACATTCAGAACATAGAAAAAGAATCTAGAGCTTTATAAAGTATATTAATAAAAAAATAGGCTATGAGAATTTTTTTCTTATAGTCTATATTATTTATTTAAAAAAAACATGAAAAAGTTCCCAAATAATTACTTTAATGCTTTAGTATCTTAAAATAAATATAATAAAGGTCTAAAAAAAATACATATTTAGTCGATATATAACTAATAGATAATATTTTTGGATGGCTAAAGGAGGGGGATTGCTATGGAAAAGAGAAAATTTATCGTAAGGAGTTCAATTTTAGCCTTAGGGCTGCTAGCCTATTATGTAACATGTATGCTAGGTATGGATACTTTGAGCAATATAATATCCCCTATTCTGCTATTTATTTCAGCTTATTATATTTATTATGCTTATAAAAATACATATGAAACTCATGTTAGCTGGCTGCTTTTATCTTTGGCTTGCCTAAGTTATGGCATAGGTGATTTTGTATGGGCTTATTATGCAATTGTATTGAAACTCGACCCTACAGAAATAACTATGTTTTCCTATCTCTATTTGATACCAAATATTTTTATAGCAGCAGCTGTTTTAGCTTATTTTTTAACTTATTTTCGAAAGTGGAATATTATTCAATTGGGATTGGACTTTATCGCAACTATGACTATTGGTATCAGTTTGTTATGGGTAATTATTTTTAAAGATAATTTTAGCACAGCCTTATTATTTGATGCGGAGAACTTAGCAATCTTTTTATACATATTAACAGACTTCATTGCAGTAAGTAATATTTTTATAATGTTTATATCAGTTAGAAGAAGAAAAATCTCAGATACTTTAAAGTTAATTATAATCTCTGTATTTTTGTACACAGGTGCAGATTTAGTAAATTCTTATCAGATGTTAAATAATACCTATAAGCCAAACTCTTTAATAGATGTAATTTTTATTTTCGCACTAATGTTGTTTGCTTTTGCAAGCGTACTTGAGTTATACAAGCCAACTAAACATCCTAAGGATATTGAGTTCTCATTACCTGAAAATATAGGCAAGAGCTCAAAGATAAGGCTCTTGTTATTAGCACCACTATTATTATTGTTAGTTGGTTCCTTTAAATTGAATGTTACACTATTGTTTTTTTCTATTATAGTACTTCATCAAATGTTAAGTGGATATGTACAAAACACTGCAGTTAATGAGTCTTTACTAAAGAGAGAAAAATCGCTAAACGATTCACTTGAAGGAAAGATTAAGATAAGAACTGAGGAACTTATAGATCTTAATAGTGAGTTAGAGAGAATTTCAAGGGAAGATTCTATAACTGGCCTCAATAATCGTAGATATTTTATGGACGAGCTAGAAAAAATGATTAAAAATGCTAAGGGAAATCATACGGTAGTATTATTATATATGGATTTGGATAGGTTTAAAGCTATAAATGATTCCTTTGGACATGATATGGGAGATAAAGTATTAATTGAAATAGCTAATAGGCTTAAAAGTTTAAAAAATAATTCTATGCTTTTGGCTCGTTTAGGTGGAGACGAATTTGTCATTGCTATGGATGGTCAATTTGAAAAATATCTAATTTTTAAATTGGCTGAGGACATAATAAAGTTATGCAATAAACCTATTATTATTGAGCCATATCAGTTTAAGGTAATGCTTAGTATAGGAATTTCAATATATCCAAAGGATGCAGTAGATAGAAACATGCTAATGAAAAATGCAGATATTGCAATGTATTATGCAAAGTCAGAAAACAGCAAGCATTATGCTTTTTTTAACTCTCTAATAAGTGAGAAGATCCAGCGAAATCATGAAATAGAGTTATTACTAAGAAAGGCAGATTATGATAAGGAATTTGAGCTTTACTTTCAACCTCAGTTTAGCATTCCTAGTGAAGAAATAGTAGGTGCAGAAGCGCTGCTTAGGTGGAAAAACCCTCGTAAGGGATTTATATCGCCAGGTGAATTTATACCTATTGCTGAAGAGTGTGGAGCTATTGTGGATATAGGGTACTGGGTTATAAATAAAGCGTTAGATCAGATTTATCATTGGAATACTAAATATAAAAGACAGCTTAGAATTGGAATAAACATTTCGCCAAAGCAAGTTGATAGTATTAACTTTATGGAAAACCTTGAAAATACAATTAAGAATAAAAAGGTTAGCCCATGCTGGCTAGACGTAGAGATTACAGAAAGCAGTGCCATGAAAAGTGAGATAGCAATGGAAGAATTATTTAATGCACTTGCAAGTTTAGGTGTGCTAATATCAATAGATGACTTTGGAACTGGGTATTCCTCACTTAGTTATATTAAACGTTTTGATATAGATCGAATAAAGATTGCAAAGCAGTTGATTGATGGAATATGCGATGATTATAGCGATGAGCAGATTATTAAGGCTATAATAATGATGACAAAGGCTATGGGGCTTAGAACTATAGCAGAAGGTGTAGAGAAGCATGAACAGTTAGACAAGTTAATAGAACTTGGATGTGATGAAATACAAGGCTATATTTTTGATAAACCCTTACCTGCTTCTGAATTTGAAGAAAAATACTTAAAGAACTGACAGAGATGAGAAGCAGATTTTCAGAACTTTATGAATGATTTTAGTCATAAAATAACAAAGAACATACAAAAATGAAGGATATCCGTCAAAATAGGAAGCATTTTAAGTGTAAAAGCATTATAACTGTGAAAATAGCAGGATATGAAATTTGAATTATGTGTGCTTTTAAAATACAATTAATATAAAGATATAAGTGAATAATAAATTTTAGGTTTTCTATTAATATGAAATTAAAAGGGAATGTGGTAAAAGCCACAACAGCCCCCGCTACTGTGATAGCCTACAAATCTTGTTAACCACTGGCTGAAAAGTTGGGAAGGAAAGAGGAGGATAAAGCTAGAGTCAGGAGACCTGCCTAGGATTTTGCAGCAAGCTTTCGGAGGGAAAGAAATTGTGGTATCTGTAATTTAGTGTACATTGAATATGTAAGAATGCATAAGTGTAAAAGCTTTATGTTTATTTTATTAAGATATTTAAGATACTGTAAAAGGCTTTTCATAAAGGCCTTTTTTGTTTTAATTTAATGTATACTTTTCTTCTAATTTAAGAAAACTGCTGCCAATGCTCACTATATAAAATTAATAGAGAGAAGGCATGTTAAATGGTAAAAGAAAAAAAGGACTTTTTTAAAAGAATAGCTTTAGTAAGCTTGGGGAGTCTTCTATATGCGATAGCAATAAATATTTTTATAGCTCCTCATAGGCTTTTAAGCGGAGGAATAGCTGGGATTTCACTACTAACGCAATATATAACCAATGTACCATCAGGATATTGGGTTTTTATATTGAATATACCTATATTCATATTGGGACTTAAAAAGGTAGACAAGGATTTTGTATTTTTTAGTATGATAGGTATGGTAACAATGTCCATATTTCTAGTATTGACAAAAAATATATCTAGCATTTTCGTAGTAAAGGATTTGTTTATTTCTACTTTATTTGGTGCTGTGATTAGCGGATTTGGAATGGGATTAATATTTAGAAATAGAGCTTCGCAAGGAGGTACTGATATAATAGCAGTGATAATCAGAAATAAAAATGGAGCAAAGATGTCCACTTTGTATTTCATATTAAATGGAGCTATTGTACTATTAGGAGTATTTTTCACAAATCTTGAACTAACTCTTTATACTGTGGTTTTAATGTTTGTAAAATCAATAGTGATAGATAAAGTTATATCAGGGTTTGAGCAAAAAAAGATTATCATGATTGTTACTGAAAAGGAAAAAGAAATGTCAAATATGATAATGAAAGAAACAGGCAGAGGAACTACTTATCTTTATGGAGAAGGGTCATATTCAGGCGAAAAGAAAAAGATAATTTATAGCTTGTTGACTACAAAAGAATTAAATCATATAAAAGGTTTAGTTGAAAAAATAGACAGCAATGCGTTAATTTCTATTTCAGAAGCTGAAGAGATAAGAGGTAAAGGATTTTTAAAACCTGCTTTATAAATTTAGATAATTATGAATAAGCAGCTAAAATTCAATTTTAGCTGCTTATTCATTTGTGCAATTTTTGTACATAAAATCATTTCATGATTAAAAAGTATATGATTATGACATTATATAGAAATGTTGTATTAATTTATGGTAAAATTTTATATATGCATGATAAAATATACAAGCTTTAAGGGGGGATTATATTGAGATTAAACAAATGGGGGATTGGAATTTTTATAGCTATTGTTTTTACAGTGCTATTAAGCAGTAAAGTTCAAGCAGAGGAAATAAAGCTAAAAAGCGATATTATTAAAGCTGAAATTAATCAGGATGGCTCAATGAGTGCCGTTGAAGATCTCAGTTTTGATATTTCAGGTAAGTATAATGGTGTATATAAGGACATTTCTTTTGATAAAGCAGAAGGCATTTCAAATATAACTGTTTCAGAGCTTAAAGGAAGTGAAGCGGCTTATAAGGAAGTGAAATCAGCTAGCAATGGAGACAAAGGAGTATATAGCATAGAAAATAAGTCTAACAGTGTAAAATTAAAAATATATTCTCCATCAAAAGATGAGATAAAAAACTTTAGAATAACTTATAAAATTCCTGGAGCAGTAAAAAAATATAATGATATTGGGGAGCTATATTGGAAGTTCATAGGCAGCAGTAATGAAACGAAAATAGACAATCTGCAAATTAATGTAGTACTTCCTAATGGATCAAAAAAGGAAGAGATGAAGGTTTTTGCGCATGGACCTTTAGATGGAGCATGGAAAATAAAGGACGATAGAATTATAAATTTCTCAGCTTTAAACGTACCAAAAGGAAGATATGTGGAGGTTAGAACCTTATTTCCTAAAGAACTAATCCCACAGGCTAAAGTAAGTAGTAATGAAAACAAATTTGAAAGCATAATGGCAGAAGAAAATAGATATGCTAATGAAAAAATAGAAAAGGAAAGAGAAAGACAAAAGCTTATAGAGGATACAAAAATTATTGCTCTTCTTATGAGTGTTGTAAGCTTATTAATTATTGGCTACATTTTTGTTAGTAGAAAAAAATATTCCAATATAGAGGATTTATTGGCAGCAAAAGATATTGCAAATTATAATCCAGCTATATTAGCTTATAATGCAAAAGAGAGATTAATGCCAAATGATTTAATGGCTGCCGTTATGGAACTTTCAAGACGAGGGTATTTAAGCATTGAGGGTAAAACTGATGAATATAAAATTAAAAGGATAAGGAAAAAAGATGATAATACATATAAACATGAAGCATATTTAATGCATCTGCTTATAGATGAAATAGGAGATGGAAATTCTGTAAGCTTAGACACCATAAAAAATTACAGTAAGAACAAGCCTAATGATCTCAGAAGGCAATTTGCACTTTGGAGAGGCGAAGTAAAGCTTGAAGCAGATAAACTTAATCTCCGGGATAAAAAGGCCGGCAATCTGAAAAGCTTTGTAATTATATTTGAGATTATACTAATAGCAGCGGCTATATTTTTGATTTCTTTGGGAAATATGTACGGCTTTATAAGTATTATTGCTTCTTCATTAACTTTTGCAGCTGTTTTTTTAATTAATACTAGAACACTAGAGAGTGAATTACAGTTAGCGCTGTGGAATAACATGAAGAGAAGAATTAAAAAATTGAACAAGTATGAAATTGAGGAGCTCCAAAAGGAACCTATGCAAGGGGAAATATATCTTATATATGCAGTTTCAATGGGGTTAAGAAGTGATCTGCTTGATAAAATAACTCCAAAGGAAGAAAATGATATTGAGGTAACAGATTCAAGCTTTTGGGCTATGTATTATGTAATGAGTAGTGATGATGATAGCTTTTATAATTCCTTTGAAACATCACTTAAAAATACAGAATACAGCGGAAGCTTTAGCTCCAGTGACAGCAGTGGAGGTTTTGACAGCGGCGGTGGCGGAGGAGCTGGAGGATTTTAATGAGGTAAGAGGTAAGAGGTAAGAGGTAAGAGGTAAGAGGTAAGAGGTAAGAGGTAAGAGGTAAGAGGTTAAAAAGGAATTTTGCCCAAAGGCAAAATTCCTTTTTTTAATAAGTATATAGAATAACCTTAGCTATCAAGCAATAAAAGATAAACGGTACAAATATAAAAAGGTAAGAAGAGAATTAAAAAAACTATAACCTTGGCGTTAAGGTTATAGAAGAGTAAAATATTTAACGGCGGGTGATATTATGGAGAGTAAATATTATAGAATTGAAGAAGTTGCTACAAGAACTGGCCTCACTAAAAGGGCTATAAGATATTATGAGGATATTAAACTAATAAAGCCAGTTAGGACTGAGTCCTCTTACAGAATGTATACAGAAGAAGATGTAGAAAAAATTGTAAGGATTAGAGAACTAAGAGACACTTTAGGCTTCTCTCTAAATGAAGTAAGGGATATTTTTGAGCTTGAAATGGATTTAAAGAGTATATTTAGGGGGGAGAAGCAGGATGTGGAACTAGTAAACAAATCTAAGGAAATAATTAAAGAGCAAATCAAGCTTGTTGAGGGGAAACAGAAAATTCTAAATAGAGCTATGAATAAATATGAAGAACTTCTTGAAAGGTTGGAAGAATTAGATCGCAGCAAATAATATACTAATGGAGGACATGAAATGAAGAAAGATAATTATAAATGGATAGCACTTTCCTGTACAACTATAGGTGCACTATTTTCTGTATTAAGTGGAAGCACATTAATGATAGCACTTCCGGTTATAATGAAAGACTTAAATGCAAGTATGAACGTTGTTACTTGGACAATCATGGGATATATGCTTGCTATGACTATATTAGTTCCATCTATAGGAAGAATGGCCGATATGGTAGGTAGAAAGAAGCTTTACGTAAGTGGCTTTGCGCTATTTACTGTTGCATCCTTGCTATGCGCAATATCTCAAACAGGAGTACAGCTTTTAATATATAGATTAATCCAAGCAGTTGGGGGCTCTTTAATGGTGGCTAATAGTACTGCAATAGTGGCAGATGCATTTCCTAAAAAAGAACTTGGAAAGGCTTTAGGGATTAATAGCATGATTATAAGTATAGCTTCAGTTATAGGACCAATATTAGGTGGTTTTTTGATAAATGTAGGCTGGAGAAGTATATTTTATATAAATATTCCAATAGGCATTATAGGAACTCTTTGGGCTGCATTTCAGCTTAAGGAGACAAGCGTACTATCAGAAAAACAAAAATTTGATATAAAAGGTACATTAACATTTTCAACTGGTATGCTAGCACTTTTAGTAGCATTATCCTTTGGCGGATTTATTGGGTGGTTCAACTTTGCTGTAATAGGTCTTATTGCAGTTTCTATAGCACTTTTATGGTGGTTTGTTAGAATAGAAAATAAAACAGAGGAGCCTATGCTTGATTTAAGGCTTTTAAAAACAAGGGTATTAGCTTTTGCCTATGCAAGTAATCTTTTGAATGGTGTGGCTAGAGGGGCAGTTACCTTCCTGCTTATATTTTTCTTTCAAGGAATTAAGGGAATTGACCCAATAGTTGCTGGTATGCTATTAGCCCCTATGGCTATATCAATGATGATAATTTCTCCAATTAGCGGATATTTATCAGACAAATATGGTGCAAGAATTTTAAGTTCCGTAGGACTACTAGTATCAGCAATAGGGTTGCTTGGTATGATGTTTATAACATCCACAACATCAGTAGCAGAACTTGTTATATGGATGCTTATTATGGGAATAGGCTCTGGAATGTTCTTCTCACCAAATACAAGTGCCATAATGGGTATGGTTCCTGCCAATAAAAGAGGAGTAGCTGCAGGCGTTAGAACAATGGCAACTAATGCTGGAAATGTATTAAGTATAGCTATATCTATGGCAATAATATCTTCTAGTATATCACCAGATGCAATGCAGGCCTTATTTATAGGCACTCAAGTAGGTTCAGAAGGTATTGCCATTGGACAATTTGTTTCAGGATTAAGAATGGCTTTTACTATATCCTTTATATTCAGTATAATCGCTGCTGTAATATCTTATCTGAGAGGACCAGAGCCAGTTTGGTCTCAAGAAGAAAATGCAGCATAAAATTAATAAAATATATAAAACTCGGGTGTGAACCCGAGTTTTTATATATCATCAGTTTTGTAACTTATTGTTTTATTTAACCATTTTAAAATATCATTATAATCTAACCTCTAAAAATATCTAAAAAGTGTTTGGCACTAGTAGATATATATTTATCTTTTATCCAAATTGCTGCAATTTGTGATTGAAGAAAAGAATCTTCTATTATCTTAAGTTTTAGATTGTTATTTGGAACAAGATTAATTGCAGAATATGGTACAATTCCGATTCCAAGTCCAGATGCAGCCCATAGCAAAGTAGTTCTGGCATCATCATTTTTGCAGAAAAACTTTGGTTCAAAGCCAGCGCTTTCACATCTCTCTTTTATCAGAGCTTCAAATCTCCTGTAAACAATTAATGGCTTATCTTTTAGTTCCAAAAGTGAAATTTTTTCATTTTTATTGTCCCAGTCAAGAGTTTGACTCATTACTGCTACCATAGGTTCTGGATCAGCTAGAATGTAATCAAAGCCTTCCATATTAAATGGAGTCCTTACAATTCCTATTTGTATTAATCCATTATGGAGATACTCAATTATTTTATAGGTGTTGCCCTCATATATTTCAAAATTAACTAAAGGATATACGTCATGAAATATCTTTAATCTTTTATCAAATAGTGTAGGGCCTGAAGAGGAAACTGTGCCTATAGATAATGTTCCCTGCATGCCCTTGCTTAAATCTCTTAATTCTTTATATGTAACCTCAGTAAGTTCAACAATTTGCTCAGCACGGTTCCTCAAGACTTGTCCTGCGTCAGTGAGGTGAATTTTCTTACTCCCCCTATCTACTAGCCTTACACCTAGTTCATCCTCCAGAGTTTTAAGTTGATAGCTCAGTGGCGGCTGAGACATATTCAGCTTTTTAGCAGCTGAGGTTATCTGTTCCTCCTCTGCAATAGTTAGAAAGTATTTAAGTTGCTTAATATCCAATTATTAAACCTCCTATCATATAAAAATTGTATGGAATGCATATATATTAAATATTTTTTGTATGTCATAATTTGTGATATTATAATAACGTATTTAGATACAGATAACAAGGGAAATTATTTATAGATACAAAATAGAATTGGAGGAAGTGCTTGTGTTTAAGCTGATAAAATTTTTAAAACCATATAAAAAGCAGGTAATACTTGGCCCGGCATTTAAACTGCTAGAAGCAATCTTAGAATTACTTATTCCATTCTTCATGGCTAGACTTATTGACTATGGTGTAAAGGCTGGTAATTCAGGATATGTTTTTAAAATAGGAGCACTTATGATATTAACTGCAATTATAGGTGCAGGTTCAGCATATGTATGCCAGTACTATGCATCAATTGTGTCCCAAGGTTTTGGAACAGACCTTAGAAATAGGATATTTGAAAAGATAGGTGAATTTTCTTTTAATGAAATAGATATGTTTGGAACTACTTCTTTGGTTAATAGAATTACTAGTGATGTAAATCAGCTTCAGTTCGCAGTAGCTATGCTTATAAGACTTGTAATTAGAGTTCCATTTTTGTGTATAGGCGGACTTATTATGGCAATGGCAATAAATTTAAAGCTGTCTATAATTTTATTTGTTATTATGCCTGTTTTTGCAGGAACTCTATATATGATAATGTCAAAGACTATTCCGCTATATAAAAATGTTCAAAAAAGGCTTGATGGAGTTTCTACTGTGGTAAGGGAAAATTTATCTGGGGTGAGAGTGGTTAGAGCCTTTGCTAGGATTGATAATGAAAGAAAAAGATTCAATAAAGTAAATAGAGAATATGCAGAAACTGCGATTGCAGTGGGTAGGATATCTGCACTATTAAACCCAGTGACAATTGTAATAATAAATTTAGGCGTTGCAGCAGTATTATGGTTTGGCGGAGTACAGGTATATTCAGGAAGCATGACTCAAGGAGAAATAATTGCTTATATAAATTACATAAATATTATTTTATCAGCACTAATTGTGTTAGCAAATTTAGTAATTACCTTTACCAAGGCTGCAGCTTCTGCTAATCGTGTTAATGAAGTCTTAGCTGCTGAACCTTCTGTAGTAGACAGATCAGATAAAAATGCGGTTATTAATGGGATTAAAAGGGAAGCATTAATAGAATTTAAAAATGTGAGCTTTTCTTATAAGGAAGCTTCTGAATATGCCTTAAGAAATATTTCCTTTAAAATAAATCAGGGAGAGACTGTTGGAATCATTGGCTCTACAGGCTCTGGGAAAACTACATTAATTAATTTAATTTGTCGTTTTTATGATGTTTCAGAAGGTGCAGTATTAATAAATGGCATAGATGTAAGAGAGCAGTCTCAGAAGGAACTAAGAAAAAACATAGGACTTGTAGCCCAAAAGGCTGTTTTATTTACTGGTACTGTTATTGAAAACATAAGGTGGGGCAATGAAAGTGCAAGTATAGAAGAAATAGTTGAAGCAGCTAAAACTGCACAGTCAAATGATTTTATAAAAAGGCTGCCTGATGGATATAATACGCTGATTTCTCAAGGTGGAATTAATTTATCAGGTGGCCAAAAGCAGAGACTTACCATAGCAAGAGCGCTAGTGAAAAAACCTAAGGTACTTATTTTAGATGACAGTTCAAGTGCTCTAGACTATGCAACGGATGCAGCACTTAGAAAGCAGCTAAAGGAAAGTACAAGTAATATGACTGTTGTTGTAGTTACACAAAGAATAGCTACAATTAAAAACGCTGATAAGATAATTGTTATGGATGATGGTGAAATTGTGTCCATAGGAAACAATGATGAACTGCTGGAAAAGTGTGAAGTGTATAGGGAAATATATAATTCACAGTTTAATGGCGAGGTGGAATAATGGATAAGAATAAAACCTTAAAGAGGCTTTTTAGCTATATAAAAAAGTATAAAATGCATGTTGTTTTTTCTATAATTACAGCTATCTTAGGTAATGTGTTAGTAATTATTGGTCCATATATAGTGGGAAAAGGTATTGATAAAATTGTAGGAAAAGGGCAAGTTGACTTTAATGCAGTATTAAAAATAATAATTGTAGTTGCGGCTCTGTATGTTACAAGTGCTGTATTTCAGTGGGGACTTCAAGTACTTACAAGTATTATAGCTAATAGAACAATAGAGGATATTAGAAGTGATGCTTTTGAAAAGCTAACTAGAATGCCTCTAAAGTTTTATGATGATAATGCTCATGGTGAGATTATGACAAGGCTTACAAATGATCTTGAATTTGTATCAGAAGGGCTTTATCAAGGAATTACACAATTTGTATCTGGAATTGTAGCTATTGTTGGTTCTCTTATTTTCATGGCGGTTTTAAGCCCTGCTATTACAATGGTAGTAGTATTGATGACACCAGTATGTTTTAAAATTGCTTCTTTTATTACGAAAAGCTCTAATAGATTATTTAAGGAGCAATCAAAAACAATTGGAGAATTAAATGGATATATTGAAGAAATTATAGGTAATCAAAAGATAGTGAAAGCTTTTGGCTACGAGGAAAGGTCACAGGAAAAATTCAATGAAATTAATCAAAGGCTTTATAAATGTGGAAGATGGGCACAATTTTATTCATCCCTAGTTAACCCATCTACAAGGCTTGTTAACAATATAACCTATATATTACTTGGTATAACTGGAGGATTATCTGCCATAGCAGGAAGACTTACTATAGGTAATATTTCTAGCTTTTTAACTTATTCAACTCAATTTTCTCAGCCAATAAACAATATAACTAGTGTTGCAACGCAGCTGCAAGCTGCTATTGCTTCAGCAGAAAGGGTATTTAAAATTTTAGATAAAGAGGAAGAAATGCCTGAAAGTGAGGACTTAATTACTTTGAGTAGTACTAATGGAAAGGTTAGCTTTAATAATGTTTCTTTTTCCTATTCTAAAGAAAGACCTCTTATAAAAAACTTTAATCTAAAGGTGGAAAGCGGAAGCCGCATAGCCATTGTTGGACCAACTGGTGCTGGTAAAACAACTCTTGTTAATCTACTTATGAGGTTCTATGAGGTGGACAATGGAAAAATCTTTGTTGATGATATAGATATAAAAACAGTTACAAAGGACAGTGTTAGAAAATCCTTTGGAATGGTGCTTCAGGATACTTGGCTTTTTTCAGGTACAATACGTGATAATATCTCCTATGGAAAGCCAGAGGCCACAGAAGAAGAGATAATTGCGGCAGCGAAGGCAGCAAATGCTCATAGTTTTATAAAAAGGCTTCATAGGGGATATGATACTTTGATTACTGAAGGTGGAGGTAATCTATCCCAAGGGCAAAAGCAGCTGCTTACCATAGCAAGAGTTATGCTTGCACTGCCATCCATGCTGATACTAGATGAAGCAACAAGCAGTGTAGATACAAGAACAGAAGCTAATATTCAAAAGGCTTTTGATAAGATGATGAAGGGAAGAACAAGCTTCATTATTGCTCATAGGCTTTCTACTATTAAGGAAGCTGATTTAATCCTTGTACTAAATAACGGACAAATAGTAGAACAAGGTAATCATGAAGAATTGCTGCAGAGGAAAGGATTTTATTCTAAGCTATATTATAGTCAATATGAAGGTCAATAAGATTTAATATGTATATTTTAAAGTTAGGATTCTTATGTAAGTTTCCTAACTTTTTTAGTTTTCTTAATAATACAGCTTAATTTGGCACTTGTCTAATTGTATAACATATAATGAACTATCAAACAATAGAGGTGATTTATATGCTTTTTTTTGATGATATAGAACCAGAACAGCTTACATTGTTTGCTAGCTTTTTAGCTGTAGCCATATCTGAAGGAAGAACAGCTGGAGAGCTAAACATACTAGGGGAATTTCTTTCAACGTTAGGTGATTCAGTTTCATTAATTGCAGCACAAAAAGAATTTTTAATTAGTATTCAAGAAGAAAAGAATAATACAAATGATAAGGAATAGAATAAAGGCTAAATTTACGTAAACATAAATTTATAAGTTAAACTATAGTTTATAAAGATGCTTGTTTAATATACTATGCTGATGTAAAATATATATATTAAGAGTAAAAGTTATTTGTTTTTTATCAAATAACTTTTATCATATTATTAGTGGTTAGGAGTTGTTTATATGAGATCAAATATGAGCGATATTTTAGACATTGCAACGAGTAAAGGTTTAACTTATCAACAAAAGCTTGTTAATCTTGCAGGCGTAGCAGGGAGGCTCTTAGATCCTAGAGATATACTTGGCTATACTGATGAAGAAATGATGTATATTGAAAATGAAATGATTTGCGATTTAAATGAAGGATATGCAATATACAGTCCTAGATATATTGTTCCAGACTACTATGTACTATTATCTAAAGGCTGTGAATTTTTAGATATAAAGCCTCCTGAGGACTTGGACGAACTGCTTGATAGTCTCTTAATTCTATACAGCCATGTACCTTCAATAACTTCCTTTCCTGTATTTATAGGTGATCTTGATAAGCTAATAGATCCATTTATAACAGATGAAGTGAAGGATTATATAAAAATCAAAAGGTTTTTAAATCATGTGGACAAGACTATAGCAGATTCCTTCTGTCATGCAGATATAGGACCTGAAAAGACCAAAGCAGGCGAGCTTATATTGAAAGCGGTAATGGAGCTTGAAAATCCTACACCTAATATGACTATAAGATATGATAAAGATATTACACCAAGGGACTTTGCGTTAAAGGCTGCTGAGGCATGCTTAAAGGTGTCAAAACCATCCTTCAGTAATGATAAAAAGTATTGTCATGATGTAGGGGATCACAGAATAGTAAGCTGCTACAATGCACTTCCTCACGGCGGCGGGGCCTATACTCTTCCAAGACTAAGACTCGGAACAATTGTAAAAGGTGTTAAGTCACTAGAGGAATTATTAAATCACAGGCTGCCGAAGGTGACTAATGCTATGGCTACTATGATAGATAAGAGAATAAAGTTTCTTGTTGAAAAGTCAAATTTCTTTGAAACATCATTTCTTGTAAAAGAGGGCTTCATAAAGAGAGAAAACTTCACAGCAATGTTTGGAATTGTTGGACTTGCTGATGCAGTAAATTATATTTTAAAGCTTGAAGGGTTAAATGAGAGATTTGGTACTTCAAAGCGCGGTGATGAAATAGGACACAGCATACTAAAGGTTGTAGATGGTATTGCAAATACCCATGAAGCTGTATACTGTGAGAGAACTAATGATAGATACCTTATGCATGCTCAAGTAGGTGCAAGTTTGAGTGCAGAGGATTATGATAATACTCCAGCTCATAGAATAGCAATAGGGGATGAGCCTATTCTGCCAGTGCATATTAAACAAGCAGCACCTTTCCATGAGTATTTCATCTCAGGCACTGGAGATTTATTTGCTCTAGACCAAACCTACTTAAATAAATTAGATGCTGTGCTTGATATAATAGAGGGAGCTTTTGCTTCTGGAGCTAGGTACATTACAACCTACCTTAATAACACAGACCTAATTAGAGTTACGGGCTACTTAGTAAAAAAGAGTGATGCTATGAAGGCTGGACAAGGCCAGGCAATGCTTAGGGATACAGATATATTAGGCTTTGGATCAAATGACAGGGCTCATGTATTTGAGAGAAGAGTTAGAAAAGATGGAGAATAAGGCTGTTGTAAACAGAATTATACCTTTTTCCAATGTGGATGGACCAGGAAACAGATTAGCAATATTTTTTCAGGGGTGCAATATAAGATGTGTTTATTGTCATAACCCAGAGACTATAAATCACTGCATTAATTGCGGTGAATGCGTGATTAAGTGTCCAACAAAAGCAATAAAAAACATTGATGGAAAGGTGAATTTTGAGGAAAAAGTTTGTGCAGAGTGTGATCAGTGTATTAGAACCTGCCGCTTTAATTCTTCTCCAAGGACAACTTTATATAGTGCTCAGGAGTTATACAACATTATTGATGAATATAAGCTCTTTATAAGAGGCATTACAGTTTCAGGCGGTGAGCCTACATTAAGAGCAGATTTTATAACTGAATTATTCAAAATGGTAAGGCCTTTAGGGCTTACCTGCTTTGTTGATACAAATGGCTTTTTTGATAAAGATGAAATAGCTGAGCTTATAAAAGTCACAGACAAGTTCATGGTAGATATAAAAGCTGTGGATAAAATCCAGAGCCTCTGTGAAACAAAACTTAAAAATAATATAGAAAATTTAAAATATCTTTTGAGTATGGATAAAGTATATGAGGTAAGAACTGTACTTATTGAAGATTATATGGATATTGAAAACACTGTAACTACAGTTGCAAACATACTTAAGGATTATCCCGAGGTTATTTATAAACTCATAAGGGTCCATGCTGCAGGACTTAGTGATGCTGAAAAGGATAAGATAAAAGCAAAGATACCCTCAGAAGCTTATGTGAGACAACTTGCTGAAAAGGTAAAGGATATAGGCGTTAAAAATATTGAATTAATTATTTAATTTTAAAAACACTTTAAATAATAAGTCCCTCGTGCTTTTTAAATCACGGGGGACTTAAATTATTTATACTGATTCTACTTTACCTCTTCTAAAGCTAACATCAGCTTTTCCTGCATGAAGCTGCCACATATACCAGAATACATATGGAATTATAAGTATACAATTAACTATTCCCCAATATTTCATTACAGTATCATTATGCCAAGCAGAGGCATCCATAAGTGCAGGGAACAGGCTGCTCCAGCAGGCACGAATTAAAATATGAGTTGCTAATGTGTAAACACGGGCAGTTATGTAGAGCTCAGGCCTCTTTTTAATAAGAGGATATATTTCCGCTGCTGCAAGTATGCATACAGAGCTAGCAAAATATACTGGTGATTCAGAATATACAAAACAGAGATTCCAGGTTGTATATAAGAGATTCCAGGCTACTGTAGTATAGCATATTAGGTCACCATACTTTTCTTCGGAAATCTTCCAGAACTTTTTTGGAAAAGGCATAGTAACACATAGCAAGAAACCACAGAGTGAATTAAAGATATTGCCTAAAGTTAAATCTTTAATAGTAGCTTCCATTATATTTAGGAATAGTATTCCGTAGAAAAACCATAAAATCCAGTTTTTCTGAAGAAATTCCCATAGCTTGCCTTTACGCTTTTCATAATTTGAAACTCTAGCAAGACCTACAACAATGGTAGGTAGTATAACGCTAAGGGTTTTCGCCCAGCGGAACCAGCCTACTATTCCACCCATTAGCCAAAGTGGAATGGTAAGAAGAGTTGCAATCCAAAACCAATTTGCAAACTTGTAGTATTTTCGCATACCTTCTACAATTAGCAGCAATAATGCAAAATATCCCCCCATAGATAAAACATATTGCCATACAGGAATGTTCATAAAAAAGCCCCCTTTTTATTAAACCGTTATGCTAATCCACTTAAATTAGAAGCATTACTAAAAACATAACGACTGTTCGGTATAATACTAATATAGCATAAATGTAATAAGGTGTAAATGTTTGGCGTGAATTTTCTGAGAATATAATCAATTAATCTTTTGTGATATAATCTAAGTTAGTAATAGAATTGGAGTGGTGTACTCATGTCTACTGAAGGAAAGCAGAAAATTATAGAGGCAGCGAAAAATGTTATATGCAAAAATGGAATAACTGGTGCTACTATTAGGACTATAGCTGAAGAGGCAGGTATGAGCACTGGTGCTATTTATCATTATTATAAAAGCAAAGAAGATATATTATATGATGTGATGGATAAAAGCCTTTCTGAGGCCTCAAGAATTGCAGAAAAGTCTCATAGCAAAAAGCAAAGCAGAGATGAACTAATAGAAGAAATTTATGAAAATATAGCTAAGAGATTTAATAAAAATGATGAAAACCGAGTGCAGTTCTATCTCGCTCAGGAGGCTATGCTTGGAAATATAGAGCTTACTGAAAAGTTTAAGTTTAAATATAAGGAATGGATAGATCATACTGTAGAGCTAATTGAAAATATGTATGGAAAGCATGATAATAAATATAATAGGGCTTTTGCTTCGCTACTTATTGGTGCTATAGATGGTATAGTTATGCAGCTGCTGCTTAATTCTAATATAACTGATGATGAGGAGCTTGCAGAGGTTTATCACCACATTTTAAAAGTAGGGATACCATCATTTATGGACTATTTAGATAAGCTTGACCATATAGGAATAATGTAGTAATATAGGGCTGTAAGATTTAATTGAATAAAGTAAGTATAAAATCCCAGGGGGGCTGGTGTTGCCAGCTGAGAGTAAGAACGAAATTCTTAGACCCTTTAACCTGATCTGGATAATACCAGCGTAGGAAGAGGTTTTTTTGTATGCAGAAAGTTAAAGGTACAAATCTCTTATCAGGTTTGTGCCTTTTTATTTTGCTTTAAAACAGGAAGGGGAGTATCAAATGAAGTTTACTGATAGATTATTTGAGAAGGTTAAGGATATTTGGGGTACATATTATGAGCATCCATTTATAAAAGGTATAGGCAATGGAACTTTAGAAATTGATAGGTTTAAATACTATATGATTCAGGATTATCTTTATCTTTTAGATTATGCAAAAATATACGCGCTAGGGGTTGTAAAGGCTGACAGTGAAGAGGTTATGAAGGGGTTTGCAAAGTCTGTAGATGCTATATTGAATGGCGAAATGAGCATTCATCGATCTTATATGAAAAGGCTTAATATTACACAAGAGGAGGTAGCAGCTGCAAAAGCATCTCTAACTAACATTTCTTATACTCACTATATGCTGGCAGTATCTCAAATGGGGTCCTTGGCTGATGTTGCAGCAGCACTGCTTGCATGTATGTGGAGCTACCTAGAGATTGGTAAGTACTTAAACAGAATCCCTGGAGCTGCTGAACATGAATTTTATGGAGAATGGATTAAAGGTTATGTATCTAAAGAATATGAAGAAAGTACTAAGTGGATTGTTGATTTAGTGAACAGCCTTGCTGAAAATATGTGTGAAAGTGAACTTAAAAAGCTAGAGGAAATATTTATTAATACAAGCAGGTATGAATACATGTTTTGGGATATGTCATATAACAAGGGGATGAATTAATGCTTAGCTTTTGCAATGTAGACTTTAAATATAGAAATGAGTCAAAATTACTTATAAAGGATTTGAATTTTACTGTAAATAAGGGTGAATTTGTGAGCATAGTTGGACCTAGCGGCTGTGGAAAGAGTACTATTTTTAGACTTATTTGCGGACTGGAAAAGGCAGAGAGTGGAAGTATCTTTTTAGAGGATAAACAAGTAAGTGATTTGAAGGGACATATCGGGTACATGCCCCAAAAGGATTTATTGATTTCATGGAGGACCATAGCTCAGAATGTATCTTTACCTTTAGAAGTAAGAGGAGTTAAAGCTAAGGAAGCTATAGCAAAGGCTGGTGAGCTTTTAGATTCCTTTGGCTTTAATGAATACAAGCATAAATATCCAAAGGATTTGTCAGGAGGAATGAGACAGAGGGTTTCATTTATTAGGACACTTATAACTGGTGCTGATATTTTACTTTTAGATGAGCCATTTAGTGCTCTAGATGCTATAACCAAATTAAATATGCAGGAGTGGCTGCAAGCACAATATTGCAAGCTTAAAAAGACAATATTGTTCATTACTCACGATGTAGAAGAAGCACTGTTTTTATCAAATAAAATATATGCTATATCTGAAAAGCCAATAAGTAAATTGAAAGAAATAAATATTCCAATGAGCTATCCAAGAGATAGGCATATGCTAAGTAATAAGGACATACTCAGCATAAAGGAAGAATTAATAAATGAGTTAAAACAGAGGGTAGAATTATGAAAAAGTATACATCATCAATAATCTTAGGTTCCCTTTTAATTATTGCCTGGGAGATGTTGGCCAGATATATAAATGCTATGTACATATTACCATCTCCTTCAAAAATTGTAGAAAAAATGTGGCTTTTAAGAAAAGATTTATTTTTAGTGCATCTTCCAGCAACTATGATTATAACACTTTTTGGACTTGCTATTTCTATTATTTTAGGTGTAGCGCTAGCAGTGGCTATGAGCTTAAACAGCAGTATTGAAAGGGCAATATATCCAATTGTAGTAGTTACACAGACTATTCCTGTTACGGCATTGGCTCCAATATTTGTGCTGTGGTTCGGATATAGCATTTGGAGTAAGGTTATAGTTACAATCCTTATAACCTTCTTTCCAATCACTGTGAATGTATATGATGGATTACGCTCTACTAAACGGGAGATGGAGGAACTTTTAATTACATATGGAGCAAGTAAAGTTCAAATATTTTGCAAGCTAAAGTTTCCATCCTCTCTGCCATATTTCTTTTCGGCATTAAAGGTAGCTGTTCCACTTAGTGTAATTGGAGCTGCAATCAGTGAATGGCTTGGAGCTCAAGAAGGGCTTGGTTATTTTAGCAAGAGAATGATGATTCAGCTTGACGGAGCAGGAGTATTTGCTCCAATTGTATTGTTGTCTATAGTAGCTATAATCTTAGTAGCTATAATTAATTTAATAGAAAATAAAATTGTTAAATGGAGGAATGAAGTATGAAAAAATTTAGATACTTATCATTATTATTAGTTGTTTTTATGTTTGCAGCTGTAGGCTGCTCAAAAAAGCAAGCAGCTGCCAGTGCAGACAAGCTGGAAGAAATGGATCTAGTGCTTGACTGGTATCCAAATGCAGTACATAGCTTTATATATGCTGCTATTGAAAATGGATATTATAAAGAGGAAGGATTGAAGGTAAATATTAAGTTTCCAGCAAACCCTACTGATCCACTTACACTTCCAGCAGCAGGTAAAGCAGAGGTGGGTATATACTATCAACCTGATGTCATTATGGCACGATCAAATGAAAAAGTTCCTATAAAGGCTATAGGTTCTATAGTACAATCACCTTTAAATGTTATTATTTCAATAAAGGAAAAAAATATTAATTCCCCAAAGGACCTATCAGGAAAGACTGTAGGGTATTCAGGAAATCCTTTAAATGTGGATTATGTTAAAACCATGGTTGCTAAGGATGGAGGAGATCCAAACTCAGTAAAGTTTGTAGATGTAGGTTTTGACTTGCTTTCATCCATGATAACTAAAAAAGTTGATGCTACTACTGGTGGGCTTATTAACCATGAAGTACCTGTTATGCAGCATGAAGGGCATGAAGTAAATTATTTTGATCCATCAAAATATGGTGTGCCTAATTACTATGAGCTAATATTTGTTGCTAGTGACAATACTATAAAGCAAAAGCCAGAAGTGTTAAAGAAGTTTATGAGAGCCTCACAAAAGGGTTTTGAATTTATGAAGCAAAATCCAGATAAGGCATTAGCAATTCTTATGAAGAATCAGCAGAAAGATAATTTTCCACTTATAGAAGAAGTAGAAAAGAAAAGTGTTGAAACATTGCTACCTAAAATGGAGCTAAAGGATAAACCATTTTTATCCCAAGATAAGAAGGTTTGGGAGGACAACATAGAGTGGCTTGGTCAAAAAGGGCTTCTTAAAGAAAAGGTTAAAGCCGAAGACTTTTATGTAGATATATTAAAGTAAATAGATAATTTTGAATCTCCATAATTTTAAATTCATGGGGATTCTGTTTATAGAATAATAATACAGGCTTTGCTATAATGTGGATATAGGGAGGGATATATATGTACATGGTTAATTATACTTCAGATGATTTTAAAAGTAATTTATCAAAGTCTCAGGTAGTAATAATACCTATAGGTTCTGTTGAAGCTCATGGACATCACTTGCCTTTAGGTACAGATGTATTTTCACCTAGATTGTTTTGTGAACTTCTAGAGAAGAAAATTGGTGGTGAAATTTGGATAGCACCAGAGGTGCCATATGGTCAAAGCTTTGACTTATCAGTATATCCAGGAACCATACACGTGCCATCTCAGGTATTAGCAGAATACTTATTCTATGTTGCTAAAAGCATGGCTGACAATGGCATAAAGAAAGTAATATTTTTAAATGGCCATGGGGGAAATATAAATGCATTAAACCTAACTTCAGAGAGGTTAATGACCTTAGGAATTGACGTGACCATAATTAATTGGTGGTTGGATTTTTCAAAGGAAATATTGACTGTAACAGAGGGACAAGGGCATGCCGGAGAAGATGAGACTTCAGCCATTTTATATTATGATGAAAAGCTAGTGCAGATGGATAAAGCTATGAAAAATACTAAAAGACCTACCTTTAGAGTTTACTTTAAGGATAGGGGTAAGGTGATTTATGAAAATGCACTATCTGGGGACGCCACTCTTGCTACTAGAGAAAAGGGAGAAAAAATATTTAAGTTGTTAGTTGATAAGATAATTCAGGTTGTTCATGCAATGAAGGATGAAAAGTACTATACTGAAGAATAAATTTTATTTTTATAGTTTAAGAGCACTACTGATTTAATTACTTAGAATCTGTAGTGCTCTTAGTCTATGCTAATAGCAGTCTTAATTTTTTTAGAATTCTTTCTTTTTTCTTTATAAGTGTTACATATTTTATATTATGCAAATCAGAATATTCCTTAATCTTGCCGCCATGGAAATATACAAATTGTATAAAATCACTTTCATCCTCTGTTAAAATAGATAGTGCAGCCATAAGTTTACGCTTATCCTCTTCAAGCATTATTGTTTCTTCAATATTTTCCTCTGAACATAAGTTATCCATTATCATTAAACCATCCTCAGTTTCTAGGTTGAGACTGCTCTCGGAATGGATTTTACTCTTTTGTCTTATTTCATAATAAAAGTTATTTTTTATTGCACTAGTTGCATAGGAAACAAAGCTGCTATTATTATAGGACTCATATTTTTGTACAGCTTTTATTAAGGTCATATACCCTATTTGCAGCAAATCCTCGGGTTCATAGCCGCTAATATAAATACCTCTTATAGTTTTGATTATAAATCCTTTAAATCTACTAAGTATTTCTTCAAGGGCATCCTTATTGCCACGTTTTGCCTCTAAAACTAAAGCTTCTAAGTCCATTTTTTAATCTCTCCTTTATATTTAATTTAGGAGCGCTCCATTTAATCCGGCAATTACATGTTACAATAAGAATATATATAAACATATTTTTACGGGAGGAATAAGACGGTATAAAATTTGAAGGAAAGGCAATAGATATACAAATATCGAACTTATGTTCGTATATAAGTAAAAAAATTTTTTGACTAAGTTAAAAATACTAATTTTTAAGGCACATGGTTTATTTTTACATGTGTATAAAATTATAATTAATTTAAAATTATTTATTAATTGTCTATATAGATGAAGGTTTTTGGTTTATAATTATTATTTATAGAATATGTATTTATAAACGAGGAAAATGTGTTTAAATAGGGGGATTAATTTATGAAAATTAAAGATATTCAAGTTGGAAAGATACAGATACCACTGAAGAAGCCCTTTAAAACTTCACTTAGAACCGTTACTGTAGCTGAAGAAGTAATTATTAAGATAATTACTGAAGAAGGAGCAATTGGCTTTGGAAGTGCCCCCCCAACTGCAGTTATAACTGGCGATATTGAAGAATCTATAGCAGGTGCCATAAAAAGTGTAATCAAACCAAAGCTTATAGGGCTTAACATTGAGGATTTTGAGCATATAATGAATGTGCTAAATAACAGCATGATAAGAAACAGCAGTGCTAAAGCTGCTGTAGATATAGCACTATACGACCTATTTTGCAAGCAGTATAATATACCTTTGTACAGGCTTCTTGGAGGGTATAGAAAAACTATTGATACAGATATTACAATTAGTGTGAATTCTCCAGAGGAGATGGTTCGAGATTCGATTCAGGCTGTAGAAGAGGGATATAGGCATTTAAAGGTCAAAGTAGGTACAAATGAAGCTCTAGATATAGAAAGAGTAAAAGCAATAAGAGAAGCTGTAGGCAGTGATATTAAAATTAGAGTGGATGCTAACCAAGGATGGAAGCCAAAAGAAGCTGTTAGAATTATTAGAAGATATGAGGATATGAATCTAAATATTGAGCTAGTAGAACAGCCGGTTATTGCCTGGGATATAGAAGGGCTCAAATTTGTTACAGATAATGTTGAGACAGATATTCTTGCGGATGAAGCTGTATTTAGTCCAAGAGAAGCTATTAAAATAATAAATATGAAAGCTGCAGATTTAATCAATATAAAGCTCATGAAGTGCGGTGGAATATATAATGCACTTAAGATATGCAGTATAGCTGAAGCTATGGAAGTAGAGTGTATGGTAGGCTGCATGATGGAAAGCAAAGTTGGAATAACCGCTGCAGCAAGTTTTTCTGCTGCAAAGAAAAATGTAACAAAATATGATTTAGATACTGTACTGCTTATGGCTCAGGACCCAATTGTTGGTGGTGCTGGCTTTTGTGGGAATAGTATTTTACTTTCAGATGCTCCTGGACTTGGAATATCTGAGGTTGCAGGTTGGAAGGAAATATAAGTTACCCAGTGTTTCGAGTGAAAGGAGAAAAAAATGTTTGACAATAAAAAGTTTAAGTATGCAGCATATTACGCTATAGGTGTAGCTATAGTCATACTTATAATAAACTATATGCTAGTAGATATGAGAACTCAGCCAATAAAATACAATGAATTTTTAAAGATGCTTAATGAAAAACAGATAGAAGAAGTTCAAGTTGCAACTGATAAAATAGTAATTATACCAAAAGCAGATGCAGGATCTGGGAAAAAGGTTTTATATACTGCAAACTTAAATGATCCACAGCTAGTTGAAACTTTGAGAAGTTCAGGAGTAACTTTTGGTGCTCCTGTGGAAAATAATAATCCTATAAAATCTTTTTTCTGGAACTGGGTATTTCCAATAATACTTTTCACTTTAATTGGAAGGCTAATTTTTGGAAAAATGGATAAAAAGTTTGGCAGTGGAGTAATGTCTTTTGGTAAAAATACTGCTAAATTGTATGCGGAAAACGAAACAGGAAAAACCTTTGTAGATGTAGCAGGACAAGAGGAGGCTAAGGATTCCTTAGTTGAAATTGTTGACTTTCTGCATAACCCTAAGAAGTATGCAGAAATAGGAGCTAAGCTGCCAAAGGGAGCCCTTCTAGTAGGTCCTCCAGGAACTGGTAAAACGCTTTTGGCAAAGGCTGTAGCTGGAGAAGCACATGTGCCATTTTTCTCAATATCAGGTTCAGACTTTGTAGAAATGTTTGTAGGAATGGGTGCTGCTAGGGTTAGAGATTTATTTAAGCAAGCAGAAGAAAAGGCACCATGTATAATATTTATAGATGAAATCGATGCTATAGGTAAGAGTAGAGATGGAAATATCGGAGGAAATGATGAAAGAGAGCAGACATTAAATCAGCTTTTAGCTGAAATGGATGGCTTTGATTCCTCTAAAGGGGTAGTAATATTAGGGGCTACTAATAGACCTGAAATACTTGATAAGGCACTGTTAAGACCTGGAAGATTTGATAGAAGAGTTATTGTAGATAGACCTGATTTAAAAGGAAGAGAAGATATTTTAAAGGTTCATATTAAGGATGTAAAAGTATCTGATGAAATTGATCTTACGTCTATAGCCAAGGCTACTCCAGGTGCTGTAGGTGCTGATTTAGCTAATATGGTAAATGAAGCTGCACTAAGAGCAGTAAAAAATAACAGAAAAGTAGTTGAACAAGAGGACTTAGAGGAAGCAATTGAGGTAATAATAGCTGGTAAGGAGAAGAAGGACAGAATTTTATCTGCTAAGGAGAAGAAAATTGTTGCCTTCCACGAAGTAGGTCATGCTTTAGTTGCGGCGCTTTTAAAGAATACCGATCCTGTTCATAAAATCACTATAGTTCCAAGAACTATGGGGGCTCTAGGTTACACCATGCAGCTTCCTGAGGAAGAAAAATATCTTGTGACAAAGGAAGAAATGATAAATGAGATAACCATACTTTTAGGCGGAAGAGCTGCTGAAGAAATAGAGTTTAATATAGTGTCTACTGGCGCTTCAAATGATATTGAAAAAGCAACTCAGACAGCAAGAAATATGGTAACTATTTATGGAATGTCAGATAAGTTTGATATGATGGGAATTGAATCTGTATCAAATAGATATCTAGACGGGAGAGCTGTTCAAAATTGCAGTGATAAGACTGCTGCAATGGCGGACGAAGAGGTGCTGCATTTAATAAAAACTGCCCATGAGAACGCTAAGAATACTCTACTTGAAAATAGAGACCTTTTAACTAAGATTGCCGAAAAGCTTCTTGAGAAGGAAACCATTATGGGTGATGAGTTCATGGAACTTGTTAAAGAATATCAGGGTATAGAATTAGAACCTGAGAATACTACAGAAAAGGATGATGTTAGTGGACAATAATGAGCTTGAAAAAGAGTTTGAATATAGTCTAGAAAAAGAAATTGAATTTAACCTAGAAAAAGAAAAGCTGGAGCAGGTTTTAGGCGAAATTAATGACGAAATGCTTAGATTTATAGAAAAGAGAAAGCTTATTACTGAGTATATTCTCGACTATAGAGAAAAGCAATTAGAAGAGTACAGAGACGATGAGGATAAGCTTATTGAGTATTTTGACCATGAAAG
Source organism: Clostridium omnivorum (assembly GCF_026012015.1). NCBI lineage: Bacteria > Bacillati > Bacillota > Clostridia > Eubacteriales > Clostridiaceae > Clostridium > Clostridium omnivorum. The sequence continues at coordinate 1,017,054 of NZ_BRXR01000001.1, read as the reverse complement.
ATTTGTAAAGGAAGAAGCTTTTAAGACTGTAGATAGAAAAATAAAAGAACTTAATGTACTTGCAAAGGCTCCATACTTTGGAAGAGTGGATTTCAAGGAAGAAGACTTTGATGAAGAAAAGATATACATTGGTAGATTTGGGCTTACACCAGAGGGAAGTTATGAGCCTGTGATAGTAGACTGGAGAGCGCCAGTATCCGCATTGTTTTATACCAGCAGCTTAGGTGAGAGCAGTTATAGAGCTCCAGCTGGAAAAATTGATGTGGACATTTTAAAAAAGAGACAATATATAATTAAAAAAGCTAAGCTATCAGGTATGTTTGATTCTGCTCTCGATGTTAAGGATGATATTCTTCAGATGGTGCTCAGTAAGAGTGCCAATGATAAGCTTAGAGATATCATAATGACAATCCAGGAAGAGCAGGATAGAATAATAAGAGAGCCTCGCGAAAAAACTGTAGTAGTAAATGGAGTGGCAGGAAGCGGTAAAACCACAATTGCTCTGCATAGGGTAGCATACCTTCTATATAACTATAGAGAAACTCTTCAGGATAAGGTACTTATCTTAGGGCCAAACAGTATTTTTATGGAGTATATATCTACTGTGCTCCCTAGTCTTGGAGAAGTAGGTGTAAAACAGACTACCTTTACTGACTTAGCACTTGAAATTATAGGCTTAAAAGGTGTAATGAATATATCAGAATATATGGAAAGAATTTTAAGTGGAGATAAGAAATTTATTGAAGATGTACTTCATAAGACATCAGAAGATTATTTAGAGGAACTCAATGATCTTGTTAATAAGCTGGATGAGGAGTACTTTAATATTTCAGAGGTGAAATTCTTTGATAAAGTTGTTCAATCAGAGGATGACTTAAAGGATTTATTTTATAACTATTATAAAGATATGCCTCTTTTCAGAAGAAGTAAGAAGGTAAAGAGAATTATCTATTCAAAGCTAAGGGACTTTAGAGATGAAGAAGTAAGAAAAATTCAAAAGGAATACAAAGATGCAGTGGCAAAGCTGTCTAAAACTGAACTGGAAGTTGAAGAAGGGCATTTGAACTATATTAGAAAGCTTAAAATAAGAGAAGCTATTGAAGAGGTAATGAGGGCTAAAAGGGAATTGACTTGGCTTGATAGCAACAATGTTTTGGCAATATACAATAAGTTTAACTCTGAAAAGGAACTTACAATTGATGATTTAGCACCAATATTATACTTAAAGGTTAAACTTGAAGGATTAAAACTTGATAGAGAGATAAAACATGTGGTTATCGATGAAGCACAAGATTACAGTCCTATACAGTTTATAGCAGTAAAGGAACTTACTAAGTGCAGTTCTATGACTGTAGTTGGTGATAGTAATCAAAGGCTTATTCCTCTAAAAGGTGAAGTTGCAATGCTTAAGCTAAATAATTATCTGCCTAGTATGAAGGTTGAACACTATAATCTATACAAGAGTTATCGTTCTACAAGAGAAATCATGGAATATGCTAATGGATATCTAAAGGAAGAAAGTATAGTCCCACTAGTTAGAAATGGTGAACCTGTAAGGGAACATAAGGCAAAAGATATTGAGGAGTTAGCTGACATCCTAGAAAAGACTATAGAAGAATTAAATGAGAAGGGTTATGAAAGTATTGCTGTGATTTGCAGAGATATGGATGAAACTGAAAGGGTAGGAAAAGCAATTAGAAATAAGAATTATGTAAAAATTTTAGATAACGAAGATATAATATATAATTCTGGCTCAGTAGTAATTCCATCGTATTTCGCAAAGGGACTGGAATTTGACGCGGTACTTTTGGTTGAACCATCAAATGAACTAAAGGATAATAAACTATTATACGTAATGGCTACTAGAGCACTTCATGAGTTGCATGTATTTAAGCTTTAGTATTAAAATATATAATGTAGGGTTTTAATAACACAGAAGGTGAGGTTTTTGCAATGGATAATTTTCAAGATAGCTCCATGAAGGAAATGATGGAGGCAATTGAAGGAAGCTTAAAAAGAATTAATTCAGGTGATATTGTAAAGGGAACTGTAATATCAGTTTCTGACAGTGAGGTATTTGTTAACATTGGCTATATGGCTGATGGAATAATTGATAGAGCTGAATTATCTGATGATCCAGCTGTTAATCCAAAGGATATAATAAATGCTGGAGATGAACTTTATGTTTATATTATAAATGTTAACGATGGTGAAGGAAATGTAGAACTTTCTAAAAAGAGAGCAGATGCAGTTAAGGTTTGGGATGAACTTTCTGAGCTTCAAAGTGAAGGAAAAAGTGTAACTGTAAAAGTTAAGGAAGCAGTTAAAGGTGGAGCAGTAGCATACATAAAAGGGATAAGAGCTTTCATACCAGCGTCTCAATTAGCTGCTGGCTTTGTCGAAGACATAAACAGTTTTGTAGGTAAAGACTTAGAAGTAAAGATTATTGAGCTTGACAAGGATAAAAATAAAGTTATACTTTCTGGAAAAGAAGTTGCAAAGGAAGCTAAAGAAGCAAAGAAGCAAGAACTTTGGAACAGTATTAAAAAAGGTGAAAAGAGGACTGGAACTGTAACAAGACTTGCAAGATTTGGAGCTTTTGTTGATTTAGGCGGAGTAGATGGACTTATTCATAACCAAGATTTATCCTGGAAGAGGATAGTAGATCCTGCTGAAATAGTATCTGTAGGCGATAAAGTTGAAGTATATGTGCTTGACTTTGATAAAGAAAAGGGAAGAATATCCCTTGGACTTAAGGAAATAAGTGAAGACCCATGGAATACTATAACGGAAAAATATAGTGTAGGTTCTACAGTAGAAGGAACAGTAGTAAGACTTCTTGACTTTGGAGCATTTGTAGAAATAGCTCCAGGAATTGAAGGTCTAGTGCACATTAGTGAAATTTCAGAAGAGAGAATAGCTAAACCAGCTTCAGTGTTAAAAGTAGGGGATAAGGTAAAGGTAAAAGTACTTTCCATAGATACAAAAGAACATAAGATGAGCCTAAGTATAAAGGAAGCTGTAGAAAAGCCACAAGAGGATTACTCTCAGTTTAATGATGAGGAGAGTTCAATGGCAACACTTGCAGATTTATTTAAGGATAAGTTAAAAAATTTTAAATTTGAAGAATAGGATTTATTATTTTGGAGCATTTTTCAGTTCCGGAAATAAGTAATAACCACTTGCTGTGCAAGTGGTTTATTTTATTGCATAAAAAGCGCCTGTTTCAAAGCAGCATAGCTTGAATGAATAAGCACTAAGTACATTTATATTACCAATTGGTAAAGTTTTACCACATCAATAGGTAATAAAGTGTTACGGCTCAAGCCGTTGTAATTGCAAGGCTTGAGGCATATAATTAAATTAGAAAAGACAGTAATTAGTAAATAGAATTATACTAGTAAAATTCTAAAGTAAATTTGTGGGGGTGGAATTTATTTAAATATATTTATACTAGCCATAATTATTTATTGCAACTAATACATTAATAAATACTTGAATGGGGCTTATTTTAGTTTTTTAGGGTAAACGATTTCAGATGACTTTTATACAAAGCTTTCTTTTTATCTTGACATGGAAAAATAAAAATAAATGGGGGAAATAAAATGAAAGATGAATTGAAGAGAATAAGAGAGTACTTGATGACTGGTGTATCATATATGATACCAATAGTTGTTATAGGTGGAGTCCTAATAGCTTTTTCTATAGCATTAAGTGGAGTACAGCCTGGAAAAGGAGCTGTAGTTACAAATCCAATACTTAAAAATATGATGGATGTTGGTTCAGCAGCATTTTCAATGATGGTACCTGTGCTAGCTGGATTTATAGCATATGCTATAGCTGATAGGCCAGGTATAGCACCAGGTTTAGTTGGTGGTGTTCTTTCAAACAACATAAAGGCAGGTTTTTTAGGCGGAATAGTAGCAGGCTTCATTGCTGGATATGTGGCTAGGTGGATAAAAAGCTGGAAAGTAAATAAAAACTTGAAACCAATAATGCCTATATTCGTAATACCTATACTATCTTCATTAATAGTTGGAGCTTTGATGATATATGTTTTAGGTAATCCAATAAGCAGTTTAATGACATCCATGACTAATGGATTAAAGTCCATGAGTTCAGGTAATTCAATATTACTAGCCATATTAATGGCCGCAATGATAGCATTTGATATGGGAGGGCCAGTAAACAAGGTTGCATTTATGTTTGGAGCTGCAATGATAGGTGAAGGAATATATACAGTAATGGGTCCAGTTGCTGCAGCTATATGTATACCACCATTAGGAATGGGAGTAGCAACACTTCTAGCACCAAACAAATATACTAGAACAGAAAAGGATGCAGGAAAAGGAGCTCTCGCAATGGGATTAATAGGTATAACAGAGGGTGCAATACCATTTGCAGCAGCAGATCCTTTAAGAGTAATTCCATCTATAATGACTGGCTCTGCAGTAGGAGGAGCAATAGCAGCTATAGGAAAGGTTGGGGATCATGCACCACATGGTGGCCCTATAGTATTGCCAGTTGTGGATAACAGGATATGGTTTGTAATAGCTGTAATTGCTGGAATAACAGTAACTTCTGTTATGGTTAATGCGTTGAAAAAGCCTGTATCAGAAGAAATGGAAGAGACAAGTAGTCTTGGTATGTAACTAAGTAAGTAATTTTTAATGTAAAGAGGTGAATAAGATGAAAATTTTAGCAGTAACTGCATGTCCTACTGGTATAGCACATACTTATATGGCAGCTGAGGCTTTAGAAAAGGCAGCAAGAAGTTTAGGACACGAAATAAAAGTTGAAACACAAGGTTCTATTGGTATAGAAAATAAAATTACTTTAAAAGAGGCAAGTGCAGCTGATTTAGTAATATTTGCAGCAGATGTAGCTGTTAAAGAAGAAAGTAGATTTAAAGGAAAACCAATTTTTAAGGCTGAAGCTCAAAAGGCAATCAAAAATGCCAAGGCAATAATAGAAGAAGCTATAAAATTGTGTGAAAATAAATAATGCCATGATTAAATTAGGCTGTTAATTTATAGACAGCCTAATTGCATTAAAAAAGGAGCTAGTGATTTAATGGATAGAATATTCAATATTATTAACTTACTTCTTGATAACAAGGAGCCAATCACTATAAATGATATAGCAAATAAACTTAAAGTATCAAATAAGACAATAAGAAATGATATGGAAAAAGTTGAAGAATTAATAATTAAAAAAGGTTTAATACTTACAAAAAAGCAAGGAGTAGGAATATGTATTGAAGGCACTGAGATTAATAGATTAGAGCTGCAAAAGGAATGTTTGAAAGGTAAAAAAATTATTGAGCCATACTCACCTGAGGATAGAAAATATTATATTTTAAAAAGATTGTTTATGAGTGATGAGAATATTACTATTAAAGAGCTGGCTGAAGAACTTTTTGTTAGCAGGGTAACTATTCATAAGGACATTGATGAAGTAGAAACTTGGCTTGAAAATTATAATTTGAAGCTGCTAAAAAAGACTAACTATGGAATTGAGATAGTAGGAAGGGAAGAAGATTGGAGAAATGCTGTTGTAGGTTTAGTTTCAGTGAATAAAGAAAACGATGAACTAAGAGAACTGCTTTATGACGATTACAGCGGAAGAATTGATTATAAGACAATGGTGAAGCTTAAAGAATTAATTAATTTGGATTATAAGCAGCTTGAAAGAATATTAACAGAGGCGGAGGAAAAATTAAATTTTAATTTTTCTGATGATGCTTTTATAAGTTTAATAATTCACATTGCTATTTCTATTAAAAGATTAAAGAGCAATAAGGATATAACACTTTCAAGTGAGGTTATGGAAGGCCTGAAGAAAAAAAGTGAATATATTATTGCAGAAGATATAGCTGCAGATATTGAGAGCACATTTAAAGTTAAACAGGGAGAATGTGAAATTGGTTATATATTACTTCATATTCTTGGGGCAAAGATGCAGCAGAGTAAAACAATAGATGAAAATATGAATCTAGAAAATGATGATTTATCGGTGAGTATTGCCTATGAGATTATAAATATGGCCCAGCAAACTCTTAATATTAATTTAAATGAGGATAAGCAGTTGTTAAATGGACTTATATTGCATTTAAGACCAACAATTAACAGGCTTAAGTATGATTTAACTTTGAGAAACCCAATATTAAAGGAAATAAAAGAGACCTATCCAGAGCTATATGGGCTAGCATGGATGACTAGCGGAATCTTTGAAAAGTATTTAGGAATAAGGATATCAGAAGAAGAGATAGGGTATATAGCATTGCATCTTGGAGCTGCTATAGAAAGACAAAAGAAACCATTTAGTGCATTAGTTGTATGCACAAGTGGGATTGGCACCGCTCAATTACTTGCTGCAAAGCTTGAAAAGCATTTTAAAGATATAGAAATAAAGGATATAATTTCGCTTACTGCTCTAAAGGAAGTAGAGTATAAAGATATAGACTTAATTATATCTACTGTTGCTATTGAATCTGATAAGCCAGTTATAAATATAAGTCCACTTCTGACTCAAAATGATATAAAAAGATTAGATTTACTAATCAACAGCTTAAAAAACAAATCAAGAAAAAAAACAGAAGATATGATAGATTTCATTAATGATGAATTGGTTGAGATAAAGGCTAGCTATAGAACAAAAGCAGAAGTTATAACTTCTATGTGCAATAAGTTTTATTCAAAAGGGTATGTGGATCAAAGTTTTATTACAGATGTATTTAAAAGAGAAAGCCTTGGTCCTACAGAAGTTGGAAACGGTGTAGCTATTCCCCATGGCTTTTCAGAACATGTAATTCAGTCTAAAATTGGAATTGTTATTTTAGAAAGTCCAATTGAGTGGTCGGGTGGAATGGTTGATGTGATTTTTCTTATAGGAATCAGCAAGACTGATTTAAGTAAAGCAAAGGGTATCTTTAGAAGACTATATAATAAAGTAGATTCAGTAATGTTTTTAGAAAATATAAGAAAGGCAGACAGTACAGCAGAAATCAAAAGGCTGTTAGAGGTGAAGTAAGATGTTTATAAATAAAGAGTTAATTATACTAGAATTACAGGCAGACAGCAAAGCAGATGCTATAAGAAAGCTTGCAATGAAAGCTGATAGTAGTGGTAAACTTTACTCTTTAGAACAATATGTAGATAGTGTTATGGCAAGAGAAAATGAGTACTCCACAGGAGTGGGAAATGGAATAGCAATACCTCACGGAAAATCTAGTGGTGTAAAGGAAGCAGTAATTGTTTTCGGAAAGCTTAAAACGCCATTAGAGTGGGAATCATTAGATGGTAACTTGGTGGAAATGATCTTTTTATTAGGAGTACCAGAAGAAAATGTAGATAATCTGCATTTAAAAATATTATCGCAGCTATCAAGAAGGCTTATGGATGATAATTTTGTACAAACAATAAAATGTGCTGTCAGTAATGAAGATGTTTTAAGGGCCTTAGAAAACATAAACCCAAACAATGCTTAGTTTTAGTTTGTTAATATAACTCTAATTAAAAAGTTAGTGTGTATAGGAAAGAGAAGTAGGAGTATAAAAGTAATTTTATGCTCCTGTTTTTATTATGAAACAAAGTCGAATAAATCTAGAGGATATGCAGATAGATTGCATAAACATAATTAAATCTTTTATTATTTATTGACATAATTAGGTCGAAGAGCATATAATAAATATATGAACAGTTACTCATATGTTCATTTATAAAAATATTGTTATCGGGGAGAATGAGATTTATGGAAGATAAAGCTTTTATAGAAAGTTGTAATTGTAATGTAATACATGAAGATATAGTTAATAAGGTTAAAGATAATATGTATAGTGAAGAGACCTTTTATGATTTGGCTGAATTGTTTAAGGTATTTGGAGATGCTACAAGAATAAAAATCCTAAGCATATTATTTCAAGCAGAGATGTGCGTATGTGATATGGCAGCTCTTTTAGGTATGACTCAATCGGCCATTTCACACCAGCTTAGAGTATTGAAGCAGGCAAGGCTTGTAAAGTATAGGAAGGAAGGAAAAGTTGTTTATTATTCCCTTGATGATGATCATGTAAATCATATAATCGATCAAGGACTGCTACATATAGGTGAAAAATAAAAAAGGCAAATAGGGGGGATAAAAATGAGTGCTAGTATAAAAAAAGAATTTGTTTTAGAAGGATTAGGATGTGCAAATTGTGCAGCAAAAATGGAAAGAAAGATAAATGAACTTGAAGGCGTAGAAGCTGCCTCAATTAATTTTGTTACTAAGACGCTTACAATGGAAATAGAACAGCCTCATAAGGTAGATGAGTTGATTAGTTCTGCTAAAGCTATAGTAAAGCAAATAGAAGGTCATGTAATTGTAAAGGAAAAAGAGAGCAATATTAGTTCTATTCCAAAGGTGGAGGAGCATTATCATGAAGCGGAAGGTGAACATGAGCATAAACACAGTGATGACCATGGAGAAAGCAATAAAGCTGAATATATAAGACTTGGTGCAGGAGCGGTAATATATGCGGTAGCAATGATATTTAAATTTTCCTTTTGGCCAGAGCTTATACTATTCTTAGTGAGCTATATATTAGTAGGTGGAGAAGTACTGCTTAGAGCTCTTAAAAATATTGGGAGAGGTCAGGTTTTTGATGAAAACTTTTTAATGACGTTAGCCACAATTGGAGCATTTTCTGTAGGCGAATTTCCAGAAGGTGTGGCTGTTATGCTTTTCTACCAAATTGGAGAGATGTTCCAGGACCTGGCAGTAAACCGTTCAAGAAAATCTATTTCAGCTTTGATGGATATTAGACCTGATTTTGCAAATCTAAAGATAGGTGAAGATATAAAGAGAGTTTCACCTGAAGCAGTAAAAGTTGGAGATATAATTGTAGTAAAGCCTGGAGAAAAAGTACCATTAGATGGTAAGATAGTTCAAGGTGAGTCAATGGTTGATACTTCGGCTTTGACAGGTGAATCAGTACCTAGAGAAATAAAGACAGGAGATGAAATACTTGGAGGCTTCATAAATAAAAATGGAGTATTAACTATTGAAGTATCTAAGGTATTTGGAGAGTCTACAGTAGCAAAGATATTAGATTTAGTTCAAAATGCTGGCAGTAAGAAGGCGCCAACTGAAAATTTTATAACTAAGTTTGCAAGGTATTATACCCCAGTGGTAGTTATATCAGCATTAGTACTGGCCTTTATTCCGCCTCTATTTATAAATGGAATAACATTCTCGCAGAGTATATATAGAGCATTAGTATTTTTAGTTGTGTCATGCCCATGTGCATTGGTAGTATCAATACCACTTGGCTTCTTTGGAGGAATAGGCGGAGCTTCTAAGCAGGGAATTCTAGTTAAAGGCGGAAATTATCTTGAAGCGCTCAATAACGTTGAAATGGTTGTATTTGATAAAACCGGTACATTAACAAAGGGTGTATTTAAAGTAACTGAAATAAATGCAGAAGATAAGTTTAATAAGGAAGAATTGCTAGGGATAGCAGCTTATGCAGAAAGCTTTTCAAATCATCCAATTGCAGCTTCTATTGTTAAAGCATATAGTAAGGAAATAAACAAAGAGAGTATTAGAAATTACAATGAGATATCTGGTAATGGAATTTCAGTAGAGGTAGAAGGTAAAAAGGTTTTAGCAGGAAATAATAAGCTGATGGAAAGAAGCGGCATAGTTTATAAAAAAGTTGATTCAATTGGAACTGTGGTGCACATTGCTGTGGATAGTAATTATGCTGGGTATATTGTAATAGCTGATGAAATTAAGGAAGATTCGAAAGAAGCTATAAAATTACTTAAGTTAGCAGGTGTAAAAAGGACAATAATGCTTACTGGTGACAACAAAGCAGTAGGTGAAAAGGTTGCTGAGGATTTAGAACTTGATGGGGTATATTCAGAATTGCTTCCACAAGAAAAAGTGGAAAAGCTGGAACAGCTAGATAGTGAAAAGTCCTCAAAAGGAAAGCTAGTATTTGTTGGTGATGGTATAAATGATGCACCTGTACTTGCAAGAGCAGATATAGGTATAGCTATGGGAGGCGTGGGCTCTGATGCAGCTATAGAAGCTGCGGATGTAGTAATTATGACAGATGAGCCATTCAAGATAGCCCAGGCAATAAAAATAGCAAAGAAGACAAGAAGAATTGTTATGGAGAATATAGTGTTTGCACTAGGAGTAAAGATTATAATATTAATTCTCGGAGCATTTGGTATAGCAACCATGTGGGAAGCTGTATTTGGAGATGTAGGGGTAGCACTAATAGCGGTATTAAATGCTATGAGAGCCTTAAAGGTTAATAAGCTTTAAATAATGGATAAACAGTACTCTGTAAGTTGAACACAAAAATAGATTGTGTCTGTCATACAGAGTGCTTTTTTTATAAATACTTAGATTTCTTGTGATATGTAACTATTTTGTAATAAATTTGTCCAAAATTTGTAAATAATATGTAACATAAATACTGTAGTATGGTATTAGAAGTAATATTGTTTTTTAATAAGTGTAGAAGGGGGTATTTACAATGGAGGAAGTCCATAGAGTTTCCGAAGGCATGGAATCTCGTAGAAGAGTAAAAAGAAAGAAAAAACGCCTTAGAAAAGGAAGATTAGTTTTTGTCTTATTTATGTTTATTATAATAGTCTATTTTATAGTGACATCTTATATATATTTTAAGGTTAAAAAATATAGCAGTTTAATTTATCCTGAAATTAGTGTTGAGAATGTTGATGTCGGAGGAAAGACTAAAGAAGAAGCTATTAAGTTATTAAACAAAACCTTTGATGCTGAAAATATCAAATCTAATATCACAATAAAAGTAAATAATAATGATTATGTAATTAATTTATCTAAATTAGATTTAAAATACGACATTCAAAATGTTGTAGATAAGGCATTTGAAATTAATAGAGGGACAACCATCTTCCAGAGATATAGAGCTATTAAACATTCTAAGAATTCATATTTAAAGTTAAATATTCAATACAGCAGTGATGTTATAAATAATACTATTGCTGATATAGAAAAGAAAAATAATAAAAAGCCAATTGATGCAGCTATTTCTAGAAGTAATACTGGAAGCTTTAATGTAATAAAAGAAATTAGCGGTTTGGCACTTGATAAAGATAATTTAAAAAATGCGATTATAAGTAACATTAAACTGCCATTTAAGGATAACACCATTATTAATGGCAAGATGAACGAGATTAAAGCAAAGGTAACAGAAGAAAATCTTAAGGCAATTGATGCAAAGATTTCCACCTTTACAACAAATTTTGCTACATCAAATTACAATAGGTCTACAAATATCAATCTTGCTGCAAACGCTATAAATGGAAAAGTTTTAATGCCTGGGGAGGAATTTAGCTTCAACGATGTAGTTGGTAAGAGAACTCCTTCAAAGGGATATAAAGAGGCCCATGTAATAGTAGGGGATAAGTTTATTGATGATTTTGGAGGAGGGGTCTGCCAGGTATCTACAACCTTGTATAATGCTGTGGCTAGGGCAAACATACCTTCAACAGAAAGAGCTAAGCATACTATTCCATCATCCTATGTAGGCTTGGGAATGGATGCTACTGTAGATTATGGAAATTTAGATTACAAGTTTAAAAATACTCTTAAATATCCTATTTATATAGAAGCAGTAGTTAAGAATAAAGAAATAACCTTCAATATCTATTCTAATTCTGAACTTACAAAAAGAAATTATGATTTGGTTAATGAGATTATAGGAAAAAAAGTAAATGTATATAGAGTAACTTATGAAAATAATAAGCAGATTTCCAAGGATTTGCTATATACAGACTCATATAAATAAGTGTTATATATTTTTTAGTGCACAATATCTCCTCTTATTTAATATATTATAACAAGAGATTTGTAAGTTTATGTTTTTGAGTGAGAATTAAAATTCGAGGAGGGGGGGATATGTCAGATATAAATTCTCTTAGCCCCAACGAACTTTCAATAGCAGCTACGGCAATAGCTATAGCAATTGCTGAAGGAAGGACAGCAGACGAAGTAAATGTACTTGGAAACTTTATAATAGCAGTAGGAAGTATTTTAACTACAATAGCAGCTCAAGAAGCAAGTTTAGAGAATATAAATAAAGCTTCCAAAGAAAATAAGAAGGGTAAATAAAATATTATGAATAGATAATAAGCACAGTGTATGGATGTACATATGCTGATTTTGCAACTATATATTTTAAATTTAAAACCCCTACGCGAAGTAGGGGTTTTGTTTAGCTTCTGTATATAGTAGGGTAGACTATTTTAGCAGCAGCTAAAATTATTTGTTCTACAAGGATTGCAGCAGCTTAGGTAGAATAGAGCTATTATAAATAGTATACCGTTATCAACTGCTTCTCTACCAAATTCACTAGAACCAAAATTGAAGTTTCTGCCGAATTGCAGCAGTATAAGTATTAATACAATAAGGTTTGGTAGGGTAGGTTTACTGCTGCCAAAGCCACCTAGGTTATTATAAGTATATTGTTCATGTTGTTTGCTCATCTGGGTACCTCCTTTTATAATTATGTATGAACTAACTTTTTAACCTTTGCTGATAATTACAGTATATTCTGGAATAATGAAATTGTGATTAGTGAAACTTTATATATTTTATTATTGCTATGTATTTCTATTTATGTTATAATATTTGAGCCTGACTAATTGGCAAGTTATTTTAAAACTTTTAGATAATTACTCCTGCAAATGGACAAATGTATTTGTAGGAGTTTTTTGCATGTAAGAATCAGTCTATTATTTAAAAACAATATTAATAAATGAGGAGATGATGAATCTCTATGCGAAAATATTTATTTATAGCTTTAGGTGGAATTCTTGGAGCTATATCTAGATTTATAATTAAAAATTCACACTTTATAGGTTTTCAAACAAGTTTTCCATTAAATACATTTATAATTAACATAACCGGAAGCTTCATTTTAGCTTTAGTTTTGACTACTGCTTATGAGGTATGGGATTTTGATGAAGATATAAGGATTGGGATTGCTGCAGGATTTTTAGGTGCCTATACTACTTTTTCAACTATGTGCAAGGAAACCGTTAGTCTAATTAATAAAGAAATGTATTCCTTAGGATTAAGTTACATTATTCTATCCACAATCATAGGACTTTTTTCTGCTTATTTTGGAGTTATAACCGCAAGAAAAGTTATCTCACTAATAATAAAACGAAAGTCTTCTAGTGAAGAGGAAAGTGAAGCTTCGTAATTATAATGTAGCTTAATTTTTGTGAGTACACTAAATTTAGATAAACATTTAAGCATTGTGGATTACGGAGGATATAATATGGAGTATATTTTAGTAGGACTCGGTGGGGCAATGGGAAGCCTTACAAGATATCAACTAGGCAAGCTTATATCAGACAAATTCAAAACCAGCTTTCCAATTGGAACTTTTATTATCAACATAACAGGAGCATTACTGCTTGGCATAGTTAGTACAATTGGAGTCAATAATAATTTGTATATGCTTTTAGCAGATGGATTTTTAGGAGCATATACTACTTTTTCTACCTTTATGTACGAAGGTTTTAATTTATTTAATGGTAAAAAGATATTAAATGCATTTACTTATATACTTGGTTCTTTGATATTAGGAGTAATAGGATATATCATAGGTTCAACTATAGGTAAAGGTTTATAAGTTTAGAAGAGGGCCCTAAGGGTTCTTTTTAATTCATATTGGGAGGGTTGTTATGCATATAGAAAAAAAAGAGTTTGAAGAAGAAAAGGCTAAACTTAAAGACACCAATGATTGGCTAAAAAGCAGAATCGACAATATGGAGATTGACTATAAAACTCAAAAAGCTAAGGTATCAGAGCTGAAGAAACAGGCAAGAGGCAGCTATAGCTATGAGCTGGAGGCGGCTCAAAGACTTTATGAAATGACAACTAAGAATTTGAAAAACTATAAAGAAGTCAAGGGTCAGCCATATTTTGCAAGGATAGATTTTAGAGAGTATAGAAGAGATACGGAGAATTTTTATATTGGGAAAATAGGGTTATCTGATGAAACTTCAGGAGATGAAATAGTTATAGACTGGAGAGCACCTATTGCGGACCTATATTATAGTGGAACTCAGGGAAAGAGTACATACCATGCACCAGCAGGAATAATAGAAGGAGAACTATCCCTTAAAAGAAAGTTCATGATTAGAGGGTCAAAACTTGAAGATGCCTTTGATGAAGGAATAAATCAGATAATATTAAGGGGAGCTGCTGAAGAGATTGAAGGCACTGCCCTTGATGATGAATTCTTAAAGATAAATCTAGAGCAGGGGGTAAGTAGTAAGCTAAAGGATATAGTTGCTACTATTCAAAAAGAGCAAAATGAAATTATAAGAGCTGAAAAAAATAAAGCTCTTATAGTTCAAGGTTCTGCAGGATCAGGGAAAACAACAATAGCTTTACATAGGCTTGCATATCTTATATATAAGTACCAAGAGAGACTTACTGGTCAGGATATCTTGGTGGTAGCACCTAATGCCTTGTTTCTTGATTACATATCTGAGGTTCTTCCAAACTTAGGGGTTGATAAGGTTCCACAAAAGACCTTCGAAGGATTGGCATTAGACATACTAGGAATAAAATCAGAGGTTTTAACTAAGGATAAAAAGCTTGCTCATATTATTGAAAATATTGAGGATCCTGATGTTAAATATAAAACCAACAGCAGCAAAGTAAAAGGAAGTCTTGTATTTAGAACTATACTTGATAGATATGCAAAGTATATTGAAATTAATGGACTGAATTATGAAGATATAGAAGTTGATGGATATAGATTATTTAGGGCTACAGAAATAAAAACATTGTTTTCTAAAAACTTAGTTCATCTTCCTATTTCAAAAAGAAAAGATGAAATGAAAAGATACTTTAATGGAAAGCTTAAGAGTAAGCTTGCACAAATTAGTGAGGAAATAGATTCTGATTACGAGTTCCAGATGAAAAAAATTAGAGCAACAGTAACGGATGCAGAAGAAAAAAGAAATATACTCACAAAAATGTATGATGAGAGGGATAAAAAGAAGGAAGCTCTGAATATAAATGCTAAGCAAGTTTTAAAGAATTACTTTAGCAACTGGGATTATGATGATGTAAGGAAGTTATATCTTGAATTATTTAATAATGAGGAATTATTTGATATGCTTTCATCAAATAAAATTCCTGAAGCTCTAGCAGAGTACATGAGGGAAGAACTAAACAAGAATTTTGAAAATAGTATAATTGACAGTGATGATTTAGCACCTATGATGTATCTCAAGTATAAGATTGAAGGAATAGATGAAAAACATAAATATAAGCATATAGTAATAGATGAAGCACAAGATTACAGTATGTTAGAACTTTATATGCTTAGAAATGTAGTAATAAATGATTCTTTTACTATAGTTGGAGATGTAGGACAGAGTATATATTTCTATAAGGGAATAAATGATTGGCAGAAGCTCATTGAGGAGGTTTACAATGAGTATGGTGAATATGTCGCATTAACTCAAAGCTATCGTTCAACTGTGGAAATTGTTAGCTTTGCAAACAGGGTACTGAAAAAGCAGAGTAATAGTTTAAAACCAGCAAAACCAGTTTTAAGGCATGGCATGGAGCCTGAGCTTATAAAGTATACTGGTGCTGCAGAGTTTAGAAAAAAGGTTGATGAAATAGTAAAAGAAGTTGAAAAAGCTGGGAAAAAGAATACAGCAATCATATGTAAGACCTACAGTCAGTGCAAACAGGTTGAAAAAATACTCAGTGAAGGCAGTGAGTATAAATGGGAAGTGGTGAATGATACTGATAAAAAGCTTAATTTAAAGAATATAATAATACCTTCCTATATGACAAAAGGCTTAGAATTTGACTGCAGCGTTATCTATAACTGTGATGATGAAAATTATAGAGATGATGAATTAGATAAAAAGCTGTTATATGTAGCGCTTACTAGAGCTTTACACATGGAATATGTATTCTATAAAGATGAACCATCAAAATTAATATCAGGTTAAAATAAAGCACGCTCCTTGAGATAAATAAATCCTCAAGGAGCGTGTTTTTACATGTTAGTTTCATCCTTAGGCAAATCAGGATTATCCCTTAAAAATAGTATGATAAACCTCCTGAAAAAATTGTTCTTTCTGTATTTTTCATACATATAGCCGTAGAATGAAGCCAAAAGAGCGCCTAGTGTATCTACTATTAAATCCGTCATTGTATCTGTTAAGCTTCCATTTTGAGTGTGCAATCCAAAGAGCGAGTCCACTGAAAACTCATATATTTCCCACAAGGCACCCATACTTACTGCAAAGCAAAAGGCGAATAGAACCATAAAGCCAGGACTTAAATTTACATTAACCTTCTTTTCCTTATTTAAAATATAAATTAGCATAAAGCCAATAAAACCAATAATAATACCTGAAAGAGTATGAAGCATAATATCCCACCACCAAAACTTATCATAAAATTGATTAAGTTCACCCAAATAATTAGCGGCAAATATAAAAAGCAATATAATTATTTGAAATATGGATGGAAGAATTATATGGTTTTTCTTTGCAATGATAAAGGGAAGATAGGTTAAAAATAGAGTTACAGTACCCAAAAACATGTTAAAATAATTTTCACTTATAAAACTAAGAAACATAGATAGTACAAGCAGCAAGCGTATTAAATTAGAAATAAGACTAAGTGCACTTATACTCTTTAACTGTTTCAAATAATCACCTCCAGATCATAAAAGATTTATTTTAAGATATTTTTATGGTTAAACACTACAGAATGAAATAATACATATTTATAAATATACTAAGGAACTGCAAAATAAATGCACAATAATAACTAGGAAATAAGGTAAATTTCCTAGCTGCTATTGTGCTAGAATAATGGCTTCTTAGATTTTGGCTTTATGTCTTCGTATATATAATCCCTAAGCTGCTTAGAAGTAACTGATAAATTGGGTTTTGGGACAAGATACCATGTAGAATTAATTATTTCACCTTTGCAATATCCATCTAAAGGGAATCTTTGTTGTTCTATATTTGAAATACCTGAACTAACAATAAATGCACCAGCATTTATGATATCTGATTTAGTAAGACTAGTTTCTATTAATGGAAACACTTCTGAAGCAATAGTAGGATACTTATAAATGCCCTTACTTTGAAGTTCCTTAAAAAGCTCAGTTAAGACTCTACGCTGCCTTTCAGATCTCTCAAAGTCGCCACCTCCGACCTTCCTCATCCTAGAATAGGCCACTGCTTGAAGACCGTTTAACCTATAAGTTCCAGGCTCCCATATAATAGGGGGACTTTTTCCTTCAAGGTCAGCAACCTCCATTATCCATTTATTGATTTCATCTGTTTCATAATCTTTAATGGTAATTTCAACTCCACCTAATACATCTATTATTTTTTCTAGACTGAAGAAATTTACAGTTACATAATTTTTGATATCAAGTCCAAAATTTTCGTTAAGAGTTTTTATAGCTAGTAGAGATCCTCCATAGGTATAGGCTTCATTAATTTTTGTTCTTCCATGCCTGCTTACATTAACATAGGTATCCCTCATTATAGACGTAAGCTTTATTTTATTATGTTGTTTATCAATTGTTGCAATAATTATAGAATCCGAATGAGGAGGGTCGGTTTTTTCACGTCCAGTATCTATTCCAAATAGAGCAATATTTAGTATAGAATTGTCTGATTCATAGCCTGTAATTGTACCTCCGTTTAAATATTCATTATTTTCAATAGTTTCTTCCTTACTATCATCAGAAACAACTTTTCCTATTCCTAGTTCTTCATTTGATGAAGGGAGTTTTACAGTATTGAACTTCCCAAGTGAATTATATAGATATGCAAGTACTGATAAAACTACAATAACTATGGATGATATAATACATAAGGCAATTTTTAGTTTCTTACTTTTAGAATTTAGAGGAGAACTCAAAATAATCACCTTCAATATCTCAAATTATATAAAGAACATTTTTTATAATAAACTATATGGTTCTTTCTAAATATTATGCTTCAACACAAGTATATTTATATTAGAAGAAGATGGTTGTAAATATTTTTCACATTTACTTAAATTTCTTTTTTAAAGTTTTATATAAAATTTATGGACAAAAAAACATCTTCTTTCAAAGAAGATGTTTAAATAAAAATTGCAATAAAATATATTAGTTTTACTTTCCAGCAGCTTTTAAAATAGCAGCTTGATGCTCAGGATCCTTTTTATTATCCTTATGCCTTGTACTATTTAAAAAATGAATATCAAAATGACCATCCATACCATTACCTTTAATTACATCTAGGTTCTCACCAGAACCATAACCTCCAGAACGATTTTTAATATAGTCATAAGCTGGAGCAGAATCAATTCCTGCATGAGGCATGGCACTCATGGAAGCTGCGTATCTTTCACCATTTATAGTAAGAATTATTGGGCGCCTATCCCAAGAAAATCCTCCCCAAATACTCTTCATGATATTAGTATCCTCTTTTGTAGGTGTTTCACAGTCAGCGTGATTTGTCCCCATGGTTCTTGTAACATTGAAGGTTTTACCAGTATAAAGGTCTTTAACCTGTGCTGTAGTACCTATTGAAAAAATACTGCTTCCACCTTTCCACCAGTCTACTAGCTTAACTTTTGAAGTATATGTATCTTTATTTGTTTGCACACTAGGAAGTGTTGAAGTACCTCTAGATAGACTTTTATTTGAAGAAATAACTTTTTTACCATCTTGTGCAGAATTAAGAGCCAAATCCATATCATATGCAGTATTACTGTTTTCTGATTGCGTAGCTATTATAAAGTCTGATTTTCGTAAGGTTCTATCTTCATCATATATTGAAGTTGTAATTCTATTTGAAGGTTGCTTGTCCACTATTGATGTATTATTAATGTGCCTTGTTAAAAGTGTAAATGAAAGCATTATGCCAAGTGATATAGCAGCATATGCTATGAAGTTTTTTTTCATATTGATCTCCTTTTTTATATACTTTTCCACGGCTTGTACACTTATACATTATACATATATTTTAGAATAAGTCTACTTATATGGGAATGTAAATGTTGGATGTTAAATTATGTGAGAATAGCTTATAATTTGCTTCAGAATAAATTATAAGTTCTCTAGAATAATTTTAATAAACAACTTATAATAAATGTGTAATATTTTTAACATTTTGTTAAAAATACTAGGGTATAAATATAAAATTTAATTTTTTGTGATATAATTATTAGTGAAGTTATAAAAGTTTAGTTATTAGTGAGTTTCTAAAACTATATATGTAGTTATGAAAAGCTAAGTTTGTTTGATAATTTAGGATTCATCTAATTAAAATATTAATTATAAAGGGAGTGAAGCTATGGCAAAAAATAAAAGGATTTATTCAAAAATTAGCAAAATACTTTTTATGATACTGGGTGCTGTACTTGCATCTGTTGGACTTGAAATATTTTTAATACCAAATAACATAATTGATGGAGGAATAGTTGGCATATCAATTATGGCAAGTCATATTACTAAATTACCTCTCGGGTTATTCACGTTTATACTTAACATACCTTTCTTTATAATTGGATATAAACAAATCGGAAAAACTTTTACATTATCTACCTTATTCTCAGTTGTATGTCTTTCGCTAGGAGTTTCCTATCTTCATGCTGTTCCGGGTTTAACCAATGATGTTCTGCTTGCAACGGTTTTTGGAGGAATAATATTGGGTATAGGAGTAGGATTAATTATTAGAAATGGTGGCTCTTTAGATGGAACTGAAATTATTGCAATAATATTAGATAAAAAAGTAAGTTTCTCTATTGGCGAAATTGTAATGTTTTTTAACTTATTTATTTTAAGCAGCGCAGGTTTTGTATTTGGCTGGGATAGAGCTATGTATTCATTAATAGCATATTTTATTGCCTTTAAAGTAATTGATATAACGGTGGAAGGTTTAGATGAAGCAAAGGCAGTTATGATTGTTTCGGAAAAGCATAAGGATATAACGGAAGCCTTAATAGATAGACTTGGAAGAGGAGTTACTCTGCTAGATGGCAAAGGTGGTTACAAAGGTGATTCAACCAATGTAATTTATATTATTGTATCCAGGCTGGAAATAGCAAAGCTTAAAGATATTGTTCAGGACTTTGATAAAGATGCTTTAGTTACTATTGGTAATGTTGAATTAGCTGGAAAAAGGTATCTTAAAAAAGCTATACATTAGTATTAATCAGAAAAAGCAATTAGTTTGAAAATGAATTTACAAAACAGGTATATGTAATTACATATGGCTTAAAAATATCAGTAGTATAATCATGATTATATTGTAAATTAGATTGATATTAAATCTTAGTTATGATATACTAAAATTAGCAAAAATGATATAAGCTTAAAAGCGTACTAGTATGTTTTGTCATCTGTTTTGCGGTAATATAGATACTATAAACTGTGCTATGGGAGAAGAATATGAAAAAGAGAATAGGGATGATTTACGCCTTAGGCTCTTCAGCAGCATTTGGCCTAATGCCCATATTTGCCAAATGGGCTTATAAATATGGAATTAATTCAATTACATTGGTAATTTTAAGATTCATGTTTGCATGGATTATTATTTTACCTATGCTGTTGTACAAGAAGAAAAGCCTGAAACTTAACAAAACTCAATTAAAGCATGTACTTATAATTGGGGGATTAGCCTATACCTTTACAACATTAACTTTATTTTTATCTTATAATTATATTTCTGTAGGAATTGCAACTACACTGCATTTTATATATCCCATAATAGTTACATTAATTTCAATAGTATTTTTTAAGGAGAAAGTTTTCAAGGAAAAGGTAATAGCACTAACAGTTTCAACTATAGGCATACTTTTTCTTATATATAATGGACAAGTATCTTTTAACTTTGTAGGAGTATTTTATGCTTTATTCTCTGGAATATTGTATTCAATTTATATTACAGGTGTAGAGCATAGTGAAATGAAAAATATAGATAGTTTTGTTCTAACTTTTTATCTCTCGGTTATAGCAGCCTTTATGCTGCTTGCGGTGGGAACTTTTTCTGGTCAAATTGACTTCAATTTAAATATAAGGTGTTATATAGCTGCATTTTTAATAGCCTTAATATCTACAGTAATTGCTATTACTTTTTTTCAAAAGGGAATAAAGATTATAGGTTCCTCAAATGCTTCTATTTTAAGCACCTTTGAACCAATAGTAAGTTTTATATTAGGGGTAATAATATATAAAGAGGCTGTATCCTTCAAAATTATAGTAGGATGTTTATTAATTTTTGCATCAGTATTATTACTTACCAAGGGTTATTCAAAACACAGCTCACAAATGGAGCATAAAAAATAATATTTTTAGAAAGTTTCCTTTATATTAGATGACATATTTCAAAAAATAAGAAGCTTAAGTTTTACTAAGCTTCTTATTTTTATGTTATTCAACGTTATCTTTTATATAATACTGAATAGTTTTATTGATATATTTCATAGTTTTAGCTACAGCATCTTCTATATTATAAGGTTTTGGATTCTTAAGCATTCGAGACAGCATGCCTTCATAAACTAGTATACACATTTCGCTTATTTCTTCAACGTGTTCTTCTTTAATAAGGCCCTCAGAAACAGCAGGCATTAAATAAGCCAAATCCCTGATATTAAAGTCATCCTCAAGCAACATAGGGAAAACCCTTCTAGCTTCTTCACTTAGCTCTTCTGGGAATATAGAGTAATAAGTTCGTATAGATACATCAAGCCTGCTGTTTGAAAATTCTCCAAAAAAGATATTGTAATATATTTCTGGTCGATTAAAGGAATGATAACAAAAGCACTTCCAGACATTTAAATATCTTTCTAGTGAATCCTTAGAGTTAATAGTAAAGTTAAGTAGACTTTCAGCATATTCATTTAAATATTTCATTGAGGCAAAAAATATCAAATGGTTTAAGTTCTCAAAGTAGTTGTATAGGGTAGCACTATTGTAGCCCGCTAGGTCTGCTACTTTTCTTATAGTTACCGCTTCAAGCCCTTCTTCTTCAATAATTTTTTTAGCTGCTTCAATAAAATAAGTTAACATTCTTTTTCTTTGAATCTCTTTATTATTCATAGAAATCTCCACTCTATTCAATAGGTAAGTTATCTTATGATATTATAGCATATTGTATATTTATAATTCAAACCTAATAAGAGTTGGGAAAATAACTATGTTATAGATACTTTTAAGATTCTACTCTAGGCTTTGCAGGATCACATTCTGGTGCTTTAGCTTCGGAAACCATGGAAAGTTTAGTAAGATAATAGCATTCTTCTCTGGACATGTGATCTGCTGCTAGTGGAGAAAGAGTTCCAAGAACTTTCTTTTCTATTATTTCTTTCTTAAGATTATCTAGGAAATCCTTGAAACAGGTCATTATTTCATCAGCATCAGTATCAAGTTTTTTTAGTGCAGGAAAATCATAAATTCCTGTTCTTGTATAGCCATTAAATTCTATTGTTTTTAGATATAGATTATCAAATTCCACTGAATACTCTTTGCTTAACTTGATTAATTCTTTTTCTGTCATATCAAGCTGGCTGGCTATAGTTGAGGCATGACCAGAGCCGTCAGGGAGCCATAGGAGATGAAGTTCAATATCCTTAGATTTGATAGCTTTTCCTCTAAGTAAGGACGATAAAATACATAAATATGAATCTAATTCATTAAGCATATGATTAATGAAGGTTGGTGGAAGAGAAATAGTTATTTTACCTTTAATATGCTCAGAAAGAAGATGAAGCTTAAATTTTCTAATTTCAACTGCAGCCGAATAAGCATCCTTATTTAACATAGAAAGCTCTTCTGGTGAAAGCTGCATACGAGACTTTTCTAGCAAATTGTCGAAGATATCGATAAAGGCTTCAGCTTGACGAATAAAAGTAACTTCTTTTGGTGAAAGTGCATTTAGAATAAAGCGGGAATGATCTCCTAGAATTTGGAGCCAAAAGTGATGCTCAAAAAGAGTTAGTTCTTCAATACTATTAAATTCCAATGGTAACCTCCTAAAAATTCATCTTTTATATGATATGTTGTTAACTTTGCATATGTTACTACAAATAGTTGGTCAGCTACGCATTATGATGGAAAGAATTTCTACAAATCAAAGAGAGATAATA
The DNA here is from genome assembly GCF_026012015.1 of Clostridium omnivorum. Classification (NCBI taxonomy): domain Bacteria; kingdom Bacillati; phylum Bacillota; class Clostridia; order Eubacteriales; family Clostridiaceae; genus Clostridium; species Clostridium omnivorum. Next base: position 993,864 of record NZ_BRXR01000001.1, on the reverse strand, counting down.
TTTTTATAACATAAAATGCCTATCTAAGAAAAGTTCCTAGATAGGCATTTTTTAATATCCGTTCACAATAACATCCAGCTTGCCGGTTTCTGGGTTTATTATTAAACCGTGAATTTTTATATCCTTAGGCATTAAAGGATGATTTTTTATCATTTGAACACTTTCTCTAATTGATTCTTCTACAGAATCAAAACCATGCAGCCATTTTTTTATATCAATGCCTGCATTAGATAAAGTGGTTATTACATCAGTTGAAATACCACGGTCCACTGCTTTTTCTATGATACTATCCACATTTAAATTGCTCATGCCGCAGTCATGGTGTCCAATTACTAAAACCTCATCTGCTTGAAATTCATAAACCGCAACCACAATGCTCCTTATAATACTGCCAAAGGGATGCATTATAGAAGCACCTGCGTTTTTAATAAGCTTAACATCTCCATTTTTTAGATTTAGCGCCTTAGGAAGAAGCTCAGTAAGTCTGGTATCCATACAAGATAAAATTACTAACTTTTTATTTGGAACCTTTGAAGTTCTATATTTATCATATTCTTTATTCTCTACAAAGTACTTATTATACTCTAATATTTCTTGTAATTTACTCATAACAACCTCCATATAGTTCTATAAATTTAAACTAATTATAGCATAACGGATAGAGGTAACAAATTAAAAACAGATACTTATATTATATAACTTTTTGCTGCTATTTTTTATACATAAGCATTAGTAGAAAAACATATAATAGAATTGACATACGAACACAAGTTCTTATATAATTGTATATATAATGGAAAAGGAATGAAGTAGATGAAAAATAATGACAAACGGGTTATATTTCACATTGATGCCAATTCTGCTTTTTTATCCTGGTCTGCAATTGATAGGCTGCAACATGGAGATAGTCTTGATATTAGAAAAATACCTTCTGTGGTGGGCGGTGATCCTATAAGCAGACATGGGATTGTTTTAGCAAAATCCATTCCAGCTAAAAAATTTAAAATACAAACAGGTGAAACCTTATATTCAGCATTACAAAAATGTCCAGACCTTTTTATAGTACCTCCACAATACGATTTATATATGAGATGCAGCAATGCTATGATGGATATTTTAAAGGAATATACACCAATAGTACAGCGGTTTTCAGTAGATGAATGTTTTTTAGATTTTACAGGAATGGACAATATATATCCTGACTTTTTAGAATTAGCCTACATAATTAAAAATAGGATAAAAAATGAGTTAGGCTTCACAGTAAGTATTGGAGTTTCAAATAATAAGCTTCTTGCTAAGGTTGCATCTGATATAAAAAAACCAGATGCAGTAATTACCTTGTTCCCAAACGAAATAAAGGAAAAGATGTGGCCATTGCCAGTGGAAGACCTATTTATGGTTGGCAGAGCTACTGCTCCTAAACTACATAAGCTAAACATAGAGACTATTGGGGAGTTAGCAACCTTTGATTTAGAGGTTTTAAAAGTTTCTCTTAAAAGTCATGGTGTAATGATATGGAATTATGCTAATGGAATAGAGTATTCGGAAGTAAGAAAATCCAGTCATATTGATATGAAAGGTATAGGAAATTCTACAACCATAGCCTTTGATGTTGATAATAGAAAAGAAGCTCACAAAATTATTCTGTCATTAAGTGAAACCGTTAGTATGAGGCTTAGGGACTCAGGTAATTACTGCAGTTTAGTATCAGTACATTTTAAAACTGATGATTTTTACAGCTGTGGAAGGCAGAGAAAACTGTATTATTATACAGATTGTACTAAAAAGATAGCTGAGGTTGCATGTGAATTATTCGATGAGCTTTGGAAAGGGGAGAGTCTAAGGCATATAGGTGTTAGGGTGTCAGAATTATGTACAAATGAGTTTTGCCAAATAACTTTATTTGAAGAAAAGGATAATGAAAAAAACAGAGCATTAGATGCAGCAATTGATAGCATCAGAATGAGATTTGGCTCAAAATCAATTATAAGAGCAACATTTTTACACTCAGGAATCAAGCCTCTTACAGGTGGTGTAGGAGAAGAGGATTTTCCAGCCATGAGCAGTATTTTATAACTGCCTACTTACAGAAATATGGAAATAGCTATGCTCATTCCAGAGAATTGTAGAAATGTGGTTTAACTACCCTTAGCTAGTGTATATAAAAAACATTATTACAATTTATTGTTATAATAGTGTTTTTTTATTAAAATATTATTATATGCTTTATAAATTAGAAAAAGCTTAAGGAGAATTCTATTATGGACAGAAAGATTGGAATAATTGCTTCAGATATAGAACTTAAAGACAGTATAATAGAGCTGTTTCCAGAAGAAGTAGCTTCAGGAGAAATAATAATAGATATATTAGATCCTCTTATGATTGAGGAACAAGGTAAGGCTTTGGAGAGTAAGGGTGCTAAGGCCATTATTGCAAGAAGTGGCGGTTACAGACATACCGTTGGTAAGGTAAGCATCCCAGTAATACATTTGAAGATAACTACCATGGATATAGTTCAAGCTATAAAAAGAGCTGACAAATATAAAAAAGATATAGTTTTATTAATTTCAGATTTGGAATATTTTAATTGTGATGAATGGCAGAATCTTGTTCAGAAAGATATTTTAGTTGAAAGATTTCATTCCGCCTCTGAAATAGAGATAAAAGTAAGTAAATATATGGATAGGTATGATAAGGTCACAATTGTTGGCGGAGGTATACCCTGCAGTTATGCTCGAAAATTAGGAATGAGCAGTGTAAGCATAGGGGCCAGCAAGGAGTCCATTAATGAGGGTATTGCCTATGCTAGGGAGCTAATAGATAATCTACAGGAACAAAAGTACAGAAATGAGGTTTTAGGCACTGTATTGGATGGAGTTCACGATGCTGTAATTGCAATAGATAACGGAGGTAAAATCATTATATTTAATGAAAGGGCAAAGGAGCTTTTAAGGTATAACCTAAAACAGATTAATAATAAAAAAGTGACTGAAGTTTTGCCCGAGCTTGGCTTTATGTTGGAGGTATTAAAAAATAAGACCAATAGATACAATGAGATAAGAAAGCTTAAGAATATTATTGTTACAGCAAATACGTCTATTTTGGTAGTAGAAGGTCAAGTGAATGGGGTTATATGTTCATTTCAGGATATTACTAAGCTGCAAAACTTGGAAAAGAAAATTCGTTATGAGCTTAACAAAAAAGGTTTAGTGGCTAAATATAGATTTCAGGATATTATAGCTGAAGATCCTGTTATGAAGGATGTGATTTCAAAAGCAGTAAAAACTGGTTTTACTGACTTTACTGTTATGATATATGGTGAAAGTGGGACAGGCAAAGAGATGGTGGCTCAAAGCATTCATAATATAAGCAGCAGAAGTAGTGAACCCTTCGTTGCTGTAAATTGTGCAGCTATTTCTGAGAGTTTACTAGAAAGCGAACTTTTTGGTTACGAAGAAGGGGCTTTTACTGGGGCAAGAAAAGGTGGGAAGCCTGGGCTTTTTGAGCTTGCTCATGGTGGGACTATCTTTCTTGATGAGATTAACAGCATGTCTTTAAATCTTCAGGCAAAGCTCCTTCGTGTTTTGGAAGAAAAGGAAGTTATGAGAATTGGATCTGACTATGTTATACCTTTGGATGTAAGAGTCATTGCGGCAGCTAATGAGGAACTAAAGCAAAAAGTACAGGCAGGAAGCTTTAGAAGCGATTTATTTTATAGGATAAGTATTTTGGAATTGAAAATTCCACCCTTAAGGGAAAGAAAAAAGGATATTGTGCCTCTGTTTACACATTATCTGGAGGAATTATCACAGACAAGTGAGAGTGTAGAACTTCAAAAAGAAGTTGAGAAGAAAATCGTCAATTATAACTGGCCAGGGAACGTAAGGGAACTTAAGAATATGGTTCAAAGATATATGCTTTTTAAAGAAATAAGCATTGATGATAGTGAACTTATTAAGAAGGATGCTGCATTTATAGAGGAAGGTTACAATTTATCACAAGGCAAAGTTATTGATTTAAAAGAGATAAATAAATTAGTAGAGAACAAAGTAATTGAAATGCTTGCAAGCAATGGCATGAGTAAATCTGAAATTGCAAAACAGCTGGGGATAAGCAGAACAGCTTTGTGGAAAAAGGGAAAGTAGATTATGTTAACTTTAATGAACATGATGTTAACTAAAGATAACAACATTGGAAGCATATAGAAAATAAATTAAGGAGAATACAGGTTTTAAGCCTGTATTTTTTTGGCACAATAATTGCTCTAATAAAGGGAGTAGTAGAATATTTGGATATGTAGTATTAGAAGGAGGAGCCACATGGAATTTAGAACATTTGAGGATTTAATTAAAAAGGTTCAAAATTTGGATTCAAAGAAAAAGGTAGCAGTAGTTGCTGCTCAGGATGAGCACACTCTTGAGGCTGTCTTTAGAGCAAAGAAAGATAACATAGTTGAGCCTATTCTAATAGGGGATAAACAAAAGATAAAAGAAGTAATTGAAAGACTGCAGGAGGACTTATCTGAAGAAGCAATTATTGAGGTTAATGATGATGCAGCAGCTGCTGCAAAGGCCGTTGAACTTATAAATAGTGAAAAGGCTGATTTTATAATGAAGGGTAAAATTCAGACTGCAGACATTTTAAAAGCAGTAGTAAATAAGGAAAAGGGGCTAAGAACAGGAAATGTTATGTCCCATGTAGTTATTCATGAGTTACCTACCTATCATAAGCTGCTTGCAGTAACTGATGGAGGAATGATGATGTATCCAAATCTTGAGGAAAAGAAACAGATAATTGAGAATGCAGTAAATACCTTTATTGCAATGGGGTATGATGAGCCAAAGGTAGCTGTGCTTGCTGCAGTGGAAACAGTAAATCCCAAAATGCCTGAGGCTGTAGATGCGGATTTACTGAAAAAGATGAATGAAAATGGAGAAATAAAAAACTGCATAGTTGAAGGACCTATATCCTACGATTTAACTATGAGCAAGGAATCTGCAGATATAAAAGGTTTTAAGAGTCCAGTAACTGGGGATGCAGACATACTGATAGTTCCAAACATTACAGCTGGTAATATTTTAGGAAAGTCCCTTGTATATTCTGCAGGAGCTAAAATGGCAGGATTTATTGTTGGAGCAAAGGTTCCAATTGTACTTACTTCAAGAGGCTCAACAGCAGAAGAAAAATATTTATCCTTAGTTTTGTCTGCATCAGCAGTGAAATAGTATAAAAAGTGAAAGGAAGATTAATTATGAAAAAATTATTTACAGGCAATGAAGCAATAGCACGCGGTGCTTGGGAAGCAGGAGTAAAGTACGCTTCTGCTTATCCGGGAACACCAAGTACAGAAATACTAGAAAACACAGCATTATATAAGGAAGATATTTTAGCAGAATGGGCTCCAAATGAAAAAGTTGCTGCGGAAGCGGCTATAGGTGCATCTATTGCTGGAGCTAGATCATTTGCTGCCATGAAGCACGTAGGAGTAAACGTTGCCGCAGATCCTTTGTTTACGTTTGCTTACACGGGGGTTAATGGTGGAATGGTACTAATAACTGCTGATGAACCAGGACAGTTCTCCTCACAAAACGAACAGGATAATAGAAATTATGCTAAATTTGCAAAAATACCAATGCTTGAGCCCTCAGATAGCCAAGAGTCAAAAGACATGATGAAAATGGCCTTTGAAATAAGCGAAAAGTTTGATACTCCAGTATTACTTAGAATGACAACTAGAGTCTGCCATTCTAAGGGAATAGTTGACTGTGGTGAAAGACAAGAGATTGGCATAAAGAATTATGTTAAAGATATTAAGAAATATGTGACTGTCCCTGACTTTGCTAGAAAGATGAGAGTAAAAGTAGAAGAAAGAACAAAATGCCTGTTAGATTATTCAAATAACAGTGCTTTGAATTATATTGAATGGAATGAAAAGAAGGTTGGAGTAATAGCTTCAGGAGCATCTTTTGTTTTTGCTAAAGAGGTGTTTGGAGATTCAGTATCCTATTTAAAGCTAGGTTTTACTAACCCTCTGCCAACTGAGAAGATTAAAGAGTTTGCAAGCCAGGTTGAAAAAATTTATGTAATAGAAGAAAATGATTCGTATATAGAAGAGCAGGTAAGAATTTTGGGCTTTGATTGCTATGGAAATAATTTCTTCCCTCCATATGGTGAAATGACTCCAGATGTTATAAGGAAGGCAGTTTTTGGAGAAACAAACCCTACAATAGGCTTTGATGAAAGCAAGGTTGTTTCAAGACCTCCAACACTATGTGCAGGTTGCCCTCATAGAGGTTTCTTCTATGAGCTTGGAAAGAGAAAGAATGTAATGGTATCAGGTGACATAGGATGTTACACTCTTGGTTTTGCAGAACCATATAATGCAATGGATTTTAATATCTGCATGGGTGCAAGCATTAGTGCAGGGCATGGAGCTCAGCAGGTATTTAACATGAAAGAAGATAATAAGATGAGAGTTGTATCCATACTTGGAGATTCAACCTTCTTCCATACAGGCATAAATTCATTGCTTGACGTAGTTTATAATAGAAGCAATACTGTCAATGTTATATTGGACAACCGTATTACAGGTATGACAGGACATCAGGAAAACCCAGGTACAGGCTATACTCTTCAGGGAAAGGAAACTACTGAGGTAAATATTGAAGCCTTAGTTAAAGCCTGTGGTATTAAACACGTTGTATCAATAGATCCAAACAACCTTGCGGCAGTTAAAAATGCTCTTGATTGGGCACTAAGCCTGGATGAGCCTTCGGTAATAATTACAAGATGGCCATGCGTTTTAAAGAAATTATCCTATGAAGACAAGGAAGAATTCAAGGGTGTATTTACAAAAAAGTGCAAGGTAGACATTGAAAAGTGTATAGGCTGCAAAGCTTGTATAAGAACAGGCTGTCCAGCACTATCCTTTGATAAGGCTTCAAAGAAGTCAAGTATTAATCCAGATTCTTGTGTTGGCTGCGAAGTTTGTCTTCAAGTATGCCCAGTAAAGGCTATAGGAAAGGTGGAAGCGTAAAATGGTTAAAAGTATTTTATTAGTTGGAGTAGGCGGTCAGGGAACAATTTTAGCAAGCAAGCTTCTCACAACTGGTCTTATGGAAGCTGGCTACGATGTAAAGATGAGTGAAATTCATGGCATGTCTCAAAGAGGAGGTTCTGTTTCCTCCCAAGTAAGATATGGTGATAAAGTAGAATCTCCAGTTATAGAAATTGGAGGAGCAGATATATTGGTTTCTTTTGAAAAAATGGAAGCTCTAAGATGGCTTAAGTATTTAAAACCAAATGGAAAGGTTGTAGTAAATGACTTTGAGATAAACTCAATGCCGATACTTTCTGGAAAAGCTGATTATCCATCTGACGTAATAGGGGAGCTTTCAAGCAAGGTTCAAACAACAGCTATAGATGCAGCTGGAAAGGCACAAGAGCTTGGCAATTCAAAGGTTATGAACGTAATCCTTCTAGGAACAATTATAAAAGCAATGGGACTTCAGTCTATAGATTGGGAAAAGATTATTAAAGACAACGTTAAACCTCAATTTGTTGAATTAAATTTAAAGGCAATTGAAACGGGAATGGCTTTAGTTTAGGATGTATAACAATTATTAATTGTTATGGGCAGAATAGAAATACAGGAGGGTCAAGATGAAAAAAGGTGATTTGTTTTGGGGAGCAGGGCTGTTGGTGTGGATACTTATATTAGTTATTCCAGCTTCAAGAGTTGCATTTATAACCGTAACAGATGCTCATCCTTACACAGGCGGTTTCGTAAAATTTGCCATACTTGCAAGCATGGGAGATTTGCTTGGCATAAGAGTTTTAAAAGGGGAATGGGTTATACCTAAGGGTGTATTCTATAAGGCTTTAATATGGGGGATTATTGGTATGATGGTAACCCTTGTATTTACAGTATTTATGGGAGGGGCTGCAGCAGCTCAAGCAGCAGGTAGACTTCCATTTAAGGGCTCAAACTTAGCCCAGGCCTTCTTTGGAAGTGCTATTATGAATGTAACCTTTGGGCCAATGATGATGGTGTTTCACAGATTTACTGATATGTATATAGATGAGAAATACGATACAAAGGGAGGCAAGGTGACACTTAAAGAACTTATAACCAAAAATGATTGGAACTCTCTTGTTGAGTTTAGCTGGCTAAAAACCTGTCCATTTTTCTGGATACCAGCTCATACTATTGTTTTCTTGATTCCTTCACAGTATAGGGTTCTTGTTTCAGCATTTTTATCTATAGCACTAGGACTTCTTCTTGCATTGGCTAAAAAAGAAAAGCCAACTAAAATTCAAGCAGCTATATGATGTAAGTGTTGCTTGGGATTACAGTTAATAGACGCAGATAATTTAAAAGGGCTATCTCCTTATAGAGAATACTCTCTATTTTGAGATAACCCATTTAATTTTTTTGTTACTTCTTTTCTAGATATTCTTTTTCATACTCTAAAATTTTGTTTATAACTGTGTCGCTTACTTCATTGACCTTGTCAAAATCCATGTTAGGAATATAATATGTCTCCATTTGGTCATGAAGCTGTTTTGCATGGGAAATAATTTCAAGTCCTTTATTTAATAATTGGTAGAAAGCTTCTGAGGAGTGTTTTATTTCTTCTCTATTTTTATTTAATACATAAGGATTTAATACATTATCCATATAGATTTGGTAGCCATTAAATTGTTTTTGATTAATTTCATTGGAAGTAAGAATAGCTGTGCTTAGTTCAGGAATAAATATGTGTTCTATTCTATCTGGAATTAATGGATCGTGATATATTTCTACATAATAGCCTCTTTTTAAGGCTTCCTTTGAAATATAATCAAGTATGTCAGTTTTCCCAGTTCCAGGGCCGCCGTTTAAAACATAAACATCTTTATAATCAGGATAAAGAGTATCTACAAAAGTGACAATTCCTTCGGGAGTAAATGCTGTAGCAAAAAGATGTCTGTCAAAACCGCTAGTAGATACTGGAGTGTTTAAAATCTTATCCTTTAGTTCTTCTTTTAGTTTATTTAACTTTGAAAGGTTTAGAGCTTCGCTATTGAAGTTGCTCCAGTCATCATGCACTAATTTTGCAGCGCCTATATACCTATAAGCTCTTCTAAAGGTTCTCCCAACCTCCTTATTGATATCAATGATATTTTTTCTATATTGCTTGAAGCCCTCTTCCTTCCAGCACTGTCCCATGTTTAGAATTTCATCTACTGCACCAGGATTAACAGGATCCACTACATGTGGTGCGGTGTCATAAACACAGATTTTGAAGAAGTAGGCTATGTCTAAGTTTTTCATTACTAAATTAAATAGGTTTTTAAATTAGAATTATGCGTTATAGATACTCATTAATTTAAAATATGCTTATCAATATGTATTGGTGAACAGAGAAGCAGCTTGCCAATTTTACTATTCAAATATTGCTTATAAACTTGAACAATTTAAAGTAAGTACCGTATATTGGTAGTGATATAAATAGCATGAGTAAAAGGAGAAATTACTTTGAATAGTTCATTATTTAATTTGCTTAGAAGTGGAGGATATATATTATATGCTAAGCATGGGGAAGCAACAGTTGGAGAGGATCAGCCTAATTTCAATTTCTATGACTGTAATACTCAAAGAAATCTTTCTGAAGTTGGAAGAAGGCAGGCGATTTATTATGGACAACTATTTCGCATGCTGGGGATTCCTATTAGTTACCCTACTTTAACCAGCCCACTTTGCAGAGCCATAGAAACGGGCCAGTTAGCTTTTGGAAGAGCCAATATACAAATTGATCCATTTCTTTTTCAAATCTATAGGTTAAGTGGAAATTTGCCCAGTATAGAACAGAAAAGAATATTAGATTACCTTCAATCTCAATTAGAAGTCAGTCCCTCTCAAGGAAGTAATAAGGTAATTATTTCCCACAGTTTTCCACAGGGAATTGGCTTGGGCCAAATTCCAGATATGGGGACAGTAATTATTAAGCCGTTGGGACGAGGTAAAGGGTATGAAATCATCACTAAGCTGTCTCTGGAAGACTTAGCGAATTTGTCTAGGTAATTAGAAGAGAGTATAAGCAAAAAAGGTTATTATACTAAATATAATTTATAGGTTATTTTAAAATGATTGATAAAAAATAATGTCCATATGCTATGGAAGAAATCCTGTATATGGGCATTTTTTTCTTTTCTTCTAACTACAATAGCAAGACAAGGGAACTTAATTTTAATTTTTAAGTTATGTATGAAGAAGCTATGTTTTAAAACCAATTTAATCATAAGCCATTAAGGTTTACCAATGTATTCATAGAAGAATGTTATGGTATTATAGTATTAATAAGCTTAAGGAGATGGGATAAATGAGAATAGGAATTATTGGACTTGGAGATATTGCTCAAAAGGCTTACTTACCAGTTATAACTGAAATGGATAATGTTGAAATAGTATTTTGTACTAGAAATATAGAAATATTGAAGAAGGTTTCAAAAAAATATAGAATCAATGAATATGTACAGACAGTAGAAGAGCTTATGAATAAAAATATAGATGCTGCCTTTATTCACGCTGCTACCTGTGCGCATGTACAGATAGCAGAAAAGTTAATTAATAATGGAATTCATGTATATATAGATAAACCAATTTCTTTAGAAATAGAAGAAACTAAGAGGCTAGTTGAATTAGCTAAGGCGAAAAGTGTTATTGCAATGGTAGGCTTTAATAGAAGGTTTGCACCAATGTATAAAAGTTTAAGAGATTATGGGGATGCTGATATTATTATAATGCAAAAGAATAGATATATCCTTCCAGGAGAAACAAGGCGATTTATCATGGATGACTTTATTCATGTGGTGGATACCATTAGATTCTTGATGGGAAAAGAGATTAAGGATGTAAAAGTTCAATATGTTAAAAAAGAAAACTTTTTATATAGCGTTATTATTCAACTAATTGGAGATAATTGCACTGCAATTGGGATAATGAATAGAAATAATGGTGTAACGGAAGAAAAGGTTGAGTATATGGTGGAAGGTAATAAGTATGTAGTACAGGATATGGTAGAGTGTACTCATTTTAGTGGCATGGATAATAATTTTGAAAAATTTGATGATTGGAAGCCTACACTGTACAAGAGAGGCTTTTATCAGATAGTACAGTACTTTATTGATTGTGTTGAGAATGGGAATAAGCCAGAGCCAAGTATTGAGGATTCCATGGTAAGCCATGAAATTTGTGAGAAGATTATTGAAATAATAGGTGAGTAGGAATATGGATATATTGAAGAAAGAAGAAGATTAAGTCAACAACCGTAGATAAAAAATATTATTAAATTTATGAAGAAATTGTACAGGCATTAGAAGAATATATATGAAGTATAATCCATATGTATTACCTAGAGGTGCTGGTATGAAAAAGAAAAAAGGAAAAGTAACTGTAAATGAGTTTTTTAAAAATGAACTTCAAGAGAAGAAAAAGGAAGTTCTTGAAAACCTGATAATAAGTATAATAAAATCAGAAGCCAATGAGAGAAAATAGAAAAACTACCTTAGATAAAATTAACTAGCTTGTTCTTCAGATTAAACAAGTTAGTTAGTTATACTTCTTTAAGCAATATAAGGGGAGTATATAATTAATAATGTATAAGGTAGCTATATATTGTAGATTATCAGATGAGGATCGCAATAAAAAGAATTCAACAGAGGACAGTGAAAGTATACAAAATCAAAAAAATTTATTAACAAGATACGCTCTTGATAAAGAGTGGGATATATATAGCATTTACAGTGATGATGATTACTCAGGACTTGATGGTGAGAGACCTGAGTTCAATAGGATGCTAAAGGATGCTGAAAATGGTAAGTTTCAAATTATTCTCTGCAAATCACAATCGAGATTTACAAGAGATATGGAGCTTGTAGAGAAGTACCTCCATAACAAGTTTGTTGAATGGGGCATTAGATTTGTAACAGTAGTAGATGGAGTAGATACTCTTGATAAGCACAATAAAAAGTCCAGACAGATAAATGGACTTATAAACGAGTGGTACTGTGAAGATATTAGTGAGTCAATAAAATCAGTATTTAGAATGAAGCAGCATACAGGAAAATTTATTGGGTCTTTTGCTTGCTTTGGTTATATAAAGGATCCAAATGATAATAATAAGTTGTTATTAGATGAAGAAGCTGCTGAGGTAGTAAGGCATATCTTTAATTTATATATGCAGGGAAATGGCACGCAGCGTATAGCTAATATTTTAAATGAAAGAAAAATACCTAGCCCAACAAAATATAAGAAGATTAAAGGTTTAAATTATATTAACCCATCAGCAAAAGAAACATATGAACTTTGGAATAAAACTACTGTGAAGCGTATATTAAAAAATGAAATGTATATAGGCAATATGGTTCAGCATAAAAGGGCAAAGATGAGTTATAAATCAAAAAAAGTCAGATCAATTGATAAGGTTCACTGGATTATTTTTGAAGATGCACACGAAGCTATAATTGATAAGAAAGCCTTTGAAGAGGTTCAGAGAAGAATTGCTTCAAAGGTTAGAAGCACTGGAATAGGTAAAACACATATATTTGCGGGGAAAATCAGATGCATGGATTGTAAAAGCTCCATGAATAAGTTTAACAGCAGCGAAAAGTACAGCTACTTAAGGTGTAAGCTGTATTCAGTTTCAGGCAAGGAAAAGTTATGCACAAGTCATTCTGTTAGAATTGATGAGCTTGAGGATATTGTGAGTACTAGGATTAAAAATCATATTAATACTTTGTGTGATATGAATAAGCTATGTTCTCAAATAGTACTAGAAGCTTCAAAAGCAAATGAGATTCATGGTATTGAAAATAAAATAAAGAAGCTAAAAGAGGATATTAAGAGCAGAAGAGAAGCTATAAAAAGTCTCTATCTTGATAAGATTAAGGGAAATATAACAGAAAAACAGTTCAAGGAGTTAAATGACTTGTTTTACAATGAGGAACAGGAGTTTACTCATTTAGCTGAAGAGTTAGAAAAACGAAAAGAAGAATTTGAAGGGAAAGAGAATAGAACAGAAGGTAAGGAAGAGTTAATTAGAAAGTTTACAAATTGCATAGGTTTAACCCATGCGATGGTAAATGAGCTAATAGATTATATTGAGGTAGGGGAAATGGATAAGAACACTGGGAATAGAGAGATAAATATATTTTGGAATTTTTGAAGCAGAAGCCGCTAATTGCTAAAAAGTGAATTTTAGTAATTAGGGCTTTACTGTTTCTATAGAGATAAAATAGATACCAAAAGCAAAATTGAATACAGGAGAAGGTGGTGTCCTTAGCAAGTTAAAATTAAGCAATAAATAGTCATGAAAAAAAGTTTCAGAATATATATAAAAATGTGAAATTAAATGTTGAAAACTTTTACTCTAGGGTATATTATACATTTATAAGAGCTAACACTAGCTGCAGAAAAACAAAAGCAGTATGGAAGTTGGCAATCTTCAGAAACTCAAGGAGGTATTAAAATGGAGATTAAAAGATTTTGTGATTCTTATATTAAAGGAGTTGTGGAGCTTTGGAATAAGTCCTGCAGCAATGAAATGCCGTACAAGCCTTTCACTGAAGAAAGCTTTAGAGATAAATTTATTAATAACCTTAACTTCAGTTATGAAGGAACCTTTGTTGGCATAGAAGACGGAAAGATAATAGGCTTTGCAAATGGACTGTTTAAGAAGGAATTCCTTCCAGGTGAAAGCTTTGAAAATACCCCTGGGTATTTGACCTTTGTATTAGTGAACAGACAATATAGAAATAAAGGCTATGGAAGCATGCTTTTAAAAGCTGTTGAGGAGTTTCTTATAGGCAGTGGAAAGAAAATGATACAAATAATATTCTTTAATCCCATAAATCTAGAATGGTATATTCCTGGTTCAAATAACAAGCATGATCATCCAAATGCACCTGGAGTTGATGCAGACAGCTATGCTTTTGAATTTTTTAAGAAGCATGGCTACATGTTAAGAACAATGGAAGTTTCCATGTATATGGATCTTGCAAAATTTGAACTTGATGAAAAATCTCTTAATAAACTCTCTCAGTTAAAGGAAAAAGGGATAACTATAGAATATTATGATGAAAGCAAGCATTATGGCTTTGATGCTTTATATGATGATCTAAAGAATGAACTATGGAGAAAAGAGATAGAGGATAATATTGCTCTTGAAAAGCCATTTCCAATAGTAGTAGCTTCAGATAAGGGTGAGATTTGCGGATTTGCAGGACCTGTAGAAATAGAGCCAAGCGGAAGAGGCAAGTTCTCTGGAATTGGAGTTGATTCAAAGCATCAGGGAGGCGGAATAGGAAAGCTGCTATTCTTTATGCTTTGTGAAAGCTTTAAAAAAGAAGGTGCAGGCTTTATGTCTTTATTCACAGGAGCTACAAATAACGCAAAAAGAATGTATGATGCTGCAGGTTTTAATGTTGTAAAAACCTGGGCAGTAATGAGAAAGGAGATATAACAATGGAAAGAAAACAACTTCATATAATGGCAATTGGAGCCCATGTTGGTGACATGGAGCTAACTGCGGGGGGAGTCCTTGCTCAGCATTCAGTAATGGGAGATAAAATTACAATAGTTAATATGACACCAGGTGAAAAAGGAAACCCTCCTCATTTAACAGTAGAGCAATATGCCGAGCAGAAAATAAGAGAAGCTAGAGAATTTGCTGAGATGCTGGGAGGGAAAAGCATAGTCCTTGATTATAAGGACGGAGAGCTTCCGGATACAGATGAGCCAAGATTTAAGGTTGCGGATTTAATAAGAGAGCATAAGCCAGATATTCTTATAACTCACTGGAAAAATAGTATGCATAAAGATCATGCTGCAACCAGCAGAATTGTTATGGATGCTCAGTTTTATGCAGGAATAGCTGGTTTTGAGAGGAAAAACCCAAGACATTTTGCAGCAGGTCCATATTTTGCTGAAAACTGGGAAGACTCCCACGAATTCAAGCCTTATACATTCATAGATATTTCAAAGGGCTACCATTTATGGATGGAAGCCTTAAAGAAGATATGGTTTGTTACAAACAGTACTTCCTTTAAGTATTATGAATATTATGACGCTTTAAGCAAGGTAAGAGGTTGTGAAGCAAGAAAAGAAAGAGCACAGGCCTTTGCAGTAGACCCACTTGCAATTAAACAGATAAAAGAATCCTTTTAATCTATAATTGTTACAGAATTAGCCTAAATTAAATAAAAGGCGGTGTTTTCATGCCAATTAATATTGATAGATTAGATTATGCTTTTAGCCTGATAGAAGAAGGTATTTCAAAGGACTATTTTCCAGGTGCTGCTGCAGCTGTAGGACATAAGAGTGGAATATATAAAATTCAGCATTATGGAAATAGATGCTTAATTCCTGAGAAGCTGCCTATGGAGAGGGACACCTTGTTTGATATGGCGTCTTTAACTAAAGTGGTAGCTACCAATACCTTGTTTATGATATTTTTAGAAAAAGGGCTGATTTCAGTATTTGACAAGGTAAGTCAGTATGTAGAATTTTTTAAGGATGAAAAAAAAGAGAATATAACCCTCTTTAATCTTTTGACTCATACCAGTGGCTTACCTGCCTTTGGATCTCTTTACAAGCATTGCAGTGATTTTCAGGATGCAGTAAGGTTTATATCTAAGGAAAAGCTTATATATAAACCTGGGACAAGAGTAGTATACAGCGACTATGGCTTTATTCTGCTTAAATATATTCTTGAAAAGGTTGGACAAGATTCTCTAGATAATCTATGTAGAAAGCATGTGTTCGAGCCCTTAGAAATGAACAATACTTGTTTTAAACCTAACAGTAGCAATGTTGCCGCCACCGAGATAGATTTAGAAAGCGGAAAAACTTTAATAGGTGTATGTCACGACGAAAATGGAAGGTTTTTTGGTGGAATCTCAGGTCATGCAGGTTTATTCTCAAACATTGAGGATATGACTAAGTTTGCTTCCATGCTTATTAATGAAGGAAATTATAAAAACAAGCAGTTAATTTCTAGGGCAGCCTTTAAGGCTATGATACAAAATTATACTGAGGGACTTGAGGAAAACAGAGCCTTGGGATGGAGTGTTAAAGGCAGGATATTATCTTCAGGCGGTGATATTATATCGCCAAAGGCTTTTGGACATACAGGCTTCACAGGTACTTCCATTTGGACAGATATAGAAAATGATGTGTATATTATACTTTTAACCAACAGGGTACATCCAACAAGGGAAAATGATAATATAATACGATTTCGAAGATTATTTCATAATGCAGTTATGTCTGCAGTAGAATAGTAGAACATTGGGGTGATAATATGGAAAAGCTAATTGTTAAAAATGGTATAGATGTGATAGAAAAATATAGTCATCTTTTTAAGGGGAAGAGATTAGGGCTTGTTAGCTGTCCTACGGGAGTTAATAAGAGCCTTAGATCTACCATAGATATATTAAATGAGAACTTTAATCTTACTGCTCTTTATTCACCTGAGCATGGAATAAGGGGGAATCTTCAGGCTGGAGCGTCAGTGGATACATACATAGATGAAGCTACAGGTATAACCGTATTCAGTCTTTATGGCAAGAACAAGAAGCCTTCACCTGAGATATTAAAAGATATTGACGTTTTAGTATTAGACCTTCAGGATGTGGGGTCTAGATACTATACATTTCTTTATACCATGGCTTACTGCATGGAAAGCTGCGCAGAAAACCATAAAAGCTTTGTAGTTTTGGATAGACCAAATGTAATTGGAGGAAAGTGTGTAGAGGGAAATATACTTGATGTAGAATTTAAATCCTTCGTAGGAATGTACCCAATACCTTCAAGATATGGATTGACTATAGGGGAATTGGCAATATTCATGAATAAGGAATTTAATATAAACTGTGATTTAGAGGTGGTTAAGCTTGAAGGCTGGAATAGGGAGGCTTATTATGATGATACAGATTTATTATGGGTTAACCCCAGCCCTAATATTCCTACAGTAAACACAGCAGTGCTATATAATGGAACCTGCCTTTTTGAAGGAACGAATATTTCTGAAGGAAGAGGAACCACAAGACCTTTTGAAACTATTGGAGCACCTTGGCTGGATGCATATAAGCTCTCGGATATAATGAACAGCAAAGGCTTAGAGGGTGTGCTTTTTAGACCTATGTATTTTGAGCCTACCTTCTCAAAGCATAAAGGAGAGCTGTGCAGGGGGGTACAGATCCATATTACTGATAAGAAAAAGGTTAAAGCTATAGAGGTTGGAATACACCTTCTATATGAAGTTGTGGATATGGATAGAGAAAAATTTCAATGGCTGCCTCCATTTAAGGAAGGGTCACATCACTTTATTGATTTTCTTTCAGGTTCGGATGAAGTAAGAAATAGGAAATATGAAGCTGAAGGCTTTATTGAAAAGTGGAGAAAAGAAAGTGAAGAGTTTAAAAAACTAAAGGAAAATTATCATATATACTAAAAGTTAATATATTCATTACAAGTTAGATTATGATTAAACAATTTTATTTATAGCTCTAGTTGAAAGGAGAGTTAACAATATGGGTGCTTCAACTGGGTGCAAGTATATAGAAATAACTGAAGAAACATGGCTTTTGCTTAATAAAAGTAGAATCAGGGATGAGAGAAAAGCAATGCCGGGTAAAATCTATAGGGTTTATGAGGAGGACAGCAGCTTTTATAAAATAAGATTTGGCAGCAAATATGGCTTTGTAACCAAAGATCATGCTAGGGCAGTTAATAATGACGGCCCTCAAAAAATAATGATAGCTTGGGATTCTATTCAGGGCAAGGGGGAAAATAAAGAGCATTATAGCAAATATATAAATAAGAATTGCATGGAGCAGGGCTTAGATGTGATATCGCCTACCTGGTTCACAAGGGCAGGTGATGCAAATAGTAAAGACAGTATAAAGGTTATGGAAAAGTGCGATAGAGAATATGTAAGAATTGCCCATAATCATGGCTATGAGGTATGGGGTCTGATTGCAGACTTTAATGCAGGCAGAAATTATACTGTATACACAAATGAAAGCTTAGTGAATAAGGAAATAGATGAAATAGTTAAGTATGCTTTGGAATATGATTTGGATGGGATCAATATAGATTTCGAAGGCTTCGGCAGCAAGTGTAAGAAGGTATATAATAGGTATGTGGAGAAGCTCTCAGTAGAGCTTAAATGGTATAACTTTGTTGTCTCCATTGATATAACAAGAGAATCTGATTCTGATGCTTGGGGAAAGTGCTATGACAGAAAAGAGCTTTCGAAGCATGTGGATTATATATGCTTTATGGCCTATGATGAAAATGGGAGGTTGGATATAGTTCCAGGCTCTACAGCTTCTTTTCCTTGGGTGGAAGAAGGGATAACAGAGCTGTTAAACATGGGCATTCCAAAAGAAAAGCTAATTTTAGGAATTCCATTTTACAGCAGAGATTGGAAAGTTACAAAGATTAAACCTGAATCAAAATCTGTAGTAGTTGTGGAATGGGAAGGAATTTTTGGATATTTACAGCCAAAAGATACATCGGAAAAAATAACAATTAACCCTGGGGATGTATTAGATTATCTAGGTGACAGTGGCGATTATTATAAAATAAGGGTTTGTATGCAGGAAGCTTATATAAAAAAGAATATATGCAGACTGCTAAGCCCAAACGAGGAAATGTACAAGACAGTAGAGGTTGTGCCCATAAATATGAAGGAAATGAAAAATAAAATAGACGATTCAGTACTTATATTTGATGATTATTCAAAACAGAACAAGTTAATTTATAATGACGAGGCTGAAGATATGCATTTTATTTGGATTGAGGACGAAGTATCTGTGAAAATGAGAATGGATTTGGTTAAAAAGTATAATCTTCCAGGTGCTGCTGCATGGATGCTTACCCATGAAACTTATGAGACCTGGAAAGTTATTAAGAATCTAAAGTAACAATAAGTCTGTTTACTTAAAAATACTAATAGATTGAAAAAATAAATTTTAATAAGGAGTAGGTAATATGTGTTATGTTATAGGAATCGACGGAGGCGGAACAAAAACTGCTCTAAAGCTTGCAGATAAAAATGAAAATGTAATCTTAACTATGGAAGGAGGACCATGCAATATCAATTCAATGGGAAAGGAAGCTGTTTTGAACATGCTGAAGGAGCTTTTAAATGATACATTGATAAAAGCACAGCTGTCCCTAGAGGATATAGAGATAATATGCATAGGTACTGCTGGAGTTGACAGGCCTTCCGACAAAGCTATTATGGAAGAAATAATCAGAAGTACTGGCTTTAAAGGCAAAACAATTATAACCAATGATGCTGTAACTGCTCTTTATGGAGGAGTTGGCGGAGCTGAAGGTGTAATTTTAATTTCAGGCACAGGTTCCATTTGCTATGGCAGAAATACTAATGGTGAAACAAAAAGAGCAGGCGGATGGGGACATATCATAGGAGATGAAGGCAGTGGCTATTATATAGGAATTAGTGCTATAAACAGAATAGCTAAGGCCTTTGACGGCATTGAGGAAAGTACACTTATGACAGATTTAATTTTAAATCATTTAAAACTTAAAAATTCCACTGAGCTTATAGATTATGTTTATAGAAGTGGCGCAGGGAAAAGTGAAATAGCTTCACTTGCAAAGCTTGTAGATGAGGCTTATAAGCAAGGGGATATTGCTGCAGAGGAAATACTTGAAAAAGCAGCCTATGAGCTTTTCTTAGTAAGTAAAGCTGTTTTAGATAGCCTGAATTTAAATAATAAAAAGACAGTTCTAGCAGTTAACGGCAGCGTTATAGAGAAAAACCAAAGGGTATCCTCTGAATTCAAGAGATTGATGAGCAAAAATTATCCACTTGTTGAAGTTGTGAATATGAAAAATGATGCAGCCTATGGAGCAGTTTTAATGGCAATTAACGGCTAAGTACTTGAAGGATATTTAGAATTAGTGTGGAGGTAGGTATGGAAGTTAGAAAAATTAAACCTGAAGAACACATTGATGCAATGAAGATACTTTCTATAGCTTTTAGATGGAGCAAGGATTTTAGTGATGCTTATAAGGAACCTGAAAAATTTTATAATGGCTATGAGACCTTTAGAGCTTTTTTCAATGATGACAACAAGATGTGCGCAGCTATGGAGGTATCTTCCTTTAAAATCAGCTTTGAAGGCAAAACCACAGCTATGGCTGGAATCGGTGGAGTGGTTACCCTTCCCGAGGAGAGAAATAAGGGATATATACGAAAGCTTTTTCAGTACTGCTTTAGGGAAATGAGAGAAAACAAGCAGTGGCTCTCCTTTCTCTATCCATTCTCAAGTGAATATTATAGAAAGTACGGCTATGAAACAAGTGCGGGAAAAGTAAAATATATTATTCCTCTTGCATCCTTTAAGCATTTTACAAACAGTGGTAAGCTTAAGTTATATATTCCAGGTACTGATGACAGTTATATAAGACGAATTTATGGCTGTTTTGTTGCAGAGAGAAATTTAGCAGTGCTGAGAAGTGATATCTTATGGAAGCACCACATTGGTGAGGATCCTTACATGAATAACATTTATACTTATGTATGGTATGATTCAAAAGAAGAGCCACAGGGCTATATAACTTTTAAGTGCCGGAAGAGACAGGACTTAGGTGCTGACATGCTTGTAAAAGAACTTGTATGGCTGAATAATGAAGCATTTATAGGAATTTTAAGTTTCCTCGGGGATTTTGTACCGAATTACAGGGATTTCATATGGGAAACTACTGAATTTTATAATTTAAGCCTTCTTTTTCCTGATTCCTCCTGTGTAAAAACGGAATTATATAATCTTGGAATGTGCAGAATAGTAGATTTGGAGGAAGTATTAAAACTTAAAGGCTGCCCAGAAGGTGAAGGAACTCTAGCCTTTCAGGTGGTAGATAACTTTTTAGAATGGAACAATGGATGCTTTGAAGTTAGCTGGAATAAAGAAGGCGTTAAAGTAGTAAAGAAGGTTTGTTCGCCGGATTTAAGCTGCAGCATACAGACACTAACTCAGCTTATTACAGGATATGCTTCCTTGGAAGATTTAATTTGGAGTGAGGATTTAAAGATAACAGGAAACCGTGATCTTCTTTCAAACTATTTTAAAAGGAAGCTGATATATTTAAATGAAAGTTTTTAATTATTATTAGTACAATCGATTTAAAGATTATATGACTAAAGGAGCTATATCAAAATAAAGCTATTTTAAAATCACTGCTGTAGTATATAAAATGTGCTGCATGCATTGATTTGCCAAGCTTGATATAGCTCCTTTACATGTTTTTTGTTATATTTTAGTCATACTTAAGTATCCAATTTAGCACTTCTTCTGAGTTTTTCTTATCCTTTGAATTTGCTAAAATACCTATGAATTTATCTTTTGTATCGTATCCAATTTTATTTAGTAGCTTGTTGCCTTCAACACTTACCCCATAAACAGAAGAATTTGATTTAATAAGTTTGCTGTTTTTATCATTGGAGTCTAGATTTAAATAATCAAGACTAAAAAACGTGCCCTGTTTCATGAAGAAATCAAAATCATCCTTGTTAATAATTAAAATATCTACATCTTTGGCTGCCATTTTTACAGACAGCTTCTCTACAGCGGAGGGTTCTAAATCCTTGTATTTGCTGTTAGTATTTTTGGCTTGATATAAATCTATTAAGGCAGAAGTATTTTTACGTGATGCAGGAACAACTAGTTTAGTTACTTCCTTTTGAAAATTAGTTACTTCATCCTTATTTAAATTTTCATAGTAGCCCACAATACTGACGTTAAATACATAGTTTTCTCTAGTTAAAAATGAACTTATTAATATTGATACTGATAAAACTAAAAAAACACCTGCAAGTATATACCATTTATAATAGTACCAAATATTCTCTAGTTTTTCTTTAAGTGGCAAATCTTTTATTCTATTCAAGTTAAAACCTCCGCTTTAGTATTATGCTGATAAATATTATAAATATTTTTTTAGATGTGTTGCTGCAAATTAATGTTAATAAGCCCTTATTTTATAAGCTCACTGGAAGCTTGCCAGATCCTTTGATGTCGCCCTTTAGGAGCTTTATCAGGCTGTTTAATGATATTGGAGTGTATTCATAGGCTGCAGCATAACAAGGAACATAGCTAAATGCTTTAATGTCATAAGGATTTCTCATGGAAATCACTATCAGGTTCTTATTTATGTCATAAATCTTGCTTACAAGCTCTGCTTGCTCCCTATAAAGATGTGCATTATAGGTAAATACTATAATCTTGTCAAAGCTTGTAGCTATTTCTTTAATATGCTCAACCTGTATTGCAGTGGGCTTTATATCTATAACCTCATTATAAAAGTTTTTGAAGCCGTTGCCAATAACTTTTGCAATACTTCTTTCTGATAGAGAATCATCAGCACCAGTTGTTGATATTGCGTTTGTTGAAATAGTTAAAATCTTTTCGGTATTTTTAAGTGGCAGCATTTGTTGATTTTTTACAAGGGTTATGCTCTGCTCACTTATTTTTTGTGCAAATTCCTTATGAGTTTCATTGTTTAATATGGTTTCAATTTCTTCAAAGGAAGAATTTAAAAATTTATCAATTTTAAGCTTATTCTTAATACTAATTATTCTACTTACAGATTCATCTATTCTTTCTTCGCTTATTCTGCCAGTTTTAACTGCATCAAGTAGGTTATTATAAGCCTGTACTTGTTTATTCAAGGAATGCGAAATGCAGATTAAATCAGCGCCAGCCTCTACAGCCATAACAGCAGCCTTTTCTGTACCGAAATAGGTGTCAATTGCTTTCATTTCCATGCAGTCTGTTAATATTAAGCCATTAAACCCAAGGGTATTTTTTAAAAGGCCTGTAAGCACTTTTTTAGATAAGGTAGCTGGAAGGTTTTCACTTTCATAAGCAGGGAACACAACATGTGCTGACATTATGGCATTAATTCCGCTTTCTATAGCTTTCTTAAATGGATATAATTCCACCTGATCCAGTCTTTTTTTATCATGAGGAACGCTGCTTAAGTCCAAATGGGAGTCCGTACTTGTATCACCATGACCAGGAAAATGTTTTCCAGTTGCTATAATTCCACTCTCTTGAAGGCCTTTGATGTAGGAAGTTCCAAATGCTGAAACTCTTTTAGGATCTTCTCCATAACTTCTAACACCTATAACTGGATTATCAGAATTGATATTTACATCTAAAACTGGAGCTAAATTCATGTTTATTCCAAGTACATTAAGCTCTTCACCGCAGTAACAGCCTTGTTTATAAGCATCCTCTGAAGTTCCTCCAGCAGATAGAGCCATATTTCCTGGGAAGAAGGTTGCACCCTTAGGTATTCTTGTAACCATTCCTCCTTCCTGATCTATGGATATAAACAAAGGAGCATTATTTTCACTTAATGCCATTTTTTGAAGTTCTTTATTCATTTCGAATAGCTGTTTTGAATCCTTTATATTTCTTGAAAAGTAAATTATATTGCCAAGATGACATTCTTTAATAACTTTAGTTATGTGTTCATCAACGTAAGGAGATTCAAAACCTACAATGAACATCTGACCTATCTTTTGTTCTAGTGACATATTTTTTATATTCAAAATAAAAACCTCCTTGTAATAATATTATACTTATATTTTAAGCAGGCATAACACCTGCTTAATTAATTGTAAAAATTAAATTTTTTTAGTCATATGTAAGTAACTTTTCCATGGCATAAAATTAAATATACCGTAAAAATCTAGAAGATCTGTCCAATCAATGCACATCTTGCTTACTCCACGTTTTTTTTGTATTTCAAGACATCTATACAGGAGAGTAAGTCCAAGACCTAATTTTCTATAATCTGCATCAACACCTATTGGCCCTAAACCGCCATAATTATTGCCAAGCAGTTCTCTCCAATAGATTCCAGGTCCAATTACTTTTGAAGATTTGTCAAAGACATGGCTGAAACCTACAACCTTGTCCTTTTCTCTATCTAAAACTATAATAATATCCTTATATTCCATTCCATACTTAAAGAAAAGATCCATATCCCCATACCATCTGCCAGGGAATGTTTTTTTTAAGAATTCCATTAAACTTTCCTTATATTTTTCAGTAAGCTCAGTAAATTCGAATCTTTCATCTCTGTTAATTACTAAGTTTTTTTTAATAATTATTTCTTCAAGGTCTATGTTTTTTAAGTCGCATACCATGTCGCTGTCTATATTTTCTTCTTCAAAGCCTCTTCTTTTTAAGAACTCAATAGACTGTATATATTCCGTAGGAGCTCCAGGAAAGAAATGAAAGGTATCCCTTCCTATAACTATGCTGGTTACTCCTTCATTTTTTAGTTCGTCCTCACATAAACTTAATAGTTTGCTTCCAATTCCCTTGTTTCTGTATTTAAAATCTACTGCTATTGAATTAATATTGATCATTTTTTTTGCAGGCGGCATCAAACCTATATTAGAAGTATGTTTCTTATATATTATAAATGCAGCCAGTTCAGCATCAGCAAAAGCCCCTAAAATACACTGTTGATTGTAATTCTTATCCATTTCTAAATTGCCATAGAATAGTTTTTCATCCATAGGGAAAAGAATTCCCATGTTCCTATTCCACAATTCTATTACTTTAAAATATTCTTCTTCAGCTATTATTCTATAACTTAACTCCATATCCATACTCCTTTATTATTTTATTAGCCTTTAACAGCACCAACTACTACTCCTTCTAGGAAGTACTTTTGAAGAGTGAAAAATAATATAAACATAGGAAGTGCTGAAATTGTAGCTCCTGCCATCATAGGTGATAAATAAGTTGTATTGGCAAAACGGAAGCTTTTTAGTCCTACTTGAATAGTTTGCATTGCAGTATTACTAGTAACAAGGAAAGGCCAGAAGAAAGCATTCCAGCTGCCCATAAATGTAAGTATAGCCATTACAGCTAATATTGTCTTAGAAATAGGAGCTATAATCTTTGTATATATTTGGAATTGATTGCAGCCTTCGATTTTAGCACTTTCAATAATCTCATATGGTATAGAGGACATAAACTGCTTTGCCAAAAATATATTATAAATTGTACATAAGTCAGGTAGTACCAAAGCTGCATAAGTATTTGACAAATGGAACACATTAACTACAAGAATATACAGTGGAACCTGAACAACTTGATAAGGTATCATCATTGAGCAAAGAAGCAGATAAAATATAGCATTTTTACCTTTAAAGTTTATCTTAGAAAATGCGTATCCAGCCATTCCAGAGAAGATAACATTAGAAATAGTAATTATTGAAGCTACAATTAGTGAATTTATTATCCATCTTAGAGAATATGGACTAAACTGGAAAAAGAACTTATAAGAAGCTAATGTAAACTTTTGAGGAAGCAAGGACATGCTTGTTGCACCGGCTTCCACTGGGTCTCCAAAAGATGAAATAACCATAAAATATATAGGAAATATAGTAAACAAAGCAAATATCAATAGAACAATTATTGATAATGATCTTTTTAATACAAAGCCGGTTTTATTTTTCTGATAAGTACTGTATAGTGCCATTTATAGTATCCTCCCTCATGATTAATATTGCACATCACTGCCAAGAAACTTAAACTGTATTATAGAAATAATTACAATAATAAATGCCAGTACTAAAGACTGTGCTGCAGCTGCTCCAAAGTTTGAATATACAAATGCATTATTAAATATCAATAATCCAACCATTGTAGTTGCATTATCAGGTCCGCCTCCTGTCATCATGTATGAATTCATAAATACTTGGAAGGAACCAATAATACCGGTAACTAGTAAAAACAAAGTAGTTGGCTTAACAAGGGGTATAACTATATATCTTAACTTGCTAAAGAAAGTTGCTCCATCTAATTCAGCTGCTTCAAAATAGCTGTCAGGTATACCAAGTAGTGCTGCAATATATATTATAATACTTGTTCCATGGCTGGAAAGCCAACTCATTATAAGCAAGGATAACATTGCAGTCTTGCTTGACCCAAGCCAGTTTTGGTTGTGAATTCCAAATAAGCCTATAAGTTTATTAAATAAACCCTCTGGAAGAGGATCGTATATCCAAAGCCATACAACTGATAAGGCAACTCCTGATGCTATTGCAGGAAGATAATAAATAGCCTTAAACATTGTCTGTATCCATTTTTTAAAGGGGTATATAAGTATAGCAACTGTAAAGGAAATAATAAGTGATACAGGTACTGAGCATACTGTATAAACTATTGTATTTTTTATAGATTTTGCAAATAAAGTGTCCTTAAGCAAACTCTTATAATTAGCAAAGCCAATCCACTCGGGACCTAAGGGCCTATACTTTTGAAAACTAATAATAAGTGCACTAATTACTGGATATAGTGTAAACATACAAAAAACAATTAATGCAACAGCTATAAATGCATATCCCCAAAGGCTGTCTCCTTTTACTTTTTTCTTTTTTTTAGTTGAAATCTCCATAAGTCCCTCCTAATTAATTGCATTTAAACATTTTATTGTTTTTACTTAGTATTCTTAAAAATATACCCCACCTAATAAATTAGGTGAGATATATTTAAAGTATTTCTTAATCTTTAACTATGCCGTCTTCTCCAAATGCTTGAACTGCTGCTGCTTTTACTGCATCATACATTTGTTGAGGTGTAATTTCACCTGATAGAAGTGCTTGAAGTTTTGGAACTATAACTTGATTTTCAATTTTGATATTTTTATCGCCTAAATCTGTAGTAATGTCAGGACGAGCTTCTACAGCTTGTTTTAATAAAGTATCAACAGCTGCTGCATTTTCTGCACTTCTTTCTACTTTCATGCTCTTTGCTGCTTCAGCTGAGCTCTTTGTAATCTGAGCTACAAATAAATCATTATTTGTTTGTGCTGCAACTTTTCCAGAAGCTAAGAAGTATGCTGCTTTAGCTATGTTTGCCATATGTTCATCTGTTGGAGCTTTCTTTCCTCTAAATGCTACATATCCGTCTACTGCTGGTGTAGCTTGCTGCTTATTGTTACCAAAAGTAGGAACTGGAAGAACTACATAATCTACTTTAATACTGTTCTTTACAGCGCTTGCATCTTTGGCATCAAGTTTCTTGTTGTTAGCATTTGCAGAATTTTCGAATACTGCAAGTCCCTTACCGGTAATCATTGTTTGGCCTGTTAAGAACATGTTCCAACGCATACCAGCTGTTACTGAGCTTAATTCCTTAGGCATTGATCCGTCATCTATTAAAGCTCTTATTCCTTGTAGTACTTGTAAGTAATTCTTACTTGTATATGCATATTTTAAATCTTTAGTAAATGGAGATGGCATTCCAGCTTCTTTTACAAGAATGTTTAAATAGTCTTTAGCTGTAACGCCTGAGCAAGCAAATACAAATCCATAACGGGATGTTTTGTCGCCACTTTTAACAACACCTTTTTTAATAGCTTCCCTGAATTGGTCAAATGTCCAACCATTCTTCTGAATTGATTTCCAGTCGATGCCTGCAGCTTCTAAGTATTGCTTGTTTCCTCCTATAGCGTGAATTTCCATATATGCTGGGAAACCGTAAAGTCCTTTTCCATTTTTCATATAAGCTAAAGGACCTGGTTCAAAGTCATTAATCATATCAGATGTAGCAATTTTACTTATATCTAAAAGTACGCCGCTTTGAACGTATTTAGATATTCCATCTGATCCCATAAAAGCAATATCTGGTGGGGTTCCTGCATTTACTTGAACATCTAGCTTCTGGGTCATATCTTCCCAGCTTGCAGCTTCAATTTTAAGTGTTAGATTAGGATACTTTGCATGGAAGTCAGCCTCCATCTGAGAAAAGTTCTTTTGGTAATTTGGAGAAACTGGTGGAAGAAGAGCAGTAATAGTATCTTCTTTTGTTGAGTTTCCTGCTGAAGTTTGATTGGTTTTGCTGCTGCATCCTACCAAACTAGAAATAACTAGTGTAGAACACATAGCCAATGCAATTAGTTTTTTTACGTTTTTCATATTATCCCCCTCTATGCATATATATTTTATAACAAAAACGAAAACATTAATATTTATGTTAACGTTTATATTATACATTTTTTTAAATATTCATTTATTTCTAATAACATTATATTACACCTAATAAATAAATATTTCAACATTTTACTTAAAAGATGTAAAAAAATTTCAAAGGTTTACATTTTATTTTTTAAAACTTATATTATAATTAAACTATATTATATAGAGAGAGGTGTATATCATGGCAAAAGAAGACTTTACTGACAACCCGCTCTATACTATTACGGGTTATATTTGGTACTTTATTGCTGGTGCTTTTTGCTTTTCAATTTGCAGTATTTTTTTAATTTTAACTATACTAGCTTATGGTGATAAACTTTTTACGGAGGGTATAATATTTTTTGTAATATCACTTTCATTAGAAGGTCCAGCTATAACTGCTTTATTAAGTGTTATGGGAAAATTAATTAGGGAGAAGGATGTTGATGCAATAAAGGATTATTTCAAAGCTTATAAGGTTAATTTCCTGCAAGCTTTAAGCTTGTCATTTTTTTTAGCAATAATTTTAACCTTTGTATCTTATGATTTATCAATTATCAAATACAAAACTAGTACGAGCTATATAGTAAAGCCTTTATTATTTTCGGGCTTATTTATTCCTCTAATTATTAGCACCTATGTATTTCCAATAATATGTCGGTTTTATATAAGTATAAAGGATGCTGTAAAACTTTCTATTTATTATTCAGTTAGAAATTTTAAGATTACTATACTTGTAATGTCAGTACTTGCTTTAGGTTATCTTTTAATGAATTTAGTCAGTGTTTTTGTTGTTTTTGTAATATCCAGTCTGGTGTGCTATGTAATTATGTACTATGAGAAAGATATATTAAAAGAAATAGAAGAGAAAATTAAGCCAAGCTCAAATTAAACATGACTATTTGAACAAAAGATTAAATTAATATAGTGACAACTAACTGTATCTTCATAGCATTTGATGCAGGATGATTCAATATAAATATACGAGGGTGTCTAAAAAAATAGATATCCTCTTTTTCATTTTCAACTAGAAAGGGAGTAAAGGTATGTCTTATTTGGCATAGAAGCGCATCTTAATGAAATTTAGAAAAAAATTACATGTGAAATAAAATTTAAATTTATTCAATGGATATTGAAATAGAATTTCGGACATGTTAATATAAATATAACATTAAGTAAAATAGAGGTGACGCAATGAGAACCAATTTAGATAATTTAGTTACTGAGAAGGTTAATCAGTCTACCAATAATATAGACAAGGTTTCAACTTTGGAAATGGTAGCCATGATAAATGAAGAGGATAAAAAGGTTGCCTTTGCAGTAGAAAAGGAATTACCACAAATAGCAAAGGCTGTGGATACTATAGTACAGGCCTTTGAGAAGGGTGGAAGACTGATTTATGTAGGGGCAGGTACTAGTGGAAGACTTGGAGTACTTGATGCAGCTGAATGCCCGCCAACTTATGGTGTTTCATATGAAATGGTTCAGGGAATAATTGCAGGGGGAAAAGAGGCTATTTTTAAGGCACAGGAAGGTGCAGAGGATAACCTGGAGCTGTGTGCAGAGGATTTAAGAAACATTAAATTTACCTGTAATGATGTTTTAGTTGGTATAGCGGCCAGTGGAAGAACTCCTTATGTTATTGGCGGACTTAACTATGCCAATAGTATTGGTGCAACCACAGTAGCTGTAACCTGTAATCCAGACTCTGAAATATCAAAGATTGCTAAGATTTCTATAGCACCTGTGGTTGGCCCAGAAGTGGTATCCGGCTCCACAAGAATGAAGTCAGGTACAGCTCAAAAAATGGTACTGAACATACTTACAACTGGTTCTATGATTAAGCTTGGTAAGGTGTACCATAATCTTATGGTAGATGTAAAGGCGAGTAATGAAAAACTGTTAGAAAGAGCGAAAAGGCTTGTAGTTGAAGCAACTGGTGTAAGCAGAGAAGAAGCTGAAAAAGTATTAGTGGAAAATGAATACGATGTAAAGCTTTCAATTATGATGATTAAATCTGGTCTTTCAAAAGAAGAAGCATCAGAGCTGCTTTCTATTAATAAAGGTTTCATATCTAGAGCTTTGGAGAGTGTTACACAAATTTAATATGACAAATTATTTACATAGCTTCTTTTTCCTAAGACAAAATATGATATAATTATTAATGAATTTACCACAGTAATAAATGATAAATAGATATAATATAAAGATATCTTAGTTCTGAAAAAAGTACGAAGAATCTATTTGTACTAAAATCTAAAGTGTAATATTTGGCAATAGCATATCTTCTAGGGAGATCCTTCTGTTGAATTATTTGGGATATGCGGGTAAATTCAGATTTAAACCTAATTAAAGGAGAGAGAATATGAATTGCTCACTAATAATTAAACAGAGCTATGAAAACATGACTGAATCAGAAAAGAAAATTGCTGAATATATATTAAATAATACTAGCGAAATATATAAGCTTTCAGCATATGAGCTAGCGTCACTTTCAGGAACAAGTGGAGCTAGCGTTATAAGATTTGTTCGAAAAATAGGGTTTGAAGGCTTTCCAGAATTTAAGATTGCTCTTGCAAAAAATGATGCAGAGGAAAAGGTTGAGGAAGTTGATTATGATTATATCGATACCAAAGATACCATCAAAGAGGTTATAATTAAAACTGGCAAGAAAAATATAAAGTCTATTGAGGACACACTTGAATTATTAGACGAAAAAAAGGTGAAAGAAGCAGTAGAGGCTATTCAAAAGGCAAAAAATATATACTTGTTTGGAGTAGGTTCTTCAGCATTAATAGCAATGGATTTTCAATCAAAGCTTATGAGAATAAACAGAAACGCACATATGCATCCTGATAGCCATATGCAGCTATCAATGGCTGCACTCATCGAACCTAAGGACGTAGCTATAGCTATTTCCTTTGGAGGAAAGACAAAAGAAGTGTATAAATCCATATCAAAGGCAAAGGAAAAAGGAGCAAAGTGTATTTCTATAACAAAGTATGGTACAAATCCTATAAGTGATATAGCTGATATAAATCTTCAAGTTCCAAGTATTGAAAAGGATCTAAGAATAGGCGCAATATCATCTAGAATAGCTCAGCTCACATTAGTTGACATATTATTTATAGGAGTAGCAAAGAACGACTTTTCAAGGATTGACAGATACTTAAAGGAAACTAGACAAATGGTTGAGGACTTAAAGTTAAAGTAATTAATAGAGAGCTTGTTCAGGGCTTTAGAAACCAGCATCCTGAATGGGCTCTTTTTTTATTGAAATGAGAAAAATAATATTTCTTCATAGGATTCTATGGTCAATTCTCATATCATCTAAAATCTGTATTGTAAGTAAGCGTGTGTTTTTTGCTTCAAAATGAACTATATAGACATTAAAACTACCAAAATAAGAAAGATATATTGAAAAAATATAAATTTGATATTAAATTAGAATTAGCAGATGTATGTTATAAATAGAATTAGCTTAAGATAAAATAACCATATATTGAATGGAGGGAAAACATATCTTGGAAAAAACAGATATTAAGTATAAAAGCTATGTTCAGATTCTAAAAGAAGAATTGGTACCTGCAATGGGGTGTACAGAACCAATTGCAATTGCCTATGCTTCAGCAAAGGCAAGAGAAGTACTTGGCAGTTTACCTGAAAGAGTCGTTGTTTATGCAAGTGCTAATATAATAAAAAATGTAAAAAGTGTTGTTGTACCAAATACTAATAGTTTAAAAGGAATTGAAGCTGCAGCAGCAGCTGGAATTATTGCAGGGAATTCAGAAAAAAGGCTGGAGGTACTTTCTACTGTAACTGAGAAAGAAAAAACAATTATAAAGGCTTATCTTGAAAAAAACCTAATTAAAGTGAACCTAGCAAATAATCAATTCATTTTTTATATTGAGGTAAACGTATACTACAAGGATTCCTATGCTGTTGTACGTATTGCTAATCATCATACAAATATTGTATATATAGAGAAAGATAAAAAAGTGCTATTTGAAAAAGAAGCAGAAGTGCTAAAAGAAGGACTTACGGATAAGAAGCTGTTAAATGTTGAGGATATTATTGATTTTGCAAATACTGTTGCAATAGAAGATGTTAGTGAAGTAATTAGAAGGCAAATAGAATATAATTCAAAGATATCCGAGGAAGGGCTTAAAAATAGCTATGGAGCCAATATAGGTAAGGTTTTACTTTCAAACAATGATAATAATGTAAAAACAAGAGCAAAGGCAAAGGCAGCTGCAGGCTCAGATGCTAGAATGAGCGGTTGTGAACTTCCTGTAGTCATTGTTTCAGGCAGTGGAAATCAGGGAATGACAGCTTCCCTTCCTGTTATTGAGTATGCTAAGGAATTGCAGGTATCAGAGGAGAAGCTATATAGAGCACTTGTATTATCAAACTTGATAACCATTCATCAAAAAACTGGAATAGGAAGATTATCTGCATATTGTGGTGCCGTAAGTGCTGGCTGTGGCAGTGGAGCTGCTATAGCATATTTACATGGTGGAGGGTATAAAGAAATAGCTCATACTATTGTTAATGCACTGGCAATTGTATCTGGCATAATATGTGATGGTGCTAAAGCCTCCTGTGCAGCAAAAATAGCGGCTGCAGTGGATGCAGGAATTTTGGGCTATAACATGTATCAATCTGGACAGGAGTTCTACGGTGGAGACGGTATTGTAACAAAAGGTGTGGAAGAAACTATTGCAAATATTGGGCGCCTTGCAAAGGATGGAATGGGACAAACTGATAAAGAGATTATAAATATTATGATAGGTGAAAAGAAATAAAAGAGATTTAGTAAATTATGCATTTAGAAAATTGACTTAATTCAATTTGTCATCTCTCTTACTATGCTTGTTCAGGATTTGAAATTTGAATCCTGAATGAGCTCTTTTTTATTTTAACGTGTGTGTGAAAATTTTATCTGTAAATGGCTTCCTATGGTTATCATTTTTGTATTTTATGATAAACTATTCGAATTACTTAATTCACAAATAAATAGTGAAAAACTATTACGATTGTTTTATAATAAAATGGAATATTTGCATTA
Source organism: Clostridium omnivorum (assembly GCF_026012015.1). Classification (NCBI taxonomy): domain Bacteria; kingdom Bacillati; phylum Bacillota; class Clostridia; order Eubacteriales; family Clostridiaceae; genus Clostridium; species Clostridium omnivorum. The sequence continues at coordinate 960,733 of NZ_BRXR01000001.1, read as the reverse complement.
ATGGTAGTTCTGCATTAAAGAACTGGAATAAACTTTTTTGGCAGAAATGTGGAATTCTAATAAAAGGTGGGGTAGTATGGAAATTACGTATTTAAATATTATAAATGCAACAGTATTTGCTTGCTCTATAAATATTACTCTTATGCTTGGACTTTTATTGGTACGGGATATAAAATCAAATCATATTACCACATTAAATTATATTGTTTTGTCAATTGGGTTTTGTTATTATTTACTATTAAATGATAATAACAAGTACGTAATTCTTATATATATTTTAATTCTTCCAATCATAAAAATACTATTGGATATTTCCTATTATCACACGTTTATAGGAGTATTACTCTCTATTATTTTTAAATATATGCTTCAAATTATTATTGAGCAGATTTTCTTATGCTTTTCAATATATATAAATTGTATCTATGTTAGCTTAATTATTACAGTGGTTTGTATTCTAATTACTCTTCCTCTATACTATAAAAAGCTATCTTTATTTCCAAAAGATTGGTTATTATATTCGATTATGGAAAAAAAGCAAACTAAAAAAGAATACTTTCATATATTCTTAATTTTTTTTGTACTCATAGCTATGGTACTATGGTTAATTTATATAAATTATAATATGACTACCTTTTCTTTATTATCGCAAAAATATATAACATTGTTTTCAATTGTTTTTTTTATTATATTTATTATTTTTATAAGAATGATAGCTTTTTATGATATGAAAAATGTGGAAGCTTTAATTGATAAAGAATATCAAAAGGAACTGCTTGCTTTAACAGATATAATTCGATCCCAGCGCCATGATTTTAATTTCCATTTGCAAGCTATTTCAGGAATGCTAAGAAATGAAAAGTATAAGGATTGTAGTGAATATATTAATGTAATGGTAAAAGAGGCACAGTCATTTAATGAAATTTTATCCTTACAAAATCCTGCCGTAGGGGCACTACTTAATACATTTAGAGAAATAGCAGCTAGAAAGGGAATACAGCTTCAGATTGTTATATATTATAATTTAGATAAATTACGTTGTACAGTTTATGAAACAAATAAAATCTTAGGAAATTTAATACAAAATGCTATAGATGAAGTTGAACAGCATTTAGATGATTCAGCTTGGATTGAGGTCATGATTTTAAAACGAAGTGGAAATAGTGTTTTCAGGGTATCAAACAAGATTTATGAGAATAATAAAGCACTCAAAGATATTTTTAACTCAGGTTATTCTACAAAGAAATCTCATGAAGGTATTGGACTCAGCACAGTAAAGAAAATTGTAGAAAAGTATAATGGTGTTGTTTATACTGAAATTGAAGGGGATATAATTCACTTTATTGCTCAAATTCCTAATGGATTATAAATTTGGTAATAGGAGATGATGTGTATGCAGCTAAAAGTCTTATTGGTTGATGATGAGGATATATGTTTAGAAGATTTAAAATCATCATTAAATATGTTTAAATATATTGATGTTGTTGCTGAGGCTACAACTGGTTCAGATGCTATAAAATTTTTGCAAAATAATGAAAAAAAGGTGGATTTAATTTTTCTTGATATAGAAATAAAAGATATAAATGGTTTTGACCTTGCAAAGCATATTCGCTCAGTATATCCATATATAAAGATAATTTTTTTAACTGGTCATGTGGGTTTTGCTCTTAAAGGTTATGAGTTTCAACCAGTTGATTTTCTTACAAAACCAATAAATATAATTAGATTGGAAGAATCATTATCAAGGGTGAAAAGTTTAAAACTAAATGAAAAGGTTGACAAAGAAATAAAGATTGGCATTCATGTTGAAGGTGGTCTTGAAATAATTGCTGTAAAGGATATATTATATATAGAAAAGAAAGGCAGAAAGGTATACATAGTTTGTAATAATTGTGCTGTTTATAATTCCCGTGACTCTGTTCAAAAGTTAGAAAGTATTTTTAGAAACTACGGATTTTTTCGCTGTCATCAATCTTTTCTAATTCCTATTAATAAAATTAAGAGAATAAGCTCAGATGAATTTACAAGAGCTTATATTGCTCAGCTTGAAGGGGTTAAAGAATCTATCCCGATAAGTAGAGAAAAGTATAATGAACTAAAGGAATTATTAAAGAATAAAGAAATGGAATTTTATTTATAGTGAAGTGAAAATAGGCAGGCTAGTGTGATGGAATATCCACTTACTTCTGCCTATTTTTTATAATTTAATAGTATTAATTATTTAGAATTTTATTATACCAAGGCTGCTTAAAAATACAATTACTAAAAGAATTGGAGATATATAACGTATTACTATATAGAGTAAGTTAAATTTACTATCATTAGATAAGGCGCCATTGTTCATGACTTCATTCTTAAAATCTTCCTTTCGTATAAAGTATCCTACAAATATTGTGGTTAATAGTCCACCTACTGGCATTAGAATATTAGATGATAGCTTGTCAAATAAGTCAAAGAATCCAAATCCGAATATTTTTATATATCCAAGTAAACTTTTAGAGCTAGCTGAAAGTGTTGCAAGGATACCAATAATAAACATAATTATAACGGTTAAAAGCACTGCATTTGTTCTTTTCATATTCTTTTCTTCTGAAAAATAAGCTACAGGAACTTCAACTAAAGAAATCATTGCAGTTGTAGCAGCAATGGAGGTTAGAATGAAAAAGCATGCAAGAAGTATGCCGCCAAATGGAATTTTAGAAAATACTAATGGTATTGTTGTAAACAAAAGTCCAGGACCTGCGCTAGGTTCCATTTTAAAAGTAAAAACTACTGGGAAAATTGCCATACCTGCTAAAAGTGAAACTACAACATCCGATATAGCAACTTTAATAGGGGTATGAAGCAAATTATTATTATCTGTGAAATAGCTTCCATAAGTAATCATTGTTCCCATTCCTAAAGATAATTTAAAGAATGCGAGACCAAGAGCAGCTAGTATTACCCCTCCATTTATCTTTGTAAAATCTGCATAGTACAAAAATTTTAGTCCATTTCTTACACCAGGAAGTGTAAATGCCCTTATATCGCAGATAATAATTAGAACAAATAATACTGGAAGTAAAGATTTTGTAATTCTTTCGATTCCATTTTGAACTCCTGCAATTAGAATTGCTGCCACTACTATAAATACAATCCCTTGCCAAACAATTGGAGAGACTAATCCTACTGAAGTTTTCTCGAAAATAGTATTCGCTGTAGCAGGGGTGACTCCGCTTAACTGCCCTGTGATTGCTTTAAATACATAAGAATAAACCCAACCAGAAACATCGCTATAGAAAAACATGATAAGAAAAGATGTTATGATACCCATTAGCCCTATGCCCTTCCAAGCAGTTTTAGGTTTCAATTTTTCGAAGGCACCTACGGCATTACTTCTCGTTTTTCTACCAATATACAGTTCACATACCATAACAGGAATACCTACAAAGATTACGCAGATAAAGTAAATGAAGAGGAAGGCGCCGCCACCATTTGAGCCAACAACATATGGAAATTTCCATATGTTTCCTAAGCCTACAGCTGAGCCTAGGGTTGCAAAAAATACTGCAAGCCCTGTAGAAAAAGTTTCTCTTTTTTTAGTGTGTTCTGTGTTCAATTCGGTCATTTTAATACACTCCTTTCAAGATATCATAGTAAAAGTGAATAATGCTTAGGACCTATACTTCTATGATAGGTAATGTATTTAACACTACTAAATGCTTCTACAATATTCAATGGTTTGGTACTATTTTGGTGTTCTTGATGTCAATTTTGGATTTTTTGAAGAACATATTATTGATTAATGTTATATATAAGCAGAAAATGATATTTGTATTTTTAAAAATTATGAAGCATAGAAACAACTAAAAAATGTACAGAATAAGCCACTTGAATACAAGAATAAGCAAACAGCGTTGAAAAAAACGGGGGATAATAATAAAGTTAAATTAGACAATGTAAAGATTGTTAGATACTAGATTAATGTAATAAATGGAGAGGGGCAATAGGGATGTCAGTAAGAGAAGCCAATGAAAATAATTATGATGAAATGGTGAAGGAGGGATTTGTAATTGTTGATTTGTATGGAGAAAATTGTAATCCATGCAAAATGTTTTCAAAGGTTATAGATGAATTAAGTTATGATGTTGATTTTGTAAACGTTGTAAAGGTTAATACTACACATAATCGAGATATTGCAGTAAGAAATAATGTTGCAGCGGTACCAACCATACTATTTATGAAAGATGGAAAGGTACTAGAAAGACATCTTGGTTTTATGAGTTTGGATCAAGTAAAAGAGAAAATAGGACAATATCTTTATTAGTAAATGATATAGTTGAAACAAACTAAAAGATAGAAATTAGATAAGCAGTTCAATAATTGGTACAATTCTAGGTACAGTTGGACAACTCATGTAAAATACAAATATAAGCTAATTAGTATTAGTGTTACATTAATAGTGTTTCAATTTTATGTAAATCAAGGAGGGGCGAATTTGGAGATTGAAAAAAATACTAATAAAACAATTGAAAAAACTCCTAAAAAAAATGTGAATAGAGGAATTTGGAAAACATTCTTTAATCTCTGCTTGAAAGCAAATCTTCCCATACTTGGAATTGTTGTATTTGCTATAATCAGCATGGTTTCCTCAAAGATATACTTACTTGTTCCAAGTAAAACAGGAGAGCTTTTTGCAGGTAATGTAAGTGCTCAATTAGTGACTATGATTATTGTGTACAGTATTCTTACCAGTACTCTTGGACAAATAACTAGTTTTGTAGAACAGGTAGTTAATGCTAAAATAGACCGTAATTTTAGAAATGTTTTATGGAAAAAGACATTACAGCTTCCTATGAGTTTTTTTGACAAGATTCCAGCCAATAGTATGATAAGTCGTATAACATCAGATACTGAAAATCTCAGAACTTTTATTATGAAAGTAGTAGTATCGGAACTTATAGGCTTGTACACAATATATATTACCCTTAAGCAGATATCCTTATATAATAGAGCGCTTGTATATATTATGCTTGGACTTATACCTGTAGTGGTTATACTGGCCATAGTACTTGGGCGTATTACCTTAAGGATACAGATAAGAGTCCGTGATGAAATATCCAATTTAACTCGGTTTTTAAGCGAACTGATTATGTCTGTTCCTGTTATAAAATCATTTAACAAAGAGAACTATGAGAGTCAAAGAGGAAATAATGCTATAGAAGGGCTGTACAAGGCAAATAGATTGCAATTGTATTTAAACCTTGCTAAAAATCCTATTGGCACTATAGTGGAAATAGGAAAGCAAGTAACTTTAATATTTGTTGGTATACAATTTATTAATAAAGGAATACTTAATGCTGCAACTTGGTATGCTTTTTATCAGTTTGCAACAAGAATTCTTAACGATGTAAACGCAAAACAGGGAGTATGGGAGCAGATTAAGGCTACTCAAGGGTCTTTATTCAGAGTAGCTAAGGTGCTTGAAGAGCCTGAAGAGGGCTTTCTACCATATAAGACAGAGGTAGTTGAAACAGGGGATATTGTATTTGAAAATGTGACATTTGCTTATGAAGATAATTCTATATTGGAGAATGTATCCTTTACAATACCTTATAATAAGACTACGGCAATAGTAGGTCCAAGTGGTGTAGGAAAGACTACTGCTCTTAAGCTTATTGAAAGGTTTTATGCACCATCTAAAGGCAGAATTACAAAAGGTGAAGTTGATATTCAAGAATTCAATTTAAAAAACTGGCGAAGCCAGGTTTCTTATGTTACTCAGGATATCCCTATGATGTCAGGTACTATTAAGGAAAATATACTTTATGGTGTTAAAAGAGAGGTAACAGATGAAGAGTTGAAACAAGCTGCAGAAGTTGCTAATGCGCATGAATTTATAATGAAGCAGCCTGAGGGCTATGATACTCAGGTTGGACAGTTTGGTTCAAGGCTTTCTGGAGGTCAGAGGCAGAGGATTACCATTGCAAGGGCTTTATTATCAAAGCCATCTATTCTTATACTTGATGAACCTACATCAAACCTTGATGCTGAGGCAACAGCTGAGGTTATGAAAGGCATAAACAATCTTAAAATAAATCGTACAGCCATAGTGGTTGCTCATGATGAGCAGGCTATCCTTGATGCGGATCACATTGTAGTATTTAACTTGGATGGAAGTATTTCTTCTGGTACACATATGGAATTGCTTGCAACCAATAGCTTTTATAGGAGCATGATGGGAGGCGAAATATCAGCATGAGAAAAATAGAAAATGCAAATAAAAATACTAAAAAGGCTAAAACTTCATGGAAAGCTTTTTTGAAGTTCTATACAAAAGTAAATATGCCATGGCATCTTTTTATAGCCACAGCGATTATGGGCTTCGGAATAACAAAGGTTAACCTCATGATTGTACCCTACACAGCTGCTATAAATAAAGGTGATATAGCAAAGGCAGGTTTCCTTAAGGGCTTCCTATTTTGGACTGTAGCAGCTGCCTTGGTTAGCTTGACGTACAATCTTGTTTGGGGCTTTTGCAGCATGATTACCAATAGAAATATTAGAAAAAAAGTATGGGCAAAACTTTTGAGAATGCCAGTGGCTGAATATGATAAGGAAGATCCACAGAGTTTTGTTTCCCGTATAACCTCTGATGCAGAAAAGGCCGTATCAGCTCCTGCAAGTGTTATATCATTCTTTGCGTCATGTTATGGACTCATTATTGCATATACAAAGATGAATGAAATATATTCTGATTTAGCAAAATTAATTTTGTTTGTAGCTCCTGTAGCCTTAATAGTCATTGCTATAATAGGAAAATTCTCCTATAAGATTAATTTAATCGTTCAAAGTGCTATATCATTAATAACAAGTTATTTTGGGGAAAGATTATCCAATGTTTACTATATTAAATCAACAAGTATGGAAAATGAAGAATATGAAGCTGGAATTAAGGCTAGTCAGGAAAAATACAAGGCCGATTTAGTAAGTGCAGTGCTTGGTTCACTGCAGGTTCCTATCGGGTATATTACTCAATATGCCATTATGATAATTGTTTTTGCAGGAGGAGCCCTTTATGTAAGAAGGGGACAGATGGAGATAAGTGGCTTGGTGGATTTCTATTCTTACTCATCAATACTTCTTCCTTCCTTTTTTGAAATAGTTACACAGTGGCAGAATATTAAGGGTTCACATGGCGCTACGGCTAAGATAGCTGCCCTTATGGAGCTTGAAAATGAAGTTACAGATGGGAAAATCTCTATGAATAGGCCCGATGAGGATATAAATTTTAAAGATGTTGTATTTTCCTATGATAACGAAAATGCTATTCTTCATGGCATTGATTTTACTATACCAAAGAATAAGAAGACTGTGGTATTAGGTTCAAATGGAAGCGGTAAGACTACCATATTCAAGCTTATTGAAAGGTTTTATAATCCTCAGCAAGGAGAAGTATGCTTTGGTAATGATAGTATTTTAGATATTAAGCTTGATGAATGGAGAGCATCTATAGGCTATGTTTCTCAAAACAGCCATCTTATATCAGGAACTATAAGGGATAATATAGCATATGGGACAAATCATGACTATTCTGAGGAAGAGATAATAAGGGCTGCAAAGCTTGCCAACGCTTATGATTTTATAATGGAGCTTGAGGACGGCTTTGATACCTATGTCAGCCAAGTTAATTCCAAAATGTCAGGCGGAGAGAAGCAGAGAATTGCCATTGCCAGAGTAATAATGAAGGATCCAGATTACCTGCTATTGGATGAAACTACAAGCAGCCTTGACATAATATGTCGCCAAGATGTAATTAAGGCCATAAGAAACCTTATGGAGGGTCGAACTACCATAATGATAAGTCATGATATGGATTTAGTGAAGGATGCAGATCATATAGTAGTTGTAAAAGATGGCTCTGTTGAAGCTGAAGGAAGCTACGAGGAGGCTCTTTCAGTAAGCCCAAGCTTCCAAAAATTTATAGCCCTTCAACATATAAAATAAATGAAAATCTGTGCAGTTATTTTATATTGAGAAAAATAGCTGCATGGAATTTCAAATTTCCATCTTGGTCTTTAGTACGTTGTGATAAGCATTTATGTAATAAAGGCAGAAATTAATATATATAAGGAGATATTTATATGAAAGACTTAAAGTCAAGAGTAATAAAGGAATTTGATTTTAGAGAAGCGGATGTATCAGGAGAAGATTTTACATATGAGGTTGATAAAAAGTTTATTGAAAAGGAAATCCTTCGTATAAGGAAAAAGAACAAAATAGTTCAAGAAGTGAAGGAAGTAAAAGAAGGAGATATTGTAGTATGTTCTTTGAAAAGTATAAATCCTAAATTTAACAAGGAAAATGTAAGTATAAATGCAGGTCTGGGGCTTTTTAAAAGGGAAATAGAAATGGCACTTATAGGAATGAAAATAGGTGAAAATAAAACTATTGGTGCAGATAATGAGCGGGTCAGTATTGATGTAATAAATGTGAAAAGAAGTGTGCTGCCTGATTTGACGGATGAGATGGTTCAGAAAGAGAAAATTGATAATATAACTAGCGTGAAATCTTTAACGGAATATCTTGAACAACTTTATAAAGACGAAAAAAATAAAGCCATTGATAATAAATCTTATAAGCTCATAGAAAATGTTATAAATCAGGTTATTGCAAAGAGTAAGTTTGATATTAATGAAGAGGACATACAATATTTAAGTGAACTTGAAATTCATAAGGCAAGAGTGTTTTGTGAGCTTGAAGGCTTGACTCTTGAAAAAATGACACCTGAGGATTTTAATGGAAAGATACCTGTCAGAAGCTATGATGAGTTCTTAAAGATGGTAAATGGTTTATCAAAAGACCAACTACCTGTGCTTCTTCTTGGAATTAAAAATGCAGAAAAGGATGGTTATAAAGTATCACAGGAGAAATATGATAAAGACACAGAGGACTTTTGTAAAATGTATCATATTAAACCAGAAGATGCTTATAAAGCAATGACGTTTGAGTATTATGAAACAGGTCATTATACAGGCCATTACAGAAATATAATAAGAGAATACTATAGGGAAAGATATCAGGAGGTATAATTATGGCAACTCAATTAGCAACAGCTGAAAATTATGGTGAGCTTATCAAAGAAGGATTTGTTATTGTAGATTTCTTTTCCGAAACTTGTGTGCCTTGCAAGACGTTTTCAGAGATTTTAGTTGAAATAGAATATGAGCTCCCTTTTGTAAATATTGTGAAGGTGAATACTACAAAATATCCTAAATTAGCAAAGAAAAATAAAATATTTGGGGTGCCTACGGTGTTTTTTATGAATAATGGAGAAATGATTGAAAGGCATACAGGCGTTTTGTCGGAGAAAGAAGTAAAGAGTAAAATAGGAGAATTTTTATATTAATAAAAGAAGTTATTAGAGTGTATTTATAGGTTTAATTTGAATTATTTAGATAATCTGTTATCAATTAGTGCTTATGAAAATAGATTATCATTTTAAATAAAGAATATTTGTTGTTTTATTCAAAAATTACCTAAAGGAGGTGCAATATGAAAGATCTACATGAGCTAAAAGCTTATAAAATACATGAAAAGCAGACAATAGAGGAGTTGAAGGCAGAAGCCTATTTAATTGAGCATATAAAAACAGGAGCTAGAATAGTTGTTATTTCCTGTGATGATGAAAATAAAGTGTTTTCAATAGGATTTAGAACTCCACCAGAAAACAGCAAGGGCATTCCACATATTTTGGAGCACTCTGTGCTATGCGGTTCTAAGAAATATCCTGCTAAAAGTACCTTTGTTGAACTTAATAAAGGCTCTATGAATACCTTTTTAAATGCAATGACATTTCCGGATAAGACAATTTATCCTATTGCAAGCTGCAATGACAGCGATTTTATAAATTTGATGAGTGTATATACAGATGCTGTGTTTAGAACAAATATTTACGAAAGCAAAGAAATATTTCTTCAAGAGGGATGGAACTATCAACTAAATTCCCGCGACTCTGATTTAATGTATAACGGAGTAGTTTATAACGAGATGAAAGGTGTTTTTTCATCTCCAGATTCAGCACTTTATCGAGAAAATCTAAAGTCGCTACTCCCCAATACACCTTATTCTCATGTTTCAGGTGGAGATCCGGATTTTATTACAGATTTAAGCTATGAAGAGGTTTTGGACTTTCATAGTAGATATTACCACCCTTCAAATAGCTATATTTATCTATATGGAGATATGGATATTGAAGAAAGACTCAAATGGCTTGATGAAAACTACTTAAGCAAATATGAAAAGGCAAACATAGACTCAGAAATACCTATACAGGCTCCTTTTAATGCTATGTCTGAATCTACTCTTTATTATCCTATTGGAGATGATGAGTTTGAAAAAGATAATACTTATCTTTCCTACAATGTAGTAATAGGAGACTCAAGTGATAATGAGCTTGCCATCGCTTTTGATATATTAAATTACTCTATTTTAGGTGCTAACGGTGCGAAACTTAAACAAGCTATATTGGATAAAGGAATAGCTAAGGCGGTTGAGGGAGATTATGGCTCCTCCATACAACAGCCTACATTTAGCATTATAGCTAGAAATAGTAACCAAGAAAGTAAGGTGTGCTTTTCAAATACAATAAAAGAGACTCTCAAGGAAATTGTGAAAAATGGAATTGATAGAGATACTCTTAATGCTGCTATAAATATGTTTGAATTCCAATATAAAGAGGCAGATTTCGGAAGAACGCCTAAAGGACTGGCATATGCATATCAAGTATATAATAGCTGGTTGTATGATGACAAACATCCTTTTGAGCATCTCAAATTCAATAAAGTATTTATAAATCTTAAGAAAAAGGTTCATGAAGGATATTTTGAGAGTTTGATTGAAAAGTATATCCTAAACAATCCTCACAGTTCTCTTGTTCAGGTGATTCCGCAAAAGGGACTTATGGCAAAAAAAGAAAAAGAACTGAAAGAAAAGCTTGATTTATACAAAAAAAGCCTTTCAGAAAAGGAAATAGAACAGCTTATAGATAACACCCTTAAGCTTAAAGAATATCAGAATTCATCCTCAAAAAGAGAAGATATTGAGGCCATACCTATGCTTTCTGTAGAAGATATAAACCCTAAGGCACAGCCTCTGTACCAAAACATTCGCAAATTAGAAGGAATGACTATAGTACACCATGATATTTTTACAAATGGAATAGGATATCTAAAATTGTCCTTTGATATTAAAAATATTCCTTCTGTGCTTATCCCTTATATGGGAATAATGAGACAGGTTTTAGGTGCTGTTAATACTGAAAAACATAACTATTTACAGCTTTCGAATATTATAAATATGAATACTGGGGGAATTAGTGCATATCTTAAGTTTTATCCTAATTCCAAAGAAAAGGATGGCTTTAAGGCCGCATTTGAGATAAATACTAAAGTTTTGTATGAAAAGCTTGGTTTTGCTTTTGAAGTAATATCTGAGATAATTGGTACTTCCAAAATGGACAATAGCAAAAGGCTTTATGAGATTATTTCTGATATAAAGTCTCAGCTTCAATCTTGGCTTCAAAACTCCAGTCATATGGCAGCTGTGCTAAGAAGCCTTTCATATAATTCAGCTATTTCGTATTATGAGGAGATGGTAAGCGGAATATACTTCTATCACTTTATAGAAGATATGGAAAAGGACTTTGAAAATAAAAAGGAGCTTATTGCTAAAAATCTGAAAGAACTTATGAAATATATATTTAGACAGGAGAATATGACTATAAGCTATACCTCTGAAGCAGAAGGTTATAAAGATTTGGAAGAGCAAGTAATTAGCTTTAAAACAAAACTTTACACTGATGAAATACAAGAAGAGCCTTTTAAATTTGTACCTGTAAGGCTTAATGAAGGATTTAAAATGGCATCCTCTGTACAATATGTAGCACAGTCTGGAAATTATAAAAGTGAATTTTTATATACTGGCGCTCTAAAGGTTCTAAAGGTTCTTTTAAGCTACGATTATTTGTGGCTGAACATTAGAGAAAAAGGCGGTGCATATGGTTGTTTTATCAACTTTATGGAAAGTGGAAATGCTTATATTGTGTCTTACAGAGATTCAAATCTCGCTAAGACATATGAAGTATATGAGCATATACCTGAATTTTTAAGGAATCTCGATATTGATGAAAAGGATATTGTACGTTATATAATTGGAGCAGTCAAGGAGCTTGATATGCCTATGACTCCTTATTCTAAGGGTGCTCATTCTTTTAGCTGTTATATGTCGGGAATTACTGAAAAAGATATCCAGAAGGAAAGAGATGAAGTGCTTGGAACTACAAAAAATACGTTAATATCACTTTCTTCTCTTATGAAAGCTGTTTTAAAGCAAAGGAATATATGTACAGTGGGAAATGAAGAAAAAATAGAATCTGAAAAGCATGTTTTTGATAAAGTTAAGAATCTTTTCTCATAAGGAAAAATGATTAAGGTTGTGCAGGAAGCCTTAAAAAAATCTATGAAATAAAGAATTATATTAATTATTAATAAATATTTGGAGGGTTTTTTATGAAAAAAATATTAAGTACAATTATTGTTGCTATAATGCTTATTTCTATGGTGGGATGTACAAGCAATACTAGTGCAGATACTAAGACAACAGATACTGCGAAGACAGGTACTTCAGCCGAGGTTAAAAATTTTACTTTTGATACATTTGTAGATGCCTTAAAAAAAGAGGGTCTTAAAGTTGAAAAGGGAGATGCTATGGCTGGTTGTATCGGAGAAAAAGAAGGATACGAATATAAGATAAATGGTACTGGTATTGGAGTATATATCATGGACTTAAAAAGCAAACAGCCAGTAGCAGTAAACAATATAAAAATGGCAAAAGAATCAGAGAAGATGAAGCTGGATTTACAGAGTAGTCCTATGGAAGTGGATGCTATAATAAATAATAACCTAGTAATTATGGACTATGGCAAGCATCCTGACAAAGATAAAATTATAAAAATATTCAAGGATCTAAAATAATAAAGCTATAAAGGATAGTGGTAATATTATAGTATATATACTTTTATTATCTAAATGGTAAGACTAGGCTGTGAGTTCCTGCAAACTTATAGCCTAGTTCTTTAATGTAATAAACTATAAGAATAAGGAGATAGAAAATGGAAAATAGATATGATATAGCTATTATAGGAAGTGGACCAGCAGGTTTATCTGCTGCAATTAATGCTAAAATAAGAAACAAAAGTATAATATTATTTGGCAATAAGGATTTAAGTAGTAAATTAATAAAGGCTTCAAAGATAAATAATTATCTAGGCTTTCATGATATAACTGGGGAACAATTGAAAGATAATTTTCAAAACCATATAGAAAAATTTGATATAAACGTTACTAATGAAAGAGTAAATGAAATCTATTCTATGGGGGATTATTTTGCTCTTATGGTAAATGAAATATGCTATGAAGCAAAATCTATTGTAATTGCAACAGGAATAGAATATACAAAGCCAATAAGTGGAGAAGAAGAGTTTCTTGGAAGAGGTGTAGGATACTGTGCAACTTGTGATGCTCCTTTATACAAAGATAGAATAGTTACTGTTATTGGATATAATAAGGAAGCTGAGGAAGAAGCAAATTATGTAAGTGAACTAGCTAGTAAACTATATTATATACCCATGTATGAGGGTAATTACAATTTGAGGAAAAACATAGAAGTTGTAAAGGACAAGCCAATTGAAATAATAGGAGATAACAAAGTAGAAAAACTCATCTTGAAATCAAAGGAAATTTATACAGATGGGGTGTTTGTACTTAAAGATAGCATATCCCCTGCTCAATTAGTTCCTGGACTCTTAATGGAGGAAGGACATATAAAAGTGGATAGAAGTATGAAAACTAATATTAAAGGTTGTTTTGCAGCAGGAGATTGTATTGGAAAGCCTTATCAATATATGAAGGCAGCTGGTGAAGGTTTGGTTGCGGCGTTAAGTGCTGTATCATATTTAGATTCAAATAATAGATATTGATCCTTTGTATGCAGATACTATTTAAATATTGGAGGGTAATTTGAAAAAAGGTTATATATATGTTGTTTTAACAGCAATTATTTTCAGTACCTTGGAAATTGTACTGAAACTTGTGGCTGGTGTATTTAATCCAATACAGCTTACCTTTACTAGATTTTTTATAGGCGGTTTGTTTTTAGTTCCATTTACTCATAAGTCGCTGAGAGAAAAACATATATCTGTAAAGAATGATTTAGTCTATTTTGCCTTTCTAGGATTTTTAGGTATAGTTATAAGTATGGGCTTATATCAATTGGCAGTACAAACTACAAAAGCATCAGTAGTTGCTGTTCTATTTAGCTGCAATCCAGTTTTTGTTACAATTTTAGCTTTTTTTCTTACAGGAGAAGTTATAAATAAAAACAATATTCTTTCATTGATTCTTGAAATAATCGGTACTTTGATTATTATAAATCCATTAAATACGAAGCTTAGTGTATTAGGTATTATACTAACAATTACTTCAACACTAACCTTTGCTTTATATGGGGTTTTAGGAAAAAGAATGTGTGAAAAATACGGAGGAGTAACAGTTACTTGCTTTGGATTTATATTTGGAAGTTTAGAAATGTTAGTATTAATTGCATTAAGTCATAATAGCTTTATTGCAAATTATTTTAGTTTAATTGGGCTCCCTGTATTCACAAACATTCCTTTATTTACAGGATATTCAATAAAATTACTACCTATATTACTTTATATATTTATTGTTAATACAGGGATAGGATATGCTTGTTACTTCAAAGCTTTGGAAGAGACATCTGCACAAATAACTTCATTGGTATTTTTCATAAAACCTATTTTGGCACCAATTCTTGCTCTGATTTTATTACATGAAATTATACCATTTAATATGCTTATTGGTATTCTATTTATACTTATAGGATCACTATCATCAATTTTGCCAGAATTACATGCATATCTAATGGCACATATCTAAAGGATAAAAGAATATTATACGCAACAATTTAAGAATCAAGTAAAAGGTTTTAAATGAAGACAGGAGTTTTAACTCCTGTTTTTTTAAATTCACTAAAATATTTAATGATTAAAATAACACTTCTATAAGTTTTTATGTTTACGATACCGCTACATGTGGTGCGGTTCCATCAAGTATAGCAACATTTAAACCTTTGATTACGACTCCGTCTAGTGAGTTATTATCGGAGGAACAGTGATGCCTTTCTATATCATAGCCCTTTTCATTGAAGGTTTTTGCAATTTTCTTCATAAGTGAAGATTTTCCTGTTCCTGGACCTCCTTTTATACAGATTATTCTTCTTGCTTCATCTTGACCTAGAATATACCTGTAAAATGAATAAAAGCCCTTGGAGGTATTGCCTCCTGGAAATACGTCAACAATTTTGCCGTTCATAATGCCACACTCCTAATTTACATATCAGTATATAATATGCAGGTGCATAGCATGTTGTGAATGCAATATTGATATTAATTATTTTGTTTAATTAATATGCTAAATATGGCTCAATAGTTTTGATTTTTGCTAAGTGTGCTGTGATATTATTCAGTTTAGTGATGTGGCTATATCCTTAAAGCTTGGTGATTAGCTTGTAAAATTAAAGGTTATTATGTATGAAGCTGGATATTTATTGTTTAATATGTTGCAGATTTCTATAAATAATAAAGTGAAATAAAATAATATATTGACAATGCTATTAGAATGGAATAAAATGAAAATATAAATAAATTAAACGTGTTAATTAATAGCTTGAGAAAGCTTTGAAATATTTTTAGCAGTTAATGGAATTATTTTCAACTCATTGTAAACCTTTACCAAACATAACTTAGGGACATTATATATGGCGATATATTTTTATAAATAGTTATATAAAATTGGGGGGAAATGTATGAAAAGAAAAACAATTTCTAAAATCGTGGCGGTCTCATTAGCAGCTGTTGTATCTGCGGGTATGTTTGTAGGATGTGGAAAGAGTCAATCCACTAACACCTCACAGCAAAAGGAAGTTGAACTTAAATTTGCATCTTTCTGGGTAGGAAAGGATTCAAAAGCTCCTACAATGAAAGAACTTATCGACAAGTTCAATACTGACAACGCAGGAAAAATTAAAATTACTGTAGAAGAAATTGCTGATTACAATGCTTATGAAGACAAGATGAAAACTACAGTAGCTACTAACTCACTTCCTGATTTATTCGTATTTAAGGGAGGAGAAGTTGCTAAGACTTATATGAAGTCAGGGAAATTAATGGACTTTACTAAGTACATGAACGATGGATGGAAAAATGATTTTGTAGGAAATTCACTAAATGAAGTAACTCAAGATAATAAGATCATGGCTATACCTTATGAATACGGAGTTGCTCCAGTAATGTACAATGGAAAACTATTAGAAAAGGCTGGATATAAAGAATTCCCAAAAACTTATACAGAATTTTACGCTATGTGTGATAAGTTAAAAGCAGCTGGAATTACTCCAATGTCCCAAATGACAGGTGAAAATGCATGGACTTCTATGCTTTGGTATTCTCAATTAGTTGTTGCTATAGGTGGAAAAGATGTTTATTCTAGAGGTTTAAACGATCCAGCATTTTTAGAAGCAGCTAAAGAAATGCAAAAGATGTTCCAGTATACAACAAAAGATGCTGTAGGAGCTGGAGCAGCAGTAGCAGCAGGACATTTCCTTAATGAAAGAACTGCTATGCTTATGAATGGGCCTTGGTTTATTGGAAGAATTAAAAATGAAGGTGTTAACAAAATGTATGATTCTGTTAGCGTTGCACCAGCACCTACATATGAAGGCGGAAAAGGTGAAGCAGGTGGATATATTGGATTTGTTCAGTCAATAATCGGTGCGGCTAAACAAACTGATAAAGCAAAGGAAGATGCAGTAGTTAAGTTCTTAAAGTATTTAACTCAAAAGGATAATGTAGCTAAACTTTCACAAGCTTCTGGTGCTATGTTCGTTGTTAAGTCAGACTCAAATTCAAATGTTGAAAAGCTTCAAGGTCAAATTAATGATCAGCTTAGTAAGGCACCTTATGTTGTTCCACACTTCCAACTTATGGTTAAGCCTGCTGTAGGTACAGAATTTCCACAAGCACTATCAGCTTTAGTAGCAGGGAAGAAGACTCCAGAACAATTTATTGATCAATTAAAAAAGGCAGATGCAAAATAGCAACTATTAAATTTAAAATGTGGACAAGGAAGAATTTCCTTGTCCGCACCTTATGACGAAGGGGTGGGGCTATGAAAAAATCTCGGTTGGATAAGATCGGAATGGCATTGTTTCTTATACCAGCCATAGTGTTATTTGTTACATTTTTCATTTATCCTGTTGGGTACGTAGCTTTTACTAGCTTTACAAAATGGGATGGAGTTGGAGCTAGAGAATTTGTAGGCTTAAAAAATTATAAATTTCTTTTCACTGATGATGTATTCTTGAAATCCATAAAAAACAACGTAATTTGGGCTTTAGCTGGAGGCTTCATACAAGTTCCTCTAGCTATTATAGTAGCGATGTTATTATCAAAGAAACCACGTGGTTGGAAAATATTTAGAACAATTTTCTATTTTCCTAATATAATTTCTGGACTTGCACTTGCTATGATGTGGCTAGCTATTTTTAACAGTGAGTATGGTGCTTTAAATGCTTTGTTAAAAGCAATAGGCCTTGGAAATTTACAAAAAAACTGGCTAGGAGATATGAATACTGCATTTCCTGTTATGATAATTTATTGGCTATTTTACATAGGTTACTTTATGGTAATTATTATGGCTGATATTTCTTCAATTCCAGAAAGTTATTATGAAGCTGCTGAAATTGATGGAGCAAGTACATTTAAGCAGGATTTATACATAACTCTGCCACTTATTAAAGGATCAATTACTACTTGTCTAACTCTTGCATTAATTTATGGTTTAAGACAATTTGAAAATGTATACCTGATGACTAATGGAGGACCTGATAATAATACCTCAGTAATGGTACTCTATATTTTTAAAGAGTTTGGTAACATGAACTATGGGCTTGCAAATGCAGCAGGCGTTGTGTTAATTCTTGTAGGTTCAATAGTTATTGTAACTGTAAGAAAGGTCTTTAAGGCATAAAATGAGGTCCTAAAAAAATATATTAGGCAGGTGATCTTTGCATGGAAAATAAAGCGATTTTAAATAAATCTAATAAACCTAGAATTAGAAAAACAAAAGATCTAGGCAGTGAGGGTAGTGTTAAGAGGTTAAGTATTTCCTATAAAGTTTTTATGTGGATAGTATTAATTTTCATTCTACTATATACATTGGTGCCAATGGTTTGGTTAGTTATATCATCGTTAAAAACTAACACTGAGCTTATGGGAGATCCTTTTGCACTTCCGGCCAAATGGCAAATTCAAAATTACATAAACGCCTTTCAGGTTTCAGGGCTGGCAACACTTTTTATGAACTCTATTATAGTTAGTTTAGTTGCAACAGTATTAAATATAATAGTTGCAGCAATGGCGTCTTACGTAGTTGCTAGATTTGAGTTTAAAGGTAAGGAAGTAATTTTTAATACTTTTACTATAGGTATACTAGTACCTATAAATGCATTAATGGTACCTTACTTTTTAGTAGTAAATAAACTTGGTGTTTATAACACAAGATTTGGTCTTATTTTAGTGTATGCAGCAGTAGGGCTTCCACTATCGATTTCAATAGTTAGAGGATTTATGAATAATATACCTGGCGAATTAGAAGAAGCCGGTATAGTGGATGGCTGTAACTTCTTTCAAAGATTTTTTAAGATTGTATTACCAATGTCTAAAACAGGCTTAGTAACTGCAGCTACCTTTGAATTTATTTACTGCTGGAATGAGTTTATCTATGCAATGCTTCTAACTTCTTCACAAGAGGTAAGAACGGTGCAAATAGGTATAAGATATTTTACAAACCAATTTACAACTGACTATGTTTCTATGTATGCAGCTATAATTATTAGTATTATACCTAGCATATTAGGGTATATATTATTCCAAGATCAAATTATATCGGGTCTCACCGCTGGTGCTGTTAAGGGCTAGGTTGCTAGTCTTTAACGCACTTTTTTAAACACGGATTAGTTAAAAGGTTTAATTAATATAAAGGAGGAAAACACAATGAATATTGATGAAAGAAATTTTTTAGAGGATAAGAGCAAATATACTCGTTATTTAATCATGGATGAGATAGGTAATCTAGGTGTAGGCCATGTAGGTGGGTGCTTATCAGTGGTTGAATGCTTAGTAGTGCTATACCACAAGGTTATGAACATAAATCCGGAAAATCCGACCATGGAGGGAAGGGATAGATTAGTTCTTTCTAAAGGACATGCAGGCCCAGCTCTCTATGCTGTTTTAGCTGATAAAGGGTTCTTTCCTAAAGAGTGGCTGCTAACTCTAAATAAGCCTGAAACAAGACTTCCAAGTCACTGTGATATGAATAGAACACCAGGAATAGATATGACTGCAGGATCTTTAGGACAAGGAATATCCTGTGCAGTAGGTATAGCAAAAGCTTCTAAAATAAAGAAGGATAATGCTTATGTGTATTCAATAGTAGGCGATGGAGAAAGTCAGGAAGGTGAGGTTTGGGAGGCAGCTATGAGCGCAGCTCACTTTAAGCTTAATAATCTTATTGCTTTTACAGATAGTAACAAACTTCAAATAGATGGAACTGTTGATGAAGTTATGGGACTTGAGAGTGTTGAAGCAAAATGGAGAGCCTTTGGTTGGAATACTTTTTCTGTTAATGGCCACGATGTTGAAGAAATCTATAATGCTATAGAAAGAGCAAAAAAGCAAGAGGATGCTCCAAGTATGATTATATTAAATACAATTAAGGGAAAAGGAGTTTCCTTTGTAGAAGCAGCAGGAGTTAAAAATCATAATATGCCAATAAGTGCAGAGCAAAAAAACCAAGCACTCAAGGAATTAGAATAGGGGGTAATGGATATGAATAGCAATATTGAAGTAAGACAAGTACTTGCTGATGAATTAGGAAAGATAATGGAAAAGGATGAGAGAATTGTTGTTATAGATTCAGATTTAGCAAGAGCAAATGGTACACTAAGTTTAAGAGATAAGTTTCCAGAAAGAGCATTTGATGTTGGTATTGCAGAACAAAATATGGCAGCTGTAGCAGCAGGTATGGCTTCTTACGGTTTTATACCTTTCATTGGATCTTTTACTCCTTTTGCTACAAGAAGAATTTGTGATCAAATTACTATATCAATAGCTTATGCAAAAAGAAATGTAAAAATAATCGGTTCAGACCCAGGAATAACCGCAGAATTAAACGGCGGTACTCATATGAGCATGGAAGATATGGGAGTATTAAGAAGTATACCTACAATGACAATATTTGAGCCTGTAGATGCTGTGCAGCTTAAAAAGGCGCTTCCACAAATTATTGAGCATGATGGTCCAGTTTATATAAGGTTATTTAGAAAAGCAGCTCCAATAGTATTCCATGAGAATTATGAGTTCAATCTTTTCAAAGCTGATGTCATTAAAGAAGGAAAAGATGTCACATTATTTGCAACTGGTATAATGGTAAAAGAAGCTTTAGATGCGGTAGAAATTTTAAAGTCAGAAGGAATAGACGCTGAAGTAATTAACATCCATACTATAAAGCCAATAGACAGAGAAACCATAGTAGCCTCAGCTAAAAAGACAGGTGCAGTAGTTACTTGTGAAAATCATAATGTAGTTGGAGGACTTAAGGCAGCAGTTGCAGAGGTGCTTATAGAAGAATGCCCAGTGCCACTTAAGGCTATTGGAGTACAGGATCACTTTGGCGAAGTTGCAATGATGGATTACTTAAAGAAAAAATATAAGATGACAGCACAGGATATTGCAAATGCAGCAAAAGAAGTTGTTGCTAAAAAGAGATAATATAGATAAGTAAAAGGACGGTTCTTTTAGAAGAACCGTCCTTAATTTTATAGAAACATAAATATTCCTGAAAGTAAAAGTACTGCGTAAACTAGAATGGTGAATAGTTTATCATCTACTTTATTATGAGCTTTATTGCCTAGTACCATTCCTGCTAGTAGGAATGGTATAGATACCAGTAGCAGCATAAATACATTTCTAGTCATTGCGTGAGAAGCGAAGTTTTTAACTATTATAATACTATTCAAGGTAAACCATAGGGTGCATAGAGTAGCTCTAAAGTTACTTTTTTTTGGAATGGCGTTTGCTGCATATATTATTATAAAAGGCCCTCCAGTACCAAATGCTCCATGTACTATTCCGCCAACAAATAAAATAATATTAAGTACAATAGGATTTAATTTTAGTTTTGAAGTTCCGCCTAGTGAAAGATACAAACCTCTTAAGGCTACTAGTATCATAAAGCCACCTAACAATTTTTTTAGTAATGTT
This sequence comes from Clostridium omnivorum, assembly GCF_026012015.1. Lineage (NCBI taxonomy): Bacteria > Bacillati > Bacillota > Clostridia > Eubacteriales > Clostridiaceae > Clostridium > Clostridium omnivorum. Next base: position 939,294 of record NZ_BRXR01000001.1, on the reverse strand, counting down.
TCAGGCAGGTAAGAGTAGATTAGCATTCCTATAGGAAGTCCAATACCAACAAAGGTTACAATCCTTATATATTCCTTCCAAACTATATTTTTAAAGTCAATAATAACAATATATAGTGCTAAGATCCATGCAAGGATTATTAAGGTTGGTACAGAGAGTTTAATTCCTACAATCATTATTCCAAAAGGAAGGGCAAGGGCAGTACAGCCAAAGCCCGTTATTCCTTCTAGAAAATGGGTGGCAAGCACTACCACCCCAAATAAAAGGAACTGAACTATATTAAGATCAACCATTATATTAATCTCCTATTATTATATTAAGCTTTCATACATTTTTAAAATACTTTCTACATTCATTTTTACAGGGTTATTTAACATGTTTGGATGCTGGCTTAGTCTCGATAGTTCCTCAAGATTATCCTCTGGAATTCCTGCGTCTTTGAGTGTGATTTTAAGTTTCATGGCTTTCTTCATTTCTGATATGGTATCCGCCATTTTATAAGCATTTTCAAAGCCTGCTGCTCTTGCAAATTCATGTAGTCTGCCATCTTCTGCTTCAGCATTTATTTTTGTAAAAGCATCAAGAGTGAAGGCACAAGCTTCTCCGTGGGGAATGTGATAAAGGTTGGTCAAAGGGAAGGAGCAAGCATGTGAACCAGCTGTTTTTGGTAATCCAAAGGCTAGACCAGCTATTAATGAAGCTTCACTCATTTTTTCCCTAGCTTCTAGGTTGCTTCCATCAGCATAGGCAATAGGCAGATATTTAAACACCAATTTGGCAGCATGTAATGCTAAAGCATCACAGATAGGCTGATGGTTTAAACTCCAAAATGCCTCTAGAGCATGAGATAGAACATCCATACCTGTAGAAGCGGTTACTTGTGCAGGAACAGTCAAGGTTAGAGCTGGGTCAATTATTGCGTGGCTTGGAAAAAAGTTATCACTTACAAGGGGTGCTTTTACTCCACTGTGAGGGTTTGATAAAACTGCAACAGGAGTAACCTCGCTTCCTGTTCCAGAGGTAGTAGGTATAGCTATAAGTGGTATGTGTTCACTGCCAAGCCTTTTGCTGCCGCTGTGAAAATCTGCTATGGAGTAAGGGGTTTTGCAAACTGAACATGCAGCTTTTGCACAGTCTAAGGAACTTCCTCCGCCTAGTGCAACAGCAAACTCAATATTTTTTTCTCTCATTATTGCTGCACAGGAATCTACACTGTCCACTGTAGGATTTGGAGTGATGTCATAAAATGTTTCTACTAAAAGACCAGCTGAAAAATCTAATATTTTGTCCATTAACCCATTACTCTTAAAAATAGGATCGCATATTAGAATACCTTTTTTTAGACCTAAGCTGTTAAAAATATCATGAAGCTCTTCTATTTTATTGTTTCCAAAGATTATTTTAACAGGTTGTGAGTAATTCCAATTCATTTTATCACCTCGTCCAAATTATTTATTGAAAATATTATCTTCAATTTGGCCTACTTCCTTATAAGCGTTCTTTAAAAAATCTTTTCTCCATTCTTCAAGGTCTTGGGTAAATTCAGTTTCTAGGAAGGCGTTTACCATTTCTATTCCCATGTTTTCAGCGATAATCCATCCTCCCATAGTAAGAATGTTAGCATTATTTATTGCTCTGCACATTTTTGCACCATATACACTTTCTACAACTGATGCATATATGCCAGGGAATTTATTTGCTACTATTGCCATTCCCATTCCAGTACCGCATATTAAAATTCCCTTTTCGCATTCTTTGCTTGCTACAAGTTCTGCTGCCAAAGGAGCTACTTTAAAGTATGGCATACCGTGCTCCATGTCTTGAGTACCTACATCTACTATGTCATGACCTTTTTCAGTAAGATACTTCTTAATTGCCTCCTTAAGTGGAAATCCGGATTTGTCTGAACCTAATACAATTTTCATAGTTAATACCTCCATTAAATAATTTATATAGTATATTAATTAAATGCATTAACTAATATATTGGACATTTATTTAAAAACTCCTTCTAATAAAAATAAAAAATTAAAAAAATATTGAAAACACTATTAATTACATTAATTAAATGTTATAATTAATTTATGAAATATTAATTAAACAAATTAAATATATCTTATTTACTATATATTTATCACTAGATAAAGAAGAATTTTATGAAAAAAGTTACAAATTTTAACTAAAGGTTTATAATAAAGGGTATAGAGTTATTTAATAAACTAATTATTATGAATAGGTGGTTTTTATGGATACTACAACAGGAAAAAATATGGCAACTGTTAAGTTGCAAAATCGTCAATCAATTTTAAATATTTTAAAGAACTATGGGGCAATTTCTAGAGCTGATATTGCTAAGAAGCTTAACTTAACTCCTGCAGCAATAACCATAATCGTTAATGATTTAGTTAAAGAAGGTGTAATTCAAGAAGTTGGTCAGCTTGAAGAAGAGGATAAAAGAAGCGGCAGAAAAAAAGTACTAATTGACATTAACTATGACTTTAAATATGTGATAGGCATAAATATTGAGTCAGATTATATAAATATTGGGGTTTCTAATATTAAATGTGAAACAAAGGTATTTAAGAGATTTCCAATTGGTGAAGTTAAAATACCTGAAGAGTTTTTAGAAAATGTAGCCTCTTACTGTATGAATATGCTTTGGAAAGAAAATATTCTCAAAGAAGATATCTTAGGTGTAGGGGTTGGAATTGTTGGTCATGTAGAAGATGAGCAGGGAATAAGCAAGCAAGCCTTTGGACTTTGGAAAAAAAGTGTTCCTATAAAGAAGATATTAGAAAAGCATTTGGGTATTCCTGTAGTTGTAGGCAACAATGTTAGAACACTAGCCCTAGGAGAACTCGATTACAATTCTAAGGCAAATGTAGATAATATGATGTTTATTAAATATGGTCCAGGTATAGGAGCAGCTTTAATAATAAACAATGAATTATACAATGGCAGCTATAACTCTCCAGGTGAAATAGGTCACTCAATTGTAGATTATAATGGTAAAAAGTGCAGCTGCGGCAGGCATGGGTGCCTTGAAACCTTAGTTTCTCAAAAGGCACTTATAGAAGAAATATCTCCTTCCTTTAGCAAGGAAGCTACTCCAATATTATATGAATTAGCTTCAGGGGATATTGATAATCTAAGCCTCAGACTTATTGCAAAGGCAGCTGAAATGGGAGGAAAAACAGAGGGAGAACTTTTTGATAAGGCTCTGTACTTTACAGCTGTAGTTATTGGAAACTCAGTAAGCCTTTATGATCCTCACAGAGTTGTTCTTTATGGCGAAGTATTCAAATATGACTTTATAGTAAACAAGCTAAAGGAACATCTTAATAATTTATTTGTAGATATAGAATGGGATAAGATAATAGATTTAAGTGTACTAAATAATAAAAGTAATTTTATTGGTGCAGTAGCTCTTGCTCTGCGAGAGTTTTTTTATAAAACAGGTGCAATAATTTAGAAGGGGGAATTACTAATGAAACAACATGTAAAAATAGGTGTAGTTTGTTTAGCTAGGGACACCTATGACTTTGCTGCAGCTGCAGAGATTTATGGGAAAATTAAAGAGGATTTAAAGAATATTGAGCAGGTTACTTATAGCTTTATTGACGACTTAGTTATTTCTGTAGAAGATGCAAGAAAGGCGGCAGATTATCTTGCTTCTAAAAATGTAGACGGGCTAGTTGTAATTAGCGGAACTTTCCATTTAGGACACCTTGTACTAGAACTTAATAAAGAAATCAAAAAGCCAATATATCTATGGGGATTAAATGAGCTTCCTTATAATGGTGGCAAAATAAGATTAAATTCAGTTTGTGGAGTTAATCTAAATGCTTCAAATCTATATAAGAGTGGAAACAGACAGTATTATGCATCAGTTGGAGATACTATAGATGAAAATTGGATTAATGCAATTAGAATAGATGCAGCCTTGAAAAATGCTTATATAGGCATTGCAGGCTTTAGAGCACATGGATTTTTCAATTTAGGTATTGATGAGCTAAATAGCTTTAATGAGATGGGCTTAATATTAGATCACTTTGAACTTAGCGAAATTTTTGATACAAAGGTGTCAGAGGAAGAAATCAATGATAAGTTAACTAAACTAAAAAATAATTTTGATTCCTCTGATATCAATGAATACCAATTAAATAAAGTGGCAGAACTTGCAGCAAAGCTTAAAAAGTTTGTAGATACTAAGGGATTAACTGGACTTGCTATAAGATGCTGGCCAGAATTTGCAGCTACCTTTGGAGTTTCACCTTGTGCTGCTATGTCTTTACTGCAATCAGAAGATTACATATTAGGCTGTGAAGGGGATATAGAAGGTACACTTTCAATGATAGCTCAAAGAGCAATAGGTGGAGAAACTCCATTCTTAGCAGATTTATCTCAAGTAGATTTTGCTGGAAACTTTGCTTTGATGTGGCATTGTGGTGTGGCACCTTGCAACTTATGGGACGGAAAATGTGTAAGAAGTCTTGATACATACTTTGCAGGCGGAAGAGGAGTTACAGCAGGCTTTGTAATGAAGGAAGGAGAAGTAACCTTCTCAAGAATAGATTCTGCACAAGGTAAAATTAGATTATTTATGCAAAAGGGTAAAGCAGTTCCAATGGAAAAACAATTGGCAGGAACTTATGCAAAAGTTATATTTGAAAATTCAGTTACAGATGTAGTTAATAAGGTTATCTATACTGGAGTAGCTCACCATGTTTCCATGGTATATGGAGATTATATTAGACCTTTTGAAATCTTTGCAAGTATTAAAGGATGGGAAATTATAAGATAAGGTGGGAACATTAATGAAACTTATAGAGCATTCTAATGGATTTACTTTAAATTATAAAAATGAAGTTGTTATTGAACATACTGAAGAAAATCCCTTTATTTTTGTAGGAAAGGGACATGCCACCTACGACATGTATAGAGGAAACTTTAAAATAGAAGAAAATATTTTTGAAAGGATTCCTCTTATTAACTATAAGTTAGAAAATGATGATAATGTAAAGCTTACAATGTATACTGAAGGTTATAAGATGCTTCAGTTAGACTTTTACGAGGAAGCTGGAAGGCTTATTTGTAAGCTAAATACAAATGATGAAGCAATCAATAGAGTTTGGATAAGACTTTATGCCGAGAAAGAAGAAAAGGTTTACGGACTTGGAGAACAATTTAGCTATTTCAACTTGAGAGGTAAGAATTTTCCGCTTTGGGTTTCAGAGCAAGGTGTAGGAAGAAACAAGCAGACCTATGAAACCTTTCTAGCCGATGTGGAGGATAAAGCAGGTGGAGATTATTATTCAACCTTTTTCCCTGAGCCCACTTTTGTGTCTTCAAGAAAATACTTCTTTCATACAGATGAAAGCTCCTATATGAACTTTAATTTTAAGGAAAATAATTACCATGAGCTTGAATTTTGGCATGTTCCAGATAAATTTATTATCAGCAGGAAGGATAGTTTTCTTGAACTTTTAGAAGACATAACAGCTCTTTTAGGCAGACAGGCAGAGCTCCCAGAATGGATTTATGATGGTGTTATACTTGGAATCCAAGGAGGAACTGAGACATGTCTTGATAAGGTTAAAAAGGCAAAGGAGCTTGGAATGCCAGTTGCGGGAATTTGGGCTCAGGATTGGGAAGGAAAGAGAATAACTCCTTTTGGAAAAAGACTTATGTGGAATTGGCAGTGGAATGAAGAAATGTATCCAGGGCTTGACACTGAAATTAAAAAATTATCAGCAGAAGGAATAAAGTTTTTAGGATATGCAAATCCTTATCTAGCTATAGAAGGCAATTTATTTAAGGAAGCTAGCGGTAAGGGATATATAGTTAAAAATCATATAGGTGAAGATTACCTTATTGATATGGGATGCTTTTATGCCGGAGTTGTTGATTTAACCAATCCGAAGGCTTTTGAATGGTATAAAAATGTTATTAAGGTTAATTTAATTGACTTTGGACTCGCTGGCTGGATGGCTGACTTTGGAGAATATTTACCTACTGATGCAGTACTTTACAGCGGAGAAAGTGCGGAGCTGCTACATAATAAATGGCCTGCACTTTGGGCAAGGTTAAACTATGAAGCAGTAGAAGAGAGAGGTAAGCTAGGAGAAGTATTCTTCTTTATGAGAGCAGGCTTTACAGGAAGTCAAAAATACTCAACTATGATGTGGGCGGGAGATCAAAATGTTAATTGGAGTCTTGATGATGGACTTGCTTCAGTAATTCCTGCAGCACTTTCACTAGGAATGTGCGGTGTGGGACTTCATCACAGTGATATTGGAGGATATACTACCCTTTATCATATGAAGAGAACAAAGGAACTTATGAAGAGATGGATAGATTTTTCCGCGTTCACTCCAATGATGAGAACCCATGAAGGAAACAGACCTGATGATAATTGGCAGTTTGATAGCGATGTGGATACATTAATGCATTTAGCTAGAATGGGAAAGGTATTTAATAAACTTTCACCATATACTAAAGCATTAGTTAAGGAAAATTCCGATAAAGGAATACCTGTAATGAGACCAGTATTCTTGCACTATGAAGAGGATGAAACCTGCTACAACCTTCAATATGAATATCTTTACGGAAGAGATATACTAGCAGCTCCTGTATATAAAGAAGGTGTGGAAAAATGGAACGTATATCTTCCTAAAGATAATTGGGTGCATATTTGGACTGGAGAAGAATTTACTGGTGGTGAAATAGAGGTAGAAGCAAAGGAAGGATATCCTCCAATATTCTACCGAAAGCAAAGTGAATATTCCAAGCTCTTTAGTGAGGTGGGTAAAATATGAGCTATGAAAAGCTAAAGGTGAAAAATCCAAATATAAAGTTATATGATATAAACAGTGATAATTTTAAAAAGTATGGAAGAGTAATAAAAGAGCTGGATTTTAATAATTTATTTGACTATATGGAAAAAAACACGTATATACCAAGTGAAGGAAATATTTATGTAGCATCTGTGGAAGCAATGGAGTCAATGGAATCAGCTAAGGATATAGAAAAAAATTTTTATGGTGAAATGCCTATACAGATTGGATACTGCAATGGAGTTAATTCAAAGCTCAATGGACTTGAGTACCATAAGGGCAGTGAAATAGATGCAGCAGTTACTGATTTGGTGCTATTGCTTGGAAAAGTTGAGGACATTAATAATAATACCTATGATTCAGATAAAATAGAAGCTTTTTATCTAGGCAGAGAAACAGTGGTAGAATTGTACGGCACAACCCTTCATTTTGCACCCTGTAAGGTTCAGCCTGAAGGCTTCAAATGTGTAGTAGTGCTGCCTAGAGGGACAAACCTTCCTTTAGATAATAATCATAACGGAGAGCTTCCTTTTGAAGAAAGACTTCTTACAGCAAAAAATAAGTGGCTTTTGGCTCACCCTGAGAGAAAAGTTTTAGTGGATAAAGGGGTTTATGCCGGCATAACTGGTGAAAATATTGAGATAAAATTTTAGCTAAAAATAATTAAAAAAATGGAGGTAGGAAAATGAAGTTTTTTATTGATACAGCTAATGTAGATGAAATTGAAAGAGCTGCGGCCCTAGGGGTTATTGATGGAGTTACTACAAACCCTTCTTTAATAGCAAAAGAGGGTTTAGCTTTAAAGGATGTTATAACTGATATTTGCAATATTGTAGATGGACCTATAAGCGCTGAGGTTATAAGTCTTATAGCAGATGAAATGGTTAAAGAAGCAAGAGAATTAGCTAAATTACATAAAAATGTTGTAATTAAAATACCAATGTGTGAAGAAGGACTAAAAGCTGTAAATATACTTCATAAAGAAGGAATAAAAACTAATGTAACACTTATATTTTCCGCTCAGCAAGGACTTCTTGCTGCTAAAGCTGGAGCAAGCTTTGTAAGCCCATTTATGGGAAGACTAGATGATATAGGAAATGGCGGTATTCAGGTTATTGAAGACTTAGCTCAAATTTTTGATTATTATGGTATAGAAACTGAGATTATAGCAGCAAGTATAAGACATCCTATGCATGTACTCGATTGTGCAAAGGCAGGAGCACATATTGCAACCATACCTTATAAAGTTATAACTCAAATGGTTAAGCATCCATTGACTGATGCAGGTATAGAGAAATTCTTAAGTGATTACAACAAAACTATAAGTAAATAGATTTGTGCATAGATTAAAAAATATCCCCAGCTTTCTAAAAGCTGGGGATATTTTTTAATCTATCTCTTTTTTGAGCTATATTGATTTCTATACTTAGTTGGACTCATTCCAACCCTTTTTTTGAAGGTTTGATTAAAATATGATTGACTTGAAAAGCCAACTATATCAGATATTTGTTCCATTGAACATGCAGTGGTTTCCAATAAGGTTTTTGACACTGCTATTCTTTTTTCAATTAGATAGTCTATGGGGGAAGTTCCCATAAATTTTTTAAAAACATGTATTAAATAATATTTATTCATATGGGTAACTGAAGCTAAGTAATCTAAATTCAAATCAGAGGAATAATGAACATCTATATAGTTTTTTATAGAAGCACATTCCCTATTAATCTCTTTTGTTGGAGAGAGTATTAAATTTGAGGTTGTCCTTCTTTTAACATTAAAAATTAAAGCTTCTAAAAGACTTTGGCAAATTGCTTCGTAATACTTATCCTTTTGCTCAACCTCATATAAAAGATTATTCATATAGGATAAAACTTCATGTCTATATTTGGTATAATTGTATAGACTGTATGGCCTTAAGCTTTTAGAATCTTCATCAGAGTCTTCAATCATAAGGGATAATCCATCTAAACCAATAACAATATATTCTAGAGGGTTTGAATCTTTTGAGCATTCTGTATGGGCTACATGTGGGTTTATAATAACTAAATCATTTTCTCTCACGGTAAACTGGCTTTGTTCTATTTTAAAACTGCCGCTTCCATGTACCACATAAAATAGCTCAGTGAAAGAATGGGTATGCATAGTACTATGCCAATCGTCTTCATATTTAGCATTTGAAATATAAAGAAATTTTATATCCATTCTAGTTACTTCATTTTTTTCATTGTTTTTGAATTCAAATAAAGTGTTTGACATGATTCCTCCTTAATGCTGGAATAATGTGGATTTTAGGAGATGTTGTTTGAAATTATCACTATAACTTAGATTACATTAATAGTATATCAATAATTTAATTATATTGCTTTATTTTATACAAATCAAATCAATATATCTAAAAAAACAAGCAATATTCTGATAGAAGAGGTTTACATTATACTCTATACTTAAGATATGGTCAACGTTTATAGAAGGGGGAATAAAAATGAAAATTAATATGAAGAGATTAGTAACCTTGTCAACTTCACTTTGTTTACTTGTTTCACTAGCAGGGTGTACATCAAAGACAACAACTAGTTCAACAAAACCAGCGGAAGGAAAAGTATTAAAGATAGCTGGTTTAAATGGTGGTTACGGAGTAGATCATTGGAAGGAGCTTGCTTCAAAATTTGAAGCTGCTAATCCTGGAGTTAAAGTTGAATTAACTTTGGAAAAGAATATTGCAGATGTTTTAAGACCTCAAATTCAAGCTAAGAATGCTCCAGATTTAATTTACTTATCAGTTGGAGCTGAAGGTAAATTAACAGATACTCTAGTTAAAGAAAAGGCTATAAAGGATATATCCGATGTATTTGATATGCAAGTACCTGGAGAAAATGTTAAAGTTAAAGATAAAATAATACCAGGATTCACAGATACACTAATAACAAAACCTTATGGAGATGGAAAGACATACCTGGCACCATTATTCTATGGCCCTTGTGGACTTTTCTATAATAAGGCTCTTATAGGAGATGGCAAGAAGTATAAACTGCCACAAACTTGGGACGAGTTCTTAGCACTTGGAGAAACAGCTAAGAGGGATGGTATTTCATTGTTTACATATCCAACAACTGGATACTTTGATGCATTCTTCTATGCACTTCTTAATGAAGTTGGAGGATCAGGTTTATTTAATGCGGCTATGAAATATGATGATACAGCATGGTCAGGTCCAGAAGCTACTAAAGCTTTTGAATTAGTTGGAAAGCTTGCTAAATATACTCACCCTGATACAGTTGCTCAAGCTAACAAAGAAGGATTTACAAAGAATCAGCAATTAATACTTGATAACAAAGCACTATTTGTACCTAATGGAACATGGCTGCCAGGAGAAATGAAAAACGCTCCTAGAGCAAATGGATTTGAATGGGGCTTCACAGCTCTACCAAAGGTAACAGCTAATGGAGACTCTTATTCATATACCTTCTTCGAACAAATGTATATACCAGAAGGTGCAAAGAATGTGGATTTAGCTAAAAAGTTTATGGCTTATATGTATTCTGATGAGGCTACAAAGATAATATATGAAAAGTCTGGCGCAGTGCAGCCAATAATTGGAGCTTCAAAGATTATGAAAGCTGATGACCCAAACAAGTTATTTTACTCAATATATGATAATGGTGCAAAGCCAGCTATGGGAGGATTTGCAGCAGCTGCTCCAGTTGAGGGAGTTGACTTAACAGGTGCTGACGGAATTCTTTTTGGAACTGTTAACTCAGTTGTTACAGGCAATAAGACAGTAGAGCAATGGCAAAAGGCTGTTGTTGATGCAGCAGCCAAGATAAAAAAAGCAAATGCAGCAAAATAGTTAATATACAATATATATAAACATTATGGTGGATAAAGTGTCCACCATAATGTTTATAAACAAATTATTATGTTGAATATAACACTACTAGTGATTATATAAACTGTGAAATTATAGATTAAAAATGAAACTATATAGCTTATAGGGAGGGACAAATTTGAATAACAAAGGGCTTAAAAGATTTATAGTTATTTGCCTAGCCCCAGCACTTACTCTGTTCACCATTTTTATGCTATACCCAACTTTAAGCGTATTTCAAATGGCATTATACAAGTGGGGAGGACTATCTTCAAAAAGAACCTTTGTAGGTTTAAACAATTTTAAACTATTAATGAAGGATGAAAAATTTTTAAGATCCTTTCAAAATACAATTTTTATAATTGTTATAGTCACAATTATTACTATGACCCTTGCCATATTATTCGCATCAATTCTTGTAAGAGAAGACATCAAGGGTGAAAACTTTTTTAGAGTAATATTTTATATTCCCAACATTTTATCTGTTGCAGTAATATCAGCTATATTTTCAGCAATATACGATCCAAGTCAAGGACTTTTAAATGGTTTATTCAAGATTTTTAATCTAAAGAACTGGGAAAATGTTCAGTATCTCGGAAATCAAAGAATAGTAATTTATTCTATTACCGGGGCAATGGTTTGGCAGGCTATAGGTTATTACATGGTAATTTATATGTCCAGTATGAGTTCAATCCCTGTTCATTTGTACGAGGCTGCAGAGCTGGATGGAGCAGGAAAAGTAAGACAGTTTTTTGATATTACACTACCATTGGTTTGGGACACTATTAGAACATCTCTAACCTTCTTCGTAATAAGTTCTATTAATTTAAGCTTTTTGTTTGTAAAGGTAATGACAACTGGAGGTCCGGATGGCGCATCAGAGGTGTTTTTAAGTTATATGTACAAGCAAGCCTATGATAATGCAAGCTATGGTTATGGTATGGCTATCGGAGTTGTTGTTTTCTTATTTTCATTTATACTGTCAGGAATTATTAATAAGGTCACAGAACGTGAAGTACTGCAGTATTAGGAAAATAACCTTTTACGGCAGCAGGTAAGATAATAATTTAGTTTAAGCTGCTTATTGTACCAAGTGAAAGGATGTATTTTATGAAAAAAAATAACACAATGAATGCAGATAAAATTTATAAGTTATTTATTTATGTTGCCCTTATAACACTGGCTATAAGCATAATAATTCCAGTGCTTTGGGTTACGCTAGCATCAATAAAACAGAATTCTGAATTTTATACTAATCCATGGGCTTTGCCAAAGGAATTTTATTTTCAGAATTTCATAGATGCAATCGAAAAGGCAAAGATGGGACAATATTTCCTAAACTCAGTATTTGTAACTGCAATAGCCATAGTATTACTGCTAGCTATATCAATTCCAGCTTCCTATGTTTTAGCTAGATTTGATTTTAAAGGTAAAAAGTTTATAAATACATTGTTTATGGCTGGACTATTTATAAATGTAAATTATATTGTAGTTCCAATATTTTTAATGCTGCTAAAATGGGATGAACAATTAATGAAAGTATTTGATAAGGGAGTATTTCTAGATAATATTTTTATTTTAGCTTTAGTTTATGCTTCTACTGCAGTTCCATTTACTATATATTTAGTATCAAACTTTTTCAAGACAATTCCAAAAACCTATGAGGAAGCAGCTTTTATAGATGGAGCTGGATATTTTAAAACAATGTTCAGTATTATGATTCCTATGGCAAAACCAAGCATAATAACAGTAATATTATTTAACTTTTTATCCTTCTGGAACGAATATATTATTGCTTTAACCTTAATGCCAGGTACATCTAAGACTCTGCCAGTGGGATTAATCAATTTGATGCAATCTCAAAGGGCGGCAGCTAATTATGGACAAATGTATGCAGGCTTAGTATTAGTTATGCTTCCAACTTTAATTTTATATATGTTAGTACAGAAGCAGTTAACTCAAGGAATGACTCTTGGTGGGATAAAGGAGTAATAGAAATGAATAAAATAAAAGCTTTTATTATGTTGTTGATTTTTATCTTGTCAGTTTTTTTAATAGTAAAAGGACAAATTATAAAAGGTTACTTTGGATTGTTGATTATGTTAGCTGGCCTTATTGGCCTTGTTTTGAACCTATATATTTATAATAAGAAATATATTTAAGTTTATAAAATTGATGTAATTAAGACTATATCAGTAGTAGGAGGCATAGAATGGAGACATCAAATAATAAGAGAGTTACATTACCTGTAGAGGTGGGTATAGATAAAGTAGTACAAGAGATGATAAATAAATGGGGGGCAGATGCCATAAGAAATAGTGATGGCACAGAGCTTTCTAAGGAATTGATGGATATGGCAGTTAAGGTATATACAACCTACTTAACTATTAGAAATGATCAAGCCTTTGCAAGAGGTCATATGGATCAACTGCAAATGCAGTATTTAATGTCAAAGCATAATATTGCATTGTCAAATGTATTAGAAATTCATATATTGGATGGATACTTTAACAGACAATTTGAAATAGATAAGGAACATGATTGGAAAAGATATTGGGAAGTTGTGGATAGAACTACTGGTGAGGTAGTTGATAATAAATTGTGGGAATTTAATGAAGTAAAGAAAACGGTAATAATTAATGGTGCAAAAAAATGGCATAGATATACAGTTAGTTTTTTGGCAAGGCAAATATGGGATACAACTCATATGTATAATCACTTAACTAATAATTGGACAACACCACAGCATGTAGCCTATGATGCATTTCATAAAGAAACTAGAGAGCATATATTCAGCTATTTGGAAAACTGGCTAAGGGACAACCCAAGTGTAGACGTAGTTAGATTTACTACCTTCTTTTATCATTTTACAATTGCTTATAATGATAAGGCGAAGGAAAAATATGTTGATTGGTTTGGTTACAGTGCAAGTGTAAGTCCTGAGGCAATTGATGAATTTGAAAGGGTAAGGGGCTATAAGCTTAGAGCAGAAGATTTTGTAGATGAAGGATATTATAATTCCCCATTTAGAATTCCATCAAAGAATTTTTTAGATTGGATGGATTTTATTCAGCAGTTTGTAACAGAAAATGCTAGAAAACTAGTAGACCTTTGCCATGAAAATGGAAAAGAAGCAATGATGTTTTTGGGTGATAATTGGATTGGAACAGAACCTTATGGAGCTTACTTTAAAAATATAGGTTTGGATGCAGTGGTAGGCTCGGTAGGCAGCGGGGCTACACTTAGAATGATAGCTGATATTCCTCATGTTAAATATACTGAAGGCAGATTTTTACCTTACTTCTTTCCAGACACCTTCCATGAAGGTGGAAATCCAACTAAGGAAGCAGTAGAAAACTGGGTTCAGGCAAGAAGGGCAATCCTTAGAAATCCAGTTGATAGAATGGGTTATGGCGGATATTTGAGTCTTGCACTAAAGTTTCCAGACTTTGTAGATAAGGTAGCAGAAATAACAGAGGAATTTAGAGAAATTCATAATAGAATCCAAGGAACAAAACCATATACTCCAAAATTTAAGGTTGCTATATTAAATGCCTGGGGTAAGCTTAGAAGCTGGCAAACCAATATGGTAGCGCATGCCCTCTGGTATAAGAAAATTTATTCTTATGTTGGAGTAATAGAATGTTTAAGTGGTATGCCTGTGGACGTTGAATTCATAAGCTTTGAGGATATTAAAAAGAAGGGGATTTCAAGTGATATAGGAGTAATAATAAATGCCGGAGATGCTGGAACTGCTTGGTCTGGAGGAAACTACTGGCTTGATGAACAGGTTACAGGAAAAATTAGAGAATGGGTCTACAATGGCGGAGGTTTCATTGGAATAGGGGAACCTACAGCTTATCTACATCAAGGAAGGTACTTCCAGCTTGCAGACGTATTAGGAGTGGATAGGGAAGTTGGCTTTACTTTGAGCTATACCAGACATGATGAGGAGTTTCAAGGCAAACACTTCATTTTAGAAGATAAGGAAAAGGATATTGATTTTGGTGAAGGCATGAGCGATATCTATAGAGTTTTGGACAATGCTACAATCCTTTCTATGAATAGAGGAGATATAAATCTCTCAGTGAATGAATTTGGGAGAGGAAGAGCTGTATATATTTCTGGACTGCCTTATACACCAGAAAACGTGAGAATTTTGTATAGAGCTATATACTGGTCTGCTTCTAAGGAAAAAGAAATTTATAATTGGTATACCTCAAACAATAATACCGAATGCTCAGCATATCCTGAAGCTGGCAATGCAGCTATAATAAACAATTCCAACCAGGTACAAAACACAACAATATATGTTGATAAAGACAATTATAAAGATATAGAACTAAAACCTTATGAAATTAAATGGATGACAATATAGATATTTTAAATTAATAAGCTCCTAAGTACTGAAAATGCGAGTACCTAGGAGCTTCGTTATTATAAACTTTAATATATTTATATGGTTATATATATAAATATTTATATATTTGACTATTAATATATTTATTTAGTTTCAATTTTTCCATCGTCGATTAACTGCTCAGCAACCCATCTAGCAACTTTTCCTGTTATTGTTACACAGTGTTTTTTTCTTTCTGGGCTAGCAAAGTTGTCTCCGGTCCATTCTTTAGTTATAACTCTGCAGCAGGTTGATTTATATTCCTCTTTAATGTAGTCATGAAGACCTTTGGAAAGCTGAAACATTTTATCTTGCATTGGTTCACCTTCTACTCTGCCATAAACCATGCCTAAAGCCATTTGCCCACCTGAAACAGCACCGCAAAGGCAGCCTGCTTTTCCCATTCCTATTGGAAAGCCGCTTGCTAATTTAACAACACTTGGGTCAAAAGGTTTTCCTAAAAGTTCATTTATTGTTTGAACAACTGCTTCACTGCAAAAATAAGTACCGCTTCTAAAAAGCTGTTCTGCATCTGCCTGAACTCTATCAAGAAGTTCTTCTTTTGAAAAATCCTTTGTATTTACTAAAGTCATTTTATTTACCCCCATAATATGTATAAGCTATTTAATATCTAAAATTAATATATATTATAAAAGCTGAGTTTACCAATAGATAAATCCAATAGATAAATGGTTGTCTATTTGAAAAATCTATAATGAAGTTATGAGTGTATATGATATACTATTAGCGGAATTGTACAGCTATAATGATTATAAGTTGAGGAGAGTTGTTGTGATGAATGGATTTTTAAAGAAATACCCAGTGCCTATAGCAGGTCTAATGTTAGGACTAGCGGCGGCAGGTAATCTAATTCAGTCCTATGGAAATGTATACCGTAATACACTAGGAGTAATTTCATCAGTACTATTTATTTTTATGCTTGCAAAAATTGCAATGTACCCTAAAGAAGTAAAAGAGAGTCTAAATAATCCTTTAATAGGTAGTGTATTTCCTACTTTTTCTATGGCAATAATGATATTAGCTACATACCTAAAGCCTTATGCTGCAGCCTTATCATTAATAGTGTGGTTTATAGGTTTTATACTTCACGTCATTTTAATATTGTGGTTTACAAAAAAGTATGTTGTAAACTTTAAAATTAAACAAGTGTTTCCATCCTGGTTTATTGTTTATGTTGGTATTGTAGTTGCAAGCGTTACAGCACCAGCTTTTAAATTAGCAGGTTTAGGCAAAGTGTCATTTTGGTTTGGTTTTATAACTTATTTAATACTATTATTTATTGTTTCATATAGAGTTATCAAGGTTAAAGAAATGCCAGAACCAGCATTGCCAACACTCATTATATTTTCGGCACCAGCTAGTCTTTTACTGGCAGGATATATGAATTCTTTTGAGTCAAAATCAATGACAATAGTATGGTTCTTAATGATTTTATCAATTGTTATGTATGTAATAGCTCTTGTATTGCTGCCAAAGCTTTTAAAATTAAAGTTTTACCCAAGCTATTCAGCATTTACTTTTCCACTAATAATAAGTGGAATTTCTATAAAGGCTACCAATGGATTTTTAATTAAGACTAAACAACCTATTTCAGCCTTAGGCTATTTAGTTAAAATTCAAGAAGTAATAGGAGTAGCTATTGTAATATATGTATTAATTAGATATATATTATTTTTACTGCCAGATAATACAGTAGCACAAAATATAAAAGGTGAAGCAAAATAAATTTTATGAGTTAATAGCTTCTAGGTACTTAAAAGGTAAATAAGTACTTAGGAGCTATAATTTTTTATGATAAAAAATTATGATACATTTCAATAAGTATTCAATTAATTTTAAATCAGATATAAAAGTTAAAATGATTGTTTTACATAAAGATGAATAAATGATAAAATTTTACTTATAGGTTTATAGTAACTAATTATATTTTGAGGGGGGAATATAATGAACTCAGTTCTTGAACTTAAAAATATACATAAATCTTTTGGTAAAATTGAAATAATCAAAGGTATAAGCTTTGACGTTAAAGAGGGAGAAATCTATGGATTTTTAGGGGCTAACGGTGCTGGGAAGACTACTACTATAAGAATGATTGTAGGCTTAATAAAGCCTAGCAGCGGTAATATATATATTAATGGATATGATGTTCAAAAACAGTTTGTAAAAGCTGTAAGTTCGGTAGGGTGTATAGTTGAAAATCCAGATATGTATTTGGATTTTACAGGGAGAGAAAATCTAAATATTTTTGCTAAGCTATATGGAAATGTGGATAAAAAGAGAATTGATGAAGTAATCGAGATTATTGGACTTAAAAATAGAATTGATGATAAGGTTAAAAAATACTCCTTAGGTATGAAGCAGAGGCTTGGTTTAGGTCAAGCACTATTACCAAAACCAAAGCTTTTAATTTTGGATGAACCAACTAATGGACTGGATCCTATAGGAATAGTTGATTTTAGAAATATAGTAAAAAACCTAGCAAAAGAACATAATACAGCAGTTTTTGTTTCTTCTCATATATTAGCAGAGGTTGAACAGCTTTGTGACAGAGTTGCATTTATTGATAATGGATTAATTAAGTCTATAGAAAATACTAAGGACATAAGTGTGAAAAGTTCAGAAAAAGTAATGCTTAAGGTTTCAGATTCAGAAAAAACTATAAATGTGCTTAAAGAAATGGAATTTGTAAAAAGCATAAATAAAGATGAAAATAAAATTTTAGTAGATATAGAAAAAGAACACTATTCAATGCTCATAACAATTTTGAGTACAAAAGGAATTGAAATACTTGACATTAGTAGGGTACATCAAAATCTTGAAGATAGGTTTATGGAAATTGCAGGAGGCGAAAAACATGAATCTATTTAAGGTTGAGATATACAAAATTATTAAAAGTAAGAAATATCTATTAGCTATTATTGCTATGTTAGTTTTAATAATAATACAAATGTTTGCAATATATAATAGTGCACAAAATGAAAGACCAGAAATAAAAATTAAAAACAATGAAAAGCTTCTTGTAGACTATAGAGTAAAAGTTAGAGAAGAAGGATTGTCGCAAGATTTAAAAAAGGATTATGAGGCTAAAATTAAAAAGCTTGAGGAAGAAAATAAAGAGCTGCAGGAGGAACTAGTAAGTCCTAATTATAATTGGAAAGAAAAGCTTAAAAAGAAAAATGAATCTTTAAAAAAGGATAAGCAGAATGCAGAAATAGCATTAAATTATAATGAAGTAGAGAATGTAAATTCTCAGATTAAAGTAAATGAACATTTAATAAATAATAATATAATGCCACAAAAGCCTTATAAAATAAGTGCTTTTGCTAACATGAAAAATATTATTGGATTTATAAATATTATATTTTTACCCATATTAGTGCTTATTATTTGCTATGATCAGATAAGTGGTGAGATACATTATTCTACTATCAAAATGCTTTTAACCAAACCAATTACAAGAGGTAAAATTCTAATTTCTAAGTTTTTAAGTTCATTTATTATTTGCTGCGGAACTTTGATATTATTAGAGGTACTTGCATTTATTATATTAGGTATTTTCTTTAATGTAGGAAATCCACTTTATCCCATGAATATTGGAACAAAATATAGAATTGATATATTGGATAAAGTAAGCGCAGTGGTTAATAGTTCTTTTATTATTCCTACATATAGGTATCTTTTAGATTTACTTATAATTCAGGTTATTTTCATTTTTACTGAAGTAGCTTTTGGAGTATTCATTTCAACTATGTATTCCAATAACGTATTAAGCCTGATGACTAGCACTATTAGCATTTTTGTGTTAAATATTGTTACATTTATTCTTCCACAGTCATCTCTTTCGAAAATATATCCTTATTTATTTACTACTTATGCTGACGGAATTGGTATAATTGAAGGTAATTTAAATTTAAGTTTAGAAACTACTAATTTAAACCCCAATTTAGCAGTTTTAATACTTCTAATATGGAGTGCTATTTTTCTATTAATATCCTATCTATATTTTAATAGAAAAGATATTGTTGCATAAGGAGTGGGATGAATGATTAGATTAATTCAAATTGAATTTCAAAAGTTCATAAGAAGAAAGAAGTTTCTTATAGCTTTAATAATATTGATATTATGTTGTATGTTCTGCTTAGGTGCTGCAGTATTATCAGCATCCCAATATAATGGAGTGGAAAATGAAATAAAAGCAACTGAAAAATATATTAAAACTTTGGAAGAACAAGGCAATTTGGAGAATGATAAGGGTGCTTCCACAGCTGTATCTAATGGGTATACTAAAATAATTAATGATATGAAAGGAAGATTAGCAATACTTAAAAGGACAGCCGATGAAAGTATACCTTGGCAGCAAAGGGTAAAAGAAGATATACAATATTCTAAATATAATTTGGAAAAAAACGATGGTATGCCTCCTATGGGGAAGTTTCAGGAATTATCAAATATTATGCTGAAACAGTACTATTTAAATAAAAATATACCTTATGATTATAATAAAAAGATAAGCAGCTTCAATATTATGCCAGACTTGATAAGGATTTTTTCCACTATTGGACTCCTAATTATAGTGAGTATAATGGTTTTAGACGTGGTTTCTGGAGAAAACAAGCCAGCCACAATAAAGTTATTAGCAACCAAACCTATAGAGAGGTGGAAGATAATTCTATCAAAATTTATTGTATGCGTAGTTATAGTAAATGTAATAATATTATTACTAGAATTAATAATGTTTATTTTTATAGGCTTAATCTTTGGCTTTGGAGATCCGTCGCTTCCTATAGTTGCAGGAATTAAATATGATATAGTTGCGCCAGGGAATATACAAGAGCTAAAAAGTGCAGTAAACCCAGTTCTGAGCAGTGGAATATTGCTTTCTCAAGGAACTGTTTTATTAAAGATTCTAATACTTCAAATATTAGCTATTACTGCATGTATTTCTTTTTGTTTTCTATGTTCAACTGCAATACAAAATAGCAGCAATTCAACTGGAGCTGGTCTAGTATTAATTGCTTTTAGCTATGCAGCAATATTATTAAAGGTTAATGCTAAAGCAATGTATAGAGTTAAACCAGCTACTATATTTGATAAGGTACTGGCATTCTTATTCACATCTCAGTATGATGGACTTGATATTGTTACTGGAAAAATAAATGAAAGTTTAGCTATTAATTTTATAGACTTTAGATTTTCAGTACTAGTACTTTTAATCTGGATAGTAGTATGTTATTCAGTAAGTCATATTATTTTTGTAAGGAAGGATATTTTAGCTTAGTTTTTAATACAAAAAGGAAGCTCATAATTATAAGCTTCCTTTTTTATATATAAAATTAATATCTATAAAAGTTATTGTCCACTAGTTGTAGTTGTAGTAGTTGTAGTATTAGTGGTGCTTGAGCCTGTTGGTGCAGTGGTATCAGTAGTAGTTGATCCAGTTGTAGTAGTTGAAGTATCTGTACTACCTGTTCCAGTTGTTGGAGCAGGTGCAACGGCCATATTTGCAATCTTTAATGCTGCATCTAGGTCAGCATTTAATTTGTTTAAAGCATCTAATCTTGATTGCATTTTAGCAATTACTTTATCCATAGAAGCTAAAGCATTATTAAAATCAGCACCTTTTACCTTTTGTTCTGTATTTGATACTTCAGTGTTTATTTCAGCAGTTTCCTTAACTTTTTCAGTATCTGTTAAAAGATTTTGAGATAAAGCAAGTAAGGAATTTAACATCTCTTCGGAAAGTGTTTTCTTTCCAGATTCAAGATCTGCTATTATTGAAGAAAGCTGTTCTTTCTTTTGCTCAACTTGTTTTCTTAAAGCAATAGTTTGTGTTCTAAGCTGCTTCATTTGTTCGTGCTTAGCTTTCATATCAGTTTTAAATTGAGCAATTTGTTCTTTTTTAGCATCTTTCTTTTCTTGAGCTTCTTGCTTATGTTCTTCACCCTTGCCTTTATTCTGCTGAGCATTTGTAGATGCAGAGGTGTTTTGAACGTTAGTTTTATCCTCACTCTTTTTATTTTGCACTTCTTGCTTTACAGAATTGCCTTTTCCCTCTGAATTATCCTTTCCCTTTGCAAAAGCAGTAGAAGGCAGTAATAGTAATACAGATAGTGTTAATGCTAATATTTTTTTCTTATTCATAGTTAATCCTCCCTTATATTTTTTAATTTGTTGAATCTAAATTAATATCACTTGGATCTTGAATTGACTTTAAAGTATTATCTAAGTTTTTTAATGCTGAATTCATGTTAGAGTCAATTTTCTTTTTTTGTTCTGTAGATAATTGAGGTACTGTATTTGGTTTTATAGGTTTAAGATTTTCCGTTGTTGAAGAATTATTTTCAGTTTGCTTAGCAGAAGCTGATGTAGAACTAGTTGTGCTGTTTTTAGTATTATTAGAAGCTGCACTATTTGCTGCTTTGCTGGAACAACCAGAAAAGACTAATGCAGATGAAATTAATGCACTGAATATTAATCTCTTAACCTTCATTTTTTTCTCCTTTCGGCATTATGTATTTCGTTTGTTTGCTTATATATACGATAAGTCATTATGATTTTTGGGGGGTGTGTTAGAATAATCAGATATTTTGTTTAAAAATTAATTTTATTGTCTTTCAATTGAAGGGTTTTTACTAATAGAAATAGATTATATTATAGTAATTAGTTTTTATGGTTGATTCCTACTAAGGTTATGATATCATAATTGTATTAATATACTAATAACTAATAGAAATTAAACAGGAGTGATTAGGTATGGAAGATAATAAAAATTATAATAAGGAAGAATTGATACGAGAAATTTTGGAGAAGGACAATGATTTAGAAAACTGTAATATTGATGAGGAATTAATCCACGAACTTATTAATGGCAAGGTTTCAAAAAATATAAATGTTACACATGATGAGAAGCTTACACTTGGACAGAGAACTGCTGACAAGATTGCAACCTTTGGTGGAAGCTGGACCTTTATAATAAGCTTTGGTCTGTTTCTTGTAGTATGGATTATATTAAATACTGTTATATTGAAAAATAGAGCATTTGATATATATCCTTTTGTATTTTTAAATCTAATGCTATCTTGTTTAGCAGCCATTCAAGCACCTATTATAATGATGTCACAAAATCGTCAGTCTGAAAAAGACAGATTGACAGCTGCAAATGATTATTTAGTTAATTTAAAATCAGAAATTATTATTGAAGATCTACATAAAAAGATAGATTTACTAATTGAAAGACAAGAAGAATATAAAAAGAATCAAGATTTATTATTAAAGACAATTGATGAATTAAAGAACAAAAGTGAAAAATAAGGTCAGGATAAAATAAACCCTATATAGATTTTGTGTATCTATTTAGGGTTTATTTTCTTGAAGCATATTTAAATTATACCTATAAATCTGTATAATTCTTATCTACTGTAATTACGGAATTATATAACGGATGAAGCTGTTTTAAAGCATTATTGAAGTCATTTCTTAATGCTTCTTCATCTTTTGTAGAAAATACTTTTGTATGTTCGATAACTAAGTCAAATATGAGATTCTTTTTCTCGCCTTCACCAACTACTCTAAAATCATGCATTGATTTTACTATAGGAAATTGTTTTAGTAGTTTAACAACTTCTTTTCTAGTTGCATTTATTTCAATATCATTTGTGTTAACTGGGTCCATATGAATGACTAAATATATATTCAGCTTTTTAGAGAGTTCCCTTTCTGCTTTATCAATAACCTCATGTATAGACACAATAGAAATATCGCAGGGAACCTCAGCGTGAATAGAAGCCATACATCTCCCAGGACCGTAATTATGAATAACTAAGTCATGAACACCATTTATATGGTCATAAGATAAAACACCTTTTTTAATATTTTCTACAAGCTCTTTGTCAGGAGCTTCTCCTAGCAAAGGACTTAAAGTATCTTTGATTAGAGAAAATCCTGAGTATAAAATAAATAATGCCACTAGCATTCCTATATAGCCATCAATAGGAAAAGAAGTAAAACGTGATATTACAAAAGATAATGCTACAGTACTGGAGGTAAATACATCTCCAAGAGCATCAAAGGAAGAAGCCTTTAACGCGTTTGAATCAATGGTTTTTCCAATAAAACCATTGAACCTGCTAAGCCATATCTTTGCCAATATTGAAAGTAATAGAAGTACAAAGGGAATGAGCTCAAAAATAATAGGGCTAGGGTGCAGAATTCTATCAAAGGAGGATTTAACAAATTGAAGGCCAACTAGGAGTACCATAAAAGATACAATAAGGGCTGATATATATTCAATTCTCCCATGACCGAAAGGATGCTCCTTGTCTGCTGGCTTATTAGCCATTTTAAAGCCTACTATGGTAATTACAGAAGAAGCAGCATCAGATAGATTATTGAAAGCATCTGCTGTAACTGCTATACTTTTTGAAATTAAGCCTACAGTGAGTTTTACCGCGAAAAGCAGTAAGTTTATTATTATTCCTACTACTCCAGCTAAAAAGCCATAGGAGGCTCTAACACCTTCGTCTTTAACATCTTGATTATTTTTTATAAAACGTGAAACTAAAAATTTTGAAAACATAAAAACACCTCTAACTTAACAATACAAGTATTATATCACATGTTTCAATATAATATAGATTATAGCAAACTTTGATCTTTTATGCTAAGAGTTGTGTGAAAATTTATACATTATTAGATATTATTATGTTATAATTAGGGAGCAGAGTAAAAAGAATTAATTATATGAACGCTTAATAATTGTTCAGCATCTATTAGAAATATGGAGGGATACAAATGAGCGACGAGTTAAAATTTGCAGAGGAACTAATAGACTTTATATATGAAAGTCCATCAGCTTTTCATGCAGTGGAGAGCGTAAAAAGTATTTTAGATAAAAAAGGTTTCTCAGAGTTAAAAGAAGAAGAAAAGTGGAACCTTAAAAAAGGTTCAAAGTATTATGTAACTAAAAATAATTCAGCAATATTCGCTTTTGCTGTTGGAACAGGAAATATTGAAGAAGAGGGCTTTAAAATTATTGGAGCACATACTGATTCTCCTAGCTTTAGAATTAAACCAAATCCTGAAATGGTTGCAGAGAACACCTATGTTAAATTAAATACTGAGGTTTATGGAGGACCCATTTTAAATACTTGGATGGATAGACCTTTAGGAGTAGCTGGTAGAGTTACACTTAGAAGTGAAAATCCACTATATCCAGTTAATAAGCTTGTTAATATAAACAGACCTATAATGATAATTCCTAATCTAGCTATACATATGAATAGAGATGTTAATAAAGGCGTAGAGCTGAATAGACAAAAAGATGTACTACCTCTACTTTCATTAGTTAATGACGAAATGGAAAAGGGAAATTATCTTTTAAATACTGTAGCTAAAGAGCTTAAGGTAGAGGCTAAAGATATAATTGACTTTGATTTATTCCTATATGAATTTGAGAAGGGAAGCATTGTTGGACTTAACAATGAATTTATATCTACAGGAAGACTAGATGACTTGGCAATGGTACATGCAGGCATAACTGCGCTTACTAACATTGAGAATGTTAAAGCTACTAATGTAATGGCTTGCTTTGACAACGAAGAAGTAGGTAGTACTACAAAACAAGGAGCTCATTCACCACTACTTGCTAAACTGCTAGAAAGAATAGCATTATCGCTAGGAAAAGATAGAGAAGACTTTTTCAGAGCCTTATCAAAATCCTTTATGATTTCAGGGGATTTAGCTCATGCTGTGCACCCGAACTATCCTGAAAAGGCTGATCCAATAAATAGACCTCTAATTAATAAAGGACCAGTTATAAAGGTAGCTGCTAACCAAAGCTATACTACAGATAGTAATTCCGATGCAGTATATGAGGAAATATGCAGGATAGCTGGGGTACCTGTTCAAAAGTTTGTAAATCGTTCAGATGCCCCAGGAGGATCAACTATAGGACCAATTTCTTCAACGCAATTGGATATTCGCTGTGTAGATATGGGAACTCCAATCTTTGGAATGCATTCAATAAGAGAACTTGGAGGAGTTATGGACCATACTTATGTAACAAAATCCTTTGAGGAATTTTATAAGTTGTAAATTCATATTTATTGTTGACATTGGATATAATATATATTAGAATGAAATAAAATTACAAATATTCAAATGATTATGATGAGAAGAGTAAGTATTTGTACAATCAAAAGCGAGCCAGGGAAGGTGAAAGCCTGGTGATTAAGGCAAGGCTGAAAGACATCTCTGAATTGTTTATCTTAAAGCTTTTTAAGTTAGTAGGCTAAACCGTCTTTCCAACGTTAAAAGGAATAAAGTGAACCAACTTTATGGTTAAGCAGGATGGTACCGTGGGAATTATGCTCTCACTCCTATATTGGAGTGAGAGCTTTTTTATTTTATAATATAAGGCTTTTAAGCTTTGTACCTATTTAATAAATATACTTCCTATTTTCTGTTTAATTCTAATTTTGGTTAACTAGGGTGGCACCGCGGAGCTAGTTCGTCCCTATGCAGTTATTTCTGCATAGGGACTTTTTGTCTTAAGCCTGGCCAGATTAGGACAATAATTTATTATTATTTTTATCAATCCGTGGAAGGGAGAATTATTATGAAGAGAACACTAATTGAAGAGTTATACCTAAATAAAGGGAAAGAAGTAAAAATACAAGGATGGATTCATAGGTTAAGAAAGCTTGGAAAAATAGCTTTTATTATGCTGCGTGATAGAACGGGTATTGTACAGTGTGTTTTAGATTGCAAAGCTATAGATATAAAGGGATTAAAACAGGAAAGTGTAGTTGAGGTTATAGGATTAATTAAAGATAAGCAGGGAGCAGATGAAGAAGTAGAGATAGAAGTTAGAGCACTAAATGTTATTTCAAATGTAAAAGAGGATTTGCCAATTGAGATTAATAAGTCAGAGTTAGAGTGCAATTTGGACACTATTTTAAATAACAGAGTTTTAAGCTTAAGAAATATAAAAACTAATTCTATATTTAAGATTCAAGCTGAATTAGCACATAGCTTTCAAGAATTTTTGATCAATGAAGGGTTTACTCAAGTATTCTCTCCAAAAATAGTTGCTGAAGGTACTGAAGGAGGAACTGAATTGTTCCCGCTTCAATACTTTGAAAAAAAGGCCTATTTAGCGCAGAGCCCACAATTTTATAAGCAAATGCTTGTAGGTGCAGGGTATGAAAGGGTATTTGAAGTAGCCCATGTATATAGAGCGGAAGAGCATAATACCCAAAGACACCTTAATGAATATGTAAGCTTGGACCTAGAACTAGGCTTTATTGAAGATGAAAGAGACATAATGGCATTAGAAGAAAAATTGTTAAAGTTTATGTTAAACAGAGTAAGTGAAAAATGTTCTAAAGAGTTGAATCTGCTAGAAGCAAAGCTACCTGAATATGTAGATAACATTCCAAGTCTAAGGTTGGAAGAGGCAGTAGAAATATTGAAGACAAAGTACAATAGAACTGAATTAGTTAATGATTTAGACCCTGAAGGAGAAAGGCAAATCTGTGAATATGCCAAGGAATATTTGAATTCTGAATTTTTATTTTTGACCCATTACCCAAGGAGTAAGAGACCAATGTATGCCATGCCGGCTGAAGAAAAGCTGACCCACAGTTTTGACTTGCTGTTTAGAGGACTTGAGATAACTACTGGTGGACAAAGGATACACAATTATGAGCAGCTTGTTGAAAGCATAAGTTCTAAAGGACTCAATCCAGAGAGCTTTAATGACTATCTTCAGGTATTTAAATATGGTATGCCTCCACATGGTGGTCTTGCTATAGGACTTGAAAGACTTACAGCTCAGCTATTAGGTATAAAGAATATTAGGGAAACCTGTCTCTTCCCTAGAGATAGAGAAAGATTAACACCATAGGGTTATTCAATGTTAAAAATATCAGTGAATTTAGAGTGTTTATAAATTGTAATTTATTATTTAAGTAAGAACTAATAGGTAAAAAGTAAGAGCTCTTGAAAAAATTCAGCAAGGCTGAATTTTCACCATAACTCTTACCTTTTAGTTCTTACCTCTTACTTTTCATAGAATTATTAAGGAAAAGCACAGATATATTTTTTAAATAAACAGCTTTCAAGTTTTTTGAGCTTGAAAGCTGTTTATTTTATGAATATTTTTCTGGTTAACTCTGCAAACTAGTTTATGTACTATGATAAAAATTTTTGTATAAGAGTGATGCAGGTGGTAAGAATAATAGATACTTGCAATAAGGATGTGATTGTATTTGGAAGAGAAGCTTAAAGGAAATCTAATAATTATTGGTGGAGCTGAGGACAAAAAAGGAGAAAAAGAAATACTGAAGGAAGTATGCAGCAAAATTGATAAAGAAAATGAAAAGCTTGTTATAGCAACCATTGCAACAGAGCTTCCTAAAGAGGTGGGAGCCGAATATACAGATATTTTTAAAAAACTTGGGGTTAAAAATATTGACATATTGGACATAGCACAAAGGGATGATGCTTGCAGAGAAAGCAATATAGCACTTATAAAAAATGCTTCACTAGTTTTCTTTACTGGAGGGGATCAACTAAGAATTACAAGCCTTGTAGGTGGAACGCCACTATATGATGCTTTAAAACAAAGCGTTGAAAATGGATGCGTATTTGTTGGTACTTCAGCTGGAGCTTCAGTGGTAAGTGACACAATGATAATAACAGGAGAAGATGAGGAATCACCTAAAAAGTGGACCCTTAAAATGTCTCCAGGTTTAGGGCTTATAAAAGATGTAATAATAGACCAACACTTTGCCCAAAGGGGTAGGATTGGAAGACTTCTTACAGGAGTGGCAGAAAATCCAGAGAGCTTAGGTATAGGAATTGATGAAGATACTGCAATAATGGTTAATCCAAAGGCAGAGTTTCAAGTAATTGGTTCAGGAGCAGTATATGTGATTGATGGAAGCTCTATTTCATATACAAATGTTTCAGAACAATATCCGGAAGAAGTTCTATCAATGTTTGATATTAAAATGCATGTTCTAAAATGTGGAGATAAATTTGCTTTAAGTGAAAGGCATCCAATTAAGGAGGATAAACAAGAGGAAAATGAAGATAGTAGATGTTAGCATATTTGAAGGCAGAAACATATACTCTCATAAAAAGGTTGTAAGAATGGATCTGGATTTAGAGGGGTATTGTGAGACTCCAAGCAAAGACATAGAAGGATTTAATGAAAAACTTGTAAAGATTCTTCCTGAACTATATAAGCACAGATGTGGAATTGATGAGGAAAACGGATTTGTAAAAAGGCTAGATGAAGGCACTTATTTAGCTCATATTTGTGAGCATATTATTATTGCAGTTCAAAATATGCTGGGCATTGATGCTGCCTATGGAAAATCAAGAGAAATAGAGGGTGACAGGTATTATATAATTTATCAATATGAATATAAAAATACCGCAATAGAAATTGGAAAATTAGCTGTAGATATTATTAATGCATTAATACATAAAAGAGAAATTAAATTTAATGAAAGATATAAGATAATTCAAGACACTCTTGCAAAAGAACAACTTGGACCAAGTACTTTAGCTATATATAACGAGGCTAAAAAACGTGGAATACCTATAATACGTATTGGTGAAAGAAGCATGTTTCAGCTAGGCTACGGAAAATACGGCAAAATGATTGAAGCAACAATTGACAGTGATACTAGTGGTGTAGCTGTAGATATAGCATGTGACAAGCTGCTTACAAAGGAAATATTGTTTAATCAATGCCTACCAGTAGCAAGAGGTGGTAAAATACTAAATAGCCTTGATTTACTTTTAAAAGCTGAAAGTATAGGATATCCTGTTGTACTTAAGCCTAGATATGGCAACCAAGGGAAAGGTGTATTTGTAAACATAAAAAATGAAAAGGAACTACTTAATGCTTATAATATATTAATTAAAAATTATTCAGATTTAATGATTGAAAGATACATTAAAGGAAGAGATTTTAGGGTGTGCATAGTAGATGGTGAAGTAATTGCCGTTGCAGAAAGAATACCACCATATATTATTGGAGATGGCAAGAGTACAGTAAGAAGACTTATAAATCTACTGAACAAGGATGAGCGGAGAGGAAAAGGGCATGAAAAACCTCTTACTAAGGTTAAAATAGATGAAGCTCTTATAGAACATATTGAAAAGTATGGTTACAATATAAATTCTATAATTCCACTAAATGAAAAATTAACACTTAGAGAAAACTGCAACTTATCAACTGGAGGAATAGCCGTTGACTATACTGATATAATTTGTGAAGAAAATATTGATATATGCAAGAGAGCAGCAAAAGCTATAGGGCTTAATATATGTGGTATTGATCTATGCTGCATGGATATAGGTATTCCTATGGAAAAGGATGGGGCAATAATTGAAATAAATGCAGCTCCAGGTATTAGAATGCACCATTATCCTTTTGAAGGAACTTCAAGAAATGTAGCAGGGGCAATTGTGGATATGATGTTTAAGGATAGTCCTAGCAGCATTCCTTTAATAGCTGTAACTGGCACAAATGGAAAAACTACAACAACTAGACTTATAAGTCATGTATTAAGTTTAGGTGGACACAATGTGGGAATGACAACTACCGGAGGAATATATATTAATAACAAATGCATTGACAAGGGTGACACCACAGGCTACAGCAGTGCAATGACTATACTTTTAAATAAAGATGTGGATGCGGCTGTATTAGAAACTGCTAGAGGAGGAATCATAAGGCAGGGATTAGCCTATGATGCAGCTGATGTAGCAGTAATAACTAATATAACTGAGGATCATCTTGGCATAGATGGAATAGAGACTATGGAACAGCTTGCATTTGTTAAATCATTGGTGGGTGAAGCGGTTAAACCAAATGGATATGTTGTGCTAAATGCTGATGACCACATGAGTACAACAATAGTAGAAAGAATGAAGAGTAAGATAATAATGTTTTCTAAGGATAAAAATAATGAGAATCTAAGAAATAATATTTTAAGCGGCGGTATTGGTGTGTATAGCGATGAGGGAGTAATATATGTTGAGGAGAGAGAAAAGAAATCACCAATAGTTAAGGTTGAAGATATATTGATAACCTTGCAGGGAAACTTGGCTTATAACATAGAAAATGCTATGGCAGCATGTGCAGGTCTAATAGGACTTGGTGTTGATTATGAATTGATTAAGCAAGGATTAATGAGTTTTAGAGGAGACGATGAACAAAATCCAGGCCGATTTAATATGTTTAGTGTTAATGGCGCCACAGTGATTCTAGATTATGGTCATAATATGGAAGGATATAAAGCAGTTTTAAAGGGAGCTGTGAACCTTAAACATAGCAGACTTGTTGGCGTAATTGGGGTTCCAGGTGATAGACTCAACAGTGATATCAGGGAGGTAGGCTCAATTTCAGCAAAGTACTTTGATTACATTTATATAAAGGAAGATGAAGATAAAAGAGGTAGAAGTAATAATGAAGTTGCAGAGCTATTAAAGCAAGGCGTGCTTTCTTCAGGATTTGACAATGAAAAAGTGGAAATAATTTTAGAAGAAAAGGATGCGCTTAGAGCTGCTATTGATAATGCTGAGAGTGGAGATGTAATAATTATCTTCTTTGAAAAATATGAGCCTCTACTCCAATTAGTAAAGAATTATGACAGCGAAAAAGCAAAGTTAAAAGAAAATGTTGTTATGGCATAAGCTTATAATAAAGCTAGTAATTTTCTCTAGCTTTATTTTTTTTATTGTTATATACTATAACATAGTACAATTTCTTATGTTATAGGAAGGCGGAATAATTATGTTAATTAAAGCTCATGCAAAGATAAATATATCATTGGATGTGGTGGGGAAAAGAGAAGATGGATATCATTTATTAAAGATGATAATGCAAATGATAGATTTATATGATTTAATAGAAGTTAATAAAATTAAAAGTGGAATACAATTAAGCTGCAATAAACATTATATTCCAGTTGATGAGAGAAATTTAACTTATAAAGCAGCAAAGATCTTTATGGAGGAATACTCTATAAAAGAAGGAGTAGAAATAAATATAAAAAAGAACATTCCTGTTGCTGCAGGACTTGCTGGAGGAAGTACAGATGTGGCTGCAGTACTTAAAGCAATGAATAATATTTTTAAGGTACAAGCTACTGAAGAGCAGTTAATGAAGCTTGGTGTGAAAATTGGAGCAGATGTTCCTTATTGTATTATTGGAGGTACAGCTTTATGTGAGGGTATAGGGGAAATAGTAACCCCTCTTGAGAGCTTCAAAAATCAAATATTAGTTTTAGTAAAACCTAACTTTGGAGTATCTACAAAGGAGGTATATCAAGCTCTAGATATATCAAGAGTTCAAAGACATCCAAGTACAGATATATTAATAAGTGGAATTGAACAAAACAATTTAAAAGTTGTTAGTGACAATATGAAGAATATACTAGAAAATGTTACGTTAAAAAAACATTCGATTTTAAGGGATATTAAAAGGGAAATGGTTAATATGGGTGCTTTGGGAGCACTTATGAGTGGCAGCGGACCAACGGTATTTGGCTTTTTTGATGATATGTTAAGGGCTCAAATATGTTATGATAAGTTTAAAACAAAATATACAGAGGTATTTTTAACAAGAACTATTTAAAATTTATAAATTTGGCATACTAATAAGGGTTGAAATCCTTGCTAGTATGCCTTTTTTATATATGAATATTTTATATAGTTACAGCGAAAAATAATTCAATAAGACAGGAGTGATAATATGAAGATATTCGGTTTAACAGATTTATATTTTACTATTCTCATGATTATTACGGGTGCTGTAGTTGGATTTTGGGATTATAAGACATTTAAAAGGCATGAAATGATGGATACAGCTAGAAAGGCAAAAATAATTGGAAGGGGATCAATTATAGTATCAGTTTTACTATTTATAATAAGTAAGTTTGTTGAGAAGTAATTTATATATTTTTAAGAGTAAATTTCAGCAGGAGGTAAAAATCCTAAATGGATTTTTACGGGTAATCCGCTAACGAGAGTTGGCACAAATTGATTACCCCGTGCTGTGACTGATAAGGAGGAGTGGTTTTGAAAGAGGAAATAAGGGATACAATTATGCCAACTGTTGATGAAAATCTATCTTATATCAAGGAAGAGCTATTTAAAGATGCATCTGATATGGTTTTTAGAGAATTTTACATAGCAAGCTGGAAGGCAGTGCTAATATATATTGATGGCATGGCAGATAAGATATTACTTGATGATTATGTTATGGAGACTTTAATATTTAAAGGGAATTTAATGTCTGATGTTAATGAAATTAAAGATAGACTGCTTACAGTATCAGATATGAAGGAAATGAAAAAACTAAGTGAAGGTATAGACGCAGTACTTTCTGGTGAAACTATGCTCCTAATTGATGGATTGGATGGAGTATACATAATTGCTACTCGTTTATGGCCGGTAAGAGGTGTTTCTGAACCATCTGGGGAAACAGTAATAAGAGGCGGACGGGATGGTTTTACAGAGACTATGAGATTTAATACTGCGTTGGTAAGAAGAAGGATTCGTGATACAAGATTAAAAATAAAGCCCAAAAGTTTAGGAGCTCGCTCAAAAACTGATGTAGCTATTTTATATATAGATGACATTGTTAATGAAGATGCACTAGATAAATTGATGAGTAGAATTGAAGATATTAAAATAGATGCTATATTGGATAGCGGCTATGTTGAACAGCTTATTGAGGATAATCAGTGGTCTCCTTTTCCTCAAATTCAAAGTACAGAAAGACCAGATGTAGTAGCAGCAGCATTGTACGAGGGAAGAATAGCGGTTTTGGTTGATAATTCACCATTTGCAATAATAGTTCCTGCCGTAATGCCTAATTTGTTTCAATCACCTGATGATTATTATCAAAAATGGATAAATGCTAGCTGGATGAGGCTAATAAGGCTTGTGGCAATTATTGGATCTCTTATACTGCCTGCACTTTATGTAGCCGTAACATCCTTTCATACTGCAATAATTCCTACAAAGCTGGCGTATTCCATAGCTGCTTCAAGAGAAGGTGTTCCATTCCCAGCCTTTGTAGAAACCTTAATTATGGAGCTTAGCATGGCTTTTTTAATTGAAGCTGTAATAAGACTTCCAAAAGCCATTGGATCAACAATTGGGATTGTGGGAGGCCTAATTATAGGTCAAGCGGCAGTTAGTGCTGGGATAGTAAGTCCTATTATGATAATCATTATTTCCATAACATCAATATCCAATTTCATAATAGGAAACTATGAACTCAGCAGTGCATTTAGATTAGCAAGATTTATGCTGATAATTTTTTCGGCTGTTATAGGTCTATATGGAATAATGCTTGGGTTGATTTTACTTTTGATACACTTAGTAAGGTTAAAGAGCTTTGGAATTCCATATTTGTCCCCAATAATAAGCCCTGATATTCATGATTTTAAAGATTTGTTTATAAGAATACCTCTAAGAAACATGAAAAAAAGACCAGAATATATGAAAACAAAAGATAAAATAAGACAAAAATAATATATCCCATGTTCTGGCTTATAAGGAGGTAAAAGTCCTAAATGGACTTTTACGGGTGACCTGCCGATGGGAATCGGCAAGAATAGGTTACCCCGTGTTCCGACTGATAAGGAGGTAAAAGTCCTAAATGGACTTTTACGGGTAATCTGCCGATGGGAATCGGCAAGAATAGGTTACCCCGTGTTCCGACTGATAAGGAGGAAATTATATGAAAGATAAGAGTTTTATAAATTCCTATGGTTTATTTAGTACGATCATAGTTACCGTTGTAGGGGTTGGAGTATTTGCTTTTCCATCACGACTAGCATCCGAGGTTGGAACTGATGGATGGCTTATTACTTTAGCTTCAGGGGCTATTACATATTTTTTGCTATATCTTATTTATAAAATAGAAAAAATAAATGATTATAATAATTTTTATTCTATACTGAACAATAACTTTGGAGATATAATGTCAAAGATATTTTCAATTTTCTTTGCTACATATACTATTTATTCTGTGGCAATAGGGATGAGAATATTTTCTGAAGTTATAAAAATGTATTTGTTAAATAATACACCAACAGAGTTTATTTTAATAGTAATGATTCTTACCGGGGTTTATCTAGTTAGAGGAGATCTAAAGGCATTAATTAAATTTAATGAGGTATGCTTTTGGTTGATGTTTATACCAGTAATATTTGTGCTATTTTTCGCAACTAGAGGGGGAGATTTTACAAATATTTTGCCTTTGATGACACATAAGCCTATGAATTATATTGTGGCATTAACTAATTCTACCTATAGTTTTGCTGGTTTTGAAATGGCATATTTAATTTTCCCATTTGCAAGTAATAAGGAAAAGATTCCAAAGGTCATGAAATGGAGTATGATATTTATTACCCTGTTTTATACCATAGTAATGATACTTTGTTTGGCTTTTTTTACAGAAAAACATTTGAGAACATTGTTATGGCCAACAATAACTCTTATAAGAGCAATTGTAATACCAGGTGCCTTTATTGAAAGGTGGGAAGGTATTATTATGGCTATATGGGTAATATTCTATTTTACAACCTTTGTGAATTTTTACTATTTTGCAGCTGATACTTTAAAGCATGCATTCAATTTAGGAGATGTAAAGGTATCTTCATTGCTGGCAGTACCTTTTATTTATCTTATTGCATTGTATCCAGATAATATTGTTGAATTATATACTTTTGAAAGTAAAGTAACTCCTATATTTTCATTAATTATTTTTATTGTACTTCCTTTGCTGCTTCTAATGTTAGGAAGGTCAAGAAGAAGGAGGCGAGTTCAAGATGAAGTTTAAGCGGATACTAGCTTTAATTTTATGTTGCATGCTTTTTTCTGGCTGCTGGGATAGGATTGAAATAGATAAAAAAATATTTATATCAACTATAGGTATAGATGCTGGAAAAGATATTGGTAAAGAAAAAGAGCAGCTTAAAAATATAAAGCCTTATGACCCTTTTCAAGAGAGAATAGAGAACAAAAAGCTTAGTATAACCTATGGATTTCCAGATATAAGTGAAATGGGACCTGGAAAAAGCGGTACTGCAAAGGACCAGTTTATGGTAGTAGATGCTTCATCCATGGAAGATGCAGATGTAAAAGCAGCAGGAAAAAGCAGCAGAAGCATATTCCTTGGGCATACGAAACTTATTGTTATAAGTTCATCTATACTAGAAGCACCAGATACTTTTAAAGAAATAGTTGATTATTTAAATAGAAATCCAAGCTTGAATAAGATGATGAATGTTGTTGTAGCAGAGGGTAAGGCTGAGGACTTTATTAAATATACGCCTAACACTGAAAAAAATATTGAAACCTTTATATCGGGACTTATGGAAGCTAGTAAGAAGAATGCTACAATACTGCCGCTTACATTAAACGAAATGCTAGTTTTATTAGATGAGAATGGCAGCGCTCTGATACCAAAGATAAGTATGGAGAAGGATAAAGGAAAAAATGAAGTAGTTTTATCTGGAGTTGCAGTAATAAAAAATTATGCTTTAAAGGGATTTTTAACTCCAGTTGAAGTATCGGATGTTGAGCTTCTGAGAGGAAAGCTTAAAGGTGGAAAGAAAGTAATATATTTAAATAATCACCCTTTAGATTATAGTATAGATGGTGTAGAAAGAGAGATAAAATTATATGGAGATAAAAACAAGCTTCAATTTAATATAAATATATCCTTAGAGGGTCAGATTAAGGGATATTATATAGATGATGATATAAATTCGAAGGAAAAATTAGGTGAAATTGAAAAGGATCTAGGGATGGCTATTACTCAAGAATGTGATATCATAGCAAAGATGCTCCAAAGAGAATTTGGAGTGGATCCAATTGGCCTTCGAGAATATTTAGAAAAACACAATCCTTCTCTTTGGAAACAAGTAAAGGGTAATTGGGAGGAAGTATATAAAAATGCAAGCATAGTTACCAATGTTGACGTTAAGGCTAGAAGAATAGGAATTTCAAAATAAATATTTATGTAGTGAATAATTAAAAGCAGCTTGGACATAATTAAAGACAGAAGATCGAAATGGGGGATTAAAATGAAAAAAGTTATTTCTGCTTTAATGTGTGTACTGCTTTTGTTTGTTGTTTTCACTAATACAAATATTGCTAAAGGTGCTTCAGATGAAAAACCTGCTGAGACAGATAGCGGAATTCTGCAAAAGTCTTTAGAAAAAAAACTTATAAGATTTCACGTTATTGCGAGTAGCGACAGTGCAGAAGATCAAGCATTAAAGCTTAAAGTGAGAGATAAGGTTTTAGAATATATAACACCAAAGCTAAAAAACTCAAAAAGCATAGATGAGTCTAGAAAAATTTTAAAAGACAATGATGAAGCAATAAGAAAAATAGCTGAGACAGTTATAAGTAAAAATGGGTATAAATATGGTGTAAAAACTGAACTGTCTTATGAAAAGTTTCCAGTAAAAACTTATGGAAACATAACTCTACCACAAGGAGAATATGAAGCTTACAGAATTATTATTGGTAACGGGAGTGGGCAAAATTGGTGGTGTGTTATGTTTCCTCCACTGTGTTTTATTGATATAACAAAAGGGGAAGTATCAAAAAAAGAAACTGAAAAAACTATGAAGACGGTTCTAACGGAGAAGGAATACAATGCTGTTGATAATTCTATTAATACTACAGAAAGTATAGAGAAGGCAAAGACAAAAGGGGATAATCAAATTCATATAAAGTTTAAGATTGTAGAACTTGCAAATAAGCTGTTCAAAAGGTAAACCCAGTAACAATATAAGTTACTGGGTTTTATGATGCAGAATTATTAATAAGCTGTTCTAAAAGCTTATATATATCATCGCCAGCACAAGGCTTTGAAAACTTGGCACAATTATTTTTTATTTCATTTAATTTATCAGGGCAAGCTAAAAGTTTTTCAATTGCAATTGCACAATTCTTTCCGTCACCTAAGTCAACAGCAAGGCCATGCTTTAAAAGAAATTCAGCATTTTTTTCTTCTTGACCTGGTATAGGTGAGAATATTGCTATAGGAATACCACATATCAATGCTTCAGTTATTGTAAGGCCTCCTGGTTTAGTTAATAATAAGTCGCAAGCCTGCATATATTTATTTACACTACCAGTAAAACCTATTATTCTTGTATCCTTTAACGAAGATTCCTTAAGTTTAGTTAGTTCACTATAAAGTTTTTTGTTGCTTCCTGTAATAACTAATATCTGTACATCTATAGGCAGTTTTAAAACTTCGTTATATATGTCTGATATTTTACCAATTCCTAGACTTCCACCCATAATTAAAAGGGTGGGTTTATCAGGGCTTAAGCCTAATTCGTTCATGGTTGCAGCCTTATCATGCTGTTTGATAAAGCTTGGATTTACAGGAATACCTAAGTCATGAATTATATCTCTATCAACACCTCTGGAAATCATCTCATCAATCATATCAGAATTTGAAACAATATAAGCATCAATTGCTGGTTGAATCCAAAAACTGTGAGGAGCGTAATCTGTTAATATTGAAATTGCAGGTATATCTATTTTTCTTTTTAGTTTAAGCACAGAAACCATTTCAGCTGGAAATGGGTGTGTGCAAATGAGTATTTCAGGCTTAAATTTATTTATAAGTGGCGCAATCCTAAAGGCAAGAAGTTCATTAACTTTATTGCTTACTGTAGCAAGACCATCATCTGTTTCGGCATAATCGTAAAGTTTACCGAATAATGAAGGAGTAGTTTTTATGGTTTTAAGATAACTGCCTATAACTACCTTGTCTATTATGGGATTTATGTACTTTAGAGTATCTAATATTTGGACTTCTGAATTTGGATTGTTAAGCATTATATATTTTTTTATTGCTTCTGCGGCCTGAACGTGTCCGGCCCCTGCAGAGATTGAGAGTATCAATGCCTTCATTTTATCCATCCTTTAACTTAAGCTACATAGTTTATTTAGAAACATTTGTAATATATCATTTAGTCAATAATCTAATTATATATAATACTTTGGAATTAATAAACATATTTTTGATTTTTTAAGAAAAAATTAATGTTATATATATATTATAAACCATGAATAATAAAAAATATTACTACAGATACTAAATGAAGAAAAAAGTGGTAAGAGAAAAGAAAGAAATACAGGAGGGTTAATATGCAATTTACTAGAAAAAGAATTATTTATACTATTGTAGTTACTCTTATAGTAGTTTTTTCTACTACCTTTGCAGTTTTAATGACATTAGAAAGAATGGATTATAGAAACTATCTTCAAGGGGAGTACAGCAAGAATATGTACGAATTGATTACATCTGTAGATAATATAAGATTGAATCTAGCAAAATCAGCAATTGCTGGTTCTAGAGAACAAAAGATTATAACCTTTGAGGAAATTTATAGGCATAGTAGTATGGCAAATGATAAGCTGCATTCTCTTCCAATACCTCAAGAAAACATTGAGGGTACAAGTAAATTTCTTGCACAGGTAGGAGATTTTTGCTACAGCTTGGTAAGGGCTTCAGCAGAAGGTAGGGATTTAACTGATGAAGAATATAATAATTTAGATAGATTAAAGAACGAATCCTACAATCTACAGGCGTCACTTAACAACTTATTAACAGATATAAATCAGGGAAAAGTTAAATGGGGAGAAATAAGAAAAAAAGCTAGCGGAGTATTTGCTAAAAGCGGTGGTGAAAATGCAGTATCACAAAAGTTTACAACCATACAAAAACAAGTGGCTCAATATCCAGCACTAATCTATGATGGACCTTTTTCTGATAATATACTTGAAATAAAACCAAAAATATATAATGAAAAGGATGTAACTGCTGATCAAGCAAAAGAAGTAGTAAATGCTGCAATTGGAAAAGATAAGATACAAAATATTGAACTTAAAACTGATGGTAATAATTCCAAAATAGATTCCTACAGATTCTATGTAACAATAAAAGGTAGAGATGCTAAAGCTGATAAAGTGACCTGTGAGGTTAGTAAAAAAGGTGGAAAGATAGTTTATTTACTTGAT
The DNA here is from genome assembly GCF_026012015.1 of Clostridium omnivorum. Taxonomy (NCBI): domain Bacteria; kingdom Bacillati; phylum Bacillota; class Clostridia; order Eubacteriales; family Clostridiaceae; genus Clostridium; species Clostridium omnivorum. The sequence goes on along the minus strand of NZ_BRXR01000001.1, from coordinate 900,084 downwards.
AGCAGAAGCGTAGGAAATGCTACCATTGATGTTAAAAAGGCAGCTGATATTGGAACTAAATATTTGGAGAACTTAGGATTTAAGGGAATGTCACCTTCTTATAATTTAAAATATGATAATACAGTAGTAATAAACTATATATATAAGCAAGATAATGTGGTAATTTATCCAGACCAAATTAAATTGAAGATTGCTTTAGATGATGGAAGCATTGTTGGTATAGAGGCAGAAAAGTATCTTGTATCTCATGAAGATAATAGAAAAATCACTGCACCTAAGATTTCAGGTGAAACTGCACAGAGCAAAATAAGTAAAAGGCTTACAATTAATAATATAAGGCTTGCTATAGTTCCTACTGAATCTAACACTGAGGTTTTGTGCTATGAATTTTCCGGGAAATATAAACAGGATAATTTTATAGTATATATTAATGCAAGCAATGGGGTTGAGCAAAGGATAATCCAAATTATGAATACCCCTAATGGTGAACTTACTATGTAAATTGTAAATCAGGAGTAAAAGGTATTACTAATGACTTTACTGCTTAGAAAAAATAGTGTATATAATTTCTCATAATATAATGAAAATACATAAGTACTAGATAAATTTTATCTAGTATTTTTTTTGCATGTTTAGTGTTAAAGGATATAAGGATAATGTTATAGCTTAGTGATATATTGAAAGTAAAAGAATAAAATTCAAAAATTAATTATATGATTTTAATTTTTCTTATTCTTTGTTGATTAAAGTAAATTAAGGAGGACAAATATGTTGAATTTTTCTATAGAAGCTGAAAAATATCGAGAAGAATTTTTACAGCTTCTAGAACAGTGGGTTAGCATAAAATCTGTATATGACTCAGAAAGTATATGTGACAATAGGCCTTTTGGAGAAGGTGTTGACAAAGCTCTGAAGTGGTTTATAAATATAGGAAATAGTAATGGATTTGTAACAAAAAATGTGGATGGTTTTGCAGCTCATATAGAATATGGTATCGGAGGAGAATATGTATATGCCTTTGGTCACTGTGACGTAGTGCCTGAAGGAGATGGCTGGAGTAGTAGCCCTTATAAGCTTTCAAAGACTGGAGATAAGCTTGTAGGCAGAGGGGTTATAGATGATAAGGGGCCAGTATTAGCGGCCTATTTAGCTCTTAAACTCTTAAAGGAAAATAATATTAAACTTAATAGAAGAATAAGGGTTGTTGCAGGTGGTAATGAGGAAAATGGATTTAGATGTATAAGACACTACTTTGAAAGTGAACCTTGGCCTACGTATGGATTTACCCCAGATGCTAAATTTCCTGTTATTAATGGAGAGATGGGAGCAGCTGTAATAAATATTAGTGGGAATATTGGTAATAAGGATTTAGTAGTCTTAGGTGGGGAAGTTCATAACACTATACCAGATTATGTTATAATAAAGAACTGCAATATAGATGAAAAGAGCTATAAAATTAGAGAGCTTTTAAAAAGTGAAAGCTTGGAATGCAACTACTTCAATGATGGCATAAAGCTAATTGGAATAGGAGGGCACTCTTCAAAGCCTGAAAGGGCAAATAATCCTATAGAAAAGTGTTTTAAGCTTTTGAATAGTATTATGGAAGAAAAGTGGTCTTGTGAATTTGATAAGTTGTTTTCAGGAGGCAACCTAAGTGGAACTATTTTTGGATTAAATATAAGAGGGAAATGTGGAACTACAAAAATAGTGCCTACAATAATCAAAATAGATAAGGGTATAATTAACCTACAATTAAGCGTGAGATATCCAGAACTATTTGCAGCTGAAGAGATAAGAGCAGCTATAAAGGATTATTTTATAGAACAAGGTTTAAATGATTATTGTATTTATGTTAATAATATTAAAAGCCCTAACTATGTTGATGAAAACTCGCCTCTAGTTAAAAAATTATATAATATATACGTAAAGCATACTGGAGATATTACAAATAAAGTTAGAGTAACTAGTGCAGGAACCTATGCTTCAGAAATGAAGAATTCAGTGATATTTGGAGGAGAGTTCCCCAATGGCTCTTCAGGTAATGCGCATATGGCTAATGAGTATGGAAGTGAAGATGCTTTTATTAAATCCATAGGAATTTATGCAGAAGCTTTTTACGAATTATGCAAGTTATAATTAACATTATGGCACTTAATAGGACATTGTGTATAAACACAACTAAGCAGAAAATGTTTACAATAGGTATATAGGATGGTGGATGAAATGATTAGTAAGAAACATTCTATGATAGTTAAATATCTTATCGAAAAAAATGAATATGTTACAGCTGTAGAGCTGGGTCAGCTCATTGAAGTTTCTGTAAGGACTGTAAAAAGATATATTAAAGATTTAAACTATTATCTTAATAAATCTGGTGTAGAGATATCCTCAGTTAAAGGGATTGGATATAAGCTTCAAGGTTCTGCTAAAGAAATTAAAAAGATTTCTGAAGAGGTAAGTAAATTTCTTGAAGGGCTTCAAATGGATGATTCCTTAGAAGGAAGAATAACAAAGGCCATATGTGTATTTTTAAACTATGAATATGTAAATGCAGAAGAGCTTAGTGATAGGCTGAACTTAAGTATACCTAGCACAAATAAACTTATTACAAATGTAAAGGATATACTTAAAAATTACGATTTAAAAATAATATCCAAGCCCCATTATGGCAGTAAAATAACTGGTGATGAAATTAAAATAAGATCCTTAATGCTTAACTATGCCATTAAAATTCACGAGAATTCTCTTACTGAAGTTAGAATAGAAAATATTCTTGATGAGGAAATACTGGATATTGAAAAAATAATATCAGAGGCTTTAAAGAAAAATGATGTAATTGTTTCTGATAAGGACTTTAATGAACTACTTACTAGAGTTATTGTTTCAGCATCAAGAATAAGAAATAAGAGAGTTATAAGTAATAGTGCTATTAAGGACAGCTTTAAGCTAGAAAACTATGAACTAATACAGGAAATTATGGAAAAGGTTGCTGATAATTTAAAGCTTGTGATTGATGAAAGAGAAATACAATATGTATCCTCCAGCTGCGGTATAGTGGCCTATAATTACAATACAAGGAAAACTTTAATAAAGGATACAAATGACGAAGTAAATAAGTTTGCTGATGAAACTCTTCAGGAGCTCAGTATAATTACTGGTATTGATTTTAGAAAGGATATAGATTTTATAAATGCTTTTATTATGCATATTAAAATTTATATAAATAGGTTTAGAGCAGGGGTAAAAGCTAAAAATCCACTACTAAGCCAGATAAAGACCAAGTTTCCCATGGAAACAAATTTAGCTACTATAGTTGCTAAGAAGCTGGAAGAGGAATTTAATGTTACATTAGATGAAGATGAAATTGGATTTATTGCAATGCATTTTGGAGCTGCCTTTGAAAGATCAAAGGATAAGGGTGGTAAAAAGGTATGTATAATTTGCCACTATGGAATAGGAACTTCTAGACTGCTGGCTGAAAAACTTAAAAGAAGAATAAGTGATATCAATATAATTGGTACCTATCCTGTAAGATACTTGGATATGGCATTAGAACAGGATATAGATTTTATAGTATCTACAGTAAAATTAGATAAAAGAAATTTTAAAATACCTGTGCTCTATATTGAAAATGTCTTTTCAGATGAAATAATTAATGAGCTGAATCAAATATTCAATGAGAAGGATGAGAGAAAAAAAATACTCCGTGATACTTTTAATAGAGAGGCGTTTTTTAAAATTAGTGCTGAAAATCGTGAAGAGGCAATTGAAAACTTAGGCAGAGCAATGAAATCCAAAGGTTTTATAGATGATGAAGTTATTGCAAAAGTGTTTGAAAGAGAAAATATGTCATCTACTGATATTGGTCATTTAGTGGCAATACCACATACTATTCTGGATGGAGAATATAAGTCCATTATAGGAGTAGGAGTGTTGGAAAAGCCTATAATATGGCATAAACAGGAGGTGCAGCTCATATTCATGGTTTGTTTTAATAGAAAAGAGAGCTACAATTTTCCAGTATTCAAATATCTATATAACTTTATTGAAGATGAAGGCGATGTAAGAAGTGCACTTAAGCTTTTTAGTTTTGATAAGCTTATGGAAATACTAGATGCGAAATAGAGGGATGATTAAGTTATGAGTGAAGTGTTTACAAGGGAACACATAAGTATAAATGTAGATTTAGAAAATAAAAATGATTACTTAAAGTATATAGCAGGCTTAGCTGTAAAGCTTGGAATAACTAAGGAAGAGAATGGAGTTTACGAAGGGCTTATTGAAAGGGAACAGGAATTTGAGACTAATCTTGGCTTTGGAATTGCAATTCCACATACAAAATCATGTTTTGTATGCAAACCTGCAATAATAGTAATAAAACCAAAAGATCAGGTTCACTGGGGTGGTGATTATGAGGAGAATGTAAAGATTATTATAAGTATACTAAGTCCAGACAAGCAAGAGGACAATATTCACATTAAACTTCTTGCCAGCCTTTCAAGAAAGCTTATTTATGATGAGTTTAAGAATGCTCTAGTAAATGCTCTTAGTGAAGAAGAAATTTATAAAATGGTTGAGGAAGCTTTAAATAGTTAGTCTATAAATTTAAGGAGGAATAGATATGTCAAAAAAATTAGTAGCACTATGTGCCTGCCCTATGGGATTAGCTCATACTTTTATGGCAGCTGAGGCAATAAAGAAGGCTGCACTGGAAATGGGTTATGAAGTAAAAGTTGAAACTCAAGGAGCTGATGGCATTCAAAACCAGCTTACGCCAAAGGATATAAAGGAGGCAGATATAATACTTCATGCAATTGCAGTAACTCCTCAAGATATGGAAAGATTCGAGGGGTATGAACTTTATGAGGTTGGGCTTCAGGAAGTTATTAAAAATCCAAAGGGAGTGATAGAGGAGATTGAAGAAGATTTAGCTCAATAAAAAAAAGCTCCTAAATCTCTGCAACAAGATTACAAGGAGCAAACAAATAAACTCATATATATAATAACCTATTTTTTAAAAACAATCTACAATAAAAATTTAATATTATAGGTGGAGGGGTAACATGGTAGTTAAGAAAAAAGTAGTTGGCTCAACTACGGGGAGCAATAATAATAATAATGAAAATAAAAATGTATCAACAAAGAATTCTGCTTGGACAGAATTTAGTAAGCATATAATGACAGGAATATCCTATATGATTCCAGTACTTATAATGGGAGGTCTTATCGGGGCTATATCTCAGCTAATACCATACGTATTCTTTAAAATAGATCCTTCAATTTCTATATTAGATGCTATAAATTCAGGCAAATATACCGGTATGAGTTTTTCTCTTCTTCAATTAGCCAATATAATGGAGAGCTTCGGGTTTACGCTGTTTGGTTTTGCAATTCCACTATTTGCAGCATTTACAGCTAACTCCATAGGTGGGAAAACTGCACTTGCAGCAGGATTTATTGGAGGTTATGTAGCTAACAAGCCTGTAGCTATGCTAGCTTCAGCTGATGGTAAATGGATAACTAAAGCACCAGTTGCTTCAGGTTTTCTAGGTGCAATATTAATTGCTTTTATAATCGGATATTTTGTAAAATGGCTTAATAATAAAATTAAAATGCCTCATAACTGGCTAGCATTTAAGACTACATTTTTAATACCACTAATATCTGCTGTTGCTTGCATGATTTTAATGGTATTTATAATCACCCCATTTGGCGGATGGGTGAATAGCCTTATAAAGAGCTTGCTTCAAGCAGCAGGAAGTACCGGTCAATACGTTTATGCTCTAGTATTATCAGCAACAACTGCTTTTGATTTAGGAGGACCAGTAAATAAAGCTGCTGGATTTGTTGCTCTAGGCTTCACAACAGAGAAAGTTTTACCAATAACAGCTAGATGCCTATCAATAGTAATACCTTCCTTTGGACTTGGGCTAACAACACTAATAGATAAAAAGCTTGTAGGCAGAAGAGTATATGACAAGCAATTCTACCAAGGAGGAAAGACAGCAATATTCCTAGCATTCATGGGAATTTCAGAAGGCGCTATACCATTTGCGCTTGAAAGACCAGCTTTTACAATACCTCTTTATGTAGTTGGTGCTATGATTGGTTCTATGACAGCTATTGCACTAGGTGCAGTACAATGGTTCCCTGAATCAGCTATATGGGCTTGGCCATTAATTAAAGGTATTGTTCCTTATATTACTGGATTAATAGTTGGGTCAGTGTTCATAGCAGTTGTAAACATATATTATAGAAATAAGCTTATAAAGGACGGTAAGCTTGTAGTTAATGAATAATTAGATATTTGGAGAACTGATTTTAATCAGTTCTCTTTATTCTAGGAGGAGAATATGGATTTAAAAAGCAGAATTGAAAGAGTTAGAAATCAATTTATAGTTCATGATACAGAGGCAATACTTATTAGCAGTCCTAGCAATAAATTTTATCTTGGAAATCTATATAGTAGTTCTGGATACATTCTTATAACTAGACGGAGTCAGTATTTAATAGTAGATTTTAGATATTATGAAGAGGTAAAAAATGAAAGCTGCATATTTGAACCTGTACTTATGTCTAAGGAAAACAATATATACAAAATAATAAACCTTATAATTTTAAAGGAAGGAATTAAAAGAATTGGATTTGAAGGCCAGGAGATTAGCTATGATTTATATAGTGAGTTTAGCAAGCTGCTGAAATGTGAGCTGTTTTCATTGGATTTATCAAAAATAAGAATGATTAAGGATGCAGATGAAATTGAAAATATAAAAGCAGCCTGTAAAATTGCAGATGATGCATTTAATCATATAGTAGGATTTATAAAAGATGGAATTAGTGAAAGAGAAGTAGAAAATGAATTAGTAAGATATATAAAACAAAGAGGCGGTGAAAAGGAATCCTTTGATACCATTGTGGCTTCGGGAATCAGGGGGGCTTTACCTCATGGCAAGGCTAGTGAAAAAACAATCAAAAGTGGCGAACTTATAACTATGGACTTTGGAGTTAGGTATAAAAATTATTGTTCAGATATAACAAGAACTGTAGCATTAGGAACTTGCCAAGAATTATTGATTAATATTTATAATCTAGTTAACTTTGCGGGTAAGGAAGCAATAAAAGGTGCTAAACCAGGAGTAACTCTAGGCTACTTGGATTCAACTGCAAGAGAGATTATTGAAAAAGGGGGATATGGGAAATATTTTGGACATAATTTAGGTCATGGGCTTGGAATTCAAGTGCATGAATATCCCGCAGTAGCTCCTAACAGTGATGAGGTTTTAATTGAAGGTATGGTAATAACTATTGAGCCTGGTATATATTTGCCTGGTGTAGGGGGAGTAAGAATTGAAGAGGATATTTTAATAACTAAAGGCGGAGGAGTATCTTTGACTAACAGTTCAAGAGAGCTAATTACTTTATAGGGGTGATGATATGTATAATTTTGATGAAGTTACAGATAGGATAAGTGAAAAGTGCAGAAAATGGAATAGGGAAATTATTGAGAAGAACTTTGGTGATGTACCAAAGGATTATATTCCCATGTGGATAGCAGATATGGATTTTAAAATACCCGGGGAAATGAAAAAGGCCTTTAATGATGCTATTGAAAGAGGTGTATTTGGTTATACCTATTGCTATGAAGAGTTTTATGAGGCTGTTATTGATTGGCAGAAGGAAATGCATGGAGTTGATATTAAAAAGGAATGGATAACACTTTCTTATGGAACAGTATCTACAATACATTATGCTATACAGGCATTTTGTAATGCAGGAGATTATATTATTATGAATACTCCAGTTTATGATCCTTTTGATGCGGCTGCAAGCAGGCAAGGAGTAAACAGAATTTATAATTCTCTACTAGAAGTGAATGGCAGATATGAGATAGATTTTCAAAGCCTTAAATGTCAATTGGAACAGTACAGGCCTAAATTATATCTTTTTTGCTCTCCTCATAACCCCTCGGGAAGAATATGGAGTATTGAAGAGCTAGAAGAGATAGCAAGACTTTGCAAGAAAACTGATACCATATTAGTTGTGGATGAAGTACATGCAGAACATATACACTATGGAAGGTTTAATTCAGTACTAAGGCTTGAGAGCTGTATGAGCAATTTAATTCTTTTATCATCTCCAAACAAAGGCTTTAATTTGGGTGGGCTTAAAACCTCATATTCAGTAATACCAGATGATAGTATACGAATGCTTTTTAGAAAAATGCTTGAAAAAAATTCTATAACTTCTCCTAATGTGTTTGGAATTATTGGACTTATTGCGGCATATAAAGAATGCAGGCAGTGGCTCAAAGAAGTTAATGAGTATATAAAAGGAAATTATGAGCTTTTTGAGAGCTATATAGAAAAAAATATACCTAATTTAAGAGTAATGAAAATGGAGTCTTCATATCTTGTTTGGGTAGATATAAAAAGCACTAAATTGAATTCAGCAGAAGTTACCAGTGTACTTGCTACAAAAGTTGGAGTGCTTGTGGAGAATGGAGCTCATTTTGTTAGTGATGGAGAGGGATATATAAGAGTTAATTTAGGAACACAGAGAAGAAATGTAATTGAAGCCCTAGAAAGAATGAAAAAAGTTCTAGGAGACGAATAAGGGGAAAGAGGCATAGATATATTATGCTTCTTTTTTATATTAAATTTTAAAATGAGAAAGTTATACACTTTTTAGTAATTGTTATTCACATAATTGCTTATAAAAGCTATAAATTAATTATAAGTGGTTGATAATTTCTTTAAAAAAATTTAAACTATTATTTATGGACAATAAACGAAGCATATAAGGAGCGATTATAAATGAAAAAGAAAGTAGCCGTATTATTTGGTGGACAATCAACAGAACATGAAGTTTCAAGAGTATCAGCAGCTTCAGTAATAAGAAATATTGACCAGAAGCAGTTTGATATATATCCTATAGGAATCACTAAGGACGGAAAGTGGTATGAGTATGTTGGAAGTATAGATAATATTGAAAGTGGAGCTTGGGAGAAAGATGAATATTATAAAACGCCTGAAGCACAAAAGTTCTTATTTAATAAAGAGGTTGATATAGTATTTCCTGTGCTGCATGGTCTATATGGTGAAGATGGAACAATTCAAGGACTTTGCAAACTACTAAATCTTCCTTGTGTTGGACCTTCCGTAATGTCATCTGCAGTTTGTATGGATAAAGTGTATACTAAATACCTTTTAGAGAACTTTGATATAAAGCAAGCTGAGTATGTTGTTGTAAATTTACATGAATATAAAGATGATGAAAAAAGGATAATAGATACTATAGAAAAGAAATTAAATTATCCTGTTTTCATAAAACCATCTAACAGTGGATCTTCAGTTGGAATAACAAAGGCACATAACAGAGAAGAGCTAGTTAATGGATTAATTATGGCATTAAAATATGATAGAAAGGTATTAGTTGAGAGAGCTATAAATGCAAGAGAAATAGAAGTTGCAGTATTAGGCAATGATTATCCAAAGGCTTCAATACCTGGGGAAATAATACCCGCAAAGGAATTTTATGATTATGAAGCTAAGTATCAAAATGAAGCATCAAAGTTATTAATTCCAGCAGCCTTAAGTAATGAAAAATTAGAGGATGTTAAAAAGTTAGCTGTAAAAATATATAGTATATTGGATTGTGCAGGTATGGCCAGAGTTGATTTCTTAGTAGATAAGGATACCGAGGAAGTATATCTAAATGAGGTAAATACAATACCAGGCTTTACTAAAATAAGTATGTATCCAAAGATGTGGGAGGCATCTGGAATTCCATATACAGAACTTATCAATAATCTTATTGAACTTGCTGTAGAGAGAAATAACAATTAGTCTATTGGAGTGATAAAGATGAATAAAAAAGCTATTATATCTGTTTCCAGCAAACAACCAAGTGGTGAGGAAGAGGCAATTGAAGTAGTGACTCCAGGAGAATTTTATAAAGAAGGCAATTTTTATTATGCTATCTATAATGAAACAGAGTTATCTGGGATGGAAGGAACAGAAACTACATTGAAAATTTCAGAGGATGTAATGTATTTAAAGCGTGAGGGCACTACTAATACTGAAATGGAGTTTAGACCAAATACAGAAAATGTGAATTTATATAATACACCTTATGGAACATTAGAACTAAAAACAAAAACTAAAGGGCTTCAGGTTGAAATGAAGGATGACGGAGGAGATGTAATGGTGGATTACAGTCTCAGTATTTCAGGTCAGCCAAGTCAAAATACAATACTCAATATAAATATTAAAATTTAGTATGTATGAGGATGAGTTATGTTTGGTGAGATCACTTATGATATTTTTGATAAGCTTGAAGAAGGCATATTTATTGTAGATAAAGAAGGTATAATAGTTTTTATGAATGTAAAGGCTAGTGAAATTGAACGAATTGATAGAGATGCTGCTGTTGGAAAGTATCTTTTAGATCTATATCCAACACTTTCAGAGAAAACTAGTACTCTTTTAAAAGTTTTAAAGTATAGAGAGCCAATAAGTGACACTATTCAAACTTATAGAAATTATAAGGGTGAAGAATTAACTACAGTTAATTCTTCACATCCAATCTATGATGGGAAAAAGCTTATAGGTGCTATGGAAATTATGAAGGATGTAACAAGCATAAAGAAGCTTTCTGAAGAAGTTATAGAATTAAAAGAGGAAATTCATCATGTAAAGACTGCAAAACCTAACAAAGGGACAGCTAAATATGATTTTATTGACATAATAGGGAAAAGTGAAGAACTTCTAAAATGCAAGGAAAAAGCAGCTAAGGCTGGAAATACAACCTCTCCTATTTTGATTTATGGGGAGACAGGTACAGGAAAAGAATTATTTGTACAGGCTATTCATAATAATTCAAATAGAAGGAATATGCCATTTATTGCTCAAAATTGTGCTGCTATACCATCGACTTTACTGGAAGGTATATTGTTTGGTACTTCTAAAGGAAGTTTTACTGGTGCTGAAGACAAAAGGGGCTTGCTTGAACTTGCTAATGGCGGGACTTTTTATTTAGATGAATTAAATTCCATGCCTTTAGAGCTTCAAGCAAAACTTCTAAGAGTAATTCAAGAGGGTGCTTTACGAAGAGTAGGTGATAACCAGTTAAGAAAGATTGATATAAGAATTATCGCCTCTGTAAATGAACCTCCTGAAGAGTTATTAAATTCTAATACTATTAGAAGAGATTTATATTATAGGCTTAATGTTGTAAGAATTGATATTCCTCCGCTTAGAAAGAGAAAAGAGGATATTCCTGTTTTAGTAAATCATTTTATAAATAAATTTAATAATAAGTTCCATGCTAAAGTACAGGGAATTACAAAGTTAGCTTTAGATATGATAATAACTGGTGAATGGCAGGGAAATATTAGAGAACTTGAAAATTATATTGAAGGCATTTTTAATAGAAGGGCTGCTGGTTTTATTGATATAGAAGATTTAGATGAAATGAACCTCCAGGAAGTAAACCTAAATAAAATAATTCCATTAAAAGAAAAACTAAATGAGCTTGAAGAAAGTTATATAAAAGAAGCTTTAGTAATAACACAAAACAATATTTCAAAGGCAGCAAAGCTGTTAGATATTCCAAGACAGACATTGCAATATAAAATAAAAAAGCTTCAGGAGAAGAAGTTAGATTAAAAGCGGCTAGACTAATGAACGGCACTTATCAATGTTGAAATTGATGTGTGCCGTTCAAATTCTATACCGCTTTTTATTTTAACTAGTTTAAGTGTGTTAATATTTGACAATAATTAAACTAAATAAATATGTTAAAGTCTAATAATCTTTATGATACTAGACGAAGTATAGGGAGAGGTAATTATGTCTGATAATCTTGGTATAAAAGAGGATAAATATGAAAAAATTATAGAGGTAATATGTTCTTATAAAAATATTAAAAGAGAAGAACTTTTTCAGATATTGAAGGATAGGGAATCCAAATATCTTATGTTTTTACTTATGAAAAAGTACAAATGTGCAGATATTGAAAGGCTTCATAAAGATTTTTTTATTGGAAGTAAAAAAAGTATAAGCTATAGCCTGAAAAAAGCTGAGGAAAAGTTTTTTATTAACAGAGATTTTAGAGAAAAGTATTTTGAAGCGGAAGATATAGTTAATAGGACAGGATAAAAATATTTTCGACAAAAAACAAAAAAAGGTATGGCATAATTATAAAAGTTATGCTATTATATAAAGTATGTTTTTGAACACAAAAATGCCATTTTATTTTATAGGGTAATTTCTATTATAATAATTTTATTTTTCTTTGTCAACACTTTTTGTTCAAAATAATTGGAAAATATATCATAGAGGGGGTGAAAACTGCTCTAAATTAATATTTAGAGTGGGAATTTCATGAGTACAAAATATATATTCGTTACTGGAGGAGTAGTATCCTCATTAGGAAAAGGTATTACAGCAGCTTCATTAGGAAGATTATTAAAGAATAGAGGCCTTAAAGTGTCTATTCAAAAGTTTGACCCCTACCTAAACGTGGATCCAGGAACAATGAGCCCATATCAGCATGGAGAAGTTTTTGTAACTGATGATGGAGCAGAAACTGATTTGGATTTAGGACACTATGAAAGATTTATTGATGAGAACCTAAGTAAAAATAGCAATGTTACAACTGGAAAGGTGTATTGGTCAGTAATATCAAAGGAAAGAAAAGGGGAATATCTTGGAGGTACAGTTCAAGTAATTCCGCATATAACTAATGAAATAAAAGCTAGAGTTTATAGAGTAGCTAAGGAAAGAGACGTTGATGTGGTTATCACTGAAATAGGTGGTACTGTAGGAGATATAGAATCTCAACCATTCCTTGAAGCAATTAGACAGATAAAGTATGAAGTAGGAAGAGAAAATGTTTGCTTTATACATGTTACCCTAGTTCCTTATCTAGGAAAGGCAGGAGAACTTAAAACTAAACCAACCCAGCACTCTGTTAAAGAACTAAGAAGCATAGGTATACAACCTGATATAATTGTATGCCGTTCAGAAAAGCCGCTTTCAGATGACTTAAAGAGTAAAATAGGACTTTTCTGTAATATAGATGGAAGATCAGTAATTCAAAACTTGGATGCAGAAAATTTATACGAAGTACCATTAATGCTTCATGAAGAAGGCTTAGATACATTAGTATGTGAAAAAATGGAACTAAATTGCAGTCATATTGATAACACTGAATGGATAAGCATGGTAAATAAACTAAAGAATTTATCTAAAAAAACCACTATAGCATTAGTTGGTAAGTATGTGGAACTTCATGATGCATATATTTCAGTAGTTGAAGCATTGAATCACGGTGGACTTTCAAATGATTCTAATGTAGAGATAAAGTGGATTAATGCTATGGATGTAAATGAAGCAAATGTATCCGAGTTGCTAAAGGATGCAGATGGAATTCTTGTACCAGGCGGTTTTGGGGATAGAGGAGTAGAAGGAAAGATAGAAGCTATTAAATATGCAAGAGAAAATAAAGTGCCTTTCCTTGGAATATGCCTTGGAATGCAGTGTGCTGTAATAGAATATTCAAGAAATGTGATTGGATACAAGGAAGCAAATAGTTCAGAAATTAATCCAGAAACTAAATATCCTGTAATAGACTTAATGCCAGAACAAAAGGATATTGATGAAATGGGCGGAACTATGAGACTAGGATTATATCCATGTAAACTGACAAAAGGTTCAAAGGCTGAGGAAGCTTATGGAGATGAATTAGTTTATGAGAGACACAGACATAGATATGAGTACAATAATGAATTTAGAAAACCTCTAACAGATGCAGGTTTAATAATTACTGGAACTAGCCCAGATGGAAGATTAGTGGAAATAGTTGAGCTTAAGGACCATCCTTGGTTTGTAGCTGCACAATTCCATCCAGAATTAAAGTCTAGACCCAATAGACCTCACCCACTATTTAGAGAATTTGTAAAAGCTGCTCAAGAAAATAAATAAAAGTATAGTAAACCGCTCTATAGGAATATAGAGCGGCTTTTATTTCAGAACTATTTATTTAATTAAAGGTAAAGTAACATTTATAGTGGTTCCTGCACCTAACTCACTTTTAATAATAACACCATAACCGTTACCATAGAGCAGTTTAATTCTGTCATCAACATTCTTAATCCCTATTCCTGTAAAATGCTTGTTTTTAGATGAACCGGAATTATATAGTTTTGATATTTGTTCTTCATCCATACCTAACCCGTTATCTACAATTTCACAAAATAAAGTATTATTTTTTTCTGAAATAAAAACATGTATACGACCTTCTTTATCACCAGTGAAGGCATGAAAAAAAGCATTTTCAATAAATGGCTGTAAAATGAGTTTAGGTAATCTATAATTTAAACATTGAGGAAGCACGTGAAAGTTGACTTTTATATTTTCTCCATATCTGGTTTCATTGATATAGACATAGTTTTTTAGATTTTCGATTTCTTGTTCTACAGTAATAGTCTCATTTTTATCACTTATAGTATTTTGCAGCAAGGATATAAATGCGTTTATATTTTCACTAGCTTTTTCCTTATCACCCATCATAACTAACCATTTAATAGAGGCAAGGGTATTGTATATAAAATGTGGATTGATCTGCATTTGAAGAGCGGATAATTCCGTTTCCCTTTGTTTTTTTTGTGCTACTAAAAGTTTTTCAATATAATTATTCAAATCGTCCAGCATAAAATTGAATGACTTGCTTAATTTTTCGATTTCATAGCCGCCTTGCAAATTAATATGATTTTTAAAATTACCTTCAGTTACTTTTGCCATTTCTTTTACAAGCTTCCTTAAAGGATTCGTAGTCTTCCTTGTAATTATAAATAGAATAATTAGCGATATGGTTATTATTATACTGCAACTTAATACAATTTGATTTACATTATACATTTCATCTAGTGCTGTTTTTGTATCAATGCGGTTAACTAGGTAAAAGTCATATATTGGCATATAATCAGCTAATATAGTATAGTTTATTTTATTGTACTTAATATTCATATATTTAACTTTATCATTATTAATTTTTTTTGCTGAATTAAGCAAAGTCTCATCTTTTGTACCTATTAGGTCTTTTCTATTAGAAGATACAATAGTACCTTCAGAGGATATCATAAAAATGTCGTTTCCTTTAGTAGGAAAATTAGAATAAAGCTTACTGAATACATTCTCATTTATGAGTATATAAAGTATACCGAAGGGCTGCTTTGTACTTCCATTACTTAGTAATTTTGTAGCTATAATTACATTGCTTTGATCTGTAGAACTAGTAAAGCCTATACTATTGTATTGAAATAAAAGCTTATTAGGATTTTTTAAGGTGTTTTTTGTTATAGCATCTTCTTTAATATCTTCTTTGGATCTAGTCAATATAGCGGTAGTTCTTATATACGAAGCATTATTTGTACCAATTGCTAAAAATTCGATATCTGTAGGCTTTAGAACTTCTTCAATAGGTTTTATGTGCTGCTTTAGATTATATAGAATGTTAGTCTGTTCTAGTATATCAGGGGTGTTTTTACTAAGATAATCCCTAAAAGCCCAACTATTATTGATGGTATTCATCACTGTTGTGATTTTATTATTCAAATCTTCAGAGTTATTTTGAATTTGTTTTAGAATTTTTGAATTTGTGATACTAAAGTTATTAATGAATATGGTCTTTGTAATTTTCATTATTGAAAAAGCTGTAATAACAGAGATTGTTACACTGCTGATAAGTATAATTGCTGTTAATTTAAAAAAAAGACTTAAGGATTTTAATTTTTTAATTAATTTATTCATAATGTCCTCTTGTTCCACTAGTAATATTTCTTCTGAATTTACTAGGAGTAGTCTTTGTGAATTTTTTGAATACCTTGGAAAAATAACTTGGATCTGTGTATCCTACCATAAAGCTTATCTCTGAAACGGGGATATCTATATTCCTTAAGAGTTCTAAAGCTTTTTCTACACGAATTTTATTAAGGTATTCAGAAAACCCCTCAGGAATATGAGAGCCAAAATATGATGATAAATAATAATAATTAAAATGGAATTCGTCAGCAATTTCTTTTAAGGAAATTTGTTCCTTATAGTGATTTGAAATATACTGCAGTATTCGGTTCATTATTTTATCGCTCTTTGGAATTGAGTTATTATATAATAATCGAATTATTTCTTGTTCAATATTATCTAAAAGTAATAAAAGTTCGTTTGTACTGGTAGTTTCATCAATCATTTGAAAATACTCTATTTTTGAATTATTCATTGCTTCCACATTAAAATTAAGTTCTTCTAGTATGTTTATTATGTTATATAGGGCATTTTGAAAAAGGGTTTTTAACTCTAATTCATTTAAAGAGCACGTTTTTATGCAATTTGATATATACCTTTTTAAGTAATCAATAGCAGCAGGTATATTAAGCATGTAAATCTGATCAGAATAATACTTAAAATCAAATTTAACCTTATAATTATCCTTAGGTAAATCTTCATAAGAAAGCAGCTTTTTATCCTTGAAAAAAAACTTATATAAAAAAATAGGTTTTAAACTTTGATTATAGTTATCTTGAAGTAAGCCTATGGAATTAAAGACGTCACCTAAGGCGTAATAAATATCTGAATATCTAGATGAAACATAAGTAATCATATTCTCTATGTTTCTAATTATTTCTGGATAACTTTCCTTTTGAAAATTAATAATAATCAAGTAAATGTCTTTATAGATATCGATTTCATAAAAGACGAAATCCTTTAAATAATTTTTCACAGCTTTACGTAAGTAAGTTTTTAGGCTTAAAACACTTATAGAATTTTTTTCAGCCAAATTTTTTATATTACTACCCATAAGCATAAAGCTTTCATTGGGGAAAAATTCAGAGGCTTCTGAAGAAGTTAAGGAAATATTAAAGCCTGAAATAAGCTTACTGAGCTCATTATTTATATTTAAGGCGTTACTTCCATCAGTTAAAAGCTCTAGATTTGGAATTTTACTAACAATATTCTTTAGAAGCTTTATAACTTCTTCGGGATTTAGCTTTGGTTTTAATATATAGTCATTTATACCAAGCTTAAAGGCCTCCTTTACATAGTCAAAATCACTATATCCGCTTAAAATTATGATTTGAATGTCAGGATATGTGTTCTTCACCGCATTAACTAAGGCTATACCATCCATAACAGGCATAACTATATCACAAATTATTATATGTGGCTTCAGAGTTTCAATTAAATCTAATGCTTCTTTTCCATTTGAGGCTTCTCCAACTATTTCAAAACCTTCTTTTTTCCAGTCAACAAGATGCTTTATACCCTGTCTTAAGAGATATTCATCATCGACTATTAAAATTTTACATAGATTGTCCATCAATACCAAATCCTTTAACATTAATAGAATAATATATTGGATATAATTAATTTTAATTATTTTATATTAATTATAGAAGAATAGCTATACAATTTCAAATGCAAATAGCTAAAAAGAGCATAGATATAAAATATATTAAAAAATTACCAAAATACAAAAAAAGTACAAAATTATTATTTTGTCTTATAAATATTTATGTTAAACTTACACAAGTTTATAGCAATATAATCATATTAGTTTTTTGAAATTTCAGATAAAATGAGTATAGAAACGTAAGTAAACGTTTAAAAAAGTTTTAGGGGGAAATAAAATGAAGGCAAAAAAAATAATGGCTCTTGTTTTAAGTGCAGTATTAGTTGTAGGTCTATCAGCATGCTCTAAGAGTAATAGTACTTCGAATTCTAACGCTAATACATCACAAAGTTCAAAAAAGAAGTTAACAATTTGGGCATGGGATGGAAGCTTCAATATTGTAGCAGCAAATGAAGCAAAGAAAATTTATCAAAAAGATCATCCAGATGTTGAAGTTGATGTAGTAGAGATGGCTCAAAATGACATAGTTCAAAAATTAAACACTAACCTAAGTGCAAACTCAAAAGAAGGTTTACCTAATATAGTACTTATAGAGGATTATAGAGCACAGAATTATTTAACAGCTTATGCAGATTCCTTTAAGAGTATTTCTGATAAGGTTAAGGCACAGGACTTTATGGACTATAAAGTAAAGGTATGTAGTTCAAATGGAAAGTTATATGGACTTCCTTTTGACAGCGGAGTAACAGCATTATTCTATAGAACAGATTTAATTGAACAAGCTGGATATAAGAAAGAAGATATGAATAACTTAACCTGGGATAAGTTTATAGAGATTGGTAAAGCAGTTAAGGCGAAGACAGGAAAATCAATGCTAACTTTAGACCCAAGCGATTTAGGATTAATAAGAGTAATGATGCAATCAGCTGGTTCATGGTATGTAAAAGAAGATGGTAAGACTATAAATATAGCCGATAATCAAGCTTTAAAGGAATCAATAAAAACATGGAAAAATCTTATGAGTGCAGGTATTGTTAAGCCAATTACAGGCTGGGATAACTTTGTTTCAGCGTTCCAAAAAGGTGATGTAGCTTCTGTTCCAACAGGATGCTGGATTTCAAGCTCAGTTATGAAAGCACAGGATCAAAGCGGAAAATGGGCGGTAACCTCAATACCAAAATTAGGGTCTGTTTCAAGTTCAGTTAATGCTTCAAATCTTGGTGGTTCAAGCTGGTATGTATTAGATAAAGTTGGAGATTCAGACTTAGCAGTAGATTTCCTTGCTAAGACCTTTGGAAGCAGTACAGATCTTATGAATACATTATCAGATAAAATTAATCTTGTAAGTACATTAAAAGCAGCTTCAAGTACTGAAAACTATAAAAAGCCAAATGCATTCTATGGCGGACAAGTAGTATTACAAGACTTTTCAAATTGGTCAGCAAAAATACCAGCTGTTAATTATGGTTCAAGCACATACAGCATTGAAGATATAATGACTGGAGCTGTACAAAATATAGTTAGTAAAAATGCAGATTTAGATTCAACACTAAAAGATGCTCAAAAACAAGCAGAAGCTGCAGTAGGAAAATAAATTAAATATTAATAAAGTAAATCGCTATTTGACTATAAAATTATTTAACTGCAACAGTAATGCTTCGTGTCAAACAGCGATTTACTATTAAATTACAGGTATATTTCATAAGTAATAGGAGGGATAGACACTTTGAGTAGTAAAAAAGGTGCTTTAAGCAGAAGAAATGATATTTTAGGCTGGTCTTTTACTATCCTAAGTATTGTAGCAATATTTGTGTTTGTATTTTATCCCATGATACAAGCTTTTATCATTTCCTTAAAATCCGGTGCGGGAAGTAATCTGCACTATGTAGGAATTAGTAATTATAAGAGGCTATTTATAGATGAAACCTTTAAAAAGGCTGTTTTTAATACTTTGATATATTTAATAGTTCAAGTTCCAATTATGATTTTGTTAGCACTCTTTATATCTGTATTATTAAATGATAAAAATCTAAAAGCTAAAGGATTATTCAGAACAGCCATATTTTTACCGTGCATAACATCACTAGTAGCTTATTCTGTCATATTTAAAAGCTTATTTGCTAATGATGGGCTCATGAATAAGATTCTATTGAATATACATTTGGTTTCAGAACCAATAAAGTGGATGACTAGTCCTTTATGGGCGAAGGTTACTATTATAATAGCAATAACTTGGCGTTGGACAGGTTATAATATGATATTTTATTTAGCAGGACTACAGAATATCGATCCCTCTGTGTATGAAGCTGCTAAGATAGATGGAGCTTCAGCTGCTAAGCAATTTTTTAATATCACTGTTCCTCTATTAAAGCCTATTATTTTATTTACAACTATTACTTCAACTTCAGGTACTCTGCAGTTATTTGATGAAGTAATGAATATAACAGGAGGAGGACCTGGTAATGCCTCAACATCTATTTCACAATATATATACAATCTGAGCTTTAAATATACTCCTAACTTTGGGTATGCTGCAGCTGTTTCCTATTCAATAGTTGCTATGATTGTTATATTATCACTAATTCAATTTAAGGTGGCAGGTGATAATAAATGAAAAAGACTATAAATATACTTAAATACTTATTTTTAATAGTAGCATCATTTTTTTCAATATTTCCATTTATATGGATGCTTATAAGTATGACAAATAAATCTGTAGAAGTTACAAGGGGATCCTTTATACCTGGCACATATTTGTTTGAAAATGTTAAAAATTTATTTTCTAATAATTTGAACTTCGCAAGTTCCTTGGGGAATTCTGCAAAGATTGCGTTAATAACAACAGTGTTGTCACTTATAATATCCTCTTTAGCGGGATATGGTTTTGAGATATATAGAAGCAAGACTAGAGATTTAATATTCAATATATTATTATTATCTATGATGGTTCCTTTTGCTTCATTAATGGTACCGTTGTTTAGAATGTTTAGTCATTTTAAGATTTTTGGGCTTAATACAACTGCTTCGGTAATAATTCCTAGCTTATCAACTGCGTTTATGATATTCTTTTTTAGACAAAATGCTAAGGCATTTCCTAAGGATATATTAGAAGCAGGGCGTATTGACGGCCTTAATGAGCTCCAAATTTTCATAAAGATTTTTGTACCAACAATGAAATCTACCTATGCAGCTGCTGCTATAATTACTTTCATGAGTAGCTGGAATAATTATATGTGGCCTCTTATTACATTACAAACTGCAAGTAAAAGAACTGCTCCGCTTATAATTTCAACTATGAGTTCATCCTATACTCCAGATTATGGTATGATAATGGCTGGAATTGTAATAACAACACTTCCAACTGCACTGGTTTTCTTCTTAATGCAAAAGCAGTTTGTTGAAGGAATGCTAGGTTCTGTTAAAGGATAAAATTTTACTAACATATATAATAAAACGTTTAGTAAGAGTTAGTAGTTAAGATTCAGTTCTAACTATTAACTCTTTATTATAATTTAGGAGGGTTTTAGTTAATGAGATATGATGCTCCAAGTTTAGAATGGCTTTCTGATCCATCAGTTTTTAAGGTTAATAGAATTGATGCTCATTCCGATCATAAATTTTATTTAACATTGGAAGAGGAAAAGAACGGAGAGATGTGCCTTAGGCAGAGCTTAAATGGACATTGGAAGTTTAATTTTGCTCTTAATGCTATGTCTAGAGTAAAAGACTTTTATAAAACAGATTTTGAATGTAATTCCTGGGAGGATATTTTTGTGCCAGGGCATATTCAGCTTCAAGGCTATGATAAAATACAATATATAAATACTATGTATCCTTGGGATGGGCATAGCTACCTTAGACCACCACAAGTATCTGAAGAATACAACCCTGTTGGAAGCTATGTTAAATATTTTACTCTTGATGACAGTTTAAAAGATAAGCCTGTATATATTTCCTTTCAAGGGGTAGAAACTGCTTTTTACCTATGGTTAAACGGTGAATTTGTAGGATACAGCGAGGATAGCTTTACTCCAGCAGAGTTTGATCTTACTCCATTTATTAAACAAGGCGAAAATAAGTTGGCCGTGGAGGTGTATAAAAGATCCACAGGGAGCTGGCTTGAGGACCAAGATTTTTGGCGTTTTTCAGGCATATTTAGAGAAGTATATTTGTATGCTATTCCTAAAACACATGTACAGGATATTTTTGTAAGTACAATCCTTGATAAAGAATATAAAAGTGCATTGCTAAATGTTAATTTAAAGCTCACAGGTGAAATGAACAATTATATGTTCCTAAAATTACAGGATAAAAATAGCACTGTGGTTGCAGCAGTAGATAATGTGAATATATCTAATTTGATGACTCTTCAATTGTCTGTAGATGATATAGAGCTGTGGAGCGCCGAAAGACCTTATCTGTATACTCTTTATATTTATATTAAAAATGAAAGAGGCCAGGTTGTAGAGGTTATTACGCAAAAAGTTGGATTTAGAAAATTTGAAATGATTAATAGAGTTATGCATTTAAATGAAAAGAGGATTGTGTTTAAGGGAATAAACAGGCATGAATTTAATTGCCGCAGAGGAAGGGCTATTACTAAAGAAGATATGCTGTGGGATATTAAATTTTTAAAACAAAATAATATAAATGCAGTTAGAACAAGTCATTATCCAAATCAAAGCTATTGGTATGAACTCTGCGATGAATACGGTATATATTTAATTGATGAAACAAACCTTGAGACCCATGGTTCTTGGCAGAAGATGGGCGCTATCAAGCCGGATTGGGCTATTCCTGACAGTGATTTTCAGTGGACTAATATAGTATTAGATAGAGCAGCTTCCATGTTTGAAAGGGATAAGAACCATCCATCAATATTAATCTGGTCCTGTGGAAATGAATCCTTTGGAGGCGAAAATATTTACAAAATGTCTGAGTACTTTAGAAAGAAGGATGCATCTAGATTAGTTCATTATGAAGGTGTATTTAATGATAGGAGATATAATGACACCAGTGATATTGAAAGCAGAATGTATGCTAAAGTTAATGATATAGAAAAATACTTAAATAATAATCCTGAAAAGCCTTATATAAGCTGTGAGTATATGCATGCCATGGGGAACTCCTGTGGAGCCATGCACAAGTACGTGGAGCTTGAGGACAAATACGAACTTTATCAAGGCGGGTTTATATGGGATTTTATAGATCAATTTATAATAAAAAAAGATAGATTTGGCAAGGAGTTTTTGGCTTATGGAGGAGATTTTGATGATAGACCTACAGATTACAACTTCTGTGGAAATGGTATAGTATATGCAGATAGGTCACCTTCTCCGAAGGTACAGGAAGTTAAAAAGCTTTATCAAAATATTGAGCTAAAGGTAGATAAAAGAGGAGTATTCATAAGAAATAAAAACCTGTTTATAGATACCTCTAATTATTATTTAGAATATTCTCTTGATTTTAATGGAAAGCAGATTTACAAGAATTGCTTAGAGGTTATTGTAAAAGCTGGTGAAAAGAAATATGTTGAATTTATTATGCCGCAGGTGATTAAGGTGGGTGAATATGCAGTAAATGCTTCCTTTAAACTGGGTGAGAGTAATGCATGGGCAGAAAAAGGGCATACTATAGCCTATGACCAATATGTTTATAAAATAGAAGATGAAGGAGCTATTAGTGATTTCGGAAAACCTGAAATTATATATGGTGATGTAAATATAGGTGTGAAAAATAGGCATTTTAGTGCTTTATTTTCAAAGCAAGAGGGTGGAATGGTTTCGCTAAGATATGGTGGCAAAGAATTGATTACAAGAGTTCCAATGCCAATATATTGGAGAGCTATGACTGATAATGATAAGGGAAATGGTCATGGTTTTAGATGTGGACAATGGCTTAATGCTAGTATGTTTCAGCGCTGCACTAATGTTCATGTAATTGAAAATTCAAATAGCATTACGGTATCATACACATACACTCTGCCAACAATACCTGAAACAAAGGTAATAATTGATTATACTGCATATGGAAATGGAGAAATTAAGGTAAGCTGTGACTATAAAGGTACTGAAGGCCTACCTGAACTTCCCATATTTGGAGTAGCAATGAGATTATCAGCGGATTATAATAAATTTCAGTGGTATGGTATGGGCCCAGAGGAAAACTATGCTGATCGATGCCATGGTGCAAAGCTTGGAGTTTATGAAAAATCAGTTCACCAAAATGTATCTAAATATGTTGTACCTCAGGAAAGCGGTAACCACATAGGAGTAAGGTGGGCCAAAATAGTGGACGATAAAGGCTTTGGAATTGAAATAGCTGCCTTAGGAAGTCCATATGAGCTTGGAGTTTCGCCTTATACAGCATTTGAATTGCAAAACGCTCTTCATCATTATGAACTTCCTATTCCACACTATACAGTTATAACTATAGCTGCTAAGCAGATGGGAGTAGGCGGAGATGACAGCTGGGGAGCTCCAGTTCATAAAGAATACCTTATAGACTCGTCAAAGGATTTACATTTTGAATTTATAATAAAAGAAGCTTGATAAATATAGATTTTGTTGTGCTTAGACATTTATGATACCTATGTCAATAATATGATATAAATTCAATATTTATAGTTAAAAAAATAGATTATGACTTTGTATAAAATTGCATAGTTATAATCTTTTTTTATAATTTAATGATGCAATTTTTATGATAACATTTACATGCTAAAGTATGGAAGTGTCGAATTAAAAATAGTGCCATTTGACAAAAAAGGTCATTTTTTTTGAAGGAATTTAATAAACTTTATAGAATTATTTATCTGAAATCAAAAAAGTTATAATAAATTATTTTGCTTTTTTATAATATAAAGGTGTTTAGAGATTAATGATATCTTTGAATGGAAAAGAAATATAGGGAGGTGGAGTTATGATATTTAATACTGATATTTGTATTGCTTTAAAAAATTTATATGGACAGTATGATGTTGAAGATTTTTCTATTTTTGAAATGGAAAAATTGGCTCGTAGTTTCCCCTCTTTAGAAGTAAAGCTGGTTAGAAATAAGGAAGTAAGTATTAAATTAAAATGTCCCCTATGCGGTGAAGAACATTATTATTGCTATAACTTAGGCGATTTGGTAAAAAGAGATATGCTCATAGGTGGGTGTGAAGTATTAGGAATGCCATTGTTCTTTATTGGAAAGAAGAATGTAGTAATGAGCAGGGTAAAAAAGTATAAGGAAGTTAATAAAAAAATGTATGCATTAATATAAGTGAGGTTATATACTTCACTTATTTATTTTTTTGAAACTCAATGTAAAAATGAACAATATTTTCATTAAACTTGAAATAATGTATTAATTGGTATATATTTAACAATATAATGTAAAAAGGGTGGGTGGTCATGTCATTAATAGAAGCTAAAAACATTTGTAAAAGCTTTAATATGGGCAAAGTTAATATGGACATATTAAAGGACATTTCTCTTCAAGTTGAGGGGGGGGAATTTGTAACTATAATAGGTGAATCCGGTTCAGGAAAATCAACATTATTAAATGTGCTAGGGGGACTCATGCCCTGCAATACTGGTGAAATATTAATTTGTGGGGAAAGAATTGACAAGCTTAACCAAAATCAATTAGCTTTATTCAGAAGAAAACATATGGGCTTTGTTTTCCAGGCATATAATCTAATGCCCCAGCTTACTGCATTGGAAAACGTAGAGCTTCCTCTAATGTTTGCAGGTGTTGAAAAGAAAAAGAGGAGAAAAATAGCTATGGATATGCTGGAAAGAGTAGGGCTTAAGGATAGAGTCTTGCACAGACCTGGAGAGCTTTCAGGGGGACAGCAGCAAAGAGTATCTATCGCTAGGGCTTTGGTTAATAGTCCTAAGGTTATATTAGCCGATGAGCCAACTGGGAATTTGGATAGTAAAAATAGTGTGGAAGTTATGGAAGTTCTAAGGGAATTAAATAAAAAAAGTTCTATAACTTTTCTAGTTGTTACACATTCACAGCAAGTATGTACTTATGCAGATAGAAGTATTAAAGTTGTGGATGGATTAATATTAAACTAAGTGATGGGGGGAGCAATTTGAAAAGAAAAGTATCGTTTATATTACTATTTTTGATGCTTATAATGATACCTAATTTTAAAGTACGGGCATTAGCATCACCAATTTTAGTAGAAAAGGTGTGGACTGAACCGGAAATAGTAGAACCTGGGCAGCAATTTAAACTTAACTTTACACTGAAGGATATAGGAACAAGAGATTTAGAAAATGTAATAGTTAAGCTAGTAAGTATGGAAGGAAAAAATACTCTAACTGGTTTTTCGCCTGTAGGAAAAACTAATGATATGTTTTGTGAATCCATAGGAAAAGGAAAGGTCTCAGATGTAAGCATAAATTTAATGGCGGACTCTCAACTTAAGGTTGGTGCCTATAATCTTGTGGTGAATATTGCAGGAAAAGAAAAGTACAATAATAATTTTGAAGATAACAAGATTATTGGAATAGTACTTGCAAATAAACCAAATCTTTTAATAACATCTTTAGATACAGAAGAAGACAAAATAAAAAAGAAAAATAAGCTTAAGCTAAACTTTGTAAACTCAGGAAAAGCAACGCTTTCAGATGTTATGCTCAATATTACTGCTAATGATAAAAAAGTAACAAAGTATTTTGGAACTCTTGAGCCAGGAGACGAAAACAGCTATGAGTATGAAATGGCTATGGGAGAAGCTATTGATGGAAAAGTAGAATTAACCTATAGGGATGAAATGAATAAAAATGGAAGCATAACAAAGGATTTTAATGTGAAGGCAACTGATGGGGTTAAAAAAGATGCCAGCAAGGAGAAAAAAGGCTTTTTTGCATCTATAGGAACCTTCTTTAAAAGGCTGCTTGGGCTAGGTGGTTAAAAATGAAACTATCTGATTTGATCCAAAATATTTGGAACAACATGTGGAGGAGAAAAGGAAGAACTATACTTACCATGACAGGAGTTGTTATTGGAAGTGTAGCTATCTTTGTTTTGGTTTCACTTGGCAGCGGGTTTCAGAAGTTTGTAATGAGTAAGCTTGGCAATATGAGTGATGCAAATACAATTAATGTAATTCAGAATGATTTTTCTAATCAAAGTGATAAGAAAAAGAAAAAAATACTTAATGATAATGCATTGAAGGAACTTAAGAATCTTCAATATGTTAGAGAGGCGGTTCCTAAGTATAATCCTATAGAATATTCGGTGGAGTATAAAAAAAATAAAATTCCAGCTACAGTAGTGGGGACTTCTATGAAGGAGTATTCTAAAAATCATGAATTATTATATGGTAAGTTTCCTTCAGATAGCTCCGATGAATGTATTATTGAGAAGACAATGGCTGGCTACATCATAGACAATAAGAATCCTTATAATGTAAAGGATGAAGATGTTAAAGCACTTATTAATAAAAAAATGAATATTACAGTTACCAAGGTTAATGATGATGGACAAGAAGAAAATAAAGTATATGGTGTAAAAATAGTTGGAATATTTAATGGCGGGCTGACTGATAGTTTTTCACTAAAGCTTCCAGTGAATAGTGTAAGAAAAATTGAAGAATGGAAGAACAGCAATAAAGATGTTATTAAATCAAAAGGTTATAGCGGCATTGATATTGTTGTTGAAGATTCACAAAAGATAGAGGACGTTAAGAAGAAACTTAAAGATCTAGGATATACTTATATGTCTTTTGAAGAAATTACTAAGGGATTTAACGCAGTTTTAAAAGGCGTAAAGATGGTTGTAGGAGCTATAGGGGCAATATCATTACTAGTTGCAGCCTTTGGTATAGCAAATACCATGAATATGTCTATTTATGAAAGAAAAAAAGAAATTGGAATAATGAAAGTAGTTGGAGCAAGTCTTTTAGACGTTAAAGCTATATTTATAGGAGAAGCCTCAGCTATAGGTTTTATGGGAGGTCTTTTAGGTATAACCATAGGAATTCTAATCAACGGTGCTATTAATACAATTGCTGGAAGCATGTTTGCAAAGCAGGGAGTTACTGGAGTTAGTAATGTAATAAGTATAGATTTTGGCTTAATATTATTTGTACTCGTATTTGCTACTGCTATAGGTTTGCTTTCAGGAATATATCCTGCTTCAAAGGCAGCGAAACTGGATGTAATATCAACAATAAAAGAGGATTAAGGAGAGTGTAAAATATAATGGAAAATGAAATAAAAGTAGAAAAGATGCCGCTGGGCGAAAAGATAAAAAAGTTTTTTGTTAAGCCATCAGAGTTATTTGCTCAGTATAAGGAAACACCTAAGTATGGAAAATTATTTTTAATAATTGGTATAGTATACTTTATAATAACTATAGTTGGAAGACTAGCGTTGGGGGCTATAAGTAAAGAACAATTGATGGAGAGTACTCAAAATGCTGAAGCAGCTCAAATTGCTGTAAACTTAACCAATTCACCTGTGTTTACGGCGATTATTGCCATATTTGCGGTAATAGGAGTATATATAGTAATTTATATAGCATCTTTTGTTTATTATTTATTAGTAAAACTTTTTAAAGGAAATATAAAATATAATCAGATGGTATCAATATATTCTCTTTCCTATATAGCCGTACTTATTGGAAGCGTAATACAGCTTTTATATTCGTTAATTGCTAAAAAGCCATCAGCAGATGCAGCAGCTGCAGCCACAGCTACAGACGTATTGATTAAAAACCTTAATCTTTTTGGAATATGGCAGATGGTACTATTAGTATTTGGAATATCTGAAGTTTCTGAGATTTCTAAGAAAAAGGCTATCATCATAGTTCTAATAGTTTGGGTACTAGCATTAGGATTAGGATTATTAATGCTTTCGCTAGGAAATTCTTTAAAATCAATCGCTCCAACAGCATAAATATGAAAACACACGACAATAAGTTTCGTGTGTTTTTTAAATATTATGGATTAAAATTTGAAAATGGTATATAATGATTAAAGTATCACATTTCAAATATTTTCTTAGTTATTCCCCATGATGGTTTACATATACAAAGGAATACGGTGGAGGTGTTATTTTTTTGCAGAACATGGATTATGAAAGCATGACTCTAGTAGAACTTAGAGAAGTGGCTAAGGAACATGGAATTAAAAATGTTTCAAAGCATAAAAAAGTGGAACTTATTGAGATGCTCAAGGATATAGCTGCTAGAGAAAGCAAAGATACGGCTAAAGTGGCTCCTGTATCTATAGAGAAAGATGGAGTGATTTTAAGAGAAAAAATCAATTCTAGAAACACGGAACTTGAATCTATAGAAAACGAAGTTAACGATAAAAAATTAGAAGGTCAAGATGAAAATAGGTCAAAAAATATAAAAATAGATAATGTAAAACTTGAAAACCAAGTTGAAGATAATGAAACAGAAACCACGTCTTTTGAGGAAAAAAGAGAAAAGCTTAAAGAAATGATTGATGAGTCCGACACAGCTAAGGGTGTTTTGGAAATAGTAGAAAATAATAATTACGGATTTTTAAGAGGCGACAATTATTTAACTGGTCCTAATGATATATATGTTTCCCCATCTCAAATAAGAAGATTTAATCTTAGAACTGGAGATGAAGTAGAAGGGAAAGTTAGAACTCCAAAAGAGGGAGAAAAATTTAAGGCTCTTTTATATGTACAGAGAGTTAATGGAGAAAATCCAGAAAGGGCTGTAGGTAGAAAACGTTTTGAAACACTTACACCAATATATCCACAAGAGAGAATAAAGCTTGAAACAAGCACACTTGATTTATCGTCAAGATTAATGGATATACTATCTCCTATCGGTAAAGGGCAAAGAGGAATTATTGTTGCTCCTCCTAAAGCTGGTAAAACTACTCTTTTAAAGAAAATTGCAAATAGCATTTCAAGAAATCATCCTGAGATTAAACTTATTGTTCTATTAATAGATGAAAGACCTGAGGAAGTTACAGATATGCAGCGTTCTATTAATGGAGAGGTAATTTATTCTACTTTTGATGAGGAACCAGATCACCATACAAAGGTAGCTCAAATGGTGCTTGAGAGAGCTAAAAGAATGGTTGAGCAAGGTCAAGATGTAGTAATTTTACTAGATAGTATTACAAGATTATCAAGAGCTTATAATCTAACCATAACTCCTACTGGTAGAACACTTTCAGGGGGACTTGACCCAGGTGCACTTATAAATCCTAAAAAGTTTTTTGGTGCAGCAAGAAAGATTGAAGAAGGAGGAAGCTTGACTATACTAGCTACTGCTCTAATAGAGACTGGAAGTAGAATGGATGATATGATATTTGAAGAATTCAAAGGTACAGGAAATATGGAAGTACATCTAGATAGAAAGCTTCAAGAGAGAAGAATATTCCCTGCAATTGATATATATAAATCTGGTACAAGAAGAGAAGATTTACTTCTGTCAAGCAAGGAACAAGAGGTTGCATATAACATTAGAAAGGTGCTTTACTCTGAAAATAGCACAGAGAGTGTAACTGAAAAACTTATATCCTTACTTTCAAAGACAAAAAACAATGAAGAATTTTTAGAGATGTTTAATAAGATTGAGCTGTCAAATAGAGATAATAAAGAAAAATGGGAAAGATAAAATCTTTCCCATTTATTTCTTTAAAAATTATTCTTCTTCTTGTAGGTTGAACTTCTTTCTGAACTTCTCAACTCTTCCGCCAACGTCAACTATCTTTTGACGGCCAGTGAAGAATGGGTGGCATTTAGAGCATATTTCTACTTTTAGTTCTTTGTTAACTGAACCAGTTGTAAAAGTATTTCCACATGCACACTTTACCACAGCATCATTGTGGTATTCTGGATGTATGCCTTCTCTCATCTTTTTCACCTCTTTCGAATCGTGGACTTATATCCACTATTAACCTCTAGATTATAGCACAACACCTTTTATTAAGTCAATGACTAGTTTAGGGAGGTTTTACTTTTAAAAGTAAAGTTGTAATGTTATAATCTATTTATATGTTTACTAATAGTATAAGGATTATACTAAGTATATTAAGAGAAATAAAAGATAGATTCTACGAATTAGCTGTAAGCTAGAGCTTATAAAGATAGGTTGTGCAGCCTATTTAGAGGAGGAGCAGGGGAATGAGCAAACTTTATTTTAGATATGGAGCTATGAATTGTGGAAAGTCAACTAATTTACTTCAGGTAGCACATAATTATGAAGAAAGAGGCATGAAAATAATTATTATTAAACCTAAAACAGATACAAAAGGTGGAAATAAGGTTGTTTCAAGACTTGGTGTCACTAGAGAAGTAGATTTATTAATAGATGAAAAACAGGATATTTTTAAAGAAGTTCAAAAGTGGATTTCTGAAAAAGAAGCTATAGACTGTATATTAGTAGACGAAGCTCAGTTCTTTAAAAAAGAGCATATAGATGAATTGTTTTATGTTGCTGTTAAGTTAGATATACCGGTAATATGCTATGGACTGCGTACTGATTTTCAAATGAACGGGTTTGAAGGAAGTTCCAGATTGCTGCTCTTAGCTCATAGTATTGAAGAGTTAAAAAATATATGTCAGTGCGGTAAAAAGGCGCTATTAAATGGTAGAATGATAAATGGAAGGTACGTTTTTGAAGGAAAACAAGTTGCAATAGATAAAGAGGACAATGTAGAATATCATGCTCTATGTCCAAAATGCTACATTCAATTTAAGGAAGAGTATGAAAAAGAAAGATAAAGCACAGAAAATTTGTGGGGTGAAGAAATGAGCAAATATAAAAATGTAGGGGGTCAAGCCGTTATTGAAGGAGTTATGATGAGAGGTTCAAAAGGGGTAGCCACTGCAGTAAGAACTTCAAACGGTGAGATAGTAATAGAAAATAAGGATATAGTTCCTTATACCAAAAGAAATAAGTTCTTTGGATTGCCAATAATTAGAGGTTTTATTTCTTTAATAGAATCCTTAGTAGTAGGAATACAAACACTAAATTATTCATCAGAATTTTTTGAAGATGAAGAGGAGCCATCCAAGTTTGACAAATGGTTTGAGAGTGTGTTTAAAGATAAAAGCTCAGATATAGTTATGGCAGCTTCTTTGTGCATTTCTTTAATATTAGCTATAGGGTTATTTTTTATATTGCCTAATATTAGCGCAAATCTGTTTAAAAAATTAAATGTAACAAATACTATAGTACTTAATATTATTGAAGGAGTAATTAGAGTGCTGATTTTCTTAGTTTATATATACGCTATAGGAAAGATGAAAGACATTTATAGACTATATCAGTACCATGGAGCAGAGCATAAAACTATATTCTGCTATGAAAATGAAGTTGAACTTACTCCAGAAAATGCTAAAGGCTTTGGCAGATTGCATCCAAGATGTGGTACTAATTTTATGTTTTTAGTAATGATAGTAAGTATAATATTATTTTCTTTAACTGGTTGGAATTCATTATGGGAAAGAATTCTATACAGAGTTATTCTCTTGCCTGTGGTTTCGGGGGTAACTTATGAAATTATAAGATGGATGGGAAAAAGCGATAGTAAAGCAGCAAAATTCTTTTCTTATCCAGGTCTTATGCTTCAAAAGCTTACTACAAAAGAACCAGAAATTGACCAGATAGAAGTAGCAATTGCAGCACTTAAAGCTGCTGAGGGAATAGAAGTAGAAAAGGTAATTGAGGAGGCAAGCATTGAAGAAAATACAGGAATTGTTGAAGCTGGGATATGATATTCTTAAAAATGAAAATATTGACAGCTATATGTTAGATACTCAACTTCTTCTAGGAAAAGTTTTAAATATAGATAGAATGGCAATAATTACAAATAGGGATTTTCAAGTGGAAGAACAAAAAGTGAAAGAATTTCTAAATTTCATAGAGCTAAGAAAAAAGAAAATGCCTGTCAAATATATTTTAAAAGCTTGTGAGTTTATGGGATTTGATTTTTACGTTGAACCTGGAGTACTAATCCCTAGACCTGACACAGAAGTATTGGTAGAGGAAGTATTGAGAGAGGCAAAGCACCATAATTATAATAAAATATGCGATGTGTGCTGTGGCACTGGTGCTATTGGTATTTCTATAGCTAAGCTTTTAGAGGAAGTTACAGTAGATTGTGCTGATATTTCCGACAGTGCTGAAAGGGTTACAGAAGAAAATATTAAAAAACTAAATGTGGACAAAAAAGTAAAGTTTTATAAAAGTGATCTGCTTCAATATGCTATGATGCAAGACAAGAGTTTTCAGGTTATAGTTTCAAATCCGCCATATATTAGAACAGATGTAATTCCTACATTAATGGAAGATGTGAAAGATTATGAGCCTTACATTGCTCTATGGGGTGGAGAGGATGGTTTAGAATTTTATAGAAAAATAACATTACAAAGTCTAGAGGTTTTGGAAAAGGGAGGACTATTGGCTTTTGAGATAGGCCATGACCAAGGAGAGGCAGTACAAAGCATATTAAGTGCCAATGGTTTTGTTCATATAAAATGTATCAAGGACTTAGCAGAAAATGACAGAGTAGTTCTTGGATTTCTCAGTTGATTAATATAAAAGTCTTGTGATATAATAAATAATTGTGAAAATATATATACGGAGTGATAATATGATATTAGAACGTCTAAATTTCATTGAAAATAAATATGAAGAGCTTTCTATAAAGATAAGTGATCCTTCAGTTATGGCTGACCAAAAGGAATGGCAGAAACTTTGTAAGGAACATGCTGAACTTGAAATATTAGTAGGTAAATATAAAGCTTTCAAAAAGGCTAATTCTGATCTTGAAGCAAACAAAGAAATGCTTCAAATGGAAGATGACAGAGAGATGAGAGAAATGATCCAAGAGGAAATAAAGCAACTTACTGAAGATATTGCAAACTTGGAGCAAGAAATGAAAATACTTCTTCTTCCTAAGGATCCAAACGATGATAAAAACGTATTTATTGAAATTAGAGGTGGAGCTGGTGGAGAGGAAGCCGCTCTATTTGCAGCAAATCTTTTTAGAATGTATACTAGATATGCAGAAAGACATAGATGGAAAATTGAGCTTATGAGTGCTAATGAAACAGATATAGGTGGATTCAAAGAAGTTGTTTTTATGGTTAGGGGAGAATCAACTTATAGTAAGCTTAAATATGAGAGTGGAGTTCATAGAGTACAGAGGGTACCTGATACTGAATCCAGTGGTAGAATTCACACTTCCACTGCTACAGTAGCAGTGCTTCCGGAAGTTGACGAGGTAGATGTAGACATCAATCCTAATGACATAAGAATTGATGTGTTTAGAGCATCCGGTCACGGTGGACAGTGTGTAAACACTACAGACTCAGCTGTAAGAATAACTCACTTACCAACTGGTCTTGTTGTATCCTGTCAAGATGAAAAGTCTCAGCTTAAAAATAAAGAAAAAGCTATGAAAGTTCTTATGGCAAGACTTTATGAAAAGGCACAAGCTGAAAGAAGTGCAGGTATAGCTGAAGATAGAAAGAGCCAAGTAGGTACTGGTGATAGAAGTGAAAGAATTAGAACTTATAACTATCCACAAGGAAGAGTTACAGATCATAGAATAGGATTAACCCTTTATAAACTCGATTCTTTCTTAGATGGTGATATAGATGAAATGCTTCACGGTCTTATAACAGCAGATCAAGCAGAAAAAATGAAAGCTATGGGAAATAATGATTAATCTATAATTATTCAGGGGTGAACTTATGGATATAAATAAAGCAATTAGAAAGCAAAACAAGTCTTATAAGAGATTTATGCTGTCTATGTGCTTTATTTTTTTTATTCTACCTTTTGCTTTACTTATAGCAAATAAATTTGATGTGTTTTTTCTAACATATTTAGCAATCATTGAACTTCTTATATTAACTACAATTGTAATAACTATTAATGCTGGATACTTAAAATACGATTACGATAACTATAAAATAAAAATAAAACAGGGGTTATTTAAGATTGAGTTTAATTTAGTATGCAATAAGGTAGTACTAGTGCATACTGAAGGTGAAGGAACTCAGTTTAATATTATACTCTTAACCACATCTAGGTTTAGGAATAAAAAAATAAAGCTTATTGATCAAGAGTTTTTAAAAAATAATTCTTATGTTGCACATCATTATTATAAGCTTAAAAAACAACATCCTGAAGAAGAATACTACTATTTTATTATAACTAAGGGTGGTTTTATAAAATACAAATTGTTGGATACTATATATAAATCTTGTGTTTCAGCTGTTTATACAGAAGAAGCAATTGAAAAGATTAAGGAATTTAGATCCTAAGTATAATTGCTTGTAAAAATCCTAATAAAATTTAGCAGAAAGGTTCTCTACTCCTATTTTAATAAATACAATGTTATAGAACTTCAATTTTGTACAAGTTGTATGAAGATTTATTAAATTACAATAGGGGTGATCTAATTGGATAATGGGAACATGTTAATAATTGTACTGCTTGGAAGTATTGTATCACTGATTGGTACAATGACTGGTGCTTCTTTGGGGGTAATAATAAAAAAGCCATCAAA
The DNA here is from genome assembly GCF_026012015.1 of Clostridium omnivorum. Taxonomy (NCBI): domain Bacteria; kingdom Bacillati; phylum Bacillota; class Clostridia; order Eubacteriales; family Clostridiaceae; genus Clostridium; species Clostridium omnivorum. The sequence continues at coordinate 865,157 of NZ_BRXR01000001.1, read as the reverse complement.
GAGGTTACTCGGAGCTATAATAGGATTTGCAGGGGGGCTTATGCTATCTATAGTAGTGTTTGACTTAATTCCAGAGGCTATGACTAAGTGGAGCTTTCCAGCCACCTTGTTTTTTTGTATACTTGGAATGATTACTATTATAATAATAGATAGGATAGTAAATGCAAAAAAAGTTTATGATAATACCCATCTAAAGGTAGCCTTTATGGCGGCACTTGCTTTGATGCTTCACAATTTTCCTGAAGGGGTAATTATGGGGTGTGGTTTTTTAGCTGGCAGCGGTCTTGGACTTAAAATGAGCCTTATAATAGCAATACACGATATACCTGAGGGGATAGCAGTGTCAGCGCCTTTAATGGCTTCAGAGGTAAAGGTTAGTAAAATATTACTATATGCATTTTTAACAGCCTTTCCGACTGCAATAGGTACTTTAATAGGAGCATACATAGGCAGTATTTCACAAAATGTATTGAGCGGGTGCTTGGCTTTTGCTTCAGGTATAATGATTTATGTAGTTTGTGGAGAGATGTTTCCAGAGTCTTCAAAGCTTTGGGATGGTGTAACTAGTACGCTTGGAATTATGGTAGGTATTCTCTTAGGACTTGTAATGACTAATGTAATCTAAGAGTTTTATGGATTATTAACTAAGGAGTAGATTGAAATGGAAACAAAGGTTGTAATTTTAGATTTAGATAATTTAGATAGAACTGCAATAGAAGATGCCGGCAAAGTTATAAGAAATGGGGGCTTAGTGGCCTTTCCTACAGAAACGGTATACGGCCTTGGAGCAAATGCACTAGATGATATTGCTGTTAAGAAGATTTTTTTAGCAAAAGGAAGGCCGCAGGATAATCCTCTTATAGTTCATATTGCTGATTTCAATATAGAGTATTTAACTACTGAAATACCAGAGATTGCAAAAAGGCTTATGGAAAAGTTTTGGCCTGGACCATTAACACTAATCTTAAAAAAGTCTCAAATAATACCGGATACTACAAGTGCAGGGCTTAATACAATAGGAATTAGAATGCCTTCAAATATTGTAGCAAGGGAGCTTATAAAGGCAGCAGGAGTTCCAATAGCGGCTCCATCAGCCAATGTTTCAGGTAGACCAAGTCCTACAGAAGTGTCGAGATGTATTGAAGATTTAGAGGGAAAAATAGAGTATATATTGGGTGGAGAAAAATGTGATGTTGGCTTAGAGTCTACTATTGTAGACTGTACTGTAGAGCCTCCATGTGTTTTAAGACCAGGAGGAATTACCTTGGAAATGCTAAGGGAAGTTAATTCGGAAATTTATATAGATCCTGCAATAATGAAGAAACCAGTAGGTGATTTTAAGCCAAAAGCTCCTGGAATGAAGTATAGACACTATGCACCAAAAGCTCCACTTAAAATTGTTCAAGGAGATTTGCAAAAAACTATTGCAAAAATCAATGAAATAGTGCAAAATTATATAGACGAAAATAAAACCGTTGGAATAATGGCTACAGATGAGACAGTAAACTTTTATAAAAATGGAATAGTAAGATCCTTGGGCAGCAGAAATGACATTAGCAATATAGGTAAAAATTTATTCGAAGTTTTAAGAGGTTTTGATGATTTAGGGGTGGATATAATAATATCTGAAGCCTTTGAAGAGATTGATTTTGGTGTAGCCGTTATGAACAGACTTAAAAAATCCGCAGGCTATGATATTATTAATGTCTAATTTAATTAACTATTAATTTAGGTTTTAAGATTATTAGAAATATTTGGAGGAAGCGCATGAAGATACTTTTTGTTTGTACTGGTAATACTTGCAGAAGCTGCATGGCAGAAGCCATATTTAACAAATTAAATACACTAGAAGATGTTAGTGCCTCCTCAGCTGGTTTTTCTATTGTGAAAGGTAGTAAGACCTCTAAGAATTCAGCTTTACTTGTTAAAGAAAATTTGGATTGTGATATTTCTAAAAGAGAGGCAGTTCAGTTAACTAAGGAAATGCTGGAAGGGGCAGATTTAGTATTAACTATGACTGCTTACATGAGAGATATTATATTAGGCAGATTTCCGAATATTAAAAATAAGGTTTACACTTTAAAACAGTATGTCGGCGTAAAAGGGGATGTTGCTGATCCTTACGGCGGCGATGTTTCTGCTTATCAAAAAACTTTTGATTCTTTAAAAAATTTAATAGATGCTTTATTGCATAAAATAGAAGAAGATAAGGGTATTATATAATACTAATATCTTCTTTTTTGTAGTAATTTTCTATGTCCAAAATTACTATTAACATATAATGAAGGGAGGTAAAAGGTCTAAATGACCTTTTACGGGCAATCTGCCGATGGAAATCGGCGAGGTTAGATTGCCCAGTGTTTCGAGTGAAAGGAGAAAAAAGTATGAGAATAGCATTAGGAAGTGACCATGCAGGATTAGAGCTTAAAAAAGAGATAATTAAGCACTTGGAGAAAAAAGGAATAGAACTTGAGGATTGTGGAACTTATTCCATGGAATCCTGTGATTATGCTGATTTTGCTGAAAAGGTTGCAGAGCAAGTAGTTTCAAAGAAGTCTGATTATGGAATATTGGTGTGTGGTACAGGTATTGGAATAAGCATAGCTGCAAATAAGGTACCTGGGATAAGAGCAGCACTTTGTGGTGATACTTTCAGTGCTCATGCTTGCAGAGAGCACAATGATGCAAATATACTATCACTTGGAGCAAGGGTAGTAGGCGTTGGAGTAGCACTAGATATAGTGGAAACATTTTTAAATGCAAAATTTGAAGGCGACAGACACCAAAGAAGAATAAATAAAATATCTGCAATCGAAGAAAAGTATACTAAATAGGGGGAATAAAAATGAGTAAATTAACACAAATAGCACATCCACTTATACTTCATAAATTGGCTTTTATTAGAGATAAAAATACAGGTTCAAAGGATTTTAGGGAATTAGTTGAAGAAGTTGCAATGCTTATGGCTTATGAAGTAACTAGAGATATGCAAATAGAAGAGGTTGAAATTGAGACTCCTATTTGTACTACAAAATGTAAAATGTTAGCTGGAAAGAAGATGGCTATAGTTCCAATATTAAGAGCTGGACTTGGAATGGTAGACGGTATGTTAAAGCTTATACCAGCTGCAAAGGTAGGACATATAGGTCTATATAGAGATGAAGTAACTTTAAAACCAGTAGAGTACTTTTGTAAATTACCTCAAGATATAGGAGAAAGAGACGTAATTGTTACAGACCCTATGCTTGCTACAGGTGGTTCAGCAGTTGACGCTATTGAACTGTTAAAGAGAAAAGGAGCTAAAAATATTAAACTTATGTGCTTAATAGCTGCTCCAGAAGGTATAAAGGCTGTTATGGATGCTCATCCTGATGTAGATATTTATACTGCATCAGTAGATGAAAGATTAAATGAGAATGGATATATAGTACCAGGTCTTGGAGATGCTGGAGATAGACTATTTGGAACAAAATAAAAAGGTTATAAAAAGTCGGCATTTGACCGACTTTTTTAATTTTATGCCTAATGCTTTAAATTATATGCAATTTGTTATAAAATAGATATTGTAAATGTAAAAAAATAATACAAACAAATTCAGCATAAACAGGGGTGAAGCAGTTATGGAAAGAATTGATAAACATAATTATTATCTTGATATATGTGAAACAGTACTTGAAAGAGGAACTTGTCTTAGAAGAAATTTTGCAGCAATTATAGTAAAACATGATGAAATAATCGCCACTGGTTATACAGGTGCCCCAAGAGGAAGAAAAAATTGCAGCGATTTAGGGTACTGCAGAAGAGAAGAATTAAATATACCTAGGGGTACAAGATATGAATTATGCAGATCAGTGCATGCTGAGCAAAATGCAATAATATCTGCCAGGAGGCAGGATATGCTAAACGCTACAATGTATCTAGTTGGAAAGGAACAAAATTCTGGTGAATATGTACACAACGCAGCACCATGTTCTCTTTGTAAAAGGTTTATTATCAACTCCGGTATAGAGAAAGTAATAATTAGAGATACCAAAAAAGATTATAGGACAGTTTTAGTATCTGATTGGATAGAAGAAGATGATTCCTTAGAGGGAGACTGCACTTACTAGCGGATTAGAAAATTTCACAATACATGTCATTTAAATTTAGAGAGGAATACTTATGGATAGTTTAATAATGTTATTTTTGGTTTCAATGGTGTTGTCCTTTGGATTTACTCCAATTGTAAGGAAACTTGCGTTTAAAGTTAATGCAGTCAGTGTTCCAAAGGATGAAAGAAGGATACATACTAAGGCAATGCCTTTGATGGGCGGTCTTGCTATTTATGGAGCCTTTTTATTAACATTGATATTTAAAAAAGGAAGTATAACAACACATCAATTAGGGATTATAGCAGGAACCACAATTATAGTAATTGAAGGAATTGTTGACGATATTAAAGTACTTAAACCATGGCAGAAGTTAATATTTCAATTTGCAGCGGCACTCTGCCTTTTGTTTTCCGGTATAAAAATAAATTATATTACTAATCCTTTTGATAAAACTGATTTATCGCTTGGAATAGGATTTCTATCATATCCGTTAACAATACTTTGGGTTATTGGTATTACTAATGCTTTAAATCTTATAGATGGCTTAGATGGTTTAGCTGCAGGTATAGGATTAATATCAGCTATAACTATATTTGTTATTTCCATATTATTTAATAGGACTGAAGCAGCTATTTTGACTGCTATTCTATCTGGAGCTATACTGGGATTTCTACCCTATAATTTTAATCCTGCATCTATATTTATGGGTGAAACAGGAGCTGCACTTTTAGGATTTTTACTTGCTGCAATTTCTATGGAAGGAGCAATTAAATCTGCGGCTGCTTTTGCAATAACTGTTCCTATTTTAGCATTAGGGCTTCCTATATATGATACACTGTTTGCTATGATAAGAAGAAAGGTAAATGGAAAGCCTATAATGGAAGGTGATAGAGGGCATTTGCATCATAGACTTCTAGACATGGGATTAACTCAAAGGCAGGCAGTAATTATAATGTATTTAATAAGTGCAATACTTGGCGGTATAGCTATAATTGCAATGCAAATAGATACTGTAAGATCTTACTTTTTATTTGTAACTGTAATACTCTTTATCGTTATAATAGCTTGGAAAGCTGGATTCTTTAAACGAAAGGATTAATTTTTATATAAGTCAATAGGATAATAATATTAATAAAATGATAAATGTGAGATTCAATGAGGAAAACGAGGAGGTACGCATGAATAAAGTAAAAGTTATTACAATTTTTGGTACTAGGCCCGAGGCTGTAAAAATGGCTCCACTAGTAAAGGAACTTGAGAGTAGAGAAGAAATTGAATCAAAAGTGTGTGTTACAGCGCAGCATAGGGAAATGTTAGATCAAGTTTTGGAGCTTTTTAACATTACTCCGGATTTTGATTTAAATATTATGAAAACAAAACAAACCTTAACTGGCATTACTACAAGGGTACTTGAAGGACTTGAAGAAATTTTTGAGGAAGAAAAACCAGATATAATATTGGTGCATGGCGATACAACAACGACTTTTACAGGGGCTCTTGCAGCTTTTTATAAGCAGATAAAAGTTGGCCATGTGGAAGCAGGACTTAGAACTTTTGATAAATATTTTCCTTTCCCCGAGGAAATGAACAGAAAGCTTACAGGGGCTATTGCTGACATGCATTTTGCACCAACAAAAGGTTCTAAAGAAAATCTTTTGAGAGAGGGAGTTCAAGAGGAAAATATTTTTATTACAGGAAATACAGTAATAGATGCAATGAAATATACAGTTAAAGGTAACTATGTATTTAGTACTGATGAACTTAATAAAATCGATTTCAATAAAAAGGTAATAATGGTTACCGCACATAGAAGAGAAAATTGGGGTCAAGGAATTGATAACATATGTAAAGCACTAAAGAATATTGTTGAACAAAATGAAGATGTGGAGTTAATTTATCTTGTACATTTAAATCCAATAGTAAAGGATGTGGTTTATGAACATTTAGGAAATCTTGAAAGGGTTCATTTGTTGCCTCCACTTGATACTAAAGAAACACATAATCTTATGAATAAATGTTATATGATTATGACTGATTCTGGCGGACTACAGGAAGAGGCACCACACTTAGGAAAACCTGTTTTGGTTTTAAGAGATGTAACTGAAAGACCAGAAGCAGTTGAAGTGGGAACAGTTAAATTAGTAGGGACAGACATTGAACTTATAACTACAGAGGCAAATAAGCTTATAAGAGATGAAGAAGCATACAATAGTATGAGTAAGGCTATTAATCCTTATGGTGATGGAAAAGCCTCTGAAAGAATAGTTAATGCAATACTTTATAATTTTGGACATAAAGCTGAGAGAGGGAAGGAATTTCATATAGATTAAAAAATTGTGTTTTTTTTAACAAAGTGGTTGAATGTGAAATTTCTGAATAGTATAATAAAATTGTTAGAGAAATTAATATAATAATGGGGAATATTAAATGGGGAGGTAATTATATGAAGGAAGTTGTTATAGTTAGTGCAGTAAGAACTGCAATAGGATCATTTGGTGGAGCATTAAAGGAGGTTCCAGCAGTTGATCTTGGTGCAATAGTAATTAAAGAAGCAGTAAGTAGAGCAGGAATAAAACCGGAAATGGTTGATGAAGTTATACTAGGAAACGTACTTCAGGCAGGTCTTGGTCAGAATCCTGCAAGGCAAGCAGTAATAAAAGCTGGATTTCCAGTAGAAGTTCCTGCAATGACTATAAATAAGGTATGTGGTTCAGGACTTAGAGCTGTTGCTCTAGCTGCGCAAATGATAAAAGCTGGGGATGTTGATATTGTTATCGCTGGCGGTATGGAAAATATGTCTAGAGCTCCTTATCTATTAAATGATGCTAGATGGGGACAGAGAATGGGGAATGGCAATTTGGTAGACTGTATGATAAACGACGGTTTATGGGATGCATTTAACCAATATCACATGGGAATAACTGCTGAAAACATTGCTGAAAAGTGGAATATAACTAGAGAAATGCAAGATGAATTTTCAGCTAATTCTCAAATGAAGGCTGCCAAAGCTCAAAATGAAGGCAGATTCAAGGATGAAATTGTTCCTGTAGTAATTCCTCAAAGAAAAGGTGATCCTATAGTATTTGATACTGATGAATACATAAAACCAGGTACTACAGTTGAAAAACTTGCAAAGTTAAAACCTGCATTTAAGAAGGATGGTACTGTTACTGCTGGTAATGCATCAGGATTAAACGACAGCGCCGCTGCTCTTGTCGTAATGAGTGCAGATAAAGCACTTGAACTTGGTATAAAACCACTAGCTAAGATAGTTAATTATGCTCAAGGTGCATTAGATCCTTCTATAATGGGCTACGGACCATTTTATGCAACCAAAAAGGCACTTGAGAAATCTAATCTTAAAATAGAGGATATTGACCTTATAGAAGCTAATGAAGCATTTGCAGCTCAAAGCTTGGCTGTGGCAAAAGATCTTAATTTTGATATGGAAAAAGTTAATGTTAATGGAGGAGCTATTGCACTTGGACATCCAATAGGTGCATCAGGTGCTAGAATATTAGTAACGCTGCTTCATGAAATGCAGAAGAGAGAAGCTAAGAAAGGTTTAGCTACATTATGCATAGGCGGTGGAATGGGAACTGCTATGCTAGTTGAAAGATAAAATATTATATGACTTTATGAAAGAGGGCAACTTGCCCTCTTTTTTTTTTCACACTTTTTTAGAAAAATTATATATTAATACTATATTCTAAGAATAAAATTTCCACCTGTTGTCAATAATCAAAATAGAAACAGGGGGTATTGATGATGAAGAAAAAAATGAGAACTTTATTACTTTTTATGGTGATTATAAATTTTTTATTTGTTAATGGTAATGCTTATCCGCAGGATAATAATATAGATTCATTCCAAAGTATTTTAATTGAAACGAATTGTGAAATTGAAGAGTTTGGAATTAAAACTAGCTTTGAGACAGATGGAACTAATGAAGAAATATGCGTAGATTTATTGAAGAAGCTGGGGTTTTATGAAAAGGCAAGTATTAATGCAATCAAGGGCAATGAAATGTATTGTCTAGAATTTAACAAGGATGACACAAATGGGTACATAGAAAGTATAAATTTTGATAATCATAATGTTGTTACTGTTAATATTTCTAAAAAAAATAGTGCAAATGGATTGAAGGAGTTGAAAGAGAAGATAGAAAATGCTACAGATAATAAAGCAAAAAATCAGAAACTTTTTCAGTATATAAAAGCTAAGCTTCCAAATTCAGATATATCAAGTGTGAATAGTGATGTAGTAAGGCTTCTAAGAAAAGAAAAAGCTGAAAATATAGCTACAGTAAAAATATCTAATGGTTATAGTACTGTAGCATATACAAAAAACTATAAACCAATGAAAAATGATGGTAAATTAATGGACTTTAATTTTGCCGTATGTAGGTATTCTTCTGGAAACTACTTGATAATGGGTACGCCCGTAATAATAACAAATTATTAGCAATGATGAAATGGGGGATATATTTATGGAAAAAATAGTAGTTAAGGGTGGGAATAAGTTAAGCGGAGAAGTAAATGTAAGCTCGGCTAAAAATTCAGTACTACCTATAATTGCTGCTAGTATTTTGTGTGCTGATAAATGTACTTTGGAAAATGCTCCGATGCTTGAAGATGTTTTTGTCATTTGTGATGTATTAAAAAGTATTTCATGTAATATCAGTATAGATAAACAAAGTAATAGGATAGTTATTGATACTTCAGATGTAACTTGTAGTGAAGCATCTAGTGATTTAGTAAAAAAAATGAGAGCATCCTTTCTTATAATGGGACCGATGATAGCTAGGTTTGGTAAGTTTAAAATATCATTACCCGGAGGATGTAATATTGGAACAAGGCCTATAGATCTTCATTTAAAAGGCTTTACAGCTTTAGGTGCAGAGGTTAATGTAGGTCACGGTTTTGTAGAAGCTAAAGCAAATAGACTAATAGGTAACAAAATATATCTAGATTTTCCTTCGGTAGGTGCTACTGAGAATATTATGATGGCAGCAGTTACCGCAGAGGGTGAAACTATTATTGAAAATGCCGCTGCAGAACCTGAAATTGAAGATTTAGCAGTATTTTTAAACAAGATGGGCGCTAAGATAACAGGAGCTGGTACAGATACTATAAGAATTATAGGTGTAAAGAAGTTAAAAGGAACTACCCATAAGCCTATATACGATAGAATTGAAGCTGGAACATTTATGGTTGCTGCAGCTATTAGCAAAAGTAAAATAAGGATAAACGGAGCAAATGAAGAACATTTAAAACCTGTAATTGCGAAGCTGACTGAAATGGGAGTTATCATGGAAATAGCAGAGGATTCAATTATTGTAGATGGAAGCAAAAATCTTAAACCAATAGATATAAAAACTATGCCATATCCAGGTTTTCCTACAGATATGCAAGCTCAAATGATGAGTTTACTTTGCTGCATTCAGGGAACTAGCGTTATAACGGAGACAATATTTGAAAATAGATTTATGCATGCTCAAGAATTAAAAAGAATGGGTGCAAATATAAAAATTGACGGAAGAACTGCAGTTATTGAAGGAGTAGAAAGACTTACTGGAGCCGAAGTAAAGGCAACAGATTTGAGAGCTGGAGCAGCACTTATTTTAGCTGGACTTGTAGCAGAAGGCACAACTGAAATAGGGGATATATACCACATTGATAGAGGCTACGTATCTATTGAAGAAAAGTTCAAAAGATTAGGTGCAGAAATATACAGAATAAAAATATAAACATATATATATAAGTAATAGGAAGCAGGTTAATTGTTTCCTATTATTTTTTTATTGAAAAGAGTAAGTAATAATTGCAGAAGTATTTTAATAAACTGTAATGTGATACTTCTACTAAAGAAAGGAGTGGTAAGTTGCAGAGAGTTATAATTTTTGCACCTTTAAAAAAAATAATAATTGCAATGGTATCTTTTGTAATTTTCTTATTTCTGATCACTATTCTTATTGTAGGGTTTACAGGAAGAAAAACAAATATTACAGATCCTAAGAATACCGTGCCAAAGTTTGGCATAAGCTCAGATAGTATAAATATTGATTCTCAAGACGGGGATAATTTGAAAATTAAATTATATATGACTAAAGAAAATAAAGTAGTTGAGCTTAGCCTAGAGGAATATGTTCGTGGAGTTGTATCTGCAGAGATGCCACTAAATTTTGGGATCGAGGCATTAAAAGCCCAAGCAATAGCAGCTCGAACATATGCACTTGCACATACAAAGCAGTTTGGCGGAGCGCAAATTAAAGAACATAATGGGGCAGACTTGTGTGATACAACACACTGTCAGGTTTATATGAGTAAAGAAGAAAGAATGAATTCTCTTGATGAAAAACAAAGAGATGAATATTGGAAAAAAGTAACCCAAGCTGTGAATGAAACAATTGGACAGGTATTAACCTATAACGGCAAATTAGTTATGGAACCGTATTACTTTTCTACCAGCGGTGGAAAAACTGAGGATGCTGAAGCTGTGTTCGGCTCAGGTCAACCATATTTGAAAAGTGTAAAGAGTGATGGGGATAAAGAATCACCTAGATATACTACAGTTGAAAAATATACCTATACTGAACTTGCCAATAAAATAAATGAGCAATTTCCAAAAGCAGCTTTATCTAGTAAAAAGCTTAAAAGTCAGATTTCAATAAAAGGCTATAATGAAGGTGGCACTGTAAAAGAATTGAAGATTGGTAATATAACTATTAGTGGAAGGCAATTTAGAGAAATGTTAGGACTAAAATCTGCTAATTTTACTTTTAGTTTTAATACAAAAACTGTAGATATTACCTGTAAGGGGTTTGGGCATGATGTAGGCATGAGTCAGTGGGGAGCAGGTGCTATGGCTAAACAGGGAAGCAAGTGCGATGAAATACTCACGCATTATTACCAAGGTGTAAAAATTGAAAGTTATAAATCCGTTAAATAGTTTTATAGAAAATAATTATGATAAATGATATTATTATGCGCAGGATATATATGTGGCAAAAAATGACATGAGTTTCACTCATGTCATTTTTAATTTATAAATATATAACATAATTTGTCAGAAAAAAAGGAAAAAAGAAGTAATAAAATTTCATAAAATATGTATTTTTTACTATCCTCTGGACAAACTACAAAAAGGAGGTGTTTGTATGGACAAAAAACTATTCAGCAAGTCATCAAACTTTTTTAAGAAGGAGGGTTTCTACGTAATCTTATTTGTTTGTCTCTGCATAGTTGCAACTGTAGCTGCAGTAACTACAAGAAATTCAAAAGCAGTTAAGAAGCAGCCTGTAGCTCAAGAGGCACAACAAGATAAGACTACTGATGTAGCTAAGCTAACAGATGAATCATCTACAGAGCATCCTGGAGCACTTCAGGTTAAAACATCAGGAACCGCTGGTATTACTGTACAAAAAGATGGAAAAAATGCAGTACAGCAAGTTTCTAAAACTGTTGATACTAGCTTTGTAAAGCCTGTAGTGGGTACACTGGCAAGAGCTTATTCAGATACGCCAGTATGGTGGGATACCACTGAAAAATGGAGACCAAACTTCGGAATGGATATTAAGGCTGAAGTGGGAAAACCTGTAGTAGCTGTTATGGATGGTAAGGTTGAAGAAGTAAACAATAGTACACAAGATGGTATGCAAGTAATAATCAATCATCAAAATGGATTGAAGAGTGTTTACTCCAATTTAGATTCAAAGGTTTCAGTTACAAAAGGTCAACAAGTTAAAAAAGGTGCTCAAATTGGTAAAGTTGGAAAGACTACAGTAAGAGCTGCCTATGAAAAATACGGTGATCATTTACACTTTGCTGTAATGAAAGGTAATGATTACGTAGATCCATCCAAGTATATAAAATACTAATATTAAAAGTTAGCCATTTTCCGAAATATTCATCGGAAAATGGCTGATGAATGTAATTTAAAAATGCAAAATAGCATATTTATAAATATAGAAGGATTAAGGAGGTAGCACTTTGAAAGACTACATTGAAGAAAGAGTGCTAGAGGTAGCAAATTATATTATTCGTTCAAAAGCTACAATAAGAAAAACAGCAAAAGTATTTGGAGTAAGTAAAAGTACTATACACAAGGATATGACGGAGAGGTTACCTAAAATAAATCCTCAAATTGCAGATGAAGCTAAGCATATTCTAGACTACAACAAGGCAGAAAGGCACATTAGAGGTGGAAAAGCTACAAAATTAAAGTATAAAGCTATTGAAGGTTAAATACATTCCTATTATAATTAAAAGAGTGACAAGTTGTTTCATATTTAAACAATTTTTACCAATATGTGAAATCAATCACCAAAGAGCAGGAGAGTGTGTATAGGAATGTGTTTTTTTAGTGTAGGAACAGATATGGGAATAGATTTAGGAACAGCCACTGTGCTTGTATATATAAAAGGCAAAGGAGTAATATTAAACGAGCCATCAGTTGTGGCAATAGACAAGGCTAACAATAAAGTGAGGGCTGTTGGTGCGGAAGCTTGGCAGATGATAGGTAGAACGCCAGGAAACATTGTAGCAATCCGTCCATTAAGGGATGGTGTTATATCAGATTATGATATTACTGAAACTATGCTTAAGCATTTTATAAAAAAGGCCTGTGGTAAAAGAAGAATGTCTGCACCAAGCGTAGTAATATGTGTCCCATGTAAGGCTACAGAAGTTGAAAAAAGAGCAGTTAGAGATGCTGCAACTAATGCTGGAGCAAGAAAGGTTTATCTTATTGAAGAACCTTTAGCAGCAGCAATTGGAGCAGATCTTGATATAACCGGAGCAAGCGGAAATATGGTAATAGATATCGGAGGAGGAACTACAGACATTGCAGTAATCTCCTTGGGTGGAATTGTAGTTAGAGCTTCTATTAAAACTGCAGGAGACAAGTTCGACGAAGCAATTGTTAGGTTTATTAGGAAAAAGCATAAACTAATGATTGGTGAAAGAACTGCAGAGGATTTAAAGATAAATATAGGATCAGCTTATAAAAGAGATGTTGAAGTGTTTATGGAAGTTAGAGGAAGGGATCTTATTACAGGTCTTCCTAAAAATATTACGGTATCCTCAGAGGAAATGAGAGAAGCATTAAAAGATACTGTTAATGCCATTGCCGATTGTACTCGTTCAGTATTAGAAAAAACTCCTCCAGAACTGGCAGCAGATATAGCTGATAAAGGTATTATTATGACAGGCGGAGGAGCTCTTCTGAACGGTTTAGATAAACTAATTGAGGAAGTCACCATGGTACCTGTACGTATAGCTGATGAAGCAGTTTCTTGCGTTGCAAGAGGTACAGGCAAGGTATTGGATTACATAGATAAAATTGATATTAGCTACAACGGATATGACATCAGTATGATAGACAAATAAAATTATATTAGTAGGCTCTACAGTTTGTAGAGCCTACTATTTATTTGTGGAATAAAGATAATAAGCATGAACAATTGAATGAGTTATAACTTTGGATATGCTCATTATTAAATCAAGTCTTATATTTCTATTCGTAAAAAGTTCTGTGCTTTCACTCGAGTCAACAATCCCTATAATTGAAGCATCACCAACATCAGGTAAGGATTTTCCTACCCCTTTGCCAGGGTGGATAGGATAATCACGAGCTTGAATTTCACCAATACTGTTAGTATCACCAAGGCAGGCATCAATTCCAATAATGCTAGCTTTTGGATGCAAGCTTTTAATTTCTATTAATCTTCTATCAATATTCAAAGCATGTATAGGTTCAGAAATTGTCCCGTAGATAGGGAAGGGAAAACTACTTTCTTTAAGCATGGTGCCTACAAGAGGGCCTAGACAATCACCTATACATCTATCTGTACCTATACATACGATTACAGTGTTTTCATTGTAAAAATCCTTTAGGAAATAAGCTATTTCATAGTAAGCTAAAGGGTTCAAATAATTGGCCTTAATTTTACTCAAGTTATACACCTCCTCATTAATATATATGAGTGCAGTGTATGAAATATTAAGTATAATTTATAAAAATATGTCAATAATGGAAATAGGTATAAAAGAAAGAAAGTTATAAAAGCTTTGAATTATAACCTGTATATAGGGAGGTTTTTTTATGAGTAAATCTAAAATGTCAGTAGTTATTATATTCTGTACTATTATAACAGTTACAGCTATGATAAAACCTGAGGTTTTTACTATAGAAGGCATTAGAGAGACAAAAATTAGCTTGTTAGATAATATAAAAAAAATAAATTTCTTATCAAAAGGTAATGGAGATAAAGTAAACCAAAAGGTAACATATAAAGATGTAGTACAAAGTTCCGAAATAAAGGTTAAGGATGTTAATACGGGTAAGGTAGAGATACCGATTAAAAATAATAATAACAAAAGTAATGGGTCTAAAAATAGTAAGGCTTCAAGTAAATATGGTATAGTTCTTTCTGAAGAAGCAAAGAAAAGTAAGATAAATGCACTTCATGAAAGTCAAGTTGAAGATATGAAAAATTACTATAATGATAAATATGCACAGAATAATAATACTAAAAAGGAAATAAGTAAAGAAGTATCAAAAGAGAAGGATACTAAAAATAGTACGTCAATAGATGGTGGAGATAAAACTGACACGTCTGTGGATAATGGAGATAAAACTGATACCCAAGTATTTAAAGTATCTAGGGAAGAAATAAAAGATAAATTAACCTTATCGGATAAGCAAAAAATATTATCTGTTGCTAGAAAATTATCGCCATCCGACTATGAAAAGATTAACAAATATATAAATAATGAAGATGGTGAGCAGGGAGTAATTGATGCTGTTAAACTTCTTAGAGATAGGCTTTCCGACAAGGATTACGAAAAAATTAAAGAGGTAGCAGGAAAGTTTTTAAATATGGAAGTAGTTGAAAAAAAGTAGCGCTATTAAAAGATTGCTTTAAAGCTTATTTTCATAAGATGTTTCATGAATTGTGAATTTGCTGACTATTATAGTAATGATAATGTTTAAATACATTAAAATAAATGAAGGTTTGATATGTAAGAGGAAGAAAAACATAATAATTGAGAGTTTGAGAGAGAAGGTTTTTTATATTGCCGTATTGCGATAGTTGAAATGAAATCAATATGAAGGTATACTATTCCTTGTCAGTGGCGCTCCGGTGCCTAAGACAAAATCAAATATATTGCTGGCATGGCTCAACGGTAGAGCAGCTGACTTGTAATCAGCAGGTTGTAGGTTCGATTCCTATTGCCAGCTCCAATATGGAGGAGTTCCCGAGTGGCTAAAGGGGGCAGACTGTAAATCTGTTGGCTGACGTCTTCAGTGGTTCGAATCCACTCTCCTCCACCATAAAAATTAATGTGGGCGCATAGCTCAGCTGGGAGAGCATCTGCCTTACAAGCAGAGGGTCACAGGTTCGATCCCTGTTGTGCCCACCACATAAAACTAAATAATATCATGCTGGCATGGCTCAACGGTAGAGCAGCTGACTTGTAATCAGCAGGTTGTAGGTTCGATTCCTATTGCCAGCTCCAGTATGGAGGAGTTCCCGAGTGGCTAAAGGGGGCAGACTGTAAATCTGTTGGCTGACGTCTTCAGTGGTTCGAATCCACTCTCCTCCACCATAAAAACACTGAAAGGTGTTTTTTTTAATGTCCATACATATTTGAAAAAATAGTTTTTATTGATATATTATATGAAATAAAAAAATTAGGAATTTAATAAAAGAATTTGGAAAATCACATGAATTTTATTGCTTTCCTTGAATTATAGGTGTTGACAGTAATGAAACACTATGCTATTATGATTTAGAATTTAATACTTTATGTTATGCTCTTATCCAGAGAGGTGGAGGGAAACGGCCCTATGAAACCCGGCAACCGGTGTATTAAAACACTATGGTGCCAATTCCGCAGTTTATTGCTGCAAGATAGGAGGATGTGATTTACAACATTCCTCTTCTTGTAGAAGAGGTTTTTCTATTTTTATATTGTGAAAGGAGATACAAAATGAGAAGATTATTTACATCTGAATCAGTTACAGAAGGACATCCAGATAAAATATGCGACCAAATTTCTGACTCTGTGTTAGATGCTATACTAGCTCAAGATCCAAATGCTAGAGTTGCTTGTGAAACAGCAGTAACAACTGGTATGGTGCTAGTAATGGGAGAAATATCAACTAATTGTTATGTTGATATTCCAAAGGTTGTTAGAAAGACAATTGAGGACATTGGCTATACAAGAGCAAAATTTGGTTTTGACTGTGATACATGTGCAATATTAACATCTATAGATGAGCAATCTGGTGATATAGCTATGGGGGTTAACGAAGCGCTTGAATCAAAAAAAGGTAATATGGATAAAATTGAAGCAATTGGTGCTGGAGACCAAGGAATGATGTTTGGATTTGCAACAAATGAAACTCCAGAATATATGCCACTTGCTATATCTATGGCCCACAAATTAGCAAGAAGATTAAGTGAAGTTAGAAAAAATGGTACATTAGATTATCTAAGACCAGATGGAAAAACACAGGTTACTGTTGAATATGAAGATGACAAAGCAGTAAGAATAGATACTGTAGTTATTTCTACTCAACATAATCCAGATGTAACTCGCGAAACTATTGAAAGAGACTTGATTGAGCATGTTATAAGAAAGATAGTTCCAGCAGAGCTTTTAGATGAAAATACTAAGTACTATATAAATCCTACAGGAAGATTTGTTATAGGTGGTCCACAAGGAGATTCTGGATTAACAGGAAGAAAAATAATCGTAGATACATACGGTGGGTATGGAAGACATGGTGGTGGAGCTTTCTCAGGAAAGGATCCAACTAAGGTTGATAGATCTGCAGCTTATGCTTCAAGATGGGTTGCAAAAAACCTTGTAGCTGCTGGTGTTGCAGATAAACTTGAGATTGAATTAGCATATGCTATAGGTGTTGCTAAGCCGGTTTCAGTTGAAGTTGATACTTTTGGAACTGGAAAAGTTTCAGATGACAAGATAGTTGAAATAATTAATAAGGTATTTGACCTAAGACCAGCTGCAATTATTAGAGATCTTGATTTAAGAAGACCAATCTACAAACAAACAGCTGCATATGGACATTTTGGAAGAACAGACGTTGATCTTCCATGGGAAAGACTTAATAAAGTAGAAGCCATTAAGGAATTACTTTAGAAACTTAACTTTGTTATAGTAGAGCTTAATTAAACAAATACCCGCTGCTATGCGGGTATTTTTGTTGCGTAGTAAATTTATGTAATAATAAATTTTAGCTTTTTTTCACATAATAGTAGTACTTAAATTTACAAAAAACGAAAGAGGTAATAATATGAACAATATATGGAAACTAAAGTTTGTAGCTTTTATTCATTCTACTAGTGTATTCTATAAAAGACTTTATTTTACACTTCTTGCAATTACAATTGGAGCAGGATTATTGTCATTGTTTTCATTAATTGGTTTTATTAATAAGCTAGTTAATATCGTTAGAACAAGTCCTAATGGTATGTTTATTACCATAGTATTCTTTGTTGTATTTCCGGTTTTAGCTTTTATGCTAGATAAAAGCTTTGCGGCTAATGTGCATGAAAAATAAGATTATAATAAATCCCTGTGCCTTTTAGCACAGGGATTTATTAGTTAGTTTATCTAATTATTTTTCCGCCGATTATAACCTTCTCGATATTTATGTCATCGTCAAATAGTACTAAATCTGCATCATAGCCTTCTTTTATTAAGCCTTTTTTATCAGCTACTTTGCAATGCTTTGCTCCATTATAGGTTGCCATTTTAACTATATCATAAAGCTGAAAAGTAGAATTTTTATATACATTTCTAATAGCTTTATCTAAAGTTAATATGGAACCAGCTAAATTACCTTCTTTAAGTCTCGCAGCTCCATCTTTTACATATACATCTTGACCACCTAAAGCATATTTTCCTTCAGGCATTCCACAAGCCATCATTGCATCTGTTACTAAAAGTACCTTGTCAGTTCCTTTTTGCTTATATGCAACTCTAAGTGAAGGATAACTAATATGAATTCCATCAGAAATGGTTTCTGTAGTTATATCAGTATCGAATATTGCACCTACTATTCCAGGCTCTCTATGATGCAGTGGAGTCATAGCATTATAAAGATGAGTTGAATGACCTATGCCAAGTTTAATGCCTTCTAGTGCCTGCTTATAAGTGGCTTTTGAATGACCTATAGATATTACAATACCTAAATGATTTAGGTATTCAATAAGTTCTTTAGCACCCTCTACTTCAGGAGCAATAGTAATGCTTGTTATTGAATCTAAATGTTCTCCAACCATTTCTTTAAAGGTATCAATAGAAGGAGTTTGTATAAAATTAGGATTTTGAGCACCAATCATTGATGGGCTAATAAAAGGCCCTTCAAGATGAACTCCCAACACATTAGCACCATCTGTTCCAGCTGCCTTAGCTTCGGCTACTGCTTCGATAGCTTTTTGTATATCATTGATACTGCAGGTCATAGTAGTAGGAAGAAATGAAGTAGTTCCAAAAGCTGCTATGGTTTTAGCTATTGTGTTTATAGATTCCCTTGTTCCATCCATTGTATCTGAGCCACCGGCACCATGAATATGCACATCAATAAACCCTGGTGAGAGATAGAGACCTTTTGCATCAATTATATCTGTATTAATTTGGGTTATTGGATTGATTTCTTTTATTTTATCCTTTTCAATTAAAACAGAACCAGTTTCTATTCTGTCATGAAAAATTATTTTACAATTTTTAATTAACATGAAAATCCCCTCCGAATTCTATTTTAGATTTAAGAATGTTTAAAGTCAATAACCTTAAGTAATACACATAAAAATGAAAAGAACAATGATGAGAATTAAAAAAATTATTAAATAACGCAAGTTATATTATAGCAGTTGAGAAATTTATTTTATTAGGGTATGCTATAATTATAATATTTTTTATTACATTATTTTATATATTATTATAAAAATTATATATCTTTTGCATTATGGAGAGTAATGCAAATTAGATATGGGAGAGATTTTATGCCAGAAATACAAGGAACAGTAGAAGCAATTCTTTTTCAGAACGAAGAAAATGGATACGTAGTAGCGTACATAAAAGATAAAAGTGATAAAGTTACAATAGTTGGAACTATTCCATATATTAATGAAGGGCAAAGTTTAAAGCTTACAGGACAATGGGTTGTTCATCCTCAATTTGGCGAGCAATTTAAAGTGGAAAGCTGTGAGGAACTATTACCAACTTCTATTGTTGGAATAGAAAAATACCTTGCGTCTGGGGTTATTTCAGGAATAGGACCTGTTACAGCAAAAAAAATTATTGAGAAGTTTGGTGAACAAACTTTAGAAATATTGGACAATGATATAGAAAGACTTAGAGAAATAGAAGGCATAGGAGAGAAAAAGATTGAAATAATTTTTGAATCCTATTCTAGACAAAGGGAAGTTAAAAATATAATGGTTTTCCTTCAAACCTATGGAGTTACCCCTAATCAATGTGTTAAAATCTATAAAAGATTTGGAGCTACCTCTATTAATGTAGTTAAAGAAAATCCATATGTTTTATCTGAAGAAATTGCAGGTATAGGTTTTAAAACTGCTGATAAAATTGCAAGAAGTTTAGGGATAGAAATAAATTCACCTTTTAGAATACAAAGCGGTGTTAATTTTATTATTAATGAATTTTGTGCTCTTGGAAATACGTATATGCCTTTAGATAAGCTTTTAAAAGAAGGTAAAAGTATTTTAGGAGTATCTGAGGAGGACATTAATAAAAATATTTATGATGGTACTGTAGATGGGCGAATAAAAGTAGAGATTATTGATGGAGAACAGTGCGTATTTACTATACCTTATTATTATTGTGAACTTAGTGTTACTAAAAAAATATTGACTCTAGCACTCACAAATTATGAAAATCTTAATATAAATGTAGAACAGGAAATTTGTGATTTTGAAAAGGATAAAAATATAAAATTTGCACCATCCCAAATTGAAGCAATTAAAGGAGCTGTGGAAAACGGTATAGAAGTTATTACTGGCGGCCCTGGTACAGGAAAAACTACAATAATTAACTGCATAATAGATATTTTTGAAAATGCTGGTATGAGAGTGTTCATGGCAGCACCTACAGGCAGGGCAGCTAAAAGAATGACTGAAGCTACGGGTAGAGAATCTAAAACAATACACAGATTACTAGAGCTTGGTTATGCTGAAGATGATTCTATGGATTTTGTTAAGGACGAAGGCTCGCCTTTAGAATGTGATGTGGTGATAATTGACGAAGCTTCTATGATCGATATAATGCTTATGAATAGTCTCCTCAAGGCAGTGGGTCTAGGAACTAGGGTAATCATCGTTGGTGACGTAGATCAATTGCCTTCAGTTGGTCCAGGCAATGTTTTAAGGGATATTATTGAAAGTAAATGCATTAAAGTTGTAAGGTTAAAGGATATATTTAGGCAGGCTCAGGAGAGTATGATTGTTGTTAATGCTCACAAAATAAATAATGGTGAGATGCCTCTATTAAATGAAAAAAATAAAGATTTTTATTTTATTAATAATGATGATAATAATCAAATAATGAAGACGGTTATAGACCTAGTTAATAAAAGACTTCCTAAGTTTAATAAGGAATGGAATAAGTTAAGACATATACAAGTTCTTACGCCTATGCGTAAAGGGACTCTTGGAGTGCTTAATCTCAATAAAGAACTTCAAGCTATTCTTAATCCAAAAGCCAATTTTAAGAATGAGAAGCAGTTTAGAGAACTTATTTTCAGAACTGGTGATAAGGTCATGCAAATAAAGAATAACTATTCGCTTAAATGGACTAGAGTTGCAGGAGATGGAGATAATGAGGGAATAGGTGTATTTAATGGCGATGTAGGTTATATTGATGAGATTGATGAGGAAAACGATACAATATCTGTAGTATTTGATGAAGAAAGAAAAGTTGTTTATGAGAATATGTATTTAGATGAGTTAGACTTAGCGTATGCAATAACCATCCATAAGAGTCAAGGAAGCGAGTTTCCAGTGGTAATTATGCCTGCATTTATGGGGCCTCCACTACTTATGAACAAAAATCTTTTGTATACAGGAATAACTAGGGCTAAGCAGCTAGTGGTGTTGGTTGGTTCCATTAAGGCTGTGCATTTCATGATTAAGAATAATAGAAGTTTTGAGAGATATTCAGGACTAAAATGGAGAATAAAGAGTATTATAGACAGTGATATTTTTAAAGAAGATACAAGTGTTAAAGAGGTGAATTAATTTATGTTTTCCCATAAAACACTTAATATTGGATATGAAAAAGAAAAGGTGATGGAGAATATATATAAGTGGAGTTTAGGAAAAGAAAAAATATTAAATATTATTTTGCCACCATATAGTTCATCCATAATTTTTCTAAAAACGATTTTAGCTGCAGTTTCTCGTGAGGAACGTATATTATATATTACTGGTGAAAGAGAAGAAAATATTGAAATACTTAATCATATAAAAAGATACACTGAATTTAGAGACTATACTTATATTAGAAAGGCTTTTGTCTCTTCAAATTCAAGGTTGGTTATCTCAAATTATAGAAATGCAGTTAAAATTATGGAAACCTTTGACTTAGTCATATATGATGATATCAGAAGTTTTCCTGAATATAGCAGTTACGAAATAATGGATTTGTTAATCAAATGTGTTTCGAGTAATGGAAAAATAATTGCTAGTTCTATAGTAAGTATATTTAAGAGCCAAAGGGATATAATTCTTCCTGTGAGGGATAATAAAAAGCCCATGCCCGAGCCAAGGTATATAATAACAAGACTTGACATAAAAAAAGATATTCCATATATGGTATACGATTATTTAAATTTTTCTATAGAAAGAAATAGAAAAGTAATAATTTATGTACCAGATAGTGAAAGAATACAATGCGTCTATAAATATTTATGCAACTTTAAAGAGAGTCTTGCAAAAAACATCCTATATTTTGATAAACAAGAGAGCGATGATAGAATCCTAGTAAACTTTATGAAAATTAAAAAAGCTATTATAGTTACAGATGACTACAGGGATATTTATATGGACCTGAAGGATGTAGATGTAATGGTGTATTTTAGCAATGATAAAAGCTTTAACTATAAAAGTTTGGTTTATTTTTGTGGAAAGGTAGGAAGAACCGAAAAAGTAAGTAGCGGGGAGGTTATTTTTTTAGCTAATGAGGAAAGTGCAGATATGGAAAAAGCTAAAGATATAACAAGGTACTTTAATAAAGAAGCATGGGAAATGGGATTGTTAAATTTATAAGATTTATCTGTGAATGTGTTTTAGAATTAATATATGCTGGAGATAATAAATGTATCATATGTGATAAAGATACTTATAATGATAGCTGTATTTGTGATATATGTTCAAAAAAAATTAAATTTTGCATTGAATCTATGTCCATAGTTAGAGATAGCATGAGTATTATTACTTATAGTGCAGCTTACTATTCTGGAATAATTAAGGAGTTAATTGTGGGATTGAAATATAAAAATGATTTCAAGTGCGGAGAATTGCTTGCACAATATATGGAAGATGTTTTGAAAGGTGCTAATTTCCATTACGATTTAATTGTATATGTGCCTTCTAGCAGAACTAGCCTGAAAAAAAGAGGATATAATCAGTGCAGGCATTTAGCCAAAATTATTGCAAGGAATCAAAACAAACCAGTATATAATTGTCTGAAGAAAACAATGGAAACAAAGGATCAAATTGGACTAGATGGCGCTAGCAGATGGGAAAACATGATTGGTGTTTTCAAGGTAGTGAATAAAAATATAATTAAAAATAAAAAGATTTTGCTAATTGATGATGTTATTACAACTGGAGCAACAGCCTTTTATTGTGCTAAGGAATTAACAGACTGCGGAGCACATGAAGTTAGAGTCTTGACTGCAGCAAAATCTAAGATATAATATAAGTATATTAAGTTAGGTTTGTGGTTGAAAGTCGATGCCAGTCGCAGGCAAAACGATCCACGTAAGTTAAACAAAGTTTTAATGAGCATGGTGCGGCTTAGAAGTAAGTCCTGCCGTTTTATACGAGAGAGTTAGTAGTGAGAGGTTGATTCCGGGTAGCAAAAGCTCCAGCAGGCGAGTGTGGGGTCAAAGACCAGGTCAACTAACTTAATAATAAAATCTTAGTTTTTAAAACTAAGATTTTTATTTTTTGAAAAAATATAAAAATATATCCTCACATAAAAAAAATAAAATTACATATAATCATACAAGAGAACTATATAATATAATTTGACAAATATCTTCAAAAAATATTAAAAAATGAAGCTAGGATAAATAAGGATAAGCTATCTTTAAGAAGAATAAGATAAAATTATTTAATATTCTGTAAATTGTAATTTATAGCCCTTGTTATTTGCAGAAAAAGAAGATAAAATTGTATTAACAAATCTAACCAAGGTAAATTTAAACATATACTAATAACTATAATATATAGCATATGTTTAAAACAAAAAGCATAGTTTACGACTAAAGATCATAATTCGTAACCCATAAGGGTAGAGAGGGGCTGAGCTTATGAAATTAAACATCTTAGGCAAAAATATCGAGGTTACTGAAGGCTTAAGGAATGCTATTGATAAAAAGCTTTCAAGATTAGACAAATTTTTCGAAGAGGACATGGAGGCTTTTGTAACCCTAAATGTTGAAAAGGCAAGACAAATAATTGAAGTAAGTATCAACTTTAATGGAGTTTTATTAAGAAGTGAAGAAGCCAATGAGGATATGTATGTAGCTATAGATATCGTAAGTGATAAATTAGAAAGACAAATAAGAAAACATAAAACAAAGATAGAAAGAAAATATCATACAAATGTACCTCTAAAATATAAAAATATTCCTCAGTATGAGTACAGGGATGAAGAATTAAGAAATCCTGAAATAGTAAAGACTAAGAAATTTGCTATAAAGCCAATGTCACCTGAAGAAGCTGTACTTCAAATGGAATTATTAGGACATGACTTTTTCGTTTATTCAAATGATGAAAGCGGAGAGGTTAACGTAGTTTACAAGAGAAAAGATGGAAACTACGGCTTAATAGAACCAGAATTCTAAAAAATATAGGATGTGGGCTAAACTCACATCCTTTTAATTTTGGACAAATTGTAAAAAAATAGTTATTACATCTTTTAAAAGTTGAACCTGAAGTAATTAGATGATATAATCTATTAGGTATAAGTATTTTAATAATTTTGAAATATAAACAAAGATAGTGAGGATGAAGAGCTATGAGCGTTTTGGAAAAGATATTTGGCAGTTACAGTGAAAGACAAGTAAAAAAGATACTTCCCATTGTGGATAGGATAGAAGCTTTGGATTCTCAAACTCAAAGTCTAACTGATGATGAGTTAAGAGGTAAGACTGAGGAATTCAAAAAGAGAATACAAGAAGGAGAAACTCTAGACGACATTCTTCCAGAAGCATTTGCGGTTTGTAGGGAAGCTGCATGGAGAGTACTAGGTATTAAGCATTATAGGGTACAGCTTATTGGTGGTATAGTATTACACCAAGGAAGAATATCTGAAATGAAAACTGGTGAAGGTAAAACATTGGTAGCAACACTCCCAGCATATCTTAATGCTTTATCAGGCAAGGGTGTTCATGTAGTTACAGTAAATGATTACCTTGCTCAAAGAGATAAAGAGTGGATGGGTAAAGTTTATGAATTCCTAGGCCTTAAGGTTGGAGTTATTTTGCATGATTTGAATAATGACCAAAGAAGAGAAGCCTATGGAGCAGATATAACCTATGGAACTAACAATGAATTTGGTTTTGATTACTTAAGAGACAACATGGTTGTTTATAAAGAAGAAAGAGTACAAAGACCATTAAACTTTTCTATAGTGGACGAAGTTGACTCTATTCTTATAGATGAAGCAAGAACTCCTCTTATAATATCTGGTGAAGGTGAAAAATCTACTGAATTCTATAAAATAGCAGACTATTTTGCTAAAACACTTGTTAAAGAAAAAGATTTTACCGTGGATGAAAAGGCTGGAGCAGTTATGCTTACAGATGATGGAGTGAAAAAAGCAGAAAGCTTTTTCCATATAGAAAACTATTCTGATGCTGAAAATCTTGAAATTCAACACCATGTATCACAAGCGCTTAAAGCAAACTTCCACATGAAGTTAGATAAAGACTATATAGTAAAAGAAGGCGAAGTAGTAATCGTTGATGAATTTACAGGAAGACTTATGGAAGGAAGAAGATATAGCGATGGTTTACATCAAGCTATAGAAGCTAAAGAAGGAGTAAAAGTAGAAAGAGAATCCAAAACATTAGCTACAATTACCTTCCAAAATTACTTTAGAATGTATACTAAATTATCTGGTATGACAGGTACTGCATTAACTGAAGAAACAGAATTTAGAGAAATATATGGATTGGATGTTGTTGTTATTCCTACTAACAAGCCAATGGTAAGAATGGACCATCCAGATTTAGTGTATAAAACAGCAAAGGGAAAATATACAGCTATAGTTGAAGAAATAGTTGAAACTCATCAGAAGGGTCAGCCAGTACTTGTAGGTACTACTAGTATAGATAAGTCTGAAATGATTTCTGATTTACTTAAAAGGAAAGGCACTCCTCATCAGGTATTGAATGCTAAATTTCATGAGCAGGAAGCAGAAATTGTATCACATGCTGGCGAAAAAGGTATGGTAACAATTGCTACAAATATGGCAGGCCGTGGTACTGATATTAAACTTGGCGATGATGTTGTAGAACTTGGTGGTCTTAAGATTATTGGTACTGAAAGACATGAATCAAGACGTATAGATAATCAATTAAGAGGACGTTCTGGTCGTCAAGGTGACCCTGGAGAATCAAGATTCTATGTATCCCTAGAGGATGATCTAATGAGAATATTTGGTTCAGATAAGCTAAAGGGAATGGTTGATAAACTAGGCCTTGGAGAAGATGAGGCTATCGAAAGTAAGATGGTTTCAGGGGCAATAGAAAATGCTCAAAAGAAGGTTGAAGGAAATAACTTTGACATAAGAAAGACTTTACTTGGATACGACGATGTTATGAACAAGCAGAGAGAGATTATTTACAAACAAAGATCTGAGGTTCTCGAAGGCGAAAATATTCAAGTTGAAATACAGGATATGATAAAGGATGTAATAGTGTCTGCTGTGAATTCTCATATTTCTGGTGTCGAAGAAGAACTTGAAAAAGAACTTGAAAAATTAGTAGACTTTATGGATGACCTTTATCTTCCTAAGGGAGCAGTAACTGCAAAAGAGCTTCAAACCATGACTAATGATGAGATAAAAGAAAAGCTTCTAAGTCTAGCTAAGGATCTTTATGATTCAAAAGAAGAGGAATTCGGCTCAGAACAGCTAAGAGAAATAGAAAGAGTAATACTTCTAAGAGTTGTTGATACAAAGTGGATGGATCATATAGACAATATGGAGCATTTAAAGCAAGGTATTGGACTTAGAGCATACAAGCAGCAAGATCCTGTTCAAGCATACCAATTTGAAGGCAGCGAAATGTTCGATGAAATGATATACAATATAAAACAAGAGACAGTAAGATTTTTATTTCATGTCCAAATGGAGCAGCCAGTTGAAAGAGAGAGAGTTGCTGTAGAAACTGCTACAAATTATGATGAATCATTACCAAAGCAGCCTGTTGTTAAGGAAAAGAAGGCAGGAAGAAATGATCCATGTCCATGTGGTTCTGGAAAGAAATATAAGAACTGCTGCG
Source organism: Clostridium omnivorum (assembly GCF_026012015.1). Lineage (NCBI taxonomy): Bacteria > Bacillati > Bacillota > Clostridia > Eubacteriales > Clostridiaceae > Clostridium > Clostridium omnivorum. Next base: position 838,272 of record NZ_BRXR01000001.1, on the reverse strand, counting down.
GAAGATTATCATAAAAAATAATGCATAGATGTCTGTTTATCTAAGCAGTATAATAGTATAATAATAAAGCCACCTTTAACCGCTTCTGTGGTACAGGTGGCTTTATATACATATTTTTTGGAGGATTAGTGATATGCTTATACAGTTTGAAGAAGCAGTAAGTAAATTAGATAGTTTAAAACCAGTGCTTGATGAAATTAGGGGGTCCCTTTGACATTGATGGACTGAAAAAGAAAATTGATGAATTAGAAAATAGAATGCAGGAACCTGATTTTTGGAATGAAATAGCTATGGCACAGGCTATAACTCAAGAAGCTAAGACATTAAAGGATAAACTTGATAGGTTTAATAGCTTAGAAAGTTCTGTAGAGGATATAGAAGTACTAAAGGAATTAGTATCAGAAGATGATTTTGATACTCAAAAAGAGATAATAAGGGAAATAAACTTTGCAGAAATTGAAATAGATAGGTTTAAAATTGAAGTGCTGCTATCTGGTGAGTATGATAGGGATAATGCTATTTTTACTCTACATGCAGGGGTAGGCGGTACGGATGCGCAGGATTGGACAGAGATGCTGCTAAGAATGTACTCGAGATGGTGTGAAAGCAAAGGATTTAAACTAGAAACTTTAGATTACCTTTCTGGAGAAGAGGCAGGAATTAAAACAGTTACTTTAAGGGTTATTGGAGAGTTTGCATATGGATATTTAAAGGCTGAAAGAGGAATACACAGATTGGTTAGAATATCTCCATTTAATTCAGCAGGAAAAAGACAGACTTCCTTTGCATCTGTTGAAGTACTGCCTGAACTTACGGAAGAGCAAGATATTGAAATAAGACCAGATGACTTAAAAATGGACACGTATAGAGCGGGTGGAGCTGGAGGCCAATATGTAAATAAAACTGAGTCAGCGGTGAGAATTACACATATACCAACAGGGATAATTGTGCAGTGTCAAAATGAAAGAAGTCAGCACAATAACAGAGATATGGCCCTTAAAATGCTTAAAGCTAAACTTATAGAGCTTAAGGAAAGAGCACACAAGGAAAAAGTAGAGGATTTAACTGGAGAGTTAAAGGATATTGGCTGGGGAAGTCAAATTCGTTCTTATGTTTTTCAACCCTATACTATGGTAAAGGATCACAGAACAGGTACTGAAATGGGTAATATTAATTCAGTAATGGATGGAGAAATTGATATCTTTATTAATGAATATCTTAAGCAGAGCAGTAGTGGGGTATTGCAAGAATAATAATTTTTAAAATAATAAAAACACATTAAAAGATGTTAACTTACTATAGAAGCTATTTTCTAAAGTAAATCAGCATCTTTTGTTTTTGTGAAAAATCAGAAATGATATAGATAATTATCTATATTTTTAGTGACTATTCATTATTAAGTAAAAATGATAAATTTTACTAGCTTTAAAATGACATAATAACTTTACAAAATAAGATTTAAGCCATTATATCTGTTAGTAATATGTGTATCATAAAGATAAATCTATATGATGTTATGATTTTACTAGTAAAAAATAATTAATTTTACTAGTAAAATTAATTGACTTTTACTAGAATTAATAGTATATTATTAATAAAAGAAAACGTTTTATATAATACAGCAATTGCTAAAAAATTAAATATAAAGTGAATTAGCTTCTAAAGTAAAATACATAAAAGTACTAGTACAAGAAATTAATTGGTTTATAAATGGAGGGATAAATGATGAAAACAAGAAAAGTATTAACAATTGCAATGACAATGGCTTTGACTTTAAGTATGCTATCAGGCTGTGGAACTAAATCGACTAGTCAAACCACAGGACAATCTACTCAAAAAGTAAACCTAAGATTCGCATCATGGGACTCTGATGATACTCTTGCTATGCAGCAGAAATTAGTAGATAAGTTTAATAGTGAGAATCCGGACATAAAAGTAACTCTAGAAGGATATGGTAATGATTATGACACTAAGATAGCTGCGGGAATAGGCGCTAATGATGCTCCAGATATAATGTATATGTGGAATTATCCTCAGTATGGAGGAGCACTTGAACCAATGGATAGTTATATTGAAAAAGAGGGACAAGCTTATAAGGATAACTTCTATGAAACATTATGGAACTACAATTCATTGAATGGAAAAGTTTTAGGAATGCCTGTAGGATATACAACTCATGTTGTGTACTACAATAAGGCTCTATTTGATAAAGCTGGTGTTGCATATCCAAAGGATGGTTGGACATGGCAAGAGCTTAAGGACACTGCAAAAAAGTTGACAGATAAGAATAAAAAGGTATATGGCTTTGCTTTCTCAGGAAAGCCAGATCCATATGACTTTGAGATGTACTTATGGAGTAATGGTACTCAATATGTAGGAAAAGATGGAAAGATAGATGGAAATCTTAATAGTACAAAAGCTATAGAAACTCTTAATATGTTTCAAGGCATGGAGAAAGATGGTATTGCAATAGCATCTGAAAAGTCTGGGCTAGATGAAATGAAAAGTGGAAATGCAGCTATGTTTATAAATGGATCATGGTCATTAAGCACTTTAAAAGATGCTGGTATAAATTATGGTGTTGTAACTCTTCCTTCATTTGAGCAAGGAAAAAAATCTATAAGTATTGTAAGCTCATCAGGAGTCTCTATATCAAAAACATCCAAGAATAAAGATGCTGCATGGAAATTCGTAAAATACTGGACCTCTGAGGAAGCTAATAAAGCTCGTATTGGATATGAAATACCTGTATTAAAATCTGTTGCTAAATCTCAAAATCTTTTAACAGACAGCACATATTCAAAATTTTACACTATGCTAGATCAAAGTAAAGATTATACTTCATCATCATTTAAATATAATAAATGGAGTGAACTATCAGATAAGCTATCACTTGTATTTGAGCAAGTCTTTAATTCAAGCAGTTATAAGGATCCTAAAGCAGCACTTGATGGAGCTGTAAAATAGCACTTTTTAAAGAATTATCTCGTTTTCAGCGAGATAATTCTTTAAATTCAATATAGGAGGTTTCCATATGGAACAGACCAAGCAGGTAAGAATAAAAAAGCGTAATCTTATAAAAACAATGACACCATATATTTTTATATCACCATGGATAATAGGGTTTCTAATTTTTACATTGGTACCATTAGTTTTTTCTTTAATAATGAGTCTTTATAATTGGCCGGTTATAGGGAAACGCCAATTTGTGGGACTTGGAAATTATATAAATATGTTTACAAAAGATCCTCAATTTTTTAAATCCCTTGCTATAACACTTAAGTTTGCTTTAATATTTGTTCCCTTAAACCTTATTTTAGCGCTTGTACTTGCGCTGCTTATAACTCGTCCTATAAGAGGAGTAAAAGTATTTAGAACAATTTTCTATATACCAACGGTAGTTTCGGGAGTTGCAATTTCGATTATTTGGGGATGGATTTTAAATTCTCAATATGGAGTGTTAAATTATCTTTTATCTTTTATAGGTATAAAAGGACCTCAGTGGCTTACAGATCCTAAATGGGCTATTAGTGCTATAGTTATTGCAAGTGCTTGGGGAGTTGGAACAATGATGCTTATATTCTATACAGCAATAAGCAGTATTTCAAAAGATATGTATGAAGCTGCCTATATAGATGGTGCATCACCTATACGTTCTTTTTTCTCCATTACACTACCTCTTATTACTCCAACACTTCTATTTAACCTTATTACATCAACAATTACTGCTCTTCAACAGTTGACATTAGCATTATTACTTACAAATGGTGGACCCATGAAATCAACCTATTTTTATGGACTTTTTGTATATAACAATGCCTTTAAACAATTCAAATTGGGATATGCCAGTGCAAATGCATGGTTTATGTTTATTATAATATTAATTTTGACAGCTACTATATTTAAGTCTTCTTCAGCATGGGTATTTTACGAAAATGAAGTAGCTGGTAATAAAGGAGGTAATAAGAAATGAAGATGAGCAGAACGCAAAAGATAATAACATATATTTTTCTAGGAATATTTACACTTTATTTTTTATTTCCTTTCATATGGATGATTTTAACAGCTTTTAAAACTGACGGTGAAGCTTTTACATTTCCACCAAAGATATTGCCTAGCATATGGCATTTTGATAATTTCATAAAGGCATGGAATTCTCAACCATTCAATCTGTACTTTAAAAATTCTGTAATAGTTACCGTGTTTACAACTATAGGACAACTTATTTCATGCTCACTTGTAGCTTATGGTTTTGCAAGATATGAATTCAAGGGGAAGGGTGTACTATTTATTTTGCTGCTTTCTACTATGATGATTCCTTGGGATGTAACAATGATTCCTCAATATATGGAATTTAATGCATTTGGATGGATAAATACGTTGAAACCACTTATTGTTCCTGCTTTTTTCGGATCAGCTTATAATATATTCTTGTTAAGGCAGTTTTTAATGGGAATTCCAAGAGATTTTGAAGAAGCCGCTAGAATTGATGGTGCAAATGAATTTCAAATTTTTACAAAGATATTTGTTCCACTTATGAGGCCGCCACTAATTCTTATAGGTGTGCTTAATATTCTTCTGGTTTGGAATGATTATCTTGGACCTCTTATTTTTTTACAAGACAGAACAAAGTATACTTTAGCACTTGGGCTCGCATCCTTTAAGGGAGTTCATACTATGCAAATAATACCTATAATGGCCATTACAATTATTATGATAATACCACCAATTATTGTCTTTGCTTTTTCACAAAAGTATATTGTAGAAGGTATTAGCGGTGGTATAAAACAATAACGGAGGAATATTTTATGCAGAAGAGAGATATGAAAGAGTGGGAGAATATAGATTTACTTCATATAAACAGAAAAGATAGCAGAGCATATTTTTATGGTTATAAATCTAGTGAAGGTGCCTTTAGCTGTGATGAAACTAACAGCTATGGTGAAATTCAGCTTGATGGATCATGGAAGTTTATGTTTCTAAGGGCACCAGAATTATCTCCGGAAAATTTCTATAGTGGCGAATATGATACATCAAGTTGGGATGATATTAAGGTTCCTGGGAATTGGCAGCTTCAAGGATATGGGAAAATGCATTATACAGATGTTTATTATCCATTTCCTATAAATCCACCATATGTGCCCACAGAAAACCCTACAGGAATTTATAAACGTAGTTTTAAGCTTGATAGTAAGTGGATAAAGAATCGTACAATAGTTAGATTTCACGGGGTAGACAGTGCTTTTAATCTATGGATAAATGGCCAGGAAGCAGGATATGGTAAAGGAAGTAGAATAACTTCTGAATTTGATATATCATCCTTTGTTAAAGAAGGAGAGAATGATATTACAGTATGTGTTTATCAGTGGTCAGATGGTACATATCTAGAGGATCAGGATATGTGGTGGCTTAGTGGAATATTTAGAAGTGTTGAATTAATAAATGAACCCTATATATGCATTGATGACATATATGTTGTAACTGATTTTGATAAGGCGTACAATGATTCCATCTTAAAGCTTGATATACTTTGTTCAAATTATAGTGCTGCTGATATTAATGGACTTAAGTTAAAATGTGGTCTATTTGATAAGAACAATGAAAATGTTTGTGAATTTGAATATAAAGATATTAATATAGAACAAGAAAATTATAATAAAATTTTACTGGAGAAAAGGATAATATGCCCCAATAAATGGACAGCTGAAACTCCGTACCTTTATAAATTAATAATAGAGCTAGAGAATTCTGAAGATGAAGCACTTTATGCTGTACCTCTTAAAATAGGTTTTAGGAAAATAGAAGTTTTGAATGGAAACTTTACAATAAACGGAAAAGCAATAATGCTAAATGGAGTTAATAGACATGATTTTAGCCCTGAAATGGGGAGAACCGTAACAAAAGAAAGTATGCTTCAAGATGTGCTTTTAATGAAGCAGCATAATATAAATGCAGTGAGAACTTCACATTATCCAAATCATCCTTATTTTTATGAACTTTGTGATATTTATGGACTTTATGTAATTGATGAAACAGACCTGGAGTGTCATGGCTTTGAACTTACAGGAAATTATAATTGGATAAGTAACAACAGCAGGTGGGAAAAAGCTTATGTAGATAGGGCTGTGAGGATGGTAAAAAGGGATAAGAATCATCCATCAATCATTATGTGGTCTTTAGGTAATGAATCAGGATTTGGAAATAATTTTTTAGCCATGGCTCAGGCATGTAGAAGTATAGATAATACAAGACTTATTCACTATGAAGGAGATAGCGATGCTATTATTAGTGATGTATACAGCACAATGTATACAAGACTAAATCGTCTTGAAGAAATAGGAAAGGACATAGAAGGAAAAAAACCACATATACTGTGTGAATATGGACATTCCATGGGGAATGGACCGGGTGGTTTAAGGGAGCATCAGGATGTATTTAGAAAATATAAAAGACTTCAAGGTGGCTTTATTTGGGAATGGTTTGACCATGGCATTAAACAAAAAAATAATGATGGAGTAGAGTACTATGCTTACGGAGGGGAATTTGGTGATTATCCACACAACGGAAACTTCTGCATAGATGGACTTATATTTCCTGATAGAACACCATCGCCAGGCCTTCTTGAGTATAAAAAGGTCATTGAGCCTATTAGTTCTTATGCTGTAGATTTAGAAAATGGAATAATTAAAATTAAAAATTTGTACGATTTTGTTGATTTATCACATGTTGACATAAATTGGAATGTTTGCCATGATGAAAATGTAGTTGAATCTGGAGTTATACACATTTGTGACATTAATCCTGGAGAAGAGAAGGAAATTAAGATTCCGATTAATATGCAAAATGAAGTTGAAAACACAGATTACTGGTTAAATGTAAAATATGTTTTAAATACAGATGAGCTGTGGGGAAAATCCGGACATGAGATAACCTTTGAGCAGTTTAAGCTTCCAGTATTTAAAGCAAATAAGTATGCTCGTCCTAATAACACTCAATTAAATGTACAAGAAATTGGTGGGAAGCTTATTATAACTGGAAGAGATTTTAATATTATATTTAACAAAGTTTTTGGGTGCCTAGAAGAATATAAGCATAAAGGTAAAACCGTAATAGAGAAAGGACCAAGCTTAAATTTCTGGCGCGCTCCAATAGATAATGACATGTACCTTGTAAAGGATTGGAAGGAAAAGTATTTTCTTCATATGATGCAGGAAGTATTAGAATACATTGAATATGAAAAAGATAATTCATCAGTACTTATAAAAATAGGAGTGCATATTGCTCCTCCAAATCAAGGATGGGCTTTTAAGGCTGAATATAATTATACTATATATTCTAATGGAGATATAAAGTTGAATGTTGGAGGACACCCCTTTAGGAAAGAATTAAATATGCCTAATGTAATTCCAAGGATAGGACTTGAGCTATACGTAAATAAAGATTTCAACAGAGCAGTATGGTATGGGAGAGGCCCAGGCGAGTCCTATTGTGACAGTAAGCTGTCAAGCCCAATTGGAATATATAAAAGTAAAGTGGAAAATATGCATACTCCATATGTGTACCCACAAGAGAATGGGAATCATACTGATGTAAATTGGATGAGCCTTAATGATTTAGATACTGGTATTTTTGTTAAATCAAGCAAGAACTTTGAGTTTACTGCACATGACTATACAAAAGAAAACTTAGAAGCAGCAAAACATCAGCACGAAATAAAAAAGGCTGATTTTATAGTATTAAACCTTGATTATAGACAAAATGGTCTTGGAAGTGCAAGCTGCGGTCAGGATCAGCTTCCAAAGTACAAGTTAATTCCTGAGGAATTTAATTTTCAATTTGAACTGTCACTTTATAATGAAAAAAGCATGGATGCAGTAAAATACAGTAAAATTGTATATGAAGAATAGATTGAATTAAAAAACATTTAAGGAGTGATAGTATGGAACTTGAAATAAGTAAAGTGCCCTTTAGCAGATATGGTTCGTACTTTGTTTTTTCTATAGATCCTAAATCAAAAGAATTGCTTTTAAGAGATGTTCATGGTGGCGATGAATCTGAAAGCAAACTATTTAAAATAGATGTAATAAAAAAAGGAAAATCAGTGCCTTATAGTGTTAATGTCAGCGAAACAAAGCTGACATTAACAGGTATTGAAAGTCCTAGTGATCAAATTAATATTTGCATAAGCGAAGAGGATATGGTTCATATTGAAGGAAGGGGAATTGGACTTAGGTTTAATGCAGTTAAAACAAGGTATGATAATGTACTTAGATTCGATTCTAACCAATGGGAATATCATTTTTATTCAAAAGAAATTAAAATGATGTTTAGCTTAATAGAGGGCAAGGTAGTGTTAAATGCTCCTTGGAAGATAGTAGGAAACGAAAATATAGCAATGGAAGTTGAACCCCAAGGTGACTATATGCACTTTGTTATAGAGAACTATAAGACTGTATGGAGAAATAAAGAATTTACAAGTTATGAAGTGGCGCAAAAGAAAGTTGATAAATGTTATGAAAAGTGGGTTAATTCTATGACGGAGGTACCTGAAGAGTATAGTTCATCAAGGGAGCTTGCTAGCTATATAACATGGTCTTGCGTTGTGCATCCTCAAGATAGGTTAACTCGCTATGCTATGTATATGTCTAAAAACTGGATGTACAACATATGGAGCTGGGATAATTGCTTTAATGCCATGATGTTAAGCACAAATCATCCACAGCTTGCTCTTGACCAGCTGTTATTGTTTATTGATAATCAGGATGATTCAGGAATATATCCGGATTTTATAAACGATAAATTTAGTTCCTTTAGCTGCTGCAAGCCGCCAATTCATGCATGGGCTTTTAATATATTAAGAAAAAATAATAACTTTTTTAATAAAAAAGAAGTGGTAGAATTAATGTATGAGTCTTTATCAAAAGTTACAAAATACTGGCTTGTTCATAGAAGAAAAAATAAGGGTATTCTACCATTATACAATCATGGAAATGATTCAGGATGGGATAATGCTTCTGTTTTTCACTCGGGAATTCCAGTTGAATCCCCTGATCTTGCGGCTCATCTTATTAAACAGATGGACATTCTATCTGATATGGCCTTAGAACTAGGGAAAATAGAGGAAAAGGATAGATGGAAAAGTGAAGCCGATGACATGTATGAGCTTTTAATAAAACGCCTTTGGAAAGAAGATGGGTTTTCGGCTATTTTACATGATTTAGAGGAAAAGGAAATACCATATAGAAATAGTCTTTTATTAAGACTTCCTATTGTTATAGGATATAGACTTCCACTTGAAATAAGAGACAATATTGTTAAGAGCCTAAAAGAGGATTTTACAAGTGTATTTGGGCTAACCACAGAAGCCTATAAAAGTTCATTATATCAGGAAAATGGTTATTGGCTTGGACCTGTATGGGCACCAGTGATGTATATAATAATTGATGCATTAAATTCCTATGGGTATTCATCAATTGCTAAGGATTATGCAAAACGTTTTTGTAATGCAACCCTAGTTGGAGGTATGGCTGAGAATTTTGATCCTTTTTCAGGCAAGGGATTAGTTGATCCAGCCTTTACTTGGACATCCAGTGTGTTTTTAATGCTAGCAAGGGAGTATCTATGATTGGAGGAAAAGCTTAAATGAAAAAGTACCTTGGAGAGATAGGCCTAACATTTGTGGCAATTATATGGGGTATGGGTTTCGTAGCATCGCAGTTATCTTTAGATTCAAAGCTTACTCCGTTTCAAATTATAACCCTCAGATTTTTTATTTCAACAGTGCTAATGATCACAATATATAGAAAAAAGCTTAAAAATATAGATAAAAGTTCTATAATAGCTGGTGCAATATTAGGTTTCTTTCTCTTTATAGCCTTTGCGTTTCAAACTATAGGGCTACAATATACTACACCATCAAAGAATGCATTTTTAACTGCAATTAATGTGGTTATGGTGCCATTTTTAGGCACATTGATATTTAAGAAACCTATAGATAAATATGGAATAGGAGGAGCACTGCTTGCTTGTGTTGGCGTAGGTGTTTTAACTCTTAATGGGAGTTTTAACATGAATAAGGGCGATGCTCTAACATTAATATGTGCCATAGGATTTGCTTTTCATATATTTTTTGTAGGTGAGTATGTGAAAAAATATGATCCTATATTATTAACTACACTACAACTAACCTTCGCCTTTATATTTTCTTTAATATCCATTGTTATAATGGGACAGACGGATATTCATTTGAATTCAAAAGGAATATTAGCAGTGTCATACTTAGGTATTTTTAGTACAACTTTGGCATTCCTTCTACAGAATGTTTCTCAGAAGTTTACAAATGAAACAAAAGCTGCTATTATACTTTCTATGGAGTCAGTATTTGGCTCCTTAGCCTCAGTAATGTTTCTTGGGGAGCAAATGACATTAAAAATATCCATAGGATGTATTTTGATATTTGCTGCAATTATTATTTCTGAGACAAAGTTATCTTTTTTGCATAAAGATAAGCTGCATAAAGAAGAGAATATAATTAAAAATACTATAACCTGTGAATATACTAATAATGATTAAGTTACGACAATATAAATTTTTTATAGAATAGGTGATAAATAAGATGGCTATTATAAAGGATATTGCAGAAAAAGCTGGAGTGTCAATTGCTACAGTATCAAGAGTTCTAAATTATGATGAAACATTAAATGTATCGGCTGAAACAAGGCAAAGAATATTTGAGACAGCTGAGGAACTAGAATACACACCTTCAAAACGGAAAAAACATAGAAAAAAGTTTAAAATAGGCCTTTTTTATTCCTATTCTCTTGAAGAGGAACTTGATGATACTTACTATCTATCTATACGTGTGTCAATAGAAAAAAAACTTATGGCTGAGGGCGCAAATATTATAAGAATTGGAAAAAATGATGACTTTGAAAAAATAAAGAACATTGATGGCATTATTGCACTTGGAACCTTTAATGCCAATGACGTTGAGAGAATAAAAAAATTTACAAGGCCAGTAGTTTTCGTTGATAGTTCACCAGATGATGACTTATTCGATTCTGTAGTTATTAATTTTCATCAAGCAGTAAAAAAAGCTTTAGACTACTTATCCTCTTTAGGGCATACTGATATAGCGTATGTAGGCGGAATGGACTTTGATATAAATGGTAATAGATTACCAGACTTAAGAGAGGAAACATACTGCAAGTATATGAAAGAAAAAGGCTTGTATAACGATGACTTTGTAAAGGTGGGAAAGTATACACCAAAAGACGGCTATAAATTGATGAAGGAAGTTCTTGAAAATGGAACTATGCCTACTGCTGCTTTTGTAGCTAATGACTCAATAGCTATAGGTTGTTATAAGGCAATATATGAAAAAAATTTAAAAATACCTGATGATATAAGTATTATTGGATTTAACGATATTTCTAGTGCTCAGTATATGATGCCTCCACTAACAACGATAAAACTTCATATTGAATTTATGGGGGAAACAGCTGTAGATTTAATGCTAGAAAGACTAACATCTGGTAGAGAAGTTTGTAAAAAGGTTGTAATACCTGCAAAGCTTATAACTAGGGAAAGCTGTAAGGCTATAACTGATTAAAAAGGGCAGTCCTAAATAATTTTAGGGACTGCCTTATAAATTTTATCTAGAATACTTAAGATGTTCTTCTGTATAGGAGAAAGACTAAAAAAATACTTATAAGTGAAACCATAAGAATATTTTCATAATGTATAAGCATTGGATTTCCATCAAAGGCTTGTTTAATAATTTCAACAGAAGCTACTGAAAAACATCTATCTATAGACTTTGTACTTATGAAAGAAGGTTTATCAGAAGGAGTATGAATTCGTGTCATATCATCATCACTAAAGGTTATTGCATCTATATTATTCTTTCTAAAAGCTTCATGATCACTAGAGTTTTCAAATACGCAGCTGTAAGTTACATTTTCACTGCTTAAAGTAGAGGTTAGAGAACGTATGAAATCTGAATTTATTGTATCCTTTTCCCCAGCCATTATGGATAGAGGAACTGAATTGTTACTTCCAACCATATCAAAATTATAAACTTTAGCCCCCTTTAAAGAATCCTTATACTTGTCTACGAACTTGCTTGAGCCAACGCAGCCGAATTCTTCAGCATTGAACCCTACAAAAATAATACTTTTATCTGGCGTTCCTAAGGATCTTATATATTTTGCAAATTCAAGTACAAAGGAAATACCGGAAGCATTATCTAATGCGCCGCTATAAATAGTTCCATTTAAATCAGAGCCTAAGTGATCAAAATGTCCACTAATTATTACTGGTGCAGCTTTAGGATTACTTCCTTTAATATATCCAATAACATTGTTTAGCTTTCCTTCCTTAATATCAAAAGGAATAAAGCAGCTAACTGTATTTCCTTTTGATATATAGTCTTTAATTTCATCAAAGGTCTTTTGAGTTATCATTATATATAGTGAATTTGAATCTGTGCTTATAAAGGAACTTCTAAAAGAAAGATTACTGTTCTCAGGTACATAGAAAATAAAGGATTCATTACCTTGATTAATCTGCATAGCGGTATTATTCATTTTAATAGTATCTTTTTTGCTGAACTTTAAATTGTTCTTTTTAAAGTTCAACATATCTTCCTTATAGTCTTCATTGTATTTATAATCCTTAATTGTCTTACCATTCTTGTCCAATATTTTTAGAAACGGATCTTGATCAAGTCTATTGGGGAATGGTGCATTAAAGGGATCATAATAATCACCTTCAAAGGGTATAAGTCCTAGGTTTTTGAATTCACTTTTTATAAAAGCTGCGGCTTCTTCATTTTCAAGAGTTCCTGCTAATCGCCCCTTGAAATTATCTGAGGCTAAATATTCAATGTTATTTTTTACATTGGTATGGTTAAAACTATGAACTGTGAAAGTAAATTGAAAACTATAGTAAAATAGTAATAATGATAAGCTTAGAACAAATTTAATAATATTATCTTTCATATATTTCTCCTTTCAGTCGAAAAACTGGATAACTTATTCATGCCGATTCCCATCGGCAAGTTACCCGTAAAAGGTCATTTAGACCTTTTACCTCCTTTCAGTGGAAACACTGGGTAACCTAGCCTTGTGCGTGGCAACCTAATAAAATCTAATGTCTTTAAATAATATGAATCAAATAAAATCAATATAACTTAGCATAGAAATTTAGGGGACATGTATTGAATAGATAATTATAAACAATTAAAAATCTAAGAAATTGTAAAACTTATGTAAAAACTTATTATATGATATAATTATTTATGGTAATTGTAGCAGCAGTGCAATATATCAAAAGGAGTGGAATTATGAATAATATAGTAGAAAGATTATCTATTGAATTAAATGTCAGTAAAAGACAGATTGAAAGTGTAATTGAACTTTTGGATTCCGGCAATACAGTGCCATTTATAGCTAGATATAGAAAAGAAATGACCGGAGGGCTAGATGACGCAGTTTTAAGAAGCCTTTTTGAAAGATTAACATACCTTAGAAACTTGGAAGAGAGAAAACAAGATGTAATAAGAATAATTGAAGAACAGGGAAAGCTTACTGAAGAGATAAGAGAAGGGGTTATGAAATGTGATACCTTAACAGAGGTTGAGGATATATATAGACCATTCAAACCTAAAAAGAGGACTAGAGCAATTATTGCCGAGGAAAAAGGACTAAGGCCTTTAGCTGAGACGATATACAGTGGAGAATTTAAAGGTGACATAATTGAATATGCAAAACAGTTTGTAAATGAAGAAAAATCTGTTGCAAGTGAAGAAGAGGCTCTTCAAGGAGCAATGGATATAATAAGTGAAACTATATCTGATAATGCTGACTATAGAAAATGGATAAGAAGTTTTGTACATAGAGAAGGCATAATTGAAACAAAGGGTGCAAGTGAGGAGCCTACACCTTATGAAATGTACTATGATTACAAGGAACCAGTAAAAGCAATTCCAGGACATAGAATTTTAGCTATTAATAGAGGAGAAAAGGAAAAGGTACTTTCTGCAAAAATTACAGTTGAAAATGAAAGAATCATAGAATATTTAAATGTAAAGTGTTTAAAAGAAAACAAGAATACAGATTATTATATAGCTGAAAGCGTAAAAGATGCGTTAAAAAGACTTATATACCCATCTATTGAAAGAGAAATAAGATCTGAGCTTACTGAAAAAGCAGAAGAAGGCGCTATTGAAATATTCAAGGCTAATTTAAAGGCGCTTTTGATGCAGGCTCCTATAAAAGGAAAAGTGGTACTTGGCTTTGACCCTGGTTTTAGAACAGGCTGTAAAATTGCAGTTTTAGATGATACAGGAAAGTTTTTAGAGCAAGCTACAGTGTATTGCACCGCTCCGCAAAATGATGTAGAAGGTTCCTTGAAGATGCTTAAACAGTTAGTAAATAAACATGGAGTTGAAGTTGTGTCGCTTGGAAATGGAACAGCAAGCAGAGAATCAGAAGAAGTTATTGCTAGACTTATAAAAGAAGTAAAAGAAGAAACTGGAAGAAATGTATACTACGTTGTAGTTAGTGAAGCTGGTGCTTCAGTGTACTCAGCTTCTGAGCTTGCTACAAAGGAATATCCAGATATAAACGTATCTATAAGAGGGGCTATTTCCATAGGAAGAAGACTCCAAGACCCACTAGCAGAGCTTGTTAAAATAGATCCTAAATCAATAGGGGTTGGGCAGTATCAACACGATGTAGCTCAAAAAAGATTGGATGAATCCCTTAAAGGTATAGTTGAGGACTGTGTTAATAGCGTTGGAGTGGATTTAAATATAGCTACTCCATCATTACTATCTTATATTGCAGGGATTAATTCAACTATTGCTCAAAATATAGTAGCCTATAGAGAAGAAAATGGAAAGTTTAAAACAAGAAAAGAACTTTTGAAAGTTAAGAGGCTTGGGGACAAAGCCTTTGAACAATGCGCTGGATTCTTAAGAGTACTGGAAAGCAAAGAACCCCTTGATAACACTGCAGTGCATCCTGAATCCTATAATGCTGCAAAAGAGCTTTTGAACATATTAGGCTATAGTGAAGAAGACTTAAAAAATGGCAAGTTACTGGATATAGATTCTAGAGTACAGGAAATTGGTATTGAGGAGTTAGCTAAAAGGCTTGATATTGGAATTCTAACGCTGCAAGATATAATAAAAGAAATTAAAAAGCCTGGAAGGGATCCTAGAGAGGAACTTCCAAAGCCAATTTTTAAAACAGGAGTAATAGATATAACACAGTTAAAGCCAGGTATGACTCTTATGGGAACAGTTAGAAATGTTGCTGACTTTGGAGCATTTGTTGATATTGGAGTACACCAAGATGGATTGGTGCACAAGAGCCAGATGGCCGACAAATTTGTAAAGCATCCATTAGATATAGTTAAGGTTGGAGATATAGTAGAGGTTAAAGTATTAGAGGTTGATGAAAAGAGAAAAAGAATAGCACTAACAATGAAAAAAAATTAATGATAAAAATATAACAAGACTATTGAAATTAGCTTTCATTAGTACTATAATAATGTTGTAACAATTACATATTTAATCTTCAGGGCAGGGTGACCAAGAAATTGGAAATCCCGACCGGCGGTATAGCCCGCGAGCCGTAAGGCAGATTCGGTTAGATTCCGAAGCCGACAGTAGAGTCTGGATGAAAGAAGATACATTAGTACGTTTTTTTGCCCTGACATTTTGTGTCAGGGTTTTTTATTTGTACTAGGTACCCTGAAAGGTATGTAAATATCAAGTAGGCATAACAAAATAAATTTGTTATGTACAGGAAAACAGGAGGGTATTTTATGAAAGACAAAAAATTAAACACACTTATCAAAATTTCGCTTTTGAGTGCTATAGCATTCATATTAATGTTCTTTGAGCTTCCACTACCAATCTTTCCAAGCTTTTTAAAGATTGATTTAAGTGATCTTCCAGCACTAATTGGTGGGTTTGCACTAGGACCTGTAGCGGGAGTATTGATTGAACTTCTAAAGAATGTGCTTCATGTTATCTTTAAAGGAACTTCAACTGCACTTATAGGTGAACTTGCAAACTTTTTAGTAGGATCAGTTTTTGTAATTACTTCAGCTAGTATATATGCTAAAAATAAAACAAGAAAAAATGCTATTATATCATTAATAATAGGAAGTATTGTTATGTCCATTGCAGCAGGAATATTAAACTATTACTTATTCCTTCCATTATATGATAAAGTTCTAGGATTTAAAATAGCAGCAGTAGTTGGAATGGGATCAAAACTAAATCCAAGGATTATTAATTTATTTACTTTAATACTGTGGTCTATAATACCATTTAATCTTTTGAAGGGAATTGCAGTTTCTGCGGTATCACTAGCAGTGTATAAAGCAGTATCTCCAATACTTCATCAGGAAGAGGTATATAATGGGGCTGACAAAAAGGAATTAGGAAAACTATAAAATAAGAGGTTAGATTTTATTAATCTAACCTCTTTATATATGTCTATTCCACATAATTATTGCATCTTCTTTAGTGTCTTGATAATAGCCTTTTCTTATAGCTTCAGCTATAAATCCATGCTTCTCGTAAAGTCTGCGGGCTGGTATATTAGATTCTCTTACCTCTAAGGTTACAGCTTCAACATCCTCTAATCTGCATATTTCTATTATAGAATCTACAATCATATCGCCTGCTCCAATGCCTCTATATTCTGGGTGCACAGCTATATTAGTTATATGGCCCTCATCCACAATAATCCAAACTCCACCATAACCGATTACCTTGCCATCCATTATGGCTACCACATATCTAGCAAATTTATTATCGAGTTCTTTGTATATAGCTTCCTTACTCCAAGGTGTATGAAAGCTTAAAGAATTTATCTTTGAAATTTCATCAATGTGAATTGCTTTTAAGGTACAAATCTCAACATTATTCATTGCTATCTATCCCCATTTTTTTATCATATTCTCTTTCTGCTTGAGATTTTCTTAGATAGATTGGTGCTGAAGTATATAAATTATCTTGATTACCTTGATTTAATAATTTTAAGCCTAGTTCTCCTAGTGCTGAAGCTCTTACAAGATTTAAGTGCGGTGGAGCAAAGGATACTTTTTCTAGGCACTCATTTAGCTTAGCTTTAAATTTTGGTACAGCATCGCCTATAAAACATACTGGTAGCTGCTTTTCTTTAAGTAAATTTATTAGTTCATCTATATGTATTATAGTATAATCCTGTTCTTTTACTAAATTGTTATCCTTAAAGCTATACAGTGCTGTATAAACATTATCCCTAAGTGCATCAATAATAGGACATATAATGCCGGAGGTATATGCCATATTATATGCTAAAGCATCTAAGGATGATACAGATACAAAGGGTTTTTTGGTTCCTTGGCTGAGGCCTTTTATCATAGACATGCCTATTCTAAGGCCGGTAAAAGAACCAGGTCCTTTGGAAACTACAAAACCATCAATATCTTTTAAGTCAAGTTGAAGATTTTTTAAGAGATTGTCAACTAAGGGCATCAATATAACAGAGTGCTGCTTTTTAAAGTTAAAGGTTATTTCGGAAAGCAGCTTATTATCTTCAAGTACTGCACAACTTGCTGCTTCTGTAGCTGAATCTATACTTAAAACAATCATAGTTTAATCTCCTTTATATAATCATAACTTACATCATTGGAAGTAAGAGTTATTTTTCTATAATTAACTCCTAGTTCTGGCAGCTTTGTTATGGTGATGCTTAAATGATTATTTGGAATCAATTCCTCAATATATTTTGACCACTCTATAACACTTACGCCATCGCTAAAAATATACTCATCAAAGCCAATAGCAGATATTTCATCAGGATCATTTACTCTATATACATCAAAATGATATAGTTTTAATCTTCCATAATATTCGTTTACAATTGTAAAAGTTGGACTTGTAATATGGTCATAAATTTCAAGCCCTTCTGCAATTCCTTTTGTAAGATGAGTTTTACCTGCACCTAAGTCGCCATTTAAACATATAATATCACCTGGTTGTACAAGCTTTCCAAGCTGCTTACCTAAAGACAAAGTTTTATCTACACTATCAACGATAAATTCCATATAATTTCCTCTCTATATTTAAGCTGATTTATATCTATTTTATATTAAAACATTAAAGTTTAAAATGCAATGCTAAAACTATTTGTATTATATACATAAGTAATAAACTTAAAACAATAAAGGTAATCTAGCGATTACCTTTATTGCTTATTTAAAGCTTCTTTTAAAAGCTCTACTGATTTCTCACATATAAAATTATCAGCAACCATACCATCAAGTATTGAAAATGCTTTTCCCTTATCAAGTCCCTTTCTGTATGGTCTATCTTCAGTTAAAGCTTGATAAATATCACATACACCGATAATTCTTGATTCTTCACTAATTTCTTCAGCAGTCAAGGACCTGGGATATCCATTTCCGTTCAATTTCTCATGATGATTTGAGGCCCAGTCAGCTATATAAGGTATGTCCTCAATTTTATCAAGAATTATTTTTGTATAATATACATGTGATTTTATAATAGCAAATTCATCTTTTGTAAGACTATCATTTTTATCTAATATACTTGAAGGTATAGCTAGTTTGCCAATATCATGTAAAAGACCAGCGATTCTCATCTTTTTGCACTTTTCCTCATCATAACCTATAAAGGAGGAAACTTTATAGGCCAATTCTGATATGCCAATGGAATGGGAAGCGGTAAATTTACTTTTACTATCTATTATTCTTGAAAAAATAACTGCAATGTTTTCAAATTGATCTAAATCTATGTATATATCCAAACTAGGAGCAATGTTATCTAGTATAAAGTCCATAGAAGCTATAGTTTCTAAGTTAAACCAAAATATATCTTTAGATGATACCTTTAAAAAAGCGGAAATTAAAGTACTTGAAAAAGTAGAACCTTCTAAAGAACTAATTATGTCTGTAATTTTATCCCTTTGCTTAAATGAAGGAAGTTTTTCATCGTAGGAGAACTCTAACAAATCTGCAAGATGAATTATTTGACTTTGTATAGGAATATCATCACCTTTCAGCTTCATAGGTCCTGTACCGTTATAATTTTCATGGTGATATAGTATAGTATCACCGATATTACTAAATATGGGGAAATGGCTAGTTATTGATGCACCTAAAACACAATGAGCTTCAACTGTCTCTGAAGCATAATGGCTGCAAATAACATTATTGGCAGCTCCAATGTCGTGTAATAAAGTAGTTACATACAATTCTTCTAATTCACTTGAGGTTAAGTTCAATACTTTTCCAATTTCAAGAGAAATATATGTAACTTTTTTTGAATGATGCAAAAATGTATGTTCTGAATAAGTTTCTCCGTTATTTGATTTAAGAATACTGGCATCTAAAGACGAACTTATTTCAGCTAAATCTAAGGCTATGGACATAGCTCTAATAGTTTTTTCTAAACTTATATACATGATAAGTACCTCGTAAATACAAATTGTATCATTATTTTACCATATAGTTTTGATTTGTGGAATATACTTATTTATTTTAGCATTAAATGTAGAAGAAGGTCTAAAGGTAGCTGCTTACATAATAAAGATATGTTTGCATTATAAGACAACATTATGTAAAATAATAGTTGAATATACATAGGGTGTAAATTAAGAGGTGAAAGCTTTGAAAGCAAAGTTTATATATATATTTTCATTGATATTTATAGTTATAATATTAAGCGCATGTTCAGTAAAGCCCATTTCTGTTGAACAAAATAATGCTGCTGCAAATGAAAAAAAGGAAAAGGAAACTGTATTAAATATAGAGACCACAGATAAACATTTATATTATATGGTAAAGGATTTAGTGAAAGAAAAGCATTTAGTGGACTTTATGTTTACTTCTCGTGATGGAATTTACAATTTCCAGTTTACTGATGATAGTATAGGAAACATAAGTAAAAAAGACTTGTTCATATATTCTGGAGCAGGATTTGAAACATGGATAGCCGATTTTCAGGATAAATTGTCAAAGAGCAAAGTAGGAATAATAAATGGGTCTAGAGGAATAAAACTTATTAATTACGAAAAGGAAACCAAAATTAATGATATTGTAATAAAAGAAAATCCATATTACTGGCTTAATGTTGATAATTACAAAGCTTGTCTTTCAAATATCAAAAATGCTCTACAGGATAAGGATTCAAAAAACAGAGATTTTTATGAGGAAAACTTTTCAGATGCCTTAAAAAACATTGAACCATATGAAAAAAAGGCAAAGGATGTTTCAGGAAAACTGGGGGATTATACCTTTGTTGTAGATGGGGAGGATATGGATTACTTCACCAAGTATTTAGGAATTAAAGCTGTAAAAGTTTATAATTATGGAGTTAGTTCAAAAGAAGATACACAGTCTCAAGCGGATAAGTTAGATAAGGAATTAAAAGATAAGAGTAAAATTATTTTTTTATGTGATAATGAAGAAAAGATAAAAGCAAACGAAAATATAATTAATAAATATAATATGCAGCTAGTTAATATAATTGTATATAGGGACGATCTAAAGTATCTAGACATATTGGATGCCAACCTGAAAAGTTTATCTCAGCTTGTTGAAAAAAGAGGAATAAGCAGGTAAAAGTATTATTAAAAGATAAGCAGAAAAGAAACAAATAATTTGTAACTATGTTCTGCTTTGATGTATAATATGATATATGTATGTATAAGGAGGAAAACATTATATGTTTGTTAAAAATTTAATGCTTCCAACAAGTCAATTAGTGACAATCACACCAAAGGACACTATTAAGAGGGCGTTAGAAATAATAGATGAGAACAACTTTTTATCGATTCCGGTAGCAGAGGGAGAAAAATTTTATGGTTCTATTTCCAAAGATAGAATATATGCCTTCTACTTTGAAAAATCATTAGATAAAGAGTACTTATTATCTGACTTTTTAGTAAAAGATGTAATGAGAACAGATGTACCTTCAATTCATCCACTAGATCAAATGGAAAAAGCAGCTCATTTTTTAGAAGTAAAAAATATTGCATTTGTAGCTGTTATTGATGAAAATGATGTATTTAAAGGCATTGTTACACATCATGCAATATTCCATGAGTTTACAGAATTATTTGGACTAAACAAAGGTAGAAGATTAGCAGTTATAGCTTATGATATTCCAGGACAGGTATCAAAGCTTTCAAAAATCATCGCAGAAAATAATGGAGATATTATAAGCTTTGTAGTAGTTGATCCAAAGAGCGTTACAGAGGTTAAGGAAATAGTAATTAGAATAAGAACTGAAAACTTCCAAGGAATACTGGAAAAGGTTAAAGAGGCAGGATTTAAAATTCAATAATTAAAATAAAAAAGTAACTCCTTTAAGGGGTTATTTTTTTATGTTCAAGAAAAAATACATATTGAAGATAGACACTATGTTTGAGTAAATCCAATTTTAGTTTCCTAGTGCTAGGAAATTTAATCAATATAAGATTAACTATATTGAGATATAATAAAAAAGAGAAATTATGATTAAAGAAAGAGGTAATAAGGTGTTAAATAAGAGGCAAGAAAAAATTATCTTATATATGCATGATAATAGAGGATGGGTTATAGGTAAAGAATTAGCTAAAGTATTAGGTGTGTCAGATCGGACTATCCGAAGTGATATTGCTAATATAAATGAATTTTATGAAGATGTGTTAATTGAGTCCAATATAAGACTAGGATATAAAATGAATGAAGATAATTTTCAAAGCTTAGATATTGAAACCTGTGAAGCTATTCCTCAGACTTCAGAAGAACGATGCAATTATATTATTAAAGAATTGTTATTTGAACGAAACGAGATTAATCTCACATTTTTACAGGATAAAGTATTTGTATCAGGTTATTCAATTGATAATGATATTAAAAAAATAAAGAAGATGATTGAGGCATATGAGAGTTTAAAGCTTATTAGAAGTAAAAATTATATAAGTTTAATAGGAAAAGAAGAACAAAAACGTAAACTTTATAGAGACCTATTGGAAAGTGAAATCAAAGGTAACTTTTTAAATTTAAATAAAATTGCTTCTTTTTATAAGGATTTTGATTTGATTCAAGTAAAGGATATTTTAGAGGATACTTTGAAGGAATATAACTACCATATTCGTGAATTAACTTTTACTATGATTATAATGCATATAGGAATCGCAATTGAACGTATTCTTCGATTTAAATATATAAAAACTGAGCGGAATACTGATGAACTAAGAAATAGTTTGGAATATAAAATTGCAAAAGTATTCTTTGAAAAAGTTGCTGCAAAAATAAGAATTAGAGTTGTTGAGGATGAAGTAGTTTTACTTGCTTTATTATTACTTGGAAAAAAGCGGACTGTATACACAAATAACCTATCAGAAATTCAAAATAATTATTCTATTCCTAGTATATTAATAGAGATATTTGATGATATAAATAAAACCTTTGATGTGGACTTTAGTTGTGATAATGAACTTAAGAATGGATTAGAAATGCATCTTACATCATTAATAGAAAGGTGTAAGAAGAATATTGAAATTGATAATCTGTACTTACAAGAAATTAAACATAACTACCCGTTAGTATTTGAGATGGGGGTAAGAGTTTGTGAACTCTTAGAGGAAAAGCTTCATATGCATATCAGTGAAAATGAAATAGCATTTATAGCTTTACACCTAGGAGTTGCCTATGCTAGAGCTAATATTTCATATAAGTATAAAGTGGTTATGATTCATCCTCGAGATGAAGGTCTAGCTAATTTATGTCTACAGAAAATTACAAATCGATTTGGTGATCGTATGGAGATCGTCGAATGTATGAGTTTCTTTGAGAAATCAGCAATTGCTACTTTAAAGCCTGATCTAATTTTAACAACTCTTCCTTTAAAACATAATTTACGCATTTTAACAGAGCAGATCTCTTTATTTGTAAATTATGAAGACGAAAATAAAATTTTCCAAGCACTAAATAATTTAGACAAGATTAGATGTCACGATAATTTCAATCTGTTAGTATTGAAGCTGATTAAGAGAGAGTTCTTCTATATACATGTTGATGCAGGTAGTCCTGAGGAGCTTATAAAAAAAATGTGCGACAACTTACATGAAAAGGGATACGTAAATGAATCCTTTGAAAATAGTGTATTACAAAGAGAAAAAATGTCTGCAACATCTTTTGATTATGGATTTGCAACACCTCATAGTCTTAATGAAACCTTTATAAAACAATCAGCATTAAGTATTGCAATACTTAATAGACCAATTAAATGGGGGAGCTTTGATGTAAGGCTTGTAATCCTATTTGCAATTAATAAAGACGATTATAAAATACTAAAGATTTTCTTTGATTGGCTTAGTAATGTAATTTCTAATACTGAGCAATTTGCAAGATTGTTAGAGGTAAATGACTATAAGGAATTTATAGATCAAGTCTTAAAATAATTTTATTAGAAGGTGAAGATATGAAAAAAGAAAGAAAATCATTTGATCCAAATAAACTAGCTGCTTCCTGCGATGTGCCAACCTGGAAGCGCCTTGTTGCATATATGGTTGATTGGTATTTAGGAAGCATTTTTACGTCATTACCAATGGTAATGATATATATGAAGGTAACAGATACGCAGAATTTGAACGTAAATCTATTTCAGTACCCTAGACAATATGCAATTTTATCTGGAAGCTTAGGTTTATTATTTGCATTTTTTTACTATATGATTGTGCCTTTAGTGATATGGAATGGACAAACCTTAGGTAAAAGATGGTGCCATTTTAAGATAGCTAAATCTGGCTGTGATACTGTCAGGTTTAAGGATTTATTTTTAAGACAAATAATTGGCATATTTTTAGTTGAAGGAGCTCTCATATTTCCAAGCAATCTTTTTCATCAAATTCTGTCCCTAGTAAGCAATATTAATTTAATTACCCCACTTATGTATATAGGAATTGCAATAAGTATTTTATCAGCATTGTTTGTTTTATTTAGAAATGATCATAGGGCTATTCATGATTTTATTTCTAATACCACAGTGTTAAGTGTTAGTAGTACTTCCTAATAGTAGGAAGGAAGAATGAAGTTCATAGTGATATTAAAGGCTTATACTATAAGTAACAGAAAGGAGGGACAACTATGGAGGGATTAGAGCTATCATGCTTTCAAATCATATCAGCCGCAGGAATGGCTAAAAATAGTTTCATTGAAGCAATTAAAGAAGCTAAGAAAGGTGATTTTAAAAAAGCAGAAATTTGTATTAATGAAGGTGAATCATATTTTACTGAGGGTCATAGTGTTCATTCTAAATTAATTCAGCAAGAAGCAGAAGATAATAAGGTAAGTCCAAACTTATTATTACTACATGCAGAAGATCAATTAATGTCCGTTGAAACATGCAAGATTATTGCAAATGAATTAATTGAGGCCTATGAACGGATTGTTGCTTTAGAGAATAAGAAATAATTGCTTAAACCAATTAATCATATAAGCAGTTTTTATCAATGTCTATTTATTAATTATTTATGGAAAGGAGAGTTAAAAATGAAAAAAATCTATTTGTTTTGTAGTGCCGGAATGTCTACAAGTATATTAGCGAGTAAAATGCAGGATGTTGCTAATGAGAACTCACTACCAATTGAAGTGAAAGCTTTTCCGCATAATGAGTTAGACGAAATCATTAAAACACTTCATCCTGACTGTATTTTACTTGGACCACAAGTAAAGTACTTGTATGAGAAAACTGTAAACGATTTTGGAGCTATGGGTATACCAATTGCTGTTATCGACCATACAGACTATGGTATGATGAATGCTAAAAAGGTTTTGAAGGCTGCAATAAACCTAATAAAAGCAGCAAAAAAATGATTTTTCGTATGTTTGTGTAATTTAGTAATCACTTTATGACATAGCATTGTGAATACTAAATTGTTAATAATTGAGAGGGGTGGAAAATATGCTTAAGTGGTTAGAAAAAGTATTAATGCCATTAGCTGAATCGATAGGTAAGAATAAATATTTAATTGCTATTCGTGATGGGTTTTTAGTATCTACACCGTTATTAATTGTAGGTTCATTATTTTTATTAATTGCAAACTTCCCAATTCCTGCATGGACAAATTGGTTAGAGTCAGTAAATGTTAACGGTTCTACATTAGCTGCTTATTTTGGAAAGCCAGCTGATGCCACATTTTCCATAATGGCAATATTTGCTGTGCTGGGTATAGGATATTCTTTTGCTAAACAAATGAAAACAAATCCTATTTTTGGTGCTGCAGTATCAATTATGGCTTGGTTCTTAATTATGCCTTATGGAGTTTCTGGTAAAGTACAAGTTAAGGGTATTTCAGATCCAGTTCAGGTATTTTTAGGTGGTGGTCTTCCACTTGGCTGGGTAGGAGCAAAGGGAATATTTATAGGTATTATTAGTGCATTTTTAGCGGTTCATATTTATTCCTTTGCTGAACGCAAAGGCTGGATAATTAAAATGCCTGCTGGTGTTCCACCGACAGTTGTGCAATCCTTCGCAGCGTTAATACCTGCTGGTTTAGTTATTACGGTATTCTTTCTAATTAATTTATTTTTCGGATTTTTTAAAACAGATGTTTTCACTATTGTCTTTAAATTCTTGCAGCTGCCACTAATGAATTTAGGTGACACTTTAGGTGCAATGATTACAGCATATATTTTCTTACATCTTTTCTGGTTCTTTGGAGTAAATGGAGGATCTGTAGTAGGGGCTGTATACAATCCTATACTTCAAACATTAACTGCAGAGAATTTAGAGTTCTTTAAAACAGGTGTTGGACAAGGACATATTATTTCTCAACAATTCCAAGATTTATTTGCAACATTTGGTGGATGTGGATCTACCTTGTCACTATTAATTGCAATGTTACTATTCTGCAAGTCAAAACGAATAAAGGAACTAGGAAAATTAGCTTTAGTACCGGGTATCTTTGGAATTAATGAGCCAATCGTGTTTGGTTTACCAATTGTACTAAACCCTACTATGCTGATACCGTTTATGCTAGTGCCAACAATGAATATAGTTATTTCATATGCTGCTATGAGTTTAAAATTAGTCCCTATTTGTAATGGGGTTAATATACCTTGGACAACTCCAATAATTATTTCAGGTTTTTTAGCTACAAATTGGGTAGGAGCATTATTGCAAGCTATATTATTAGTTCTTGGAGTATTCATATATATGCCTTTTATTAAAATTATGGATAAGCAATATATAAATGAAGAAGCTAAAGCAGTTGAAGAGGATGATGATTCCTTTGAGAATTTATCATTTGATGACCTATAGGAGATGATCACATATGTCAATTAAAATCATAATGATTTATGATCAAATTCAAGCCGGGGCAGGTACTAAAGATGATAAAATGGTACCACTAAGCGCAAAACGAGAGCCTGTAGGACCAGCAATCATGATGGAGGCGTTTTTGAAGGAAATTGATGGTAAGATAATAGCTTGTCTTTATTGTGGAAATGGAACATATTTAGCTAATCCTGAAGAGGTTTCAAGGAAGCTTTGCGCTATGGTTAATAAACTACAACCTGATGTAGTGATGTGTGGACCTGCTTTAAATTATAAAGATTATGCATGTATGGCAGCTAAGGTTGCATACGATATAAACAAAACAACAAGTATTCCGGCTATTGCAGCAATGTCTATTGAAAATGAGGAAACAATTGCTAATTTTAAAGATAAAGTAAATATAGTAATTACTCCTAAAAAAGGTGGAATAGGATTGAATGACTCACTGAAGAATATGTGTCAATTGGCTAAGGCTTTAGTCAATGAAGAGGATGTTGCTTCTTTAACCAATAAGATTTGTTTTTAAAGTAGAAAACCACTAATATTTTAGTGGTTTTTTCATTATCGTGCATTAAAAATTTAAATAGTACAGCATAAAAATAGAGTAAGTTATGTTTTATTAAAAGATTATTATATAATTTATAAAGGAGTAAATTAATATGTATGGAATGATTGCAACTTGGCGTATGGCCTTTGAAGGAGTTACAAAAGGAAGAAAAGTCTTAGAAGATGGAGGATGTGCTGGAGATGCAATAGAAATTGCTATTAGAGAAGTAGAAAACTTTGAATTTTACAAATCTGTCGGTTATGGTGGACTCCCTAATGAAGAAATGGAAGTAGAATTAGATGCTGCGTTTATGGATGGTTCTACTTTTGATATCGGAGCTGTTGCTGCAATTAAAGATTTTGCTAGCCCAATTAGTATTGCAAGACGGCTAAGTAAGGAAAAAGTAAATAATGTTTTAGTAGCTGAAGGAGCAGAAAAATTTGCTCATAAAGAAGGTTTTGAACGTAAAAATATGCTAACAGAGCGAGCTAAGATTCACTACTATAACCGTATCAAAGAGATTAAGGAACAGGAAATTAAGCCGTATAGTGGACATGATACTGTAGGTATGGTATGCCTTGATAGCAATGGTAATATCACTGTTGGGACTTCAACAAGCGGCCTATTCATGAAGAAAAAGGGACGAGTTGGGGATTCTCCTATTTGTGGGTCTGGTTTCTATGTAGACTCTAAGGTAGGTGGAGCAAGTGCCACTGGACTAGGAGAAGACTTGATGAAAGGATGTATTTCATATGAGATTGTTCGATTAATGAAAGAGGGACATCACCCTCAAGAAGCTTGTGAAATTGCTGTAAATACATTGGACGCAGAGCTTAAGGAAAGAAGAGGAGAAGCGGGAGATTTATCATTAATTGCAATGAATAACAAAGGGGAATGGGGGGTTGCAACAAATATAGAAGGATTTTCATTTGTTGTAGCTACGGAAATCAATGAGCCAGTGGTTTATATAACTAAAAATATAAATGGGAAATGTATTCATGAAAAAGCTAGTGAAGAATGGTTGGATAACTATATGAAAACAAGAACTGCACCGCTAGTAAGAAGGTGAGATTTAAAATGAAGGATATTGTTTTAAAAAAAATAGATGACCTAAAGGAACAAATGATTGCAGATATTATAGAAGTAGTTAAGATAGATAGTGTTGGAGGAGAGCCGTTGCCAGGAATGCCTTTTGGTAAAAAGGTTAATGAATGTTTGATTAAAGCATTAGAGATTGCAGGTAAGCTTGGATTTCAAACAAAAAATATAGATGGATATGCAGGCTATGCTAAGCTTGGAGAAGGAAATGATTATATTGGAGTAATAGGTCACTTAGATGTAGTGCCACCTGGTGAAGGATGGATTGAACCACCATTTAGCGGATACAGTAAAAATGGAAGAATATTTTCAAGAGGAATATTAGATAATAAAGGACCAATTATGGCATGCTTATATGCACTATATGTATGTAAGGAGTGCAGCGTTACATTTAATAAACCAATTCGAATTATATTTGGAACTAACGAAGAAACAGGAATGAAAGATATAGAATACTATTTAAAAAATGAGAATCCGCCAGCTATGGGCTGGACTCCAGATTGCAAATATCCTGTTGTATATGGTGAGAGAGGTAGAGCTAAGTTTAAAGTATCAGCCAACAAATCAAATTTAAATGAATTTTTCGATTTTGTTACTAAGTATTTTCTTCAGAGTAAAGATAATGGGGAGCGCTTAGGTATTGACTTTTCTGATGATGAATTTGGAAAAATGCAGATGCGTGGATATGAATTAAAGCTTGAAGAAAATAAATGCATATTTAATTTTACTTTGAGTTATCCTGCTGTAACAAATATTTCGGATATTATATTACAAGTTAACTCAAAAATGCCAAAACGTTTATCGATAGAACTGATTCATAACTATAATCCAGTAAGGTTTGAAAAAGATTGCTTTTTAGTAAGAAAACTTAAAGAAGCATATGAAGAGGTAACAGGTTTAGATGGTACTCCAGTAACTACTACAGGAGGCACATATGCAAAATTAATGCCTAATATTGTCCCATTTGGACCTAGCTTTCCAGGGCAAAAAGGCATAGGACATAATCCAAACGAGTGGATGGATATTGAAGATATTATGATAAATGCAAAAATCTATGCACTTAGTCTAATAAAGTTAGCAGGTGAGAGCTATGAATAAAATATTGGAAGTATGTTGTGGAAGTTATTATGACTGCTTGCAGGCCTATAAGGGGAATGCAGATAGAATTGAATTAAATAGTGCCTTATATATGGGAGGATTGACTCCTAGTATTGCAAATCTTATTTTGACGAAAGAGAATACTGATTTAAAGGTTGTTTGCATGGCAAGACCTAGAGGAGCTGGATTTTGCTACGAGAGAGAATACTACGAAATACTGCTATTAGATGTAAAAAATATGATGGAACATGGGGCTGATGGGATTGCATTTGGATGCTTGGATGATAATGGAAATATTAATATTGAACAAACAAAAAAGGTAATTGATACAATTAAAGCATATGGAAAGGAAAAAGAAGTAGTATTTCATAGAGCTTTTGATTGCGTTAATGATCCTTTTGAGGCAGTTGAAACTTTAATCAATTTAGGTATTGATCGTATTCTTACTAGTGGGCTAGAATCAAAAGCTGAACAAGGAATAGAATTATTGAAAGCTTTACAGATAAAATACGGTGACAAAATTCAAATATTAGCTGGCAGTGGGGTTAATGCTAAAAATGCTAGACAGCTTATGGAATATACAGGCATTACACAAATTCATAGTTCTTGTAAAACATGGGTTAAAGATAATACTACTACTAAAAATCACGTCAGCTATGCTTATGCAATCGACGAGTTTTCATATGATACTGTAGATTCTAAGCTTGTTGAAGAGCTAGCAAAAATAGTTCACGAAGGAATATAATTTTGAAAGGTGGAATGGTGTCATGCATAGAATGGGCATATCAGTTTATCCAGAACATTCAACAGAAGAAAAAGATTATGATTATATGAAATTAGCTGCAAAATATGGTTTTACTCGTATTTTTACTTGTTTATTATCGGTAAATGAATCAAAAGAGATTATGATTAAAAAATTTACAAAGTTTATGCAGCGGGCACATGAACTGGGATTTATAGTGGCAGTAGATACTAATCCAGAGGTATTTTCACGACTAGGAGCTACACCATATAATTTAAAACCATTTGCTGATATGAAGGTAGATATTATACGTCTGGATGGACATTTTGGTGAGGTGGAGGATATAGCAATAACTCATAATCAATTCGGCATTCAAATTGAGTTTAATGGAAGTTGTAATACAGCTCTTGATTTGATGATTGATAGAGGTGCAAATATACACAATATGGTTGTTTGTCATAATTTTTATCCTCAAAAATATACAGGTCTAGGATGGAATAAATTTATGGAATTTACTAATAAGTATAAGGCGTTAGGTCTTCCTGTTGCTGCATTTGTTTCAAGTAATAACGAAAACACATTTGGACCCTGGCCTGTATATAATGGACTCCCTACCTGCGAAATGCATAGGGGAATGCCTATAGATTTACAAGTAAGACATTTACTTGCCACAAAAAAAATAGATGATATTATAATTGGAAATGCCTATGCTAATGGGGATGAATTAAAAGCAATATCTCAGGTAGATAAAACGAAAATTACATTTAAGCTGAACCTTTCAGATAATGCTACTGAAGAAGAGAAAAATATAATATATAATTATCCTCACTTTGGGAGAGGTGATGCATCAGACTTTATGGTTCGCAGCAGTATAACACGAGGAGATTATAAAGATAAGCGAATTCCATACCATAAATATAATGAAAAGTATTTTCATAGGGGAGATGTAGTAATAGTTAATGATAATTTGTCTTATTATCGTGGTGAATTGGAGATTGTAACTAGGGATATGCCTAATGATGGGGAAAGAAACTTTGTTGCAAAAATACCTGATCAGGAATTAATATTGTTAGATTTATTGAAACCAGAACATCTTTTTGGATTTTACTAATTAATAATATATAAAATTTATTTAAAAAAAGTGTTGATTTTTTTAGTTCCCTATTATATAATAAATCTTGTCTTAGGGGTATAGCTCAGTTGGCAGAGTAGCGGTCTCCAAAACCGTTGGCCTAGGTTCGAGTCCTAGTACCCCTGCCAGAAAAGCACTGCAAAATGAATATTTTGCAGTGCTTTTGCTTTTTATAGAGTTTTTATTGTAAGGTTTTTGACAATGAAGTGGCAATTGTAGAGAACACCTAATAGATTTATTTCTTGAAAAGCCAATAAGGGCTTAGCTAATAAGCTTTGCTTTATTATAAATAAAAACTTAAATGTAAATACTAAGGTTGTAAAGATCAAGAATCTAATATTGACTTAGAAATTTTTAAAATTACATTTTAAATTCAAGGATTTCTATGTCTATATATTATTCAATGGTAACTATATTAATAAAAAAATATGTTATATCATAGCAAGTATATTTATATATTAATTCCACAATTAGGAGGTAAAAGAATGAACTTAGAAAATATTAAATCATCTATCGTAAATAATGTATACCACATTCCTGCAGAAAAGAAGGTTGCACTGCACAAGCATCCAAAGCATGATGAAATATTCTATTGTATTAAAGGTGAAGGGTTTGGAGTGCTTGAAGACAGTGAAGTTGAACTTACTGTTGGAAAGGCATTCATAGTTCCTGCAGGGGTAATGCATGCGCTTCGTTCAGACAGCAATTTATATGTTACATCATTTTTAATTCCTGTAGTAGAAGAATAATATCATTTATTCATATCTAAACTAAAACTAACAAGTAGTTAGAACTTTTGAGCCTTATATGATTATGGAAATAAATTTTAAAAAATATTAAGGGGAGGAAATAGAATGTCAGCTATTTATAAGGATTTACATCAATTCAGCAGTTATATACCGCCCATTGATCTTTCATTTCATCAATATTTACTTTTAGGTGATGAACCTCTGTTAGTTCATACAGGCAGTGTTCAGCAGGCGGAAACATTAATACCACAGTTAAAAGCTGTTCTTTCAGGTAAACCATTGAAATATATATTTATTTCACATTTTGAATCAGATGAGTGTGGTGGACTATCTTTGCTGTTAAAACATTTTCCAGACGCTAAGCCAATCTGTTCCGAGGTTACAGCTAGACAACTGAGTGGGTTTGGAATTGCAAACGATGAAATTGTTAAAAAACCTGGTGAAAAACTTGTCTCAGGTGATTTTGAACTTGAATTTATCAGCTATCCTTCAGAAGTACACCTGTGGGAAGGACTGCTTCTCATAGAAAACAAGCGTAGAATATTTTTCAGCAGTGATCTAGTGTTCCGTTTAGGAAAAGCTGATGGTGATATAATAGAAGGAGACTGGCAAACTGAAATAGATAATATCAGTCTTATGCAGGTTTCAGATCCAGAGCGTAAAGCTAAGCTTCAGAAGGCCTTAGTGGGATTGAAACCAAAGTTTGTAGCCGTTGGGCATGGACCATGTCTTAAACTTTAACAGGTAAGTTAATCATTAAAGCAATTGAAGCTTATAAAGTGTTATCATATCAGTAATTAATATTTAGCATTAATTAAATGAGTAAGCTGGGGGTTTACATGAAAAAAACAGAAGTAAAATCAATCAATTTTACTATTAAAATAGAACTCATCTTAATCTCTTCCTTATTACTTATTTTGATATTGGGGCTTATTAGTTTTAAAGTCAGCAGGCAACAACTTGAAGATAGTGGAAAACTTCTTTTAAAGAATAGCGTTGAAATGACCTTACAAGAAATTAAGGAAAATCAAAGGCTAGTGGATGAAGGAAAGATTACACTTGATACGGCGCAGGAAAATGTCAGGGAATATATGCTAGGCAAAAAAAGGTCAGATGGGACTAGACCTATCAATAAAAATATTAATCTAGGAGCAAATGGTTATTTACTAGCATACACACAAGATGGACATGAAGCTGCACACCCATTATTAGAGGGTAAAGATGTATGGAGTTTTCAGGATAAAAAGGATGGATCTTATATAGTTCAAAATCAAATAAAGATTGGCAATAGCGGAGGAGGATATCTTACATATTGGTGGACAGTTCCTAATTCGGATACAATTGCACAAAAAATTACCTATCAAGAGGTTGATCCTAATTGGAAATGGGTAATTTGTGCAGGAACATACATGTCGGATTTTAACAAAGGCTCAAATAAAATACTTAAAAGTATGATTATTGTATTGATAGTTCTTATAATAATTGGTGGTTTACTAGTATTAGCCATATTAAAAAATATTGCAGCTGAAAAAGAAATGAAAGAAGAATTAGAATATTTAAGTTATCATGACCAGTTAACTGGTTTATATAATAGAAGGTTTTTTGAAGAACAGTTAATTAGAGTGGATGTGGAAAAGAATTTACCTTTAACCATTGTTATGGCAGATGTTAATGGCCTTAAGCTTGTTAATGATTCTTTTGGACATGCTACCGGGGATGAGCTCCTAAAAAAGGTTGCACAAGTTATGGAAAAGGGGTTTAGAAAAGACCATATTATTGCCAGGCTGTCTGGTGATGAATTTGTAGTTTTATTACCTAAAACGGGTATCATGGAAACAGAAAAAATTATTAAGAATGTTAAAGCTTTAGCATCAGAAGGAAAGGTTGGAACAGTTGATATATCTATTTCCTTCGGATATCAAACAATGGACAATAAAGAAGAAAATATTCAGGATATCTTAAAAAAAGCTGAAGATTACATGTATAAGAAAAAATTATTTGAAGGTCCTAGTATGAGAGGAAAAACTATAAATACTATAATTTCTACCCTTCATGAAAAGAATAAAAGAGAAGAAGAGCATTCACTTAGAGTCTCAAAATTATGTGAAAGCATGGGAACGGCTATTGGTTTAACTGAAGATGAGGTTAAGGAACTTAAAACTGTTGGGTTATTGCATGATATAGGAAAAGTAGCTGTGGAAGAAAATATACTTAATAAGCCGGGAAAATTAACGGATGAAGAATGGGAAGAAATAAAACGTCACCCAGAAATAGGCTATAGAATTCTGAGTACAGTAAATGACTTATCAGAAATGGCAGGATACGTTTTAGCTCACCACGAAAGATATGATGGAAAGGGATATCCAAAAGGCTTAAAAGGTGATAATATTCCACTTCAAGCAAGGATTATTGCAATAGTTGATACTTATGATGCTATGATCAGTGAAAGAAGTTATCGTAATGCTTTGCCAGAGGAAGTTGCAATAGAAGAATTAAAAAGAAATGCAGGTAGCCAATTTGATATTAAACTGACGAAGATATTCATTGAAAAAGTATTGAATAAACAATTTTCCTAAATTAGTGCTAGTGGATTAATTAATTTATATCTAGCTTCGAAGAAGTTGGTTGAGAGTTTGGTTTCTTCAGCTTCTGCTAAACAAAAACCAGTAGAATTAAATGTTCTGCTGGTTTTTGTTTTTATATACTAAATAGTGTTATTGCAATACATATTGCAGAAATACCAAAAGTAGTTAAGGCTGTTCCAATAAGCATGTCTAATTTTATTATATTCTTCACTTTTAATCACCTCATTATGATTATTAACAAAGCTTAGAAACTTTAATCAACAATAGTTTCAAAAGGGATTAAATTTTACATAAAAAAACAGCTGTAATTATTCAGCTGTTTAATATTTAAATATTAATGAATTTCTTCACGATTTGGGAATACATGACGTACAACATACTTATGGAAGAACCATTCTCCTATACCAACTACAACCGCAGATACTATTGAATCTAAATAAGAAATCCTGCCGTAGCCATATACATAATTAAATGCTAATATGGTTAAAAAGGTAAGGCCTATATCAGCTATAGTTGCTATTGTATTGTTAGAAATTGATAAAATGAACAAATCTCCTATTAGATAGGCCAAAATGGTAACAGATAGACTAATCATTAGAACCTCACTAAAATTTAAATCTGTCATAAGGCCTAGTGTTATTTCAAGAATAATAGCTATGATTATAAATTTAGCTAAAATGGCATATACATGTTTCATGATATTTCCTCCTTTATAATTGATATTACACCATATTATTTGAAATAAAAAAGAAAATATACAAATTCATATTTAAATAAATGGGAAAAATATATAATTAAAAATAAACCATGTTAGTTTATTTTCTAACATGGTTTAGTAAATGTATAGTTTATTCATTATTATGGTGATGCTCGTTTCCTTCTTCCTCTTCCTCCTCTTCAAAATATGGAAGTTGAGGGAAAATAGGATATTGTACAAAAGGAGCTTGATTGTAATATGAATCATGCTCGTAATTATATGGTTCATGCTCATAATAATCATAGGAGTGCTGATGATTACTGTCATAATCCTCATAATGGTCATGGTCATCATAATGATGTTCATAATCACCATAATCATCAAAATCTTTATGATCATTATCGTAATAATAGGACATATGGTCAAATGGATGTCTAAAAAGATTTTCAGACTCTTCCTCTCGATAGTTTAAATTATTTTTTATTGAAGTATTAAATTTGGGTGCTTGCATCATTTGATATCCATAATACATATTTTGATGCTGCATTAAGGGGCACATGTGCATATAAGGACAACAATTATTAGGGATATTGTAGTTCATTTTGCTGCATTTATTATAGTTGTGCTCATCCTGACAAGTATGTTTCTTATGACGAGCTAAGTATTCCTCTGTATACATGAAGAAACCTCCAAAAACTAATTTATACATTAATATGATATGAATTAGTTTGTAAAGAGTTACAGAAATATACAAAATAAAAAGCTCACCTTTTAATATATAGATTTTCAAAGAATTTTTTTCTTTCATCATCTCTAACTTTCCTTTGCCAGGAATCTGTAAAAAAGTTGTGGATTTGATGATCATAGTTAATATTGACTTTTTTTCATAATGTATGTAATCTGAATATAAATAAGAAATTAATGAAAGGATGATATATATGAAACAACATCTATTTGGAGATCAACTAAAAGAAATTAATTATGAAGAAAGAATTATTTTATTATCCCATGTAACTGGTCTTAATAGTGAATATATGAAAGAAGAATATGCTAAAGGAATTAAAGATGAAGAAGGCATGCTAAGAGCGTTGGGTTTTGAAGTGAAAATTGGAGAGCTTATTGAACTAATATATAATTATACAAGACAGTTTCCAAGTCCAATAGTATCCCAAGGAAGTTTCGCAGTTCATATTTCCTTTGATGATGGAAAGGGAAATAAAATAGAGTACAAATCCGGAACTCATATGGCGTACATTGATGCTTTATATGAAATAGTTAAAAACTTATTGAATGAAAAATATATAGAGTAATTTAAGAGTGTCCACGAAAAGCTTAAGCCAATCGTGGACATTATTTATGTTTTAAATATAAAGTTTATTTTGCAGAAGGTAGTATTTCTATCCAGTATTTATCAGGATCATTTATAAAGTAAAGACCCATTGGTTTATTTTCATAACAAATACAATTCATTTTCTTATGATGTTCATAAGCCGCGTCAAAGTCATCAACTCTTACTGCTAAGTGGAATTCATTGTCGCCCAAATTATAGGGTTCATTTCTATCTCTTAACCAAGTTAGTTCAAGTTTATGATTTGTGGAGCCATCACTTAGGAAAATTAGAATGAAACTGTTGTCTTCTGGAACATATCTTCTTACTTCTTGAAATCCAAGGGCTTCTTTGTAAAAGGAAACACTTTTTTCAAGATCAAAAACATTTATATTATTGTGATCAAATTTAAAATTCATATTGTTAACTCCCTTCAAATTTATTTAATATCTTATATTATAGAATAAATGTATAGGTATATAAAGTATAATGAAAAAGTAATATGAGAATAAAGTAAATTCGGATATAATAATTTATGTAACTAAACAAGGTGGTGTATTTATGATGAACTATGATGTAAAAATAAACTATTTGTATAATAGTGGTTATTTTATTGAAACTAAGAATTACATATTAATTTTTGATTACTATATAGATATATCTACTTCTTATATAAAAAGTATATCTAATGGTACTATTGGAGAAGCAGATTTAAAAAAGAATAAAAAAATCTTTGTATTTTGCTCTCATAGCCATAAGGATCATTTTAATCCAGTTATATTTGAATGGAGAAGTTTCAGACAGGATATAAATTACATTTTAAGCAGTGATATTCAAATATGTGATGTAGATGAGAAGATTTATTTTGTAGAACCTTATGCTGACTTGACTATTGATGGTATACATATAAAAACCTATGGTTCTACTGATATAGGCGTTTCATTTTATATAGAGGTTGATGGAATAACTATATTCCATGCCGGTGATTTAAATTGGTGGCATTGGTGGGATGAAGATAAAGCTTATAATGAAAAAGCAGAAAAGGACTTTAAGGGGGAAATAGATAAATTAAAAGGTATAGAAAGTGATATAGCTTTTTTTCCTGTAGATCCAAGATTAAAGGAAAGCTATAGCTTAGGAGGAGAATATTTCATAAAAAGTGTAAATCCTAAGATATTTATTCCAATGCATTTCGGAGATAATTATGAAATAACTAGATTATTTGCAAAACATATTGAGAGACTAAATTTGCCCACTAAAATAATGAAATTAGATTATCGAGGACAAGAAATGAGAATAGAACTTAATAGCTAAAAAGTATAAAAAATTCTATGCTGCAGAACCTAATTTTAGAGAGGTGATAGCATGGAAGGTAAAATGGAAAAGTTAGTGGATAGAAAGCAGACCAAGAGCTTAAATCCGGAAAATGAAGTTGAAATAGATTCAAACTATTATGGTGATGATAGAAATATATCTACACAAATAGTAACAAATTATTATTATACACCTCAAAAGGAATAGAGCCCATAAGGGCTCTTTTATCATAAGGGACTATATTCATCAGGTCTTCCTAATACGTAGATATTAAGTTGATCTGACACATCGTAGGAAAAAGATCCAGTATAAACGTTAATAAGTCTCCAGCCTTTTCCTAATAGTTCATTTGCTTCATCAGAACTATGAGTTTCAACAACTTTACTTATATTTGACAAAGCTTCGCTATTCATAAAAAATCACCTTCCTGAATTTAATATTCCACTAGCAAAGATATATAAACCTAGTAAGCTTACGGTAAAAGTGGATAAAAAAGTTGTAATAAAATATGTACGCTTTTCACATTATAATAATATTAGTTTGTTTTATAATAAAATATAATGCAGTATATGAGAAAAGCTAATTCTCCATATACTGCATAAATCTCTAATTTTTTAAATTATTTTTATAGTTTTGATTCATAATCAGCAATCATTCTTTTTACCATTTCTCCCCCTACGGAACCATTTTCTCTTGAAGTTAAATTACCCTTATCTATAGACTCATAATCATTTATACCTAATTCACTTGCAACTTCAACTTTAAATTTATCTAAACCATGTCTAGCTTGTGGTATTAGTGTTCTGTTATTTCTACTCATTTAAACCCCTCCTTTGTATCGTTGTATTATAATTTTGCCCAAATTAAATGCCTATATCCTATAAAAAACAGACCAAGCTTTCATGTTTTTTCATTGGAATAAAGTTGAAAATAATTAATTTTTTTTGAGCATAATTTATATTTTATTGCTGAACAATTCAAATATGGTAGAATAATATATAGATTATAATTATAATGAATTTAAAGCTAATTATTAAGCTTAAATACAGAGCACTGAAAGAGTGATAATCTTTCAGCATAGAATGAGGAATATAGGAGGGTCAAAATGCAAAAGTATGATTTGGTTGTAATTGGAGGAGGACCAGCGGGAATGGCAGCTGCAATTGGAGCCAAGGAACAGGGCATTGAAAATATATTAATTCTTGAAAGAGAGGATCAGTTGGGCGGTGTTCTAAAACAATGCATACATAGTGGTTTTGGAATGTTTACCTTCAAGGAAGAATTAACAGGACCGGAATATGCTCAAAGATTTATTGATAAAATAGAACAATATAAAATAAAATACAAATTAAGCACAGCAGTATTGGATTTAAGCAGTGAGAAGGTAATTACTGCTGTTAATGAACAAGATGGAATTTTGGAAATTCAAGCAAAGGCAATAATTTTAGCTATGGGCTGCTGTGAAAGACCAAGAGGTGCAATTAATATTCCTGGGACTAGAAGAGCTGGTGTTTATACAGCTGGAACAGCTCAAAAGTTTGTCAATTTGGATGGGTATATGCCTGGAAAACAAGTAGTTATACTTGGCTCCGGTGATGTTGGTTTAATAATGGCAAGGCGAATGACATTAGAAGGTGCTAAGGTAAAGGCTGTTATTGAGATGATGCCTTATCCAAGGGGCTTAAAAAAGAATATATCTCAATGTTTAGAGGATTTTAATATTCCTTTAAAACTAAGCCATGCAATAATAGAGATAAAAGGCAGTGATAGGGTTGAAGGAATAACTATAGCAAAGATAGATGAAAATAAGGTGCCTATAAAAGGAACAGAAGAATATATACCATGTGATACACTTCTCATCTCTGTAGGGCTAATACCAGAAAATTACTTGGCAGAAAAAGCAAATATAAAGCTTTCTCCAAAAACCCAAGGACCTGAAATAAATGAGAGTATGCAGACAGATGTAGAAGGAATATTTGCATGCGGTGACGTAATTTATGTTCATAATTGGGTGGATAGTGTAACAATAGAAAGTTATAATGCAGGAAAGCATGCTGCCAATTATTTATATGGAAAAAGTGTTGATTCAAATACTTCTGAGCTAATAGCTGGAGAAGGTATAGCTTACACAGTTCCTAGATATGTTAATCCAATAAATATAGAAGATTTTTTGGATATAGTATATAGGCCTAAAGAAGTGTATAGAGACTCAAAACTGCTTATATATTTTGATAACGAAGAAGTACTATGTGAAGATAAAAAAGTATTATATCCAGGTGAAACAGAAAATATAAAAATTAATAAAGAAATATTCAATAAATACCCTAATTGTAAAAGCATAACGATAAAAATTCAAAAATTTTAAAAGATAGAGCAAAACTGCTCTATCTTTTAAAATAATTTTTTTAAACAGTCCCTGCATATTATTAGCTTACCTTTGTTTGCAGAAACTGCAGAAGCCTTATCAATTGCCTTATTGCATATTTCACAGATAGTTCCATCAGATTTTGTAGAAGACTTTTTATCTTTGTTAGGTAAAAGGTTTTTTTTATTTGGAGGAGGTGCATACTCTATAGGTGTATCATTATGTGCTTTTTTTATTATTTCATATTTCATGCAGTAACTACTTTCACCATACAACTCCAGTTCAAATCTTGGATTTTTTTCATCATAAAATTCTTCTATAATAAGTCTTCTTATTTGAGCATCATTTATAATTAGTCCGCTTTTTTCTATTCCGTCAAATATACTCTTAGTTATATTATTTGTGTCTGGATGACGTTTTCTACTTTTATAATATACTTTTAGTACAGCAATAAGAGCTTCACTAAGGACTAAATTAGGATTTTGAGCTCTTGTCTCCAGTGCAATTTCTTCCTCATATAAGGCATATCTATCGTGATACTTACCTGAATTATATGGTAGTATTGCTCTTCCATTTAAATTAAAAAGTTTAAAATTTGATTTTGAAATAGGGGATCCTTTTACTATAACTTTTGCGTAGCTCATTTATTTTTCCTTTCAATGGTCACAGCGGGTAACTTAACATGCCGCTTCTCATGGCAAGTTCCCCGTAAAGGTCCATTTAGTACTTTTACCTCTTTATGATAATACAAACATATATTTGATTATAACATAGATTTTTGTGTATAATAAGATGAAAAGTACAAATGAAATACTGTAATTAGATTTAAGTATTGCTAAGATTACACTTTGTAAATAATAAGTTTTAATAAAGCATTTGTAAGTGAGGTATTAAAAATGAACGATGTTAAAATACTTGCCATAGAAACTAGCTGTGATGAAACTGCAGCAGCAGTAGTAGTGAATGGAAGAGAGGTATTATCAAATATAATTTCATCCCAAATTGATATTCATACAAAATTTGGAGGAGTAGTTCCAGAGGTAGCCTCCAGAAAGCATATAGAGGCAATTAGCCTTGTAGTACAAGAAGCATTAGATAAAGCAGGGTGTACTTTAGAAGAAATAGATGCGGTTGGAGTTACCTATGGCCCAGGACTTGTAGGGGCACTCTTAGTAGGAATGCAGTATGCAAAATCCCTTGCCTATGCCATTGGAAAGCCCCTTATTGGTGTAAATCATATAGAAGGTCATATTAGTGCTAACTTTATAGAACACAAGGAACTTGAGCCCCCATTTGTATGTTTAGTTGTATCTGGAGGGCATAGCTTTATCGTATATATGAAAGATTTTGGTGAGTTTGAAATAATTGGTCAAACAAGAGATGATGCAGCTGGAGAAGCATATGATAAAGTGGCTAGAGCAATTGGTCTTGGATATCCAGGAGGGCCTAAGATTGACAAACTCTCAAAAGAAGGCAATGCAAATGCCATAAAGTTTCCAAGGGCTAATTTTCATGATGAATCACTAGACTTTTCTTTTAGTGGATTAAAATCTGCAGTCTTAAACTATTTAAATAAAATGGAGATGACTGGTCAGGAGATAAATAGGGCAGATGTAGCAGCTTCCTTCCAAAAGGCTCTGGTTGATGTATTAGTAGACAATGCTATGAAAACTTGTGAAATGAAAAAAGTTGATAAAATAGCCATTGCAGGTGGAGTAGCTTCAAATTCTACGCTAAGGGAGACAATGATAAGTGAAGGAAATAAAAAAGGCATAAAGGTACTATTTCCATCCCCAATATTGTGTACTGACAATGCGGCCATGATTGGAAGTGCAGCATACTTTGAATACTTAAAGGGTAGAAAAGCTGATTTATCCTTGAATGCTATTCCTAATTTAAAGCTGGGAGAAAGATAAATTAAACAAGCACTCTTCTATATTATTATGAATATATTGGTATAGTAACAAAATATGAGGAGTGAATAGCTTGCGAATATATGTGGTTCGACAAGGAGACTCCATATGGAGTATTTCTAGGAGATTTGGTGTAAGCCAGGACGT
Source organism: Clostridium omnivorum (assembly GCF_026012015.1). Taxonomy (NCBI): domain Bacteria; kingdom Bacillati; phylum Bacillota; class Clostridia; order Eubacteriales; family Clostridiaceae; genus Clostridium; species Clostridium omnivorum. The sequence continues at coordinate 796,205 of NZ_BRXR01000001.1, read as the reverse complement.
AATAATTAACGCAAATGGAATACAAAATTTAAAGACCCTTGTTCTAGGGCAGGCATTAGTTATCCCAGGAGTTGCAAGGGAGTATGTTGTTAAGCCTGGAGACAGTATTTATAGCATTAGCAGAAGATTTGATGTATCTCCTTCAAGTATAATGGAGTTAAATAACATAGCAAATCCTGCTGCATTAAATCCGGGTCAAGTTATAGCAATACCAGCACAAGCAAAAAATTATGGGTATTTGGAGACAAACGGATATGTAAATAAACCATCAGGTACAGAGGAAGATGCGAAATTAGTTGATGATGTTGGAGCATATTTGACTTATATTACTCCTTTTAGCCATGAAGTTAAGGAAGATGGAAGTTTATCTGAGCTAAAGGATGATGTAGTGCTTAGAGAAGCAAAACGATTTAGAATAGCACCGCTGTTCTCTATGTCTAATATTAAAAATGACGCTTTTGATACCAATTTAGGACATACTATTGTAACTAATGCAAATGTGCAGCAGACACTTATAAATAATGTGATTAATGTGCTTAGAACAAAAGGTTATTATGGAGTGAATATCGATTTTGAAAGACTTCCACCAGAGGATAGAGATGCGTATAATAATTTTTTAAGAAAAGTAGTAGCAGCTTTGAAGCCTTTAGGATATGTAGTTTCAACAGCTCTTGCTCCAAAGACCTATGATATAAAAGAAGGATCCTGGCATGGAGCTCATGACTATAAGGCACACGGAGCAATAGTAGATTTTGTAGTTCTCATGACTTATGAATGGGGATGGTCTGGAGGACCACCACTTCCAGTGGCACCCATAAATGAAGTTAGAAAAGTACTTAATTATGCTGTATCAGTAATGCCGCCTAAAAAAATATTAATGGGTATGCCAATGTATGGATATGATTGGGCATTGCCTTATACACCAGGTGGGCAATATGCAAGGGCTTTGAGCCCTCAGGCTGCAGTAGAATTAGCGGCTAAATACGGTGCTACAATACTATATGATGAAAAGGCTCAAGCACCGCACTTTAATTATTCGGATGAAAATGGAAGACAACATGTGGTTTGGTTTGACGATGCTAGAAGTGTACAGGCGAAATACAGGATGGCAAGTGAGCTTGGACTAAGAGGTGTAAGCTATTGGTCCTTAGGTCAGCCTTTTGCACAAAATTGGACCGTACTAGATGATATGTTTAATATAGTTAAGGTTGTAAGATAAAAATAATGAAAAGAAGACTGTTTACGGCAGTCTTCTTTTTAATATGTATAAATGATTACTTATTTAGGAAATTCACCGATATCATATTGAACACCTTGAATTACTAAATCAAGGGTACTCATCAAATCTACAAAATGTGGTTTAGATGTAAAATCTATACTTTTAACAATCTTAACTTTTGGTCTAAGAGGGTAAGTTAAATTTAATTCTTGAACAACCGCTATATCTCCATTGCTAAGTTTAATTAGTGTCCCTTCTGGATAGGGTATGGCAACTAAGGAGAAGGCGCGAACTATCTCATAATCAAAGAGGCTTCCACCAGCGCCCATTATATACTCGAGAGCTTCATTAGGACTTAATGCCCTTCTTTGAGGCCTGTCCGAGGTAAGGGCATCATACACATCAGCTACAGCTACTATTTTTGATAGCTTATTTATATCAGATCCTTTGCGGCCATCTGGATAACCTTGTCCATTTTCTCTTTCATGGTGTTGAAGGGCTATAATTCTGGATTGTACTGAAATATCAACACTACCTTTTAAATAATCATAACCAGCTTTTGAATGTTCTTTAACTAATTCAAACTCTTTGTTTGTAAGTTTGTCATGCTTTTGAATTATTTCCTTAGGAACAAAAACTTTACCAACATCATGCATAAGTGCACCCATACAAAGATTATATAAATCATAGGTGTTCAGTTTTAACTGAAGTCCTATAACTAGTGAAAGTACTGCTACATTTACGCTATGCTGATAGGTATAATTATCCAAGCTCTTTATGTCAACAATATTAACTAGTATATTTTTCTTTGAAAGGAGTTCATCCATTATGTCCTCTGCAATTTTGCCTATAGAATCAAAATAACCTTGTCTTTCCTTGATAAAATCATTTTTGCTATTAGGATTAATGCTTCTAGAAGAAATATTCATATTATATTTTTCAAAGCTAGTAAATGTGTCTTTAATAGTCTTTATTGCCTTTTGTCTTAGCTCAGGTTTGATAACGTCTTCAATCACATTGTCGCTATATTCATCATGAATATATATAGATAAAATATTTATATATTTTATTCTACTAATAAATAAATCAGTAAGTTTAACACCTTCTCTTAGAAGAACCCTCCCATCATTATCATAAATGGTTTTGGCTAAATATGTGCCTTCTTGGACACATTCAATTGGTACAAGCCGCATAGTAAAATCCACCTCTAAACGTAAAACGTAAAATATTAGATAAAAGTAGTATTAGAATAATTGAATTGGTAATTTAATTATTCAATATAATAATTAAAAATCCTTCTAAAGTCTGTTAAAAACATAAAATAAAGTATATAAAAAATGCACCTAGAGAGGTGCATTTTTGCATATCTATTTTGCAGACAAATTGCTAATTGTGTTTTCAGAATGCTTTACTGCATCAGAAAGCTGTTGGTCGGGTGCATCATATGCTCGATACCAATTCTTAGCTACTGCTAAATCAGTCATTGCTGCATGACCTTGAAGTACCTGCTGAAGACTACTTGTGTAAAGTGTTCTTAGCTCTGGAGTAGCTGCTTCCAAAGAAGCTGTTAAATAGGCTCCTGCAGCAGCCTTTGATGCCATAAGAGAATCATTAGCTATTGTTTTATCATCCATTTGAATATTTGAAGTTCCCATAATAGTATTCATAATTGAAGCCATTACTAATGCACCTCCCCAGTATCTATAACAGAATTTTCATTAATAAATTGTTGAATTCCTTTTATTCTGCCTTCCATAGCCAGAATACCAGCATCAGCAGCTTTTTTTAGCTGTTCATCAGTTATAATTGCTTTGCTAGCCTCGGCCTTAACTAGGGAGTTTGTTTCCATCTGGAGTAATTCTCTAAGGGATATTTTTTCAGATTCAGTAAGGTTTCTCATCTTTTCTCCTCCTTTATAATTAATTAACCTTTTATATTATTAGAAATATAAAAAATAAATATGCTGGTATATTAATTGGAAAAATGATTAAAACTTGTAGGGAAACCAATAAAATATTTCAAAAAATTGATAAATTCATATTTTTGTGGTAAAGTTTAACAACAAACTAAATTTTCAAAAATATAGTGCTCAGCTTGAAACATTAATAAGGCAAAAGTCGCATGTACTTATTAATGGCCACAAAAATTAAGGATGTGATTAGAAACATGAAAATGCCAAAGCTGTTAAGTACTTATGAGGGATTTCCTCGAAGTATATATATAATATTTTTTTCAAGAATAGTTAATGCCATGGGAAGTTTTATATATCCATTTCTTACATTGTTTTTAACAGAAAAATTGAAGCTTGGGGCTGGTACTGCAGGTAAATTCATGTTACTTACAGCTGTAACTTCTGTACCTGGTGCTCTTTTAGGCGGAAAATTATCAGATAAATTTGGTAGAAAACATATTGTAATAATATTTCAAGGCTTAGCTGCATTATTTTTAATACCCTGTGGGTTTTTGAAGGAATCCATGTTAATACCATGGCTCCTACTTTTAGCCTTTTTCTTTACCTCAGCTGCTACACCAGCATATACAGCTATGACTACAGACCTAACTAATGCAAGTAATAGAAGAAATGCTTTTTCACTATTATATATGGGAAATAATATGGGGCTTGCAGTAGGTCCTCTAATTGCAGGTTTTCTTTATAAAAACTATATTAGCTGGATATTTTGGGGGAATGCAATATCAACCTTTGTTTCATTGATTTTAATAGGATTTTTTGTGGAGGAAAGCATTCCACATACTGAACAATTTGATAATAATAATGAGTTGCTTCATCATAATGAGAAGGCAGAAAAGGGAAATCTATTTGCTGTACTGCTTAAAAGGCCAGCACTTCTAGCTTTTGCTGGAATAACTACTATCTATACCTTCGTATACGCTCAACATCTATTTATAATACCTATGCAAGTTAATCAATGCTTCCCAGATAATGGAGCCAAAATTTTTGGAACACTTATGACAACTAATGCTCTGGTGGTAGTATTTTTAACTACACCAATAACAAATCTTACAAAAAAAATTAGAACAACCTTTAATATGGTACTTTCTGGTGCGTTATATGCAGTAGGATTTGGAATGTTGTATTTTGTAAATACATATCCATTGTTTATATTATCTACAATAATTTGGTCTACTGGTGAGGTGTTGAGTAGTACTAATTCGGGTGTATATATTGCAAGTCATACTCCAATAACACATAGAGGAAGATTTAATTCAGTTATTCCACTATTAACAGGTGCTGGTTTTGCACTTGGTCCATTTCTAATGGGGATGTTTATTCAAAAAACAAGTATAAAGACTGCATGGGCTCTTTTGTTTATTTTAGCAGTTTTTTCAACAATCCTTATGTATGCATTGAATTTGAGTGATAAATCAAAAAAGTTAAATAACTAGAAATATAAAAGGCTACAATTTGTAGCTTTTTATACTTTTTGTTCTAAAAATCCTTCTTACTTAATATAGATACAATATGAAACAAGAAAGGGGGATTAACTATATGAAAAGAAAGGCACTATTAATAATAAGTGCAGTAATGACAGCTACAATGATTTTTACATCTTGTGGTCAAAAACAAAAAGTTATTGATAATCCGGGTAAAAGTGATACTGCAAAGGTAGACAAAAAGGTTCAGGAGACTAAAAAGGCTCCAAATCCAGAAAAGCTTCCTCAAACTTCAAAGGACAGAAAGGATACCCTTATTGTTGGTATAACGGCTCCTAGTGGTAAATTTAATCCTATTTATAGTGACTCCGTTTATGATAGCTATGTAACATCTCTTGTATTTGATGGTTTAATGACCAATGATAAGGAAGGAAATCCAATAGGTCTTTTGGCTGAAAAATGGGATATTTCACAAGACAATAAGACTTATACCTTCCACTTAAAGAAAGGTGTTAAGTTTAGTGATGGAACTGAACTAAAGGCTTCAGACGTTGCATTTACCTATACTGCTTTATGTGATCCTAAATATGATGGACCAAGAGTTGATGCAGCTGAAAAGTTAGTAGGATTTAAAGAATATAATAAAGGTGATGCAAAAGAAGTAAGCGGCATAAAGGTTATTGACGATTATACTATTTCCTTTACTTTAACAGATGTTAAGGCACCAGCAATTATTGGTGACTTTGGATATGGAATTATGTCAAAGAATTACTATGGCTTTGAAAAGGGTTCAATCCAAAAGCTTAAAGATTTATTCTTAAAGCCAATGGGTACAGGAGCGTACAAGTTCAAAGCTTATGAAGCTGGTCAGACAGTAGAATTTGAAAAGAATGACAGCTACTTTAGAGGTGCTCCTAAGATTGCTAATATTATTATGAAGGTAACAAACTCTCAAACTAATATTCAAGAGCTTAAATCTGGTGGAACAGATATGGATGTAATTGCAGCTAAACCAGAAAATATAAATATGTTAAATGAAGCAGGTTTCCTTGATCTTCAATTCTATCCAGACAACGGATACTCCTATATAGGACTTAATTTAAGAAATGACATGTTCAAGGATAAGAAAGTACGTCAAGCTCTAACTTATGGCTTAAATAGAAAGGGTTTTGTAGACTCTTATTATAAAGGATATGCTGATGTATGTAACGCTCCAATGTCTCCAGTGTCTTGGGCATATACAGAAGATATAGAAAAGTATGACTACAATGCTGAGAAAGCAAACAAGCTTCTTGATGAAGCAGGATGGGTAAAGAAGGACGACGGATGGAGATACAAAGATGGTAAGAAATTCACAATTCACTGGTTAACATATACTGGAAGTAAATATGTAGATAATTTAGTTCCTATAGTAAAAGAAAATTGGAAGGCTATTGGCGTAGAAGTTATACCAGAACTTATGGAATTTGCAACTTTATCAGAAAAAGTTTACGATAAGCAGGAATTTGAAATGTATAATATGGCTTGGTCATTATCTATAGACCCAGATCCATCAGGAATATTTGCAATTTCTCAGGATACCCTTGGAGGATTTAACTCTGTAGGCTGGAGAAATGATGAAGCTGAAAAGCTTGTTCAAGAGGGTTTGAAGACTACAGACCTTGAAAAGAGAAAAGAAATATACAAGAAATGGACAAAAATGGCTAATGATGACCTTCCATATATATTTATAAGCCAAAATAAGGATATGTGGGCTGTAAGTTCAAAGGTTAAGGGAATAGAAATTTCCCCATACAGAGATTGGACTTATGATGTTTGGAAGGCAGAAATAGCAGCTAATTAATAATTTTATTCTATGCCCGGCTTAAGCCGGGCATAGTAAATATATGAATATGAAAATTCTTTTCCTTCACATATAAAAAAATTAAGCTTTAAAAAGTAAGGGTTAAAAATCCTTATGCATTAATAAAAAATACGGGGAGGTTTATCATGAGGCAGTATATCATTAGAAGATTGCTACAGATGATACCAGTGCTAATTGGAATATCGCTAGTAGTATTTTTGATATTCTCACTGGCTCCAGGGGATGCTATATCGGGCAGTATGAACCCTAAGCTTAGTGCAGCAAGAAAAGCTGAACTTAGACATCAAATGCATTTGGACGAGCCTAAGTATGTTCAATATGGCTACTGGGCTAAGAATGTATTTACAAAAGGATATTTTGGAGAATCCTTCTATTATATGAAACCTGTAAGTAAAGTTATGAATGATTATATATGGAATTCCTTTTATTTATCACTAGCTAGCTTTATTTTGAGTGTGCTCTTAGCAGTACCTATAGGCATTATATCTGCAACAAAGCAGTATTCCGGATTTGATTCATTCTTCACTGTATTTGCATTGATTGGTATTTCCATGCCATCCTTCTTCTTTGGGCTTTTGCTCATAAAGTGGTTTGCGGTAGACTTGCATATTTTTCCGGTTTCGGGCATGCATACTCCAGGAGCGCATTATACTGGCTTTAAGAATTTTATAGATGTAATGTACCACATGCTTTTACCTCTTATAGTATTAACCTTGGGCAGTGTTGCAAGTTTAATGAGGTATACTCGTTCAAGTATGCTGGAGGTTATTAGGCAGGATTATGTTAGAACAGCAAGAGCTAAAGGATTAAAAGAGAAGGTAGTTATATATAAGCATGCACTTAGAAATGCCTTGATACCTGTAATTACTATATTGGGTTTCTCACTACCTGGATTGTTCTCGGGTGCTATTATGACAGAAACTATATTTAACTGGCCAGGTATAGGACCAATTGAGCTCCAGGCAGTAAATGGCAGAGATTACTACTTATTGATGGGTATTACTATGTTGCTTTCGCTTCTGACACTTCTTGGTAATCTTATAGCTGATATATCCTATGCAATTGTTGACCCAAGAATAAGACTTAAGTAGTAAGGGGGGATATTAGTGGAAGCCGATGTAAACGTAAATGAGATTAAAAAGGAAGACATAATAAGCCCGTGGAAAATAGCGTGGAAAAGGCTTAAGAAAAATAAGCTGGCTTTAACCGGGTTGTTTATTTTGATATTCATGGTACTTATGTCAATAGTTGGACCTTGGATATCTCCTTATGATATGGAAACTATAGATCTGGGTAATGTATCATCCTCACCAACAGCACAGCACCTTTTAGGTACGGATTCGGTTGGAAGAGATGTACTTACTAGAATAATGTACGCTGGAAGAATATCATTGTCAGTTGGTGTTGTTGCAGTTGTTATAGAAATAGTAATCGGAAGTATTCTTGGGGCAGTTGCAGGATACTACGGCGGTGTTGTAGATGGCATAATAATGAGAATTGTTGATGTTTTTATGTGTTTCCCAAGCTTACCAATATTAATAATGCTTGGAGCCTTGATGTCAGATTTAAAAGTTAGACCGGAATATAGAATGTTTGTAGTTATGTTTATTCTTGGTGTATTGAGTTGGCCGGGACTCTGCAGAATTGTAAGAGGACAAATATTATCCTTAAGGGAGCAGGAATTTATGCAGGCAGCTGAAGCTCTTGGCCTAAAGGATAGAAAAAAGATGTTTAGACATCTACTTCCAAATACCTTCGCTTCAATAATAGTAACAGCTACACTTGGTATAGGCGGAGCAATACTTACTGAATCAGCATTAAGCTTCCTAGGTCTTGGAGTTACACCACCAACACCTTCATGGGGCAATATGGTTCAAGTAGTTAACGATCTTTATATCCTCCAAACTCAACCATGGCTTTGGATTCCACCAGGACTATGCATATTCTTAACAGTTATATCCATAAACATTTTTGGTGATGGACTTAGAGATGCATTAGATCCAAAACTAAAGGTATAGGGGGGATAGCTATGGAAAACAATGAAAAGCTTCAAAAAAATATAAATGAAGAGTTGGAAAAAAAGAGGAAAAGTAAGGATTTGGTAGAATTTAAAAATTTAAAGACTCACTTCTTTACTGAGGATGGAATAGTAAAAGCAGTAAACGATGTAAGCTTTAAAATAAAGGAAGGAGAAACTGTTGGTGTAGTTGGTGAATCAGGCTGCGGTAAAAGTGTAACTGCAATGTCACTGATGAGGCTTATTCCTAATCCACCAGGAAGAATAGTTGCCGGGGAAATACTTTTTGAAGGTAGAAATGTTTTAAATCTAAGTGACAGTGAAATGAGAGAAATAAGAGGAAATGAAATTTCAGTTATATTCCAAGAGCCAATGACTTCCTTAAATCCGGTATTTACTATTGGAGAACAGATAGAAGAGGTTATAATACTTCACCAGAATTTAAGCAAGGTAGAAGCAAGAAAAAAGGCAATAGAGATGCTTAAACTAGTAGGTATACCTAGAGCAGAGGAAGTAGTTGATAGTTATCCTCATGAACTAAGTGGCGGAATGAGACAGAGAGCAATGATAGCTATGGCAGTGTCTTGTAATCCTAAGCTATTAATTGCGGATGAACCAACCACAGCACTAGATGTAACTATTCAAGCTCAAATTCTAGACATAATGAAAAATTTAAAGGATAAGCTTAATACTTCAATAATGCTTATAACCCATGATTTAGGAGTTATAGCTGAAATGGCAGACTATGTAATAGTAATGTATGCGGGAAAAGTAGTGGAAGAAGCACCAGTAATTGAACTTTTTAAAAATCCAATGCATCCATATACAGTTGGACTTTTAAATTCGAAACCAATATTAAACAAGGATAGGGAAAGACTTTATTCTATACCTGGTCAGGTTCCTAATCCTATAGGAATGCCTGAGAATTGTTACTTCTCCGAAAGATGTGAGAAGTGCTTAAAGCTATGTAAGGAAAAGCAGCCTAGACTAAAGCAGGTAAGTGAAAACCATAAGGTAGCCTGCTGGCTTTATTAGAGGAAAACAAGGAGGGAGAGCATGGCAGAAAATATTGTAAAGGTAGAACACTTGAAAAAATATTTTCCCATAAGAGCAGGGGTACTTCAAAGAACCGTTGGCTATGTGAAGGCTGTTGATGACGTTTCTTTTGAGATAAAAAAAGGTGAAACCTTAGGTCTTGTTGGAGAGTCTGGCTGCGGAAAGTCTACTACAGGAAGAACCTTGCTAAGGCTATTGGATAAGACAGAGGGACAGGTATATTTTAAGGATAAGGAAATCTTTGCTCTAAAGAAAAAAGAACTTAGAAATATAAGGCCAGAGATGCAGATTATCTTCCAAGACCCTTATAGTTCCCTGAATCCTAGAATGACTGTAGGACAAATCATTGGGGAAGCACTGGAAGATCATAACCTTGCATCCAAGAGTGAAATTAAGAACAGAGTTCTAGAGGTATTAGAGCTTTGTGGACTTGCAAGATACCATATTAAAAGATACCCTCATGAATTTTCAGGAGGACAAAGACAGAGAATTGGAATAGCAAGAGCGCTTATACTAAATCCTGATTTTATAGTTGCAGATGAACCAGTTTCTGCTCTTGATGTTTCAATACAATCGCAAATTATTAACCTTATGTGTGATTTACAGCAAAAGATGGGATTTTCATATTTGTTTATATCCCATGATTTAAGCGTGGTTAAGCATATAAGCCATAGAGTAGGAGTTATGTACTTAGGATCAATGGTGGAACTAGCAAACAAAAATGAATTATATGCAAATCCACTTCACCCATATACAAAGGCACTGCTTTCTGCAGTACCAATTCCAGACCCAACCCTAAAGCGTGAAAGAATACTGCTTCAGGGAGATATACCTAGTCCAGCAAACCCACCAAAGGGTTGTAAATTTCATACTAGATGTCCATATGTTATGGATAAGTGCAGACATGATATACCAGAATATAAAGATGTAGGTAGCAGCCACTTTGTGGCATGTCATCTGCTATAAGGTGGAGGTAAATGTCCTAAATGGACATTTACGGGTAGTCTGCCGATGGGAATCGGCAGACTACCCAGTGTGACCAGTGAAAGGAGAAAAAAATGGATACATTAGATGAGAAAAAGGATGAAACTAGTGAAAAAGAAAAGCTTGGGTTTAAAGATCTTTTTGCTATAATGCTTGCTCAATTTTCAATACTTATTCCAATAGCAATAGGAGCTATAGTTATCATGAGCTTAATAATGCTATTTGTTACTAAGGTTTGGATGAGAAATTGATATTTTTGAAGGGCACCTAATGGTGTCCTTTTTTACTCTAGGTAAGAAAATTAGGTGCTTACTAAAAAATTATTGCAATATCATAGTTTAAGATTTATAGTAATAATATGTAACTAAAGGAATGTACAGGAATAGAGGAGCATAGCAATTGACAATTGTTGTGCAGCACAGAGGAATACAGGAGGGTATTATGAAGGATATTTATATCTACACTACTATTCGTTCTTGGCTGGATGAAACGCCAGATGCTACAATAAGAGGAAAAATATTAGATGTAGAAACCAATTATATACAAATTTTAGATGAAAATGGCTATACGCAGATAATTATGTTAGATAAGCTTTATGCAGTAGTGTATTAAGGTGAAGCTAATGTCTAAAAATTTAAAAGAAGTTGATTTGCTTAAAATATATAATAAGTGGGCTGATGGGTTAGGACCTTTCAGATGTTTTTTACGAGCAACTAATTTTGTGTCTTTAAAACATTATCCAGATTTTCAGTTAAATGATATAGAATTAACTGAGGGAGATAGCTTTGAGATATTAGAAGATATTATTGATAAATATGATATTAAAACTACGTTATACTTTATTGATATTCCAGCAGTAAAGGGAATAAAACTAGGATTATACATACAAAAACTTTTAAACATAAAGCCAATTTTAATTTTTAATAATCCACTACATCCTTATGGAATTGTGGGAGATAAAGATTATATATCTAGGCTTATAGGCTATGGCGAATTATTAGAAAAAATTGAACCTAGCGGGTTTGCTTTTATACTAGATAACTATAGATATAAAGAATGCAGTGATGATGAACTTAAATGTTACTTTAATAATCAATATGAATTAACAGAAGATGACCTTCCGTATCATTATATGTTAGAGGAATTAGGATTTAAAAGAGTAGTATATATCTATAAAGATGAAGTAAAAGAAGATATAGCATATTATTTAGATTATCTAAAACATAATAGTATTGAAGTTGAATATAAGGGAATCAATTATAAGCTATAGGGAGTTTGAGGCAATGGGGGGAGTTTTATGGAAGATTATAAAGAAGACAGTGTCTTAGAATATAATGAAAAAGTAAAAAAGGTAAAAACCTTGTCTAGAAAAAATAAGGCAACAGCCTTGGCATTTGCAGTATTGTTTGCTACAAGCTCTGCATTTATGGGTTGCACACCCAAAAATGATGATGAAGAGGAACAAAACGGAAGTTCAGGCTATCATTACTATGGAGGAAGTTCGGGAAGCTCTTCAAACACAAAAAAAGGTTCTTTTTGGGGAAAGCCTTCTAGTGGTTCTAGCAGCTATTCTTCAGGGAAAAGTGGAGTGAGTGGATAATATGAGACGTAAGCAGAGGGAGCTTTCAGAAGAACTACTGTTTAATTATTATATGATTAGTTCTAAATGGGAAGAGGAAATATATTCACCTTTTCCTTTTTGTATAGATAGAGCTTTATTTAATTGTATGGTCCAGGCTGCAGAAGTATTGGATAATTTAGTCAATAGGCTGCTTAAGAATATTGTAGAGAACAAAAAAAGTATTCCATTTGAAATGGGTGATTTTCCTCTAAAGGATAATATAATTTATAGTAACGGAAAGCTAATGCCCTTTTTTTGGTGTAGATATGATGCATTTATAAGGGAGTCAGGTGGAGTTTTTTTTAGTGAATTCAATTATGACAAGCCTTGTGCTCAGAGGGAAATAGCTGCTTCGTATAAGCTCTGCGGGAAAAATAGTCCTAACGAGAAATTCATTGAAGAATTTAAAAAGGGCTTTTTATGCTTATGGGAAGAATACAATTGTAGAAAAAGTGATATACCTAAAAAGCCTATAGTGGCAATTCTTGTTTCTCCAAGTCATTATGAAGAACTGCATCTTTCATACCTTTATTCAGACTGGCTAGAAGAAATAGGTTTTGAAACAATCATTGCAGGAGATAAAAATCTCCATGTAGAGGGTAAGTCAGTAAAGGTGTTTGATAAAAAGGTAGATGTTATTCTTAGGCAATTTCCTACAGAGTTCTTCTATGAGGTAAGCAGTAGTGAAAAAGTAATAGAACTTTTTGATCAAGATGAAATTTTGATTATTAATGACCCAAGAGCTATTATTGCCCAAGTTAAAAGTTTGTTTGCATATTTATGGGAAATGGTTTTAGAAAAATCTGATTTTATTACCGAAGAAGAAGTGAGAGTGATAAGAAATACTATTCCCTATACTATCATGTTTAATAATAGCTCAATAGATGAATTATATAAAAATAAGGATAAATATGTTATAAAGTCTATTTATGGTAGGTATAGTGAAGAGGTATATATTGGCTGTATGCATAGCGAAGAGGAGTGGAAAGAGACAATCCAGTATGTTATAGAAAGTAATAGACCTCATCTTATACAAGAATTTTGTCCTATAAGAAAAGAAAAAGTAATTAGACCTGTAGAAAATGGCTATAAAGAAGTAGATGGATTTTGTAATTTAGGTGTATATTTAACTCTAGGCAAGTTTTCTGGAATATGCACTAGGTGGAGTGAAGATTACTTAACTAGAGATGATAGGATATGGATTAGTCCTATTGCATTAAGAGATGCAAGTATAAATTTGCTAGAGCTAAATGATGAGTTTAGAATTAAGCATTGGAATGAAATTAATGAAAAAGCTATGTTTGAGCATCAATATACTGGAGGATATGGCAATCTTCAAGAAACCTTTACTTTGGATTCTATTATTCTTAGTAAAAGTATGTATAATGAAATAGAAGAAGCTACAAAAGCTATAATTAATATATTTAAGAAAACAAAGAGTTTGGTTCAAAAAAATTCAGAATTACTTTGTCCTGTTTTAGGAATAAATGATAATATAGCCAAATTAGTTAAGAATGATTATACTGATACATTATGCTTTATCGGAAGATTTGATTGGGCAATAAATACCTTTGGAGAACTGAAGTTATTAGAGTTTAATTCTGAAACACCTGCAGGTATCATGGAGGCTACTGTATTAAATGAACTTATTTATAAAAGGTTTTATAATGAATATACAAACCCTAATGCAGATTTTAAAGAAGCTATAAGAAGCAGCTTTGTTAATATTATTAAGGATTGTCAAAGAAAACACTTAGTAAAGAATGTTGGTTTCGTTTCAACTATTTACTATGAGGATTTGTACAATACAAGCAGTATCCTAGATATAATAAAGGACTTACCTTTTAATTTTATAAGCGGTGAGATATCTGGACTAAAAGAGGAGAATGGAAAACTATATTTGTATGGAACACCGATTGATGCTGTTTATAGGTATTATCCTCTTGATTGGTTGGAGAAAGATACATATTACAGCGGGGTTGTAGAGTGCTTTAATAATAATTCTTTAAGCATAAATTCAGTTTCAACTTTTATTACTCAGAGCAAGGCGTTTTTAGCACTTATATGGGAGCTTATACCTCAGAACTTTTATAGTGTTGAAGAGAAGAAATGCATAGAAAAGTATATACCTAAAACTACTCTATCAGAAAAAATGTTAAACACAGAGGATTATTGCATAAAGCCTTTCTTTGGAAGAGAAGGACAGAGTGTTAAATTTAGCTTTGATGATGGATTCGGATATAATAGTGAACAGGATATTATTTTCCAAGAAAGAATAGATATAGATAATATAAGGTTAAATGTTTATAATACAATTGGAAGCAGTAATGAAATAATGTACCCAATAATAGGTGCATATGTTACTGAAGATAAGTTTTCGGGCATATATACAAGGGCTGGTGAGCGCGTTACAGATAACTGGGCGATCTATTTACCCACCTACATTGAAAGATAAATTTAAATTTTAAACTAAAGATTGAAGGGAAGTGAAGAATACTCCTTAGGAGTTTTCAAATATTATGGATGAAAAAAGAGAATTAGAAAGAAATGAACAACTAATGAAGTCTTGTTTCCAGCTTAGCTTAGCTTTTGCAGCCTTAACTGCCTATTTTTCTTATATGCTTGCACAAAGGAGAGGTAGTATTTTTTATTATGGATTTGTCTTAACTGCCATATTGATATTGGCTGCTTTATATTTTAGATCAAAGCATAAAAGATATATGGATTTACTTGTATTAAAGACTGAGTGGGGGAAGCAGGTTAATAGAAAAAGGAATCTGAAGAATATTAAAACTCTTTTTACCTATGTAAAAGGAGAAAACAAAGATGTATTCTATATTGATGATCAAACCTGGGAAGACTTAACAATGGACAAAATATATGAAGAATTGGATAGAACTCATACAACTCCAGGAGAACAGCTGCTATATTATATTCTTAGAACTCCTGCGTTTAAAAACGATATTCTATTAAAGAGAAAAGCTATTATAGATTTATTTAAGGCAAACAAAGAGGTAAGAGAAGAAATACAATTAAAGCTTTTTAATCTAGGAAGGGACCCTCAAAATAGTGCTGCAGAACTTATTTGGAGCGAGATACCTCCTAAGAACAATATGAGGTTATTATTCAATTTGCTTGCTTCACTGCCAATTGTCTCCGTGATTATTATGCCTTTCAATTTATCTCTGGGTATAACTCTATTGATTGCGCTATTTGGAGTGAATTTATATATACACTATACTAAAGGTAAAGAAATATCATCTTATGTAGATGGTATAAATTATCTTGCGGGACTCATAAGTACCGCAAAACAGGTTTCTAATATTAAGGCAGTGGAGCTTGAGGAATGCATAAATGTACTGAAGGAAAATGCAGAAGTTTGCTCAAAAATAGCTAAAAAGACTTCTTCCATCGGACGTACTGAAGGAATAGATATGTTTGCTGATTATGTGTATATTCTGACTCTTTCTAAGGAAAGGCAGTACTATAATGCTATTAACCGTATAAGCAGCTATAGAAAAGAATTAAAGACACTGCTTATGACCTTGGGTGAATTAGATGCATTACTTTCTATAGCATCCTATAGGGAGGGTATAAAAAATTATACAGAACCATGTCTTGATAACGAAAAAGCGCACCTAAATGTAGAAGGAGTAAGACATCCATTAATAAAGGAGCCAATCCCCAATTCTATTTCAATAGATGAAAGTGGAATTGTTCTTACGGGCTCCAATATGTCTGGAAAATCGACTTTTCTTAGAACTATTGGTGTGAATGCACTATTTGCTCAAACAATTTATACTTGCTGTGCAGAAAGTTACTGTGGAAGCTTCTTTAAAGTAATTAGTTCAATAAGTCCAAGCGATAATTTACTTGTAGGAAAAAGCTACTACTTAGGAGAAGCAGAAGCATTACTTAGAATAATTAAATCCTGTGATAAAGAGGTTCCGTCTTTATGTATTATAGATGAAATTTTCAGGGGGACAAATCCAATAGAGAGAATAAGTGCATCAGCTGAGATTTTAAACTATCTTGTGGATAATAACAATCTTGTAATAGTTGCAACTCATGATTTAGAACTTACTGAGATGGTAAATAATTATGGTTGCTATTATTTCACTGAGGATGTTGATGACGAAGGCTTAAAGTTTGACTATAAGCTTAAAAAAGGTGTATCTCCTACTAGAAATGCAATAAAATTACTTAAATATTTAGGATATCCCAGCGAGATTATCGATAGAACAAACAGTAGAGTCGATAAGATTACCGAGGAAAATGTTTAGTAAAGGAGAAGAAATATGCATCAGATTTATTTAGATTTAGCAATAATATTAATATCGACTAAGATTGGAGGAATGCTAAGTAATAAATTTAAAATGCCTTCAGTTCTTGGGGCCTTAATTGCAGGAGTATTGATTGGACCTTCAGTACTTAATATAGTACAGGATAGTGAAGGATTAAAGCTTCTTTCCAATTTAGGAGTTGTAATGCTTATGTTTTTAGCAGGAATGGAGACAGATCTAAACGAACTTAAAAAGGCTGGATTATCATCATTTCTCATAGCTATGGGGGGGGTAATAGTTCCGTTTATTTTTGGTACGCTATGTGCGTATGGCTTTTTTAGTGATTTTTATGAAAATATTTTTATTGGTGTTATTCTTACAGCTACAAGTGTAAGCATATCAGTAGAAACTCTTAATGAATTGGGAAAATTAAAAACAAGGGCTGGAATGAACATTTTAGGAGCAGCAGTTATAGATGATATTATTGGGCTGATAATAGTATCTTTCGTCTTAAGCCTAGCACAGACAGCAAAGACTGGAGGTTCTGGAGGTATTGGTACAGTTATGCTAATGGTTTCTGTGAAGGTGATAATTTTCTGCATTGTATCTGTAATTGTAATTGTATTTTTGCCAAGGTTATTAAATATACTTGCAGAAAAAGAGAGAAATTTTTCTATGCTAACAATAATAGCAATTTCACTTGGATTAACCTTTGCATTTATTGCTGAAGAGTTAGGCATTGCAGCTATAACGGGAGCTTATGTCTGTGGATTAGTTATTTCAGCTGTTAATAAAAAAGAAACAATTGTGCATAAAGTAAAAAATATTTCTTCTTATTTTTTAACACCTGTTTTTTTTGCTAGCATAGGGCTTGCTACTAATATTAAATCTATAAATACAAGTATGCTATTATTATCCATACTTCTATTGCTTACAGCAGTACTTGGAAAGGTTTTTGGCTGTGGTATAGTAGCCAAGCTGTATGGAATGTCCAATGGAGAAGCAATACAGATAGGAGCTGGGATGGTATCAAGAGGTGAAGTAGCCCTTATAACTACTAATTTAGGGCTCCAGGCAGGTATTATAACAGAAAACTTATATATTCCAACCCTTATTGTGGTTGTGGTTACCACATTAATAACTCCTATATTACTTAAAATGGCATTCTCCTATAAAGTAAAGCAAACAACTTAAGCTTCAAATTAATTATAGTAAAGTAAAATAAAAAAGAGGATTTTCTTCAAAAGTGTAGAATTAGTTTATGTTAATTATACTGGTATACGAATAAATTATGTAAGCTTTCATTAGTTACCAAGGAATGTGGGGAAAATGGATAATAATTATAATCATGATTATGAAAAGAAATACGAAAAATTAAAAAAAGAATATGAAAATTATCAAGGCAATACGGAGAAGACCCTGCAAGATTTAAGTATAAAAAATACTTTGCTTGAAAAAAAGCTTGATGTACTCTCAAGTATAGTAGAAATAAGTACTTATATTAATTCAATGGTAAGTGATGAAAACCTCATTGCCATGATTAATGACATGATTATTGGTATTCTCGGAGTCACTTATTCTTCAATATGTTTTTTAGAAGGTGATAAACTTGCTATTAAGGCATCTAATGTACCAAACCCTAGCGAGAAAATGTTTGATGTATTAGGTTTAAAGGATATAGCAAAAGGGGAGCCAATTGTTGTAAATTCATTAGAACCTCTTTTTTGTAATATAAGAGAAAAGGTATGCATACACTCTATAATTGGTGTTCCTGTATATATAGGTGAAATTTACAGAGGTTATATTATAGTAGAACATTCACTTTATGACTTTTTTAATAGCGAACATGTAACCTATATTACAGCAATAGCTAATCAGATTGGAATAGCTCTAGAAAATAACTTTTTATATAAAAAGCTTAAGGAAACCGCAATAAAGGATCCACTGCTTGGCATTTACAATAGACGACATTTCTTTGAATTAGTAGAACATAAAATAAAAGTAAATCCTGAAGGGGATTTTGCTATAGTTATGATTGATTTAGATAACTTTAAAAGAGTTAATGATCTATACGGCCATCAAGTGGGAGACAATGTTCTTATAGAGGCAGCTAGAATAATATCAAATTCTGTAAATAAAGAAGACATAGTTGCAAGATATGGTGGAGAAGAAATTGTACTCTATATAAATAATGTACAAGACCATGAAATTATTTATAGGAAAATTAATAACATTAGGGTCAGGATAAATGAAAATAGTCTTGAGACTAATGGAGCTAAGGTGAAATTCAGCGCTAGTTTTGGAATAGGGTATTATGAAGAAGGCATAAGAGATTTAAACAAGGTATTAAATGTGGCAGATACAATGATGTACAATGCTAAAAGATGGGGAAAGAATATGGTTGTTAGTGCATAATTTGACGGTGATTTCACCGTCTTTTATTGTATAATTTATTAAAATAAAACATAGTATAATACAAAGTAAGGGTGGGTAGTGTTTTATGGATAAGAAGAAACTAATGAATCTTATTAAAAGAGAAGAAGGTCCCAAACTGGACTTTAAACTTAAGATAGATATAGATACTGAAAGTGGAAGAAAAGAACTGACTAAAGATATTATAGCAATAGGAAATTCGAGAGGTGGGAGAGGGTTTCTAATTATTGGAGTAGAAGATAAAACCAAAATAATAGTGGGAGTAGAAAATTTATCTATTAGCGAAGAGCAAATTCAGCAGATTATAAGTTCTCGTTGTGAGCCTCCAATACCTATATCCTTGGAATTTGTCCAGGTTGAAAATAAGTATGTAGCTGTTATAGCAATTTATGATGGAGGTCAAAAACCTTACCAGATGAGAGAAAATGGAGCCTTTTATATTAGAAGAGGTTCTACAACCGATACTATGAGAAAAGAAGAGTTAGTTTCTGCACTTCAAGAAAACCTTGCTCTGAATGTAGAGCTTTGTCCAATAATCCATGCAAGTTTAGACTGTATAGATGTTAAACTTGTGGATGAGTATTTTTCTTCACATAGTATAGAGGTAAATGATGAAAATAGATTTTTACTTATGGAAAATGCATCAATTGTTACTAAGGATAGGGAGTTGGGAGAATATTTTGTAACTCTAGGAGGATTATTAGTATTTTCTAAAACAAACTATGTATATATTCCTCACAATATGATAAGAATAGTTAATAAGGTAAATAAATCCACGGATGAGATAACAATAATCCAAGGTGATTTAATATCTATTTTAGAAAAAAGTGAAGAAGTATTAAAAAAAATACTCCCTGACAATTACCCAGTTGAGGCTATATATGAAGGAGTAAAAAATGCAGTACTTTACAGAGATTACACTATTTTTTATAAGGAAATAGAGGTGGTAGTCACAGAGAAGAGTATTAGTATTATAAGCCCAGGAATATTAGTAAGAGGGAAAGATCCAAATAGTCATGATTACTTAAGAAGAAATATGTGGATTTATGAAAAGCTTGTTTCTCTTGACAGAAAAAAGAGATTTATAAAATCAACAAGAGGCTTTTCAAAGATGAAAAAGGCGTTTAAAAATAAGGGCAAAGTAATGTTTGTTAATTCTTTAGAGCATAACCAGTTTAAGGTTATTTATCCAGGTGCTATTGATAGATAAAACGTTGTTAAATATTTAAAATTTTTTGAACATTTCAAAAAATGCTGCAAGTCATATTGATTAAATATTCTGAATAATATATAATGTAGGAAACAGCACCTAAAAAATGTTAGAAAGGGTGATTATCATGATTCATGTATTCTGCAATAAGAGAGGTTCAGGAAAAACTAAAGCATTAATCGGAAGGGCAAACGAGATTGCTTTAGAGTGCAAGGGAGATGTAGTTTATATTGATGATGACAGTAGACATATTTTTGATTTGGATAGAAAAATCAGATTTATTTCTACAGAGGACTACAATTTAAAGGACAACAATTGTTTCTACGGTTTTTTGTGCGGTATTCTTTCAGAGGACTATGACATTGATACCATTTTTATTGATGGGTTGTTTAATATTATCAATGGAGATATGAAAGATGCGGCGCATTTATTTTTTGATATGGAGAAAATAGCTAAAAAAATGAATGTCGACTTATATATAAACATTAATCATGAGGAAAGTGAAGTACCCGATTTTATGAAAGAGTACGTAGCTATTGCATAAGGTAAGAGACACAATGACAAATTAGAAAATTACTAGGGTTTTATATAAATAAAAGGCTGCATAATGCAGCCTTTTAAAATCTCATAACAAATTCAGCTATACCTATAATCAACTCAAATAAAATTAAAATAATAACCATTATTTCTAATTTTGTTCCTCTTCTTTCATGGGTTAAAGAAGCAAAAACATCAGTACTATCTTGAAGTATTTGAGTTTTATGTGATATCTTTTGGAATCGATCTTTTAAATCGAACAAACCAGACATGAGCATAAAGAAATTTTCAATATCTTCATTGTCCCAAGCTGAACTAGGTTTATCTAAAAGCATAAGGTTAGATATAGTATTGTATTTAAATCTTAAAACTTTAGCAGAAGTCTTTGCAATTTGCTCATCAGACATATTAAATTTACCTTTTTCAAGAAAATTTATTACATCTTCAATACTGTCTAAAAGCTTATCGGTATCAGCTTCAATTTTATCAAAAGCAGTTGATTTTGCCAGTATCATTGATATAATATCAAGATGATAAGGCATAAATTCATTTGAGGTCATTAAATCATTATATAGAGCAAAATCATATGTAGGATCTATTTCCAATCTATATTCATCTTGATAATTATTTGCAAAACTATTTTTTAAATTTGGATCAACATCTTTTAAATATTTTATTGTATCCTGAATTTCGTGAAATTCCATATTGATGAACACTATAGAACCAAAAGCATATATATAAACCCATTTGTTCTCAGTTCCCTTAACAATTCCCTTCAACCCGTTATCATGCAGCACAAGAGGATCTTCCCATTTAAACTTTTTGTTTATTCCAAAGTGAGCCGCAATCTTTGATAGACTGATTTCATTACATAGCACCAGTGATTTAAAATCCCAACTTTGCATTACTGAACATCCTTTCTCCTTAGTACTTATAGATAAATTTTATCATAAAAGACAAATAATATACAGTAAAATATTGATAAAAGATGAGTTTAACTATATACTATAAAGAAGAAATGGGTTAAAAGCTTAAAAATTGGCCTGGAATAACATGGGATTAATGGTAATTAGTGATGCGTAAATATCCCAGAGGAATACAAGGAGGAATAACATGGCAAGTGTTGTAGATGTACTTGAAGAGCGTGGATTTTTAAAACAATTCACTCATGAACAAGAAACAAGAGAATTATTAGAGAAGGAAAAGATAACTTTTTATATAGGCTTCGATCCAACAGCAGACAGTCTTCATGTTGGACACTTTATTGCTATGATGATGATGGCTCATATGCAAAGGGCAGGACATAGACCTATTGCACTAGTAGGTGGTGGAACTGCTATGGTTGGAGATCCATCTGGAAAAACTGATATGAGAAAAATGCTTACTAAAGAGGAAATCCAGCATAATGCTAATTGCATAAAAGAACAGTTATCGAAGCTTATTGATTTTAGTGATGGAAAAGCTATTATGGCGAATAATGCTGACTGGCTTTTAGATTTAAATTACGTAGATTTCTTAAGAGAAGTAGGAGTTCATTTTTCAGTTAATAGAATGCTTACTGCAGAGTGCTTTAAACAAAGACTTGAAAAAGGACTATCCTTTTTAGAATTCAACTATATGCTAATGCAGGGATATGACTTCTTAGAGCTCAATAGAAGATATGGCTGCGTTATGCAGCTAGGCGGGGATGACCAATGGTCTAATATGCTGGCTGGAGCAGATCTTATAAGAAGAAAAGAAGGAAAGCCAGCCTTTGCTATGACTTGCGCATTACTTACTAATAGTGAAGGAAAGAAAATGGGTAAGACTGAGAGTGGGGCTGTATGGCTTGATAAGAATAGAATGTCCCCATATGACTTCTATCAATATTGGAGAAATGTTGATGATGCAGATGTTGAGAAGTGTCTAGCACTTTTAACTTTCTTGCCAATGGATGAAGTAAGAAGACTTGGAGCACTACAAGGTTCAGAAATAAATGAAGCAAAGAAAGTTCTTGCCTATGAAGTAACAAAATTAATTCATGGTGAAGAAGAGGCAGAAAAGGCAAAATCCGCAGCTGAAGCTCTATTTGCTGGTGCTGGAGACATGAGTAATGTACCAACAGCTGCTGTAAGCAAAGATATGATTAATTCTTCTATATTAGATGTTTTAGTTGCTGCTAAAATATTACCATCAAAGGGAGAAGGTAAGAGGCTTATTCAGCAGGGTGGTCTAAGCGTTAATGGTGAAAAAATAACTGATATAAACAGACTGGTTACTGAAGTAGACTTTACTGAAGGAAGTATGCTAGTTAAAAGAGGTAAGAAAAACTACAACAAAATTATTATTGAATAAATTATAATAATTTATAGAAAACCCAGATAATTTCTGGGTTTTTTCTTTAGCTGTCATATATATCATACGATAATTAAATAAGATGAGTATTGAGGTGGTGAAGCTATGGCAGGAGTAAATAATGTTACAGGTTTGTATAACAATAATAACAAAAAAATATCAAGTAAGCTTTCTTTTGATATAGGCGAAGGTTTTTCCGCTAGAATAGTAAAAACTGGTTTAAATAATAAGGATGTTATCATTAAGCTATTAGACGGATGGCAGTTTCCTGCTGAGCTTGAAGAACCAGTGGATTTTGTACCTAATGGACTTTTACGATTTCAGGTTGAGGGATTTAAAGAAGGAAAGCTGCTAATTAAATTAATTAATACAAAAGATGATAACAAAGATAGTGAAGGCAGTTCCATAGAAGATATAATTAGAGAACAGAACTTAAGCAGCAAGGATTCAGGATTATTAGAAAAAATGGTTAAATTCGGAATACCACTTACAAAAGAAAATGTATCTAAAATAAAAACTCTTATTGGATTTAGTAATAAATTAAATGAAGATGATGATGAAGAAGAAGCTTTTATTCAAAAATATATGAAAAGTAAGAATATTGAACCTGGAAGTGAAAAGGCAGAAGAGATAAGAAGCACACTTAAGGGCTTTTTTTGTAAATTAAAAGGTTTGTCTGAGAATGAAATCTTAACTCTACTAGAAAATAATATTGATTTAAATGAAGAAAACATTGATAGCTTTAATAAGATTTTTAAAGAAAAAAGTAATATTTACAAAACACTTGTTCAGGAATTGGGAAAAGAAGCATTGCAAACGGAAGAATTTATACAAAAGTTTATGAACGAGAGGAATATTGAACCTGGAAGTGAAAAGGCAGAAGAGATAAGAAGCACACTTAAGGCCTTTTTACCAAAATCAAAAGGTTTGTCTGAGGATGAAATCCAAATCATAGGCGAAAATAATGCTGATATAACTGAAGAAAATATTAATAGTTTTAGCAAGGTTTCAAATGAAAATAGCAGTATTTATAGGAAACCTGTAAATGGAATTGCAAAAGAAGCATTGCAAACAGAAGAATTTATACAAAGATTTATAAAAGAGAGGAATATTGAACCTAAAAGTGAAAAGGCAGAGGAGATAAGAATTACACTTAAGGATTTTTTATCAAAATTAAAAGTTCTGCCTGAGGATGAAGTTCAAACCATACTAGAAAATAATGTTGATTTAACTCAAGAAAATATTGATGGCTTTAATAAGATTTTTAAAGAAAACAGCAATGTATACAAAACTTTTGTGAATGAAATTGACAAAGAAGCATTGCAAGCTAAAGAAATTATACAAAAGTTCATGAAAAGCAACAATATTGAATCTGGAAGCGAAAGGGCAGAAGAAATAAGAAGCACACTTAGAAACTTTTTATCAAAATCAAAAGGTCTATCTGAGGATGAAATTCAAACGATATTGGCAGATAATACTGATTTAATTGAAGAAAATATTGATAGTTTTAGCAAGGCTTTTAAGGAAAACATGAGCATTTATAATGAACTTGTTAAGAAAGTTGGAAAAGAAGCATTGCAAACAGAAGAATTTATACAAAAGTTTATGAAGGAGAGAAACATTGAACCTGGAAGTGAAAAGGCAGAAGAGATAAGAAGTACACTTAAGGACTTTTTATCAAAATTAAAAAGTATACCTGAAGATGAAATTAAAACCATACTGAAAAATGATGCTGAATTTACTAAAGAGAATGTTGATAGCCTTAGTAAAGCTTTTAAGGAAAACAGTAACACTAGTGAGACACTTGTAAAGGTAATGGAAAAAAAAGTATTACAAGCTGAAGATAATTCAACTGTGCAGCTTTTTAAACAGCAAATAGAATTGAAAACTGAACAAATGAAGACAGTTATAGAAAAACTTTTACAAACAAAAGATAATGTACAACCTGAAACCTTTTCAAAAGTACTAGATAATTTAAATGAACATTTAAATAATTTTAAAGTGTTCAATACTATGAGTAATCAATACTACTACATGGATGTTCCACTAAATATTAGAGAAACAAATTATGATTTCAAATTAATAGTGAAAGATGATAGAAAGTCAGGAAAGAAATTAGACTCAAAGAATATTAAATTAGCTGCAAGTGTTGAGACAGTAAATTTGGGGATAGTAGATGCTTATTTTAAGGTTACAAATGGCAAAATGGATATTGAAATAAAATGTGAAGAACCTTATGTAAAATTAATAAGTTCTGGTAAGACTATATTAGAGAATGAACTTGAAAGTATTGGTTATAATGTAAAGATTGTAGTTGATAAAAAGGACAAAGAAATGAATATTGTAAATTGCAGAGACTTTTTTGGAGAAAATAGTTTAAATGGAATAAATGTAGTAGTATAAAGGGCTAGGGTGTGATAAAATGGAAAACAGAAAAAAAGCTGTTGCGTTAAATTATGAAAATGGATATGAAGCTCCCATTGTTACTGCTGCTGGTGTAGGATATATAGCAGACAAAATTATAGAGGTTGCTGAGGACACTGAGGTTCCAATAGTATATAATAAAGAACTGGCAGACCTTTTAGTCAATGTAGAAGTTGGAGAGTACATTCCTAGTGAACTTTATGAGGCAGTAGCAAGTGTTATAGCATATGTAATGGATTTGGACAGCAAAAAAGACAGGGGTTGATTATATGGCATTGTATGCAATATCTGATCTTCATCTGGCATTAAGTGGAGAGAAGCCAATGGACGTATTTGGTGAGCATTGGTTTATGCATCATGAAAGGATAAAGCAAAATTGGCTTTCTAAAATTAAAGATGAAGATACTGTTTTAATTGCAGGAGATATTTCATGGTCCATGAAAATGGTAGAAGGGCTTAAGGAATTGGAGTTTATTCATGAGCTCCCGGGAACAAAGATAATGATAAAGGGAAACCATGATTATTGGTGGACTAGTATTACAAAGCTTAATGATTTATATAGCGACATGAAATTTATTCAAAATAATTTCTTTAACTATGAAGAATATGCTATTTGTGGTACAAGAGGCTGGATATGTCCTGGAGGAGATAATTTTAAGGAGCATGATAAAAAAATATATAGCAGAGAGCTTATAAGATTGAGACTCTCGCTGGAATCTGCTAAAAAGGCAGGCTTTAAAAAGTTTATAGTTATGATTCATTACCCACCTGTAAATGAGAAGTTTGAGGCTACGGAAATTATAAGTATTCTTAAAGAATATGAAGTTGAAAAGGTAATTTATGGTCATCTTCATGGGCCATCCTTAAAATGCGTTTTTGAAGGTGTTCAAGAAGGCATAGAATATATCGTAACCTCAGCGGATTATTTAGATTTTGATCCAGTCAAAATTTTTTAAAACAGGTGGGTAACCTGTTGACTTATATATTTATATATCGTAATATATAAATATATAGAATAATAAATAATATAAGCTTAAAAATTAAACAATAAGTTATGATAACAAAAGTAGAATTATTAACAAAGTACTGATAAGAAATACCAGGATCCATGAAGATTATTAATCTTCATGGATCTATAAGGAATTCAAGGAGGTCCACATGGAGAAAGATTATAAAAAATATAATGACGCTGCAGAATTATTAAAAGTTTTAGCTCATCCAGTAAGATTGTGTATTGTTAGAGGCTTACTTAGTAAGGGATCCTGTAATGTTACTTATATGCAGAATTGCTTAGATGTGCCTCAGTCCACTGTTTCACAGCATTTGCAAAAGTTAAGAGCTGCAGGGATTATTGAAGGTGAAAGAAACGGACTTGAAATCAATTATAAAGTAACAAATCCTAAAATTAAAAAAATAATAGATGCCTTATTAGAAGATTAGGTTAATAAATATCAAATCATAAGTTTGTAAAATAACAAACAAGTATAGGTTACCCTAGTGGGGCGAATAAAGGAGGAATTATTAAAAATGAGTAAAAAAGTTTTGATTGTTGGAGGAGTAGCAGGGGGAGCTTCTGCTGCTGCTAGACTTAGAAGATTAGATGAAACTGCAGAGATAATAATGTTTGAAAGGGATCAATATATATCCTTTGCAAACTGTGGGTTACCTTACTATATAGGTGAAAATATAAAAGAGAGAAGCAAGCTATTAGTACAAACACCAGAAAACATGAAGGCAAGATTTAATATAGATGTTAGAGTAAACAGTGAAGTAGTTTCAGTTGATGCTAAAAATAAAAAGGTAACTGTTAAGAGTAAAGACAAGGGTACTTATGAAGAAAACTATGATTACTTAATTTTATCTCCTGGTGCTAAGGCACTTAGACCTAATATTAAGGGAATAGATAGTAAAAAAATATTTACTTTAAGGAATATACCTGATACCGACGCTGTAAAGGCGTTTGTAGATAACAATAATACAAAATCAGCTGTGGTTATAGGTGGAGGCTATGTAGGAGTAGAGATGGCTGAAAATCTTAAAGAGAGAGGCGTCAGTGTCACTCTTGTAGAAGCAGCACCACATATATTGGCACCTTTTGATTCAGATATGGTAGTAATTGCCGAAAAGGAATTATCGGATAATGGCATTAAGTTAATTTTAGATAATGGAGTAGAACAATTTGAAGAAAAGAATGACCAAGTAGAAGTTTCATTGAAAAATGGAGATAGTGTTACAGCAGATATGGTTATTTTGGCTATAGGTGTTGCTCCTGATACTACATTCTTAAAAGACAGTGAAATAGAAATTGGACCAAGAGGGCACATAGTTGTAAATGATAAAATGCAAACAAACATGGAAGGCATTTATGCTGTAGGAGATGCTATAGAAGTAACTGATTTTGTTACTGGCCAAAAGACAGCTATACCACTAGCTGGGCCAGCTAATAAACAAGGAAGAATTGCAGCAGATAATGTAGCTGGATTAAACTCAAGCTTTAAAGGTACTCAAGGTTCTGCTATTATAAAGGTATTTGAACTTACAGCTGCAAGCACAGGAGCAAATGAAAGAACTCTTAAGAGATTAAATATTCCTTATAAGGCAATATACGTACATCCAGTATCACATGCTTCTTATTATCCAGGAGCAACACCAATGTCACTCAAGCTTATCTTTAATGATGAGGGAAAGATATTAGGCGCACAAGGTATAGGTTTTGATGGGGTGGATAAGAGAATAGATGTAATTGCTACAACTATGAGACTAGGTGGAACGGTACAGGATTTAGCTGAACTAGAACTATGCTATGCGCCTCCATTTTCATCTGCAAAAGATCCTGTGAATATGGCAGGATTTGTAGCGCAAAATGTGCTTGAAGGAAGAAGCCATATGGTGGCATGGAAGGATATAGATGAAAATAATGAGGATGACTATATTCTGCTAGATGTTAGGACTGATATGGAATACAGCAATGGACACCTTCAAGGAGCATTAAATATTCCTGTAGATGATTTAAGAGATAGACTTTCAGAATTAGATAAGAATAAAACCATTGTTGAGTACTGTCAGGTAGGCTTAAGAGGTTATGTAGCCGATAGAATATTAACTCAAAATGGATATAAGGTTATGAATGTAACTGGCGGATACAAAACGTCTTCAATGTTAAATTTCAAACCAATTAATAAAGATACTAATGATGATAATAGATCAAAAGGGCTGAAGATAGATCCAGATACTCAAACAGTAAAGGTAGAGGCTGAAGATAAAGGTAAATTTGATAGAGCATTAGATGCTTGTGGATTATGCTGTCCTGGGCCATTAATGCAGGTTAAAATGTGTATGGATGATTTAAAGGAAGGTGAAATTTTAAAGGTTACAGCATCTGATCCTGGTTTTTATGAGGATATAAAGGCTTGGAGTAAGAGAACCAATAATGAGCTTGTAGATATTTCAAAGCAGGCAGGAACCATTACTGCATTTATAAGAAAAAATGCAGCTATTGAAGCAGCTCCAGTAAACCAAGCTTATACACCTGTAAAGGACAATAAAACAATGGTGGTTTTTAGTGGAGATCTAGATAAAGCTATAGCTTCCTTTATTATAGCAAACGGAGCAGCTTCTATGGGCAAAAAGGTTACTATGTTCTTTACATTCTGGGGACTTAATATTTTGAGAAAGCACGAAAAGGTATCAGTGCAAAAAGGATTTATGGATAAGATGTTCGGAATGATGATGCCAAGAGGAAGCAAGAGGCTAAAGCTTTCTAAGATGAATATGATGGGCATGGGTGGAAAAATGATTAGAAAGGTTATGAAGGATAAAAATGTAACCTCTCTTGAAGAATTAATACAATCTGCTATTGATAGCGGAATAGAAATAGTTGCTTGCCAAATGTCTATGGATGTTATGGGATTAAAGAAAGAAGAACTAATTGATGGAGTGAAAATAGGTGGAGTAGGATATTATCTAGGCGAAGCAGAAGATTCAAATGTAAATTTATTTATCTAAGATAAAGCTTAATAAATGCTTTGATTAATTTAAAATTAGAAAAGAAAAAAGTGGTACCTAGCAAGCTAGGTATCACTTTTATTTGCCAAAGAATTTAGAGAAAAATCCTGATTTTTTACTCTTTTCATCCACTGCCAAATCATCTTCCATGCCGATTTCTTCTTCTGAAGCTGTTTCAGCTTGTTTAGCCAAATCTCTTTGATCTCTAGCTAAATCCTTAATTTTTTGGGGTGCAGCAGAGGATAATATTACTTTACCATACCACTTATTTGATTCTTCATAATTTCCAACTAATCTGTTTAATTCACCAATTAGATATTCTGTAGTAAATCTGTCCATACCATAAATCGGGAAATCTTCAGAGGAATAGGCTTCTGAAAAGCCTGAAAGGGCTTGAGCTAGGAATAGCTGCTCATTTTTATCGTCTTCTAAAAGTCTATACATCCAAGCAAGCTTTAAACAATTCATAGCCTTTCTAGAAGTTTTAGATTCCATAACTACAGAATTATAAAGTGCAAGCTTATATCTCTCAATAGCATTATCAATAGTATAAACCTCAGGGTAAGTTCTGCCTGTCCATTTCATAGAAATGTTTTTTTGGATTTTCTCGATTTGAAAACCTCTAATTTTATTGAAGTCTGATTTCATAGTAGCATAGCCACATATATTGCAAAGCCAGACATCATAGAAATAAGGATTTACAGTACCATATCTGATAAAAAAGTCACTATCCTTCTTAAGTACCCTGTAAGAAGAGGATTTAACCGATCTTACTTTAAATTTACTTCCGCAAACCGGGCATTGCACTTCTTGATCGTAAAGATGCGCTAGAGGAGATTCTTCCTTTTTTTCAGTAGTACCTTCTTTAGTTTCTTCCTTTTTGCCAAATAGTTGTAGTTCGTCTAATTTACCAAGACCTAAATCTTCTAGTCCTGAAAAAATATTGTCATTCATTACATCACCTTCTATGCTTTAGTTAAATGCCTTTTTTAATATTATAACAAAAAAAATTAAAGAAAACATTATTTTATATGATATAATAATTAATATTTAAGAAAATAATTTCTTGTATTATAATATACATGAAGTATTTCATTGTAAAGGATGAATTTTATGGCGATTAGAGAATGGAAGACATTTTTAATACCCTATGAACAGGCTGTAGAAGAACTGAAAGTTAAGTTTAGGTGTATTAGAACTGAATATAGAAGGAAAAATGAATATTCCCCAATTGAATTTGTCACTGGAAGAGTTAAAGAGATTTCAAGTATATTAGAAAAAGCTAATAAATTTAATATTCCTCTTGATAGAATTGAATATGAGATGGAGGATATAGCTGGAATCAGAGTAATGTGCCAATTTGTTGATGACGTAGAAAAAGTTGTTCAATTGGTTAGAGAAAGAAAAGACATGCAGATAATGTATGAAAAGGACTATGTTACTAATGTAAAGGAAAGTGGTTATAGAAGTTATCATATGATTATAAAGTATCCAGTAAATATGGCTGAAGGTCAAAAATATATATTAGCAGAATTCCAAATAAGAACCTTAGCTATGAACTTTTGGGCAACTATTGAGCATTCATTAAACTATAAGTACAAGCATCAGATTCCAGGGGATATAAAGCAAAAGCTTAAAAATGCTGCTGATGCAGCATTTAATTTAGACTATTTGATGCTAGAAATAAAGGATGAAATTAAAGATGCTCAAAAACTATTTGAGGTTAAGTCTAGTTTAATTTCTAACATTATGAATAATATTATCACTCTTGCATCAATTGGCAAAGGAGCAGAATCTACAAGATATCAAATGCAGCTGAATAAGCTTATAGAAGAGGGAGAGGTTTATGACCTAAGCAGTCTTCTTCAAGCTACAGAAAAGGCTCTTGAAAAGTATAGGTAATGTCACAAGGATGGTTTGTTTAACCACCACTGTGACAAGCAAACATCCTTGTGAGGTACAAAAAACTCTAGGTATATAAAACCTAGAGTTTTTTCTTATTTAGCAACAATATTAACAAGTCTGCCTTTTATAACTATGATTTTTGCTACAGTTTTTCCTTCAAGGGCAGTTACTATATCCTTATCTTCTAAGGATGCTTTTTTAATTCCTTCTTCATTTAAATCAGAAGATACATTTATTCTTGCTTTTATCTTGCCATTTATTTGAATAGCTATTTCTACTTCATCTTTTATAAGAGCAGATGCATCAAATACAGGCCAGCTTTGATTAAATATGGAGTAGTCCATACCAATAAGATTCCATTGTTCTTCGCTGAAGTGAGGAGCAAATGGAGCTAAAAGCTTTATAAAATCTATTAATACTTCTTTTAGGAAGCTAGGATTTATAGTATCTTCATTTAGATATTTTGAAAGTGAATTTGTAAATTCCATCATTCTTGCAATAGCAGTATTAAATTGAAGTATTTCAGAGTCTGTTGTTACACCTCTAATTGCAAAATGTCTCCAGTAATTTAATTCTTTTTCAGCTTTATCTATTGTATTCTTTGCCTTGCTATAATCATTAATAGCTGCTCTTGAATTTTCAAGGATTCTTTCAATTCTTTCTATGAATCTTGCTATTGCTTTGATTCCATCATCGCTCCAAGCACCGCCTTCAGTGTATCCAAATCCAAACATTAAATACATTCTAAATACATCTGCACCGAATTCAACTATATAGTCATCAGGGGATATAGTATTTCCTTTGGATTTACTCATCTTTTGTCCATCTGGTCCAAGGATTAGTCCTTGATGAGTAAGAGAAAGGAATGGTTCGTCAAAATTAAGATATCCCATATCTCTAAGTGCTTTGGTAACAAATCTTGCATAAAGTAAGTGCATACAAGCATGTTCTGGTCCACCTACATATTTGTCAACAGGAAGCATGCTATTTATTGTATCACTGTCAAAAGCTTTTTCTGAGTTTTTATTATCTGCATATCTTAAGAAGTACCAGGAAGAATCTACAAAGGTGTCGAGAGTATCTGGATCTCTAAGAGCAGGACCGCCGCAGTGAGGGCAAGTCGTATGCATAAACTTATCAGATTTTGCAAGTGGTGATTTTCCATCTGGCGCAAATTCAACATCATAAGGAAGTTCAACTGGAAGCTGATTTTCTGGCACTGGAACAATACCACATTTTTCACAGTGTACTACTGGAATAGGGGCTCCCCAGTATCTTTGTCTTGAAACAAGCCAATCCCTTAGCCTATAATTTACTTTTCCAGAACCTAAGCTCATTGCTTGAAGTTTATCCACAATGGCTTCTTTTGCTTTTTCTGTGGATAGACCATTAAATTCTTCACTATTTACAAGGGTTCCGTATTCAGTATATGGAAGACTATCCCCACCTGCAATAACTCTTTCTATTGGAAGATTGTATTTTGTAGCAAAAGCAAAATCTCTATCATCATGAGCTGGTACGGCCATAACTGCCCCAGTTCCATAAGTGTTAAGAACATAATCACCAACCCAGATTGGAACGTTTCTTCCGTTAACAGGGTTGATAGCATAGGAGCCAGTAAATACACCAGTTTTTTCTCTAGTTAAGGATTGTCTCTCGATGTCAGATTGCTTCTTAGCATTTTCCTTATACTCATCTACTGCAGCCTTGTTTTCAGCAGTTGTAAGCTTATCTACAAGTTCATTTTCTGGTGCTAACACTACATATGTTACTCCGAATAGTGTATCCACTCTTGTAGTGAATACATTAAAACTTAAATCGGAGTTTTCTACATTAAAAGTTACTTCTGCTCCAGTAGATTTTCCTATCCAATGCTTTTGCATGGCTTTTGTTTTTTCTGGCCAATCTAAATCATCTAGTTTTTCTAATAATTCATCTGCATAATCTGTTATCTTAAGGAACCATTGAGTAAGATCCTTTTTAGTAACTTCAGTTTCGCAGCGTTCACAATGACCATCTACAACCTGTTCATTTGCAAGTACTGTATTACAACTAGGGCACCAATTTACAGGAGCTTTTTTTCTATAGGCTAAGCCTTTTTCATAAAGCTTTAAGAAAACCCATTGAGTCCATTTGTAATAATCAGGGTCACAGGTTACAACTTCGTTATCCCAACTGAACATTGCGCCCATAGCTTTAAGCTGTTTTTCCATAGTTTCTATATTTTTTATAGTAGAGTCTTTAGGATGAATACCTGTTTTTATTGCAAAGTTCTCTGCTGGAAGTCCAAAAGCATCAAAGCCCATTGGCTGGAATACATTATAGCCCTGCATTCTTTTCATTCTTGCCCAAGAGTCTACTGGACCATAATTAAACCAGTGTCCGGCATGAAGTTTGCTGCCTGAAGGATATGAGAACATTTCAAGAACATAGAGCTTTTTCTCTAAATTATTTTTATCAAATTTGTATAGATTAGTTTCTTCCCATTTTTTTTGCCACTTTTCATCTACTTCAGTTCCATAGTTTGCCATTATATTTCCTCCTCAAAATTATTATTACAAAAAATAAAAAAATCCTTCGTCATAATAGAGACGAAAGATAACATACCGCGGTACCACTCTAATTAGACTTAAGCCCTCAGAAAAAGCCTAAATCTCACTCATAAAGGTAACGGTTTTTACCGTGCTTGGTTTTGCCAAGCAAGCTCCTAGGCGAGTTCGTATCCTTTCAACACTGTTTTTCACCAGCCAACAGCTCTCTTTAATTGAAAAAGAAACTACTGCTCCTTCTCATAGCAAAATATTTTTCTATATTATATGCCACATTTTAGATTTTGTCAAACATATTTATAGTATTAATGATAAATGTATTGTTCTTTAGCAATTTAAAAAAGAACAAATAAACTAGCATAATTTAACTAATATTTTTACTTAACTTAGGAGATAATAACAAAAGTCGAAATTTCTATAGAAAGTAAGGAGAGGATTGGAATGCTCTATATATATTTGACAGCTTTACTTTTGATTATAGTGTTGATTTATTATAGGTTTACAAGAAAGAATGAGAAGGATGAATATAATGTAATGGAGGATATTCCAATCATTAATATGAGCAAAGAAGGTTTGGAGAAACATGCAATAGAGATTGCTAGTACTCACTCAGCCTCAAAAAAAACTAGCAGCAAGAGGAAGCTTATAAAGAGTTTGGATAAAAGTTATAGAAGCATATTAAAGGCGTATGAGTACATAGATAGAGAAGCAAAAAATAGAAGAGATATGGTACCAGCTGCAGAATGGATGCTGGATAATATCTATCTTATTGAAAAAGAATACAAGGATATTAAGCAAAACATGCCAAATTCTTATTATAATGGTCTTCCTATTATAGAAAATGGTCTGTTAAAAGGATATCCTAGAGTTTATAGCATAGCAATAGAATTAATATCTCATAGCGATGGAAGAGTTAATGAAAACACACTGGAAGGCTTTATAGAAGCGTATCAAAGTCATTCAGTACTTACTAGTGGCGAACTATGGGCATTGCCAATAATGGTGCGCATTGCTTTAATTCAAAATATAAGCAAGGTTGCTGATAAGATTGCATATGCACAAAGTGAAAAAAAACGTGGTGATGCGCTAGCTGAACGATTGATAAATGCATTTAATGAACACAAACTTTTTGAAGAACTTAAAAAAGTTGAAAATGAAAATATAAAATTTAGTCCATATTTCACTGAAAGATTTTTAAAAGTATTAAGAGATAATGGTATTGATAATGCAGGCTTATATAAATGGATTGATGAAAAGCTTGAGAAAAATGAAACAAATACAGAAAAGATGATTAATATTGAGCATCAAAAACAAGCAGGATTTCAACTTTCAATAGGTAACTCCATAAATAGTATTAGAGAAATTACAGGAATGAATTGGAGAGATAATTTTGAAAGACTAAGCTATGTTGAAAATGCCTTGAAGCAGGATCCAGCTGATATATATTCGAAAATGGATTTTGAATCTAGAGATTATTATAGGCATAAAGTAGAAAAGTTAGCTAAGCTGGTAAATAATACTGAAGCCTTTGTAGCCAAAAAAGCAGTAGAATGTGCTGAATCAAATGATGGAAATTGTGAAGAAGTGTATAAAAGACATGTAGGATACTATTTGATTGATAATGGCGAAGAAAAACTTAAAGATTATTTAAATTATAAAGAAAACGGGTTTTCTAAGGTTAAAAAGCATGTAAAAAATAATATTACTACTTTTTATGTTGGCACAATACTAATTTTAACAGTACTGCTCTGCTTATTAGTTATAAGCAGAGTAATGCTTATTAATATTGGCTACCCTATATATCTTTATATAATTGCATTTATCGCAATATTGGTTCCTTGCAGTGAGATTGTAACTTCTATTTTAAATTGGAGTATAAACTATATTTCAACACCCAGGATAATACCAAAGCTTTCTTTAAAAGAGGGTATTCCTGAAGAATTTACTAGTATTGTTGTTATACCAACTCTTTTAAATAATGAAAAAAGAGTTGCGGATATAATAGAAGATTTGGAAGTTTATTATCTTGCAAATGAGGATAAGAATCTTTATTTTGCATTGTTAGGGGATTTTAAAGATAGCGATAATGAGCATGAGGAAAGTGATAATAATTTAATAAATACAGCATTAAAAGAAATAAAAGCACTAAACCAAAAATATGCTTCTGAAAATAAGGACATATTTTATTTCTTTAATAGATATAGACAATTTAATGAAAAGGAAAATAAATGGCTTGGCTGGGAGAGAAAAAGGGGTAAGCTTATGGAGTTTAATAGCTTACTTAGAGGGGATAAAAACACTAGCTATAATGTGATAAGTGGCAACATAAGCAATCTTTCTAAAGTAAAGTATGTAATTACTCTTGATGCAGATACACAGCTTCCTAGGGATTCCGCACGGAGACTCATAGGAGCTATGTCCCATGTTCTAAATAGACCGTATTTAAGTGAAAATGGTAAAAAGGTACTAAGGGGCTATGGGCTCATGCAGCCAAGGATTGGGGTAGGAACCTTAGAAGCTAATAAAACTTTATTTTCTAAGATATTTTCTGGTGAGACAGGTATAGATGTTTATACTATGGCGGTTTCTGATGTATATCAAGATTTATTTGGAGAAGGAATATTTACTGGAAAAGGTATTTATGATGTGGATGTATTTGAGAAAGTTTTAAAGGACGAAATACCTGAGAATACAGTTTTAAGCCATGATTTGCTAGAAGGTTCCTATGTTAGAACTGGACTTTTAACGGATATAGAGCTTATTGACGGATATCCAGCATACTATAATTCTAGTTCCATGAGGCTTCATCGTTGGACTCGAGGAGACTGGCAGCTTCTACCATGGCTATTTAAAAAATCAGCACTCAATGCAATTTCAAAATGGAAGATGTTTGATAACCTTAGAAGAAGCTTATTAGCACCGTCAATAATTATATTAATAATTTTATCTCTCAGCGTACTTCCCACTAGTGAACAGTGGTTAATAGTAGCATTTTTGGCAATATTGTGCCCTATATTTTTTGATGTTTCAGAAGCAGTGGTTTCACCAATTAAGGGCATTAGTCTTTCTGGAAGAATCAGCAGTGTTAAAACTGTAGTAGAGCAGATTTTTCTAATATTTTGTTTTTTGCCATATCAAGCATATTTAATGCTGGATGCTATTATAAGAACGCTTTACAGACTGACTATTAGTAAAAAAAATATGCTTGAATGGCAGACTGCTGCTGATGTAGAAGCAAAACTTGGGAGAAAAACTCAAAATTTTATGGCGGCAATGTGGCCTGGAAGTATTATTGCCTTATTAATGATAGGACTCTCTATCACTAAATCTACAAGCATTACGCTGTTTATGCTTCCATCCTGTATATTATGGTTTATAAGCCCATACATTGCATACTATATAAGCTTAGATAGATCAAAAGAGGAAGTTAGATTATCAGATGAACAAGTAAACTTTTTAAGGAAAGTGGCAAGAAAAACTTGGGCATATTTTGAAGATTTCGTAGATAGTAAGAATAATTGGCTTGCTCCTGATAACTATCAAGAAGATCCACCAAACGGAATCGCGGAAAGAACTTCACCTACAAATATGGCAATGGGTCTCACCTCGAATATAGTTGCTTTTGACCTGGGATATATTGGCACACTTCAATTAACTGATAGACTTGATAAAATACTTGCTAGCATGGAGTCCTTAACAAGATACAAAGGACATTTTTATAATTGGTATGATACTTCGAAGATGGAACCACTTTATCCTAGATACATATCTACGGTTGATAGCGGCAATCTTGTAGGGTATTTATGGATTATAGAAGAAAGCCTTGAAGAATATAAAAAACAACCATTGCTAACAAGAAAAAAATATAATGGACTGAGGGATACTTTATTACTTTGTAATGAAGAAATTAAAAAGACAATAGGAACAAATGATTTTTATAAGGAAACTATAGAAAGATTAGCAAATTCGGAAGTTGATTTGTTGGCATGGAAAAGAATACTTAACGATATATGGAGCTTAATATTACAAATTGAAAATAATGAAGATAAAGAAAAGTTATACTGGAATAAAAAAGCAAAGTGTTTTGTTAAGAATGAATTAAAGCTGCTTCAAGTTCTATTGCCCTGGACTGAGCTGCTTTCTGAAATGGAAGAAAGCATGAAGGATGTTATAGACAGACTTAAAAATTTAGCATCTATTAGTTCATTAATGTCTATGGGGGATAACATAGATAATGTTATAAGAGACATTGATAGAATATCTCAAAATTATGAAATTGGAAGCTCAGAAAGAAAAAGGCTTGAACAACTTAATATTTTACTCCAAAACGGAAAAAGTGAAAATGTAAAAATTATAGAAAGAATAAACAGCTTAAAAAACAGACTTAGTAATATGGCTGAGGAAACTGACTTTTCTATGCTGTATGATAAAAAAAGACAACTGTTTGCAATAGGATATGATATAGAAAGGGATACTTTGGGGAACTCCTATTACGATTTACTGGCATCTGAATGCAGACAGGCGAGTTTTGTAGCAATAGCAAAAGGAGATGTAGAACAAAAGCATTGGTTCAGGCTTGGGCGAGCAATGACACTTATTGGCAGCGGCAAAGGCTTAGTGTCTTGGAGTGGAACAATGTTTGAGTATTTTATGCCGCTTCTTATAATGAAAAGCTTTCCTGATACTCTGCTAAATGAAACCTATGAAGCTGTTGTTGAAGGACAGAAAAAATATGCCGCATACAAAAAGGTGCCTTGGGGTATATCGGAGTCAGCCTTTTATTCTTTTGATCCAGCTTTAAATTATCAATATAAAGCTTTTGGAGTTCCAGGTATAGGGCTAAAAAGGGGTCTGTCAAATGAACTTGTTATTTCCCCATACTCAACAATATTATCGCTTCAAATTGATTCTAAGAGTGCCTCTGAAAATCTAAAAAAGCTTTCAGAGGAGGGGCTTGAAGGTCAATATGGTTTTTATGAAGCTGTAGATTACACAAAAGAAAGAATGCCTAAAGGAAAGAAAATGACAATAGTAAAATGCTTTATGGTTCACCATGAAGGAATGAGTATTATGGCATTAGACAATGTGTTAAACAATAATATACTACAGCAGAGATTTCATAATATACCAAGGGTTAAAGCTACAGAGCTGCTTCTTCAAGAAAGAGTGCCAAATAAAATAGTTTATGATAGAGATCAAGAATTTGATTATATAGACTTTATAAATCAAAAGCAAAACATAATAGTCAGGAACTATAGTACAGCAAAAACTAATATGCCGCAAACTCATTTACTTGGCAATGGTAGTTACTCACTTATGATAACAAATAGCGGCAGCGGATATAGTAAAAAGGAGGATATGACTGTATATAGATGGAGAGAGGACATGACATTAGATAATACAGGTTTTTTCTTCTATATAAAAAACATTAATTCAAATGAATACTGGAGTGCCACTTATGAACCCTGCAAAAGTGAGGGAGACAGCTATGAAGTAATATTTTCTTTAGATAAAGCTGAGTTTAAAAGACAAGATGGGAATTTGATAACTCATACAGAAGTGGCAGTATCTAATGAGGAAAATGCAGAAGTTAGAAGAATATCTATAACTAATCATAGTGAACATACAAGAGTTATAGAAGTGACTAGCTACTGTGAAATTACCTTAGCACCTTATAATGCAGATATAGTTCACCCAACCTTTAGCAATTTGTTTATTCAAACAGAATATATTGAAGAAACTGGCAGTATTTTAGCAAGCAGAAGACCAAGAGCCAAGGGGCAAAAAAAGTACTATGTAATGCAAACTGCTGCAGTAGAAGGTAATTTAGTAGGAAGCATACAATATGAGACTAGCAGACTCAATTTCCTTGGCAGAGGAAGGGATGTATCGGATCCAGTTACAATGGAAGATGATACACCGTTAAAAAATACTGTAGGAGCTGTGCTTGACCCAATAATTAGTATAAGGAGAAGAGTAAAGCTTGCTCCTGGAGAAACTTGCAGAGTAGCATATACAATGGCAGTAGTAGAATCAAAAGAAGAAGCGATGGAAGTGGCTAAAAAATACATTGAGATGCAAAATGTAAATAGAGTATTTGAACTGGCGTGGACTCAAAGTCAGGTTGAGATGAAATATCTTGGAATAAAATCTAATCAGGCAAACCTGTATCAGCTAATTGCTTCAAGAATAATATTTATGAATACACAGATGAGAGCAAGAGAAGAATACATCAAAAATATTAGTAAGTCCCAGCCAGCCCTATGGCCTTACGGGATATCAGGAGATTTACCAATATTGCTTCTAATTTTAAGACAGGAAAAGGATTTAGATCTATTAAGGCAGGTTTTAACTGCACATGAGTACTGGAGCATTAAAGGTTTGAAGGTAGATTTAGTTATTATTAATTTACAGCAGACTTTGTATGTTCAACCGCTGTTTGATTCCATTAGAGATTTAATTTCCTCAAGTCATGCAAGGGATAAACAAAATAAACCTGGAGGAGTATTTATACACAGCAAAGCTACTATGGCAGAAGAAGATATTAAATTTATCACTGCAATAGCAAGGCTGGTTATAGATAGCGAAAATGGATCCATTATAAATCAAATTAAAGATATTAGTGATGATAAAGATAATATAGAAGAATTGAGAACTGAAGAAGTGGTGTATAATACCAAGCCCTACAAATTTGAGAGTAAAAAACTGGAATATTTTAATGGGTTTGGTGGATTTGATACAGAAGAAAATCAATATGTTATAAACCTAAAGGAAAACAAAAATACACCGGCACCTTGGATAAATGTAATATCTAACCAAGAATTTGGTTTCCATATATCTGAGAGTGGAAGTTCGTATACCTGGTACAAAAACAGTAGGGAAAACAAGCTTACTCCTTGGGGAAATGATCCAATAACTGACTATGCAACTGAAGCGTTATACCTGCGTGATGAAATAAGTGGAGATACATGGAGTATATCTGCAAATCCAATAAGGGATAGAGGCGAATATGTTGTAGAACATGGCTTTGGATATTCTAATTTTAAGCATGAGGCTTACGGAATAATAGGAGAGGTAACCTATTTTACACCTATAAATGAAAGCTTAAAATTAGGCCTTGTGAAACTTAAAAATAATAGTGATAAGGATAGAAAGCTTTCCCTTACTTACTTTGCACAACTGGCTATAGGAGTATTTCCTCAGCAAACTGCACAGTATATTTCTACCTATTTGAGAAATGACAAATATATATATGCACAGAATCCTTATAGTGAACATTTTGGAAAGGCATATACTTATCTTGCAATGCTGGGAGTAGAAGATTGCAGCTTTACTGGAAATAGGAAGGAGTTCATTGGAAGAGGAGGCAGCATTTCTTCACCTGAAGCTTTAAAAAAGGTTAGACTATCTAACAATGTTGGAGCAGGGTATGATCCTTGTGTGTGTGTAAATGGAAAAATAAGTATTCCGGTAGGTGGAGAGGTGCAAGTAGTAATGCTATTAGGAGCAAATGAAGATATTGGATATATAGATAGTATTACTGAAAGATTCAGCAGCGTCGAAAGGGTTTATGCAGCATTAGTGGATACAAAGGATTATTGGAAAAAGCTGCTTGGAACAATTAAAGTTAAAACACCGGATAAGACTATGGATATTTTACTTAACGGATGGCTTATGTACCAAACAATAGTATGCAGATATTGGTCAAGAACAGCCTTCTATCAATCGGGAGGAGCTATGGGCTTTAGAGACCAGCTTCAAGATTCAATGGCAATCGGATTTTTGAATCCTGATATTACAAAGAATCAAATACTTCATAGTGCTTCTAGACAATTTATTGAAGGTGATGTTCAGCACTGGTGGCACCCTGTAGTAAACAGCGGTATACGAACAAGATTTTCTGATGATTTATTATGGCTTCCCTTTGTAACAATAGACTATATTAAAAATACAGGTGATTATAGCATTCTAGATGAAATGGTTGTATACCTGGAGGAAGAGCCTCTTAAAGAAGGAGAGGATGAAAGGTATAAAGTATCACGGTTTTCAGATGTCACAGGAGCTATTTATGAACACTGCATAAAAACAATAGACTTATCTTTAAGATTTGGTGAACATAACATACCATTGATGGGCAGTGGTGACTGGAATGATGGTATGAGTACTGTAGGAAACAAAGGGAAGGGTGAAAGTGTATGGCTTGGATGGTTTTTATATGATATCCTAAGCAACTTTATTGAGATATGTAAGTATAAAGGTGACATGGAAAGAGCAGAAAGATATGGGGAAGCAGCTTCATTCATTAAAGAAAATATGGAGAAAAATGCTTGGGATGGAAGCTGGTATAGAAGGGCCTACTTTGATGACGGTACGCCACTTGGTTCTATAGAAAATGATGAGTGTCAAATTGATTCTTTAGCA
The DNA here is from genome assembly GCF_026012015.1 of Clostridium omnivorum. Lineage (NCBI taxonomy): Bacteria > Bacillati > Bacillota > Clostridia > Eubacteriales > Clostridiaceae > Clostridium > Clostridium omnivorum. The sequence continues at coordinate 753,950 of NZ_BRXR01000001.1, read as the reverse complement.
CAAAGCTGGTCTGTAATATCTGGTGCAGCAAAGGAATCGAGAGCTAAGGAAGCAATGGGAGCAGTTGAAAAATATCTTGTAAAAGAAGATAAAGGAATGGTGCTGCTTCTTACACCTCCATTTGAAAAATCTAAGCTGGAACCTGGTTATATAAAAGGCTACGTAGCCGGCGTTAGAGAAAATGGCGGGCAGTATACTCATGCAGCTACTTGGGTAATACTTGCTTTTGCAAAGCTTGGATATGGAAAAAGAGCATGGGAAATATTCCATATGATAAATCCTATAAACCATACAAAATCTCATCTGGATTGTGAGAGATATAAGGTAGAACCATACGTTATGGCTGCTGATGTATATGCAAGGGAACCTCACGAAGGAAGAGGTGGCTGGAGTTGGTACACAGGAACTTCAGGCTGGATGTACAGGGTTGGAATTGAAGCTATGCTTGGATTAAAGCTGCTTGAAGGAAAGGGATTTACCATAAAGCCATGCGTTCCTGAGGAATGGTCACAATATGAAATGGAGTACAATTATAAAAATAGTACCTACCATATTGAAGTAGTAAGAGGGGATAATAAAGGTATATACCTGGATGGAAGTGTGGTGGAAACAGGTTTAATACCTTATATGGAACAAGGCAGCTATAAAGTTCAGGTTATTATATAAAATGGGGATGATTGGGAAAAGTTGTGAAAAGCCTTGAAACCATATTGCTGCTGTGCTATAATGATAAAAAATATATTTGTCTTTGAAGAGAAGCAAGTAAGCTTATAAACAGACTTTCAGAGAGTTGTAGATGGTGGAATTACAACAGTTATGCACAAGCTGAATGGGTCTCAGAGACTGGGGATGAAATATAGTAGTCTTCCACGTATGCCTTACGTTATAAAGGCAGGATATGTTTGTATCTGCAATGAGAAGAAGCCTTTAGCTTTTTAAATTTAGGTGGCACAGCGCTAATTACGCCCTATGGTTATATAACCATAGGGCTTTTTTATGTGAAATAATATTAATATTTATGGAGGAATAGATATGGAAGAAAAAAAGAAAGTAATATTTAGTGGAATTCAGCCTTCAGGTCAGCTGACCTTGGGTAACTATTTGGGAGCCATTAAGAATTGGGTAAAACTACAGGAGGAATATGATTGCTACTTTTGTGTTGTGGATTTACATGCTATTACAGTTAAACAGGAGCCAAAAGATTTAAGAACACGAACCTTAGAAGTTATGTCTATCTATATGGCTGCAGGCATTGACCCTGAAAAGAATACCATCTTTATACAATCACATGTACCTGCTCACAGTGAAGCGGCATGGCTTTTAAACTGCTACAGCTACATGGGAGAACTGGGAAGAATGACTCAATATAAGGACAAATCTCAAAAATATGGAGAATCAATAGCGTCAGGATTATTTAACTATCCAGTGTTAATGGCTGCGGATATTCTTCTCTATCAAACTGATTTAGTACCTGTAGGCAGCGATCAAAAACAGCACTTAGAGCTTGCTAGAGATTTAGCTCAAAGGTTTAACAATCTTTATAGTGAAACTTTTGTAGTTCCAGATCCTTATATATCAAAAACAGGTGCAAAAATAATGGATTTACAGGATCCAACAAAGAAGATGTCAAAGTCAGATGATAATCCAAATAGCTTTATTTTAATAATGGATCCACCAGAAGTAATTAGAAAAAAGGTATCTAGAGCTGTAACTGATAGTATAGGAGCTGTAAAATATACTGATGAGCAGCCTGGAGTTAAAAATCTAATGACAATATTAAGCACCATAACAGGAGAATCCTTTGAAGAAATAGAGAAAAAATATGAGGGTCAAGGATATGCTCAGTTTAAAAAAGATGTGGCAGAAGCAATAGTGGCAGAACTTGAACCAATTCAAATCAAGGTAAAAGAACTTGTTGCAAATAAAGCATACTTAGAGAGTATATATAAGGCTGGTGCAGAAAAAGCCAATTATATAGCAAATAAAACCTTAAGAAAGATGCAAAAGAAGATTGGATTTATACCTGTGTCTAAATAAAAATAATCATTAGCTTAATAACAAATAAAAATAGTTTTTTAGAAAACCGCAGAATGTAGGGGAATTTTGGCCATATATTCTGTGGTTTTTATATTATATAGAAATAGCAGTATATGGTGTAAAATGGTATAATTACATATAGATGTTAGATAAGATAAATTAAGATATTTGAAATAAAAGTGGGGGAATTAAATTGATAAATAAGAGTTTTATAAAAGTGAAATCTTCCTTTGGACAAGAAATTGAAAATCTTTATTTTACACATTCCTCAAAAGCTAATTCAATAGTTATTCTATTTCCTGGCTCAGATTATAGCTGTGATAGGCCAATACTGCACTATGCAAGAAAAGTAGCGTTATTATCAGGATGTGATGTACTTAGCTTAGAATATGGAAGCTTTAATAGTAGTAAGGAAACCTTAGATGATTTCTTGGATAGAATTATTAAGGAATCATACGAAGCTGTTCAATCATGTTTAGCTAATACATATGAAAATATATATTTTATAAGTAAAAGTTTAGGCACTATTGTTGCTGGTGAAATTAGTGAACTAATAGGATATAAAAAGGCCAATAATTTGTTTCTTACACCTATAAAGGATACAGAGAAGTATATTATGAAATCTAGCTGCAGCATTGTTGTAGGAACTAATGATAAATTTTTTAGCAGAAAGGATGTAGATGATATAGAAAATCCTAATGTAGATATACATATCATTGAAGGGGCAGTTCATTCACTTGAAGTAGATGATTATATTAAAAGCATACAAATATTAAATGATGTTACTAAAATATGCGCTGACTTTGTAAAGCATGATAGGTAAAGGAGAGAACAGATGGATTTTGATTTTAAAAAGTGTGGAAATTTAGTTTATATAAAGAAGCCTAAATTTGAAGAATTAAATTATGTAGCAGAATTATGGTCTGATATCAAAACAATGACGGATGTTGGTGGAGTTGTACCATTTCCCGTTGAAAAAAGAAAAGCATGGTATGAAAAGATGGTGAACCCAACTGATGGCAAGAATTTTTATTGCTTAATTTACACTTTAGATAATGTTCCAGTTGGAGAAGTAAGCTTTCATAGGTTTGATAAAGTAGAAGGTAAAGCAGATTTTAATGTTAAAGTTCAAAGTAAATATAGATCAAAAGGATATGCAAAGGAAGCAATTCAGCTTCTTTTAGGTTACTATTTTTTTGATTTTGGTGGACAAGTTATTTGGGATGATGTAATAAATGAAAAAGGACAAAAGGCACTCCGGAATTTCGGATTTAACATTGTATCAAATACTGATAGTCAGATTTTATTTACAATGACAAAAGATAGGTTTGAAGAGATATTAAATGATAAAGGACTACAACAAGAAAAGTCATGTGGTGCAGTCATCTATAGGAAGAAAGATGAACATACTGAGTTTTTATTAATTGAAAGTAAAGATAATAGCTATTGGGGATTTCCCAAAGGACACGTGGAAGAAAAGGAAAGTGAAATTGATACAGCAATAAGAGAAGTATATGAAGAAACAGGACTTAATATTGAAATAGATGATGGATTTAGTCTTGAAACAGAATACTTTATATCAATTGATATATTAAAGAAGGTAGTGTACTTTATTGGAGAAGCTGAAGATGAGCCTGTGAAAATCCAAACAGAGGAAGTTGAAGATTATAAATGGGTTCAATATAGTGATGCTATGGATTTATTAACCTATGAAAGTTCAAAAAAGCTTTTAGAAGCAGTAAAAGAATATCTAGGTAGATGAGCAACACTATATAAATATATAGGAAAGAAGGGGGAAAAGTTTATGGTAAAACGTTGTGTAATGATATTTCCGCATTTTGATAATATTAAAATAATTGATGATATAAGAAGAAAGTATGATCCACTTGCAGAACATGTAAGACCTCATATTACTTTGGTATTTCCATTTGAAAGTGATATGGAAACAGATAAATTAGAAGAGCATATAGAAGCTGTGATTTCAGATATTAAGCCATTTTCTGTTACTCTTAGTGGAATTACTCCTTCAAAGTCATTTGGAAACTACTTATTTTTAAACATAAGAGACGGTTATAATAATATAGTTTTAATGCATAAAAGAATATATACGGGAATATTGGAAGAGTTTTATCCAGTATGGTTAAAAAATGCTGAATTTATGCCTCATATGACTGTTGGTAATATGAGTGATATAAAGGAGTTTAGTAGGGCTGTAGTAGAAACTAGCAGTATAGATGAAGTGTTTGAAACCACTGTGCATACTATAAGTGTTGAGATAATTGGTGAAAATGAAGATTCCATTATTGAATTAAACATTCCGCTGGGAGAAAATTATATAGAATAAAAGTATATAACTAGGTATATATTTATATAGTTATATATTTACATAGAAAGGAGAATAAATGTGAATAAAGCAAAGGCATATTCAATGATACAAGCTTTATTAGCTGCAGCACTATTTGGTGCTAGTGCTCCTCTTTCTAAAATTCTTTTAGGTCATATAGAACCTATTCCACTTGCCGCTTTTTTATATTTGGGTAGTGGGGTTGGTATGATCTTATATAGGTTAGCAATAAAAATTATAAAAAAGAATAAAGATAATGAGGCACCATTAATAAAAAAGGATTATCCATGGCTACTCGGTGCAGTAATCTTTGGGGGGGTTATAGCTCCTATTATTTTGATGTATTCTTTAAAGATAACACCAGCTTCAACTGCTGCTCTGCTGCTCAATTTTGAGAGCATAGCTACTACAATAATAGCTGCAGGTGTATTTAAAGAAGCTATAGGCAAAAGGAGTTTAATGGCAATATTATTTATTACAGCAGCAAGTATAATTTTGTCATGGGATTTTAGTAATCAGTGGGGGCTATCTATTGGTACCTTAGGAATTTTAGCAGCGTGTATATGTTGGGGAATAGATAATAATTTTACTAGAAACATTTCCTCAAAAAATCCATTTACTATTGTTACTATCAAAGGATTTGGAGCAGGATTTTTTTCTCTTATACTAACGCTTATTACAGGAAGTATGTTCCCCAGCATTGAGACAGTAGTAAAAGCTATGCTTCTTGGTTGCTTTAGTTATGGCTTCAGCATAGTATTATTTGTGCTTGCAATGAGAAATTTAGGCAGTGCTAGAACATCAGCCTTATTTGGAACTTCACCTTTTATAGGAGTAATTTTGGCATTTATATTACTACGAGAAATACCAACGGTAATGTTTTTGGTTTCTCTTCCTATAATGATTTTTGGAACAGTTCTTTTGTTAAAAGAAGAACATTGTCATAAACATATACATGAAGCAACCATACATGAACACAGACACTGCCATGAGGATAATCATCATGACCATGTGCATTTGCCAGGTGAAATACCTGCAAATGGATATCACTCGCACGTACATGAACATAAAGAAATAGAGCATGAGCACCAGCATATGCCGGACATTCACCATAGGCATACTCATTGAGGCAATAAAAAATCATCTAAAGCTGCATTTTATAAATTAAAGGGCTTCAGATGATTTTTTTACATAAATTATGTTATCTAGGTTCAGGCACTATAATTACTTCGGTAGGAAAATTCTTAGGACTTTCCCCAAGTGCGTAAATGGTATAGTAGCTGTTAGGATTAAGACTAACATTAGATGTTGATAATACTGGGGTTGTAGTTTTAGCAGGTGCAATGCCAAAGCTGTAGCTTCCTGAAGGAATACACGCGTAATCAGTGATGAATTTATAGCCTACACTATTAAATATTTTAGTACCATTTGATAAAAGAACATCTATTTCAGGAGAGTCAGGGGATAGGTTAATAAATCTAATACATGGCCTTCCAAAGCTTTGAGCAGAGACTGGCTCTGGAATAGTATATAAGCTTAAATTTGGGTATTTATCAACAATAGCTACATTGAAAATTGTATTTGGTGGAATATAAACTTCTGATGTAAGCACAGGATTGGTATCTTTGCCTGCAGGATATACTTTTATAATATAATTGCCAACTGGTGCAGGAACATATTGAGTAAGCTGTTTATAGTTAAGATTTTTTGCTATAAGAGTATCATTTGCATAAACATATAGTGCTGGAGAATTTGGTGAGGTATTGAAAAATCGGACATAAGAATTTGGTTGTGGTGCTCTAATGGAATTTGATATAAAATCATCATATGGACTATGATACATAATACTTAACTCCTTTAAATAGTTAATCAGTATTATAATATGAATAAAAATAAAAGAGGTGAACTAAATGATTTTTGAGAATTTAAGGCTAATTGGAGAAAGGCTTAATAGAGATGGTATCTTGTGGGCAGTGGGAGCGTCTGTTATGCTTAATCAGTATGGGTTAGTAGATAGACCTAATGATATAGATCTTATGGTGGATATTAATGATATAGATAAAGTGGATTGTATATTGAAAGAACTAGGAAATAAGAAGTATCGGGAGAAAGTAGAAGAATACGCTACAGAATATTTTTATGAATATGTTATTAACGGTAGTGATGTAGATGTTATGGCCGGCTTAACCATAAATTTTTGCGATGGCAGCTATAGATACATATTTGATAAAAGCTCCATAGCAAGAATAGTAGATATTGATGGTGTGGATATCCCACTAACATCTTTAGAAGATTGGTACGTTCTGTACCAAGTAATACCTAATAGAGAAAAGAAAGTGGTTATGATTGAAAATTATTTAAAAGATAATGGAATTACAAGAATTGATTTATTAAAAAGAGCACTTACAAGGGAGCTGCCAATAGAGGTCAGAGAGAGAATTGAAAAACTAATTGAGTCTAACTACAAATGTTGATAAAAGGTAAATAATATATGTATTAAATGTAAAATTAAGTATAATCATTTGCCAAAATATTGTTATAAGTATAAAATATAAACTATGTAAAAAAATTAATTTGAATTTATTTTATTGGAAAGGATGAAAGCAAATGAAGGTTCTAGTTACAGGAGGAGCAGGATATATTGGAAGTACAGTATGCTCAGCTTTATTAGACAGAGGGCATGAGCCGGTTATACTGGATTCCCTAGTTACTGGTAGAGAAGAATTTACGAAAAATAGAATTTTTTATAAGGGAGATATAGCAGATAAAGAAATTTTAGAAAGAATATTCAAAGATCATCCAGACATAAAACATGCTATTCATTTTGCTGCGTTAATTGTTGTTCCTGATTCAGTATCAAATCCATATGGCTATTATACTGAAAATGTAGCGAAGTCATTGGAACTATTTAAAAATTTAAATAGATTAGGTTGCAAAAACATTATTTTTAGCTCCTCAGCATCAATATATGATGATGTGGATAACTTTATGGTAACTGAAAAGTCTCCATTGAATCCTAGAAGTCCATATGCAAGAACTAAATTTATGATGGAAATGATATTAAAAGACTTTTGTGATGCTTATGATATGAAAGGGATTGCTTTAAGATACTTTAATCCAATAGGAGCAGATCCAAATATGAGATCTGGGGTACATGTGAAGTTTCCATCCCATGTGCTTGGAAAGCTTGTAGATACAGCACTTGGAAGAAATCCAGTGTTCCAAATTACTGGAGTAAATTGGCCTACTCGTGATGGTTCCGGAATTAGAGATTATATCCATGTATGGGATTTAGCAAAGGCTCACGTAAAAGCTATAGAGAATTTTGAAGAAGCTTTTAAGAAGTCTGAAAATCCAGATGGACATTATTTAGTTATAAATCTTGGAACAGGAAATGGTGTAACAGTAAAAGAGTTAGTTAGTGCTTTCGAAAAAGTTTATAATCAAAAAATAAACAAGGAAGAAACTGATCCGAGACCAGGGGATGTTGCTGGTTCCTATTGTAATGCAGATACTGCATTAAAGCTTCTTGGATGGAGAGCTGAAAAAAGCATTGAAGATGGAATTTCGGATGCCCTTAAATGGGGGGAAATAAGAGAAAATATTATTAAATACTAATAAAAAGCTGATATTCATAGAATATCAGCTTTTTAAATAATGTCTATTCACATAGCTAATAAATAGTGTTAGTGCATAATCGTATACTAAGAATACAAATTGAAAAATAAATATGGCAAGTGGAATTGCTATATTTATTTTTAGAAGCCCTGCGAAGAAAACTCTATATATTAAAAATATTAAAGCAATGGAAACATTAAAAAATAGAATCTTTAATAATATCTCTATAGGCAGTTTTCTCAGCTTCTCAATATAATATTTTGCAAAGCCGTATAATCCAAAAAACAAAATGTAAGTTATGACACCGCCTTTAAATCCAATAAGAAGAAGGCATAATATACAGGTAGCTCCATATACTACAATACTATTTTTTATATTAGTCCATATAATGGACAAAGGAATAATGCAGGAAGCTACTCCAAGTAAATATATTTTGCTAGTTGGAGCTACGTTGCTAAGATAAATAAAAATTACTCCTAAGGCAGTTAAAAGACCACCTCTTGCAATATTTGAAGATTTACTCATAATATCATTCCTATTCTTTCAGATTATTAACAGCAGGAGATTAAATCTCCTCCACAGCATTCACACAAGCTGTCCGCACACCATAGTGTTGCACATATGTTGCACCAGTCATTATCCCTGTCATTTCTAGTATAATAAGCCTGTCTATAACCATTATTTCTGTTTCTAAGCTGATTATAAGTATCTTGATACTCTCTATTTGAAGGGTTTAGATTACATGCATTTGATATATAGTTAAATGCATTGTCATTCCAGCCTTTTCTTAAATATAATACTCCCATAAGATAATTCCACTCTGCATCTCTTACTGTAATCCTATTAAGTCTTTCTTCAGCAGCATTTAGATTTCCATTTTGTAAATCTCTTCTTATGTCGTTATATATAGTGCTGCTGTTTGAATCATAGTTATTATTGGTATAGCTATTAGTATTACTATAACTAGAGCTATCACTAGTATTTTTCATAAGATAATCATATGCTTCATTTACTTCCCTTAGCTTTTCTTCAGCTAAATCTTTTAATGGATTATCACCGTATTGATCAGGATGATATTTTTTAACCATTTCTCTATATGCCTTTTTTATGTCATCCTTTGAGGCACCTTCTTTAATTTCAAGAATTTCATATGGATTTCTCATACTCATTTACACTCCTTTTAAAAACTTTGTCCATTTTTTCCATTAATCCAAACTGTAATATATTTTTTATAATATCTTCGTTCTTTTTAAGATCCATGCCTTCTAATGATTCATAACAATTTGCAGCACAGGAAACTAACAAAAAATCTACTCGGCTTTCAATATTATCATAGAATTCATTATAAGGAAGGTTACTGCTATTATATGCAGCATTAAGTGCATTAAATTTATTCTTTTGAATATCCTTTTCTAAGTCATCAAATGCATCAATAATATAAATCCATTTACCTAAGTTATAGCCTAACCAATATAGCTTATCTTTATATGTTTCATTAAAACTTGATAGGATTATACCTGTAAGTTCTGCAAAAGGATTACTAAGTTCATCGATATTTTTTCCTGTGGCATTCTTTTCAAGGAAATAGAGTTCCTTTAGCTTTTCTTCAATTTTAATTTGAAGTGAGCTTAAGTTTACAGGAACTTTATCAATATAGCTTTTCAATATAGAGGAATAAGCTTTGCTTTTAATGGAATTGTCATCCCATACATCATCCAGCAGCTTATAATAAGCTAATGAAACATTACAAAAGGCTGCATAGTCAATAGCATTATTATTTATAATAACTACTTTTTTACCAGTGGGGTGTACAACACAGCCTTGATTTTCAAATTCGCACTTTTTATCCTGAAAGGAATCCAATAATATAGCTAAAAAGGTCATATCATAATTTAAAGTCATCCTAGGTATATTACCATAGTTTTTCTTTATAGATTTGCATAGACCGCAGTAGTATGCTTTAAATTTCTCAAAATCTTTAACTTTAAGTTCCATTTTACAAGGAGTTACATATCCAAACATTACAAGCCTTTAACTCCCTTATCATCTAATAATTCATAAATTGTTTTTGAAGTGGTATCCTTCATAGAATAACCAAGCAGGTGTACTATCTCTTTTATCTCTTCTTCATTATCTGATTCTAGCTCAATATATGGAAAGGGACAAAAACTTTTATCATTAATATCTATTTCAATTAAAGTGTTTTTATATCTATAACTTTCTCTGTATTTTTTTATAGATTGAATAAGTTCTAAGCCAAGAGATAAAAATATCTTTTTACCTTCTTCAGCATTACTTATTTCAATTTCGTGTTCATCCATTATTTTATACTTTTCCTGGCTTACTAAGGTTTTAGTAGTCATATAGTAATGGGAATAACCGTGAAGAAGATCTTCAACTTCTCGTATTCTTGCATACCCATTTTTAGATAAAAGTCTTTTATCAGTAAAATCAAATATATTGTTTATTTGGTTTTCTACTTTGACTTTTTCTGTACCTAGACTAAGAAGTTTTTCTCTTATATCGTCTACATCTATGTCAATTATTCTTGTTTCGATTTCCTGCATGTCCTTCACCTCTAAGTTTTACATTAGTAATTATTATAACATATGACAAAAGTAAATTTAAACAATATATTGTAAATTAAGAAAAAATTAAGCTATATATTTTTTATCTAAAAATTTACCTAAATTTTTGGTTATTATGTTAACTAAAATAAAGGTCAAGAATGCTCAAATATATGTTATAATATATGTTAAAATGCACTAGTATTTAGGAGGAAAAACATGGACAACTTTTATGAGCAGTTAGTGACTACATTTAAAACAACTAAATATAAAATGGCGAACAGTGGTGTATATGTATTTTTAGTTTTAGGATTTCTTGCTATGATTTTAGGAAGTGTTATACCCAGTCTTTTACTTTTAGCTTTATCTGGTGGATTATTTATATTAAAGAAAAAACTATTTGTAGAATATGAATATGAATTTACAAATGGGGATATAGATATTGATAAAATATTAGAAATGAAAAAGAGAACTAGAGTAATTAGCTTTAATATAAAAGAAGTAGAACTCATAGCACCTGAAAACAGCACCTACGTAAAGGATTTTTCCAACAAACCTGAAAAAGTATTGAATTTTTATCCAAGCACTGCTAATACACAAATTTATGTTGCTATGGTTACAGGCGGGAATGAGAGAGTACAAATAAGGTTTGTACCAGATGAAAAGTTTCTAAATTTATGTTATAAATACAATCCTAGAGCAATTAAACGTTCCTAAATAAATGATTTAAACTAATATTTTTTTATAATTATATAGTGTACAATAAAAGTTTTGTACACTATATGTACTTATTAAAACCTGTATTAGCATAAAGTAAACGGTTAATTAAGATGGGGGATAAATATGAAAATAAAAAAGATAATATACTTTTTAGTTTTGTGTATTGTGAGTACACTTTTTTTTGGATGCACAAGGCAAACGGTTGCACAAAATGATGGCTATGAAGGAAGAGTATTTTATGAAATTTTTGTTAGGTCTTTTAAGGATAGTAATGGAGATGGAAAGGGAGATATAAAAGGAATAACTCAAAAGCTTGATTACATAAAAGGCTTGGGAGTTAAGGGGATATGGCTAACTCCTATAAATTCTAGTCCATCCTATCACGGATATGATGTGTCGGATTATTATAAAATTAATCCTGAGTATGGAACTATGGATGATTTTAAAGAGCTAATAAAAGAGGCACATAAAGAAGGAATTATGGTACTTATGGATTTAGTTATGAACCACACAAGCTTAGAAAATCAATGGTTTAAAGAAGCTTCTAAGGATAAAAACAGTAAGTTTAGGGATTATTACATTTGGGCAGATAAGAATACAGATGTAAATGAAATGTCTTCTATAAATACTTTTCCATGGACTAAGCTTAATGATGACTATTATTATTCTATTTTCTGGAGCGGAATGCCGGATTTAAACTATGATAACAGTGCTGTTCGTGATGAAATGAAAAAGGTTGCTAAATTTTATTTGGATATGGGTGTTGATGGGTTTAGACTAGATGCTGCAATGCACATCTATAAAGAAAGCGATAAGAATGTACAGTGGTGGAAAGAATTTAATGATTATGTAAAAGCTCAGAATAAAAATGCTGTACTTTTAGGGGAAGTATGGAGCAATACAAAAACTATAGCACCATACTTTAAAGGGTTAGACTCTACTTTTAACTTTCCTTTAGGAGATGCGATAATAAACATGGTGAACAGTTCAAATGGCCTCTTGGTGTCTGAACAGATAAAAAGCGCTTATGAGTACTACGATAAGTTCAATAAAAATTATATAGATAGTCCTTTTTTAACAAACCATGATATGGACAGGGTAGCTAACAAATGCAATGGTGATTCAGATAAAATGAAAAAGGCAGCAGCCATTTTATTAACATTGCCTGGTACTCCATTCATATATTATGGAGAAGAAACTGGTATGATGGGTGGAAAACCAGATGAAAAAATAAGAGAACCTTTTATATGGGATAATAAAGATAAAGCACAAAATACATCCTGGGAACCCATAAATAATGTAGTTGACGATGTAGCAGTAAATATAGAGCAGTCAAATAAAGGTTCAATTTTAAATTTTTATAAGCAGATGATAGCAATTAGAAATAATAGCGAAGTTTTAAAGCATGGAAATTTTGGAACGATTGAATCAGATGAAGCAAGCGTATTTGCCTTTAAAAGAACCTTAAATAATGATAGCGTATATGTACTAATTAATTTAGGGGATAAAAGTGTGAAGCAATCTATAGATTTAAAAAATGCAAAGGTTATTTATTCAAATAAAAGAAAAGATAAAAAACTTAAATTTAATGGCAATGTGAATTTAATAGATGGTGAAATATTAATAATAGAAAAATAAATTAGTTTGCATGATAGGATTATTTACTTATAAGACTATCATGCTATTTTTATTGACATTTTATAATTTTATATTAAAATTAATTAAGAATTTAGCTTATAGTGGAAGGTGAAGCGCATTGGAATACATTAAGGAAATTACTATAAATGAGGCAGTACTACACATATTGGACAATAGCTCTGAAGAGCCTTTATTAAATGAATTCTATTTAGATCTAAATGAGGAGACATACAAGTTTTTACTAAGACATATAGAAAGATGTTTAAAAGATGAAGAACTAAAATATGCCTGTTTCAATCCAGAACGGAATATTGTTAAAGAATTATCTCAGGAATATTTAAATGGAATGAACAATTTGTTAGAAGTTTCAAAAGAACTTTCAAGGCAAATGTTTATTCTAATGAAGTCAAAAGGAAGTATACCATCCTGTGATTTACTTATTGTTTCTATTTCAACAGAATTTGGACCAATGCTTGGAATACTTAAGCTGGATTATATTAAAAATTATACTCATAGTGTTGATTTTCAAGATAATAAAATAGATATTAACATTATTCCACAAGTAACAGGACTTCCAGTAAGTTCTCAAAAGATTCAAAAATGTGCTTTTATAAAGCCTATTCGAGAAGAGCAGGAATTTAATCTTATGGTTATTGATAAATCAAATAATAAAGATAAAGAGGAATATGGAACCAATTATTTTATTACTAGTTATCTTGGATGTAGTGTTGTTAATAATGAAAGAGATATGACAAGAAATTTTGTAAGTGCTGCAGAAAATTGGACACGAGATAGGCTTAGTGAAGATGCTGACAGTGCTGAAAAACTTAGAAGTACAATTAAAAAAAGGCTTAAAGAAGATGAACATATAGATGTTAAGGCGCTTTCAGAAGATTTATTTAAAGAGGAACATCAGACAAAGCAGGATTTTATTGAATTTGTAGCAGCTCATGGTGTTGAAGAACAAGTACCCGTTGATAAGGCTTGGGTTGAGAAGAAACTTAAGAGGGTTAGATTAAAGATAGATAAGGATATAGATTTATATATCAATGAAGAAACCTATAACGATAATGAACGCATGGAAATTCAGAGAAATGGGGATGGATCTATAAATATTGTAATAAAACATGTAATAAATTATATAGAAAAATAAACCGCTATATTAAGCGGTTTATTTTTTAAATGAAATTAATATATTCTAATTGGGGTTAGAATGTATTATAGCAATGCTTCTCCTGGTTCCCAATCTACTGGGCATAATCCACCTGCCTGTAGTGCTTGGAGTACTCTAAGAGTTTCATCTACGCTTCTACCAATATTCAAATCGTGAACTACAGAATATCTAATTAATCCATCAGGGTCAATTATAAATAGGCCTCTTAAAGCTATGCCTTCTTCCTCTATAAGAACGCCGTAGTCACGAGCAACATTCTTTGTAATATCTGAAGCTATTGGAAAATTGATCTTTCCAAGCCCACCCTTTTCAGTTTCAAGATTAATCCATGCTTTATGAGAATGTTCACTATCAATACTTACAGCTAATAAATCTGCCCCAAGCTTCTTAAATTCCTCAGCTCTTTTACTGTATCCAGTAATTTCTGTTGGGCATACAAATGTAAAGTCTAGAGGATAGAAGAACATTACCAGCCATTTTCCTTTATAATCATCAAGTTTTGCTTCTCCAAAACCTGATCCGTCACCAATTGCTGTAGTCATTTTAAAACTTGGTGCTGCCTTACCAACAAATCTTTCCATTACAATAATCCTCCTTTTATTTAAACAAATATATTTATCTTTTATTAATATAATGTGAGTTGTATGTATAATCAATATTAATTAATAATTATTATTGATTATGTATTAATTGTATAGCTGCTTTCCAGTTTTGTCAATATTTAATTTGCATTTTTTTATAATTATTTTATAGATAATACATTTGTAAAATAAAAAAGAGGATAACTTAATCAAGTTATCCTCTCTAGGCTTTTAAAGTGTATTTCCAGAGCCTAATACATCTTTAATTTTGTTTTCAACTAACTCTTGAATAGCAGTTCTTGCAGCACCCATGTATTTTCTAGGGTCAAATTCTTTTGGATTCTCTGCTAAGAACTTTCTAAGAATACCTGTCATTGCAAGCCTTAAATCAGTGTCCATATTTATTTTACATACAGCCATTGATGAAGCTTTTCTAAGCATATCTAAAGGTACTCCCTTAGCTCCTGCTATGTTTCCTCCAAATTGATTACACATTTCAACATATTTTGGATCTACAGCAGAGGCACCATGAAGAACTATTGGGAAGCCAGGTAATCTACTTTGGATATCTTCAAGAATATCAAATCTCAATTTAGCTTCTCCAGCGAATTTATAAGCACCATGGCTTGTTCCTATGGCAATAGCTAAAGAATCAACACCGGTCCTTTTTACAAAATCTTCAGCTTGACTCGGATCAGTATATTTGCTGTGTTCAACAGAAACCTCATCTTCTACGCCAGCAAGTTGTCCAAGTTCTGCCTCAACTACAACTCCTCTAGCATGGGCATATTCAACTACTTCCTTAGTTAATCTAACATTTTCTTCATATTCATAATGTGAACCATCAAACATTACTGATGTAAAACCATTTTCTATAGCAAGCTTAACTATATCTAGATTAGCACCATGATCAAGATGAAGAGCTATATCTATACCAGTTTCTTCTGAAGCTGCTTCTACCATATGCCTTAAATATTTAGCTCCTGCAAATTTAATTGCACTGGAGGACACTTGTAATATTACTGGTGAATTTTGAGCTTTAGCTCCATTTACAACGCCTTGGATTATTTCCATATCATTAATGTTAAATGCTCCAATTGCATACCCGCCTTTATAGGCTTTTTTAAACATTTCCTTGGTAGTAACTAATGCCATTTTTATTCCACCTTTCAATAAATATAATATGGATATTGAAGGTCACACAGACACAGCAGTATCCAATTGTGTCACATTATATTATACTAAAGTTTTTCATAGGTTAGCATAATTTAACTGACACTGCTTAAAACTTTAGAAAAAGACTTAAAATAGTAATCAATAATGTAACACAATAGGCTAAATAGTATATTCTAATTATATATATATTTTATAAAAGTTACACAAATAATACAAGTGTTTATTAAAAAATGTTTTGAATAGTTATCTTTTCCATGTTTTTTACATGGTTCAAGAAAAAATTAAGCACCCGTACGCTGGCTAGTGCTTCATCCTTACTGTCTTCCTTAATATATTGAGGTATCTTTGAAAGTTCAGTCTCAATATTATCAATTTCTTGGTGGTTTACAAAAATAGATATAGATTCTGAATACTTTTTCCACTTCTTTGTTAGACTTTGTGAAGTATCATAGGCTTTCTTCATATTATCTTCATTTATATAGGATTCTATATTACTTGTGATATCTTCTAAGTCCTTACATACCTTATTTAAATATAGAATAGAAAAAATCATCCCGACAATCATTATTACAAAAATGCCTAGGGAAATAATTATTTTTTTCATTTATTTGATCCTCCATTATTTTTTAATTGATAATAGAATTTTCCTTTTGAATCTATTAATGCTATGAATACTCTACTGGAAGACGGGACGTTATTCTTTTTTAATTGACTTTCAAGCCAGGACTGATTTTTACCTATAATATTTAAATTGTTTTTATTAATATTTCCATCCAAAATTAAAGTTACAGGAAGCTGATCTTGGGAGTATTTTATATTTAGATCATCTTTAGAAGGAAAAGTTAGGCCTGTTTTCGGTATTATGGATAGTTGACCACTTGTTTCTAGTATGGCATATTGGATGTCTTCTAAGTTATAATATCCTTGTAGTCTAATTTCTTCCATTAAGTCATTAATATTATATCTTTGCTCTTTTAACTGCTGTATATCTATTATTCCATTTTTAATTAGAATACTAGGTTTGCCGCAAAAAACTACTCTAGCCTTCTCACTTTTCAGCTGTAATACAGATATTATAACTTGAAGAGCTAATAAGGTTATTATTGGTATTACACCGTGAAACAGTGGAATCCTGTTATCTTGCATAGGAAGTGAGGCAAGTTCTGATATCATAATTGCTATTACAAGCTCAAAAGGCTGCAGTTGCCCTATTTGACGTTTTCCCATAATTCTCATTGTAAACACAACTACGAAATACAGTATCATTGTTCTAATTAGAGATATAAACATAAAATCACTCCTTTAATAAATACTATTTACCATAAGAAGATAAATACAGCGTATATTTTTTGTAAAAATAATAAAAATTATGAGTAAAAAAAGTAGAATTTTCTTCAAATAAAAATATAATAATAAATATCCAAGTTATTATTAAGTTTTTAATGACAAAGATATTTTAGGGGGTTATTCCATGGAAAAATTTAAATTGCTATTAAAGGATGGTAGAGAATTTGATGTTGAAAAGGGTAAGTGTATACATGAAATTATAAAGGAATTTAGCTTGGAGAATGAATTACCAGTAGTGCTGAGTAAAATTGATAACAAATACGTTGAGCTCACCTCCAATTTAGAAAGTGGAGGAACTTTTCAAGTTGTAGATATTAGCAGCAATATGGGGATGAGAACCTATATAAGAACTCTACAATATGTTTTCATAAAGGCTGTGATGGATTTATATCCTGAAGCCGTTATAACGCTAGAACACTCTTTAAGTAAGGGTATATTTGGTGAAATCCACAAGGCTACGCCACTGAATTGTGATGAAATAGAGAAAATAAAGATAAGAATGCAGGAGCTTATAGATAGAGATATTCCAATTAAAAAGATATCTGTTACTAAGGATGAAGCTGTTGAAATTTTTACTAGGTATAATATGAAAGATAAGCTTGGGCTTTTAAGGCATGTCACAGCAGATAATGTAAAGCTATATGAGCTGGATGGCAGATATGATTATTTTTATGGTTCAATGGCATTTTCCACTGGAGTATTAAAGTATTTTGATCTAATGTGCTATCAATCTGGGTTTATACTAAGACATCCTTCAGAAGAAAATCCAACAGTAATTCCAAAGTTTGTTGAGAGAAAGAAGCTTTCAAAAATTTTTTATGAAACGGAACAATGGGGTAATATACTTGGAGTTGGAGATGTAGGGTCTTTAAATGATAAGGTAGTAAGTGGCGAAATAGTGAATCTAATTAGAGTTGCAGAGGCCTTCCATGAAAAGAAAATTGCTTATATAGCAGATATGATAAACGACAGAAAAGAAACTAAGCTGGTTCTTATAGCTGGACCATCTTCATCAGGAAAAACAACCTTTGCGAGAAGGCTGGGGATTCAACTGGAAGCTAATGGTTTAATACCTATTCCAATTTCATTAGATGACTATTTTGTTGATAGAGAAAAAACACCTAAGGATGAAAATGGAGAATATGATTTTGAATCTATCTATGCTCTTGATTTAGAACTGTTTAACAGGAATTTAGAGCAAATTTTAAAAGGGGAAGAAGTGAATATTCCTACCTTTAATTTTAAGAGCGGCACAAGGGAATGGAATGGAGATAAAATAAAGCTTCCGAAGAATGGTGTTCTAATAATAGAAGGTATTCATGGGCTTAATGAAATGCTGACAACTTCAATACCTAAGGAGAATAAATTTAAAATATACATCAGTGCTCTTACTCAATTAAACTTAGATGACCATAATAGAATTGCTACTACTGATGTTAGGATACTAAGGAGAATAGTGAGAGACTATTTATCTAGAGGATATGGCGGGGAGCAGACTTTAAAGATGTGGCCATCTATTAGAAGAGGAGAAGAAAAAAATATATTCGTATTTCAAGAGGAAGCTGATGTTATGTTTAACTCCACTTTAGTGTATGAATTATGTGTACTTAAAAAGTTTGCCTTGGAGGAGTTAAATAAAATAGGACCAGAAAGCCCAGCATATTACGAGGCTTTACGCTTAAGGAGCTTCTTAAATTTCTTTAAGGAAGTAGATACAAAATATGTGCCTGATATATCAATATTAAGAGAATTTATTGGTGGAAGTTTCTTTTACAAATATTAAAAAACTGCAGTGCCTTAATTTTTATTTAAGGGCACTGCAGTTTTTTTTGCAAAGCTATGTGGAAAATTTATGAAGAATTTCCTTAAAAAATTAAGAATTTTTTATGAAGTAATAGTAAAACTAAAAAAAGCGAGATTAAAAGAAGAAGGTGGTATATTTGACAGTTGCCTCTCAAGTAAAACAAACTCTTAATGGTTTAAAGAGTATAGAAGCAAGCTTAAGGACTTATTCAATAAAGTCCCAGAGTAAAGAGTCAAAAGCAGTTTATAGTGAAGCCCTAAAAACTACAAATCAGATAGTTAAGGATGTTGAAAAACGAGTAAAAACATTGGAATCTCAAGAGCCGCAGTATAAAGGGAAATAGGTGATAATAATGAAAGGTGCTTTAATTATTTTTTTAAGGTCTTTAATTCTGTTTTTTTTGACTTTAATCCTTACTAGAATTATGGGAAAAAAAAATATTTCAAAGATGACTTCCTTCAATTTAATTAATTATATAGTCATTGCTATTATTGCCTGTTTGACATCCTTGAATGTAATAACAAATTTTGCTTTTGGATTAATGGCATTGCTTATTTGGAGCTTAATACCAATAGCTTTAGATTATGCGGCTATGAAGAGCAAAAAAATAAATGACTTAATAAATGGTAAAGAAACTATATTAATAAAAGAAGGAAAGGTAATGGAGGATAACTTAAAACAGGTTAAACTTTCTGGGGGAGAGCTTCTAAAGGGCCTTCGCGATAAAAATATTTTTGCTATATCTGAAGTTGAATTTGCTGTTATGGAGCACACAGGGGATATAAATGTTCTTTTAAAGTCAGATCAAAAACCGCTTAGTCCAAAGGATATGGGGCAGAAGGTATCACCTAAAATAGAAACTCAAACAGTTATATTAGACGGCAGTGTAATAAATGAAGCTTTAAATAATTTGGGGCTTAGCCAAGGTTGGCTTAATGAACAGCTGTCAAATATAGGAGTATCGTTAGATAATGTGTTCGTAGGTCAAGTTGATTCAAATGGTGAATTATATGTAGATTTATTTGATGATTTAATTCAAATGCCTAAGCCTCAGGATAGAGAATTGCTTTATGCAAGCATAGAAAAGTGTCAAGCTGACCTTGAAACTTATTCCATGGAATGCAATAATGCTGAAGCAAAGGCTATGTATAGGAAAAATGCAGCAAAATTAAAGCAGGTTATGGATAAATTGCAGCCTTATCTACTTAAATAAATGATTGGAGGATAGCCATGTCAGATAAAAAGAAGAAAAAATTGACTCCAATGCAGCAGGAATATCAAGCTTTTGCGAAAGAAAGAGAACCTAAAAGACCAATTGCAGTAAATTGTTTGCGTGCTTTTTTAGTTGGAGGTCTTATATGTACCTTTGGCCAAGGACTACAAATGATTTTTATAAAATATTTTAATTTTAGTGAACAAACAGCAGGCAATCCTACTGCTGCAGTTTTAATAATAATATCTGTGCTTTTAACTGGACTGGGAGTATACGACCACATTGGACAATGGGCAGGTGCAGGAACTGCTGTTCCTGTGACAGGATTTGCAAATTCAATTGCTTCAGCTGCTATTGAACATAGAAGTGAGGGCTTTGTACTTGGAGTAGGAGGAAATATGTTTAAGCTTGCTGGTTCAGTTATAGCATTTGGTGTTTTTTCAGCTTTTGTTGTTGCTATAGTGAAGCTCACATTACAGTGGTTAGGTGGGATGTAAATGAGAATAGGTCATCAATCTTTGAAATTTAAAAGCCAGCCTAAAATAATAGCATCTTCTGCAGTGGTCGGACCCTTTGAGGGAGCAGGAGAATTAGCTAATGATTTTGATATAGTTCATGATGATATCTGGCTAGGACAGAATAGCTTTGAAAAAGCAGAAAAAAAGCTTTTAGAAGAAGCATGTGATACAGCTATAAAAAAGAGCAATATAAAAAAAGAAGATATAAATTTTTTCGTAAGCGGGGATTTAATGAATCAGATTATTTCAAGTAGCTTTACTGCTAGAACATTGGCAATACCATACTTTGGAGTGTTTGGTGCATGTTCAAGCTCTATGGAAGGACTTGCGTTAGCTTCTATATTAGTTGAAAGTGGAGCTGCTGATTATGTAGTAGCCGGGGCATGCAGTCACAATGCCTCTGCTGAAAAACAGTATAGGTATCCAACTGAATATGGAGGGCAAAAGCCACCTACCGCTCAGTGGACAGTTACTGGTGCAGGGGCTGGGATAATAGCAAGAAATGGAGCTGGACCAAAGGTTACTTCTGCAACTATTGGAAAGGTTGTAGATATGGGACTATCAGATCCATTTAATATGGGAAGCGCAATGGCTCCTGCAGCGGTGGATACATTAGAAGCACATTTTAGGGATTTGGAAATACAACCTGATTATTATGATTTTATAGCTACTGGCGATTTAGGTGCGGTTGGGCATAAAATAGCATGGGACTTATTAGAAAAGCATGGAGTAAATATGCCGCCGGATATATTTAATGATTGTGGACTAATGATTTATAAGCCAACTCAACCGGTATTTTCGGGAGGAAGCGGCTGTGGATGTTCCGCTGCTGTTACCTATGGACATATCATGAAAAGAATAAGAAATGGGGAGCTTAAAAAAGTACTTATAGTTGCAACAGGTGCATTGCTTTCACCTATGTCATATCAACAGAAGGAAAGCATACCTTGTATTGCTCATGCGGTATCAATAGAAATGTAGCTATAAGAAGATTAAAACACTGAAAGCTTGTTAGTCTATCAGCACAGATAAGGAATCCAGGAGGGTAAAATGGGAAAATTCATATGGGCATTTATTATAGGTGGAGGAATATGTGTTATAGGACAATTAATGATGGATGTTTTTAAGCTTACACCTGCTCATACTACTTGTACTCTAGTAGTAATAGGTGCGATTCTTGGAGGGATCGGATTATATGACCCTCTTATTAAATTTGCAGGTGCTGGTGCATCTATTCCAATAAGTAGCTTTGGGAATTCCTTGGTAAAGGGAGCTTTAGAGGAAGCAAGTAGATATGGAATAATAGGCGTACTTACTGGTATTTTTGAAGTAACTAGTGCCGGTATTTCTGCAGCTATAATATTTGGATTTATAGCGTCAATAGTATTTAGACCTAAGGGTTAGTTAGTAAAGGAGGTGAAAAATATGACAGTAGGAACTCAAATGCAGCAGGCAATTGCTGGAATTCAAAGTGCAGCAGCAACAATGAAAACTTTTGCTCTTGAAACAGAAGATAAGACTGCTAAAGCGGATTTTCAAGACATAGCATGTAAGCTTGATGATGCTTTAAAGGTTTTAGAAGGCAGACAAAAGTATATAGAAGAACAAGAACCTCAATATAGCCAAAAATAATATATTTAATACCATAAATTCTTTGTGAAACCTTTGTATTCAACATACAGAGGTTTTTATTTTTGTAAGCAAATACCTTTGCAAATTGGTGCATAATCATGTACATTATATTATAGGGAAGTTTCCACATTAATATAGTTAAATATACAACAATAGACATATTAATACAATTTATATAAGGTGGTGCAATAATGAGAAAATATAGTGCCTTTGATATAATTGGACCTGCAATGATAGGACCTTCAAGTTCACATACCGCAGGTGCGGCGCGACTTGGGAAAGTAGCTAGAACTATTGCAGGTTATGACATAAAGAGTGTTAAATTCTTGCTTCATGGATCTTTTGCAATGACTTATAAAGGACATGGTACAGATAGGGCTTTAGCAGCTGGTATTCTTGGGATGGATCCATGCGATGAAAGGCTTAGAGATGCATTAGAAATTGCAAAAAGTTTAGATGTAAAATTAGAATTTATTGGGTCAGATCTTGGAGATGTTCACCCTAATACGGTAAAGTTTATTATAACTAAGGATGATGATTCAGTTGTAGAAATTATGGGTTCATCAATTGGTGGAGGAAATATTATTATTACTGAGATTGATGGTGATCCATTAGAATTTACCGGACAATATCCTACTCTATTAATAAAGCATAGAGATATTCCGGGAATGGTATCTAAAGTTACAACTTTAATGTATGAAAATAATATTAACATTGCATTTATGAGAGTTTTTAGAAGCAGCAAGGGAGAACAGGCAACTATGATGTTTGAAACAGACAATATTATACCTCAGTCTGTTGTAGGTAAGATGTCAAGTTTAGCGCAGATAAACAGTATTAGAATTGTAAATCCTGTAACAGAAATATAGGGGGGAGAAGCAGTGTTTGTGAATACAGCAAAGGAATTAATTGATATTTGCAGCAAAGAAAATTTAACTATCTGGGAATATACGCTTAGAGAAGAAATTAAAGAAACTGGCTTAGATAGAGAAGAAATTTGGAACAAGATGAAAAAGAACTTAAAGATAATGAAAGAAGCTTCAGAGTATGGACTTAGACACAAAGTTACTTCTGTAAGCGGAATCATAGGTGGAGATGCCTATAGACTTCAAAAATATATTGTAAGGGATAATTCCTTATGCGGAAACTTTATGATGAAAGCAATGGCAAGAGCTATTTCCTGTTCAGAGGTAAATGCTGCTATGGGAAGAATAGTTGCTACACCTACTGCAGGTTCATGCGGAGTACTTCCTGCAACTGTAATTACAGCAGGTGAAAAACTTTATAAATCAGAGGATGAATTAGTTCAGGCTCTATTTACAGCTGCTGGAGTAGGAATATTAATAGCTAAAAATGCTACAATTTCAGGAGCAGAAGGAGGATGTCAGGCAGAAGTAGGGGCAGCATCAGCGATGGCAGCAGCAGCCACTGTAGAAATGATGGGTGGTACAGTTCAAATGGCATTTAATGCTGCAGCAATAGTAATAAAGAATATATTAGGTCTGGTTTGCGACCCAATAGCAGGGTTAGTTGAGGCTCCTTGTGCAAAGCGAAATGCATCAGGAACAGTTAGTGCTCTTACTGTAGCAGATATGGCAATGGCTGGAGTAAAAAGTGTAATTCCATTTGATGAGGTAGTAGATGCTATGTATAGAGTTGGAAAGCAGCTGCCATGTGAGTTAAGAGAAACTGCATTAGGTGGACTCGCTACAACTCCAACCGGGATAGAAATAAGAAAAAAGGTTTTAGGGCAATAAAATATAGAAAAAAGAATCATGATGGCAAACTGCTGATTATGGTTCTTTTATTTTGCCCATAAAAGTAACTGTAACATATTAATGGGTGATGAATAGATTATTAAAGAGATTAAGATAAAAAATGTGCAGGTGTATTATGAAAAAGACGTATCTGTTCTTAATACTATCTATGATTTTAACTTTTATAAGCACACCATATAATATTTTAAACACTGTGCTGTATTCTCTAGCTGTTATTCCCTTAGCTATTTTGCTTGGAGATTTTACTTCTGAAATATCGCAATATATAGGAGATAAGAAAGGCGGTCTTCTAGCGGCCACCATTGGGAATTTTCCTGAACTAATGATGGGCTTGTGGTCCATTCAATTAGGTATGATTCCAATGGTGAAATCCGCATTAATTGGTTCTATAATAAGCAATATGCTTTTAGTACTTGGAATTTCAATATTCTTTGGAGGAATTAAATATAGAGATCAAAAATTTAACAAGATTGTTGCAAGAACCAATTTCAATATGCTGCTGCTTGCAATGTCAGCATTAGTAGTTATGGCTTCTCTCAATAGGTATGCTAATCTTAAAAATTCAGTTATGATATCCATAAGCCTAAAGGTTTCTTTAGTATTAGTATTAATTTATGTTTTAGGTCTTATTTTTTCTCTTTATACGCATAGCAATCTTTTTATAGTTAGTGAGGATAAGGAAGAACTTGGAGAGGATAAAAGTAAAAGTCCTAAATTTATTGTAATCGGCCTAATATTATGCTCCATAATATTATTTTTTTTAAGCGAAAGGCTCATTACAAGTATGAAAGAATTAATAAATACCTATAATGTATCTCAAGAGTTTTTAGGAATAATACTGATACCTATACTGGGGAATATTGGTGAAAATGTTTCTGCGATAATGAGTGCCTTAAAAAATAAGGTGAACCTAAGTCTTGAAATAGCCATAGGTTCAAGTATACAAATCTCTTTATTTGTTACTCCTCTATTAGTTATGTTTGCTTATTTTTCTGGAGTACCAATGACCTTTATATTTTCAACTTTTCAAATTATTATAAGTATAATTGCAGTAGGGATGTCTTTCTTTGTATTTCAAGATGGTAAAACCTATTGGCTTGAAGGAGCTATTTTGATTGCAATATATATAATGATTACCTTGGCATATTATCATATATCCTAGTATTTTAAGAATAAATAGTTAAAATGCAAAATATAAATATTATGACATCAAAATTAAAGGGTGATTAAGTGGGACGAAGAAAACTTATTCAAGAATACTATGCTGATTTGAATAATTTAGTGCTGCTTTTAAATTCACTTACGAATTCCTATAGATTGCTTATTGGAGGAGCGGATGAATTAAACAAAATTGCCATAGCAAAAAAAAAGGATGTTAAGGAAGCAATAGAAAGAGCAGAAGAAGTAGGGGAGATAATAGACAGAATAATTATCGTACTAGATAGCGCAGCCTGTACTTATACAGATTACTGTAATGTAAAAGCTGAAGTTATAAAATGTAAGCTAGAAGCAAAACATATATTAACTGAAATTGATGAAGAGTTAAAATTGGAAGATTAAAAACCTCTGTGAATGTACACAGAGGTTTAATATATTTCTCTTTATATTTTTTTTATTTGAAGTTTACTTATCATTAAATAAGATAAAAGCAACATAAGAATAACTGTAAGTCCAGGATTTAAATTATGATTAATAGTTATTAAGCCATATAATGCTAGAAGAACACCAGCGATTGTTATTGGTACACCCATAAATATATTGTTAAATTGTGTACTGTTATATCTGGCAAGTCTGTATGCACCAGCTATTGGAAATATTACTACAAGGAAGTATCCTATGATCCCGAAACTCATAAAATTATAAAGACTAAATAATAAAATTGAAGGTGCTACTCCAAAAGATACTAAGTCAGCTAATGAATCCAATTCTTTACCGATGTCACTAGAAACTTGAAGAAATCTTGCTACTCTACCATCATATCTATCTATTAATCCAGCAATAATTATAAATAAACAAGCCCATGTATAGTTACCGTTAAATGTCATGATAAGAGAAAGTATGCCACATGCTAAATTTGCGAAAGTAAACAGATTCGGCACAGTACTTTTAGCCATTAAAATCACTCCTAAAATATTATATGCTTAAATACAATCAAAGCAGAATAGTATCTGTTATTGATTATTTTAAGCATTAAACAGATATTTATTATATATAAATTAGACCAGTTAATATATTATAGCATATTTCTATAGAATATTTAATAGTTTTTTTAATAAAATATTTATAAGTACGTTATCCACTAAGTTTATTTAAAATAATTTATATTTATTGTTGTATTATGAAGACAATGTTTAATATAATATAATCATATTTGAAGAGATGAGGATTGAGTAGATGGACAAAACTAGCAAGAAGGATTTAAAGGGTAAATATTTTAAATATATAGTATTTATTTTAATTATTGCAGCTATATTCTTTTTTATTTTTACTCGAAGGCCAGGAATGAGATTTATTAATGTACACAGTTTTAAAAAAATTATTAATGTACATAATCTTAGAAGATTTATAATAAGCTATGGACCATTTGCAGCGGTGGTTTTTGTTCTTATATATTCATTAAAACCTGTGGTGTTAGTGGTTCCGGCTTCATTACTTTCCATCATGGCGGGCAATATTTTTGGCCCAGTAAAAGCTACTTTTTTAAGTATGGTAAGCTGTTTTTTTGCTGGAACCTTAGCTTTTTATTTAGCACGTATGCTTGGAAAGTCTTTTGTAGAAAAGATCCTGGGAGAAAAGGCGCTAAAGCTGGACAATAGTATTGAACAGCATGGATTTAGAATTATGCTGCTAATGAGATTATCAACTATATTTCCCTATGATCCTCTTAGTTATGCAGCTGGGCTTACAAAAATGAGGTACAGAGACTTTATTTTAGGTACTTTAATAGGAATTTTGCCTGAAATGATAGCATATTCCTATGTAGGACATAACATGCAGCATCCTTCTATACTTAAATTTGTGGCACCAGTATGTATAGTTGCATTCATTGCAGTTATGTCATATCGCAGCTATAAAAAAGCTTCTTAACATGGTTTTGTTTCTCTTATAATGAAATATATACTAACATAAAATACACCTTGGTTGTTAAAAATAAATATGAAAATTGAAGGATAGAAATCTTTGATAACTGTTTAAGGAGGGTGTTTTATGAAAGTAAGAGATATAATGACTAAAGATGTGGCTACATTAAATTCTACAGATTCAGTTGAACGTGCGGCTCAGCTAATGAATGAACACAATGTAGGTTCTATACCTGTATGTGATGGAGAAAAATGCATAGGAATCATTACTGATAGAGATATAGCTCTTAGATCTGTAGCCCAAGGCGGAAATACCCACAGTCAAACTGTAAGAGATATAATGTCATCAAATCCTGTAGTAGGAAATTTAGATATGGATATTCATGATGCTGCTAGAATAATGAGTGAAAGACAAATAAGAAGACTTCCTATAGTTGAAAATGGAAATATTGTTGGAATAGTTGCTTTAGGAGACTTAGCAGTTGAAACAAAGCTTGTTGATGATGCAGGAAATGCACTAAGCAGCATTTCTGAGCCCAGCAGCCCTAATATTTAATAAAAAATAATCTAAATCCACAAGAATTTAGTAATTCTTGTGGATTTGTCATATAAAGTGGTATAATAGGATTGATTTATGATTAAATAGTTCAATGGGAGAGTTTGATATGAATAAGGTAAAGTTTATTTATAATCCGTATTCGGGAGAAAATGCAATTATAGCAGATATAGACAAAGTAATTATGGTTCATCAAAAATATGGTTATACGGTGATACCTTATAGAATTAATATGGAATATGGTTTAACCAAGGCTTTTGAAGATATAGATGAAGGTTATTCATATGTGCTTATAGCTGGTGGAGATGGAACCGTGGATAATGTTGTAAATCACATGAAGGAATTAAATATAGAGTTACCTGTAGCTATACTACCAGTAGGAACTGCTAATGACTTTGCTAAGTTTATTGGTATGCCACAGGATATTGAAAGAGCATGTGAACAAATATTGACAAGCACCAAAAAAACTGTTGACATTGGTAAAATTAATGACAAATATTTTGTAAATGTAGCAAGTACAGGCTTATTTACAGATGTATCTCAAAAAACTGATGTAAACTTAAAAAATACAATTGGGAAGCTTGCTTATTATGTTAAGGGACTAGAACAGCTGCCTAACTTTAGAAAGTTAAAAGTAAAAGTAAAATCAGAAGAGCGAACTTTTGATGGCAAGATGTATTTAATGCTTATATTTAACGGTCAGACTGCAGGAAACCTTAAGTTTGCCTATAAGTCAATAGTAGATGACGGATATCTCGATGTAATTATAATTAAAGCTGGGATGATAAAGGACATGATTTCCTTATTCATTAAGATGCTAAAGGGTGAGCATTTAGAAGATGTACATAACCTTATCTATTTTAAAACTGATAAGCTAGATATAATATGTAATGAAGATATTGTAACAGATATAGATGGAGAAAGAGGTCCTGATTTTCCACTTCACATAGAATGTGTAAAAGGCGGCCTAGATATACTTGGAATAAAAGATTAAGATATAAGAATAAATTTGATTTTCATATAATAGATATAAGTAGTAACAATTTATTTTGGAGTGAATATGCAATTATATCTTATTTACTTGGTTTTACTACTTGTAGTATTACTAATTCTATATAAAGGTATAGAATTAAATGTCAAGTATGCTCCTTTAAAAATAAAATATCTTAGTATAGGTATTTTACTAGCTATGACTTTGCGATACATAACTCTTGTTGTGATGCTTGCTGTAAAAAATATAAAATATCTCTATGTTCTTAAATCGGTATATTTTATAAATTTAATTGCACTTCCAATGGCAGCTTTTATAATTTTATATATTTTAGCAAGAAATGATAAAATAAAGATTAGTTTTATATTTATTTTACTGCCTTTATTTTTAGCAGCTTATACAATTATGCTTTACAAGCTTCCTTGCTATATAGTTCTGGATGCAAACTTTGGTTATAATATGTATTTAGACAGGCAAATTATTGTGTTTGGTTTATATATAGTAATCAACACTCTTATATTGTTTGGTTCAATACTGCTGCTAGACAATAAGTATGCTAATAAGCCTGGGCTCATATTGGTTATAGTTTCTGCATTAATAACTATTGTTGAAGCATTATTAATGCTAAATGGAATAAAATTATTGCCAAGTCCTATTATTAGTGATTTGATATGGATGTTAGCTCTGAATTATGCTATTAGCAGATTAAAAAAGTAGAATTATTTCTACTTTTTTTCTTTGTAAATATGCTTTTTACAGGTATAATATTAATATATTTATGAAATCCATTTCAAGTATTAAACAAATGAAAGTGGGAATAGAGTTGAAGATTTTACTGGTATCTGATGTTGAAACACCATATTTATGGGACTTTTTTCAGCCAGATAAATTTAATGATATAGATTTAATAATTTCTTGTGGAGATCTTAAAGTGGACTACCTATCTTTTTTGGTTACAATGATTAAGGCTCCTTTGTATTATGTTCCGGGAAATCATAATGAAAAATATTTAAAGAGTCCGCCTGAGGGTTGTGAATCCATTGATGGAAAGCTTGTAGTGTATAAAGGTGTAAGAATACTTGGGCTCGGTGGAAGTATGAGATATAATGCTGCAGGAAATTATCAATATACAGAAAAAGAAATGAAGAAAAGAATATTCAAGTTAAAAGCTAAGTTATGGTGGAATAAAGGCTTTGATATATTAGTTACCCATTCTCCTTCTTATGGATATGGAGACGGTAAAGATTTATGTCATATAGGATTTAAGTGCTTTAATGATCTGCTTAACAAGTATTCCCCAAAATATTTTTTTCATGGACATCAGCATCTTAACTATGGTTTAAAACCAAGAATACTACAGCATGGCACTACTAAAATAGTTAATGCCTTTGAATATTATATTGTTGAATATTAAATAATTTATAAGGAGTCTCAGTTTGAGACTCCTTACTTACATAAGATTAAATAAAAATAATTATTGATTATTGTAATCTTCTACTATAACATTGTCTACAAACCAGTTCATTGACAAAATTTCTTCATGTGAGGCTGATTCATTTGGGCTTATTCTTATATTTCCTTGCTGATCTAAAATAGGACCTGTAAATGGATGGTAAGCACCTGTTATTATCATAGTTTTTAAAAGGTTTACTAGCTTTTGAGTATCTTTAGGAACTTCCTCATCAGAGTAAAAGATATCTACCACACCAGTATCTATGCCCCACCAAAAGTTTATAAGCTGCGAATTACTACTAAACATATCAACTATGGTCTTAAAGGTATCGTTTAAAATGTTTCTAAGTATTTTTTCATAGAATATTCCCCAATTCCATATAGGAGTAGCTAAATATTTATCAGGAACTCCACGTTTTTTATCAATGCTGCAGAGCATCGAATAAACACCATAGTCAGTGGATACTGGATGGGGTACATCTAATGTTCTATTGCAAATGATGTCTGCACCTAGTTTAATCAGTTTATTACCTGCATCATTGAATTTTATTCTGCTGTTCCATTCATTTGTCCACGCTACCTTGACTTTAGCATAGGGATTAACCATTTTTGCTCCAAGAGCAAAGGCATTTATTGAACTTATAACTTCAGGATTAACACTAGTACCAACATATCCCAAAATGTTCCTTTGAGTCATTGCTCCTGCTATAATTCCTGTTAAAAACCTAGGCTCATAAGTACGACCATAATAGTTACTTACATGAGTATATGGATTTGCTCCAGAGCAGTTAAAAAATTTAACATGTGGATACTCCAAGGAACATTTTAAAGTAGCATTAAAATAAATAGGGCTTGTAGTGAAGATAATATCATAGCCGCTTTCTGCAAGAATTTCGAATACGTCATATGCTCTTTCATCTTCAGGGACATTTTCTACATAAGTAGTTGATACTTGATCACGCAGCACCTTTTCAATATGCCGCCTTCCTAGTTCATGAGCATAAGTCCATCCAGAACTCTCTATTTTTCTTGCATATGCAAATGCAACTCTTAGTTTTTTCTTAGGTATAACTAAAGAGGTTAGAGTAGAAAGCATCCTGTTTTGAGAATTCTCCAATGGAGACGTGAGAATATCTATTTCTTTACTGTTATTTAGGGCTGCCAGTTCTTTAATAAATTCTTTCATACTTGAGGAAAGATCATCTGAATTTATTTTATGTGGAAGACCATAAATTTTAATATACTCTAAGAAAGCATCACCGGTAGTAATAGGTAACTCATCACCACCTGCATTTAGGTAAATATCTCTAAAACTATTGTATATATATACTTCAAAATATTTATATTTATCATGAAAGTCTGATATATTAGGGTCTAACTGATCCAAATAGTGAAGCAAAGTTTTAAAGCTGCCCTCTGATGAAAACCAAATAGAGTTGAGACCCGTTATTTTATTAAACTCTAAGAATTCGTAATAAATGCGTATATCTTTATTTGCTTCATCCTTTTTAGGTATAAGTCTAGTAACTTTAGCAGATATTGAATAGGCATCGAAAAATTTCAAAACACTTACCCGTTTATTACCTTCTATCACGTAAAAGAAGTTCATATATTCATATACCTTAATTGAATGTTTAATACCTTCATCCAGATGTGCTTCACAGAGTGCAGACCATTTTTTTTCAAATTCAGTACCTGCTTCTATGATAGGCATAAAGTTTTTAGCAAAGGATAAGCTTCTCAAATGCGTATAGGTTCCAATAATTTTTTTTAAGGGTATTTCAATTAAGCCCAAATCAACATGGGATACTATTTCTGTATTTTTAACTATTCCTTCAAGAGATGTGAGATAACCAATTTCACCTCTTGAAATATTTTTGTTGTATTCTTTAAGTCCAAGCTTTCTAGCCTGTTCAAAAAATTCTCTACCAGAATTTTCTTTCATATTTGCACCTCAAAAAATTCAATATATTATTTAAAGTATATCACAAAAAAATTAGGCATTTATACAAAAATTATATCCAAAATGTAAAAAAATAAAAAATAAATTTTCTTTGATATATAATATACCATGAGAAGATAAATGCATTTTGTCTTAAAGAAATAAGTTTACTCTAAAACTGTAAAAACAGAATGTTTTAAGAGCAAACAGAGTATAATACCTAAGAATACTGAAATAATATAAAATAATAAAGATTTTTGATTAAAATTTGTGAAATATAGTTGCATTTCAAGAATTTTATAATATAATTTATAGTGTAAAGAGAATATAATTTGTTAGGTGAGGCTCCTATATGGATATACGCTACTGCCCGGAAACATCGAGAGATGCCAATGGGTCAACAGGTACTACCGAATTAAGGTTTTACTTAATGTAGCTGGACAATGTCTAAAGCTGTATAGTGCTAAAACTCAACGAAAAAATTTCAGTTGATTTTAGGAGCCTTTGTTATGCTCTTTTTTGTTTTGTTTCTATTTTGAGAATAATTTTTATTATAGGTGGTGAGTTTAATGGAAGGTGGCCCTCAAAGTGGGAGCTCAGATACGATTGACAATTTAATACAGTACAGAGGGACATTTGTCCGTTTTATAAGCATGCAATCTAGATAGTGGAATTGTATAAAGCAAATTGAAAAATACCTATTGCTTTCCACGGATAGATTTTCCTCTGTACGGAAAAAGGAGGAATATTATGGAAAGATTAGTTAGTTTTTTTCTAAGCAAAGTTCTTTATAAGAAGGTTTATGATGAAGATGGAGATGTTTTAGGAAAGCTATGGGATGCTTACGTAACCACTGAAGATGGATATCCAAAAATAATTGGTTATAAAGTTAAAACAGCTAGTGAAATGATAAGCTGCGAATTTAGACATATTAATTTTTACAAAGTTGATGGAAAAATAGAGATAAAAGTTAAAGATGCAAAGGAAATAATTCCAAGAGATTATTCCTATCTTCTATCCAAGCATCTTTTGGATAAACAAATTGTAGATATAAATGGTAAGAAGCTAGTAAGGGTCAATGATTTAAGAATAAGCGAAATAGCTGGTGAGCTTAGAGTAGTTGCTGTAGATACAGGAGTAATGGCTTTAGGAAGAAGGTTAGGCGTGGAGAATGCTTTAAAAGGAATCTATTCCTTTATGAATAAAAAAGCTTCAGACAGCCTTATAATGTGGGATAATGTTGAATCTTTAGAGATGGTTAATGATAATTTGAAATTAGCAGTACCATATAAAAAACTGTCTAAATTGCACCCAGCGGATTTAGCAGATATTCTTGAAGAAATGGATGTTAATTATAGAAATAAAGTATTTGAAAGTCTTGATGAAAACTTGGCTGCGGATACTCTAGAAGAAATTGAGCCAGAGATTCAAGCAGATATTTTGGAAGCAATGAGTCAATCAAAGGCAGCAGAAGTTCTTGACAGCATGCCTAATGATGAAATTGCTGATATATTAGATGAAGTGGATGAGGAGACTGCAGAAAAGATATTGATGAATCTTGAAAAAGAAGATGCTGACGAAGTTAGAACTCTTATGGAGTATGAAGAAGAGACTGTGGGAAGCATAATGAATAAGGATTTTATATGCTTCAATGTGAATATTTCAACTCAAGAAACTATTGAACTTTTAAGAGAACTTAAACCTGAAGCAGAGGTTGCTTATTATATTTATCTTATTGATGATAAAGAAAAACTTCAAGGAGTAGTTTCGTTGAGAAATCTTGTAGTTGCACCTCCTAGCAGCAAGCTGAAGGAAATCATGGATGACAGTGTAATTAAAGTAAGAGATTATGAAAGTATAGAAGATAGTATAGAAACGGCAGTAAAATATAACCTTCTTTCTCTTCCTGTTGTAGATGAAAATGATAAATTATGTGGAATAGTAATTATGAGCGATATTATTGATGAAGTACTAATGCCTACATGGAGAAGAAGCTCTAAGAAAGTAAGCTAGAGAGAAGGTGTACCTATGAAAAAGAATTGGAACAAGTTTTTATTTATTTTAAGTATTTTAGGACCTGGGCTTATAACTGCAAATGCTGGAAATGATGCTGGAGGGGTTACAACCTACTCTGTAGTTGGTGCACATTACGGATACTCCATGCTATGGGGATTGTTTGCTATTGGTATAGGGCTTGCAGTAGTTCAAGAAATGAATGCAAGAATGGCCATTGTTACTGGAAAAGGGCTTTCAGATTTGATAAGGGAAAGATTTGGTGTAAAGTGGGCATTCTTTGCTATGTTAGTTCTTATAATTGCTAATCTTGGAGTTTGCATTGGTGACTTTGCTGGAATTGCAGCAAGTTTAGAGTTATTTAAGATTAGTAAATATATTTCAATACCAATGATTACATTTTTTATATGGTTTATAATGACTAAAGGAAACTATTCTACTGCTGAAAAGGTGTTTTTAGGCCTCACGTTAACTTTTTTTAGCTATGTCATAACAGCCTTTTTAGTAAAACCTAATTGGGGCAATGTAGCTTTAAGCATTGTAAAACCTAATGCACCAATGACAAAGGATTATTTTTTGACTTTAATTGGAATGGTTGGAACTACTATTACTCCTTATATGCAGTTTTATCTGCAATCTTCAATAGTAGATAAAGGGATATCCCTTAAGGATTATAAATATGAAAAGTTAGATGTGTATCTTGGAACTGTATGGGGAATACTTACAGCCCTATTTATAACGGTATGTACTGCAGAAACACTACATAAGGCAGGTATCCTTATAGATACAGCACAAGATGCTGCATCCGCACTAGGCCCTCTTGCTGGGAATTATTCATTTATTTTATTTGCAGTAGGATTATTTGGAGCTTCATTTTTAGCATGCTGTATAATTCCATTGTCAACTTCCTATGCAGTATGTGAGGCATTTGGTTTTGAAAGTGGACTTAATAACAAAATTAAGGAAGCACCAGTATTCTTTGGTTTATTCTTATTTATGATAATTACAAGTGCTGTAGTGGTGCTTATTCCAAAGGTATCATTAATATCAATTATTTTAGTAACACAGCAGATTGCAGGGGTATTATGTCCGGTAGTTCTTATATTTATGCTCAATTTAGTGAATGACAAAGAGGTTATGGGAGAATACGTGAACAGTACACTTCAAAACTTAATTGCAAAGGGTACAGTAGCATTGATAATTATTTTAACCATTGCCGCTTTTATTGGAACATTTATGTAAATAAGTTCTACAGTGTTAAGGCACTGTAGAACTTATTTTTTATAAGATAAAGCTATGCTTTTATTTTACATTCAGTATTAATGGATGTATTTTTTTTTTATATAAGCACAAAATACATATGAAAATGATAAAAGGCCTTAATACTAGAAAAGAGTCTAAATTGTTTGGAATATTTGCAGATATTATGAGCCATGGAAATGGTGCTCATATACAAAATATAAGGAGGTGATTTTGTGTTTAAGAAGGTATTTAGCTTTAAAAAAATAGCATTATATCTGTCAGTTATTTTAATTACATATGCTGCAACTACTTTCTACTTCGAGCCTTATAATAGAGCTGTAAAGGCTGTGGTATACAAATATGGCTCCAGTGGCAATATTGTTGTAGAAATTCAAAGAAGACTAAAGGCATGGGGGTATTATACTGGCAGTTTAGATGGAGCGTATGGATATGGAACTTATTTAGGTGTTAAAAATTTTCAAGCGGCAAATGGCCTAACCGCGGATGGCATAGCTGGAAATAGAACATTAACTGCACTTGGAATAAATGCAGGACAGTACTCAGAGGGAACAGCTGCGGCTGCCCAAGGTGGAAATACACAGTATCAATCTAATAACAATGATGTAACTCTTTTATCAAGGCTCATAAATGGTGAGGCTAGAGGAGAACCATATGAAGGACAGGTAGCAGTAGGGGCAGTTATTATGAATAGAGTAAGAGATCCAAGGTTTCCTAACACAGTAGCTGGGGTTATATATCAGCCAGGAGCATTCACAGCAATAGTAGATGGGCAAATTAACGCTGAAATATATCCAAGTTCAATAAAAGCTGCCAGAGATGCGCTAAATGGTTGGGATCCTTCTGGTGGAGCCGTATTCTACTATAATCCTGCAAAAACTACAAATCAATGGATATGGTCAAGACCAGTAATAAAAGTAATAGGTAATCATAGGTTTTGCAAATAAAATTTTATGGAGCACATATTTGTGCTCTTATTTTATTAAATTAAATTGTTAAATTTTTTATAGGATAGTTGACAAAATTCCGTTTTCGACACATGTAAAAGGATAAAGAGAAGTGACCTCCTGTAAACAGTGGGTTTTCTTCTCTTTTTATATTAAAAAATGTTGTATGAAAATCTTGCTTTGATAATTTTTAAATTTTTTTATTTAGATCTTTTGAGAGATAATATTTTTTATCCAATACTAAATCAAATACTCCATTTAGGGAAGTACATACCTGGCTACCATATTTTATATCTGCTACATTTCTGGTGTAGAGTATATTTTTTGCCCTTTCTATCTGCGCGTTTCTTATGTGACGCTGGTATTCCATCATTTTTCTAGAGAAAGTTACAATAATTTTCTGCTTAAGAACTGCTTTGGATTTAACCATCTTGGACTTTCTGTTCTTAAAGACCTTTTCCTCGTACAGCCCGACATCCACAGCACTGTCCGCATCTAGTATCTTATAAATAATATCATTATAAAGTGTTAGATTATCCTTTTCGAACCGGTGGAACTCCTTCATAAATTTTATCGCTATGGGAGCATCATTGGAAAGCCTTTGGAAAGCATAGTCGTTAAAGACAGCTTCCTGCAGCTTGTTAGAAAGTTTCTTGATGGACTGCGTTACAATGAATGCTCGGCCACCCATGGAATTATATTTTCTAATGTTAAGAGAACCAAGTCCTTCATCTGAGCAGTAAATAAACTGCTTATTTTTGAACATCTTCGTGATATTCATCGTCTTCATCTTCTGCCTCGAAGTAATAGTTTGTACAATCGAAATAGCATACAGAGGTGTTTCTTTTTATGATGTTTCCAATGTTTAAAAACAGGTGCTCTAGATAACTGCCGTAGTTTTCCTCAAGGATATCCATAAAACGCAGAAGCTGATGATATTCAAACGAAGGTTTTTCATAATAAGTCCCCAGTCTGTCAAATGTTCCGAGTTTTGATTTCGGATCCAGTATCCTCGCAAAGGATAGAAATCGATTGATATAATGTTGAATGTCACTTGTCACTTGGCTGGCACGTGATATACTTACTTTTGGCTAAAATAATTCCTTAAAATATTAACTTGTTAAGGTCTTATTGATATAAAAGACAATAAATGTCCATAATTGACAAATAAAATGCTTTCAATACATAATGCTTTGTTGTAAAGTACTAGTATAAGCAAAGAATAAGAGCGCGGCCGGTGCGTGTAATCGATTAACCTGAGTAAAGTATGAAACGACTTTTTAATATTTACAGTTACTATATACTTAACTCTTGCTTTTCGGAATAAAAGGAGGTGCAGTGTAAAGAAAATTGGGGGAATCTAGATCATAACTAACTAATTGTTAGAAGGGGTGTAAAGTATGGAACAAATAAAAAAGAAAAAACGTCTAACATTCAGAAATTGGCTTTGTATTGCGCTGGCATGTATGTTAATCAGTATGATAGGCGCATTTCTGGTTCAGACTTCTGGTACATCAATAAAAGTACGTCGTTTTAAACTTGTTGTCAGCGGTGGATATGAAATTAATGGTCAAATGTATATACCAAAAGATGCAAGTACCAAAAATAAACTGCCAATGGTAGTAGTTCAACATGGAAGTCAGCATAACCTTGAAATGCAGGACATGAATATGGTGGAACTATCCCGTCGTGGATATATAGTTATTTCAACTGATGCCTATGGTCATGGATCATCAACTGCTCGTGACGTTGTGCCACCTACTGAAGCATTCAATAACGTGATTTCTGTCATAGACTATGTATGTAACAGTCTTAATATAGTAGATACTGATAAAATTGGTATAGCAGGGCACTCTATGGGAGCGGCTATTGTTACCAGTACATTGCAGCATTATGTTGAGCAAGAAGCTCGTGGACTAGGAAAGAACAAAATAGCTGCTTGCTTAGAGATAGGATATGATCCTTCATACATTCCATATACTTTTAAAGGAGTTGACAAACCTGTTTTAGCAGATGCAAATTGGGGTGTTATTGCAGGAAAATATGATGAATTCTTCTTTAAACAAAAGGATGTCAATAATGACCCTGCGAAAATTTTACAAAGCAAGGCTGCTTTAGATTTTGTAAAGCAGGTGGACAGCAGTGCTCAAGGGCCTGTGGAGAACGGAAAGATTTATAAAGGCCAGATTAACGGTAAAGAATGCAGCAGAGTTTTTTACCAGATATCTGCAGACCATCCTCAAGAGATTTTTTCATCACAAAGTGCAGCTGATGCTGTTAGCTTCTTCTATGATTCTTTAGGTGTTCCTGCTGGTCATGAAAAAATAGACCCTAATAATCAGGTATGGCAGTGGAAACAGTTTTTTAACTTTCTTGGTTTAGTTGGTGTTCTTTTGTTCTTATTTCCATTTGCAAAATGGATAATGAACACAGTACCATATTTTTCAGAACTGAAAGCCAAGAATGCAGCACCTGCTGCACCAGCACTAGATACAACAAAGAAAAAGCTGGTTTATTGGATTTCATGGGTAGTATGTATGGCAATTCCTGGTATACTTGCTATGCCAGTTATGCATTACTGGATTGGTAAGCAGTCATTTACACCAGTTACTGTAACCAAGTGGTTTGGTGAAGGATCTGTAAATGAAATTGCAGGTTGGGCAGTTATTTCTTCATTATGCATTCTTGCAATATTCTTATTTAACTACTTCATATTCGGTAAAAAATTTGGAGCAAAGACAGATAGCTGGGGAATTAAAATTTCACCGAAAGCTCTTTGGAAGAGTTTACTTTTAGCAGTGATGACATTTGGAGTTGCATATTTAATTTTATTTACTGCTGACTTTTTCTTCACTACAGATTTTCGTATATGGCTTATTGCAATGCGTGTATTCAGCAAAGACAAGGTATTGTTCCTTATTGCTTATTTCCCTGCTTTTGCAATTTTCTATCTTATTAACTCCATGCTTGTGGATGGTGGAAACAGAGTGGAAGGTATGCCAGAATGGCTTATAACACTTATTAGCTGCATTGCTAACATTGGTGGAATAGCAGTTGTAATATTCATTCAGTACTTTACGTATGCTAGAACTGGTATATTCCCATATAATGCAATGCGTACTATTAATCTTTTCCCATTCCTTGTACAAGTACCTGTTGCTACAATTATTACAAGAAAGTATTTCAAAGAAACTGGAAATATATATCTTGGTTCCTTTACAATTAGCTTATTGTACTCAATGATGATTATTACACAGGTAAGTATAAACACAAGTATAATTTCATAAGTTATACCATATAATTAATGCCGCCTCACTAATTAATAAGTGCGGCGGCATATACTTTTTGTTTATTGTCTCATTACAACAATATTGAAGAATCAATTGTTGGGTCAAAGGGGTCCTGCACAGTTGGCAACGACCTTATATTAAGAGAAAAGCCGTTTGGCAGCTGTTTAGGAGAGTAGCCGGTGATTTCTTTAAAGGTTCTGTTAAAGTTTCGAATGGTATTGAAACCGCATTTGTTCATGAGAGTAGTCATAGGTATATTGCGTTCTGTGGACAGAATATTGACAGCTTTTTCAACTTTTACAGTGTTTAAATATTGCGAGAAGGTCATACCAGATATTTTTTTAAAATAACGTGAAAAATATGTTTCTGACAGATTCATGAAACCTGCAGCATCACTGAAGGAGATAAATTCAAAATTTTTATCAATCCAGTTCAGGAGTTCTTTATATTTTATTAGAGAATCATGATTTATAGTTCCATTTTCTGATAGTTCTTCCCCTCTGAAGATGTTTATAACAAGATCAGTGAGCATTGAATTTGTCTTATCAGTATAGTATGGAAGTTTGGAGATTAGCTCATTATGGATTGCCGCAAGTTTGCTAATAGTATCATATTTATCCTCATATACAGGAGTCTTGAGCTCATAGTTATTAGTAATGTTTTTTGTAAGGCGGTTATCAAAAAGGCAGACCATTAGAATACAGTCCTCGTCAGCGTCTACATAATGTACACTGCTTCCCGGGCAAATAACGCACTGTCCCTCATGAATGATAAAAAGTTTATCGGTGATCATTATCCTGGCATTTCCATTCTGGCAAGCTATAATTTCATGCTCAAGGTGCCAATGTGATATGTTGTGCAGATTTTTATATACACCGACCCAGGTCAGCTCGTCTCCTTTGTAATTTCGTTTTTCATACTTGGCTAACATTTTTCTTTAATACCTCCAATTCATATAATAATGTTAGCATATTGGGCAATAAATGTCCATAAGTAACAATTAAAATGCTTTCAATGTAAAACAATTTATTATAAATTATTAATAGAATTAGGGAAGGAAAGGGATGGCTATAACATGTTAATTGATCAATCTGATTTGCTACGTGCTTTTGGCGTTGGATGCTGTATAACAACTGAACTTATGGTTATTGAAAAGGGATGCCTTTCTCAATTTGACAGTTACATAAAGCAATTAGGCATAAACGGTCCCATAATGGCGTTGTATGATACAAATACCTTCTGTGCAGATAACCTTGTGAGGCCTTCTGCTTATCAAGAGATTATACTGGCTGCGGATGGACTGCAAGCAGATGAAAAAGCTGTGGGAGAAGTATTGAACAAATTAAATCCAGATGTAAAGGTCATTGTGGCCTTGGGTTCTGGAACAATACATGATATTGCCAGATGCTGTGCATATAAAAGGTCTCTGAAGCTGATTTCCTGTCCTACAGCAGCTAGCGTAGATGGATTTTGTTCTAATGTTGCAGCAATGACATGGAACGGTAGCAAAAAGACTCTACCAGCCGTAGCTCCAACCTTGGTTCTGGCGGATACTAGTGTCATTGCCGCAGCGCCAATTAGGCTGGCTAAAAGCGGTATAGGTGACATTTTAGGTAAATATATCGCTTTGGCCGACTGGAAGATAGCTCATATTTTGATAGGGGAGAAATATACTGAAAGAATAGCAGAAACCATGGAATCGGTGTTGAAAATAATTAATAATTACTCAAGAGAGATACTAATAGGAAATTTTGATGCATACGAAAAGTTGATATATGGCTTACTGCTCAGTGGATTGGCTATGCAGGTGTTTGGAAACAGCAGGCCAGCTTCTGGTGCGGAGCACCATATATCTCACTTGATAGAAATGCATCCCTTGCCGCTGGGACTAAGTAGCACGGCACTTCACGGAGAAAAGGTAGGTGTTGGAACAATCATCATGTCTGAGGCATATCACCGGTTTGCCGAATACAAAGCTTTGGACAAGATACACTATTCCTTCACGCCTATTACAAAAGAAAATGTTTTTTCTTTTTTTGGGAACTTAACAGATGGTATTTTGGAAGAGAATAAATCAGACTGCCTGATGCTGCTGAATCCAAGCAGTATTCATGATAAATGGAGCGATATATGCCAGGTAATAGATACAATCCCTAAACCAGATGTTTTACAAAGTTTTTATGAAAGCCTTGGTATGAAATGCAGTCTGCAGGATATAGGAGTTGATGAAAATAAAAAGAATCAACTAGTTTTTCTTTGTCCTCTAGTACGAAACAGACTGACTTTAGCAAGGATTATGAAGCAGATAATTGTGCCTTAAACTTTTTTAGAATAAAAGATTACGGAAAATGCTTGATTTCTATGAAACAACATAAATGAAAGGATAGGTGAACATATGAGTAAAAAATATAGTATTGGTGTGGACTATGGAACCCTAAGCGGCAGGGCAGTGCTGGTGGATGTTAAAAGTGGCGAAATTGTCTCACAAGCTGAAAAAAAATATACACACGGTGTAATGGACAGGTGTCTGCCAAGCGGAAAAAAGCTGGCAGAAAATTGGGCGCTGCAACACCCTGCTGATTATCTGGAAGTACTATATGAGACCATACCCAGCGTCATTGCAAAAAGCGGTGTGGATAAGAATGATGTAATTGGTATATCCACTGATTTTACAGCATGTACAATATTACCAATAGACCAATTCGGCACGCCATTATGTATGATTAACAGATACTCTGAGGAGCCTCATTCATACGTAAAACTTTGGAAACATCACGCAGCACAGGAGCAAGCAAACAGGCTTAATATGATTGCTGCGGGGCGTGATGAAAGCTTTTTAAAGCGTTATGGAGGTAAGATTTCTTCAGAATGGCTTGTTCCTAAAATCATGCAGATTGTTGAAGAAGCACCAGAAATCTATGATAGCGCATATGCATTAATGGAAGCTGCAGATTGGATACCTATGAAATTATGCGGCAAAATGGTCAGAAACACCTGCACAGCAGGATACAAATCAATGTGGAGCAAGAAGCATGGCTACCCTGATACAGAGTTTTTTAAAGCTCTAAATCCCAAAATGGAAAACATTGTTGCAGAAAAATTAAAAGGTGAATTAATGCCAATAGGCCGCAGGCAGGGTTATCTGACAGATGAAATGGCATCACGGCTTGGACTTACCACAAATGTAGCAGTGGCCGTGGGTAATGTAGATGCCCATGTTTCTTTACCAGCAGTGGGAGTCACCGATGAAGGCAAGATGCTAATGATAATGGGGACATCCACATGTGACATTCTTCTTGGTAGTGAAGAGAAATATGTCAAAGGGATGTGCGGAGTAGTTGAAGATGGTGTCATAGAGGGCTATTTTGGGTATGAAGCTGGGCAAAGCTGTGTTGGTGACCATTTTGACTGGTTTGTAAATACCCTCCTAAAGCAGGACTACTTTTCAAAAGCCCTTGAACAGAACCTCGATGTCCACCAATACTTAACGGACAAAGCGGCACAGCTGAAACCAGGTCAGAGCGGCCTAATTGCACTGGATTGGTGGAATGGGAACCGTAGTATTCTTGTTGATACAGATCTTACAGGTATGTTGCTTGGCATGACACTTCAAACTGAACCTGAGGAAATCTACAGGGCACTTATAGAAGCAACTGCCTATGGTACAAGAGTAATAATCGAATCTTTTGAGAAATCGCAGGTGCCTATTAAGGAATTGTATGCCTGCGGAGGCATAGCGGCAAAAAATAGTCTTATGATGCAGATTTATGCTGATGTAACAAACAGGCCCATAAGAATCTCTGCCTGTTCACAGACTCCTGCACTGGGGGCTGCTATGTTTGGTGCAGTGGCTGCAGGAAAGGCTGCAGGTGGATACGATAGCATTGTAGATTGTGCAAAGGCTATCGGTAAGACAGATAAAGTATATTATCCTATTGAAAAAAATGTTGCGATTTATGACAAGCTGTATGCAGAATATCTAACACTGCATGATTATTTCGGTACAGGTGAAAACAACGTCATGAAGCACCTTAAAAAAATTAAGTCGGAGGTGGAAGGATGTTAGAAGAGCTCAAGGAGAAAGTTCTCAGTGCAAACCTCTTGCTAAAGGAACTGGGCCTAGTTTGCTTTACTTGGGGAAATGTTAGTGGTATTGACAGGCAAAGTAATCTGGTGGTAATCAAGCCAAGCGGCGTTCACTATGATAAGTTATCACTTAACAATATGGTAGTGGTAGATATGGACGGTAATATTATTGAAGGTGGCTTACGTCCCTCATCTGACCTTGCGACACATTTGGAGCTATACAAAAAGTATCAGGAAATAGGGGGAGTGGTACATACTCATAGCAGATATGCTACTAGTTTTGCCCAGTGCAGAAAGCAGATTACTGCTTTTGGTACTACCCATGCAGATTATTTTTATGGGGATATTCCTTGCACACGTGCACTGACTAAGGATGAGGTTGAGAAAGAGTATGAAAAGAATACCGGTAAGGTTATTATTGAAACCTTGGGAGACAAGGATGTCATGAAGGTTCCTGCAATACTTGTCTCAAACCACGGACCATTTATTTGGGGACTGGACAGTATATCGGCGGTGATGAATGCAGCATATCTAGAAGAAAGCGCAAGGATGGCA
This sequence comes from Clostridium omnivorum, assembly GCF_026012015.1. Classification (NCBI taxonomy): domain Bacteria; kingdom Bacillati; phylum Bacillota; class Clostridia; order Eubacteriales; family Clostridiaceae; genus Clostridium; species Clostridium omnivorum. The sequence continues at coordinate 709,631 of NZ_BRXR01000001.1, read as the reverse complement.
TTTAACACGCTTACCCTTGATGGTAGTACCCAAATGATAGATCAGTACCTATTAGACAAGCATTACCAACGCAAACACGGAAAAAACGCTTATTACGGGCAGAAGGAGAAGAAATGAATAGATTATATTTTATTACAGGAAGTCAAGATTTATATGGGAAAGAAACATTAGATCAGGTTGCTGAAGATAGTAAGAATATTGCTTTGTATCTTAACCAGTGTCTTAGTGACACCGCAGAAATTGTTTGGCAACCAACGGTTAGAAATAGTGAAGAAATCGTTGATGTGTGCCAGAAGGCTACTGTTGACAAAGATTGTATCGGCGTCATTACATGGATGCATACTTTCTCACCAGCTAAGATGTGGATAAAGGGGCTCCAGTTGCTTACGAAGCCTTTACTGCACCTTCATACACAATATAATGAAAAACTGCCCTATGATACCATTGACATGGACTTTATGAACCTCAATCAATCAGCTCACGGTGACAGGGAATTTGGATTTATACTATCTAGGCTTGGAATCAAGCATGAAGTTGTGGCAGGTTACTATAAGCACAAAAGCACCATCAGTGAGATACAAAGATTTGCACAGGTTGCTAAAGCTATGGCATTTTCTAAAAATCTTAAGGCTGCAATGTTTGGAAATAATATGCGTGAAGTTGCTGTTACTGATGGAGACAGGGTTGAAAGTCAGATAAAATATGGATGGGAAGTCAACTATTATGGCATCGGTGAACTTGTTGCCCTAACTGATGCTGTTACAGAAGCAGAAGTTGCTAAAAAACTTCATGAGTACAAGTTACTTTACAATATGTCTGAAAAGGATACAGAATCCGTAAAGGTTCAGGCTCGATATGAAATTGCTCTGGACAAATTTTTGGATAATAACGGTATTGTTGCATTCACAGACACATTTCAGGATCTATACGGTTTGAAGCAGTTACCAGGCATTGCTGTTCAGAGGCAAATGGCAAGAGGAATAGGTTTCGGTGCAGAGGGTGACTATAAAACTGCTTGCCTCACATCAGTTATGCACAAAATGGCTGAAGGAAGAAAAGGAGCAACTGGGTTTATGGAAGACTATACCTACGACTTAACAGAAGGACAGGAGCTTGTACTGGCTGCTCACATGCTGGAGGTTTCCCCGGAATTTGCCGCTACAAAGCCACAAATAGAAGTACATCCTCTTGGTATAGGTGGAAAAGAACCCCCTGCACGCCTTGTTTTTGAAGGAGTTAAGGGAGATGCAGTAGCTGTATGTATGACGGATATGGGAGACAGATTCAGGCTCATATGTGCAGAAATAGAACTTGTAAGCCAAACTAAGCCTATGCCAAAACTCCCTGTGGCTAGGCTAATGTGGAAACTTAAACCGGACTTCAAAAGTGGTGTAAAAGCATGGCTGGAAGCTGGCGGTGGACATCATACAGTGGTCTCTACTGCCCTTACAAGTGAAGACATTGCCATGTTTGCAAAACTTACAGATACAGAATTTATATTAATTAGGTAAGGAAAATGTCACTTGGCTGGCACCTGACATTTTGATTTAAATAGCGGTTTCGTGTTGAAACCGCTATTATCATGTGCGCCCGGCATGAGCGTAATCTTGTCGGTGAAAGTCCGATACTGGGGTTGATAGTGCCAACCGTTAGCTTAAGACAAGGGTGTCCACCGTGAAGTGGAATCTGAAGGAAGTCAGCGGCAAAACTCTGGTATGACGAATAGAAACTACATATTAGGGAAGTACATATGTTTAAAACCCGGTGGGGCTGTATTCTATTATAATCCAGCAAAGATTACTAACCAATGGATTTGGTCTCGACCTTTAATAAAGGTTATTGGTAATCATAGATTTTGTAAATAGTATTTTAAGGAACGCAATTGTGTGCTCCTATTTTACTAAATTAAATTGATAAATTATTTGAAACATAGTTGACAAAAATAATTAATGTAATATAATAAATATATAATCCATAGTAAAACAGTCGGAAATACAGTGAAGAAGGAAAGTAATATAAGGGAATTATCCAGAGAGGAAATCCACAGCTGAGAGGATTTCTATATGAAGCTTATATGAAGTGCCCTTCGGAGTAGTGTACCGAAAGACCTTTGTCTAGTAGGTTACATCGGATTCTCCCGTTATAGAGATAGAGCATACAGGTGCTTGAACAAGGTGGGACTTATGTCCAATTAGAGTGGAACCGCGGAGTAACAACTTCGTCTCTTTATATATATAAGAGATGGAGTTTTTTTATTTGCCTTGGCATATTAAAATTTGCTTAATTTTTTACAGGTTATATAGTATACTATCAAAAATTAGAAATGAAAATGGAATTTAGATGAATGTTAAATATATAAAGAGTGATCAACTTTATATATAAGCAAAAAATGAGAGGAGAAAAGAAAATGATATATAACAGTGCTTTAGAAATGATTGGTAAGACACCAATTCTTAAACTTAACAACTTAATAGATGAAAATATGGGAGAAGTATATTTAAAGCTTGAAAATAAAAATCCAGCAGGAAGTGTTAAGGATAGAGCTGCTCTTGGTATGATTGAGAGGGCTGAAAAGGATGGAATAATAAAGGCTGGAGATACAATCGTAGAGCCTACTAGCGGGAATACAGGTATTGCTCTATCTATGATAGGAAGACTAAAGGGTTATAAGGTAATTATTGTAATGCCTGAAACAATGAGTTTAGAAAGAAGAAGTATGATTAAGGCTTACGGAGCTGAGCTTGTTTTAACTGAAGGTGCTAAAGGCATGAAAGGAGCAATAGCAAAGGCTCAAGAGATTTCTGAAGAAGGAAAAGGAATATATATTCCACAGCAGTTTATAAATAGCGCAAATCCTAACAAGCACTATGAAACAACAGCTGAAGAAATAGTTGAAGATTTAAAGGATATAGATGTATTCGTATCAGCAGTTGGTACAGGTGGAACTGTAAGTGGAGTTGGAAAGAGACTTAAGGAAATAAATAAATTAATTAAAGTTGTCGCAGTTGAACCAGCTAAGTCTCCAGTTTTATCTGGAGGAGAGCCAGGACCACATAAAATACAAGGTATAGGGGCTGGCTTTGTGCCTGATAACTTTAATAAGGATGTAATAGATGACATAGTAACAGTTACAGAAGAAGAGGCATTTGAAACTGCAAGATTGGTTGCTAGCAAAGAAGGCGTGCTTATAGGGATATCTTCTGGAGCAAATGTAGCTATAGCTTTAAAAATGGCTAAAAAACTTGGAAAAGGTTCTAAAGTAGTCACAATTGCTTGTGATGGAGGAGAAAAGTATTTGTCAATGGGACTTTATGAGTAACTAATCTAAGCACAAGGACTAATGAGGCTTTGACTATATAACTTAAAGGCATTTATTTTGTTCTTGTGCATTTATTTTTAAAAGGGTGGTGATAAAATTGTTTGCCAAATTAAAATACGATATAGATAACATTTTAAAAAATGATCCTGCTGCAAAGAGTAGAGTAGAGGTATTGTTATTATATCCTTCTATACATGCTATAATTTATCATAGAATTGCAAATGTGCTTTATAGGCACAAATGGTTTATTATAGCAAGAGCCATATCCCAAATAGCAAGATTTTTCACTGGAATTGAGATACACCCAGGTGCAAAAATAGGAAAGGGACTATTTATTGATCATGGTATGGGAGTAGTAATTGGTGAAACTGCAGAAATAGGAGATAATGTAACTATATATCATGGTGTCACTCTTGGTGGAACTGGAAAGGAAAAGGGAAAAAGGCATCCTACAGTTGGGAATAATGTGGTAATAGGGAGTGGAGCAAAAATATTAGGACCGATAACAATAGGGGATGATGCTAAAATTGGAGCTAATGCAGTTGTATTGGAAAATGTGCCTTCTAGGGCTACAGCAGTGGGGATACCAGCAAAGATTATAGGAAGAAGAGCTCGCACAATTATTGAAATAAAAGATTATCAAGGTAGACAAAAGCATATTTATAATGATATGGTTATATAGCTTATAGCGATATTTTCTTTTACAAAGGATAAAAAACAGGTGTACAATAGATAAAAATAGTAATTTTTAAGATTTTATATAAATTTTATAATTCATTGAGAAAGAGGAATTTTTAATATGGATTGCAAAAACACAATTATTGATTTTTGTAATAGTATTGGAATAGATACTTTAGGGTTTATAAGGTGCAGAGTTTTTGAAGAACTTAGGCCTTATTTATTAGAAAGAAAACTGGACAAATTGGAAAATGAATTTGAGGAAAAGGATGTGGAGAAAAGAGTTAACCCTTTCTTATATATGAAGGAAGGAAAAACTATAATATCTATTGCTTTTCCTTATTCTTATGATGATATTATAAGTTCTGAAGAAGGATTTTCTAAATATACCTGGGGATCTGATTATCACAAAGTAGTAAGTAAGTATCTTGAACAAATATGTAATTTTATAAACAGCATAGGAGGAAGGGCAATTTATTTTGTGGATAATAATGCATTGCCTGAGAGATATATCGCTAAGCTTTCTGGTATTGGCTTCATAGGAAAGAATAATATGTTAATAACCCAAAAGTATGGTTCTTACGTGTTTCTAGGAGAAATTATAACTGATTTATATTTTGAAGAAGATAAGGCATTAGAAAATGGATGCGGAGACTGTAACATTTGCGCTAAGCAATGCCCTACAAAGGCTGTAAGTAGTAGCCATTCTAATATTTGTTTATCTTATATAACCCAAAAAAAGCATATTGAGGATTTTTGGTTTTCAAAACTTAATGGAAGGCTTTTTGGGTGTGATAGCTGTCAAAGGTTATGCCCATATAATGAAAGCGTAATAAAATCCAATATTAATCTCTTCAAGCCAAATGACTATATGATAAATCCTAATTTATTAGAATTAGTTTATATAGATAATAAAAATTTTAATGCTAAGTATAAGCTTACTTCCTGTGGATGGAGAGGTAAAGCAATATTGCAGAGGAATGCTTTGATTTACCTTATGTCAAAGAAAGTTGAAAATATAGATTTTAGAAAGATAAATTCACCATACGTAATGGATTATTATAATAGACTTTTAAATTATTTCAAACTATAATATAAGCATAGCTAATCCATTAGAAAGGTGGAGTTATAAGTGATATCTCCTAAAATGGCAAAGCTCATCAGTTATATGCCTGATAGTTTTGTGAAGTATATGTCAAAAGCAGTTCTAAATCATATAATAAAAAAATATGCAGATATTAATATTTATGGTGGAGAAAATTTAAAAAGTATTAAGGGCCCAGTTATTTTTATATGCAATCATTTAAGTAATTCTGATGCGCTTATTTTAAATAAGGTACTTGAAGCACAAGACGTCACTTTTGTGGCTGGAGTGAAATTAAGCGAGAATGCTACAACCAATCTTGGTATTAATATAATTAAAACAACCCCAGTAAGGCCAAATACCGCCGATAAGGAAGGTATTGAAAAAATAATTAAAATAGTAAAGGGTGGAGGTAATATTTTATTATTTCCAGAAGGAACTAGAAGTAGGACAGGTAGTATGATACAAGCAAAGAAAGGAATTTTGCTTATAGCAAAGGTTACGAAGGTGCCCATAGTACCAATAGGCATTTGGGGAACTGAAAAACTGCTGCCTATTGCAAAGGATGGAGATATGGCTTCGGAAAAGTTTAGTTATTCTAAAATAGGAGTATCTATTGGAGATGCTATGGAAATTCCAAAAAGGCTTCAGGGAGAGGACAAAGTTCAATATGAAACTAGAGCTTTAAACACAATGATGAAGGAAATAGCTAAGTTAATTCCTGAGGAATATAAAGGTGAATATAAGGATTGATTATGAAAACAGCTAATTTGGCTGTTTTTTATATATGATAAAAGTTTTATAGATAATAATAAGACCTATTGTGTAGATATAATACTTCTATGAAGCGATAACTTATTTAATAATAACTTAAAGTTGATGATAAAATCAGTTGACCAAATTGCCAAATAGTATGACCGATTATGTAAAGTAAAAATAGGTGCTTTGTGCTAATCTATTAAAGAAAATAACTTAAAATATTAGCAAGATAGATAAAAGGGCAAATTTATTTTATATAGAATATTAGTAAATGAAAACGATAATAGAAGAATAAATGAAGTATAACCATCATCTAATTTTTTCTATTGCAAAATTTGCTTCAGTTTTATATACTATAGGTGTAAACAATAATTCATTAGCAAAGTAAAGTGTCTAGAATCAGCACCAAATATTATGGTACTGTTTATTTAAATGGATATAGGAGGTATATACCATGGGAAGTAAAGCATTACAAAAATATTTAACTGAGAACCTTGAGGACTTAAGAAGCAAGGGATTATACAATGAAATTGATACTATTAAGGGCTCAAATGGTCCTGTTATTGAGATCAATGGAAAGAGACTTATAAATCTTTCTTCAAACAATTATTTAGGACTTGCTACAAATCCAAGACTAATTGAAGCTGGAATTAAGGCAACTGAGAAGTATGGAGTTGGAGCTGGAGCAGTTAGAACAATCAACGGAACTTTAGATATACATGATGAATTAGAAGCAAAACTTGCAAAATTTAAACATTCAGAAGCAGTAATAGTATTCCAATCTGGTTTTAATTGCAATATGGGTGCAATTTCAGCAGTTATGACTAAGAAGGATGCAATACTATCAGATGCTTTAAATCATGCCTCCATAATTGATGGCTGCAGACTTTCTGGAGCTAAGATTATAAGATTTGAACATTCAGACATGGAAGATTTAAGAGCTAAGGCTAAAGAAGCTAAAGAATCAGGTCTGTATGAAAAAATAATGGTTATAACTGATGGAGTTTTCTCTATGGACGGAGATATAGCTCTAATGCCAGAAATAGTAAAGATAGCAGAAGAATTTGACCTAATTACATACGTGGATGATGCACATGCATCAGGAGTATTAGGCGGAGATGGAAGTGGATCTGCAACTCATCATAACTTAATAGGAAAGATAGACTTCCAAATAGGAACACTTTCTAAAGCTATAGGAGTTGTGGGTGGATATGTAGCCGGATCAAAAGATTTAATAGATTGGTTAAAAGTTAGAGCAAGACCATTCCTATTCTCAACTTCAATTACTCCAGCAGCTGCTGCAGCTTGCATAGAAGCAATTAACATTTTAACTGAAAGTGATGAGCTTGTTAAAAAGGTTTGGGAAAATGGAAACTACTTAAAGAAAGGCCTTAAAGATTTAGGATTTGATATAGGACATAGCGAAACTCCAATTACTCCATGTATAATTGGTGATGCTGATAAGGCTCAAGAATTTAGTAGAGAGCTTCGTAAAGAAGGAGTTTATGCAAAATCAATAGTGTTCCCAACAGTACCACTAGGAACTGCAAGAGTTAGAAATATGCCTACTGCAGCTCATACAAAGGAAATGCTTGATCAAGCATTAGCAGCATATGCAACAGTAGGAAGAAGATTAGGTATAATAAAATAATAAAAAATAAAATTAAACTAATTGTGTGGAGGGTCTAACGATGAAAAAAATACTAGTAACTGGTGCATTAGGACAAATTGGTTCTGAACTTGTTATGCACATGAGAAGTATATATGGAAACGATAATGTAATAGCTACTGATATAAGAAGAATTGATGGAAATGTAGCAGTTGAGTCAGGTCCATTTGAAATATTAGATGTAAAAGATGCAAAAAGAATGGCTGAAATTGCAAAACAATATAATGCAGATACTATAATTCACTTAGCAGCACTATTATCTGCTGTTGCAGAGGCTAAACCAGTACTTGCATGGGATATAAACATGGGAGGACTATTTAATGCGCTAGAAGTTGCTAGAGAACTTAATTGTGCATTCTTTACACCTAGTTCAATAGGTGCATTTGGTCCATCTACTCCAAGCGTAAATACTCCACAAGATACTATTCAACGTCCACAAACTATGTATGGAGTTACAAAGGTTTCTGGAGAATTACTATGTGATTATTACTTCAAAAAGTTTGGAGTTGACACAAGAGGAGTTCGTTTCCCAGGACTTATTTCCTATGAAACTCTTCCTGGAGGAGGAACTACTGACTATGCAGTAGACATATACTATGAAGCATTAAAGAATCATAAATATTCAAGTTTCATTAAACAAGGAACTTATATGGATATGATGTATATGCCAGATGCTCTTAATGCAATAGTTACTTTAATGGAAGCAGATCCTTCAAAACTAGTGCATAGAAATGCATTTAATATTACTGCTATGAGCTTTGAGCCTTCACAAATTGCAGCTGAAATTAAGAAACACATAAAAGACTTCGAAATTTCCTACAATGTAGACCCAGTTAGACAAGCAATAGCTGATTCATGGCCAGATTCAATAGATTGCACTGCAGCTAGACAAGAATGGGGCTTTAGTTCAAAATACGATTTAGCTTCTATGACTACTGATATGTTAAATAAATTAAGTGGTAAGTTAAACATAAAATAATATAAATATTTTAAAGGCCTTTGACAAAATGATGTTTTGCCAAAGGCCTTTTATTTATATTGAAACAAAGAACCTATATTGAATAAATAATAATTATTTAGTGTAGGATAAACCTAGAGTATTGATTTTAGGATTATTAATGATAACATATTATTAAAATATACTTTTTTAGTATATTGATAATAACAGTTGTAAGCAGGTGAGAAAATGAATAAAGCTACTATGAAAAAAGCAGTGGAAATTTTACAGCAAAATTACAGCGGAGCTAAATGTGCATTAAATTTTAATTCACCCTATGAGCTTCTGATTGCTACAATGTTAAGTGCCCAATGTACAGATGAAAGAGTTAATATAGTTACTTCAGTGCTTTTTAAGGATTATAATACAGCAGAAAAAATGGTGGCATTGACTGAAGAAGAATTGGGAGAAATAATTAAAAGTTGTGGTTTTTACAAAAATAAAAGCAAAAATATACTAGCTACGTCTAGAGAGCTGCTACTAAAGTATAATGGAGAAGTTCCAAGAACTATGGAGCAGCTTATTGAACTTCCGGGAGTAGGGAGGAAGACAGCAAATGTAGTTCTTTCAAATGCTTATGGGGTACCAGCTATTGCTGTGGATACTCATGTGTTTAGAGTTTCTAATAGATTGGGACTTGCAAAGGGAAATACTCCAGAGGAAGTTGAAGAGCAGCTTATGAAGAATATTCCTAAAAAGCTGTGGAGCGATGCACATCATTATATAATTTGGCATGGAAGAAAAATATGCAATTCAAGAAAGCCTAAGTGCGATGAATGTCCATTAGCACCTTACTGTGATTTTAATAATGGTCTTACAGAGGATAAAAAAGCAAAGTAATAAGTGTCATATTTAAAAGGAGGTAAATTTCATATGAATAAAATTATAGGATTTATAGGCTGTGGAAATATGGCTCAAGCAATGATCGGTGGAATCGTAGACTCAGGTCTCGTAAAAGCTGAACAAGTTATAGCAAGTAATCTTCATTCGAATAAATTAGTTGAAATAGCAGAAAGGTATGGAATAAAAGCGGCTGAGAATAACATAGAGGTAGCAGAAAACGCAGATATAATAATACTTGCTGTTAAGCCAAATATGTATGCAGCAGTAATTAACCAAATAAAGGATCAAATAAAGCCCGAAGCTACTATAGTAACTATTGCTGCAGGAATAACTATAGAATTTATTGAAGAAGCATTTGAAAAGAATATTAAGGTAGTTAGAACTATGCCTAATACCCCAGCCTTAGTAGGAGAAGGTATGAGTGCAATTTGTCACAATAGTAATGTAAAATCTGGGGATCTTGAAGAAGTATTGGCGATTTTTGAGAGCTTTGGCAAGGTGGAGTTAATAGATGAGAAGCTTATGGATGCTATACCAGCAGTAAGTGGTTCATCACCTGCTTATGTTTATATGTTTATAGAAGCTCTAGCCGATGGGGCAGTATTAGATGGAATACCAAGAGAAAAGGCTTATAAACTTGCTGCACAAGCAGTATTGGGAGCCGCAAAGATGGTGCTGGAAACAGGAATACATCCTGGGGCTTTAAAAGATAGTGTATGTTCTCCAGGTGGAACAACAATAGAGGCTGTATACACCTTAGAGAAAAATAATTTTAGAGGTACTGTAATATCTGCTATGCAAAGTTGTACAAATAAAACCAAGCTAATGTCAAATAATAATAAATAAAGAGCAATAAATGCTAATTTTTTTAATCTTCGTGGTTTAAATCACGAAGATTTTTTGCATAATTAAAATAATAAGGAATAAAAAAATATTAAGGAAATCTTAAACAAATATATATATTTATTTTAAGATATCAATAGTAATATTAGTGTATGGTAAATAAAGGCTGAGAACATTATTAGAATGGGGGAAGATTTATATGAAGGTGTTGATAACTACAGATACATATTATCCAATGATAAATGGTGTAGTAATATCTATAAATAATTTATATAAAGAATTAAAAAGACAAGGGCACGATGTTAGAATAATGGCTTTATCAAGCACCGGTGAGGAATGTATTAATGGAGATGTATATTATTTAAAGTCTTTAAAAACAGGAATATACCCTGATGCAAGATTTAGAATACCATTTACAGGAAATTTAATAAAGCAGTTATTAGAATGGAAGCCGGATATAATACATTCTCAGACTGAATTTTCAACACTATTTGCAGCAAAGTATATAGCTAAAAAATTAAATATACCTCAAATTCATACGTATCATACACTATATGAGGATTATCTTACTTATATAATGAACGGAAAACTTATAAATAAGAGAACTAATGCAGCAATTACTAGATATATGCTTAATAGTATGGATGGTGTTGTTGTCCCCACTAAAAAGGTTGATAAGGTAATTAAAGGCTATGGTGTCAAAACTAATATGTTTATAGTTCCTACAGGAATAGATATAAGTAGATTTAAGAAAAAAGTATCAATGGAAGAAAAAAGATCCATGCTTCAAGAACTGAATCTCACTGAAGAGGACAATATTATTGTTTATATAGGTAGGATAGCAGAAGAGAAAAATATTGAGGAAGTAATGGAGTATTTTGCGGCAGCAAGAGATAAAATAGAAAAACTTAAACTTGTAATTGTTGGGGGAGGTCCATATTTAGAAATACTTAGAGAAAAAGCAAGTAAATTAAATTTACAGCCAGATATACGTTTTGTTGGTATGGTGTCTCCTGAAGAAACATATAAATACTATCAGCTTGGGCAAGTGTTTGCTACAGCTTCTACTAGTGAAACTCAGGGACTGACTTATATCGAAGCACTAGCCAGTTCATTGCCAGTAGTTTGCAGGTATGATAGCTGTGTAGATGGATTGATTGTAAACAATGAAACAGGATTTACTTATACAAATGAACAAGAATTTACCTCCTATATGACAAGAATTTTTTATGATAATGAATTAAGAAAAAGACTTAGCAGCGGAGCTATAAAAATGGCAGAAGAATATTCTGCAGAAAACTTTGGGCAAAATATAAGTAATGTATACCTAAAAAACTATAGCAAGTGTGTAGATTTAATACCCAGAGAAGTTAAAATAAAAAATTTTATCCGCCATGCCGTAGTAAGAAGATAATATATAGTATATTACATTTGATGTTTAAAATATAATTTGTATAGTATATATAAAGAATAGGAAGGATTTTTGTTATAAATGTAGAAATAAATAATGTAATCTATTTCGGGATATGGAGGATAACAATGAACATTTTAGATAATGGACTTAAAAAAAATCTAGAAAAGGATTTACGTTATTTGAGACTACTATCAAATCAATACCCAACTATACATTCAGCTTGTACTGAAATCATTAATTTACAAGCTATAATGAATTTACCTAAAGGAACAGAACATTTTTTAACAGATATACATGGAGAATATGAACCATTTAACCATGTATTAAAGAATGCTTCCGGGGTTATTAAACGTAAGATAGGAGATATTTTTGGAACCACTTTAAGTCAAAAGGAAATTAAGAGTCTTGCTACTTTGATATATTACCCTGAACAAAAATTAGACCTAATATTAAAAGATGAGACTAACTTAGAGGATTGGTATAGGATTACACTATATAGATTAATTGAAATATGCAGACATGTTTCAGCTAAATATACTAGATCTAAGGTTAGAAAGGCACTTCCTCCAGATTTTGCATATATCATTGAAGAGCTGCTCCATGAGTATCCAAATAGGAGAGATAAAGAGGAATATTATAGAGAGATAATAAAAACAATTATTAAAATTGATAGGGCAAATGAATTTATAATTGCACTGTCAAAGCTTATACAGAGACTTGTTGTTGACAGACTGCATATAATTGGAGATATATTTGACAGAGGTCCTGGAGCAAATATTGTGCTCGATACACTTATGAATTATCATTCTGTAGACATACAATGGGGAAATCATGATATTTTATGGATGGGAGCTGCTGCTGGGTCAGAAGTATGTATGGCAACAGTACTTCGTATTTCTGCTAGATACGCTAACTTAGATACCATAGAAGATGGGTATGGTATTAATATGCTACCGTTAGCTACCTTTGCAATTGAGTTTTATAAGAATGACCCTTGTGAAAGCTTTAAACCAAAGCCAGACAATATTGAATTAACTGATAAGGAAAACATGCTTATTGCGCAAATGCATAAGGCAATAGCTATAATACAATTTAAGCTTGAAGGGGAAATAATTAAAAGAAGACCTCAGTTTAATATGAATGATAGACTGTTATTAGAAAAAATAAATTATAAAGATGGAACTATAGATATATATGGAAAGACTTATGCTTTAAATGATACTAATTTTCCAACTATAGATCCCAAAGACCCATATAAGCTTACGAAAGAAGAAAGAGACCTTGTTGATAAATTAAAGTCTTCCTTCTTAAATAGCGATAAGCTGCAAAAACATGTTAGGTTTTTATTTGCAAAGGGCAGTATATATTTAAGATATAATTCTAATTTGCTTTATCACGGCTGCATTCCTCTAGATGATGATGGCGGTTTTAGCAGGATTAATTGTAATGGTAAAGAGTACAGTGGAAAGACCTTCTTAGATAGAATGGAGATGTTAGCAAGAGAAGGGTACTTTTACAAGGAAGATCCAAAAGCAAAACTTTATGGTATGGATATAATGTGGTACTTATGGACAGGGCCAAATTCACCACTGTTTGGTAAAAATAGAATGACCACCTTTGAAAGATACTTTATAAATGATGTTGAAAGTCATAACGAGACGAAAAATCCTTATTACAAATTTAGAGATGATGAAAAAACCTGTAATAAGATACTAGAAGAGTTTGGATTAAGCTCTGATATTTCACATATAGTAAACGGACACGTACCAGTTAAAAGTAAGAAGGGTGAAAGCCCTATTAAGGCTAATGGAAAGCTGCTAGTTATAGATGGAGGTTTTTCAAGGGCTTATCAAGGTCAAACTGGTATAGCTGGATATACTTTAATATATAACTCCTATGGATTATTATTAGTTTCTCATGAACCATTTGAGTCAACTCAGAAGGCTATTGAAGAGGAAACAGATATACTATCTACTACAGTGGTTTTAGAACAGGTGGTTGAAAGAAAAAGAGTAGGAGATACTGATATAGGAGAAGAGCTTAAGAGTCAAATAAAGGATTTAGAAGCATTACTAGCTGCTTATAGAAAAGGTCTTATCAAAGAGCAAAGATAGATTGCTCACAGTTTTTTAAATAATAAATATGGTTTTTAGCTTTGGATTATAATCCAAAGCTCTTTTATTTCTGCATTTGTTCTGTACTAAATATAGTAATTATAATAAAATATAATTAGTCGCAGTATTTATGTAGTACAACTTTAGATAAATGAGGTGCAGGTATGAAACATCTTTTTATAATAAATCCTACTGCTGGAAAAGGGAAGAATTTAAGCTTGATTCCTGAAATAGAAAAAATACTTGAAGTTAAAAAAGAAGAATATTTTGTAGAAGTAACAAAAGGAGTTGGACATGCTACTGAAATAGTTAAAAATTATGTTAAGAACGATGATTATAGAGTATATTCTGTAGGTGGAGATGGAACTCTTAATGAAGTTTTAAACGGAATAGTGGGGAGCAATAGCACTCTTGCCGTAATCCCAAGTGGAACAGGAAATGATTTTTCAAGGAATATATATGAGTACAGCGATGTACTTACAAGTCTTGAACAAGCTATAAATGGAAAGGATGTTTTTTTAGATTTAGCAAGAGTAAATGATAGATATTTTATTAATATTGCGTCTGTAGGCTTTGATGCGGAAGTAGCATATAATACTGCTAATTTTAAGAAGCTTCCCTTTGTTGGAGGAAGTTTAGCTTATATTTTTGGAATAATAGAAACTGTATTTAAATATAAATCTGTACATTTAAATATTACCATTGATGAAAAAAAGCTAAATATTAAATCTCTTTTGGCTGCAATAGCAAATGGAAAGTGTTATGGTGGTGGTATTTTAATGACACCAGATGCTATATTGGATGATGGAGTATTTGATGTATGCATAATAGAAGAGGTAAATAAATTAAAGATATTAAGACTATTCCCGAAAGCCATAAAAGGGCAGCATGCCTCAATTAAGGAGGTGTCTTTTTATAGAGGCAGAAAGGTGAAAATTAGCTGTGATGAAGAAGTATCGCTTAATATAGATGGTGAAATTCTAAGAGTTAGGGAAGTGGAATTTGAAATAATACCTAAGGGTATAAAAGTAGTTATGCCTTAATTGATTATAAATAGAAGTAGCTTTAGTAAATAAAAAGCCAGCAGTAAAAATTACTGCTGGCTTTAAGTTACTTAGGAAAAGGTTCTAAATAAAAGTAGTATACCAACAATTATTAAAGCTATAGGTAATAATAGCCCGTAATTTAACCAATAGAACATGTTGCCTAAAAACATAGATAAGAAAGCTATAATTGATACTCCACCTAATATGAAAACAGGTATTAGTAAGCCAGATTGTCTTCTTCCAAAAAGGTACAGTTGAAATAAACCTATTGCAACAGCTAGAGGATAAATAGGCCAAGTATATGCTGCAAAACCCCAATCAGTGAAAGTTTCAAATAAAAATAGCAAGCCTATTGTAGTTAAAATACCTCCTGGTACAAGGACACCTGGATCTCTTTTAGTAACAAAGAAACTGAATTCAAAAATCAATCCAGGAATTAGAATGAAAAGCGGCCATAGGTTATTCATAGTAAACCAATGTATGTTAAAAATTTTGTCTATTAGTGTGAAAATACCGATAGCAATTAATAGTAAACCCCAAAAGAGATTAGATTTTTTCAAAGTTAGCCCTCCTTAAGTAATTATTGTTACAATTTATATATTACCATAATATATATTAATTGTAATTATATTTTAGTATATTTTGTTAAATATGTATAATGGATTAAGTAAAAATATTAACAAATATATTGATTAATCAACTAAGCAATAAGATGCTTTACAGATAAAATTGTTTTTATTTTGACAAAAAACGACGTTTAATTTAAGTGCATTTTTGTTAAAATAAAAGTAGTGCATTTTACATTGAAAACGTTCTATGTTAAGTCTATGTTAAGTATATTACAAGCTGTTTAACTTTTTTTAAGAATGTGTTATAATCAAAAATGGTGCGTAATATGACAAAAATTTTACAAAATAAAGTCTTTTATTAAGAGGAGGATTTTAAAATGGCTAGAATTAGTCCAAAGGAAGATAAGTTTTACGATATGTTTATTGACACAGCTCACCTAATATATGAGGCTGCAGAGAGATTAGACGACCTTTTAAATAATCTGGATGATGTACAAAATAAGGTTAGACAAATCGAAGAAATTGAACATAAAGGGGACAAACAAGCTCATGATATACTAGAACAGCTTAATAGAAGTTTTATAACACCCCTAGATAGAGAAGATATTTACTTAATTGCAAAACAAATGGATGATATTATTGACAATATCGAAGCAACTGCACATAGATTTGTAATGTTTAATGTATCTACTGCTACAAAGGATTCATTAATACTTGGAAAATTAATTGTTAGTTCCTGCAAAGAATTAATAAGCCTTATGGAAGAATTAAAGAATGCTAGAAAGAGCACTAAGTTATCAGAAAAAATAATTGAAATAAATAGGTTAGAAGATGATGGAGACCAAATCTTCAGAAGAGCAGTAACAACTTTATTCAATGGAGAAACTCCAGCTCTTGACGTATTTAAGTGGCATGAAATCTATGATTTTATAGAACAAACGCTAGATGCTTGTGAGGAAGTTGCCAATACAGTTGAAGGAGTTGTAATGAAACATGCTTAGTTATGCAGTAATTATAACAATAGTTGTTGTTATATTGGCATTAGTATTCGATTTTATTAATGGTTTCCATGATACTGCTAATGCTATAGCTACATCAGTTTCTACAAGAGTTCTAACACCACAAGCTGCTATACTTATGTCTGCTGTGTTAAACTTTGTAGGTGCATTTTTAAGTACAGAAGTTGCTAAAACAATAGGTAGCGGAATTGTGGCTCCACAATCTGTTACTCAAGAAGTTGTAATTTCAGCACTTATTGGAGCAATCATTTGGAATCTTATTACGTGGTACTTTGGTATTCCTAGTAGCTCATCACATGCTCTTATAGGCGGCCTTATAGGTTCAGCTATGGTTTATGAGGTGACAATGACTGCTAAGCAAGCAGGCGGAATTTCCATTATGAAAGCATTTTCAATAGTAAATTGGCATAACTTTTGGGATAAAGTAGTACTATGGCTTTTCCTTTCACCAGTAATAGGCTTTATAGTAGGATTTTTAGTTATGGTAGCTCTTCAGTGGCTATTAAGAAGTGTAAGACCAAAAACTGTTACAAAGGTTTTTTCAAAGGCTCAGATTGCTTCTGCAGCTGCTATGGCATTAAACCATGGTATGAATGATGCTCAAAAATCTATGGGTATAATTGCAATGGCACTTACAACAGGGGGACTTATTCAATCCTTTTATATACCTACCTGGGTTAAATTCTCCTGTGCACTAGCAATGGCTTTAGGTACATCAATAGGTGGTTGGAAGATTATAAAGACTATGGGTATGAACATGGCAAGACTTGCACCGGTTAATGGTTTTGCAGCTGAGACAGGTGCAGCAGCTGTAATATTTACTGCATCCATGATGCATGCTCCAGTAAGTACTACACATATAATTTCTACTTCCATCATGGGAGTTGGAGCATCTAAAAGACTTTCATCCGTAAGATGGATAGTTGCTAAGAATATAGTATGGGCATGGGTATTTACAATTCCAGTAACAGCGCTTATTGGAGGAATAGTAACATTTTTAATTCATGCATTTTAAGATTAAAGGGTAGTTTGCAAACTACTCTTTTTTTATTACTCAAATTAAAAGTTATTCTGTTATTTATGTGAAAAAAGTTCACTGCTAAGTGAACTTTTTATTTTAAGCTAATTATATGGGGACAAACTTAATTAAAAATAGAATAAAAACAATAAAAAAGTATATATAATATAAAGATGATAGGTATTTAATTTTAAACTAAATGTGCTAAAAAAAGGGGGAGCAAAATGGATTTATCTTTATATTCGTTATTCTTAATTTCCTTAGCTCTATCGTTAGACGCTTTTGGAGTAGCTATTTGCATAGGTCTTAATGGGGCTGTAAAAAGAAAAAATAAAATAGGATTTTCATTTTCTTTTGGATTTTTTCAGTTTTTCTTTGCACTAATAGGTGCATATGCGGGGCTTTTATTTAATACCTATATTGCTGCAGTTCCTGAAATACTAGGAGGAATAGTAATTGCTATAGTAGGTGTTATGATGATAAAGGAAGGCTTTGAAAATAAGGGAGAATGCCCTCTAATCAGGCCAAAGATGTATATTGTACTTGGGGTTTCTGTAAGTATAGATGCCATGGTAATAGGTTTTACTGCATTAGATAATATAACAAATACTTTAGTTATATTAAAATACACAATTTTTATTGGAATAGTAACCCTAGTAATGACTATTACTGCATTTCTTATTGCCAAATACTTAAAAAGAATTGAACCAGTTGGCAAATATGCGGATTATTTAGGTGGTATAATTTTAATTTTATTTGGGCTAAAGATGATCTTTTTATAGACACAATGAAAAATAATAAATTTACTCATTAAATTCATTTGCAATTTTTTTGTTTTTCAACATTAAAGCCTTATAAAATGGTAATACTAAGGTCTATAAACATCTAACTTACAGGTGTTGTTACTTAGTTAACGGTGGTGATTAAGGCTTGACTGGAGATATAATCATTTTAATCATTTTAATAAGTATAAATGCTTTTTTTGCTGCTGCTGAAATAAGCATAATTTCTGTTAAGGAATTAGCACTAGAGAAAAAAGCTAGTGAAGGTGATAAAAAATCTATTCAGCTTTTAGAAATAATAAAAGAACCAAGCAAGTTCTTGGCTACAATACAAGTTGGAGTTACGTTAGCCAGCTTTTTTACCTCAGCGTCGGCTGCAGTAGGGTTATCAAAAAGCTTTGAAAAGCTGCTTATAACCACAGACATTCCACTATTGGTTAAACTTAGTTCAAAGTTATCTTTTATAATAATTACAATTCTTATTTCTTTTTTATCACTATTGTTTGGAGAACTTATTCCAAAGCGACTTGCTCTGAGAAAAGCAGAGACTATTGCTAATTTGTCTGTAGGAGTCATAAAAATTATTGACACTATGGCAAAGCCGCTAGTTATAACTCTGACAAAAAGTACTAACTTTTTTGTGAATCTAATTGTAGGAAGCGATAATGATAGTGAAGATGAAATAACTGAAGAAGAAATAAAAATGATGATTAATGTAGGTGAAGAGCAGGGAATTTTTCAAAAAGCTGAAACAGATATGATTAATAGCATTTTTCAATTTGATGATACAACTGTAAGTGATATCATGACTCCTCGTCCAGATATAGTAGCACTTGATGTGGAAAACAATCTAGAAGAGGTTTTAAAAGTAATTACAGAGGAAAAGTATTCAAGAGTCCCAGTTTATAAAGAAAATATTGATGACATTATAGGAGTATTATATACAAAAGATATTATTGACTACATGGCTTATAAAAAAGATAACACAGAATTTAACCTGAAGGATTTTGTAAAGGAACCTTTTTTTGTTACTGAATACAAGAAGATAGATGTTTTACTAAAGGAGATGCAAAAGAAGGGTGTTCATATTAGTATAGCAATTGATGAATACGGAGGTACAGCTGGACTGGTAACTATAGAAGATATGCTGGAAGAAATTGTGGGAAACATATATGATGAATATGATGAGATCGAGGTGGAAATAGCAGTAAGAGGAGAAAATGAATTTGAAATTGATGGTGGAATAAATATGACAGAGCTTAATGAATTGTTAGAAGCAGACTATCCGGAAAATTATGATACGGCTAGTGGGTTAATTTTGGATTATCTAGGGGGATTTCCAAAGGAAAAAGAAAGCATTGAGCTTGAAAATTATAGATTTACAGTGTTAGAATTAGATAATAAAAGAATTAAAAGAATACTTATAACTAAATTGGAAAAATAGAAGAGAATGGGGGTTTAATCCATTCTCTTTATAGTTTTGTGAAAATTAAAATGTAAATCTGTTTAATAGTTGCTTTAAATGCTCAGCTTTTTCATTTAAACTTTGAGCTAACGTATACATCTCATCATTTGACACAGATTGAGTTTGAATAGATGCAGTAACTTCTTCTGTAGCAGCGGTGTTTCTTTGAGATATTTCAGCTATATTATTAATGTATTTTCCAAGTATCTCTTTACCGTTATCTAAAAGTTTTATAGAAGACATCGATTCTTCCATTGAGGAGAGTATCTTATTAATGGAAGCTTTGATACTATCGAAAGAATCTATAGTTATAGTTACTTGATCTAGCTCTTCTTTAAATGCTTCTTTAGCTGAATTTGATATATCTAGTGAAGTACTAATAGATAAATTAACATTATCTATTATTTTCTTTATATCTAATGAAGCCTTTTGAGATTCTTCTGCAAGAATTCTTATTTCATTGGCAACTACTGCAAATCCACGACCTGCTTCTCCGGCTCTAGCTGCTTCTATAGAAGCATTAAGGGCTAATAGATTTGTTTGTTCAGTAATTTCATTAATTTTATTAAGTATAGTTATAATATCCTTAGTATTATTATTTAGATTTGAAATAGTCTCTGCAACTTTGTCCATTGCATCAGAGTTATTGCTTGAAGTTTTCCTAAGGTTATTAATTGTTACTGTACTATCATTAATAATATTTGTGGAAGTGTCGGTAGCTTCATTAACCTGTTGCAATGTGCTTATAGCACTCTCAATTTCCAAATTAAAGCTGTTTGATACTTCAACACACATAACTGCGCTTTCAGTTTGTTCTGTAGAACCTGCAGCTATTTCATCTGCAGCTCCACTTATTTCTTTAGAAGACAGATTCATACCATGAGAAATCTCTAACAAATCTTTGGCCGCAGCATCTGTTTCATTGGCAAGCTGGAAGGTTCCGAGTAGCGCACCTTTTAAATTATTAATCATATTATTAAAATTAACGCTTAACTCATTTAATTCCAATATTTTATTTGAGTTTGATGTAATAGTGAAATTGCCCTTTGATAATTCCTTTGTTATATCTATAATGTGGTTTATAGGTGTTGTAATTTGTATTGTAGTAAATAATGAGAAAAAGAAGGATACCACTATACATAATAAGGCTATTAACAATGTAAATAGTCCAATATTAGTAGCTGTGGAGTATAGCTCTGCAGTTGGTACAAGAGCAATATATTTCCACTCTGTGTCTGGAGAAGTTGTAAATACACCATACATAGGTGTTGAACCCATTTTATAATTAAAGTCTCCACTATCCTTTGCAGCTATATCTTTAAAATAGCTGTCTTTTAGTTGAGTACCAAGTAATTTACTATCTTTGTGAGAAATTACATAACCATCTTTATTTACTATTATAATGAGTCCAGATTTTCCTACTTTTGTATTCTTTAATGCCGATGTGATTACTTCTGTATCCACATTTATTTTAACTACTCCTGCAGGCTTAAAATCTAAAGAACTTATTAATTGCCTTGTCAAGCTTATTGTATTTACTGTATTATCATTTGCAATAGTATCTTTATGAGGAATTGACCAATAGGACTTTCCTTTGTTTTGTATTGCTTCTTTATACCAAGTTTCATTTTTAACTTGACTAAGAATATCATCGCTTAAGTATGTACCATTGGAGGTCGTTGAGAAACCGTTGTCATTAAATAGATAAATACTTTTAACTAGATTAACGTTTCCAGCATTAGTTATGTTTTTAAGAGTGTCTTCTACTTGAGTCTTAGCTGTAAATCTGTCATAAACACTGTCATAATTACTGTTTAAAATTTTTGTAAAATTAGAATTAGAAAATAATTGCATGGATATACTTTCTACACTCTGATTAACTAATTGAATATAATTTTTATTTTGATTCATTATCTGAGTAGTAGAATTTTTGAAATCCTGTTCAACCTTAGTTTTTGTTATAAAAAAAGTTACTATTCCAGAAAATAAAAGAGAAAAAACTATTACAGCTGTTGTAGTAGAAACTAAACGATTTAATAATGTATTTCTTTTAAAAAGAGTTTTAAAGGAATTCTTAAATGACAAATTACTCTTAATTTTTTTATCTTTCTTAATTTTTTTCGGTTTTTTGTCTCCTTTTACAATATTCTCTTTGGTTTTTAATATTTTCTTCTTCATGTGTCATAATCCCTCCCCTTACTGTATTATAATACAAAAAATGCAATTAAACTAGTAGAAGAATTCATAAAAATAATTGGGGAATTTTTATATAATATGTTATAATAGGGGTATAATGTAGGGTAAGGTGATAACTATGAATAGTGAGCTTTATTTAAAAAATAAAAATATAAAGGTTACAAAAGCAAGAATAGAAGTATTGAATTTATTACTGAATATTGAGCATGCAGTTAGTGCAGATTTTATTTATGAAAAATTTAAAGAAGAGAATATTAGTGTTGATCTGTCCACTATATATAGAACATTGGAATTGCTTGAAAGTAAAAATATTGTAGATAAATTTGACTTGGGAAATGGAAAGTATAACTACGTATTGAAGAAAGAAGTTCACAAACACATTTTAGAGTGCAGCCTTTGTCATAAGGAAATTGAAATAGAATGTCCTATGCTGCAAATAGAAGAGATAATTAAAAATAAAACAGGATTTACTTTAACAGAACATGAGTTAAAGATTAAAGGTGTATGTGAAGAATGCAAGAAGAAATAATAGGAATTTTAATTGATTGATAATGTGACAAAAAGCAGCCTACTATTAAGGCTGCTTTTTTATTAAGTTGAATGCTTGAATTTTTTATAAATCAATACTAGTAGTAGAATAATTACGGATGTAACTGCGATTGTTCCCCCTGGTGCACTATTAATATAGTATGAACTAATAAGACCGATAAGTATATCCATAAAACCAAATATAATTGAATAAATTAGTGTACTCTTAAAGCCTTTATTTAATTGAAGAGCCGTAGCTACAGGAATAACAATCATAGAAGAAATTACGAGAATTCCCATTACACGTATTGAAACAGAAATAGTAGCTCCAACTAATAGAGTAAAAAGATAATTGATAAGTTTAACTTTTACACCTGACACGTATGCTCCTTGTTCATCAAAGGTTATATAGAGCAATTTATTGTAAAGAGTAATAAGCATTATATAGCATATTACACTTAAAAGAGCAATTATGTATAGGTCACTTTTTGTAACTGTAAGGATGCTTCCGAACAAAAATGAATTGACATTTGCACCAGATTTGCCAGTACTTATTAATATAATGGCAATACCTACACTTAATGTAAGTACAATAGACATTGCAAGTTCCGCATATTTACTATAATAATTTCTTAGATATTCTATAAGAAGCCCACATATTGAAGTAAATATGAATGCGCAAATAACTGGATTAAATCCAAGTATAAGCCCTAAAGCGATTCCGGCAAAAGATGCGTGCGATAGAGTATCGCCCATCATAGAATATCTTTTAAGCACAAGAAAAACTCCCACCGATGGACATAATATGGAGATAAGTACTCCTGCCATTAAGGCATTTCGCATAAAGCTATATTGTAACATTGTTTCCCTCCTGTAGTTCTCTGGGGTGCACAATAATTATTAATCATTGTGTCTCCAGTATTCCTTATTGAAGCATAATAATCAATAATTGTTATGTCACCAGTATTCCTTATAGGTGTACAATAATTATTAATTATTGAGTTTATTATATTCCTCGATGGTATATAACTTTGAACTATCTTTATCCATTCTAAATATGTGAGTAGAATTATTAATAGCAGCATTGTAATTATGCTCAACAGAAACAACTGTAATATTTTGATTCATATTCAAGTTTTTAATAATCCCATAGATTTCTTTTTGGCTTTCAATATCAATGCCAGTGGAAGGTTCATCAAGGATAAGAAGTTCAGGCATACCCATTAATGCTCTAGCTATAAATATTTTTTGCTGCTGCCCTCCAGAAAGGCCTCCAATAAGAGTATTTTTATATTCCAGCATATTAACCATTTGGAGACTTCTATCAATGGCTGAAGAATCCTTAATTTTAAGTATCTTCATGTGACAACCTAAAAGCTCAGAAACCGTAATTGGAAATTGGGCATTAAAGCTTTCCATTCTTTGAGGAACATATCCAATATTATTTGTTTTAACTAATATTTTACCAGAAGTAGGTTTAAGGAGCTTTAAAACTAATTTGATTAAAGTGCTTTTACCACTTCCGTTATCTCCAAGTATTGATACATAGCTTCCTTTGTGTATGCTTAAACTTACATTTTCTAGTACTAAGGGAGCTTTAGAATTATATGAAAAATATAAATTATTGATTTCTAACATTATAAAATATCCTCCCATAAGATAACAATATAATTTAAAATTCGAAGCAAGTGTAAAGTATTGACAAAAATAAATACAGATAATATTATTATATATGTAAATGCAAATTATTTGCAAGAGGATAAAATAATATTATAATTTTTTTAGCAAATGAATATTAAAGTTTTATCAAAATGCATAAACAATATACAGGGAGGAAACACATTGAAGAAATTCATAACGTTATTACTTATGACTGCAATAGTTTTAAGCACTTTAGTAGGTTGCAGTACAAATGAAAAGGAAAAAAGCACTATCAGTAGTGATAAAGGTGATAAGATAAAAGTAGTAGTAAGCTTTAATCCACTTAGAGAATTTGCTATGGCTGTAGGAAAGGATAAAATTCAGGTTGTAACAATGGTTCCCGAAGGAGTAGAACCACATGACTTTGAACCAAAGGTAAAGGATTTACTAGAGCTTACTGAAGCAAAAGTTTTTGTTTATAATGGATTAGGTATGGAGAACTGGGTTGATAAGTCGCTATCATCAATAGATAACAAAAATCTTAATGTAGTAGATGCATCTAAAGGAAGTAACTTAATTAAGAATACAAGTGAAGATGTAATAAAAGAGCATGGACAATATGATCCACATATATGGTTAAGCCTTCAAGAAGCAAAGGTTGAGGCAAAAAATATAAAGGATGCTTTAGTAAAGGTTGATGAAAAGAATAAAGATTATTATGAAAAGAATTATGAAGAGTTTAGTAAATCTTTAGATAGCCTTTATACTGAGTATAAAAGCAAACTTGGAAGCCTGCAAAATAAAAGTTTTGTTACAGGGCATGCAGCATTTGCTTATCTCTGCAGAGATTTTGGCCTTAATCAGCAAAGCGTAGAAGGTGTATTTGCTGAAGGTGAACCAACTGCTGCAAAACTGAAGGAGTTAGTGGAATATGCTAAGAATAACAATGTCAAAACTATATTCGTTGAAGAATTAGCAAGCCCAAAAGTATCAGAAACTCTTGCTAATGAAGTAAATGCAAAAGTTCAAAAAATATATACTATTGAAAGTAAAGAAGATAGTAAAACTTACATGGATGCTATGAGGGAGAATCTAGATAATATATATAATAGTTTAAAATAAAGTGTAGATATTCTACACTTTTTTATATGTTAGGATAAAACTTTTTAACCTTCCAAACACCATTTTTTCCTTTTTCTAAATAAAGCTTGTAGGTTACTGTACGATGGGGGGACTTTTTTTGTATTCCAGATACTGTAACAATAGCTACATTTCCATCTGAGAATGCCAAATTAAGATTTTTTGCGCTATAAAGCTTATAGGAATTAAATACTCCAGAGGTTACTCTTTTAGATACTACGTTGTTTATATCAGAATACTTAGTTTTATCATATTTTAGTTTTATTGAAACCGCAGCAATAAAGATTATAGAAAATATTATTAAAACAAAATATTTGTTATATGGAAAATGCCTAGATTTCTTTGTTTTTTTATACATTGATACTCACTCCTATATTAATTATAAAATCTAAAATTATCTCTAATAAAATAATATCCAAAAAATGTAAAATAGTAAATGTTATTATATTTTTTCTGGTGAAATTTTCTTGTTTAATTGTGGTAATTATGAGATATTATATTTATAAGTATGTAATTAAATTGGATCAGGAAAGGATGATTATTTTGAATTTTTCTTCATTAGTGCTAATGGAAAGAGATAAAGAAAACAACCATTTTATAAAGGAGTTAGGAAGTTATCAAGTAGGCGAGGGTTCAGAATATATTACAAAATTATTTTATGATGGTGATAAGGTTAATATGTTTTTTGATACAAATAAAGACGTTGAAGAATGGGAATACAGCGCATTATATGATTTAATTGATTTAGAAGCCTTTACTGAGGAAGGGTTTGTAATAGAAGAGGTAGATGATGAATATAATCCAACATGGGTGCTAAAGTTTGATTATAACGAAGAATATGAAGTTATGGAAGAAAAAATAAATTTAGCATGTGTAGTAATAAAGGAAGAACTGGAAAAAACCTTTGAAAATATTAAAGGTAAGGAGAATGAATATATTTAAGAGAGGAATTGAGAATTATGGGAGAAGTTAAAAAGTTAAAAAGTAGAAACGAGATACCAGGTGAGTACAAATGGAAAATAGAGAAAATATACGAGAACGTTGAAGCTTGGGAGAAGGACTTTAAAATATTAAAAGCTGAGGCACCAAAGCTTTTTGAATATGCTGGAAAACTCGGAGATGCAGAAAAGTTACTTCAGTTTTTTAAGTTTGATGAAGAAGTTTCAAGACTTTCCGATAAACTTTTCCTATATGCTCATTTAAAATCGGACGAAGATAAGGGGAATTCTACTTATCAAGCCATAAACGATAAGATCAATGCATATATGGCAGAACTTAAGAGTATAACTGCATTTTTTAAACCTGAAATATTGGCACTACCCGAAGATGAGATAGAAAAAGAAATAAAGCAAGTTCCAGAACTTGAAAAATATGAATTTTTGTTGAAGGATATACTTAAATTCAAGCCTCATTCCTTAAGTAAGGAGTTAGAAGAATTTATGGCAGCTGTGTCAGATTGTTTAGAGGCACCTGAAAATATTTTTAGCATGCTTGCAGATGCTGATATGACTTTCCCAATTATTAAGGATGAAGATAATAATGAAGTAGAACTTACAGAAGGTAACTACTTTGAATTTATCAGGTCTAAGGATAGAAGAGTCCGAAAAGAAGCTTTTGAAGCACTTTTCGGAACCTATAGTAAATATAAAAATACATTTGCAACTTCGTTAACTTCATCAATTAAAAATTTTATATTTAATGCAAAGACCAGAAAGTACAAGAGTTCCTTGGAGGCATCTTTGAAACCAAATGAGATACCACTTGAGGTGTATAATAATTCTATAGCTACAATTAATAATCACTTGGATTCACTTCATAGATATGTGGGTATAAAAAAGAAGCTGTTAGGACTTGAAGAAATACATATGTATGATTTATATGTTCCTATAATTGATTCACCTAAAGAATACATTGAGTTTGAAAAAGGTGCTCTAATAGCAAAAGAAGGTTTAAAACCTTTGGGACAGGAATATATTAATATTTTCCAGCAAGGCATTGATGAAGGATGGATTGATATTTATGAGAATAAGGGAAAAAGAGGAGGAGCATATTCTTGGGGTGGTTATGATACAATGCCATATGTATTACTCAATTACAATTATAGTTTAAATGATGTATCAACCCTTGCACATGAAATGGGCCACTCAATTCATTCTTATTACTCAAGAAAAAATCAGCCATATATTTATTCAGACTATACTTTATTTTGTGCAGAAGTAGCTTCAACTACAAATGAATGCTTACTTATACATCATTTAATCCAGAAGGAAACTGATGAAAAGAAGAAGCTATATTTAATAAACCAGGAGCTCGAGCAGATAAGGACCACAGTATTTAGGCAAATTATGTTTGCTGAGTTTGAGAAAATTACTCATGAGAGTTTGGAGACAGGAAAACCATTAACAAGTGACGATTTATGCTCTATATGGCATGAGCTAAATAGGAAATACTTTGGAGAAGAAATGATCATTGACAGTGAAATAGATATGGAATGGGCAAGAATTCCGCACTTCTATTCAGATTTTTACGTTTATCAGTATGCTACTGGATATGCTGCAGCCAATTCCTTTGCAACTATGATAATGAATAATGGAAACAGTGCTGTGGAAAAGTATAGAGGCTTCTTAAAAAGTGGTGGAAGTGATTACCCTATTAATATCCTAAGAAATGCTGGTGTAGACATGACTACTTCAAAGCCGCTGGAAGATACTATTAGAAGATTTGAAGAATTATTAAATATGTTAGATAGGTAATTTTACAAATAACTTAGCTGTCGAAAATTGGCTATATCTAAAGTTTATGGTATTTTACACGAATTATTTCTCAATTTATGATGAATTTTATAATAAATAATAGTATAATATGTTTTAGGTACAATTGTAAATTGAGGTGAATTATGAGACTTGAATTTTTAGACAGACTAAGTGGAAACGAAGTTCTAGGAAAAAGTATACTATCAAGTGATGGAAAAGTCCTATTAAGAGCAGGAGTACAACTTAGTGGCGTTTATATAGATAAGCTTAAGGAGCTGGGAGTTTTTTATGTTTATGTAGAAGACCATAGGCTTGATGATGTTTTAGTTGAAGATAATAAGCTAACTGAACTAAAGCAATGCGCAATGAAAAATATGTCAAGAATAATTAAGAATGTAAGTGAATGTAATAGAAGAGGTGTTAAAGATTCTATTAGCGTTGTAGAAGAAATGGTAGAGTATATAATTGATATGGGCGATGTAAATAAAAGTCTTTATGATATACAAACCTATGATAATTATACTTACATACACTCTTTAGATACGTCCATAATTTCTTCTTTTTTAGGCTTAGCTGCAGGTTTTGATTCATATAAACTAAAAGAACTAGCTGTAGGAGCTATATTACATGATATCGGTAAAACTAAGATTGACTACTTTATAATTAATAAGGATGGACCTCTTACAGAAGAAGAATATTTTGAGATAAAAAAGCATCCTATTTATGGTGGAAAAATTTTAAGAAAAAATATAAGAATTTCTGATGAAGTAATTAGTGCAGTAGAGCAGCATCACGAAAGGGTTGATGGAAGAGGATACCCCTATGGACTAACTGGAAATCAGATATCAAAGTACGGCAAAATAGTATCCATTTGCGATGTTTATGATGCTGTAAGTAACGATAGAGTATATAGGGGAAAGTTTAGTCCTAATGAAGCTTATGAATTAATATTATCTGGCAGTGGAACATTATTTGATACTGGTTATGTTCAAGACTTCAGAAGTACATTCTCCGTATATCCATTGGGATGTTGTGTTAAGCTTTCTGATTCTACAGAAGGCTACGTAATTAAACAAAATAAGAATTTTCCGGATAGACCTGTAATAAGAGTACTTTACGATTCAGAATCAAGAGAACCAGTGCCTTTCTATGAAATAAATTTATTAGAAAATACAAACTTAGTTGTGGAATCCGTAGTTTAAGAACACCTATGAAGGTGTTCTTAAACTTTTTAACTATTAAAACCTCTTAACAAAATGGTATGTAACAGAAATACAGGGAACGTAGAGATTAATAATGTTTACCTATCCTAGAGAATAGCAGGAGGACTTAAAATTGCAGGAAAAATACATAAAGAAAGTTTTGGATAGCATGATGAGATATTACGGATATAACTTGCTTGAAATAGGAAATATAGAAGGTTTATTGTCACAGTGGGCAATAATAAAGGAAATAGGACATCAAAAAAGGCTCATTGTTTTTACAGAATTCCATGAAAAAATTGATAAAGTATATTTGCTAAGATATTTGAATAATCAAGGGCTTAATAATGTTGAAATAGTTACAGTTGTTTTATTAGATCACAATCTTAAAGGACTTGGTGAGTCTGGTGATTGGAGCGCAAGTTTACAGCAAAATGGAGAAAAAACTATAATTGTTGATTTGCAAAAAAACTACATAACCTACTTTGATGAGAGTGTTAATGAAGTTATTAATGAACTAGCTAATGTAATAAATTATAACAGACCCAAAAATCAAGAGAGAAAAAAGTCTACAGCTACTTTTATTCTTATTGGTATAAATATATTGGTTTTTCTCATAACAGCTTATTTATCAAATAGCTTATTCAATATTAACGATGATGTTTTGGTGAAGTTTGGAGCAAAGTATAATCCGGCCATTGAAAGCGGCCAATATTTTAGACTACTTACATGCATGTTTCTTCATGGGGGGATAATACATATAGCTTTAAATATGTATGCATTGTACTCAATAGGACCTTTGGTTGAAAGAATCTATGGCAGAAGCAAATACTTAACAATATATTTTGTAACTGGAATTATTGCTTCTTTAGCTAGTTATATTTTTTCTACAGGTTTATCTGTAGGTGCTTCAGGTGCCATTTTTGGATTACTTGGAGCGGTGCTGGCTTATGCTTTTAAAGAAAGAAATAACATAGGAAAGGATTTCTTAAGAAGTGTGTTATCAACTTTAATAGCTAACTTGATAATAGGCTTAAGTATTGCCAATATAGATAATTTTGCTCATATTGGGGGAGCGCTTAGCGGAGTTGTCTTAGGTGAAATTTATATGAATTTTTTTAGAAAAAAGGTGTAAAGCTATTATAAATAAAAGCACTGCATATATAAATCCGCAGTGCTTTAACTTTTTAACTAACCTGAACTACTGAATTATTATCAGCTGTTAGTTCTATGATATCCTCATAAAAAAGAGTTTCTTTTTCTATCAGAGCAGACGTCATTCTTTCTAAAAGTTCTTTATTCTCAGTTAAGATTGATCTTACTTCAGAATAAAGTGAGTCGATAGTGTCCTTACATTCTTCTATTATTGCTTCATGGTTTACATTAACTGAGCTTGACAGTTCAGATAAATTAAGCAGCCCAAGTGTATTTCCCATACCATATTGAGTCACCATATTGTATATCATTTTTGTGGTATGCTGAAAATCATTATAAGCACCGGTAGTAATACTTTCTGGCCCAAATGTTATTTCTTCAGCAGCTCTTCCAGCAAGCAGTACCATAATTCTTCTCTTTAGGTAATCCTTGTTTTGGTACAGAGAGTCCTCAGGAATGCTTAATGTGTACCCACCAGCACCCTTAGTACTTGGTATAATAGTTACCTTAGATAGCTTATCCATAGGAAGCACTTTAAGTGATAATAGTGCATGCCCTGATTCATGATAAGCAGTAATTTGCTTGTCCTTATCTTTTATATGATCTCTATTTATTTTTTCATGTCCAGCAAGCACAATTGAGAATGCCTTGTCCATATGTCTGTCCTCAATACTTCCACTATCCTCTTTACAAGCTAGTATTGCAGCTTCATTAACCAAACTCTCAATTTTCGCACCGGAAAAGTAAGACGTCTTTTGTGCCCATTCTTTTATATTGATTTCTCCTACAGGCTTATTTTTCAAATGAAGTACCAGTATCTTTTCACGAGCAGCAATATCTGGAAGAGTAATTTCAATATGCCTATCAAATCTTCCAGGCCTAAGTAGTGCAGAATCAAGCATATCCAGTCTATTTGTAGCAGCCATTACTATTATGCCTTCCTTTTCATTAAAACCGGACATTTCTGTAAGTAATGCATTCAAGGTTTGATCCTTTTCTTCAGAACCTCCAGCGGTAGAATTATCACGTTTTTTACCTATAGCATCAATCTCATCAATAAATATAACAGCCTTACCATGGCTTCTTGCTTTTTTGAATAATTGTCTTATTCTGCTAGCTCCAACTCCTACGTATACTTGTACAAAGTCTGAACCTGACATAGCATAGAAAGGAACATTTGCCTCGCCTGCTACAGCTTTGGCAAGTAAGGTTTTACCTGTACCAGGGTCACCATATAAGATAATTCCTTTTGGCATTCTTGCACCGTATGAAGTGAATTTATCAGGATTTTTAAGGAAATCTACTAAATCTTTTACACTTTCCTTGGCTTCTTCATTTCCAGCTACATCATTAAAAGTAAAAGGAACATTATCTACTGCTGTGGCATCAAGCGAGTCTACACCTCTTAAGCCCTTTGAAGCTACCTTAGAGGATCTCATTAATAATATAGCTATTGTTACTATTGAAAAACTAAGCATAGCAGCTGGAATTACTTCATAGAGGTAAGTAGGAGACTGTTCAGAAACTTTTATACCCTTATTAAGTAATTCTTCCTTAAATTTATCAGTTCTAGGATTGTCAGTATCATAGGACTTACCATCTTTTAGTTTAACTCTTATTTTAGGTGAGTTAGTTACATAAACAGTAGATACTTTTTTAGCAGCTACATCGCTTTGAAAGTCCACATAGAGTTTATAATCTTTATCTTGAAAGGCTATATTTCCAATAACTAAAAGTACTAAGGATAGAACTCCTATAATTATAGGAATAGCTAGGTATTTGCTCTTTAATTTCTTCATATTTTCCCTCCTGTATTCCTTTGAGATGCGTAACAATTATTAATTGCTAAGTCTTCTGTATTGTTCCGTCATAATATTATTATAGTGGTTTTAAATTTATAGTCTAACGAAAATCATAAAAGTTGGTATAGTAATTTCTGTTAATAATTGAAATGGTTATTGCATTAATTTTGATTTATTATATACTTTAAGTATGCTTCTACATGGAATAAGATAGGGGGAAGGGATAATGAAGTTATCATCAGTTAAAGCTGTTTTAACTGCAGCAGATATAATGGAAATCATTGATGAGTATGTGCAAGTTGAAGGATTAATAATAAGTGATATAGAGTTAGCAGATATTATTACTGTAAAAGGGAGCTATAAAAAAGGTGTAGAAATTCCTTTTAAAGCCCAAATAGGCTTTGGAAATATATATGAAAATAATATAAATATTAAAATATTTAGTATAAAGATTTCAAAACTAGGTATTTTTACTCCGGTTAAGAACTTTGCTTTAAAAAAGATACTAAGTGATTTTTCTGATAATGGGATATTTGTAGACAAAGATGTTGTAACCTTGGATTTAAATTTAATTACAAAAGTTGTGCCTTATGTTTACTTTAAACTAAAAAGTTTAAAATCAATAAATAACACAATTGAGGCTGAAGTGGAGGATTTAATTTATGCTCCTAATAAAGAAGTAACTAGCATCAAGAAAAATAAAAAAGAAGAAAAAAAGGCTATGGATAGAATTTCTGATAACTATGCAAAACTTAGAGACAATGCTACAGAAAAGGTACCGGAAAAGTATAAAAGTATAGTAGAGTATGCAATGATTATTCCAGATATTGTTGCACTTTTTTGGAGATTATTTAGAGATAAAAGGGTTAGAATAGATACAAAGATTTTAATTGGAGGTGCAATTGCTTATCTTGCATCACCAATTGATATAATTCCTGATTTTATACCTATGATTGGAAAAATTGATGATGTTGCTATTGCTTTTTTTGTAATGAATAAACTTATAAATGAAATAGATGAAAAAATAATATTAGAGAATTGGAATGGTAAAGAGAATATAATAGAAATTATCAAAAATGGTGTAGCTTATATTTCCAAGATGGTTGGAAGTGAAAATGTTGGAAAACTTATAGATTTTATTAAAAAGCTTGGAAAAAAGAATGTACCTGAGGAGAAAGAGTATGAAGAATGTAACGATATACACTGATGGAGCATGCAGAGGAAATGGCAAGGAAAATTCTATTGGTGCATATGGAATAGTTTTAATGTACAACGGTGTTGCTAAGGAAGTTAAAAAAGCTACCATAGATACAACAAATAATATAATGGAACTAACTGCGGTAATTGAAGCATTGAGTATGTTAAAAGAACCTTGTGAAGTTAAACTATATAGCGATTCTGCATATGTGATAAATGCAATTAATCAAAAGTGGCTTGAAAATTGGCAAAGAAACGGATGGAAGAATTCTAGCAAGGAACCTGTGAAAAATAAAGAATTGTGGGTAAAGTTGTTAGAACAGTTAAAATACCACAAAGTGCAGTTTATTAAGGTTAAAGGTCACTCAGATAACCAATATAATAATAGATGTGATGCACTAGCAAACGAAGCTATGGATGAAATCAGTTAACAGTAATTTCAATGTTTAAATAATACAAAATTGCATATTCTAACACTATAAATTATGAAAGGAGTGTTTAGAATATGGGTTATTTTAAAGGAATTGCAACAGGAGCTATGATTGGAGCTGCAGCAGGAATGTTAATATCTCCCCAGCTAGATAGACATACAAAAAAAAGAATAAGAAGATCAAGCAATATGATGATGGGTGCCATTGGAAATATGATGGACGACATGATGAGAAAAATGAGATAAATTACAAAGGTTCTAGGTGTATAAACCTGGAACCTTTTTTATCAATTTTTAGAAAAAAGAGTTTTTTTATGACGCATAAAATTATTTTAGAGTATATTTAGAAAATTAATCTTGAAAAATTAGAACAAACTTAAAAACTATGTTATAATGTTATTAAAAAAATGTGAAGATATTAATTATATTTAATAATTTATTGTATTAGGTGAAGTTTCTACAAAATTTTGTACATGCTCTTAATAATGAGTGACATTATTTGTAGCTATTTTTTAGGTTTATAAATTATTATAGTTCTATGTAAAGGAAGAGTGAGTATGGAAATATTGTCTTTAGGAGAAAAAATTAAAAGGAAAAGAAAAGAACTTAATATGACACTAAAAGATTTGGCGGGGGATAGAATAACTCCAGGACAAATAAGCCTTGTAGAATCAGGAAAGTCAAATCCAAGTATGGATTTGCTTGAATATTTGGCTATTGCACTTAATACATCAATAGAATATTTGATGGAATCCGAGGAAACTCAGGCCGAGAATATATGTACCTATTATGAAAATTTAGCTGAATCTTATATATTAAATGGAGATTTAAATTTAGGTGAGCAATATATTGAAAGAGCTCTGCATTATGCTGAAAAATATAATTTGGAATATAAAAAGGCAAAGAATCTTTATCTCAGAGGCATAATATATATGGATAAAGAAGAAAATGCAGCTGCCCAGCAGGCTTTGCTTTCTGCAAATGTAATATTTATTAAACATAATAATTATGAAGATATAATAAATACATTTCTAAAGCTAGGAATTATTACTTTAAGTCTTAAATCTTATCAGTCAGCCTCAAGTTATTTTAATCAAGCTGAAAAAGTATTCTCAGATAACGATATTGGAAATGATTTTCTGCTAGGAGAAATATATTATTATATTTCATATACTTATTTTAAGGTAGAAAATATTGATAAGGCTATGAAATATTCATTTTTAGCAAAGGAAAAGTTTAGACAGCTAGATGAGAAAAAGGAATATGCAAAATCAATGCTGCTTCTTGCAAAAGAGTGTGGAGAAAAAGGAGATATGGATAATGCTCTTAAGTACTCCAAGAAAACATTGAATGTTTTTAAAGAACTAAATGATGCAAATTATATGGCTGAAATAGAGAACAATTTGGGGAAATTGTTTTATGAATTTGAAAATCTAGAAGAGTCCTTTTTACATTTAAATAAGGCAAAGGAATTAAGAGAAATTAATAAGGATGATAGATTGGTGGAGACACTTATTAATTTGTGTGAAAATTATATAAAGCTTAAGGATGTTGAAAATTCTAGGGAAGTTCTTAAAGATATAATGAATAACATTGGAAATGGAAATCATAAAGCTCTAGTAGATTATTATCTATTAAAATATAGAGTAGATATATTAGATGATAATATTAAAGAGTCAGAGAATACTCTTTTGATGGCATTGAATTTTGTTACTAACATGGAGTATAACAAAGAAGCTGCTGAAATTTCAGTTATTTTAGGTAAATTCTATGTTGATTATGGTGACGATAAAGAGGCAGCAAAATACCTTAATCAAGGAGTGGAGCTTTTTAAGAAACTTGGTGTAATAAAAGATTTTTAACTACGGATAGGTGATGAATCATGGAGATATTATCCACGGGAGAAAAAATTAAAAGAGCAAGAGTTTACAATGGGTATACCTTAAAGGATATATGCGGCGATAAAGTTTCAGTTTCAAAAATGAGCTGTATTGAAAATGATAAGGTAAAGGCTGAAGAATGGATATTAGAACTAATAGCAAAAAAGCTAAATTTAGACGTTGATTATTTAAGTCAAGGTATTAGGGAGCAGCTTGAAAAAAATGTTGAGCAGCTTAATAATAGAAACTTGGACAATTTTGAAGAAAAAGTTATATACAACTTAGGTTATGCCGAAAGCAGTAACTATACTGATATTTGCTTTCAGTTAATGCACATATTGTTCAACTATTATTTGGACCATAATATGAATGAGAAGATACAATCCATTAATTCTCAATATTATGATTATTTTCAAAAGTGTCAGAAAGAAGATAATGAATTAATTTATTACATGGATATGGCAAGATTTCTATTTAGGACTAGAGAGTATGCTCAAGCATCTAACTACTATAATAATATAAGAAAGTCTGCAAAAGAAAAGGGCGATTTTATTATTTTGGCAAAGGCTACTTATAATGAGGCTGCATGTCATATAATGGTGGAGAATTATGATAGGGCTTATGAGATAGCTGTTAGATTAGAGGATTTAGTTCAATATTTGGAAGGTGACTTTAGAAAAGCCGAGGCTTATCATATGCTTGCTATGCTTTCAATAAGTATGGACAAGGGTAAATTTGAAATGTATGAACAAAAATCTTATGAGCTTTATAAATCAGATATAAGACCTAAGGCTACTGCAATTTATAATTATGCTACAGCTATGTTTGACGTAGGGATGAAGGATAAGGCTATTGAATATATAAAAAGAGCTTTAGAATTATATCCGGATGATGATAAGGAAGATTTAGTTGAATTTATGCTGCTGGCAACTAACGAACTTTATGAAAATGGAGTTTTAGAAGAAGCTCAGAGTATTTGTGATAACGCACTAAATTTTGCTATTGAACTAGATGATGTGAAGTTTATTGAAACGGGGTATTACTACAAGTCAATAATTTTGCAAAAACAAAATAATCTTTTTTCCGCTGAGATGTATATGAATTTATCCCTTGATGCACTATTTAAATTTGGTACAAAAATTCAAATATATAAAAGATATATAGAGATGGGAAATATGTACCATAAACTTGGACAAACTAGAGATGCAGTTAAATATTTTAATCTTGCTGTAACTCTTGAAAAAAAGATGTAGACTTTGAATTTATCATAAGTCTACATCTTTTTTTACTTAATTAAAGAAATTAAGTACTATTGAAGCTGCTCCATTTATTATAAAAAAAATAGAAAGTATATAGAAAAATATAGTACCTATTCTTAGCGGAATCTCATTAATGAGTTTGTCAATATGAGGTTTAGGTAAATAAATTAAGAAAATAGAAAGTATACCCCAAAAGCAGGTGCACTTTAAAGCTATATATCCATTTATGTTAAGAAAAAGGTCACTGTAATCCCACCACTTTTTGTTGTATATTTTTTCTAAAGCATAACCTGTAATATATTCAAGAGCAGTAGTTAATAACATAGAACCAAATAGGAACTGGACAAAATTCTTACATTTTGGGGTTAATAAAACAATAAGAATTAGTGCGCCAAAGCCATAAATTACACAAAAGGGGCCAAATAAAAAGCCTCTTTTTATGAAATGACCTGCTTGTACAGACATATAAAGGGTTTCGATTCCCCAGCCTAAGAAGGAATAGACCGTAAAGTAAAATAATAAGTTGTAGAGCTTAAAACCTAGTAATTTTAAATTATGCATATGCCCCCCCTCCTGAATATTACTATCTAAGATTATATTTATGTTAAATGCTGTAAAATGTTTATTAATTTTTTGATAATATTGTGAGATTTATTATATTAAGTTCTGATATAATAAAAGCAATACAGTAGAAAAGAGAAAAGGTTGATCTTATGGAAAACAGAGAAGTGAAGATATCTGTACGAAACCTTGTGGAATTTGTGCTTAGAGCTGGAAACTTAGATAGCAGATTTACAGGAAGCAGCAGAGCACTGGAAGGAACAAGGGCTCATCAAAAACTACAAAAGAGCAAAGGTGAGGAGTACGAAAAAGAAGTAGCATTAAAGCATAAATTTGAATATAAGGAATTTTTATTTAATTTAGAAGGAAGAGCAGATGGAATAATTCATGAAGGTGACTACATAGTTATTGATGAGATTAAAAGTACCACTTATCCTCTTGAACTTATTAATGATGATTATAATTTGCTGCATTGGGCACAAGCCAAATGCTATGCGTATATATACCTATATCAAAAGGAACTAGAACAAATTGAGGTACAGCTAAGCTATTTTCATTTAGACAGTGAGCAAGTTAAATATATAAGAAGAGGTTTCACAAAAGGAGAACTAGAAGAATTTTTCTTTGGACTTATAGATAGATATTTAATATGGGCAAATTACACCAGGGACTGGGTAAATATCAGGGATGAAGCTATTAAAAGTTTGGGCTTTCCTTTTGAAAATTATAGAAAAGGTCAAAGGGAATTGGCAGTAGCAGTATATAAGACTGTAATTGAAGAAAAGAAGCTTTTTGCTAATGCACCTACTGGCACGGGGAAAACAATATCTACTTTATTTCCAGCAATAAAAGCCATCGGAGAGGGGAAGGTTTCTAAGATATTTTACCTTACTGCTAAGACTATTGCGCGTTCAGTGGCAGAAGAAGCAGTTATATTAATGAAGAATAAAGGACTAAAAATAAAGACAATTACCCTTACTGCAAAGGAAAAGATTTGCTTTAAGGAAAAGGCTATCTGTAACCCAGAAAAGTGTGAGTATGCCAAGGGACATTTTGATAGAGTTAATGATGCAATTTTGGAGACTTTACAGTGTGAAGATATAATTACAAGAGAAATAGTTGAGAAATACTCTATACAACACAAGGTATGCCCATTTGAATTTTCTTTAGATTTAAGTCTTTTTGCAGACTGTGTTATATGTGATTATAATTATGTATTTGATCCAAGAGTTAATCTGAAAAGGTTTTTTGCTGAGAGTGGAGATAAATACGTTTTTTTAATAGATGAAGCTCACAACCTTGTGGACAGAGCAAGAGATATGTTTTCTGCTGAAATATATAAAAAACCTATCCTTGAAATGAAAAGAATTATGAAAGACAAGGATAAAAAATTATCTAATGTTCTGACTAAAATAAATTCAGCCATGATTGAAGCAAAAAAACAATGCAATGAAGAAGACCACTTTATTTCAAAGGAAGAGAATAAAGAAATTTATGGTTTACTTAGAAAATTTACAACTATTGCTGAAGAATGGCTTTTAATCAACGAAGGAACAGAAAATTATGAACAATTATTAGAAATGTATTTTAATGCGCTAAATTATCTTAGAATCTCTGAATTATATGATGAAAGATTTGTAACCTATGTAGAGAAGACCAAGGAGGATGTTAAGATAAAATTATTTTGTCTTGATCCATCAAAGTTATTAAAGGAATCTATCGAAAAAGGGAATCCCGCTATATTTTTTTCAGCAACCTTAACTCCTATGGAATATTTTAAAGCAATTCTAGGTGGAGATTTGGAGGATTATAGCATAAGACTAACATCGCCTTTTGATACCGATAATAGAGCTATTATGGTATTAGATAATGTAAAGACAAAATTCACATATAGGGAAAAAAGCTATGATGTGATTGCTGACTATATAAATGGGGCAGTAAAAGTTAAGCAGGGCAATTATATGGTGTTTTTTCCATCTTATAGTTATATGCGTGAGGTTTCAGAAAGATTTAAAACCAGATATGATAATATTAATACCATTATACAGGAACCATCTATGACAGAGGAACAGCGAGAAGAATTTTTAAAAAACTTTGATGAAAAATCAAAGACTACTCTTGTTGGATTTGGAGTTCTGGGAGGTATATTTTCAGAGGGTGTAGATTTAAAAGGTGATAGATTAATAGGAGCAATAATAGTAGGGGTTGGTTTGCCACAGCTATGCCTTGAGAGAGACATAATACGAGATTATTTTAATGATACAAAGGAAATGGGATATGAATATGCCTATATGTATCCTGGCATGAATAAAGTGCTTCAAGCTGCTGGGAGAGTTATACGCTCTGAAGATGATAAAGGTATAATTATGCTAATAGATGAAAGATTTTCAAGTCGCAGCTATCAGAGTCTGTTTCCTAAAGAATGGTTTCCTAATTTAAAAATTAAGGAGATGAAAAGTCTAAAGCAGCAGCTAAGAATTTTTTGGGGTAATAAATAATATAAAAATATAAATATATAAATATATAAATATTTTAGGGGGCATGGGTATGAAAGAGGAAGTTTTTACTTTTAAAGATTCGCAGGGAGTAGAATTATTTGTTTATAAGTGGGTACCAGAAAATCTGGAAGCATCCAAGGGGATTTTGCAGCTTGCGCATGGAATGGCTGAAACTGCCGCAAGATACAGGAGATTTGCAGAAGCATTGACAAAAGAGGGGTACATAGTTTATGCGAATGATCATAGAGGACATGGTAAAACTGCAGGTACTCTTGAAAAGGTAGGCTATATGGGAGAAGATGGATTCAATTGGATGGTAAAAGACTTATATGAGCTAAATTGTTTAATAAGAAATGAAAATGAAAATCTTCCTGTATTCCTTATGGGACACAGTATGGGATCATTTCTCACTCAAAGTTTTATTTATAGATATGGTAATCAATTAAATGGAGCAATATTATCAGGTACTGCAGGAAAAATGGGACCAATAATAAATTTAGCAACATGGATAGCTAAGAGAGAAGTAAAAAAACAAGGGGCAGAAACAAAAAGTCCTAAATTAAATAATCTATCTTTTGGAGGCTATAATAAGTGCTTTAAACCTTCGAGAACTGAGTTCGATTGGCTTAGCAGGGATGAGAAGGAAGTTGATAAATATATAGCTGATCCATTTTGTGGAGGAATTTTTAGTGCGGGTTATTTTTACGACTTACTTAAAGGTCTAAAGGAAAATCATAAGATAGAAAATATGAACAAAATTCCTAAGGAGCTGCCTATATATCTGTTTAGTGGAGACAAAGACCCTGTAGGAAGCAATACAAAAACTGTAAACCAGCTTATTAATACCTATAAAGCACTTGGAATTAAAGATGTTTCTTACAAGTTTTATAAGGATGGCAGGCATGAAATGCTAAATGAATTAAATAGAGATGAAGTTACAAGAGATATAATAGACTGGTTAAAAATTCATTAGGATTTAAAAACGTGATTTTAGCTCAATATAGAGCAAATCACGTTTTTTTAATAGTACAAAATAAAAATTATGACTAAATAAGTATAGTGCTTATTGAAAAAGAGCGAGAAGTTTGATACAATTAACTGACTGGTCAGTTTAAAATATAATGGAGGAGCTATGAGAATTCAGATAAAAAATGATCCTGAAAAAAGTAAGGAAGCAAAAACAAAGATATTAAAAGCTGCAGAAGCTATTTTTGCAGAAAAGGGTTTTGACGGGGCGAGGGTAGACGAAATAGCTAAAAAAGCAAAGGTGAATAAGGCACTACTTTATTATTACTTTGAAAATAAGGAAAAGCTATTAGAAGAGCTTGTTAGAGATAATATAAATCAAACGATGAATAAAAAAGAAAAGGTACTAAAAGAAATTAAAAGCTTTAATAAAGAAGATATTGAAGTATTTTTTGATAAAGTATTTAAACATCTTGAAGAAAGAAAAGATATTTTAAGGATAATAACTATTGAAGCACTAAAAAGTGGTTCTGAAGATACCTCTATATTTAAGCTTTTACTTCCTTCGTTGCCTAAAATGATAGCTAATATGGAAAGCTGTGGAGCTAAAATAGACGACTCTATGGATATTATGATATATTCATTTTTCTTTGGGTTAATACCTGGAGCAGTTTACTTTACTCTTGGAGATAAGTGGGCTGATTTTTACAATGTCAGTAAAGAAGAAGCAGATAAGAGGTTTGCTGATGTATTTAAAAAAACTTGTTTAACCTATTGTGATAATTTATTAAAGTAATAATATCACCATATTATATCACATATTTTTCACACATTTATTCTATATTTTTTCTAAAGTTATGTGTTACAATAATGATTAAAGTAAAGTATATTACGTATTTTGATGTAATGAGGTGATGAACTTGTCAAGAAGGATTTATTTGGTTGAAGATGAGAAGAGCTTAAATATATTACTTGAAAAGTATTTGCAAAGAGAAGGATACGAAGTTACAACTTTTGAAAATGGCAGTTCTGCTTTAGAAAGAATAAAAGATATGCCGGATTTATGGATACTTGATATTATGCTTCCGGATACAGATGGATATGAGATTATTAAAGCTGTAAAAAGCAATAATAAAAGCACTCCTGTAATTTTTATGTCTGCTAGAAATGAAGAATTGGACAGAGTTGTAGGTTTGGAACTTGGCAGTGATGATTACTTATCAAAGCCATTTTTACCAAGAGAACTTGTAATAAGAACAAACAAGCTAATGGAAAGAATATATGGAAAAGAAAGCAGTCAGCCTTTGGAATCTGTAATTGATATTGAAGGATATATCATTAACAAAAAGCAGAGAACGGTGTTTTTTGAGGGCGAAGAAATTCAGCTTACAAATAAAGAATTTGAATTATTATCTTATTTTATTGAAAACAAGAATAACTTAGTTTCAAGAGAACAGATTTTAGTAAGTGTATGGGGTGAAGATTACTTCGGTTCAGACCGTGTAGTTGATGATACTATCAGAAGGCTAAGAAGAAAGCTAGCAGCATTAAGTATTGATACTGTATATGGATATGGTTATAAGTTGGTGGTAAAATAATGAAAAAGCTAAGATTTAAATCATTAACAATGAGAATCTGGACCACTTTTACGGCTGTAATTCTTATAATAATATGCAGTCTATCATTATTATACCTATTTGTCTTTAGACAAATAAGTGATAAATCTAAAGCACAGGATTTAAAAGTGGCACATGATATATTGCTGCAGAACAATAATTATGATGAACATAATAGGTCAAATGAATTTGCTAATTTGAAAGAAAGTCGACATTTTACAGTAAACCTAGGTGACAGTAGCAATCCTATATTTAAGGAAGTAAATAGAAAGCCTGGTTTTCCAGATGTTCCCCCTGAAGGATTACCTGCACATATGAAGGATAATGATAGTGTTGAAACAAGAACTTGGATGACAAGCTTTATAAATAATGAAAAACTAAATGAAAAACAGTTTAGTGCAACACACAATAATACAAGGTATATTTTTATTATAAGTTCGATACCAAGTGATAGCACTGGAAAGTCCTATTTGATATCCTATTTGCCAATTATAAATGATAATGGGATATTGTACACAATAATAATAATAGGTGTAGTTTTTATAGCAATAGGCTTTATAACAGCTAAGGTGGTTGCAAACTATATTTCTAAGCCTCTTAAGGAACTAGAAGACTATACAATGAGAATAGCTCATAAGGATTGGAAAGAGCCATTGCGCATTAATAATGAAGATGAGATAGGGAGACTAGTAGATTCAATGAATCGCATGCAAAAGGAATTAAAGCATGCCGATGAGGAAGAAAAAATGTTTTTACAGAGTATATCCCATGATTTGAAAACACCTGTTATGGTAATTATGAGCCATGCTGATGCAATTATTGATGGTGTTTATATAGATTCAGTTGAGAAAACTGCTGAAATCATTAGAAATGAGGCCATGAGCCTAGAAAAGAAAATTAAGCAATTACTTTATTTAAATACTCTGGATTATGTACTCACTAATAATAGTGAAAGCACTTCAATTAACCTGTATGATTTATTGATGCACATTATTAATAGATTTGAAGTGGTAAATAGTAAGATTGAATGGGATCTTTCCATGGATAAAATAGCTATTAACGGAAATCTTGATAAAATACAGGTTTCAATTGAAAATATTTTAGAAAATGGATTAAGATATGCAAATGAAAAAATAGCTGTAACCTTGAGAGAACAAGACGGCTATGCAGTATTAGATATATACAACGACGGCCCCAATATAAAGGCTGAAAATATTCACCGTATTTTTGATAATTTTTATAAAGATAAAACTGGAAACTTTGGACTTGGACTTGCAATATCAAAAAAAATAATTGATTTTTATGGCGGAAATATAAAAGCAGTAAATAGAGAAAAGGGCGTCAGCTTTATA
Organism: Clostridium omnivorum; assembly: GCF_026012015.1. Taxonomy (NCBI): domain Bacteria; kingdom Bacillati; phylum Bacillota; class Clostridia; order Eubacteriales; family Clostridiaceae; genus Clostridium; species Clostridium omnivorum. The sequence goes on along the minus strand of NZ_BRXR01000001.1, from coordinate 665,836 downwards.
ATTAAATTACCTATAAAATAAATAGCTTATTTAAATAAAAAACCAGCAGTAAAGCTGGTTTTTTATTTTTCCCATATCACATAAAGTTCACATAAATTTTCGATACTCATGCTACAATTTCCATTTATAATTCTAAATATGGAAAGCAAGAAGATAAGAGAATTATAAAGGAATATTTATATTTTATTTTAAATTGAGGGAGGAATAATTAATGAAAAGCAAATTAATTAAAGCAATTATAGCATGTGTAGTTGTTGCAGTTATTGGTGTGGGTGGCTACTATGGCTATAATGCCTTTTTCACAAAGAAAACAGTTGCAGCATCAGTTCAGTATTTGAATACAAGTGTTAGAAAAATGAACTTACAAGTAACAGTTCAGGGAACTGGCACAGCATATGCAGCTACAACTAAAGATGTGTCTCCAAGCAACAACGGTAATTTAAAAGACTTGAGCCTTAAAGTGGGAGATACTGTTACTGCAGGTCAAAAGTTATTTACTTCAGATAGTGACGATCTTAGAAAAAATGTGACAACAGCAAAGAATAACTTAACTAAGCAAAACCTCACATTAACAAGTGATGAAAGTGCAGAAAAAGTAGATGATAATAAAGTAGCGATGGATAAGCTATCCGTAAGCGATGCAACTGCTCAGCTTGCTGATGCTAATACTCAATTAAGTAAGATGACAGTTACATCTCCAATAGGAGGAACTATAACTGCTATAAATAATAGTAATGGAGACAGTGTACAATCCGGAAAGAGTGTTTTAACTGTAGTAGACATGAATTCAATAAAAGTAAAAGTATCTGTTGATGAATTGGACATTGGTAAAATAAAAGCAGGTCAAAAGGCAACTATAAAATTTGATGCTCTTAAAGATAAAAGCTTTGAAGGTTCTGTTGAGACTATAGCGCAAACAGGAACTACTTCAAATAATGTAACTACATATGATGTTGTAGTTGCAGTAAGCAATCCTACTGGAATTAAACTTGGTATGAATGCAAATGTAACTATTGCTGTAGAAAGTAAAGAAAATGCATTGGTAATACCTGCTGAAGCTTTGGTCGAAAATAATGGACAAAAGTTTGTTAGGGTTGAAGCAACAAATAGCACTACAAACTCTACAAATAATAATCAGAATTCATCAAATCAGCAGACTAGCAATAATCAAAATGGAACCCCTAGAAATAATGCACAGGTAAGCTCAAGCAACAGTAAATTGGTTGCAATAAAGACTGGACTTGAAACTGAAAATTATATTGAGGTAACAGAAGGTCTTACTGAGGGTGAAAAGGTTCTAATAAAAATGCCTTCAACAAGCAGCAATACAAATAATAACAATAAAAATAACTTAGGTGGCTTCGGAGGCAATATGGGTGGAGGCCCTGGAGACATGGGTGGAGCTCCTGGAGGAAACAATGGCGGAGGAACTCGTTCAAGCAGTAATGGAAATAGCGGTAGCAGTGGGTCAACTAAGAACTAGTTGTAAATACGCTAGAACATCATAGAGCCTTGAGGAGGGAAGTATATGGAAGAGAATTTTAATGATAAAGAAATAATTAAGATGACTAATATAGATAAAATTTATAAAATGGGAAACAGCAGCTTTAAAGCGCTTGATGAGGTAGATCTAAACATACGTAAAGGGGAATATGTGGCCATCGTAGGTCCCTCAGGTGCTGGAAAATCAACACTTATGAATATTATTGGGTGCTTAGATACACCAACTAATGGGCAATATTTTTTAGATGGTATAGATACAAACTGCAGTGATAATAGGCTTGCAGAAATAAGAAATAAAAAAATAGGGTTTATATTTCAAAATTATAATTTACTTCCGAAACTAAATATATTAGAAAATGTTGAACTGCCTTTATTATATTCAGGATATCCTAATAATAAAATTAGAGAAAAGGCATTGGCTGCAATTGAAAAAGTAGGTCTCAGCAGCCATGTAAAACATAAGCCAACAGAGCTTTCTGGCGGTCAAATGCAGAGAGTGGCAATAGCTAGAGCATTAGTTACAGAGCCACAGATAATATTAGCTGATGAACCTACAGGTGCATTAGATAGTAAAACAGGAAAAGAAGTGCTGAAAATGCTCACTGATTTAAATAATGAAGGGAACACAATAATAATGATTACCCATGATAGAGAAATAGCTTCTTATGCTAAAAGAGAAGTTACAGTTAAAGACGGAAAGATAACCTCTGATTCATCAAACAAAAGTGAGGTGGAAGCATGAGATTTTCAAAGCTAATTAAAATGGCCTTATCTTCAGTATGGAACAATAAAATGCGATCATTTTTGACTATGCTGGGTATTATAATAGGCATATCCTCTGTAATTATATTAGTTGGCATGGGGCAGGGAACTCAAAAGCAGGTTAGTGATCAAATTGAAAAGTTGGGTACAAATTTAATTACTGTAAATATAATGGGAAATAGAACACCTACCATAACTGACGAAGAACTGGCTGACCTTAAAACTAAACCAGGTATTAAGGAAATAGCTCCAGCTATATCTCAAGGGAGTGTAAATATAAAGTATGGAACTAAATCTGATACAACTACTTTAGAGGCTTCAACCCCAAATTATGCAGAAATAAGAAAGTTAACAGTAAGTGCCGGTAGATTTATTACTGAAAGGGATATTGATAATAGATACAATGTACTTGTAATAGGACCTGAGACTGCAAAAAATCTTTTTGATACAACAAATGTTGTGGGAAATACCATGTATGTTAATGGAATAGAGTTTTCTATAGTAGGAGTGCTAAATTCTGAGGGTACTTCCTCATCAGGCTCAAGTGACGATAGAATTATTATTCCAATATCCTCTGGAGAAAGGCTTTTAAAGACAGCTAATGCTAAGACTTTCTATATAGAAGCAGAAAGCAAGGAAAAAGTTGATACTGCAATGTCTTATCTAACACTATTTTTAAATAAGAAATACAAAATAACAGATACTTCTAATAGTAACGCTACTAGAAATTACTATAGAGTAATGAATCAAACAAGTATTTTAGAAACTGCTACTTCTACTAATAAGAGCATGACTACTATGCTTGCTGGAATAGCAGCTATCTCTCTAGTTGTAGGGGGGATAGGAATAATGAACATAATGCTTGTATCTGTGGTAGAAAGAACTAGAGAAATAGGAACTAGAAAAGCAATTGGAGCAAAGAGAAGGACAATACTTATGCAGTTTCTAATTGAAGCTGCAAGTGTTAGCGGGCTTGGAGGAATTATCGGAGTTCTGCTTGGCTATTTAGGCGCATATGTTGGACAGCATTTCTTCAGTACGACTATTCTTATTTCCAATAATGTAGTAATTGCTGCATTTGTATTTTCAATTACTGTAGGAATAGTATTTGGTATCTATCCTGCAAATAAGGCTTCTAGATTGAATCCAATAGACGCTCTAAGATTTGAATAAAATAGACGTGCGGGGGAGGAAGACAATGAATTTTTTTAAGAACTTTAAATTAGCACAAAAAATCAGCATATTATCACTAAGTTTTTTGGTATTTTTACTTATTATAGGTGTTGCCTCTATAAAGCAAATATCTAACGTTAATTCTAAAATTATGGAGCTGAATAATTCCAGAATGACTCCAATTATAGATCTTGAAAATATTAAGTCTGATATTGATTTTATTCGTAATCAAGGCAGTTCATATATGGATAGTAGTGATGATACTTCGAGGCAAACTGTATTAAATAACATTTCAAATCGCATTGCTACTTTAGATAAAAAAATGGCAAATTATAAGAATAACTCAGAATTTAAAACAGTATTAAATGATTATGCAAGTTATGTTGAAGCAAAGGACACGTTTATAAAGTCTATGGAAGAGCGCCAAGCTCAACAGCAAAGTGGACAACCGCAAGGGCAGCCAGGTAAGCAAGGACAACCAGGAGCTCCAACCGACGTTCAAAACTTTGATAAAGCAAAGACTACTCTAGTTGATGATTTGGACAAGATAATTAATAAGCATGTAGCCGCTGCTAAACAAACTTATACAGATAGTGAGACAACTTATAAAAAGACAATAGGGGCTCTATTGGGGATACTTGGAGTATGTGCTGTAATTATACTAGCATTATCTGTTGTTATAATTAGATCAATTATAGTTCCTGTTAAGAAGGTTACATCAAAGCTTGAAGAAATATCAGATAACAATGGTGACTTAACACAAAGAATAGGATATGAAAGTAAGGATGAAATAGGACAACTAAGCCGTGACTTTGATATATTTATGGACAAACTTCACTCTATTATAGGAGAGGTAGCTCAATCTACAGATACAATTACTACATCTATAATGGAGCTAGATAGAGCGGCACAAACTACAACCAATGCATTAGAGGAAATATCTAGTACTGTTGTAGAAATAGCTTCAAGTACATCAGATGGTGCTGCGGTTGCAGAAGAAACTACAGCGAGCCTAACTGAGTTTGCAAGATTCTCTGAAGCTACTTCAGAGGCAAGTAAAAATACTACAAATAATAGTAAAATAGCTAAGGAAGCTGCTGAAGGCGGAGCTGAAAAAATAACAGAAATAGTTTCATCAATAACAGATATAGCTGATTCTTCAAAAGAAGTTTCAGTAATGATAAATGAGTTAAATGATTCTTCAAAGAAGATAGGAGATATAATTAAAATAATAACATCAATTTCAGAACAAACTAACTTGCTAGCATTAAATGCAGCTATAGAAGCTGCCCGTGCTGGAGAAGCAGGAAAGGGCTTTAATGTAGTGGCTGATGAGATTAGGAAGCTTGCAGATGAAAGCAACAACGCAGCAAGAGAAATAGCCACATTAGTTAATGACAATCAATTGAAGTCGGCTTCAGCAGTAAAATCAGTTAGTGAAGTTGAGAATAAAGTATCTCTAGGAGTTGAAAAAGCTTCAGAGGTTGGAGAAAGTATAAAAAATATAATTGAGAACATCCAAAAAATAGTAAACGAAATAGAGAATATTGAAAGTTCAAATGAACAACAAGCTCAAAGTACTAAAGATATTGAAAAAGCTATAAGTAATATAGCTGTAACTTCTAGTGAAATAGCTGGAGGAACAGAAAATATTAGTGCAAGTATAGAGGAGCAGTTAAGCACCATGAATGAGATTGAGAGCAATGTTGTAAGACTATCTGAGATGACTAATAAATTAAGTGCAATTACCTCCGGATTTAAATTATAGTTATAATTACTTTAAGTAACTGGGCTAAGATTAGCTCAGTTATTTTTTTGTAATATGAAGAATAAAATATTATAGTAAATGCAAATATGAAAGAAAAATTTCATCATTATGAAGGAATTGACGGCTGAGTGCAGAATATATTACTTGTTATATTATATAAAACGTTTACAAGGGGGAGTACGATGCAAGAAAAAATGAGTGAAATCAATAAAAAGGCTTGGTCTTATAGATCTTATGAATTTTGGAATAAAATTAAAGGTACACCTTGTGAGGTAGCTCAGGATATGGTCAAAGATCCTGAGGTTTATATTAGAAGACACAAGGAATATTTAGGTAATGTTAAAGGTAAGAAGATTGCTAATTTATTGGGCTCTAATGGAAGAAAAGCAGTACCATTAGCTCTGCTTGGTGCAGAGGTAACAGTAGTTGATATTTCACCAGAAAATAAAAGATACGCACTTGAGCTTGCAAAAGAGGCCGGAGCGCACATTAATTATATTCTATCCGACCTTACTAAATACGATTATGAAAGTAGGAAATACTATTTTGATATAGCATATTTAGAAGGTGGAATTCTTCATTATTTTTCGGATATAGAGGAATTAGCTAAAATGCTATATACAATTTTGGACTACGGTGGAAAATTAGTACTAGATGATTTTCATCCAGTAAGAAAAATGATCAAGGTTAATGAGGATAAATTAGAACTTGAGGGAAACTATTTTGAGGATAATTATAAGTATGGCGATGTAGCTTATAAATCATACTTTCCAGAGGGTGAGCAAGCAGAGTTTCCAGATTGTTTAATGAGATACTGGACTATGGGAGAAATAGTATCGGCGTTTGCAAAGGCTGGTTTCGTTATTGAGCAGCTTGTGGAAACACCAAGATATGATAATCATAAACATATTCCAGGCAGTTTTACTATTGTAGCTAATAAATATAAGGTAGATAAGTACAAAATTCTTTGGGGAGACACCATATAGGTTTTTAGAATTAGCATTAATAATTACAACACTAAAAATAACTGAGTTGAATTTCAACTCAGTTATTTTTGCATTGTCTATGTTTATTAAAGTGAGATAAAATAGTGAGAAATTGATATATTTACAAAATTTGAAGGATTTGGGATGCAATTAAAGAATATATATTTACAGTAGAATATGTAGGAGGAAAATATCTATGAAGGTTGTAACATTATTTGAAAATAGAACTATATCAAAAGATTATAAGAATAAGCATGGTTTATCACTATATATAGAAACTACTAATCACAAAATTTTATTTGATACTGGAACAGACGATACATTTGCAAGAAATGCTAGTAAGCTGGGTGTAAACCTTGAGGATATAGACATAGCAGTAATATCTCATGGACACTATGACCATGGAGGTGGGCTTGAAACATTTTTAAAAATAAATAATACTGCTAAGGTTTATATTGGGAAAGGAGCATTTGACTATCATTTAGTAAAGATATTTGGGCTTATTAAGTATAGTATAGGATTAAACAAGAAATTAGAGAACAATAATAGATTAGTATTTGTAGATGATACAGTAAGAATAGATGATGAGCTTACTATATTTGGAGATGTGAAGGGAAATAAATTAAAACCAAAGGGTAATAATAGATTATTAAAAAAATATGGAGATAAATCTATTAATAAAGATGATTTTGATCATGAAATAAATTTGCTTGTTAATGAAAATGATATGTACAGCTTATTTTGCGGATGTGCTCATAATGGAATAATTAATATAATTGATAAAGCTAAAATTATTACTGGTGGGAATATAAAAACAGTAATAGGTGGATTTCATTTGATGGGGATGGATGTTAAGAAAATAAATACAATGGAGTATTTAAATGAGCTTTCAACGTGTCTAGAAAGTGCCAAGGTAGGGAAGTATTACACTTGTCATTGTACTGGAGAAGATGCATATAGCTATTTAAATCAAAAGATGGACAATCTAAGTGAAATAAAAACAGGAATGATAATTGAAGTATAGTACTAAATAAAAAGATTAAATGTGCCAAAAGAATAAATAAAACTATAAGGGGGAGGTATTATGTATAAAGATTTATCCGATATTTTAATATGTCCTGAATGTAAAGGAAAATTAAAGTTATCAATAAATAAAGAAGAAAATGGAGAAGTAATAGATGGAAAGCTATGCTGTGATAATAATCATAATTGGGCAATAAAAGAAGGGGTTATCAATTTTGGATCAAAGGAACAAGATTTATCTAATAACTGGGAAGAGATGTTTATACAAAATGGTTATGAGGGTTTAGATAAAAAAATATTAGATAGTACACCTGAAAATATGATAAGAATAAATGAAATGACAAAAGACTTTATTATAAATAGAATTAATAATCATGAAAATAAAGTAATACTAGATATAGCAACAGGAAGAGGAATGCTGCTAACGGAGCTGGCTAGAAAAATAACTGTTGATGCGCAAGTAGTTTGTGCTGATTTAAGCTTCGAAGTATTAAAATATGATAGACTAAAGGTGAAAAAGATAAATCCTAATTTAAAGATTAATTATATAGCTTGTGATGCAACAAATTTACCTATAAAAGAAAACTCAATTGATTTAGCTGTATCATTTCATGGAATTGCAAATATGTTAGACAAGATACCTTTAGGTGTAGTTGAAGCTAAGAGAGTTTTGAAAGAAGAAAAGTCATTGCTGAATTGTGGAACAAATATTAGGGAGAATTCACAAGGGTATAAAGCAATGAAAGAATGGTTTAATTCCCAGGAAATTTATGAAGCAGAGAAGGTATTTACTAATTTAGGTTTTAAAAATGTACACGAAGCTGCAAGTTTTAAAAATGTTGAGCTGATAACTATAGCAGAAGATAATGGGCAAAAATGTGATACAGACCTTATACCATATGAAGGAGAATGGTTTTCAGTAGTTGTTGCAGAGTGTAAAAAGTAAATTAACAATTGTGGGGGAACAAAAGTGAAAATTTTAATTGGGCAACCGTTGCACGAGGATAAAATAGAGCAGCTTGAAAATGAAATAAAAAGTAATAAAGATATTGATTTTGTATTTTTCCCAGAAGGATATTTAGCAAATGAAAAGGCTCTAGTGAGTGCTCGAGAAATTGCTAAAAAATATAAAGTTGCTATAGCTACATCATATAAGCGAGATAACAAGAATAGAGCGTTGATAATTAATAATCTAGGTGAAATAGTGTTAGAAAGAGCTAAAACTCTGCCTGATGAAAATATAAAATTATATGGTCCAACTTCGATTAATATTGATGGATGTGAAATAGGATATTTATTATGTATGGAAATTCTAAAAGGTAGAAGAGATTTAGAAATAGTAAAAGAGCATATGGACTTTATTGTACATCCTATCGGTGTTGGTATGTTTAGTGATGAACAGTTTGAACTATGGATAAGTGAGGCACAAAACATTGCTAAAGCATACAATACAATGGTAATTGGTACAAGCCACGCAGATGGATCATATAGAAATTGTGGAGTATCACTTCCAATAGCTTATTGTATTGACAGTAATGGAGAAGCAATTTATATCTCAAAATCGGATACAAGAACTCGAATTGTAAACCTAACTTCAAAAGAGTTTGAGATTAAATAATTTATTTTAAGACATTTGAAATGGTAATAAAATAGATTATTTAAATGAGAGGAATAGAATCATGATTGAGAAGCTGGTAGATATAGGAACAAAAAAGTTACAGGTTAGTATTCATGGTGATGGAGCGCCTATAGTTGTTATTGAAACCGGAATGGGATGTTCCTGGTATGACTTTAGTAAAGTTATAGAAGAAATTAGTAAAAATGCAACTGTTTTAACCTACCATAGGTCGGGCTATGGAAAAAGCACGTTGGGAAAAGAAGAGAGAACAACAAAACAAATTGCAGTGGATTTCAATGAGTTGCTGGAGATAGAAGGTATAAATTGTCCAATAATCCTAGTAGGTCACTCCTTTGGAGGACTATGTGTACAGCACTTTGCGTGCCTTTTTCCAGAAAAGGTTGCAGCTATGGTTTTAATTGATTCCAACTCATCGGGTGAGTATAAAATGGATAAACTAAGAGATAAGCTACCAAATTTTAAAAATACATTTTCTAAGAACAAAATAATTGATAATTGGAGAGGCTTATCTCAAAAGAGTAAAGATGAGCTAAAGACAATTATTTCACCTGAACTTTTGATTGAACAGAGAGAGTTAATAGAAGAAATACAGAAGTGTATTTTAGAATTCCAAATTAATCCGGGTATGTATTCGGCTATGGCATCTGAGCTTGAATTAATGTCTCAGAGTGGGCAAGAAATTGAAAAGCGTTTTAAACAATTAGATGTACCACTAATAGTATTAGGGCGGGATAAGGCTTTAGGTATTAAGTGGAATGTTGATATGGGAATACCACAAGAGGAGGCAGTTCAGTTTGAAAGCTTATGGAGTAGTTTGGTAAGGGAAGAAGCAAATAATTCTGCAAAGGGACAGTTTATAGAAGTAAAAGGTTCTAGGCATTCAATTTATCGCACTAATCCCGAAGTTGTTATTAAAGCAATTAATGATATATTATCTGAAATATATATGATTGATATTAATGAGAATTAGATAATTATTATAAAGTTAGGCTTTGTAGCCGCTGATATAACTAATAATGTGAAGGAAAATAGATTTTCAAAGGGAAAAGTCTGTCCTCTTTGTGAACATGAGGAAGTATCAAGAAACGGCAAGTACAATGGAAATTAACGTTACATATTTAAAGCCTGTAAGAGAACTTTTACTGATTTCACACGCTCACCATGATATTACAGTCACATACATCATATATTAAGACCAAAATAGAGGATTTTAAGGAAAGAACAGCAATTTTTATATATTTTTGTTAGATATCTAAAAGTTGTTTTGGGATTCAATATAATTAAGTGAAGCAGTTAATATTCAAAAGTTTTCTATAAACAAGGAATACTATAATGAGGAGGGGGATTTATTGGAATCATTTTCTAGAGTAGCACTTATTTGTCCCTGTAAAATTGAATATGATAAATGTAAAAGTACTCTAAACTTAGACAAAGAAATGATTTTGAGTGGAAGAAATATTTGCTCTAAAAGGTATAATAAATGCGAGGTGTTTGCTATATTTGCAGGGCCGGGGATAATACAATGTACATCGGCAACGCAACTCGTTATCGACAAGTTTCATTGCGATTTAGTAATTGATGTTGGTGGTGCTGGTTCATTATGTGATGAATTCAACTACAACGATATTATTATTGCAAGAGAAGTATATGAATTTGATATTTGTGAAATTAAGGATTATGAAACTTTAAAAGATGATTTGACAAGCAAGACAATTTTTAAGGATATGTCAAATGAACACGCTAAATATCTTAATGAAACTATAAGTTGTTTAGAAAGCCTCACTAATCAAAGGATTAAGTTCGGAGATATTGCAAGTGGTGAAAAGACAATAAAAGATAGAGAAACTAGAAATATGTTGAATAGTAAATTAGGAGCACATGCATGCAATTGGGAAACATCCTCTGTTATTAAAACTGCAAATCTAAATAATATTGTAGGAATCTCCATTAGAGTGATTACTGATAATGCTGATGAAAATATGGACAAAGATTTTTATACTAACTGGGGTAACTCACTGGAAAATCTATTTACAGTATTAAACATTATATTAGAAAAATTATAAATAAGTTGTAAAATTTAAGGAACTGATAGGTTCCTTAAAAATATCAACATTATTCTTTAACATAGCCTAAAGTTAATATTATAAAAGCCTTGCTTAATAAATTAAAGCAAGGCTTTTTTATTAAATTAAGTTTCTTATTGGTTAACTTATTCAACTAAAATCAACTATAAATCCATAGACCGAATATATAGTAATGTGTAAAATAAAATTAGAGGTGATAAGGATGAAAGAATTAAATATAAGCAAGTGTATCGTTCAAAAAAGAAAAGAAAAGGGAATAACTCAGGAACAGCTGGCAGAATATATTGGAGTTTCTAAGGCTTCTGTGTCAAAATGGGAATCTGGGCTGAGCTATCCTGATATTTTACTTCTTCCTGACCTAGCAACTTATTTTAATGTTTCAGTGGATGAGCTGCTAGGATATTCCCCTCAGCTTACAAAGCAAGATATAAAAAGGTTATATAATAAGCTCTCACATGAATTTGCTACAAAGCCCTTTGATGAAGTAATGGAATTATGCAATGAAACAATTAAAAAATACTACTCTTGTTTTTCGCTGCTTTTAGCAATGATTCAATTATTGTTAAATCATTTTATGTTAGCAAATGCAGAGGAGATAAAAAAAGATATTCTTCAGCAATGTGTTTTATTAAGTCGTAGAGTGAAAGAGGAATCTGAAGATTTATCTGATATAAAAAAAGCTAATACCATGGAAGCAATAGCAGAAATGGCACTTGGAAATGGTGAAGTAGTAATAAGTTTATTAAATGATAAATTAGATCCTTACAGTGGAGAGGATTTAATTCTTATCAATGCCTTTCAAATGCAGGGAAATATTGCAGAAGCAAATAAGGTCAATCAAATATTACTATACCAAAATGTTATAAACACACTATCACTTTTAACAAATTATCTTACACTGCATTTGATGGAACCAAGTTTGCTTGAACAAGTTTATTCTCAGGGAACTCAGATTATTGACTCCTTTCAGATGCAACAAGTTTTAACAAATGCGGTTTTTGCAATTCATATTGTTGCAGCTCAAGGCTATATGATACATCATGAAAAAGAAAAGGCATTAAATGCATTAGAGCAATATGTAGATATAGTTTGCGGATTTGAATACCCATTAAAGTTAAAAGGAAATGAATTCTTTAATCAAGTAGATGAGTGGCTGGAGGATAATATTAGTATTGGAACCAGCAGTCCTCAAGATGAAATAACAAATAAAAAGAATTTTATTAGTATGATTGCTGAAAATCCTGCATTTATAGAAATTAGAGAAGATGAAAAGTATAAACAACTTATAAATAAAATTAAAAGAAAGTTAGGTGAAAAATAATGCTTGATAAGTTTGCTCAGTATTTACCAGTTTTACTACCACTAATTATTCTACAATTAATATTAATGGTCACTGCATTAGTTCATATATTAAGGCATAGTACAGTGCGCAGAGGCAGTAAACCCATATGGATTATCATAGTAGTTTGTATAAATATCATTGGACCAATTTTGTATTTTCTATTTGGGAAGGGTGAGGAGTAGTGGATATACTTTCAATTTCTAATCTGTATAAAAGCTTTGGTAATCATAAAGTGTTGAACGGGTTGAATTTGAGTGTACCGGAAGGCTCCATATATGGTTTTATCGGAAAGAATGGTGCAGGTAAAACAACTACTATGAAGATATCCTTAGGATTATTAGAAGCAGATTCCGGTGAGATAACTATATGTAATAGTAAAGTTAAATTTGGATCCTCAGTGGCAAACCAATTTGTTGGTTATTTGCCAGATGTTCCAGAGTATTATAACTTTATGACAGCTAAAGAATACTTGAAGCTCTGTGGAGAAATCACTGATATGTCAGCTAACTTGATTCAAAAGAAAAGTGAGGATTTAATAAATCTTGTAGGCTTATCAGATGTAAAGAAAAGAATAGGTACTTACTCAAGAGGAATGAAGCAGCGTCTTGGAATTGCTCAAGCGCTATTAAATGATCCTAGACTTTTGATTTGCGATGAACCTACTTCAGCATTAGATCCTGTTGGACGAAAAGAAATATTGGATATTTTGTTCAAGGTTAAAAAGCACACTACTGTAATATTTTCCACTCATATTTTAAGTGATGTAGAGACTATTTGCGATCATATTGGAATATTAAATCATGGCGAAATTGTTTTATCAGGAAAATTAAATGACATAAAACATCAATATCAAGATAATACTGTAGTTTTAACACTTGCAACTAATAGTGATTTAAAAGTTTTCGTAAGGTCTGAAGCAATAGCGAAATTAGACAAAAAGGTTGATTTGGAAGGCAATTCTATTTATATAAAGACAAGTCAAGTTGAGGAAAGCATGAATATGATAATGGCACTATTAGTTAAGCTTTCAATCACTCCATTGAAACTTGAAGTAGTTGAGCCTTGCCTTGAAGATATTTTTATGGAGGCGATTAAATGAGGTCATATATTGCTTTTACAAAGAAAGAATGGATGGATTATTTAAGAAATTATAAGGCAATGATTTTAATAATCGTATTTGCAATCTTAGGTATTATGAGTCCGCTAAGTGCTAAGTTTATGCCTGATATACTAAAGGAATTTATGCCTGCAGGGATGTCTATTCAGTTGCCAGAGCCATCTAACATAGACTCATGGACTCAGTTCTTTAAAAATGTATCTCAGATGGGATCTATAGTAATGGTTATTATTTTTAGTGGAATGATGTCAAATGAATATGAAAAGGGAACTCTAGTGAATCTAGTAACAAAAGGGTTATCACGAAAGTCTATTATTGCAGCAAAATATACTATAGCACTTGTATTATGGACTATAAGTTACTGGGTATGCTTCTTTATTACATGGGCATACACCCTGTATTATTTTCCAGAAGGAAAAACAACAAACCTGACTTTAGCTGTTTTTGGCTTTTACTTATTTGGTATAATGCTGATTTTAATTGTTACCCTAGGCGCTATAAGTTTTAAAAATACCTATGGTTCCCTGCTTTTTACAGCTATTTTTACAGCAGTACTTTTTATCATTAATCTGTTTCCTAAAGCAGTAAAATGGAACCCGCTGCAGCTGGCAAGCAGTAATATGAAAATATTACAGGGTGCACTTACCTTTTCTGATATAAGAAATTCCATAATTATATTGATTATTATTACTCTATGCTCACTTGGATTATCCATAGTCATTTTTAATAAAAAGCTTTTATAAGATATAAATTTAATAAAGAAGCACTAAAGTCCGTCTAAAAATGGCGGATTTTTTATATGGCTTTATGTAAAAATATTACTTATAATATATATGTAGGTAATAAGTGCTGAATGGCTTATAGAAGCCTATAATGAACTGAAATAATTAATTTTTATTAGTTTTAAAAAGAAAAGGGAGGGGAGACTTAGTGAGAATTTGGTAATTAAGCAAACAATCTCATTAAGTTATAATTTATGGGGGGTATTAGTTTTTTATTAGTTGTTATTGGGGTTATTCTTTATTACTTTTGGTACAAGTATAAAGACAAAGTAAAACAGAAGAACCTACGAATTCCTATTTATATACTCTTAATAGGACTAGTTCCAATGTTAAGCTATTTATTTTTATATTTTATAATAACTAATAGTTCATTAGATTTTTATGAATATATAATTGTATTGTTTATAACTTGCGCTATTTTTATATGTATGTGGATATTTTTTGCTTTATATGGTGAGGAAAAGAAAGTTGAATTATCAATGTATATTGTATTAGGAGCAGTAGCTATAATATTTATGTTATTTATGGCACTTATAGAAGTTTTGCCAAATGATATATTAGAATTTTATTTAAAGCCATTAATATCTAAAGGAAATGAATATGACATATGGAGCAGGCCGCCGTATCAATTGGCTCATTTTTTAACTTTTTCTTTTTCATTTCCATACATTGCTTCCTTCGTTGTAAGTAAAATTATATTGAAATATAAAAGGTATAAAAATTCAAGCTTGACAACTATATAATTAGATATATAGTTATCAAGCTTATAATTAAAAGAAATATACTTTAATGAAGGTTTCATTAAAATTATTAGATAAGTTTAAGCTAATTTAATATTCTTCTAGCACATAAGTACTCATCTGAATCTGTCAATAATGACACTCTCACTACATCTCCGCTATAAGGTGCCTGTATATAGCAGTTATTTCCTACATACATACCAACATGATGAGGATCGCTGTAAGTTCCAAATAAAATTAAATCTCCAGGCTTTAAATTACTTCTATCTACAGGGGTTCCATTGTTTATTTGCTCATATGTGGTTCTTCCTATATGTATTCCAAAGTGTGCATATACATACTGCATAAGACCAGAGCAATCAAAGGCTTGTTTACCTATTAAACTTTTCATGTCACTTACGTCATGATTTGTGTTTTTGTACATATCAATATCAGCTTGAGTAAATATTTCGCCTTCAGCTCCCCAGACATAAGGACATCCTAAAAATTTATAGGCATATGCCACTATAGCATTTGAAGTTGCTGGTATATTTACTCCATTATTTTGTTGATTATTTTTAGCCTGAGCTAAAGCTAATGCTTGCATTTGTTTGACTGTATCTTGAACTTGCTTATCTGCAGCAGCAATTTTATTTTTATAATCGCTTATCTGACTCAGATAATAAGCTTGTCTTCTTTTTGCTTCTGCTACTAGCTGCTGTTGATTCTGCACATTACTTTTAAGCTCAGCTAGTTTATTTGCATTATCTTGTTTATATGCTAATAATTCATCTTTATCTTTTTTTAAATCCATTTGAGCTACTTTGAGTTTTTCCTCATTATCTGATAAGTTTTTTATTATTTTATTGTCATACTTAATTATTAATGAAATATTCTCAGCTTTGGTAACAAGGTCACCAAAATTTTTTGAGGATAGTAGTATACTAATATATTGAGGAAAACCACCGTCCATATACATAGCTCTCATTCTTTTGCCGAATAATTCTTGTTCACTTGCAATATTAGCCTCGGCTATTTCAATATTTTTCTGAGCTACTTGTATATCCGCTTCTTTTGCTGAAATTTTTACATTTGTATCTTTAATAGTTCTATTAAGTCCTTCTATCTTAGAATCTAGTTTCTCAATCTGCAAATTAATATTTTCAATATCTTTTTGGGCGCTGTCAGCATTTAATTGGTTTTGATTAATATCCTTATTATATTGATTTTTTTGATTCTCCAGCTGTTGTTTTTGCTTGTTTAGAGAATCTACCGTTGGATCAGCAAATACAGTTGTATTAACTGACATTATTAAAGTTATTAACAAAGCAACTCCTGTTATTTTATTCTTTAATTTCATTAATATACCCCCATTATTAATATGCTAACTTTTTTTGACACCTAATATTTATTATCGTCTTTGTTAAGTTAAAATTTAGTATAAATTGTCATAACCACTGTTATATTTTGAAAGCTGTAATATAGCAGTGTGATGTTCAATATATTTATAACAGCTATCAATATTAAAAGGAGTATTATATGAGAAAACAAGTTTCACCTAGCATTAGGCAAGCTAATATAATTTACTTACTGTTGGTAATAATAATTACAATAGGAAGTGCGATACTTCAGCCTATATTAGGACTAGGAGGTAATCTTTGGGTAAATGAACTTATATACCTTTTGCTTCCAGTGGCTGTATTATGTAAGCTTAATGGTTGGTCATTTAGAGAAACATACAGATATAAAAGCACATCTAAAAGCAATATAGGTTTAGGAATACTATCTGGAATATCAATATGGTTTTTTGCTGCCTATATTTCAATAATAATTACAACTGGGCTAGATAAAGGGGTAGGAAAATTAAGTGTAGATTTATCAAAGATATCAACCACACCTTTACAAGGTATCCTTATGCTTATAGGTATGGTAATTTTAGCCCCATTATGTGAGGAATTATTTTTTAGAGGATTTGTTCAAAGAGCATACGAAAGCTGCAGCAAAAAGTATAGCTTTATAATAGCTGGTGTACTTTTTGGACTATTCCATGTTCTAAATGGAGTTAGCAGCATATTCTCAGCAACAATAATGGGGTTAGTGCTTGGGTATCTTGTGTATAGAACGGATTCCATTTTCACATCCATGAGTGCACATGCAGCTATGAATTTCAGTGCAATAGTGTTTAGCTCTGCTTTAACAAGTATGGATATAACAAAGATTCCTATTTGGTTTCATATTGCTGCATTTGTGGGAATATGCTTATGTGTATATTTATTAAGGAGAGTTAGAAGAAATAATATTAAGGGTACTGATATATACTTTGGTGAATATTTACCCAATGAAAGAAAAAAGGGGAATGCTTATATTGCACTAGCGATAGCTATTTTATTTCTTTTTGCAATGGGAAGCTTTGAATTATTAATAAGGTCAGGCAGTATTTCAGTACCAACTTCTGCAGAAACAAAAATAGATTCAAAATAGATGATAAATATATTCTTGATAATTGAGATACTTCTAGATTTGTATATAGAAGTATTTTTTATTTTCTTATTGTCCAATGCAAATAAATAGACTATTATATGGTTATAATTAGTAAAGTGATTATATAATTTATTTCGTAAAGCAGGAAAAGGGGAAAAACTATGCTTGATATAGCACTTGTTGGATGTGGGGGAAGTATGCCTGTACCTAATAGATACCTTACATCTATGATGGCAGCGTTTAATGGCAGCATGATGCTTATAGATTGTGGAGAAGGTACACAAGTTTCTCTAAAAATGCTTAAGTGGGGCTTTAAAGCTATAGATATTGTTGCTTTTACCCACTATCATGGAGATCATATAATAGGCTTTCCAGGACTTCTATTAACTATGGGGAATTCAGGAAGAACTGCTCCTCTTAATGTACTAGGACCTCCAGGGTTAAAAAATGTTGTAAATGGGCTAAGGGTAATTTGTCCAGAGCTGCCATTTGAATTAAACTTAATAGAGATATCAACTGATACGCCTGAACATATTAGAATAGGTGAGTTTTCTATAAGTACTCTTCCTGTGGAGCATACTTTACCGTGCTTGGCTTATAAAATTGAAGCCTTAAGAACTAAAAAATTCAATAGGGAAAAAGCAGAAAGTTTAAAAATACCTATGAAATTTTGGAATAGGCTTCAAAAGGGTGAAGAGATTGAATTTGAGGATAATGTATTTACTCCAGATATGGTACTGGGCGAATCAAGAAAAGGGCTCCAAGTATGTTATTGCACTGACAGCAGGCCTATAAATGAATTAGTGGACTTCATAAAAGATTCAGAACTATTTATTTGTGAGGGCATGTATGGAGATGATAGTAATTTAGATAAGGCATTGCAAAATAAACATATGCTTTTTAGTGAAGCGGCAATGCTAGCAAAGGAAGGTACTGTGGATGAGCTATGGTTAACGCATTATAGCCCAGCACTAGCATGTCCAGAGGATTATTTGGAAGATGCAAGAAAAATCTTTTCAAATACAGTGACTGGTCAGGATAGAATGATTAAAAAACTTATGTTTTCAAAGTAGATTAAGTGGAACAAAAAATTAAAATTATTTCGTAATATATATTGGAATACTTAGTAGTAAAAGGAATACAGGAGGGTTTATATGAAATTTTATAAAGAATTAAGTAAGGTTTATGATGTAGTATTTCCTAAAGATGAGAATACCTTAGAGTTTTTATGCAAGAATTTAAAGGTTAATTCTAAAATACTGGATTTAGCTTGTGGTACTGGAAGTTATGCTATTGCACTAGCACAAAAGGGGCATAGAGTTGATGCAGTGGATTTAGGAGAGGAAATGATTAATATTGCTAAAAGCAAAGGCGGGCTTTATGTAAATTTTGCTCTTGCTGATATGACAAAGGTTAAAGAAGTTTTTCAAGGCAGTAAATATGACTTTATATTCTGCATTGGAAATTCCTTGGTGCATTTAGAAAATAGGGAAAAAGTTCAAACGCTGCTTAAAAATATGCATGATATGCTAAACTACGAAGGTTCAATTCTTCTTCAAATTATAAATTATGATAGAATAATAAAATATAATATAGATTCATTGCCTACTATTAATAGAGCTGAAAAGGGCTTAAAGTTTATAAGAAATTATGTTTATAATGAAAAGAGCTCAAAGGTTGATTTTAATACTGAGCTTGTAATTTTAAAAGATGGCAAAGAAGAAAAATTAGAGAATTCAGTTGAACTACTAGCTATTCAAAGTGAAGAACTTATAGCTATGCTTGAAAAAGCTGGCTATTCCAATATAGAACTATTTGGAGGATTCCAGGGAGAAGAATATAATGATAAAACAATGGCGTTAGTGATTAAGGCCAATAAATAAAACAAAGTAAAAAGATTATCCCTAAGAAAATGTTAGATGTTTTCTTAGGGATAACTCTTTCTTATTTCAAATTCGTATCAAGGAATTTTTTTACGTCTTCTGGAGTCATTCCATTAGCATTTACTACAGGTATTTTTGTGGAAGTATTGTCATACCCCATTTCGTTGTCATCCATACCAGTAACAATTAGTGCATCAAAACTCTTAAGAGTAGTAGGATTGTTTTTATTAGTGGTATCTACTTCATAAGTTTGATAACCGCTATTTTGAAGGTAGTCTTTAACTGTATTTAGTCCCTTTTGTATTCCTATGCTTTTCATATTTATTCCTCCTTAAAATAATAATCGTCGGAAACACTGGGTAACTTATTCGTGTCGGCTCCCACAGACAAGTTATCCGTAAAAGTCTATTTAGGACTTTTACCTCCGTATAAGATTTATTATTTACTTCATATTAAAACCTATGCTTAGAATAATTTTACATGGAATTTAGCAATGTATTAGAGTCCTAGATGATAAAACTAGCGCTATAGTTGGATTTTTTTAAATTTTTGATATATAATAAAGATTGGATTATTTTAATAGTTTATAATATAATAGGTAAGCGACGAAAATATGCAATACAGCAAAAGGTTAAAAGTCTTAAATTTGTATAAACTATTACTGTCCTATGGACAATAAAATCTATACAATTAATTTAAAGAGAAGGAGTATTATTTATGAAACAAATTGATGAATTATCAGTAAGTGCAATCAGAATACTTTCTGTTGAAGGAGTGCAAAAAGCAAATTCAGGACATCCTGGACTACCACTTGGTGCTGCACCAATGGGATATACTCTATGGTCAAGGCATATGAAGCACAATCCACACAACGCAAAGTGGGCAGATAGAGATAGATTTGTATTATCAGCAGGACATGGATCAATGCTTTTATATTCCTTACTTCACCTTTTTGGATATGGAGTTACAGTTGAAGATTTAAAAAACTTTAGACAACAAGGAAGCAAGACTCCTGGTCACCCAGAATATGGTCATACTGTTGGAGTTGAAACTACAACTGGACCTCTAGGTCAAGGTATTGCAAATGCTGTTGGTATGGCAATGGCAGAAGCACATTTAGCTAAGAAGTTTAACAGACCAGGTTATGACATTGTGGACCATTATACATATGCAATATCAGGAGAAGGCTGCTTAATGGAAGGTATCAGCGGAGAAGCTTGTTCATTAGCAGGTACTCTAGCTCTTGATAAACTTATACTATTATATGATTGCAATAAGATTTCTATAGAAGGACATACAGACATTTCTTTCAGAGAAGATGTTGCAAAGAGATATGAAGCCTATAATTGGCAAGTACTTACAGTAGAAAATGGAAATGATGTTGAAGAAATATCAAATGCTATTAAGGCTGCAAAAGCAGATAAAAAGAGACCAAGTATTATTATTGTTAAAACCCAAATAGGTTATGGTTCACCAAAGGCTGGAACATCAGGAGCTCACGGAGAGCCTTTAGGAAAAGAAAACATAGCTAAGACAAAGGAATTTTTAGGATATAACTTTGATGAAGAATTCCATGTACCTGGGGAAGTTAGAGAGCATATGAATTCTTTAATTGCGGAAGGCGAAAAGTCAGAAGCTGAATGGAATAAAATGTTCGAAAACTATAAAAATGAATATCCAGAGCTTGCTAAAGAGTGGGAAGTATGGCATAGTGAAGAGCTTCCAGTAGATCTGTTAAATGATGAAGACTTTTGGAAGTTTGATAAGAAGATGGCTACAAGAGCTTCCTCAGGAGAAGTAATAAACAGACTTGCAAAGATACTTCCAAACTTAATGGGAGGTTCTGCAGACCTTGCTCCATCAAACAAAACTTATATGAAGGATAAGGGAGACTTTTCTGCTGAAGATAGAAGCGGTTTAAATCTGCACTTTGGTGTAAGAGAACATGCTATGGCAGCTATTGCTAATGGTATAGCTGTTCATGGAGGATTTAGAACTTTTGTATCAACTTTCTTCGTATTCTCAGATTATATGAAGGGAGCTATGAGACTTTCAGCTCTAATGAAACTTCCTGTAGTTTATGTATTAACTCATGACAGTATAGGTGTTGGAGAAGATGGACCTACTCATGAGCCTATTGAACAATTAGCTTCTTTAAGAAGTATACCAAATTTCCATGTATTTAGACCAGCAGATTCAAAGGAAACTGCAGCAGGTTGGTATTCTGCAATTAATAGAAAAGATGGTCCAACAGCTTTAGTATTAACAAGACAAGATCTTCCACTATATGCTGAAACTTCAAAGGAAGCATTAAAGGGAGCTTATATATTAAAAGATAGTGAAAAGGAAACTCCAGATATAATTCTTATGGCTTCAGGTTCAGAAGTAGAATTTATTTATGAAGCTGCTAAAGTATTAAAGGAAAAGGGAGTAGATGCTAGAGTAGTAAGTATGCCTTCATGGGAGTTATTCGAAGCTCAAGGTGAAGAGTATAAGGAAAGAATACTTCCTAAATCAGTAAGAAAGAGATTAGCTGTAGAAGCTGCTAGTTCTTTTGGATGGTATAAATATGTAGGACTTGATGGAGAAGTAGTATCTATTGATACCTTCGGAGCATCAGCACCTGCAGGTGTATTA
Organism: Clostridium omnivorum; assembly: GCF_026012015.1. Classification (NCBI taxonomy): domain Bacteria; kingdom Bacillati; phylum Bacillota; class Clostridia; order Eubacteriales; family Clostridiaceae; genus Clostridium; species Clostridium omnivorum. The sequence goes on along the minus strand of NZ_BRXR01000001.1, from coordinate 643,937 downwards.
TTTAAACAATTTGGAATAACTACTGAAAATGTAGTAGAAAAAGCATTAAATTTAGTTAAATAATATTAGGCCTTAGGTTAAAACCTAAGGCCTATAAATTTTATTTGAAAAAGCTATTATAAAGCAGTAAAATTGTTGTATATTAAAGCAACATTTTATTATTAAAGGTGGACATTGGTATGGCTAGACTTGTTAAAAATACAAAAAAAGTTGGAACAGCTCCAGGGAGCTTAATTCACACTGGCAATTATAAAAATGACGTAATTGATATAACTTTAATTGAATATAATAAAGATATTTATCACAGAAAAAAGTTAAATAACATTGAAGATTGCTTTAAGCTAAGAAATTCAGATACTGTAAAATGGGTGAATGTTGAAGGCTTAAATGATGTAAGTATAATTGAAAAGATAGGAAAAGAATTTAAGCTTCATCCATTGATGCTGGAGGATATACTTAATACTTCTCAAAGACCTAAAATGGATGACTATGATGACTATATATACATAGTATTAAAAATGCTATATTATAATGAAAAAAATAATGAAATAAGTTCTGAGCAATTGAGTTTTGTTTATGTGGATAACTATGTATTTACTTTTCAAGAATTTGGCGGTGATGTATTTGATGGAATAAGGGAAAGACTTGAGACAGCAAAGGGAAATGTGAGAAAACTTGGTGCAGATTATCTAATATACGGATTGATTGATGCTATTGTTGATAGTTATTTTATTATACTTGAGAAAATAGGAGACAATACAGAAGATATAGAGCAGGAACTTATGGAAGATCCAAAGAAAGAATTACTTCAGAGTATCTATAAGTTAAAGCGAGAAATGATATTCCTAAATAACTCTATATGGCCATTAAGGGAATTGGTAAGCGCGCTTGCTAGAACTGAATCTTCAGTATTCGATAAAAATACTTCCTTGTATTTTAGGGATGTATACGATCATATTATTCAAGTAATTGATATTATTGAATCCTATAGAGATATGGTCTCAGGAATGCTGGACACTTATCTATCAAGTATAAGTAATAGAACTAATGATGTAATGAAAGTTTTAACCATATTTTCAACTATGTTTATTCCGTTAACTTTTCTCGTGGGGATTTATGGAATGAATTTTGAAAATATGCCAGAATTAAAATGGAGATATGGTTATATAGTGTTTTGGCTTTTAACTGTTATTATAATTTATATAATGTTAAGGTATTTTAAAAGAAAAAAGTGGCTTTAAAGGCTCCAAATTAAAAATGGAGTCTTTTTATATATCATATTTTCTAAAAATGATATATAATGTAATATAATGGTATTACTCTGATTTTAGTTTGTGTATTAAATTACACTAGTCTTGGGGTAAATTAAGGGGGTAATTTATCTTGGAGAAAATACTTATAATAGAGGACGAAGAGCCAATTTCTGAACTTGTAAAAATAAATCTTAACATGGCAGGCTACGAAGTGATTCAAGCTATGGATGGGGAAGAGGGTCTAAAAATAATAAATGAAGGAAAAGTTGACTTAGTGATATTAGATATTATGCTTCCTAAAATAGATGGATATGCTTTGATGCCACAGATACTGCAAAAGGATATACCGGTAATAGTTCTTACAGCTAAGGACAGCTTGAGAGATAAGGTAGTTGGATTAAATATGGGGGCAGATGATTATATAACAAAACCTTTTGAAGGTATGGAATTAATAGCTAGAACTAAAGTAGTACTGCGAAGAATAGTAAAGGAAGAGAAAGTTAAGGGATTTGATGATGTCCAAATTCTTTTAGATAGCAGAAGAGTTTTAAAGAATGGCTGTGATGTAGAACTTACACCTAAGGAATTTGAACTTCTGAATGTATTTATTGAAAATAAAGGTATAGTTTTAACTAGAGAAAAACTACTTGAAATAGTATGGGAATATGACTATGAAGGAAATACAAGAACGGTTGATATACACGTTCAAAGACTTAGAACAAAGTTAAACACAGATAAAATTAAAACTGTATATAAAATTGGGTATAGGCTGGAAATATGATATGAAGTTTTTATGGAGAATATTTTGGCTATGTATTAGTGTGTATATCATATCTTTAAGCACGGTGGCAGTTGTTGTTACTGAAAGAAGTTATAATAATCTTTTAAAAAGCGAGATTGAGAGAAGTTTGAAAGAAGAGGAGTATGTGGGTTCAAATATATCACTGTATCTTATCACTAATAAGAGACTTTTAAAAGAAAAAATGGAGATTAAAAACTTTACGGATACAATTATTGATATGTTTGGGACTAAAGACAACTTTATAGAACTCTATAGTTATGATTTAAGACTACTTTCAACTAATGTTCCTAAGGAAATGATATTTCAAAGAGATGAAATTAAGGTAGCCCTAAAAGAAGGAAAAAATTATGTTTTAAGAAATTATGGAGGAAAGTACTACATATTTATAACAGAAACTATTCAGACTGATGGGGAAGAAATTGTTTTGGCTTTTATTAAAGATATCACCGCTGTAAAACAGCAGAGAGTTAACGAATATAAGTTTTTTTTGCAAGCAGGAATGCTTGGCCTCATAATTGTGGCTGCATTAGCTAGAATAATGGGAAAGGTCGTTACAAGCCCTATAGGCTCACTTAGTGGAGCAGTACAAAATATATCTTCAGGTAATTATAAGGAGAGAGTAGATTTAAAATCTAAGGATGAAATTGGAGTACTTGCTAATGAATTCAATAAGATGGCAGATGAAATTGAGAGAAGAATTGAAGCGCTAAAACTTGAGGGTGAAAGCAAACAGCGATTTATTGATAATCTAACTCATGAATTAAGAACTCCACTAACCTCCATAATAGGCTATTCAGAGCTTATTGAAACTACAAATTATGATGAAGCGATGATAAAAAAAGGAGTAGGGTATATTAATTCTGAAGGTAAGAGAATGCTTAAAATGGTAAATAGTATGATGAATATGATATTGCTTAGAGAAAATACACTTTCCTTTGAAAAATATAATATTCAGCCTTTACTGGAAGAAGTTATGGATATAATGAAAGTGAAGGCTGTAAAGAAGAATGTGAGCATAACTCGAGAGGGAAGAGAACTGGAACTTGAGATTGATCTGGATTTATTTAAAGAAGTGCTGCTAAATCTAGTGGATAATGCTTTAAATGTGTCAAGTGCTGGAAAAAATATTGCTATTGGTGCAGAAATATACAACAAAAGAAATTGTGTATATGTAAGAGATGAAGGAAAGGGCATTTCCGAGGAAGATATAAGCAAAATATTTGAGCCTTTTTATAGAGTAGATCAATCTAGAGCTAGAAAGGCAGGAGGCATGGGACTTGGATTATCTATTTGTAATGAGATAATAAAGGCACATGGAGCAGAGTTTAAAGTAGAAAGTGAACTTGGACAAGGTACGGTTGTAAGAATAATTTTTTGATTATTTTTACAACTTTTTTACAACTCTGTTATTTGTCTGAAAATTTATCGTAGTAAAGTATTAGATAAGGAGAAGGGGAATGAAAAAAAGATATTTTAAACTAGTAATAATTATTTTAAATATATTCTTGCTTTCATCTTGTTCTGAAAAAATAAAAAATAACCATATATATGTAACGCAAAAAAATGATGAAAGCCATGTTTTAGTAAATTCTTATCCTGCAGTAGTAACTGATGGAATCAATCCTTTTTCTGAAATAAAGCTTATAAATGAAATGGAAAAGATAGATAATAATATGCTAATTGCAATATCCAGAGATGAAAATATAGCTTTTTTTATTAAAAGAATATGGGATAAGAATTCTACTACAGTTATTAAAGGAGAACCAAAAGAAAGAGTTAGGCTAGAAAAAGTTGACAGAAAAAATAAAAGTACTCAAATTATTTCTGAAAATATGCCGTTCATATCTTTAGTAAGGTGGAATAAGGATGAAAGCATGGTTGCCTTTGGTGGTGAAGGCAAGGTCTTTGTGTATGATTTGATAAAATGTGAGCTTTTAAATCCTCCACTTATGAAAGATAAGGAGATTAATTATTTTGGATGGTCTCCTGACGGTAAAAAGCTTTATTTAGAAGATATGTTATTAGCAAACGACAGCATATGGTATATAGAATCTGGGAGGATAGCTAATTCCTATGAAACAAAAGAAATATTATTCTATAAAGGAAATCTTGATGAGCACCATTATTACGGAACCAAAAGTATTCAGACTTCTCAGGGAATGGTTACTAAGACTGTGGCGGTAGATGATAAAGGAGAAATAGTTAAAGATTTTCCGCAGGGAAGATTTAGGGAAGCCTTTGGCAAATCTATACTTCTTCAAAATGAGAAAAAGGACGGCTTATTCCTAATATCGGATATAAATAAGCCTAAGGATAGAAAATTAATAACAAAAGAGTATGTGTATGATTGTAAGTTTATTGCTGACGGAAGAGTGGCTTACACAATAAAAGATAGTGATATAGAAAAAAATGATTATATTTTATGCATTGCAAATAAAGATGGAAATACATTGATACAATTACCTGTTTCCGGCTGCTATATAGCTATGCAGCCAGATGGAAAGTGCGGATATATAGGGGGAGAATATTTAGAAAAAGTTAATTTTATATCCCTTGGAATAGAAAGAAAAGAATCACTTAACATTGATATTGATAGTGAACAGCAGGGAATATTAAAAGCAGTAAGGGGTGCAGTGGATACATACTATAAATTTTCAAAGGGTCTAGATAAGGATAATAGCATGGTAGAAAAGTATTTTAGCTATGCATCAAATCCTGAGCAATGGGCATATTTTGATATTTTAAACGTATGGAACAAAAAAGGAATAGAACAACTTGCAACCAATGAAAATACCTATGATATTTATTTAATTGACTACAAAAGGTATACGGAGAATGGAGAACAAGCAGCCTCTGTTAAGCTGAAGTGTAATGTAAAAGATTATGATAATAGAAGTAAGGAAGAAGATTTAGCCTTAGAACTAGTAAATAAAAATGCAAAATGGTATGTAGTAGGCTTTAGTACATTTCCATATTCCGAGGAGTTTAAAAAGATGAAGCTTATGACTGAGAATTTTGTTAAAGCTTTAAAGGATGGCGGTCTCTTTGAAGGCAGCTTGAAAAATAAAGATATAGAAATTGGGCAGATACAATTTTGGGATAAGAATAAAGCAAACTTAGCTGTAGATGCTAAAGAAGCTGACTCAATAAAGGTGTATCTTAAAACCAAGGAAGGAGCTAAAGATACAGTTTACAGCCTTTTGATAAACAAAAATGATAAAAATTCTTGGGAACCAGTACTTTTGAAAAAAGTAGAATAAATATTTAACCTAGTAGAAAGGAGAAAGACCATGAGTGATATAAGTATCTTATTAGCAGATGATCAGGCTATAATAAGAGATGGATTAAAAATAATGCTGAATATGGAGGAAAACTTTAACGTTGTAGGAACTTGTGAAAACGGAAGACTTATTCATGGATTTATAGACCAGATTTCTCCAAAAGTGGTTTTGATGGATATTCTAATGCAGGGCGAACTCCAGATAGAGACAATAAGGCAGTTAAAACAAAGGTATAGGGATATTGTAATAATTGTTTTAACAACTATAGAGGATGATGAAATAATACTTCAGACACTAGCGGCAGGGGCTTCAGGTTATTTTCTGAAAAATATGCCGAGCTGCAGCTTTATGCAGGCAATAAGGGACTGCGTAAATGGAAATGTATCACTCCCTTTAAGTATATCAATAAAGCTTACAAATAAACTGTTTAATTTAAGTTCTAAACTTCAGGAAAAAGAAAAGATATGCATTATGGATCTATCAGATAGGGAGAAAGAAATTGCCCAACTCATGGTACAAGGTTTATCTAATAAAAGAATTGCTTCAGTTTTTTACATTACAGAAGGTACTGTGAAGAATTATATAAGCAATATATATAGCAAAATTGGAATAAATGATAGAACTCAGGCGGTTTTATATCTTAGACAGCTTGGAATGCAGTAATATAATTTTGTTTGGTCCCCTTTTTAAAAATATATAAATAGCCATACACCTATTGATTTTTAAATAGGTGTATGGCTATTTAATTTTCTGATAATTGAATAAAATTTTAAATTAAGAGTCATATGACTAAAGTGATTACTATGGTAACTTACCTTTAAATACAGTGTTGAGTAAAATATAGTTATAAACAACATAGGTGTGGGGCTGAAAAAGTTCACAACATATTATTAAGATTGTGAACTCATTAAATATGAAGGGGGAAGAAAAATGAAAAGCAAGTTAACAACTCTTGCAATTGCACTATTGTCTTGTACATTGATTTTTTCAGCGTGCAGTGGGGGAAGCAAGACCACTTCTTCAGATGAAGGATCTGCTGGAAGTGAATCAAAGACAAGAATCACTGAAGTTATTAAGGCAGAAAAACCTGACTCTGTGCCAGCTGCTGCAAAGAATAGAAAGGATACGTTCATAATAGGTACAACAGCACCTAAAGGTAAATTCTGTCCAATCTATGCAGACAGCACTTATGATCAATATGTAAATAGGCTTGTGTTCAATGGATTAATGCTAAATGATGAAAAAGGTAACCCGGTGGGAGACCTAGCTGAAAAGTGGGAAATATCCCAGGATGGTAAGATTTACACCTTCCATTTGAAAAAGGGTGTTAAATTCTCAAATGGTGATGAGCTTACTGCAGACGACGTAGCTTTCACTTATACATCCATTGCAGACCCAAAGTATGATGGACCTAGAATGGATGCTGTTGAAAAAATAGTTGGATATAAAGAATATAATAAAGGTGATTCAAAAGAGTTTTCAGGAATAAAAGTAGTGGATCCTAATACTATTACTTTTACCTATTCACAGCCAAAAGCAAATGCAATCACTTCTGACTTTACCTACGGCATAATGTCTAAAAAGTATTATGGCTTTGAAAAAGGTGGAATAAAAAAACTTAAGGATTTATTTCAAAAGCCTATAGGCTCAGGACCATATACATTGACAGGCTATAAAGCGGGTCAAGAAGTGGACTTTGAGAAAAATACAAAATACTTTAAGGGTGAACCAAAGATTAAAAATATAATAATGAAAGTTACTACTGCAGAAACAAATATTCAAGAATTAAGCGCAGGCGGAACAGATATGGATTTAATAACTGCAAATCCTGAAAATATCCAAATGATAAAAGATGCTGGCTTCTTAAATATGCAGCTGTTTCCAGACAATGGATACACATATATAGGAATGAATATGAGATTAGATATGTTTAAGGATCAAAAGGTACGTCAAGCTCTTATGTATTCCTTGGATAGAAAAGGCTTTACAGATGCATTTTATAAGGGATATGGAGAAGTAATAAATATACCACAAACAGTAGTATCCTGGGCATATACCACAGATGTAAATAAATATGATTTAAATTTAGATAAAGCTAATAAACTCCTTGATGAAGCAGGATGGGTTAAAAAAGATGATGGCTTTAGATATAAGGATGGAAAGAAGTTTACAATTCATCTTATGCTTTCTAACAGTAACAAGAGATTCTCAGATATATTTGTGCCACTGGCAAAAGAAAACTGGAATAAAGTAGGTGTAGAACTTATTCCTGAAATAGTAGAGTTCTCTACAATGGCAGAGAAGGTTTATGATAAGCAAGAATTTGAGATGTATTCAATGGGATGGTCACTAGATATTGACCCAGATCCTTCAGGTATTTTTGCTATAGCACAAGATACACTTGGTGGTTCAAATAGTGTAGGCTGGAGAAATGAAGAAGCTGAAAAGTTACTTGTTCAAGGTTCAATAGAAACAGACAGAGAAAAGAGAAAGGAAATATATACAAAGTGGTATAAGATAGCCAATGAAGATCTTCCATATCTATTCCTTTGTCAAAGAAAGGATTTATGGGCTGTAAGCTCAAGAGTTAAGAATATGAATGTTTCTCCTTATATTGAATGGTGGGTAGGAATAGAAAAAGTAGAGTTAGCAAACTAAATTAAAAATTAATTGAGCCTGGCTTTTGCCAGGCCAATTTAAAATAGTGACTATTAATATGAGCTAACATTCATATGGTTTTGTAAAAAGATAGGGGGTATTAACATGAGGCAGTATATAGTTCGAAGATTATTGCAGATGATACCTGTGCTTGTAGGTGTATCGCTGGTTATATTTCTAATTTTTGCAATGGCTCCTGGAGATGCACTTTCTGACAGCGCAGACTTAAAGATGTCTCCAGAAGCAAAACAGGAACTTAGACATAAAATGCATTTGGATGAACCAAAATTAGTTCAATATGGCTATTGGGCATCAGGTGCCTTAAAGGGAAATTTAGGAGATTCTTTTAGATATCAACAACCTGTCACAAAAGTAATAAATACTTATATATGGAATTCTTTTATTTTATCCTTGCTTTCTTTTGTGGTTAGTATTTTAATTGCAATTCCTATTGGAGTTGTATCTGCAACTAAGCAATATTCTGGATTTGATTACTTATTTACTATTTTGGCTTTGGTAGGCATTTCCATACCTGCTTTCTTCTTTGCTTATATGCTTATCAAATGGTTTGCTGTAGATATAAAACTATTTCCAGTATCAGGTATGACAACGCCAGGAAGTGCACTAACAGGGGTAGCTAAAGCTGGAGACGTAATGCACCACATGTTCTTACCGTTTATAGTGTTAACACTTATAAATGTGGCGGAAATAATGAGGTATACCCGTTCAAGTATGCTTGAAGTTATAAGGCAAGATTATATAAGGACAGCAAGAGCAAAGGGATTAAAGGAAAAGGTTGTTATTTATAAGCATGCACTTAGAAATGGCTTAATCCCGGTTATAACAATTTTGGGAATGTGGCTGCCTGCGTTATTTGGAGGAGCTATTATGACTGAACAAATTTTCAATTGGCCTGGAATAGGACCTATAACCTTAATATCGGTATATGGAAGAGATTATCCACTGTTAATGGGCATAAACATGCTGCTTGCTGTACTTACATTATTAGGTAATTTGATAGCAGATGTTACCTATGCTTTGGTAGATCCTAGAATAAGACTTAAGTAGAGGGGGATAAAAATGGAGGTTAAGCTTAATGCTGGTACTAAGGTAAAGTCAAAGGATGAAGTTCTAAGCCCATGGAAAGTAGTTTGGAGGAGACTAAAGAGAAATAAGCTGGCAGTAGTAGGAGGTTATATATTAATATTTATAATTCTTTTTTCCTTTGTTGGCCCGTTTCTTTCTCCATATAAGAATGAAACAACTCATCTGGCTGATGCTATGAAGGAACCTTCTTTAAGACACTTTTTAGGAACTGATGAAGTTGGAAGAGACTTATTTACAAGGCTAATGTATGCAGGTAGAATATCACTTTCAGTAGGTATAGTTGCAGTTTTGATTGAAGTACTTATTGGAAGTATACTTGGAGCAATATCAGGATTTTATGGAGGAATTGTAGATGGAATTATAATGAGAATAGTGGACGTGTTTATGTGCTGTCCACATCTGCCACTGCTTATAATGCTCGGAGCAGTTATGTCCGACTTAAAGGTGCCGCCGCAGTATAGAATGTATGTGGTTATGCTTATAATTGGCTTTTTAAGCTGGGCTGGATTGTGCCGTATTGTTAGAGCTCAGATATTATCACTGAGAGAGCAAGAATTTATGCAGGCCGCTGAAGCACTAGGACTAAGGGATAGAAGAAAAATTTTCAAACATCTATTGCCTAACACTTTTGCTTCCATAATAGTAGCTGCAACTTTAGGAATAGCTGGAGCAATTCTTACAGAATCTTCACTTAGCTTTCTTGGACTTGGAGTTACACCACCAACACCGTCTTGGGGGACTATGATTCAGGCTGTTAGTAATACTTATGTATTAAGACATCAGCCTTGGATATGGATGCCGCCTGGAATATGTATCTTTTTAACTGTTATGGCTATTAATTTATTTGGTGATGGATTAAGAGATGCATTAGATCCTAAGCTAAAAAGATAATATTTAAGAATGGGGTGGTAATATGAGTAATACATTAGTTGAATTTAAAAACTTAAAAACCCACTTTTTTACTGAAGATGGAGTTGTAAAGGCAGTAGATGATGTTAGCTTTAAGATAAAGCAAGGAGAAACTATAGGTGTAGTTGGTGAATCAGGCTGTGGAAAGAGTGTAACAGCAATGTCACTTATGAGACTCATACCAAATCCTCCAGGTGAAATAGTGGGAGGAGAAATAATTTTTGATGGAAAGAGTATTTTAAACATAAGTGAAGATGAAATGAGAGAAATTAGAGGAAATGCAATATCAGTTATATTTCAAGAACCTATGACGTCTCTAAATCCGGTGTTTACGGTAGGTCAGCAGATAAGTGAGGTTATAATACTTCACCAAAAACTAGATAAACAGCAGGCAGAGAAAAAATCGATTGATATGCTTAAGCTAGTTGGAATACCTAGAGCTGAAGAGATTATAAAATGTTATCCACATGAATTAAGCGGAGGTATGAGGCAAAGGGTTATGATAGCTATGGCAATGGCATGTAACCCAAAGCTTTTAATAGCTGATGAACCAACCACTGCACTTGATGTTACAATTCAAGCCCAAATATTAGATTTAATGAAAGAGATAAAAGAAAAGCTAGGTACTTCAATCATGTTAATAACTCATGATTTGGGTGTAATAGCTGAAATGGCAGATTATGTAGTTGTAATGTATGCGGGTAAAGTAGTAGAAGAAGCGCCAGTTATTGAACTATTTAAAAATCCTATGCATCCTTATACCTTAGGACTGCTTCAGTCAAAGCCAATTTTAAATCAAAATAGAGAAAGACTTTATTCTATACCTGGGCAGGTACCAAATCCTATTGGACTTCCAAATGATTGTCACTTTTGTACCAGGTGCAGTAAAAATATAAAAATGTGCTCTGAAAAGATTCCGCCATTAATAGATGTAGGAAATAATCATAAGGTAGCTTGTTGGCTTTATCAACGCTAGAACTTATAGAAGGGGGAAGCATTATGAGTGAAGAAATTCTTAGAGTAGATCATTTAAAAAAGTATTTTCCTATTAAGGCAGGAGTATTTCAGAAGACCGTAGGAAATGTTAAGGCGGTTGATGATGTTTCTTTTTCACTTAGAAAAGGAGAAACTTTAGGGCTTGTTGGAGAGTCTGGTTGTGGAAAAAGCACTACTGGAAGAACCATTTTAAGACTTTTAGAAAAAACTGAAGGAAGTGTATATTTTAAGAATAATGATATTTTTAAAATAAAAAAAGATGAATTAAGAAAATTAAGGCCAAAGATGCAAATAATTTTTCAAGATCCATATAGTTCACTTAATCCAAGAATGACAGTAGGTGAAATAATCGGTGAGGCTCTTATAGACCATGGTATGGCATCAAAGAAAGAAATTACTGATAGAGTGATGGAGGTTATTGAGCTCTGTGGCCTAGCACCATACCATGTAAAAAGATATCCACATGAATTTTCAGGAGGACAGAGACAGAGAATTGGTATAGCAAGAGCACTTATATTGAATCCAGAATTTATAGTTGCAGATGAACCAGTATCTGCACTAGATGTTTCAATTCAGTCTCAAATCATAAATCTTTTAAGTGATTTACAGCAAAAAATGGGCTTTTCATATTTATTTATATCTCATGATTTAAGTGTAGTAAAGCATATAAGTCATAGAGTAGGGGTTATGTATTTGGGATCTTTAGTAGAACTTGCTGGAAAGGACGAACTTTATGAAAATCCACTGCACCCTTATACAAAGGCATTACTTTCAGCAGTTCCAATACCGGACCCTACCTTAAAGAGGGATAGAATAATTTTAAAAGGAGATATACCAAGCCCTGCCAATCCGCCAAAGGGCTGCAAGTTCCATACTAGGTGCCCTTATGCTAAAGAAATATGCGCAAGTGAAGTTCCAGAATATAGAGAAGTAGCAGGAGATCATTTTGTAGCATGTCATATTGTATAAAAGTTAAAGTCCAGGAATTAAACTATTTGTTTATCCTGGACTTTAACTTTTATGGGCATTGATTAAAAATAATAGTACTAAGCTTCTGTTACAACCAAATTGCAGCATAAGTATTGATGTGAATATATGAGTGAATATATAATTATAATAAAAGAAACAAGGAGGGATAACACTATGAAACTATTTTTTATATCAGATATACATGGTTCAGCATTTTACACAAAAAAAGCTTTAGAGAACTTTAAAAAAGAAAATGCAGATTTTATTGTTATATTAGGTGATGAGTTATATCATGGAGCAAGAAATCCTTTGCCGCCAGAGTACAATACAAAGGAAGTTACACAGCTCCTTAATGAATATGCGGATAAAATTATTGCCATAAGAGGTAACTGTGATAGTGAGGTAGATCAAATGGTTTTAGAATATCCAATGATGGCGGATTACTCTATAATTTTGTATAATGGCAGGCGTTTATTCCTAACTCACGGTCATATATTTGATGAAGATAATCTTCCAAAGCTTAATCCTGGGGATGTGTTCTTGTATGGACATTATCATGTTCCTAAAGCTGAAAAGAAAGGGGATATTTATATAATAAACCCTGGTTCCATAACATTTCCAAAAGAGGATAGTCCTAATACATATGCTGTACTTGAGAATAATACATTTACTATAAAGGATTTGGAGGGAAAGGTATATAAAACTTTAGATTTATCATAGCGGTGTATATAAAGTTTAAGTTAAAGGGAGCATTAAGCTCCCTTTAAACATTGATATTTAGAATCCGCCTTTTCTAACTGATTTACTCCTTTCATACTGAATAGGCCAAGTGATATTTTCATCAAGCATTTTAGCAGCTGTTAGTGGCCAATAAGGGTTTCTGAGAAGCTCTCTGCCAAGAAATACTAGATCTGCTCTGTTATTATTTAATACTTCCTCCGCCATTAGAGCATCAGTAATAAGACCACCGGCAATAGTTGGTATACCGCAATTGTTTTTTATAATTTCAGAAGGCTTAATTTGATATCCAGGGTATGTATTGATTTTGGCAGGAACCACACCACCAGTGCTCACATCAACCATATCAATTCCTTCAGCCTTTATAAGATTTATAAGTTGTGCCATTACTTTAGAGTTATTTCCGCCTTCATTATAGTCTTCAGCAGAGATTCTTAAAAGTAGAGGCTTAGTTTCTGGCCACACAGTTTTAACCTCTCTTATAACTTCTCTAAGAAATCTTACTCTGTTTTCAGGTGTTCCACCATATTCATCAGTTCTCTTATTGGTTAATGGTGATAAAAACTGACTTATTAAGTAGCCATGAGCTCCATGAATTTCAAGCAAATCAAAGCCTGCTTTAAGAGCTCTCTCTGATGCTGCTTTAAATTGATGAACAGTAGTTTTAATATCAGCTTTAGTCATTTCAGAAGGAACCCTATAGCTGTCATTAAAGGCTATAGCACTAGGTGCAATTATTGGGTGTGAAGTAACCTCTGATTTTCTCCCAGAATGATTAATTTGTATACCTATTTTTGAACCATTTTTATGACAGTTATCAACTATTTTTTTTAGTCCATCAATTTGAGAATCATCCCAAATACCTAAATCCTTATCAGTGATTCTGCCACCTGGCTCAATTCCGGTAGCTTCTACAATAATAAGCCCTACGCCACCAATAGCTCTTGTGCCATAATGTATAAAGTGCCAGTCATTAACGTATCCATCTTCTGATGAATCCATGCACATGGGAGCCATTACTATTCTATTTTTAAGTTCAATATCCTTAAGTGTATAACTACAAAATAACTTCGACATGTTTGTTGTTGACCTCCTTTTTTAAATAGAATTATTGTCTGTTTATCTTAAGTATAGCATTGTTGAATTCAGAGTAAAATACTTACCTTTATGATAGAAGTATAATTTTTAATTATTCAGACGAATTCATATTAAAGTCTAACAAGTAAAGAAAAAATATTATAAGTAATTTAAGAATGACAATGCTGCAATTAATCTGATAGAATATTATTGAAGGCTATTTATTAGTGTAGATTTTTTATATTTAAGGATGGGAGAGTTTGTGTGAATAAGCAGGAATTAAAATCAAACATTTACTTTTTTCTGGCGGCTGCAATATGGGGATTTGCCTTTGTAGCGCAAAGGGTAGGGGCTAAATATTTAGGTGCATTTACTTTTAATGGTGTTAGATTTGCTATGGGAAGTCTTTCGCTAATACCCTTACTTATTTATTTTAAGAAGAATGAAAAGCAAACTCATGAAAAGAAAGTTAATTATAAATATGAACTAAAGGCAGGAGCTATAGCTGGCTGCATACTTTTTTTAGCTTCTACGCTGCAGCAATTGGGAATTTATGAAACTACAGCTGGAAAAGCAGCCTTTATAACAGGCTTATATATTGTCCTTGTGCCTATATTAGGTTTGTTTCTAAAGCATCATACTAAATTGAACACTTGGATTGGTGCAATACTGGCTGTAATTGGTTTATACTTCTTAAGTGTAAATGAAAGTTTCTTTATTTCAAGAGGAGATTTTTTAGAAATAGTTGGTGCATTTTTTTGGGCTGCTCATATATTACTTATAGATTATTTTACAAAAAAGGTAGACGCAGTGAAGTTATCCTTTATTCAATTTGCCACCTGCTCTATATTAAGCATGATTATAGCTCTATTAACAGAAGATATAACTATGTATGGATTAACCAAGGCAATAATACCACTTCTTTATGGCGGCATATGCTCAGTTGGGATTGCTTATACTCTTCAGGCAGTAGGACAAAAACATGCAAAGCCTTCTCACGCTGCTATTATTTTAAGTTTTGAGTCTGTTTTTGCGTGCATAGGAGGAATATTGCTACTGAATGAGAGTCTTAATTTAAGAGGATTTTTAGGATGTTCGCTTATGCTTTGTGGTATGCTATTATCTCAATTAAAAGTTTCTATAAGACATTCAAATAAATCTAATTAATGTGAAATAAAATATATAATGAGATACTTTATTTCATTAAAATAATATAATAAAGGGAGGCTTTTTATGGACGGTAGATACATAAATGCGCATGACATTGATTTTAAAATTTATGGGGATGATATGCAATTTGTAGAAATTGAACTTGATCCTAAGGAAAGTGTAATTGCTGAAGCTGGGGCAATGATGATGATGACTCAAGGAATCCAAATGGAAACCATTTTTGGAGATGGTTCTGGAGCTGATCAAGGAGGACTCATGGGTAAACTTTTTGGTGCAGGGAAAAGGGTCATCACAGGAGAAAGTTTATTTATGACACTATTTACTAATTCAGAACAGGGTAAGCAGCAAGTATCTTTTGCGGCTCCATATCCAGGGAAAATAATACCTATGGATTTAAGTACTCTAGGTGGAAAAATAATTTGCCAAAAGGATGCATTTTTATGTGCTGCAAAAGGTGTATCAATAGGTATAGATTTTAGGAAAAAACTTGGGGTAGGATTCTTCGGAGGCGAAGGTTTTATAATGCAAAGGCTTGAAGGCGATGGACTGGCATTTCTGCATGCAGGCGGAACAATAATTGAAAAAAAGCTTCAGTATGGTGAAACACTAAGAGTTGATACAGGATGCCTTGTAGCTATGACTAAAGATATTAATTATGATATTCAATATGTAGGTAAAATAAAGACAGCCTTTTTTGGAGGCGAAGGATTATTTTTTGCTAGTTTACAGGGGCCTGGTACAGTTTGGATACAGTCTTTACCATTTAGCAGACTTGCAGATAAAGTATTATCTGCTGCATCCTTCAATGGGCATAGAAAAGATGAAGGAAGTATATTAGGAGGCCTTGGAAATTTGTTTGATGGTAATTAAATAATATAGCTGTAAAGAATTGAAAGTGTCTTTTTTGTAATAAAAAACAAGGTAGAAAACTCTCTACCTTGTTTTAAGCTTTTCAAATAGAAATATATTTATTTTAGATTTTGTACTTCAGTTAATACTTTATCTAGTGCTTCTATTGCAGCAGTGATAGCTTTTCCGTCAATTGGTTTCACTTTTACACCTGCTTCAATTATTCCAAGAGGACCTTCTACTTTCTCATATAGAGCAGGATTCTTCGCTTTTACAGTATCTTCAAGGCTGCTCCAATATTTTTCTAATCTATCAGCATATTTTGTAACTTTCTCTTCGTTAAGTGGTGAAACAAATTTATTTATTTTCTTTAGTGCTGTTTTCATGTCTTGTGGAGCAGTAGAAAAGGCTATAGCATTTTGAAGTTGTCCTAAAGTTTTATCTAACTCAGCTATTCCGCTTGATAAGACCTTTGTATCAAGTGGTTTTACTTTTACAGCTGCCTTAATAGTTCCTAGAGGAGCTTCTACTTTTTCGTAAAGATCTTTATAATTATCCTTTATTCCATCCTCGAATAACTTCCAATTTTCTTCTAGCTTATCAGAAGTTTTAATTGCTTTATCATCTTCTTTATTGGCTAGCTGAGCACTCATTTCCTTAAGTGCTGCTTTCATGTTTTCAATACCTGTTGTAGTTGCGTTTCTTTTTTGTAATTCTACTAATTCTTTATTAAGGCTGTCTATAGAGCTGTTAATTACATTTGTATCAAGAGGTTTTACCTTAGCAGCAGCTTCAATTATCTCTAAAGGATCTTCTATTTTTACATAAAGGTCTAGATATTTATCCTTAAGGTCTTCTTCGAATTTGTCTTCAAATTGTTTCCAAGCTTCTTCGAGCTTTGTGCCACCTTCAGTAACTTTAGCATCTTCTTTGTTAGCTAATTGAGTTTTCATGTCCTTAAGTAGGTTCCTCATATTCTGACTTGCAGCATCGATAGAAGTTACCTTATTTTCTTCCTTGGATGTATTTTTATCTGTGGAAGATGATTGTGTGCTTAATTGTGGTGTAGACTGCTGTACTTTTTGGGTGCCGCATCCTGTAACTGTAATAATGCTGCTTAGAGTTATTGCCAATGCTAAAATTTTTAATAATTTCATAAATAATTCCTCCTATTTGTTTTGCGTTATAGTGTTGATTTTGTTTTGATTTTATTTTTAAGGGTTACTACTATTGCTACAATAATTAGTAAGACTTGAGGTATAAAGCCTTGCCAAGTAGGGTATATGGCAAGTGAAGCTATAGTTGGTATAACATCACTAGTAGTTGCAGGTAAAACTCCAGCTAACTGAAGCCCGTTTATCCCCATGCCTGTAAATTTAAAACCTAAATAGAAAACTAGAAGACTAGACACAAGGAAGAATGGTTTCATTGGAATGCGCAAACCAACTTTTAATATTAATACAGCTATTACTGCAAGAATGAAGAACCCAATTGCTATACCCAAAAATAAAGTTGTTAATTTTATAGAAGAAGCCATTCCTATGTAAAAGAGAACAGTTTCAGTTCCTTCTCTAAAAACTGCCAGGAAGGCCAAGAATCCTAAAGAGAATAAGCTGCCAGTTGCTAAAGATTCTGCGCTTTTTTCTTTTAAACTAGAATTTCGTGTGGAAACACTAGACTTACTATGTAGCCAATAACTTACGTATATAAGCATTACAGCTGCAAATATGCCTGTCCATCCTGAGATAAGAAAATTATTGTTTCCAAAGGTTCCTGAAGTAAATAGAAGTTTAACAATTATAGCCAAAGTAATACTTACTATGAGCCCAATAATTACACCGCCATAAATCCAAGGTTTTTTATTTTCCTGACCGGACTTTTTTAGGAAACCTAGAAGTGCAATTACTACTAAAAGAGCTTCTAGTCCTTCACGAAGGACTATTGTAATTACATCCACTATACTGTAGGAGGTATCACCGGCTAACAATGACAGGTATCCATGCATTCTATCTATAACTTTTATAGCCTTATCCTGTTGAACGGGATTTACTGTAAGATAAGCTTTAGCACTAACCATATCTTTCTCTGCATCATCATATACCTTCTTAGATTGCGTTAGAACCACACCTTCAATATCAAGCCAAGATGAGCTAAAGGTATCCATGGTTTTAGCCGCAGCTATGGAATTGCCACTTTGAATTTGACCTTTTGCTTTTTCTAATAGTACAACTAAGTCTTTTACTGTGGTTGCTTTTCCATTGGATTTTTGTTCAATGTTTTTATAGCTATCAGATATAAATAATTTATTAGTTTTTTCTAAATCCTCTAAAGCATCAAGAAGTTTATCCTTTTGAATAGGATCTTGTGACAATAGAAAACGGACCATACCCATTTTGCTTTCAATATCACCGTAAGCTTGTTTAGATTGCTGCTTAATATCATCTTCAAAATCGCCCCAAGCTTCGTTGAATTGGTTGTATGAATCTATGACTTTAGAAATATCTCCTGTTTTCAGGGATTCCTTTGAATTTTCAATGAAAATATTAGCCTTTGTTAGTTCTGATTTTGCATCGGCAGCTAATACTTGTATTGAAAATAGGGGAAGTAGTAAAAGTGTTACTAGAAAAACTGAAAAGAATTTACGCATTGACACCACTCCTATTGAATTTTGTTATATAATTCACAGATAATGAAAATCATTATCGAGTGATTACGGTTTTCATTATAAGTTGTTTAACACTGAAAATCAAGAGGTAAATAAAAAGAAATGATTGAATGCTTAATAAAATAAATAATAATATTTTTCCAGGGAAGGAGTATATTGTTAAAATATTCACTACGTTCTTGAAATAATTGCACCAATATGTATGCATTAAAAATTGAGGGATTTGGTGTATCATTGCAGCTTAGGATATTTTTTGTCTCGAAGCTGCAGTATTCAGGTTATTGGTAATGAAAGTGCTATATCTAAAATTTTTCTTGAACAAAAAGTCTATTTTAAGACACTTGACAATATTACTAATTAGTAATATATTATCTGTATGGGTAAAGAAAAAATATCTTATGGTGAATTAAGTGATTTAAATTTAAAGACACTAATAGCATTAAGCAGAACTAGCCAGACAGTTCGCAAAAGGGAACAAAGAACAATTAAAGAGGGAGGTTTAACGGTTTCTCAGTTTGCTGTACTTGAAATGCTGTACCACAAAGGCGATCTAAAAATTTGTGAAATACTCGAGAAAGCATTAGCTACTGGTGGAAATATGACTGTTGTTATAGATAACTTGGCTAAGGAAGACTTAATTAAAAGATGTGTTGATCCCAAGGATAGAAGAGTTAACCTAATTAGTATTACAGAAAAAGGTAGACAATTAATAGGTGATATTTTTCCTAAACATGTAGAGAATATAAACGAAATTTTTAGTGTCCTAACAACAGAGGAAAAGAATAACTTAATAAGTTTATTAAAGAAATTATCTGGTGTATAAATATACACCAATTATTTTGAAATAATATTACTAATTAGTAATTAACTAATTAGTAAGTAACTAATTAGTATCAGTAAAGGAGATGATATATATAAATGAAAGTAGAAAAAGAGACATTAATAAAAGATATCGTAAAGATGGGATCAGAAGCTGTACAAGTACTTATGAATTTTGGAATGGGTTGTATTGGATGCCCTGCTTCACAAGCTGAAAGTATTGAACAAGCAGCTATGGTTCATGGAATTGATGTTGAAAAATTACTTGAGAGATTGAACCAAGTTAAATAAAGTTAAGATATATAAAACAAATAAATTAATGATAAATTCAGTTAATTATTTTAATATGATAAGGAGATAAAGAGGATGTTTAAATCAATAATTTCAAAATTTATAAAATCTAAAGCAGAGGATAAAGTAGTGTGTGGATGTTACAACGTTACTGAAGAGGATTTAAAAAATGCTGTTAAAAATGGAGCTAAGTCCTTTGAAGAAGTACAAGCCGTTACAAAAGTGGGTACTGGATGCGGTCGTTGTGTAGAAGGCAACAAGAAATTAGTAAATGAATTAATAATTAGAAAAAAAATCGATGAAAACCAAATAGTATGTGGATGTTTTAAGGTTACAGCAGGAGATATAGTGGCTGCTGTTAAAAATGGAGCTAAGTCCTTTGAAGATGTACAAGCTATTACTAAAGTTGGTACAGGATGTGGCGGATGTATAGCTGGTAATAAGGCATTGGTTGATTACTTATTAAAAAAATAATATTTTAAGATAAAACATATAATATTGAGATGCTAGAGGCCATGATTCATATTTCTGAATTATGGTTCTTTAAAAATAACGGTTAAAAGCAAACAAAAAATTAATAATGATATATGAGTAACTAAAATAATTGTGTAAATGACATATAAAAACTCCTGAAATACTACTCCAGGAGTTTTTAATTATTGTGAATACAGCTATAGATTTTTTAAAGAATCTAAAATCAGTAATTATTACTTTGCACGTGCTTCATTTTTGAATGCTCCTATTTATTCATGGAGACGTACATAAAAATTCATAGATAAAATTATTTCATAGGATTTAGATGAATTTAAAAGTCTTAATTAGTCTTTAATTTTTCCAATTCCTCACCTAAGAATTTGGCGATTGCACCCATTCCAGAAACTCCAGCCTTATTTTCAGCTTCAGAATTATAGTTAGTGTTAGTATTTACATCATATGTGTATATTTGACCTTTTCTATCAGTTATCATTTCTATGCCTGCAATCTCAATTCCGTTTGCAGCAAGAAATTTTTCGTAATTTTCAAAAATAGGATTTTCAAAGCCTTCAAGTACAGTAAACTTTGAAGAGGAGCTTTCGCTAGCAGGGCAGAAGGCATCTCCTACCTGGCAGGCATCAGCAGGACAAAGCTGGAAGCCTTCTGAAGTATTTACTTGTACTGAGTAATAGTATTTTCCACCGATGAATTCATTTCTTACTATAAAAGGAGCAGGCGAATCAATGTACTGTTGGATTAAGGTTATTCCATCTACTGGTTCCTCAAAATCTGATCCATAAACGTACTTTTCAAGAGCTTCAATATTCTCAAACTTTTGTACTCCAAGACCTTTTCCTGCTCTGTTATGTTTAGTAATAAAGGCACCTTCGAATTCTTTTGCGGCTTTAATTATTTCCTCTTTTCCAATTGCGGCAATTGTTTTAGGTGTACGAATACCAAAGATATTTAAGGAAACATATTGAGCCACCTTGCTTACCTCAAGCTTTAGTGCGTTACTGTTGTTTACCACTCTTCTGCCGTGAGCTTCAAGCCAAGCCAGTACAGCTGATGTATATTCAGCAGCATAACGGTGATCTCTTGTGTGGGATGAGGCACTCATTCTGTTATAGAAAACTCCTTCAGGAGGTGTTTTGGTTAAATCAAGTGTTCCTTTAGCTAAAAACCATTCTTCATAGGGAAGGTTTAACTTCTCAAATTCTTTTCTTAGTGGTACTAACCATTGGTCATTTTCATGGATAACATATATTTTTTTCATGTTTAATTCAGTCCTTTCTTTTATATTAAGCTACGGTTAGCTCATTTTTTACATCACTCTTGTTAAAGGCATCAACATCTAGTTCATTTTCAGTGCTTGCCACAAGAATTGAGGCTACTGCAGCACCTGTAACATTTGTCATTGTTCTTATCATATCTACAACCACATCAATACCTAAAATCATAGCTAGACCTTCTACTGGAAGTCCAAGGCTTGAAAGAACAACTGTCGCTGATATGGTAGCGGCCCCAGGTACTCCTGCAATTCCTATAGAGCTTATTGCTGCTGTTACAAAGAGCAGTATATAGTGAGCAAAGGTAAGCTCAATGTTAAATAGTCTTGCTACAAATATTGCTACAAGAGTTGGGTAAACTCCGCCTCCGCCGTTCATTCCAATGGAGGCTCCAAGGGAGGCTGTAAAGCTGGCTATTCTGTCAGAGACTTTTACTTTTTCTGTTAATACTCTTATAGTTATTGGTAATGTACCATAACTGCTTCTTGTTGTGAAGGCAACTACTAAAGCTTCAGAAATTTTCGTAAAGAATTTTATTGGATTAACCTTGGCAATTAAAGCTATCAGGCTTCCATGAACTAAAGCTATATGAATAAGGCAGCCTATATACATAGCCAGTATAAACTTGCCTAAAGGAAGCAGTGATGCAACTCCATATTTAGCTGCTACAGGCACCATCAAACCATATACTCCATAAGGGGTTAGTTCTATTATCATCCTTGTTAGACTAAACATTATTTTTGAGAATGAGCTAATGAAGTCTTTAACAGGTTTAACTGCTTCAGGTTGCTTTGTACCCTCCACATTTATTGCAACAGCAACTAATATCGAAAAAATAATAACAGGAATCATCTTTGCATTTGCCATGTCGCTAATTGGGTTAATAGGGAACATGTCTACTATAACAGAAGAAAACTTTGGGACTTCTTTAGCCTTAAAGGCTGCATCCTTTACAAACTGCATGCCTGAGCCTAGATTCATTACCTTTCCAACAATTAAGCCTATACCAGTAGCAAGCACTGTGGTAGCAATTAAAAATCCAAGAGATTTAAAGCTTATTCTTTTAAGTTTTTCTGTGTTGTCTAGAGTAGTTATACTTGAAATTAAAGATGCCATAACAAGAGGTATAACGAGCATCTTAATCAGGTTAACATAAATAGTTCCAAGAGGTTCAATTATTAAAGCGTTGTTTTTTAGAATTATGCCAACAGCAACTCCAAATATCATTGCAGTTAAAACTCTAATTCCAAAATTATTTTTTTTAGTCTTCATAAAGAATAAAATACCTAAGATTGAAGCTGATATTAACAGGGAAATATATTGTAAATTCATTTTTCTTCCTCCAATTTTTTATTTAAATTACAAGTTTTTTCTCAAACGGGCCCTGTCAGAGAAAAACAAAAAACCTTCTGCCTCTGAATAAAATTCAGAGGCAGAAGGTTGACTTCCGCGGTTCCACTCTGGTTAGGCATAAAAATGCCTATCTTTCATCTGGTACTTACATACCATATCTCTATAACGGGAGAAATCCGGATAAGCCTACTAAATTTCGGTTAACTGCTCACAGGGGCACTTCAACTGCATTCTGCCATAAAGCTCTCTCACCCAAGGAACTTTTCTCTGTCTGTTTTCTGCAATTTACTTTTCCTGATCTAAGCATTTATTAATTCATATAAAATATATCTGAATTTGATTATAATTAAAGGATTTTAAAAAAGCAACAGGTTTTTTTTGACAGCTTTATAAAACTAGCTACTATAGCCATCTCTTTTATAATGCAATCTTCATCATTTTATTTTATAATCATGATAACAGATTGATAGTAGAATACAATGAAATACTAGGAGGGATATAAATTGTTATTTAATTTAAATGAATTTTTAAGAGCTGTATCTTTTGCGCTGGACTTTGTAGAGATTGATATACTGGGCGTGTCCTCAAACCATGGAAAGAGAACAGCTTATACTTCCTTCTATACCAGGCAAGCTCTACAGGAAATTAGTGGCTTTGAGGATATTACAGAGTGGGCATCAAATCATCACGAAAAGCTTAATGGACAAGGGTACCCTTTTGGAAAGACAGCAGAAGCATTAGATTTTAATTCTCGTCTTATAGCTTGCCTTGATATATATGAAGCGCTGACTGAGGAAAGGCCCTATAGAAGAGCCTTAAGCCATAGGTCAGCAATGGATATTTTGAACAAGATGAAAGAAGAAGGATTTATTGATAGTAAAATAACTCAGGATATAGACAATGTATTTAATATTAAGTCTTAAATAATTAATGATAATACACGAATGTTCCAAGATAGATCATTTAGTGTCTAGCTTTTAGATATCATAACTTTAAAATGGAATCCGTATAACGTATTCGTCAAAAGGACAAACGATGTAAAACGCCGTTTGTCCTTTTAGCATTTTATTTAAATTTTTCTGGAAATTGCTTAATAATGCCCTGTATCATCATATCAGCCATTTCCAATGCCTGAGTTTCAAGTTTATCATATATAGAAGCTTCAGTTGAGTAGTTTTTAGTAAGCAAAATAACAGCTTCGGATTTAACAAGTCCAAGGTGTGTACGGTACATCTTTCTCCAATCTTCCTCGGACCAATAAGGGTTTATGCTTCTAAGGAAAGCGGCAATTTCATCACCATTAGCATACCATCTCTTTTCAATTTCAGACTCAGCCTTGTTATCTCCTGCCTTAGCTGCTTTGACAAGCTGCGCGGCAATTACAAGGTGTTCTCTTATCAAATCTCTTAGTTTTGAACCAATTTTGTTGCCATAGTATACTCTAAACGTATTTCCAAAGTCTTCAGGGTTTTGAAGGAGCCTATTAGTAACAAAATCTACGTCCGGAAGGCCAAATACAAGGCTTACGATGGCAGCTCTAGTCCATGTAGTATGCTGTTCCCATAGTTCACGAATTTTATTTGACAATATTAGTTTTGATTTGCTTATTGCTTGTGAAGGGGAAATACTTCTTTGAAAATTGTATCTGTATAAGGGACAGAAAAAATTAGCATCACAGTACCACGGTGTTTGAAAACCTGAAGAATTATAAGGATAAACATTATTATACTGGGGATCCGATTCATATAAGTACGTAACTATCACCACTTTTTATAATTTTATTACTATATTATGTTTGCAATAGCAATAATGCTACTTAAAGTTATATAAGCTTTGAGTTTTAATATTGCATAACATATATAACTTCCTCAAATACATATGCGGTATAAAGTGTGAATTTATACACAAAATAAAATGAAAAATATCATTATAAATTATTAATAAGAAAATTTAAAGGGAGAGATGTTTATGGAAAAGCCTATAATAGCTGGAAAAGAACCTATAGCTGTCGATGTAAAAAAAGGAGAGACCTATTATTGGTGTTCATGCGGCAGGAGCGGCAAGCAGCCGTTTTGTGACGGATCACATAAAGGCACTTCTTTCGAACCATTAGCATTTACAGCTGAGAAGGATGAAACAGTTTATCTTTGTACTTGCAAGCAAACTAAGAATCCGCCTTATTGTGATGGTTCTCACAAAAATTTATAATATAAATAAATAACAGCACCATGTCTAGCTGACAGGGTGCTGTTTTGCGTTTACTTTCGGTATTTAGCATTTTTAATTATTGGATGAAGTTTGTTGATAATTCTATCAGTAATTTAGCATGTTTTTATCAATCTTCATATTATCTACATATAAAATTGATAAAATCAAACGCATGTAAAGTAAAACAGACGAAGTTATGTTTTCTTATAATTAGCATTTTAAGTGCATAGTTGGAGGTGAATAATTAAATGTATGAGATATTAATTACTGCTGCATTGGTTGGATTCTCTGTTTATATTATTTTTAGTAGATTTAGAAGTAAATCAGCCGGATCATGCTCTTGTGGTAATTGTAAAGAATCAAGAAGAAAGATTAAATAAGCATTAACTTTTAATTGCAATATATTATTGAATAGCTTAGGAGGAAGGCGATGAAAAGAGTACTGAAATACTTTGTAGTGATGTTTGTGCTAGTAGCTTTTATTCAAAAGCCTGTTTTTGCACAGCCTACATCAGAACAAGTACAAAGTCAAAAGGAACAATTACAAGCAGATAAAAATGAATTAAAAAAAGCACAAGGTAATAGGTTTGAAGTTGAGCAAAAGATAGAGAACCTTGACAATGAAATTGAAGAAGTAATGAATCAGATTGCAAAAAATAAAAATCAAATATTGAAGGTACAAGAAGATATTAAAGCTAATGAAAAACAGTACAAGCAAGCAGAAGAAGATATGAAAAATGAGCAAGATGTATTTAATAAAAGAGTACGAGCTATGTACATAAATGGAGCAGCGGCATATCTACAGGTTTTGGTTGAGGCTAATGGTTTTAGTGATTTTATATCGAGAGTAGAGGCAGTTAGGAGCATAATGCAGCTTGATAAAAAAATTACTGAAAATATTAAAGAAAAGCAAGAACAATTAAATGCAGTTAAACAAAATTTAAATAAAAAAAATCAAGAATTAGTTTCGTTGAATGATGAAAATAATAAAAAACTGTCCAAGTTAAAATCAGATAAAGTTGATCAAAGTAAATTAATTGAAGAGGCTCAAAGCCAAGAAAGAGTATATGCTTCCGCTGTAAATGAATCGCAAGCAAAGCTTAATGAAACTATGAAGCAAATTGAATCAATAAGAAATGCAACACCTAAGTATACTCCTTCAAGAGGTGCAGTATCAGTATCAAGTAATACTGTAGTAGCATATGCATCAAATTTTTTAGGAACACCATATTTATGGGGAGGAACTACACCAGCAGGCTTTGATTGCTCTGGGTTTACTCAATATGTGTATAGGCATTTTGGAATATCACTAGGAAGGACTACCTACGATCAAATAAATGATGGATATGGGGTTTCAAGAGATCAGCTTCGACCAGGTGATTTAGTGTTCTATGGAAAAGGTGGAAGCCCAAGTCATATGGGGATATATATTGGCAATGGTATGTATATACATTCTCCAAGAACTGGTGATGTTATTAAAATATCCTCATATGATAGATCAGACTATATTACAGCAAGAAGAGTTATGAGATAAAGAGGCAGATTTCTGTCTCTTGTTTTTTTGCTTTTATAAAATTATTATAAAAGATATAAAATAATTATAAACTGAAGCTGATAGAGAAAATCTTTATATAATTTTTAAAAGATTCTGTTATAATTATTTCAATTAAGTAAAAAGTGAATGTATTCTACTTTCTATATTTTAGTGTTTTATTAAATATACGGGAGGTGTATTAATATATGTATAACATCTTGATAATTGAGGATGAAGAAAGAGTATCTGAGGTTTTAAAGGCCTATTTAGAAAAAGAAGGGTATAAGGTGTATTGTACTACAAGAGGACTTAAAGGAATTGAACTTTTTAAAACAATAGATTTTAAATTGATAATACTTGATTTAATGCTTCCAGATATAAATGGGGAAGATATTTGTAAGATAATAAGGAAAAGCTCAGAAGTGCATATTTTTATGCTTACAGCAAAGGGAGCATTAAATGATAGAATAGAGGGTCTTAATATAGGAGCAGACGAATACTTAGTTAAGCCCTTTAGCCCAAGGGAGCTAACTGCAAGAGTGAATGCACTTTTTAGGAGAGTAAATGCAGAAAATGAGAAGGATTCTACTATATTTAATGATGGAAGGCTAATTGTTGATTATGGTGAAAGAACAGTAAAAATAAATGGAGAGGAAGTGTCCTTTACTCCAAATGAATTTGATATATTATATACACTACTAGTAAATAAAGGTAAGGTATTATCTAGAGAACAGCTTATAGATAAGGTATTCGGTATAGATTTTGAAGGCTATGATAGAACTGTAGATGTTTATATAAAAAATATACGTAAAAAGATAGAGAAGGATACAAAAAATCCTAAGTATGTTATAACAGTTATGAAAGTAGGATATAAATTCGGTGGTGATATATAGATGCAGTCAATCAGAAGTAAATTAAGTGTTTTATTAATAATATGCTCAATTATTGCAATTACATTGATAACTGTCTTTGTTAATATAACTGTAAATAGTAAGTTTAATGAATATATGGTAGACACTCAAAACAAGAGATATGAGAGAATTGTATCAATTCTTCAAGAAATATATAAAAGGGATGGAAAGTGGACTAATGATTCGGGTACAGAATTATTACATGAAGCTTATATGGGAAATTATTGCTTAACATTGCTTGATAAAAATAAAAAATCTATATGGGGTATGGATCCAAATGATATTAAAGATAAGCAGCATTTGAATACTATGGTTGTTAATGAAAAAGGCATTTATACCTCTAAAAGATTTGAAATTAAAGTTAACGGAGAAGTAGTTGGATATGTTGATATAGGTCAATACTCCTCTGTATTGCTGTCCGACGAAGACGTGAATTTTAAATTATCAATAAATAAGAGTATTATAACTAGCGGGGTAATAACTTTATTTATTATTATCTTGATTAGCTTGTATTTTTCTAAAAAGTTTTCCATTCCAATTAAGGATGTGGCAAATCTGTCAGTAAGCCTGTCAAAAGGTAATTTTAACACTAAATCTAGCACAAAGTCTAATATTGAGGAACTAGAAAATCTACGTAAAAGTGTAAATATTTTAGCAGAAAAGCTTAAATATCAGGATATGCTTAGAAAGCGGTTGGTTTCTGATATATCTCATGAGATAAGAGCACCTTTGAATGTACTGCAGAATAATCTAGAAGCCATTATAGATGGTCTCTTTCCGGCTTCAACAGAAAGACTAAATTATTTAAATGAAGAAGTAGTTAGGTTTGGAAGATTATTAAATAATTTAGATGTTCTAAAAGAATTTGAAGCCGAGAGTATTAAACTCAACTTTGGAAATGTGGTTTTAGATGAGCTTATTCAAGGTATATGTGAAGAATATTATATGACAGCAAAAAATAAAGGTATTGTGCTCAGTTATGATTTTGAGCCAAATCAGGACTATAGTCTTACTGGTGACAAGGATAAGTTAAAACAGGTTTTTATAAATCTAATATCAAATGCTTTAAAATTTACTACGTGTAATGGTAAGGTGCTTATCAAAATGTATAAGAATAATGAAAATATCATTATAGAGGTTGAAGATAATGGTATCGGAATAAAGGAAGAAGATTTGCCATTTATATTTGAAAGGCTTTATAGAGGAGATAAGAGTAGACACGAAATTGAAGGAAGTGGAATAGGCTTAACTATTGTTAAAAATATAATACAGCTTCATTCAGGAAGTATAGATGTTGAAAGTAAAGAAGGTAAAGGAACTAAGTTTAAGATTACTCTAAATAAATAATTTATAAATTTGGTTTTTCTTCATATAGTCTTCACAACAATCAATTATTATATTTTTGTAAGATATACAAAAATATTAAAGGAGTTGTAATTATATGAAAAGCACCAGAAAAATAGTGGCATTATTATCTTCTTCTATTCTAGTAATTTCTTTATCAGCATGCAGTAGAACCGTGACAGGAAGTAAGGAAGCAGATAATGGTCTTAAAGCTTTTAATGAAATTGTGAAAGCATATCCTGATAATAAAGGTTTCCATAAGGCATTGCAGCATTGGGGATTTAAACTTCCTACAGGCGAAAAGTTTGAGTGGAGCAAGGATATGTCCGCTAATAAGGCTGACTTTGCTATGGTTATGTTAGCAGACCCTTTAGTTAAGGCTGGTTTGGATGTAAGTAAATTAGACCAAAATGAATGGTTATATAAGCCAGCAGAAAAAGAGGAAGGACAAGATTTGCCTAACAGATTAGTAAAAATCTATAATGTAGGTGATAAGAAAGAAAACTCCAATGGTTCTGAGGATTCTATGAGAAGGCTCCTAAAAGTAGACCCAAGCATTCTTAAGTACCATAAAGCACAGCAGCACTATAGATTAGTTCTAGGAGAAGGAAATGAAGTTCAGTGGACAGAAAAGCTAGGATTAAATGATGCTGATATGATATTTGTACTTAAAGCAGAGCCGCTTATAAAAGCAGGACTTGATGTTAAAAAGCTTGAAGGAACTGGTTGGGTATTTAGAGAAGCAAGTAAAGATAATATGGGAATGGGAGAAAATCCAGACCAAATAGTTAAAATATATGATATAAAAAAATAAATATAGATAAGAGAGTATTATTAAAAAAAGAAGCAGATTATCTTAAAAGTAGGTAATCTGTTTTGTTTTTTATAAAAACTTTTTGATATAAATAAAAATTTTCATACTCTATTTAAAAAAATAAACTATTTATATGTACAGAAGTTTTCTGCATAAAGTCTCAGGAGAGTTAAATACTAAATATGATTTATATTCTGTGATAGCTGAATAATAATTATCAAAGAGGTAATTTAACAGGCATGAAAATTAATAACCTTCATGTACTTTTGAGGAATAAGGAGGATTTGCTTTGGATTGGAATTCATTTTGGGAAGGAAGTAAAACCTTACCGACCTATGCATTGATGATAAGGGCTGTTATCCTTTATATAGCATTAATTATTGCAACTCGATTGATGGGGCACCGCCAAGTAGGAATATTGTCGGGACATAACTATTTGGTAGCTGCTGGAATAGTCAGCTTAGCTGCTACTAGAATGTTAAATTCTGAATCTTCCATTACATCTGGAATAGTAATTATCTTTGTATATGCCTTTGTAAATGTATTTTTATCTTATTTAGATATAAAATGGCCTAGGGCAATTGATAGGCATGCTACTATTCTTATGAAGGGTGGAATAATACTTAGGGAAAATATGTTAGATTGTCATATAACCATAGATAATCTATTAGGACAATTAAGACTAAAGGGAGCTCACAATCTATCGGAAATTGACACTGTTATACTAGAGCCCTATGGGAAAATAAATGTTATTAAAAAACCTGAAGCACTACCGCTTACAAGAAAACAGATGAATTTGCCACATAAAATATCAGCAATTCCTACAATTCTTGTATATGACGGAAAGATTGAGGAAAAAAATCTTCATTCACTGGGGCTAGACCACGATTGGCTAATGACAAAATTAAGAGAAAAGGGCAATATCAATCTAAAACATGTATTTTTAGCTATGCTTGAATCAGATGGAACTGTTTATATGAGTATGTAATAAAGAAGGTATGATAATGGAGCTATTAAAAGAAATATTTGGATCAGTTGAAAAAATTAGTCCCTTCATATTTGCTATACGCACTATTTTTGTTGGGTTTTTGTTATTCCTTGAAGGAAAGATTCTACCACACAGAGCTGGCGGTCAGTTTGCAGGTTATGACTTTGCATTTTTCTGGATGATGGGTGGTGTAACCGCAGCACCACTATTTGAGCCTAAAATAAGCTTTTTAAACACTATCGCTGTAATTATTACCATATATATACTTCATTATCTTATATCCTATATTGCTGTGAAAAATAGAACCTTTGCAAAAGTTGCTTTTGGAAAATCAATAATCTTGGTATCAGGTGGGAAGATTCTTAGACCTAACATGGCAAAAGCTCTTTTTCCATTAGAATTACTGCTATCTGATATGAGAAATGTAGATGTTCATAACATAGGTGATGCAGAGGCCGTAGTATTAGAAACTAGTGGTCATGTAAGTGTTCTGAAAAAATCGGATAGTCAACCAGTAACTCCAAAGGATTTAAACATTGAGACAATGGGTGGTGGATATCCAACCGTACTTATCAATGAGGGAAAAATTATAAAACAAAACTTAACAGAATTAGGATATGACGAGAAGTGGCTTGAAAGTGAATTACTTAAAAAGGGTATTTTAAATTTAAGAGATGTTTATGCTGCATTGATAGATTCTAGTGGTGAATTATACTATTCTGTTGTCACAGAAAAATAAGTAATATTAAAGATATATCAATTAATGCTATTATAACCTAAATAAGGAGAACTAGGAGGTAATATAGAAATGCTTACTGAACAAGAAATAATGAACAATGCTTTTAAGGAAATGCAATTTCATGAAGATAGTATGGCAAAAAAATATGCTTGTATGTCGGATGAAATAAATGATCCAAAGATAAAGCAAATGTTAAAAGGAATGGAACAGGGTTCACGTAATAACTTCAAAACATTATCAGAAACTATGTCAAAGTTTTCAATTGTTTAAAAGGAGAGGTGCTATATGGAAACTATAGATTATGTACAGGATTCTCTACAGAATGAAATGATGCTTCAGGCTATGTATAATAAGTACATGATGGAAATCAGCAATCCTGAGGTACGTCAGCTTTTTACACAATTAAGGGATTCAAAAATGAAAAACATTTCACAGTTGCAGCAAGAAATTAAAAATATGATGGGTCAGTGATAAATTGAACCTAAGTAGAATAGAAGGGAAGTTAAATGTATGCTAGTAAATAAGTGTGTTGCACAAGATAAGGGTATAGATAATACATTTGATCTGTTGAAAGAAGGATATTTGTTTATAAGTAACAGGTCTAAAATCTACCAGGTAGATATGTTTGAAACACATTTGCTAGGCCAAAAAGTAATTTGTATGACTGGTGAAGAAGCAGCTAGGATATTCTACAACCAAGAATTATTTCAACGTAAGGGCGCTGCACCTAATCGAGTCCAAGAGACACTTTTAGGTGAGAATGCAATTCAGACTACGGACGGTGAAACTCATAGTTACAGAAAGCAGCTTTTCATATCATTAACAAATACATTAAATGAAAGACGGTTGAGTGAACTAACAATGAAAAATTGGGAGGCATCTGTTTATAAATGGGAAGATGCTGAGAAAGTTATACTTTTTGATGAAGCAAAGGAAATTTTATGCAAAGCAGCATGCCAGTGGGCAGGAGTTCCTCTATCACAATCTGAAGTTAAGGATAGAGCAGAGGATTTTAGTGCAATGATTGATTCTTTTGCAGCAATCGGCCCCAGACATTGGAAGGGCAGAACAGCAAGAAACAGAATAGAAGCTTGGATAAAAGATATAATTGATGAGGTAAGATCCAGTAAGCTGAAAGTTGAAGAAGATTCGGCACTCTATACAATGGCTTTTCACAGAGAACAAGATGGCTGTCTAATGGATAGCAAAATGGCTGCTATTGAGCTTATTAACTTGATTAGGCCAATTGTTGCTATATCAACATTTATTACCTTTTCTGCTTTAGCACTACATGAGCATTCAGAGTGTAAGAATAAGCTGCTTTTAAGAGATAACAGCTATTATGAAATGTTTGTACAGGAGGTTCGCCGCTATTATCCATTTGCCCCTTTCATAGGTGCGAGAGTTCGAAATGATTTTAGCTGGCATGATTATCAATTCAAGCAAGGAATGTTAGTGATTCTTGACTTGTATGGTACAAATCAAGATACACGGGTATGGGATAACCCTGATAAATTTTATCCTGAAAGGTTTAAAGAACGGAAAAATAGCTTGTTTGATTTCATACCACAAGGTGGAGGCAATAGTTCAACGGGACACCGCTGTCCTGGCGAAGGTATAACAGTGGGAATTATGAAAACTAGCCTGGATTTTCTTGTGAATAAAATTGAGTATGAAGTACCAAAGCAAGATTTAAGTTTTAGTTTAGCAAGAATACCAACCTTCCCTGAAAGTGGATTTATAATGAATAATATAAGGCTTAAAGCTGAAACCCAAAATTAAAATAAATACAAAGAAATCTCTTCACCAGTTTAAAATGCTGTATTGAAGAGATTTTTATATTTAAATGAACATTTAGAAGAATTTATATAAGCATTATAGTATTTATTAATATCATTTTATACATCATAAAAATAATTAAAAGTTTTTTCTTCATATTATCTTCATAACTTGCAGTTATTATAAGTACATAGATAAAATCAATATAGATAAAAACCTTTTTTATTTATCTATATAACACCCCAGTAGGGTCGGGGGATATGAAAATATTATTATAATTAAATTTATTGCAATAAATAATATATGTATATCATCATAATAATTTATCCTACATTGAAAGGAGGAATTTTATGAATCAAGAAAAGACCAGCGCGCTTACATCATTAAAGACCGCTAAAGGGCAAATTGAAGGAATTATAAAAATGATGGAAGATGGAAGGTACTGTGTAGATATTTCTAACCAGATTATTGCATCACAGGCACTTCTTAAGAAAGCAAACATAATGATTTTAAAGCAGCATTTACACCATTGCGTAAAAGATGCTGTGAAAAATGATAATGGAGAAGAAAAAATAGATGAAATAATAGATATTTTAGAAAAACTTATACAAAAATAAATTTTTTGTATAAGTATATAAAGTTTGAAGTTATAGTGATGATAAAATTTATCGCTGTGATTTAAATATAACAAATAATACGAATATGAAGTAATGAAATGAGGTGTCATTATTGGAAAAGAGTCTTAAAATAGAAGGCATGACTTGTGCAGCTTGTGCAAAAGCTGTAGAGAGAGCATCCAAAAAGCTTCAAGGAGTTAATGAAGCAAGTGTAAACTTTGCTACTGAAAAATTAAATATAAATTTTGATGAAACCAAAGTATCTATTCCAGATATTCAGGCTGCTGTTGAAAAAGCAGGTTACAAAGCAATTATAGAGTCAAGCAGCAAAACTTTTAAGATAGATGGAATGACTTGTGCAGCTTGTGCAAAAACAATTGAGAGAGTAACAAAAAAACTAGATGGTGTTGTTGAATCAAATGTTAATTTTGCAACAGAAAAATTAAGTATAAGTTATGAACCTTCAAAAGTAAGAATATCAGATATTAAAAAAGCTATAGAAAAGGCTGGGTATAAAGCTCTAGAGGATGAAGTTACTGTTGATGAAGATAGGGAGAAGAAAGAAAAAGAAATAAAATTATTATGGAAGAAGTTTATTATCTCTTTAATCTTCACAGTTCCTTTACTTACAATTTCAATGGGGCATATGGTAGGGGAAAAGTTAGGGTTTAGTCTTCCTAGTATCATTGATCCTATGATAAATCCTAGAACCTTTGCAATTGTTCAGTTAGTTTTAGTTATACCAGTTATGATTGCAGGCAATAGATTTTTCAGAGTTGGGTTTAAGTCATTAATAAGAAGAAGTCCTAACATGGATTCGCTTATTGCAATGGGTACTTCCGCAGCCTTTTTATATGGAATATTTGCTATAGTACAGATTTTTAGCGGCAATGTGGATTATGCCTATGATTTATATTTTGAATCTGCAGGAGTTATTATTACACTTATAACACTAGGAAAATATTTAGAGTCAGTTACTAAAGGCAAAACTTCTGAAGCTATTAAAAAGCTCATGGGACTAGCGCCGAAGACAGCTACAATTATAAGAGATGAAAAAGAATTAGAAATATCTATAGATGAAGTTGAAGTTGGAGATATTATTATAGTTAAACCAGGAGAAAAGATGCCTGTAGATGGAGAAGTAACTTACGGTATGACTTCAGTAGATGAATCCATGCTTACAGGAGAAAGCATACCAGTTGAAAAGAATGTGGGAGATAAGATAATTGGTGCAAGTATAAATAAAAACGGCACAATAAAGTATAAAGCTACTAAGGTTGGTAAAGACACAGCTTTAGCACAGATTATAAAACTTGTGGAGGATGCTCAAGGTTCCAAAGCTCCTATAGCGAAGCTTGCTGATATTATTTCAGGATACTTTGTACCAGTAGTAATTTCAATTGCTGTTCTTTCAGGCGCAGCGTGGTATATGTCAGGTGAAACTGGAGTATTTGCTCTTACAATATTCATATCAGTACTTGTAATTGCTTGTCCTTGTGCTCTAGGGTTAGCTACACCTACAGCTATTATGGTTGGTACTGGAAAGGGAGCAGAATATGGAGTACTTATAAAAAGTGGAGTTGCACTAGAAACTGCACATAAGATAAAAACAATTGTGTTTGATAAAACAGGTACAATTACAGAAGGTAAGCCAAAGGTTACTGATATAGTTGTTCTTAATGGAATGTCAGAAGATGAACTATTACAAATAGCTGCTTCAGCAGAAAAGGGTTCTGAGCATCCGCTTGGAGAAGCTATTGTAAAAGGAGCAGAAGAAAAAGGATTAGAATTTAAGAACATAGATTTCTTTAAGGCAATACCTGGTCATGGAATTGAAGTTAAAATAGATGGCAAAGATATTTTAGCGGGAAATAGAAAGCTTATGACAGAAAGCAATATATCTTTAGAGAACCTTGAAGAAACCTCAAATAGGCTAGCTGGTGAAGGTAAGACACCAATGTACATTGCTGTAGACAATAAGATGGCAGGTATTGTAGCTGTTGCAGATACTGTTAAAGAAAACAGCAAGAAAGCAATCGAACAGCTCCATAAGATGGGTATAGAAGTTGCTATGATTACTGGGGATAATAAGAGAACTGCTGAAGCAATTGCAAAGCAGGTTGGTATAGATAGAATATTAGCTGAGGTTCTTCCACAGGATAAAGCTAATGAAGTTAAAAAGCTTCAGGCTGAAGGTAAGAAGGTTGCAATGGTTGGGGATGGCATAAATGATGCTCCAGCACTAGCACAAGCTGATATTGGTATAGCTATAGGATCAGGTACAGATGTGGCTATGGAATCTGCAGATATTGTTCTTATGAGAAGTGACCTAATGGATGTACCAACAGCCATCCAATTAAGTAAAAAAACTATAAAAAATATTAAAGAGAATCTATTTTGGGCCTTTGGCTACAATACACTAGGAATACCAGTAGCAATGGGAGTTCTTTATATATTTGGTGGACCGCTTCTAAATCCAATAATTGCAGCAACGGCAATGAGTTTTAGTTCAGTTTCAGTTCTATTAAATGCATTAAGACTTAAAGGATTTAAACCAATTAAGTAAATATATAAATATTTATATATAATTTCATATAGGAGGAATTAATAATGGAAAAGAAAATATTAATTGAAGGAATGAGCTGTGGACATTGTGTTAATCATGTTACTGAGGCTTTAAAGGAAATATGCGGAGTAAAATCTGTAAATGTTGACCTAGCAGGAAAGAATGCGATTGTTGAGCTTGCTCATGAAGTGGATGATGAAAAAATAAAGGCAGCTATAGATGATGCAGGTTATGAAGTTGTAGGAATAGAAACACTATAATATTAATTAAAAGAGCCTTGAATAAATTTTATCAAGGCTCTTTAATGTTTACACTAGCTATATAATGGAGGTGGTTTAACTGAGTGATATTTCATTAATCTTAGCCTTTTCAGCTGGCCTACTTTCTTTTTTATCTCCATGTGTACTGCCACTAGTACCAGCTTATATAAGCTACCTCACTGGAGCTGCTATAAATGATAATAAAGTTGCTGAATCAAAATTGTATACTTTTTATAAAGCTTTAGGATTTGTCTTAGGCTTTTCCATTGTTTTTATTATTATGGGGGCATCTGCTACTACTTTAACCAAAGTATTAATTAAAAATCAAAGTTTTTTTAGAAAAATAGGTGGAGCCCTAATGGTTATTTTTGGATTCCATATCACAGGTATAATGAAAATAAAATTATTTTATTATGAAAAAAAATTTTTGCATTTTAACTTCTTTAATAAAAAAATTAGTTCGATAATTATGGGAATGTCTTTTGCAGCAGGATGGACTCCATGTGTTGGTCCTATATTATCTTCAATATTGATTTATTCCAGCAGTTTAGATACTATCTATAAAGGTATATTACTTTTATGTATTTATTCACTAGGATTAGCAGTACCTTTTATGCTTACGGCAATGGCAATAGATAGGTTTATGATATATAAAACTAAAATAATAAAATATACTCCTGTTATTTCAGCTATTAGTGGTTTATTACTTATAATTATGGGAATTATGGTATTTACAAATACAGTTAACATATTAAGTACGTATCTATACTTTTTCAATTTTTAATAATAGTATTATTTATATTTATAATAAAAGCTAATAGTTTCAAAATATAAGAATGCTTTAAAATGAGGAGAATATTATGAAAAAATATGCTTTCACTTTAGCAATTATTATATTATTCGGTATAAGCGTTTATACTGTAATAAGTTATAATAAGAATAAAACAACTGGCTCCAATACTTCGGTTAGTAATAGCATTTTATCTGTTAAAGATTCAAAAAATAGCATAAATAAAAAAAACCAAGAAACCATAACCAAAGAAAAAGCCATTGATTTTAAATTAAAGGATCTGAACGGTAAAAATGTTTCGCTAAGCGATTTTAAAGGTAAAAAAGTGTTGTTAAACTTTTGGGCAACATGGTGTCCTCCTTGTAGAGCTGAAATGCCTGACATAGAAAAATTATATCAGGAAAATAAAGATTCTGACCTAGTTATTTTAGGTATAAATTTAGGAGAAGATACACAAACTGTAAAATCTTTTATTGATAAAAATAAGTATAATTTTAACATTTTATTAGATTCTGACCAGGCTGTTGCTATAAAATACAATATTGTTTCCATACCAACTTCTTTTTTTATAGATAAAGAAGGTAATATAGTTTATAAAAAAGTTGGAGCAATGTCCATTGAAGAAATGAGAGACAATGTAAGTTTATTAAATAAATAATCAATTTTCTAGATAAAGTTAAATTAAAATCTACTTATACGTTATAATTAAAATAATGGTCTATCTCAAATTATCTTTGAGATAGACCATTATTTTGTAACGTAACAATTGATTAAGAGTATATACATTAACCTTGTTAAAGATGTAATAGGCATTAATAAATTAAACCTTATAGATTATTTAGATAATGCTATCACCTCACTTAATATTATTTAAGAACTAACTTAAATTAAATGTCATTTTGTGAATTGTGAATTATGAATTATGTGAATTATGAATTATGTGTATTATTATCTGTTGGCTATAATCAGTATACAATAAAGTTATGTAGATTTTATGAAAGATTACAATTTATAATTTCTGTATGTATTAATATAAAAATAAAACAGAATGTTAAGTAAAAAAAGAGAAGGCTTATAAGCACTTCTCTTTTTTTAAATATTTTATTAAGTTATTGCTGATTGAGATATTTATTTCTGATTTTTTCTATATCAGCATTTTTCAAATTATCAACTACCTCAATTATACCTAGAGCTCCATTATCTTTAACAATAGCATATCCACCAACTTTTTTAGGACTAAATTCAACTTCATTTATACCTTTTTTTCCATTAAAGGAGGACAACTCTTCTCCTGTTGTGGCATCTACAATTGAATATTTTCCTTCAGCATTATCAAAAGCACTTAAATCGAATGTAAGCTTTGTCTTAGTACTATTTCCTGTTACAACGATTAATGGCTGTAGCTCATAGCCAGTCCCTTTGAATTTGGCATTGTAATTATTGCCAAGTTTTAGAGCTATGTTTACTAAAGTACCTGTAGGAACTTTTGATATATCGTTGCCATAAATACTTGATTGACTAGTAGTGCCAGAACCGGAACCAGAGCTTGACCCATCTGCTACAGGACCTGCACAACAGCTTGGACCTGTACTAGCTGGTGGTAAAGATGGATCAGATTTTGATGTATCTACGGTATCTAGTTTATCAACAACCTTTATTACACCACGTATCATACCCATCCAGCAGCTAAAATTAATATCTTTATCTCCAGGAGTAAATTCTATAATATTTTCACCGCTTTTTAATTTTTTTTGTATATTTAAGGATTGAGCAACAACTGCATTATTGCAGGAGTTAATTTGTTTTCCGTCGATTACCCACTTTACGGGGATTCCCTTTTGAACATAAAAAGCATTAGGGGTATATCCATTATTGTCAGCGGTCATGTTTATAATTTGAACTCCATCCTTAATGGTAGCTTTAGCAACATTTGCACTAGTACCTCCACCTAATACGGAGCTTGAACCTTTAGATAGAGCTGATAGTGGATTAACATTTACACCAGCTAAGGCAAAGCCTCTATTTCCCATAATTAATCCTAGTACAATGATAAGTACTCCGCTAAATTTTAGTATCTTTTTAGTGTAGCCTTTGCTTAAAAGGCCTGATAAAGCACCAAAGGTAAGCATAAGAGGTACTGTTCCTATAGAAAAAACAAACATTGATAAAGCACCTTTAGCTGCACTTCCTGTTCCAAGAGCAAAAAGCTGCATTGTTTGAAGAGGACCGCATGGCATAAGTCCATTTAAAAGTCCCACAATTAAAGGAGAACCAGATTTATTTTTTACTCTACATACAGAATGAGGCAGCTTTATACTGAACTTTCTAAAGGCACTAAAGCCAGCCATGTTAAAGCCCATTATAATCATAAAGGCTCCAGCAAGTATTTGCATTATGGCTTTAGCAGTTATTGAAAGGGAAAATACTGAACCAAGAGCACCAACTATACCGCCTAAAATAGTATAGGATATAACTCTACCTAAGTTATATAAAAGCGATGGTTTAATAGCTTCAAGCTTATTATTACTTTCTTTTGATAAGCTTTGAGAAAGCATAATTCCCCCGCACATGCCTACGCAGTGTATTGATGTAAGAACTCCTACTACAAAAAGAACTGCATAGGAAGCATTAGTAAGCTTTGCTTCCATGTCAAAGCCGCTAGTTTTTAAACCTAGGAGTATTATTGCAGCAACTATTATAAGGATTCCCATGAATTTATAATCATTTGAACTCTGGGTACTATAGCCAGCATTATTTATTGCGGCTTTAATTTTGCTTGTGCTGCATAATTCGTTATCATATTCAACTTCAACAAATTGTTCACTATAACTTGCTTTGGCATTGAATACGCCTTCTAACTTTTTTACGGCTTTTTCAACTCTATTTTCGCAAGAGGTACAGGTCATTTCATATACTTTAATTTTTTCATTCTTAATACTCATAAATTTCCTCCCTATATCTACTTATAGAAAAAATTATATAAAATAGATATGTTGATTTTATGAAGATTGAGGTAAGTAAAGAAAATAAAATATTACGTAAATGAAATAAACAACTGAATTGAATATTACAAATGCAAAAATAAGTAAAACAATAAAAGCTTCTTAAAACTTCATAATTCCTCCATAATCTCAATGTAGAATGTAAACATAGAAAGCAAATCAAATATAGAAGGAGAGATATTATGAAGAAAAAAATATTAGTAATAATGATAACAGCTATATTAGCTGTAGGAGTAATGACAGTTGCATATGCAAAGGGTAATAATATTAACAACGTTGGGTTTGGAAGAGGAATGATGTATCAAAATAACATAAATAATAATGATGTTTACAATAAAATGATAGATCTAATGAAAGAAAATGGCTTCGAAGAAGGCGCTAAAGCTATGGAAAATAGAGATTATAAAGCTATGAGCAACTTTATGAATAATATTACTGATGAACAGTATAATAAAATGATAAATATAATGAAGAGCAATGGATATGACAGTATGGCTAAGATGATGGGCTCTTTGAACAGACAAGAAATGGTTAATATACACAACTCCATTATGGTACGATAAATTTTTATTGCTTGCAAGGAAAGCATATAGTTTTGTACAAAGCAGAACTATATGCTTTTATTATTTAAGGAAGAAATGCTTTAAAAGGAGTGTAGATAGATTTTAGTCTGTCTACACTCCTTAAATTTTAAAAAGTTATTATATTTGGAAATTCAATAGTAAATGTAGTTCCTATATTTATGCTGCTTTTAACAGTTATTTTTCCACCATGAGCATCAACAAAAGCTTTAGTTATAGTAAGGCCTATACCTGAACCACCTGTATTTTTATTGCGAGATAAATCAGTTCTATAAAAACGTTCAAAGATATATGGTAAGTCTTTTTCTGGTATACCTATACCGTTATCAATTACTTGAATAATTATATTTTGGTTTTCCTTTTTTAATATTACGTTAACCTTTCCGTTAGGCTTTAAATATTTATAAGAATTTGAAAGTAGATTGTTTATAATTTGTACGAATTTATCTTTATCCATCATTACTTTTAGTTCTGGAACTATACTGCAATTTAATTCATAATTTTTTTCTAAGTATAATGGTTTGAAGGTATTAATAATTTTTTTTAGTTCGCTAGAAATATCAAAATTACTTTTATTCAGATTTAAATTAGTTTGTTCTAATTTTGAGAGGTCACGAAGATTATCTACCATTTTGGTAATTCTTTCTATTTCATCATAAAAAATTTCTAGTTTTTCAGGTGTAGGTTCCCAAACTCCATCAATAAATGCCTCTACATGTGTTTTTAAAGTAGTTAATGGAGTTCTTAATTCATGGGCCATATCAGAGGTTAACCTTTTTCTGAGCATTTCTTGATTTTTAAGGGTTTCAGCCAAATAATTTATAGAATGAGATAGTTCAGCTACTTCCTTAGTATTTGTATCGGTACTTGCTCTAACTTCTAGGTTTCCATCTCTCATTTTATTTGCCGTTTCAGTTATATTTACAAGAGGCTTAGAAAGTTGTTTTGAGAAAACCATACTTATAAATAAACCCAATATTAAAGCTGCTATAGCTGATAACATAAAGGAATGATTCAAGGTGCTTATAAAGGCTACAGATGCTGACGATAAATACGATGTTCCGTAATAGCCTACTGTTATGGTACCTATACTTTTATTGTTAGATAATAAAGGATATTTTTCTTCGGAATACTCGCCTATATTCATTCTTGAAAAGTTGCCCATCATAGATCCCATCATATTATCCATCATTGTGTTATGCTTTAAATATGAATTACCAGATGAATATATGGTGTTATTATTTATGTCCTTAATTTCAATATATAATTCCTGCAGTTCAGCGTTTCTTTGTATTTCATCAGTGTCTACTATTGAAAGATTACTTGATTTACTGTATAAATTATTAATAATTTTTACTACATTATCTACCTTTGTCTTATGTTCATCAACTAAGTAGTTATTAAATTTTCTTTGAATTGTATAATTTGAAATAATGCTTGCTATTATAATAGAAGCTAATACTACAATAAGAAAACCTAGAGATAACTTTTTCATTAATGATATTTTCATATTTCTACCTCAGCGAAATTTGAAATAAATTTATAACCCATGCCATATACAGTTATTATGTACCTTGGTTCTTTAGGATTATCTTCTATTTTTTGGCGTATGTTTTTAATATATGTGTCTACAGTTCTGTCAAAGCCTTCATAATCCATTCCAAAAGCCTTTTCTACTAATTGTTCTCTAGAAAATACTTGACCAGGGTTTGTAAGTAACACTGTAAGCACCTTAAATTCATTAGTTGTTAAATTTACAATTTTATCTTGTTTTTTTACAGTAACTTTTTTTATGTCTATTTCTAAATCACCGTTGTTATATACTAAAATATCAGCCATAGGTGTAATATCTCTGTAGGTTCTTCTTAGTAGAGCTCTTACTCTAACTACAAGTTCACGTACGCTAAAGGGCTTAGTCAAATAATCATCAGCTCCAATTGATATACCTTCAATTCTCTCATCTTCATCAGCCTTTGCAGTAAGCATTATAATAGGCAAATTAGAAGTGGCTCTTACTCTCCTGCATACTTCTTCTCCAGATAGTTTAGGAAGCATCAAGTCTAGTATCATTAAATGAATGGTTTCACTATTAATTATATTTAGCGCTGTTTCTCCATCCAGAGCGGTAATTACTTCAAAGTCATCTTTTTCTAAATAAGCTTTAACTACATCAACTATGCTTTGTTCATCATCTACAACTAGTATTTTAAATTTATCTTTCACCAGTATCACCTCTTACTAGAAAAGTTATAAATTTATTATAGGTTATTAATATTAAAAAAACTAGGGTGAAGCCCTAGTTTCTGCTGATTAAAATATTTTTTCTTTTTAAGTATTCTTCTTCGCTTATTTCACCTAAAGCGAATTTTTCATCAAGTATTCTAAGAGAATTATAAGATGTATTAGCATATTTTTTAAATAATTTAACAGCTAGCACAACTAATCCTATAAATATTAAAAGTCTAAATCCTGCAGCTAAAAACATCCAACCAGCTCCTATTGAACCTGAAGGGCCAAAACCGTATCTACCAAAACCTCCACAAAACATTAATGATTCCTCCTTTAAAAATTTATTATATGAATAATTATATAGATAGATTATGGAGGAATTATGGAGATAAAAAATTCTTTAGTTTCTTCATACAATCTTCATACGAATGAAATACAATCTATTTAAGTTATTAGTTAAGAAAAGTATATAGGAGGAAAAAGTATGAATTGCCATGAAGATAATAAAAAAAACCAAAACGAACATAAGCATAACCCAATGAAGCACATGCTGCACATGATTATTTGCTGCGGACTTCCAATAGTTATGGTAGCACTATTACCAATCATATCAAGAGTTAGTCCTAGTGCTAGCACTGCAATTTCTAAGATAGTGCCATTTTTATGTCCAATAATGATGCTTGCAATGCTGCCAATGATGTTTGGGGGAAATCATAAGGCTAATTGCTGTGATAATAAAAATAGTGATGTTAATAATAAAGAATTATCAAACTAATTTAAATAAAAGAACAGCACCTGGTCAATTTGACTAGGTGCTATTTCCTTTAAGATAATTTTTTAGTTTAAATTTAAGAAGGTGAACCAGTGTCTGTAAGACTGGAAATTGGAACTTCCATAGTTTGTGCTGTACCAACTATGGATATAGTAGCCTTTCTATTTTCAGTGTCTACAGATTCTATCCAAATTGGATCATTTTCATAAAGGACTCTAATGTTATCCTTTGAATTAAGTATTTCAAGAGCTCTGTCAATTATCATATAAATTTCTCCCTTCGTTTAAACACTTGGCAATCTATTCATTCCAATTTACATAAGTAGATTGTCCGTTAAAGTTCATTTAAGGCTTTAACTTTCTTTATTAAAAAATTGTTTATATAAATAGTATTAATAATATAAACCTATAATATGTATGAAAAAACGGGCTAAAGTGCCCGCATAAAATATGTTAATCTTTTAGCATTGAATAAATATATATAAATCTAGCTGCATGTTCTTGCTCGTCGGTAAGTATTTCAAATAGCATATCTCTTAATTGCATATTTGGCAGCATGGACTGAATTTTTCTATAGAGCTCCACAGCTGCTAATTCTCCGTTTATACTAGTTTCAACTGCATCAATTAGTTTAGAATATTCTTCTACCTTTGGAGCCGGTATATCAATAGTTTTTCCTGTGAGCATAAAGTAAATTTTCTGGAACATCTTGTAGTGTTTTCCTTCATCATTA
The DNA here is from genome assembly GCF_026012015.1 of Clostridium omnivorum. NCBI lineage: Bacteria > Bacillati > Bacillota > Clostridia > Eubacteriales > Clostridiaceae > Clostridium > Clostridium omnivorum. Next base: position 599,371 of record NZ_BRXR01000001.1, on the reverse strand, counting down.
TAAGCAAACTCTATTTGCTTTCTTACTTTTTCACTTTTAGCCATATCCATCATGTTTTTGTATTTAATACGGTCATGTCTTTCATCTTTCATAGCCTCTTTTATAAGCTCCAGAACATTATCCTCCTTTGGCATGTTCATAGCTCTATTGTAGTAATTCATATTTGGTGAATAATACATTTTTTCCTCCTTATCACTAGGATCTGTGGGCAACTTATTATGCTGGTTCCACCGGCTAGTTGCCTGTTAAAGGTAATTAAAATCTTTAACCTCCTTGTAAATTAAGAGCACTCCTATATATACTATGAAAATTAAAATGTAGGTGTGACTATAGCTTAAGTATGTCTAAAAATATAATAGAAAATATGCATAAGTTAATAAAATTGCTTATAAAAATAATTGAGTATAATTTTTAGAGGGGACAATATATGATAGGTAAAAGATTAAAAAATGGAGATACTATAGGACTTATATCACCAGCTAGCATCGAAAGTATAGAAAATATTAACAATGGCAAGAAAATAATAGCAGATCTAGGCTTTAATATAGCTGAAGGCAAGCATGTTTATGACAAATGGGGATATTTTGCAGGAAGAGATAAAGATAGAGCTGAGGATATAATGAGAATGTTTATAGATGATTCCATAGATATGATTTTATGCGTCCGCGGCGGATATGGCAGCATGAGAATTTTGCCATTTATTGACTTCGACTTAATTAAAAAACATCCCAAAATAATTATTGGTTATAGCGATATTACAGTACTTCTCAATACTATAAATCAAAGGTGCGGTCTTATCACTTTTCATGGGCCTACTCTAAGCAGTGATCTTCAAGAAAAGAATACACTTATGAGCTTATTAAATACATTAAAAGATGGGTTTAAGCCATATAGTATTATGAATCCTTCTTCAATTATACTTGAATGCTATGGAAAAGAAAATGTTCAGGGTGAATTAGTTGGTGGGAATCTATGTCTAATAACAAGCAATTTAGGAACTCCTTATGAAATAGATACAAAAAATAAGATATTATTTTTAGAAGAAGTAGGAGAAGAACCTTATAGAATAGATAGAATGCTGACTCAACTACTTTTAGCTGGAAAACTTCAGCAGTGTAAGGGGATAATTCTTGGTCAGTTTACGGATTGTGATATAAATGGTGAAAAAGAAAATGAATTTACCCTTTGGCAGGTTATTGAAAATAGAATATTGAGTCTAAACAAACCAGTAATGTTGAATCTTATGTCAGGTCATTCTTATCCTAAACTTACTCTGCCTATAGGAGCTAGAGTTGAACTCAATTATAGAAAAGGCAGTGTAGATGTACTTGAACCTGTTGTAAAATAAAGTTCATTATAATATGCTGAAAAGTATTAAGTTGTGCAAGCATAATTTTAAAATACTGCAGTTATATTTCAATTCTATATATAATATAATGGAAATGATATTAGTGTTAAGCATTGTTTAAAAGGGACAATGCTTAATATTTTTTTGTGTAGTTATAAAATACCAACAAAAAAATGAATACTTTTGTATGTCAATGTTGCAAAAGTATGATAATATATAATAGTGAAAGAAATAAGATCTTTGATTTAATTCTTGTGACAGTAGATAAAAGGTCTAATTGATATTTTATGTTTAGCCTGCCGACGGGAATGGCATGAATAAATTACCCAGTGTGACCAGTGAAAGGAGAAAAAAATGAAAAAGGAATTTTCTTTAAGCAATGAGAAAGTAATGATAAACTTCACAGCTAAATATTGTGATACTAATGAAAAACTCTTAGACAGTGATGGATTTAAAAGAATATTAAGTGCATATTACGATAGAATAAAAGCCAGAAACACAAACGTTTATAAATACCTAGTTGAAAGCTTCCATAGTGAAAGCAAACTTATAGTAGAAGATATTACTAATTTATTTAAATTGTTAACTGTAGTTAATGCAGAGGAAGTTTCAAAGATAGGTACAAAATATGAAAATCTTTTAAGCAATAAGGATTACTTTATTAATTTTATTGAAGATTTGTATTCATTTTGGAGAAAGCTTGAGAGATATTCAATAGTTCATAGTACTAGGATGAATGAGGGACTAGAAAGTACAAGTTTTCTTGATGCAAATAACCAATTTTCCATGCTTATTTTAAGCCTTTATAGAAAAATAGAAGAAAATGTATTAGGCTATAAGCCTTCTGTTTATAGACAGCTGCCAGCTGGCGGAAATGCAGGAATTATTGTTAATGATAATAGATGGAGACTTCCTAATGGCTACGAATCATTGAAGGACATTCCTTTTATAGGATCAATTATGATAGATCCACCTTTCATATCTTATCCAAAGAAAAATACCAGGGCAGGAGTATTCAATGAATGTTATGAAAATCCACTTAAAGATTGTACAATTAATAAAGATCACTTCTTTTGCTATCCTGCTAAGGTAGGATCGCTACTTGCTTATATATATTTTCATAGAGATTTTATGGCTCACGGTGTAACCTTGTGCAATTTGTTTGAAATGGCAAGGGTAGAAGAATATAAAGGCACTAAACCTGACATAGTATTTGTATTTGGAGCAAGAGATAATAATACTGATATAAGAACTGTATTTTATGATGATACTTTGAATGATATAATGATGGGGCTCGTTAGTTATGGAGATGCTATAGATTATTTTGGCTATATGAAGAAAATGACACTTACTCTTCATAACTTAATAATGATAAAAAGAGGATACTTACCAATACATGGTGCCATGGTAAATATAGTAATGAAAAATGGAAAGTCAGCAAACGTAATAATAATGGGGGATAGTGGTGCAGGAAAATCCGAAAGCCTTGAGGCATTTAGAGGGCTTAGTGAAGATTATATAAGTGATATGACCATAGTATTTGATGATATGGGAGTAGTTAAATTAGATGAAAACAGCAAGCTGTTTGGTTATGGTACGGAAATAGGTGCATTCGTTAGGCTTGATGATTTAGATCAGGGCTATGCCTTTAAGGAAATTGACAGAAGTATCTTTATGAATCCTGACAAAACAAATGCTAGACTTGTAATGCCGGTTGCTACTTATAAAGAAATAATTAAAGGATATCCTGTAGATTTATTCTTGTACGCAAATAACTATGAAGAAGTAACTGATGGAATGGAAGAAATAGAATATTTTAATAATCCAGAAGCTGCAATAGAGGTATTTAAAGATGGTGCCAGAATGGCCAAAGGAACTACTTCAGAAAAAGGTCTTGTAAAATCTTATTTTGCAAATCCTTTTGGACCTGTTCAAAAAATTAAAGAAACTGATATACTCATTGAAAATTACTTTAAAGCTATGTTTGATACTGGGGTTAAGGTTGGACAAATAAGAACTTGTCTTGGAATAGAAGGCAAGGAAAAGGAAGGCCCTAAAAATGCAGCAATCAAATTGTTTAATATAATAAAAAATTTTAAATAAATAATAATAAAATGATAAATAAGTTCTATTTTTAACTTATTGCTTTATAAATATATATATAGCAATAAGTGGAGAGATAAAATTGTCTTTATATGGCTATCGCGTTAGAAGGCGAAAAAATAACAAAAGCCTACCTTTTGTAGCAGGAGCTTATTTATTAGCGATCATTATCTTAGTCATCATTTTTCTCTACTTTAATGTTGATAAGATAAACTATAAGAGATATAAAGCATATGAAGCAAAAGTGAATGTATCCTTTCAAGATATAATAAAGAATGCTGATATATATACTAAAGATTATAACAATAACAAAATCACAAAAAAACAGATGATAGATAATTTAGCAGCTACCTCTAAGGATTTAGAGAGTTTGCATGATTCTTTTAGATGGAGATGGGGAGATCAAGTAACAAAAGAGCTATTCCTAATTAAAAAGGAAATAATTATTGATTACTCTCAGTATTATAAAGATAAATATAAAGGATTGCTTTATGGAGTTAAATCCAGTGAAATGGAGCAGCTAAATTATATTATGAGGTTAACTGTAAGATACAATGAAAGGGATAGATATCAAAGACAAAGATTCAAAATTAGATTTTGATAGCTAGTTTAAGCCTATAAAGTTATAAAAAATAATAAGCTGCAGCAAATATGCTGCAGCTTATTACTTTTAGATTAAGATATTATCTGTGTACTTCTACATCTCTATCACCATATCTATCTCTTCCTAAGAAGGATATAGCATAAAGACCTGCAATACCTACTAGAGCATATACTATTCTTGAAAATGTTGACATATCTCCGAACAGAGCAGCAACTAAGTCAAAACGGAAAAATCCTATTAATCCCCAATTAACTGCACCTATTATTACTAACAATAGTGCAATTGTATCTAATGCTCTCATAGAATACATCTCCTTTTAATTTATTTATTCAAGAATAGTATCTTCAGATTTTAGAAAATTATAAGTAGAATTCTATTTTATTTCTCCATGTTTTTCATAAAAAGTTATTTCTTTTATTTTATTATTAGAATCTACAAAAACCACAGTAGGTTTATAGGATTTTGCTTCAATTTCATCCATTTGGCAGTATGCCATTATTATTATCTTATCTCCAGGCTGAACACATCTAGCAGCAGCTCCATTAAGGCATATTATGCCACTATTTTTTTCCCCTGGTATAACATAAGTTTCAAATCTATTTCCGTTATTTATGTCCACTATCTGAACCTTTTCATATTCTAAAAGTCCTGAGCTTTCCATTAGCGCAGTATCTATAGTAATACTTCCAACATAGTTTAATTTTGCTTCAGTAATAGTAGCTCTGTGAATTTTACATTTTAACATATTTAATTGCATGTGAATCCCCCTAAAGTTTTCCATTATTTTTTTATTAGAACGAAAAATTATCAATTAATCTGGTTTTTCCGATATAAACAGCTATTGCAACTAGAATCTTATTATTAATAGAGTCTATAGGTTTTAAGGATAAACTATCTACCACTTCTACATAGTCTATTTTTGCTAAAGGCTCCTTGCTTAGTTCATCAATAATTGTTCTTTTGATTTCAGATGGATTTTTTTCACCTGCTTCAAGTGAAGCTTTAGCCAATTTAAGACTTTTATTCAATATAAGAGCTGCCTTTCTTTCTTCAGCTGATAGATAAGTGTTTCTTGAACTCAAAGCAAGTCCATCAGGTTCTCGGACTATCGGGCACCCAACAATTTCTATATTAAAGTTTAAGTCTATTACCATTTTTCTAATAACTGCAAGCTGTTGAGCATCTTTTTCACCAAAGTAGGCTCTGTCTGGAGAAATAATATTAAAAAATTTGGATACAACTGTACAAACTCCTTTAAAATGACCTGGCCTTTTTGCTCCACATAGACCTTCAGTTATGTTTTCTACATCTACGAATGTAGAATTATTTTGTACATACATTTCGGAGGGTTCTGGAGCAAATATTAGATGGGCTCCATTACTGCTGCAAATATATGAATCTCTTTTAAGGTCTCTAGGGTATTTTTCAAAATCTTCATTAGGACCAAATTGTATAGGATTTACAAATATGCTAACCACAACTCTATCATTTTCTTCTGATGCCTTTTTTATAAGACTGGCATGACCTTCATGAAGAAATCCCATAGTTGGTATGTAACCTACTGACAAACCTTCATTTCTCCAAAGCTTAATTTGAGCTCTTACTTCTTTAATAGTATGAACAATATGCATTTTAGTAATCTCCCTTCAAATAGTAAAATTTTAATATAATTTATTTAATTCACCCTCTGACATTGAAAATGAGTGTACTGTTTGTGGAAATACACCTTGCTTAACTTCTTCAATGTAATTTTTAAAGGCATTTATCATTATTTCACCAACATTAGCATAATTTTTTACAAACTTAGGCTTTAAATCAGAAAACATCCCAAGCATATCCTGGTACACTAATATTTGCCCATCACAACCTGGACCTGCACCGATTCCAATGGTTGGAATTGATACTGATTCGGTAATGCGGCTAGCAAGTTCAGCTGGTACACATTCTAGTACTATAGAAAAAGCACCTGCTTCTTCTAATTTCTTAGCATCATCTATTATCTGTCTTGCTGAACTGCTATCTTTTCCTTGAACCTTAAAGCCTCCAAATATATTTATAGATTGTGGAGTAAGACCTATATGACCCATTACAGGAATCTGTGCTTTTACTATAGCTTTGATTTGCTCTTCTACTGAAGCTCCACCTTCTAGCTTTACCGCTTCAGCTGTACCTTCTTGAATAAGTCTGCCTGCATTTTTTACAGCATCATAAGTAGAGGTTTGATAAGACATAAAAGGCATATCGCCAACAACTAAAGCATTCTTTACACCTCTTGAAACTGCTTTAGTATGGTGTATCATATCTTCCATGGTTACACTAAGTGTGTCTTTATATCCTAGACAAACCATTCCAAGAGAATCTCCAACTAGTATGCCATTTATTTCTGAGCTATCCATAAGTCTTGCCATTGAATAGTCATATGCAGTAAGCATAGATAGTTTTTCACCCTTTAATTTTGACTGCTTAAAGGTTGCAACAGTATTTTTCAATTTAGCTCCTCCTCTTCACCAATGGCACGGAGTAACTTACCGTGCTAATATTCACAAATTATTCAGTGATTTTTTATCTCATTAAAGTATTGTTTTAATGCGGAATAGTCCCTATCATGATGCTTTTTTTCAGATAACTTTAATAGATTAAAAGATAATTCACTATAGGTATTTCTAAATTCAAATGGAATAATTTCCACGTGATGCTTTATAGTATTTAGATCCCCTCTTTCAACTGGACCAGTAAGGGAATTGATTATACCATTTTTGCTTATGTTTTTTATGTTGTTTTCTATAAGAGGAAGTAGTGCTTTTAGTGCATCTTCACCATTTATACCGCAGCTTACTAATTCTTCACAACCAGTATCTATTAGAGATAATACTAAATTAGACACTGTTACGCTGGCAAGATGGTATAGTGGCTTATTATTAGCAGCTATAACAAAATATTTGTTTTTTAGTACTTTAAAGATATTTTTCATAGTATCAATATGTTTATCATCGCCTTCAATTGAGAAAAAGGCTTCATTTAAATTTTTATAGGAATTATATCTATCTGAAAATGCATATATAGGGTGAATAGAATATCCAAAGGCACCTGAATTGTTTAAGTTTGAAAAGATTTTTGAAGAAAGTGAACCACTACAGTGGCATATGAATTTATTTTGCAATTTATATTTATATATTTCGTTCCAAACAGTTAATATCATATCATCGGGAGTGGTTATAAAAATAATATCTGTAGCATTTAAGAATTCCTCTATATTTTCATAAGCCTTAGAATCGGTAAACTCTGCAGCTTGTTTAGAGGATGTAAAACTTCTACTGTAATACCCAGATAAGTTTATACTATTAATAGAAAAATATTTGCCTAATGAAAAACCAACCTTTCCGGCTCCTATAAAGCCTATGTTCAAAGCCTCACCACCTTAATAAAATAAACAAAATAGCCTCTGCTATACAGAGGCTTAAACTTGCGCTGATATAGCTGTCTCATTCCCGTGATATGAGCAGATTAAATAAATTCAAAAAACAATTCGGTGCAGTTCCTAAAGATACTACCCAAAGTTATTTTATCACAGCTAATTGGAAAAGAGTAGAGGAGAAAAAATTATGGTTTTGTTAAATTTGTTGGAATTTGGTTATAAATTTCATATTTTTAGTTAAAATTAAGATATAGCATAAAATGAAAGATAAAAGTTAAGGAGATAGGGTATGAAAAAAATAGTAAGTTTATTTGCAGTAATTATGTCCACTGCTATAATTTCTGGCTGCGGGAGTAAGCCAGTAAGTGATAAAGTTAATACTTCACCAGTGAATATAGAAAAAGATAGTGAGAAGAAAAAAGAAATTCCTGAGGGATTAACTAATAATGAAATTGAATTCAGTGAGGCAAGAGAAAATGAACTTCCAGCTAATATGGCAAACTCTATTAAATTACTAATGCCAAATAGGGGATACTTTTATGAAGAAAAAAATAATACTTACTATATAGCAATATTTTTAGGAAAAAGATCAACAGGCGGTTACAGTATTAAAGTAAAGTCAGTTGAAGATATAGAAGGCATCACAAATATTACAGTAGAAGAATATGGACCAAAGACCAATGCAATGGTAACTCAAGTGATAACTTATCCTTATACAATTATAAAAGCTTCACAAATTACTCCTAATTTTGTTGTAAAGAATACTAAAGGGGAGAGCTTTGAAGAAATGAAGAAAGAATGGCAGGAATATTAAAAGACCTCATTATGAGGTCTTTAATACTAAGAACAAATATATATTATAATTTATAACTGTAGATTTCTATCAATAGGCTTTAAAAGAGAAATAAATGTATTTGTACTTTGAACTCCATCTATACATTGAATTTTGTTCATAATTAAATCTTGGAGGTGACTCATATTTTTACATAGTACTTTCATTAATATTGAATAGCTTCCAGTGGTATAATGAAGCTCAACTATCTCATTTATTTTTTTCATCTCATCAAGAACAGAATTAAAACAAGATGCCTTTTCTAGATGTATACCAATAAAACAGCACACATCATAACCGAGCTTTGATGGGTCTACAATAAGTTTAGTTCCCTTAATTATTCCTAGGTCTTCCATCTTTTTCATTCGCACATGAATCGTTCCGCCACTAACATCACACTGCCTAGCAATTTCTAAAAAAGGTGTACGCGAATCAGTAAATAATATGTTTAAAATTTGAAAATCTAAGTCATCTAATTTAAGACTTGTATTTGATTCCATATCCATTCCCACTCCCGTTAACATTAAGCTGTTTAAAATTACTTATTCTTTATTTTGCATATAATCATTATAACAGAAAAAGAAATATTTCCAATAATTATTATCAATAAATTTAATGTTATTTTTATTGTGTTGATATATTTCCAAAAATATATCATAATATTATAGTAATAAACTATAGAGGAGGGATACGATGAACTGGGGCAGAACAATTTTATTTTTTATAGTCTATGCTGCAGTTGCTTTAATTGTCTACAATGTTTTAAGAGTCTACGTGTTTTCAAAGCTTAAGGTTAACAAGTGGATTATATTAGGAATTGCAATTGGAGTATTATTTTTACAAACCATTTTCGGAACTACATATAAAAATACTATTTTAGATTATGCATTTTCATTTGTTTTTATAGTGTTGTTTTTATGGTTCTTTGATATGACTAAAATAGGTGCTAGCAGTCGAGCAAATAAGAATAACAAGCCTGATTATAAAATAGTGCCTTATAAAAAAGATAAGAATAAAAAGGACGTAGTTATAAAACCTAAAGCAAAGCCTAATAGAATTAAAAATAATAAAGAACAATAGAGATACTCTTTACGGGCATCTCTATTTTTATATTTAGAGTATATACAAACTTTTGTTTTGCTTTATAAATTTGAAATCACATAAAATATAATAGAAAAAGTAAAAAAGATATAATGTCTGTTGCCAAACACATTATATCTTTTTTATTGAAGTCCCTGAATTAAATTATTGACAGCTTACGTAATATTAAACAAGCAAATTATATTTTTAGCTGCATCCAGTAGTAGAACCACAGTCTAAGCATACTTTGCAAGTACCATTTGTAACCATCCTCGTTCCTGAACAGCTAGGACAGGAGACACCATATAGTTTTTCTCCTTCTACAACTGCTTTCTTGCTTTCTTCTGAAGCTTTAATAGGTTCAGCTTCAACAGCTGAGCTATTTATTGGATGGTGATTAAATGGGCTGTTTTCAACGGTGCTGCTTATATAATCGTCAGGCTTAACCTGGCATCTTGAAAAATCACCTAATTCTATATCAATTATCTTGCTAATAAGGTCAGAAATTGAGCTTACAGACTTTATATAAGGATGCTTTTGAACAAAACCATAGGGTTCATACTTTTGACCTCTAAGCATTCTTGCTATATCCTTTGGCGGTACATGATACTGAAGCATAACTGATATTGATTTAGATAATGAATTTAATAATCCAGTTATAATTGTACCTTCTCTATCTGTAGTTATATATATTTCTGATATTTCGCCGTTTTCTCTTCTGTTTACTGTTGTGTATATCTTAACATCCTCAATTTGAGCAGGATGTGTGGTACCATATCTAATTCCAAGTGGCTTATCCCTCTTGGAATAATGATGTTCAGCTTGAAGTTCTTTAGCCTTAGCTAAAAGTTGTGCATAAGTAAGACTATCTAAATCTACATTAGAGTCCTCAGCAGTTAAGCTTGTATTTAAAGGTTGAGCCGCTTTGGATGAATCTCTATAAAGAGTTATTCCTTTTATTCCAAGCTCCCAGGAGGTTAAAACTACATTTTTAAAATCCTCAATAGTTGCGGTTTTTGGAACATTTACAGTTTTTGATATAGCTCCAGATATTAGCGGAGTTATTGCTGCTACCATTTTAACATGGCCCATAGCACTTATATATCTTTTTCCAGTTCCGCAAACATTAGCAGTATCAAATATTGGAAGATGCTCTTCTTTTAAATGTGGTGCACCTTCAATTTTGCCATCTAATATTTTTTCATAGGAAAAATCACCTTCAGATACTGTTTCCATCCTAAGCACATATGCAAGAATATCTGAAATTTCTTCACTGCTGTAGCCAAGGTTTTCAAGCGACTGCTCTATAACTGGGTTAACTACAGTCATGAAACCACCGCCAACTAATTTTTTATACACTATATGGCTGAAGAAAGGCTCAATAGAAGTAGCTACGCAGTCCATAGCAAAGGAAATAGTACCTGTTGGAGCAATTACAGAAACTTGAGCATTTCTGAATCCGTATTCCTTGCCGCACTCTAATGCATTTATCCAAGCTGATTTTAATATGTCACTTAGCTTTTGAAGCTTGTTGGCACCTAAAAGCTCATGGTTTACTTCTACTGGAGTATAATTTAAATCTTCATATTTAGAATTAAGTGCTCCTGTTACTCGAGCATGATTTCTGATTACTCTCATCATATAATCCTTATTTATAGGATATTTTTCAAAGGTTCCAATTTTCTTTGCCATTAGTGATGATACATAATAGGAATGGCCAGTCATTATTCCAACTAATGCAGCAGCTAGATTTCTGCTTTCCTCTGAATTATATGGATAACCCATAACCATAAATAATGAAGCTATGTTAGAAATACCTAGACCTGTTGTTCTAAACATGTAGGTTTTTCTGGCAATATCTTCAGTAGGGAATTGTCCCCAATAAATAGATGCCTCTAGTGCCAATTGAATAAATCCTATTAAATGAACATAGCCATCTATATCAAAGCTTCTTCTATCATGGTTATAGAACTTATAAATATTTATAGAAGCAAGATTACAGGAGGTATCATTTAAAAAGGCATATTCTCCACATGGGTTTGTGGAATTTATTCTATTGTGTACAGCATTGTAATTTCCATCCTCTCCAGCAGGGCAAGTATGCCATGCATTAAAAGTATCATCAAATTGAGGGGCTGGATCTGCACATTGCCAAGCAGAATTATTGAATGCATCCCATATTTCTTTTACCTTTATTTCACGGTCTAGTCTACTGTCCACTCTACCTTTTATTTTAATAACCTCATTTTCGTTATCACTAAGGTTCTTAACTTTTGTCATAAACTCATCAGAGAATCTTATAGAATTATTGCTATTTTGTCCAGAAACTGTTTCATAAGCTTCTCCATCTATGTCTGTATCATAACCCATTTTTCCAAGCGCCCTAACTTTATTTTCCTCTTTGGCTTTCCAGGTTATAAAATCCATTATTTCAGGATGGTCTACATCTAGACAAACCATTTTAGCAGCTCTTCTTGTAGTTCCGCCAGATTTAATTGCACCTGCATTTCTATCTAGTGCTTTTAGAAAACTCATTAGCCCAGAGGATACACCTCCACCAGAGAGTTTTTCACCCTTAGCTCTAATAACTGAGAAATTAGTACCTGTACCAGAACCGCCTTTGAATAACTTTGTTTCTGCTACAAATTGATCTGAAATAGAATGAGAACCTAATAATTTATCTTCTATGGATAATATAAAACAAGCTGAGGCTTGTGTTCTTGAATATGTATCTTCACATTCTACTACAGCTTTAAGCTCTTCATTGTAATAGAAGTTTCCTTGCTTAGCACCCTTGATGCCATAACTTTGAGCAAGTCCTGTATTAAACCATTGAGGAGAATTTGGAGCATACATTTGATTTAATAGGCCATAGACCATTTCATCATAAAAAATATTCTTTTCTTCCTCAGTTTCTATAATTCCTTCTTCAACTAGAGCATCACGCCAAAAGCTTACTAAACGGTGCGCTACCATTCTCATACTGTTTTCATAACCAAGTTCATTTGGAACGCCAGCTCTTCTAAAATATTTTGATGCTATTATATTGCAAGCATTTTGTGAATAGTTCTCAGGAAATTCTAAATCTTTCATATCCACAAGTACTTTGCCAGTTTTATAATCTTTAAGAACTACATCAACCTTTTTCCATGAAAATAAATCATAGACGGTTTTATCCTTATCTAGTTCTAGTTCATTGGTATAAAATCTCTTAATAATAGTTTTAATGGATTTGTCGCTGTTTTTCATATTATTATGTGACATTGTCCTACCCCCACTAATTTTCACTATATGTAGTATTATATTCAGAATAAAATACCATATGTTGTATTATAAAAGAAAATGTGAAACAAATCAAGAATTAATATTAAGAGATAAATTGTAAAAAGTTCGGCAAACAATGAACACTCAAGGAAAGAAGCTTAAAAAAGTTTTTTTATTTTGATATAATATACCTAAAAAGGAGAAGGTTATTCATGATATATAATTTTGAAGATAAAAGACCAGAAATTTCAGAAAGTGCTTTTATAGCAGAAAGTGCTGATGTAATAGGAGAGGTTTTCATAGGTGAACAATGCGGTATTTGGTTTGGAACTGTAATTAGGGCAGATGGAAAAAGTATAACAGTTGGCAATGGAACTAACATTCAGGATAATTGTACAGTTCATATTAGCAGTGAATATCCCACCGTGATAGGTGAGTATGTTACTATAGGACATGGTGCAATTGTTCATGCTTGTAAGGTTGGAAGTTATAGCCTTATTGGTATGGGTGCTATTGTATTAGACGGTGCAGAAGTAGGGGATTACTCTATTATTGGAGCAGGCAGTGTAGTTACATATAGAACTAAAATACCTTCAGGAGTATTAGCGTTAGGTACGCCAGCTAGGGTGGTAAGAGAACTTTCTGAAGAAGAAAAGTTATCCTTAAAACAATCATCGGAAAAATATATTGAGCTTGCAGAAAAATATAAAAGAAATTGTTGAATAATTTACATAATTATGAAATAATTATAATAATAAGATTACTTAGGGGGTTATAACATGACTGTATTAAATAATTTAGGCTTAAGTGCTGTATTTGGTCTGCTTGGAATACTTATACTAGCATTGGGATATTTAATCTTTGATAAAATGATACCATTAGATTTTAATAAAGAACTTGAAAAGGGAAATATGGCTGTAGGTATATTAATTGCAGGACTATTGATAGGAATAGCAATAATAGTTTCAAGAGTAGTGGCGGCATAGAACATATAGAATAGGTAAGAAGTAAGAAGTAAGAAGTAAAGACGGAATTTTGCCATTGGCAAAATTCCGTCTTTTTTCACTCTTCACTCTTACCTCTTCACTACTATCTATTCTAGTAGTAGATATATACTTCTATATGCTTTATAATGGTAAAGTAAAGAAGATTTGTATTAAGTTGAGGTAACACATATGAGAGAAGAAAAAGCGGGGCTAAAATTAAAACTTATTTACTTAATGATATATGGTACTATGGCTTGTTATTATCCATTTCTGGCAGTATATTTCAAAGGAAAAGGATTGAGCTACACCGAAATAGGAATTGGTTTTGCACTTAATTCTATAATATCAGTAGCAGCACAACCTATATGGGGTTACCTAACAGATAAATATCTAAGCAAGCGAAAGACTATCGTGATAACTTTAACTGCCAGCAGCATTGCAGCTCTTGGTTTTATCTTTGCTTCCCAATATTATATGATTATGACACTGATTATTTTATTTATATGGTTTCAAAGTTCTGTGTCTCCAGTGACTGATGCTTATTGTTACGATTTTATGGAAATAGATAAAAACCTGCAATATGGACAAGTTAGGCTCATGGGATCAGTAGGATATGCTGTAACTTCACTTCTACTTGGAATAGCAATTCAGAAAACCAGTATAGATATGGCCTTTTATACTTATCTTATTGTTTCAGTTGTTGTTATACTTATCATAAGGTCAATAAAGTTTGAAGGTAAGCATGGAAGTAATAAAATTGATATTTCTGACATAAAATATCTTTTAAAAAATAAAAACTACACTATTTTTATAACCTCTGTAGTATTTATTAGTATTGCTTTGGGTGCAAATGGAAGTTATATTGCTGTACTTATTGAAAAAACAGGTGGAGATATTTCAAGACTTGGTCTACTTTGGTTTATTGTTGCTATGAGCGAATTGCCGGTTTTCTTTTTTGGGAACAAATTATTAAAAAAATACGGTGATTTGAATTTATACATTATAAGTATGATTATTTATATATTTAGATATCTATTAGATTCTTATTGTAGTTCCTATATAGGAGTAATTGCAGTGCAAATATTACAGGGAATAACTTTTACCTTATATTTAACAGCTACAATGCAGTATATAAATAGAATAAGTGAGCCCAAACTAAGAACTTCAGCTATAACATTATATGCAGCTATAGGCGGTGGAATAGGCGGGTTTATCGGAAATTTTGGTGGTGGTTTATTCCTTGAGCATTTTAGTGTATTTGCACTATTTAGATTAATGGCTGTGGCTGCTTTTTTAGCTTTAATAACTGCAGCATTTCTTAAGAAATATGAAAAACTCAATAAGTAATTAATATTATTAATTCACAGTATATAGCTTCTGTTTTTTTATTGCAGAAGCTGTTTTTTTATAATAAATTTCAGGGTTATTATTAATTAGGAACTATAGGCAAATAATAGTATATGTAGATTAATTTTCAAAAAATTTCAAAAACCTCATTGATTAATTTGAGGAAATATAATATAATAAAATTGTTAGGATTGCAAACGATTGCACAAAGTTGCATAAATTAATTTGGCTAAAGCCTATTATTTTTTGCGCTTTACGCAAACGTGTGCACAAATATATTAAGGGGGTTTTAAAATTGAAGAAGTTTAGACAAGCTCTAAGCTTAGTGCTTACTTTTCTATTTCTAGTAACTCTTGTTCCTAGGTTTGGAATAAAAGTTAGTGCAGAAGAGCCTACGAATCTTCCAGCAGCAGATATGATGGCTGTTTTAGTAGGTGATTTTGTTGAAGACCAGGGATTAGGTAAGAATTGGGAACCTAAAAATACTGGCACTATTATGAAAGAATACAGTAAAGGCATTTACGAGTTAACAGTTGACTTTAAAGTTGCTAAAGGTTACAACTATAAGGTTGCTTTTAATGGTCAATGGGATAACCCAAAAGCCCTAGGTAATAATGGTGAAAATAAGGTATTAAATGTTGCTGCGCCAGGAAAGGTTATTTTTAGAGTTGATGCTATTTCTGGCAAGGTATATGATTCAATAAATGATCCTTCTCAATTTAAAGCTAGTGCAACAGTTGTTGGTTCGCTAGATCTTGTAGCAACTGGGGGAAAGAATTGGAATCCTGCTGATGCAGCCTTTGATATGGATTACATAGGCGGTGGATTCTACAGCAAGACTTTTCATTTAAATGCTGGAAGTTTTGAATACAAGGTAGCATTTAATCATGCATGGGATAATGGAGAAGTTGGAAATTCAGGTGGAAATATAGCTTGTACTGTACCAGCAGGTGGCGCAGATGTAAAATTTGTAGCTAATCCACTTTTAGGATTTGCAACAGACTCTATAAACAACCCTAGCATTAATGGAAACGCTTCTTTAATAGGAACAATTCGTGGTGGGCAAGATGATTGGACAGTAGATAAGCATGGATATGAGTTTTCATATATAAATGGAGAAGGCCAATATATTTATAGTGGATTTTACCAAGCAGGCAGCTATGAATACAAAGCTATTGAAAATTATAGCTGGGATAGTGGGGGAATACCTTCTACAGGTAATGTCAACATTACTATTCCAGAGGGTGGAAAATATGTAGTATTTGTTTTAGACAAAAAGGCAAAAACACTTAAGGATTCTATTAATAATCCAAATGAAGTAGCCACTGCCCTTGGATTAAAGGCAGCGCCTGTAGAATTAAAAAGTCCTGTTATCAATAGTAATGGTACAGTTACCTTCAATTATAAGAATGCAGATGCTGCAGCAGTATATCTAGCTGGAAGCATGACAAACTGGGAAGCTGGCAAAAAGGCTATGACTAAAAATGCTGATGGTGTTTGGTCCATAACCTTAAGATTAGGTGATGCAGCTAAAAATTATGAATATAAGTTTATAGTTGACGGGAAATGGATTACAGACCCTGTAAATTCAAAAACTTCAAATGGTAATTCATTGCTTGAGTTTCCTGAATATACTGGTAGAAAAGTCGTACTTGCTGGAACAATACAAACTGTTGTAGGTGAAGCAGCTTGGTCACCGGGTTCAGACAAGACAACTTTAAAATATGATGGCAATGGAATGTATAGTATAACAATAAAGGATGTTCCACAAGGTAGCTATGAATATAAGGTAGCTATGGGATCATGGACAGAAAATTATGGGGCAGAGAGAAAAAAGGATGGACCAAACATCCCTTTAATAGTTCCAAGTAAACAGGATGTTAAATTTATTTATTCAGATGACAGCCATGCAATAGTAGATTCAATATCCTATAAATTCCTTGAGCCAAAGCTTCAAGGACAAGGCATACCTGATAATACCATTTTAAAAGATGAGACACTATCAGGAGTTTATAGAGCAACAGTTAATTTAGTTAAAGGAACTTACGCTGATTTAGCAGTAGTTGTTAATAATAAAGCTATGCCAGTTGGAACTATAAATATTACAGAAGATAGCAAAAGTGTTACTATAAGCTATGATCCAGTAACTGAGATAGTATTTAATGACGCTTCTAGTAAAGAAATAAACATAAATGCTATTAGATTTGATTCAAGAGATTTAGAATATAAAGATCCTTATGGAGCAGTACCTACTGATAAGGAAGTTACCTTTAATTTAAGGGCTGCAAAGGATGATATATCTCAAGCAAAACTAATTCTATTGACACCAGATGGAACAAAGGTTGTTGATATGGTGAAGAGTGGCAGTTTTGACGAAAGTAATGATAAGTGGACTGCAAAATATACCTTCTCAAAGCTAGGAATGAATAAATACTACTTTGTAGTTTCAAATGGTTCTACGGTAAAGGCTTATGGAGATGATGACGGTTATTTTGGCTTAGGTATAGCAGATGACCTAGGAAAAGTTAAGCAGTATGACTTGAATGTATATGATAAAAACTTCAAAACTCCAGACTGGATCAAGAATGGGGTTATATATCAAATATTCCCAGACAGATTCTTCAATGGAGATTTAACAAATGATTATAATCAAAAATATGCAAGAGGAAATATGCCTTATGAGTTTCCACAATGGTATGAAGCACCAGAGGACCCAGCACTTGAATATGAAACTAATTCAAATGGTTCCTTTAAATTAGATGCAAATGGAAATAAAATTCCAAAGAGCGATTATACTGGTTTTAAAGGTGATGGAAACTGGGGCAATGAAATGTATGGTGGAGACTTAGTCGGTGTTAACAAAAAGCTTGACTACCTTCAATCCTTAGGAGTAAATATATTATATTTCAATCCAGTAGGTCAGTCTATATCAAACCATAGATATGATACAACTGATTATAAAACTATAGACCCATTACTTGGTAAGTTAGATGATTTTGTAAACTTATCTAATGAAGCTAAGAAGAGGGGAATGCACATAATCCTTGATGGTGTATTTAATCATGTTTCAGACGATTCTATATACTTTGATAGATATGGTAAGTTTGTACAAGCAGGTAAGCCATTAGGCGGATATCAATACTGGAAAAAAGTTTATGACTTAATGAAGGAAAAGAATATAACTCAGGACGAAGCTGAAAAGCAAACTGTAGCTTATTATAATTCCATAGGAATTACTGATTTTCATTATAAAGATTGGTTTATTATTAAAAATAATGTAATAGAAAAAGATAAGGATGGAAATGCTGTACCAGTTCACTATGAATATGAAGGCTGGTGGGGATACGATAGTATGCCAGTTATTCAAGCATTTAATGGATCAGAATATCAAGTTAAAACTTGGGCTGATGAAGTAATTGATGGACAAAATTCGGTATCAAGATATTGGTTAAATAATGGCTCTAGCGGATGGAGACTTGACGTTGCAAATGAAGTTTCTGATGAAACTTGGCAGCATTTTAGAACTGCTGTTAAAGAAGAAGGGGACAACGCAATAATAGGTGAAATTTGGACTGATGCTTCAAGATATATACTTGGAGATATGTATGATTCAGTAATGAATTATAGATTTAGAAATTCAGTGCTTTATTTTGTAAAGGGAACTTCTACTGATAGCAAGACACTTACAAATGCTGTTGATGCAATGAATCAATTAGAAGCTATGAGAGAACAATATCCAAAGGAAGCATTTGAGGCTATGATGAACTTAGTTGATTCACATGATACCCAAAGGGCAATATCAACCTTTGATGGAATTGAGAAAAACGATACTACTGGTAGAGCTATTGCAAAGGAGCCTACTTTAGAGGCTATAGCAAAAATGAAACTGATACCTCTTATCCAAATGACATATCCTGGGGCACCAACAATCTATTATGGTGATGAAATGGGTATGCCAGGTGCTGATGATCCTGATGACAGAAGAGGTACTTATTGGGGCAAAGGAAATAAGGATTTAGTTGAGTGGTATGCAGAGCTTACAAACATAAGAAATGCATATTCAGTTTTAAGAACAGGAGACATAGCACCAATTACAATAACTGATAGCAATAAAGATGATGTTATGGCATATGTAAGAAAAGACTCAAAGGATAGTGCAGTAATAGCTGTAAATAGAAAAACTTCTGAGATTTCTTCACTACAGCTTGATGTTAAAGAAATTCCTGATGGAACAGTATTGACCAATGCTTTAAACAACAATGAAAAGTATACTGTAAATGCTGGAAAAGTTACTGTAAATGTTCCTAAGCAATCGGGTATAATTCTTGTAACTAACTACAAGGAAGTAAATATTAATGCTTCAGCTTTAAAGGATGCATATGATCCAAGCTATTTAGTTAAGGATAAAGTTAGAGTAACAGGAGTTACTTTAGAAAGTGCACAAACAGCCTTAAAAGTTGGTGATAGTACAACATTAAAAGCTGTAGTAGCTCCAGAAAATGCTACACTTAAGAACGTACAGTGGTCCTCAAGCAATAAAGCAGTGGCAGAGATTGATGCAAACGGAACTGTGAAGGCATTAACAACTGGTGAAACAGTAATAACTGCTACAACATTAGATGGGGCCTTTAAAGCAAGCTGTACTTTAAAGGTAACTGAAGCTCTGAAACCTGAGGAACCGAATGGGCCAGAGCCTCAAAAGCCGGAGCCAACTCAGCCACAAAATCCAACAGCTCCTGTTAATAATACTACGCAAGTAGTTAATAATACAGAAGATGTTAATAAAGCAATTAAAGATAATAATATAACCAAAGTTGTGGTAGAAGCAAAAGATAATACAAAAGTAGATAAATCCATTTTTGAAGCTATAAAAGGAATGAATAAGGAAATTACCTTTAATGCTGGCGACATCAGTTGGACCTTTAACGGTAAGGATATAAGTACTTCAATGGATATGGATTTGTCCTTAAAAGAGGTTTCAAAGGATTTAAAGGATAAGATAGCTGCAAAAGTTAAAGCTGCTACTGGCAAAGATGAAAAAGTATTTGTTTTCTCCTTTAATCATGAGGGCCCACTTCCAGGTACTGCAAAGATTAAAATGTTCCTAGGAAAGGATTGGGCAGGAAAAACTGTTACATTAAGAAGATATTTCAAAGATAAAAATACTTATGAAAATGTATCAGGACAAAATCAGGTTAAGGTTGATGAAAATGGCTATGTAGAATTTTTACTTGACCACTGCAGTGATTATTTTGTAACAGAAACAGAACTTCCAAAGACAGGTGGGGTACCATTCAATGACTTTATGTATATAGGTACACTTCTTATAGCAGCTGGAGC
Organism: Clostridium omnivorum; assembly: GCF_026012015.1. Lineage (NCBI taxonomy): Bacteria > Bacillati > Bacillota > Clostridia > Eubacteriales > Clostridiaceae > Clostridium > Clostridium omnivorum. The sequence goes on along the minus strand of NZ_BRXR01000001.1, from coordinate 579,052 downwards.
CTTTACTTCTAGAAGAAAGAAAGCTTAATATTTATTAAAAGCGAGTCTATTTAGGCTCGCTTTTTCGTGCAGGTTTACAGCTAATTTTTGTATTGATTTTCATAGTTTTACCAGTAATATAATGGTGAAAATAGTAGAAAATATTATCAATAAATATAAGAGAAAAAAAACTAAATGAAGAGGTAAAAGTACTAAGTTAACCAACACATCCATCGGCAACAGCTGGCAGGGCTAGGTTGCTGAGTATGACCAGTGAATGGAGGTATATTATGTTGAAAAAAGTATCAGGTGTGCTAATATTCATATTTCTATTTTTCTTTTTTAATACGGCTGCAGCTGAAATAGGCAGTGAAGTACATTTTTTAGATACTGGGCAAAGCGATTGTATTTTGATTAAAGGGTTAAATAAAAATTATCTAATTGATACTGGAGCTAGTGAAGCTGCAGAAAAATCAATTAACTATTTAAATTCCATTGGAGTAAAGAATATTGAAGACATTATAATTACCCATTATCATGATGATCATTATGGGGGACTTAAAAAAATTTTGCTCAGCATTAATGTAAATAGAGTTATACTTCCAAAACACACAAATGAATTGAAAAAACAAATCTTAGATGGTTTAAAGGGCTTAAATATAAAAATTGATTATATAGACAAAGACTATAAAATAGAAAATGGCGATATTGAAATAAAGGCTTTGTTGCCTGAAAAAGAAGATAAAAAAATAGAAAATAATAACTCAATTATTTTAGAAGGAAGCATTGGTGGTTTAAAGTATATTTTTATGGGAGATACAGAAGAGAGAAGAGAAAAGGAACTTATAAAATCAAATAATCTATCAAGGTATGATGTTATAAAAATTGGTCATCATGGTTTAGATACAAGTACTAGTGATGCATTTATAAAACAAGTAAAACCAAGGGTTGCGATTATTACTTGTAATGGAGGCGAAAGTCCAAGCAAGGAAATATTAAGCAGAATTGCAAAACAGGGGACTGTAATATTTAGAACTGATAAGCAAGGAAATATCACGATAAAGCGCAGTTCAATTAATGATAATAGTAATATAAAAGGAATTGAAATTAATAGCCATAAAGTGATAAAATGAAAATGCAAATCATTTTAAAGCTTTAGTATATTAATTCTATAAATTAAGTGGGGGTAAATATGTTTAAATTAGATGTACTTAAGAAGATGACAACTGAAGAAAAATATAAATATATGTTAATCTTGTTAGAAGGACAATTGAGCTCTGAAAAGGATTCTCTCGCAAATCTTTGCAATGCTAGTGCAATAATTAATGCAGCAATGGATAGATTAAATTGGGCTGGATTTTATATAAACAGAGATGGAGTGTTGATTTTGGGACCTTTCCAAGGGCTTCCTGCATGCAATAGAATTGAATTTGGTAAAGGTGTATGTGGTACCGCTGCAGCAGAAAAAAAGGTTCAAAGGATAGAAAATGTTCATGATTTTCCTGGCCATATTGCTTGCGACTCAGCATCCAATTCAGAAATTGTAGTACCAATAATAGTTGATGATAGGGTGTGTGCAGTTCTTGATATCGATAGTCCAGAGCTAAATAGATTTACTGAACTTGAGGAAAAGTATTTAGTGAAGTTTGTAGAAAAGCTTATAAAGTATATCACATGGAATGAAATATAAAAGATAAAAGGTAATAGTGAATAGTGAAAAAGACGGAATTTTGCTTTAGGCGAAATTCCGTCTTTACTTCTTACTTCTTACTTCTTTTAAAGACTTTTACTATTTCATTAACTATTAATGGAACTATGGACAATAAGCCTACAAAACCCCAATCCCTTAATCCAAGATCAAATACCTTAAATACTGAAGCTAGGAAAGGTACAGTAATTACTATGTCCTGAAGGAATATACCTATGATTATAGCTCCAATCAGGTATTTGTTTGTAAATAGACCTACCTGGAAAATTGATTTTGTACTATGTCTCATATTAAGAGCGTGAATTAGCTGAGACACACTTAATACTACAAAAGCCATAGTTTGCGCATGAGTTAATGCAGCTTCTGAAATATTTTCTGGGAAGATTGGGAATAATGATGTAGTTCCAGTATACACTCTTGCCCCAATTACAAAGGCAGTGAGTGTTAACACACCTATTAAAATACCATTCAATATTAAGCTTACACCAGCTCCTTCTGCAAAGAGACTGTGCTTAGGATTACGAGGCTTTTCTTTCATTACATCAGGATCTCCAGGGTCTGCTCCTAAGGCTAAAGCAGGCAATGTATCAGTAATAAGATTGACCCATAAAATATGGATAGGTTTTAATGGTGTTGCCCAGCCCAATAATATTGCAAAGAATAAGGAGATAATCTCACCAGTATTGCAGGATAAAAGGAAAATTATTGCCTTTTTAATGTTATTGTATATGTTTCTTCCTTCTTTTATAGCTGAGACAATAGTTGAAAAGTTATCATCTGTTAAAACCATATCAGAGGCACCTTTAGCAACATCAGTACCTGTTATTCCCATAGCAACGCCAATATCAGCAGCTTTTAAAGATGGAGCATCATTTACACCGTCACCAGTCATAGAAACGATATTTCCATTAGCTTTAAAGGCTTTAACAATTTTAACCTTGTGTTCTGGAGAAACTCTTGCAAATACTCTTAGATTATTAACTTTTTTATTTAGCTCCTCTTGAGATAATTCATTAAGTTCCACTCCTGAGATAGTTTCACACATATCTGAGGCTATACCTAGTTCTTTTGCTATAGCAAAAGCTGTGTTCTTATGGTCGCCAGTTATCATTATTGTTTTAATTCCTGATTTTTTGCATTCTGCAATGGAGTCCTTAACTTCTAACCTTGGAGGGTCTATCATACCCACAAGACCTACAAATACGAGATCTTGTTCAAGGGAATCTATTTCAATATGTTGACTAGATATTTGCTTATAAGCTGCTCCTAATACTCTTAATGCATCATCCGACATGGAGTTTGAGGCATTCATTATTTCAGCTTTAATTTGATCTGTTAATGGAACTAATTCTCCATTTATATATGCACTTTTAGTTATCTTAAGAAGATTATCGATAGCACCCTTTGTTAAGACATAACAATGGTCACCATAAGTATTAACGGTAGTCATTAGCTTCCTGTCTGAATCAAAAGGAATTTCATCAACTCTACGATGTTTAGTCTGAAGCTCATCCTTGAATATATTGTACTTAACACCAGCTTCAAGTAAAGCTATTTCAGTTGGATCTCCAGTTTTTGAAGCTTCTGAGTAAGTAGCATCATTACAAAGAACTAAGCATTCAATAAGTAATTTATGCTCAGGTTCTTCAATATTTAAGGAACTTATATCACCATATGCGTTATCACAATAAAACTTTGTAACAGTCATTTTATTTTGAGTAAGAGTTCCTGTCTTATCAGAGCAAATAACATTTACTGAACCTAAAGTTTCAACTGCTGGGAGTTTTCGAACTATAGCATTTTCTTTTATCATCTTTTGAACTCCCATGGCAAGTACAATAGTTACTATAGCAGGAAGTCCTTCTGGTATAGCTGCTACTGCAAGGCTTATGGCAGTTAAAAACATTTCAAATAAGTCTCTCTTTTGAATAACAGCAACAACGAACATCACAGCACAGATACCTAAGGCTGCAAAGCCAAGCACCTTACCAAGCTGAGCAAGCTTCTTTTGAAGTGGTGTTTGTTCAACCTCTCCTTCATCAAGCATCTTGGCTATTTTACCAATTTCAGTATTCATACCAGTACCTATTGCTACTCCAATACCTCTTCCATAAGTAGCCAGTGTAGACATAAAGGCCATGTTTTTTTGATCACCTAGTGGTGTATTATCTTCATTAAGCACTAATTGTGCATCCTTGTCTACAGGCACTGACTCTCCAGTAAGAGCTGATTCTTCAATTTTTAGGTTGGCAGTTTCTACAAGTCTTAAATCACAAGGAACATATCTACCCGCATCGATTACTACAATGTCGCCGGGTACAACTTCTTCTGAAGGAATTTCTAAAAGTTCTCCATCTCTCTTTACAACAGCCTTTGGAGTTGAAAGCTTTTTTAAAGCTTCTAGAGCTTTTTCTGCTTTTGATTCTTGAATAACTCCTACTACTGCATTTATTAAAATTACCACTGCAATAATAATAGCATCACTTATTTCACCTACAAAGCCTGAAACTATGGCTGCTGCTAAAAGAATATAAATCATAACATCATTTAGCTGAGCAAGAAATAATTGAAATAAGGTTTTGCCTTTTTTTGTAGCAAGCTTATTTTCTCCATACTTTGATAATCTTTCTTTTGCTTCCGCTGAGGAAAGACCGTTTTGTGGGTTAACTGAAAACTCTTTGAGTAATTCTTCAGAATTTTTTTTGAACCACATTTACTTCACCTCTCCAATAAAATTTTATTAAATAATTTCCATTCATAAAAAAGTATGCAAAAAAGACCTTTGCTCTATACAAAATAGAACAAAGGTCTTGCAAACTCCTCAAGAGCTAATTGCCCGGGCATAAAGCCGTACTGACGAACAACTAGAAGCTTATATGCTTTGCTACTCCCCTTTATGTAATAAATTATACCATATTATTTTTGAAATAACAAGTGTTCTTATTTATTTTTCATCAATTAAAGTTATGTATATCTAGAAATATATATTCATATATTAGATTGCAAGCATATAAAAGATTTTAGTGTATAGGGGATGAGAAATTGAGTAGTTTTGAAAAGAAAATAAATGTTAATGATGTATCCTATTGTGTTGAAGTTCCTAAGTATAAGAGCTTAATGCAAAAGACAACAGAGTTAAAAAAAATAAATAAATTTCAGTATACAAGCGCTTTAGACTGCAAACTAAAAGCACTAATAGGACATACTGTAAAAATATTTGGAGCTATTGTATTAACAGTTTTTTTGTTTGCAGTAATTTACTATTCCTCAATTGAATATATAAATATGAAATATGGTGGAGATTATGAAGAAATGTATGATAAGCCGCAATCTGGAGCAGAAAAAATCAGAGCTATTCCGAATGTTGGAGAACAAGTTAAAATAAAGGCTGAGAGGGAAATGATTTTTAACAAGATATGTGAGGAAGTCAATCGCATAGAATAATGTGATATAATGTATATAAATATTTTTTAGAAACTTAAACTAATTTAATAGCTAAGTGTTTATAATGTAACCAATGAGGAGGATATGATGAAAAAAGTATTATTAACTGGAGCAGATGGTTTTTTTGCTTCAAGATTTTATGAATTTTATAAAAGTAAATATGAGATAATTCCCTTAAGAAGAGCAGACCTAGACATAAGAGATGAAAATAGAGCTTTAGAACTATTAAATTTCCACAAACCAGATTTAGTTATCCACACAGCAGCTGTGGCAGATACCAAAAAGTGTGAAGATAATCCAGAGCTATCTTATGATATAAATGTTTTGGGAACTAAAAATATTGCTAAAGCTTGTAGTTCTATTAAGGCTAAGCTTATACATTTGAGTACTGAGCAGCTTTATAATGGAAATATAGAGAGAGGGCCTTATAGTGAAGATAAAAACCTTCCAAAGCCTGATACTGTTTATGGAAAGCACAAACTTACAGCAGAAAAGGAACTTCTGAGTATTATAGAAGAAGCTTGGGTTATGAGATTAACTTGGATGTTTGGGCTTCCTGAAAGAGGCTGCAAGGTAAATTCCAATATAGTATGGAATATAATTTCTGCTGCTCTTAAAGGAAAAAGCCTTAGACTTCCAGGTAATGAATTTAGAGGTATGACCTATGTATATGATGTTTTGAGGAATATTGAAGCTGTTTTAGATGTTCCATATGGAATATATAATACAGGCAGTGAAAATGATATGAGTACTTATGAGGCTGGCTGCTTAGTTCTTGACAAAATGGGCCTTGGTTATAAAATTGATGAAATTATTATAAAGGATGAAGATAGATATAAAGATAAGCCTAGAGATTTAAGAATAGATAATTCAAAATTTAAAAGTGTTGGTATTGAATTTATGGAGACTTCAGAAGCAATAGAAAAGTGCATAAAAGATTTTAATTATAACATTGGATAAAACTGTATTAGGGGGTATACATAAGTATGAATTTAGATATGGGTACTAAAAAACAAATTAATTTTGCAATAGTGGGTTTTGGCGGCATAGCAAGGACACATGCCTTAGCTGCATATATTGCAAATTTAAATTTTAACCTTCCCTATAATTTAAATTTACATAGCATTGTTACAAGAAAAAAACTCGAATCAGTACCAAAGGGTGTTATTAATTCCTTAAGTATTAATGAGGTATTAGAAAATAGGGATATAGACTTTATTGATATTTGTACTCCAAATGATTCTCATGAAGAAATTACAATGAAAGCATTATTATATAGCAAGCCAATTTATTGTGAAAAGCCTCTTACCTCTAGCTATGAAAAAGCTTTGGCAATGACAACAAATGTAAGCTGCAGCGGGATTAAAAATGCTACAGCACTAATTTATAGATATTTACCAGCATTGAGAATGCTTAAAGAGGAAATAGAAGATGGAACAATAGGACAAATAATAGATTTTAAAGTGACCCTCTATCACAAGAGTTATTTAAGTCCAAAGAAAAAAGGGGCATGGAGAACTCTTGAAGAATCTGGGGGAGGGGCTCTGCTGGATTTAGGAATACACTTGGTAGATATGATTGAATATACTTTAGGGGAGATAGAAACTGTAAATTGTGCTGCTAAAATTTTTTTCCAAGATAGAACTAAGGTTGATGAAATAGCAAGCTGTGATTTTAAACTTAAAAATGAGATAACAGGAAGTTTAGAAGTATCAAGAATATTTGCAGAGGCTGAAGAAGAGACTGCTTTTAAAATATATGGCAGCAAAGGGAGTATAAGATTTTCATCCCATAAGCCATACAGTATTCAGGTATATGATTTTGAAAATGGTAGCACTAAGATAAAGAATGCAAGCAGCATGCCTCATTTAATGAAATACTACCCAGGAGAGAAAACTTCTTTGGGATTTCTTCAAGATTGCCATACCTCAAGTCTGATTAATTTTGCAAATTTTGTAGCAGATTACGAAAAAAATCCATTGATGCCAACCTTCGAAGATGCACTAAGGGCACAAAGAGTGGTGGAAGCATGTTATAAAGCTGCAGCAGCAAATAAAGCTATAGAAGTGGATAGTATATAGTATATCAATACCGTGGAAACACGGTATTTTTTATAAAAAGGTATATATTTTATTTATTTTTCGATATAATAAGTATAAGATTTATTAGGTTTCAAAATTAATATTTTATGGATAATTAGTATTTTGTACTGGGGGTGAGTTAATGGAGATATCTAGAATTAAAGGAAGTACTCCAGTTACTACTGAGGATAAGAAGGCCATAACATCTAAAAAGGAATTTTCTCAAAGCTTCAGCTTTGCAAAAAATAAGAAAAATGAAGAACAACTCAAAATGATGCTTGAGGACATTAAGAAAAAAGGCAATAGGCTTGCTGTAACAAAATGCTATTCAGATGTGCATGCGTATAAAAATATGATAAGAGAATATTTAAAATCCGTGCTTGAACATATGTATGATGTAAAAAAAGATATAAGTTTTTGGCAGACTCAATATTTTATGACAGTGGATGTTATAGATGATAAGTTAAGGGAACTTACCGATATGCTGCTCTCTGAGGAGAAGGACAACTTGAAAGTTGCTGCTACAATTGATGAAATCTCAGGCTTGGTTGTTGATATTTATAAGTAAAAAATCCTCTTGTGATTAATAAGCACAAGAGGATTTTTTACTTATAATTTTTGTGAATTAATTTCTTTTAATTATTTATCCATGTTCTATAGCTGGCATCGGATGGCATTCTTAAATCTCCTCTTGGAGATACACTCACTGTACCAACCTTAGGTCCATCAGGCAATGCTGAACGTTTAAATTGTTGAGTGAAGAATCTTCTTACAAACTTATCAAACCATTTTTCTATAGTAGCATCATCATAATCATCTTTAAAGGTTTGTTTAGCAAAGTAAAGAATTTTTTCATTAGAAGCTCCCTGCCTCATAAAGTAATAAAGGAAAAAGTCATGAAGTTCGTATGGCCCTACTATGTCTTCAGTTTTTTGAGCTATGTCACCATTTTTATCTTTAGGAAGCAGTTCCGGACTTACAGGGGTGTCAAGGATATCTATAAGTATATGAGAAGTCTCTTCATCTACTTCTTTAGCTGCTACGTAATTAACAAGATATCTTACCAAAGTTTTTGGGATAGAGCAATTTACTGAATACATAGACATATGATCCCCGTTATAGGTAGCCCATCCTAAGGCAAGCTCTGATAAGTCACCTGTACCTATTGATAGCCCACCTTCTTTATTTGCTATATCCATTAGTATTTGGGTTCTTTCTCTTGCTTGAACATTTTCATAAGTAACATCATGTATAAGAGCATCGTGATTAATATCTTTAAAATGCTGCAGGCAGGCTGCGACAATATTTACTTCTCTAAAATCAGTGTGTAGATTTTTACATAAGCTTACTGCATTTGTATAGGTTCTATCTGTAGTTCCAAAGCCAGGCATTGTTACTGTTATTATGTTCTCTCTTGGTATGTTAAGCATATCAAAGGTTTTAACTACAACTAGCAATGCTAAAGTGGAATCAAGTCCGCCGGAAATACCAATTACAGCCTTTTTTGCTCCAGTATGTACCAGCCTTTTAGCAAGTGCAGAAGTTTGTATATTAAAGATTTCCTTGCAGCGTTCTTCCCTTTGTTTTTCTCCAGAAGGTACAAAAGGGTGTTTAGCTACATACCTATCAAAGGTTCCAAAAGAACTATTACAAAAGCTAAAGTTTATAATTTTAGCTTTATGAGGACAAAGAGTGACACTTTCTCTAAAGCTAACATTTCTAAGTCGTTCACTATTTAGCTTATCAATATCAATTATGTAAGTGAGAACTTCATTTTCTCGCTGGAATCTATTATTTTCTGTTAATATACCACCATTTTCACCAATGAGCAGATGACCGCTGAAAACTAAATCTGTAGAGGATTCAAATACTCCTGAGGATGCATATATATAGGAACTCATACACCTTGCACTTTGAGATTCCACAAGGCTTTTTCTATAATCAGCTTTACTAACTACCTCATTAGAGGCAGAAAGATTCCCAATTATATTAGCTCCCATAAGGCTTAAGTAGCTGCTTGGAGGTATAGTTACCCAAAGGTCCTCGCATACTTCAAAACCAAATTTAAAAACTCCAGAGGTAAAAATTAAGTTTGTTCCAAATGGAATTTCACTTTGAAAAGATAAATCTACAGTGGAGTCAATTATATTTATTCCACTAGTAAACCATCTTTTTTCATAAAATTCGGTATAGTTAGGGATATAACTCTTTGGAACTATACCAAGTATTTTTCCATTGAATAGTATAAATGCGCAATTATAAAGGCAATTATTAAGGTGCAGAGGAGCACCAACGGCAACTAGAATATCTTTATTTTTAGTATAATTGCATAAATGTTCTAGTGCTTCAATTGAACCTTCAATGAGCTGCTCATGAAGGAATAAATCAGCACAAGTATAGGAAGTTATACATAGTTCAGGGAAAACCACTAGCTTGGATTGTTCATCTATACTTTTATCAATACATTTTTTTATATTTTCCACATTAAAACATATGTCAGCCACATTAGTTACTGGGCATGCAGCTGCTACTCTAATTAAATTCATTATAATCACTCCAGTTCGGTAGTAATATATTATAATTTGATAATATTTCGTATTTATTATAACACTTGAGTTATGAGATTAAAAGAAAACAATAGAAATTCTAAGATAAAATGAAGTATGGTATAAAATTCAATGATAAGTGTTATAAATTAACTCATATAATGATAAATTAAACTTTAATATATAGGAAAAAGAATGTAATATATATTCATAGGGTACAAAACAAGATATAGCTTAAAAGTAATTATATCAATATATGTTACTTTACTACTAAATTACTAAAGAATGTTATATAATTAGTGGTGAAGGGAGGGGGATTTATGGGCTATTTATTTTTGTGGATAATAATTTCAGTAGTAGCTTTAGTTATTGATATAGCTACCAGTGCCTTTTTATTTGTGTGGTTTACAGTTGGGGGCATAGCTGCAATAATTGCTTTGATATTACAAGCTTCCTTTACGGTTCAGCTTATAACCTTTATTGCTGTAAGTGCAATTTCAATGGCAATAGGTTATCCACTTACAAAAAACGCATTGAAAGGTAGTATTAAGAAAACCGCTACAATGGAAGAAAGCTACATTGGAAGAGAACTTAGTGTTGATGAAGATGTTATGGAAAAAGCATCAATTAAAATTGACGGAATATACTGGACTGTTAAAAACTCTGGTTCACCTATTAAAAAAGGAGATAGAGTGAGAATTGTTGGTATAGAAGGAAATAAAATTGTAGTGAAAAAAACTGATGAAATACAATTAGAGAACAATTCAAATGAGCAATAATAGAATTTATTAATATTATTTTGGAGGTATGGGAAATGGGTTTAAAAATATTAGGCTTAGTTATACTTTTTATAGTACTTTTAGGCGTATTAACATCTATTAAAATAGTTAATACAGGATCAATTTATGTAGTTGAAAGATTAGGTCAGTTCCATAGAGTATTAGAACCAGGCTGGCACTTTGTAATACCTTTTATAGACTTTGTAAGAAGAAAGGTTTCTACTAAGCAGCAGATATTAGATATTGAGCCTCAAAGTGTTATCACTAAAGACAATGTTAAGATTTCAATTGACAATGTTATATTCTATAAAGTTATGAATTCAAGAGATGCAGTTTATAATATTGAAAGCTATAAGTCAGGTATAGTATATTCAACTATAACAAATATGAGAAATATTGTTGGTAACATGTCACTTGATGAAGTTTTATCAGGCAGAGACAAAATAAACTCAGAACTTTTAAATGTAGTTGATGAAATTACAGATGCATATGGAATTAAAATTCTTTCTGTAGAAATCAAAAATATAATTCCACCAGCTGAAATTCAACAGGCAATGGAAAAACAGATGAGAGCAGAAAGAGATAAGAGAGCAGTAATTTTACAAGCTGAAGGACAAAAGCAGAGTGATATGACTAGAGCCGAAGGTGAAAAGCAGGCTAAAATTCTTCAAGCAGAAGCTGAAAAGGAAGCTAATATTAGAAGAGCTGAAGGTTTAAAGGAATCCCAATTGCTTGAAGCAGAAGGTAAAGCAAAGGCTATTGAAGCTATAGCAACAGCTCAAGCTGAAGCAATCAATAAGGTTAACAAGGCAATAATTGATTCTGGAACTAATGAAACTGTAATAGCTTTAAAGCAAGTTGAAGCCCTTCAAGAAATGGCAAAGAATCCTGCTAACAAGCTTATACTTCCTAATGAAACATTATCTTCACTTGGAAGCATAGCAGCTATAGCTGAGATGATTAAGGATAAGAAGTAAATATATAACTATATAAATATTTAAATATAAAGCCGTACATTTCTACTGAAGTGAACGGCTTTATATATATCATTGGAGCCTAAGTAGCAAATGAAATTATTCTTCATATAATATTTAGATAGTAAAAATAGAGGTGAAGATTAATGTACGCTGATGGTGTATTTGAGGGCGGAGGAGTTAAAGGTATAGGACTTATAGGTGCCGTGAGTTGTTTAGAGGACAATGGATATAAGTGGATGAACTTAGCTGGTACTTCTTCAGGAGCTATTGTTGCTGCACTACTGGCAGCAGGTTATTCAGGAAAAGAGCTAAAGAACATAATTGATAGTGTGGATTATTCTGCTTTACTTGATAAACATATATTAAATAGAATACCTATTATAGGTGATATACTGTGTGTTCTTTTTCAATATGGCATATATAACGGCGATAAAATTGAAAAGTGGATTAGTGAGCTTTTGAAGAGGAAAGGAAGAACTAAGTTTAAGGATGTAAGCCTTAATGGTAAATCTAGATTGAAAATTATTGCATCTGATGTAACTAGAAAGGAAATGATAATAATACCTGATGAATTATCCATATACGGTATTGATCCTATGGAATTTGATATAGCAAAGGCAGTTAGAATGAGTATTAGTATTCCATTCTTCTTTAAGCCAGTAATACTGAATAGTAGTATGGGAAAAAGTTATATAGTAGATGGTGGAGTATCAAGCAATTTTCCTGTATGGATTTTTGATGTGGATGGAATGCCAAGATGGCCAACTTTCGGAATAAAACTTAATAAAGACGATATTAATAATAGCAATAAAGAAAATGATGTAATTACCTTTGCTTCGGATATTATCGATACTATGGTAAATAGAAGAGAAGATTATTTTGTAAGAGATAAAGATTTAATGAGAATAGTATCTATACCAACTATGAATGTAAAGACTAGAGAATTTAATATATCAAAAGAAAAGTCTAAAATGCTATATGATTCCGGATACAACTCAGCTAGAAAGTTTTTAGATAGTTTCAGCTTTGAAACTTATGTAAAAATGCATGGAGCAATTAGTAAAATATAACCATGGTATGAGAATTACTTTAGTAATTTTATAAAAAGGGTTGCAAATAGGATTTTGGAAATAGATAATAATAAGATAGAGAGTTTTTATAAACAACATATTTTATTTAAAAAATTTTTTGTATTTTTGCTGAAAAATATGGAACTTTTCTGTTAAATAGTTTATGATTATATTATTGTTTTAACGTTATTGTTTTAACGCACTAAACTAGAAGTTGGAGGAAATTATTATGAGTAAACAAATAGTAAAGCCTTCTACCTTGCCAGGATTCTTAGAGTTCCTTCCAGGGGATCAGGTTATATTTAATAGGATGATGGACACAATTAGAAAGACTTATGAAAAATATGGTTTTATACCAGTGGATACACCAACTATAGAAAAGTCAGAAGTACTTTTGGCTAAAGGTGGTGGGGATACTGAAAAGCAAATTTATAGATTTAATAAAGGAGATAGTGATTTATCACTTAGATTTGACTTAACGGTACCACTTGCAAGATATGTAGCTCAGCATATGTCAGAGCTTACTTTTCCATTTAGAAGATATCAAATTGGAAAGGTATTTAGAGGCGAGAGAAATCAAAAAGGAAGATTTAGAGAATTCTATCAATGTGATATAGATATTATAGGAAATGGCAAATTGAGCGTTATAAATGATGCTGAAATTCCAAGTATAATATATTCTACTTTTACTGCTCTGGGCTTTGATTCTTTTACTATTCATATAAATAATAGAAAAGTATTAAATGGATTTTTTGATTCATTAGCTGTAGAAAACAAGGTAGAAGTTCTTAGAATAATTGATAAGCTTGACAAAATTGGAATGGATGCAGTAAAGAGTGAGCTTAAGGAAGTTGGGCTTAAAGATGAAGCTATTGAAAAGATTGAGCAATTTATAAATATTCAAGGTAGTAATGATGATATCTTAGCCTCCCTTGAAAAGTTAGGCATAGAAAATGAGGAATTTGCTGCAGGGCTTGATGAACTTTCCAAAGTTGTATCTTACATAAGACAATTTGGGGTGCCAGAAAAGAATTTTGCTATAGACCTAAAGATAGCTAGAGGTCTTGACTATTATACTGGAACAGTTTACGAAACTATTTTAAATGATTATCCTGGAATAGGTTCAGTATGTTCAGGGGGAAGATATGATAATCTAGCAGAATATTATACTACTCAAAAGCTTCCAGGAGTAGGTATATCAATAGGTTTAAGCAGATTATTCTATCAACTAAAAGAAGCTGGCTTCTTCAAAGAAGAAATAGCAGCAACCCTAACAAAGGTGTTAGTTGTTCCAATGGATGAAAATACTGCATATTCCATAGGTGTTGCGAATAAACTTAGACAAAGCGATGTTGCTTCTGAGGTTTATCTTGAAGGTGGAAAGCTTCAAAAGAAACTGAACTATGCGAATAAACTTGGAATACCATATGTTATATTAATAGGCAGTGATGAAATTGAAACAAATGAACTTACTCTTAAGGACATGAAAGTTGGAGAGCAATTCAAGCTGTCTGTTGATGAGATAATAAATAAAGTTAAATAAGCCTAATGTACAATATATTACTGCACCTAATTGGAAAAAATCACAAGCAGCTTATATTAAGGGTTGCATTAATCTATAAGAATTAGTATAATAAATAAAAATGGATAATAAAATGCACTGATGAGAAAGAGTAGGATACAAGGTCTTTCACAGAGAGCTTCTGGCAGGTGGAAAGAAGCAAAGAACTGTTATCTGAATACATCTCTGAGCATCACACCAAATCCTTAATTAAGGTAGTAGGCTGCTGACGTTTCCCTTCGCACGTTATAGCGATAGAGTATCATGCATATGCATTGTACTTGAAGAGGTTGGTATTGAGAGATACTGATAAATTAAGGTGGTAACACGGGATTATACTCTCGTCCTTTAGATAATAAAGGACGGGGGTTTTTTTATTTGTTTCAATAATATTCATGCCAAATTAAATCACTTATTTTATGTTGTGTATTTATCCTTTGGGCTATAGTGTGGTGCAAATAAGAATTATGGACTTTTACGGGTAACTTGCCGATGGGAATCGGCACGAATAAGTTACCCAGTGTTTCGAGTGAAAGGAGAAAAAAATGAAAAGTGTAGAAGAACAGATTAAAATTATTACAAAAGGCGCTGCTGAGTTAATTAACCAAGAAGATTTGGAGAAAAAACTTACTTATTCTATAAAAGAAAATAGACCACTTATAATTAAACTGGGACTTGATCCTACAGCTCCAGACATACATCTAGGGCATGCTGTGGTACTAAGAAAAATAAAACAGCTTCAGGATTTAGGTCATAAGGCTGTAATAATCATTGGTGATTTTACAGGTGCAATAGGTGATCCTACCGGAAAATCAAAAACAAGAAAACAGCTAACTAGGGAACAGGTTCTTGAAAATGCAAAAACCTATGAGAGACAAATATTTAAGATACTAGATATTAGTAAAACTGAAGTAAGATTCAATAGTGAATGGCTTGCTAAGCTTAATTTCAAAGAGGTTATTGAGCTGGCATCAAAATATACTGTAGCAAGAATGCTGGAAAGGGAAGATTTCAAGAATAGGTTTAATCAAAATTTAAGTATTGGAATTCATGAATTTTTCTATCCTTTAATGCAAGCATATGATTCAGTATCAATTAATGCAGATATAGAGCTTGGAGGTACAGACCAAAGGTTTAACATACTTATGGGAAGAACCTTACAAAAGGATTATGGTGAGGAAAGTCAAGTGGCTCTATTTATGCCTTTACTAGAGGGATTAGACGGTAAAGAAAAAATGAGCAAGAGTCTAGGAAACTACATCAGCATTAATGAGGGTGCTAGGGAAATGTATGTTAAAGCTATGCAAATTCCGGATGAACTCATAGGAAAATATTTTGATCTTACAACTGATATGCATCCAGATGAGATAAATGTTATAAAGAAGGACTTAGAAGATAATAAGGTAAACCCAAGAGACATAAAAATGCAATTAGCAAAGGAGATAACAATTCTTTACAATGGGAAAGAAGCGGCCATAGATGCAGAAGAGTACTTTAAGAGTCTATTTCAAAAGAATATAATACCAGAAGATATACCTGAAATAAAAGCACAAAATGAAGCAAAGCTAATAGATGTGATAGTAGGGGCGAAACTTCTTTCTTCAAATAGTGAAGTTAAAAGACTTGCAGCTCAAGGTGGAATTAAAATAAATGGAGAAAAAACAATTGACATAAATGAAGTCAAGCTTAAACACAGAGATGTTATTCAAGTAGGTAAGAAAAAAATAGTAAGGATAATTTTTGATGCATAAATACAAATTTTGGTTGATTTTAATCTCCTTTTCCATTATAATTTATTTATCATACTAAATATGTAAATACTAAAAAGGAGGATTAAAGATGAACGGTTGCTTAGTAGATATTATGCACAAGATAATGCCAACTTCTAACAAAATTTCAGCAGATAATTTTGGTCACGGGAGAAGTGCGTCCAAAAATGCATATAATCTATATTTAAGCAAGTAAATCATCTTTAACCAGATTTAATTAAAAATATAATCCGGGTGAGGTGGCTTGCCTGGATTTTTTATATTTTCTTAGAAATAGTCCGGGTAAAATTGCTTGCCCGGTTTTTATTTAGCAAAATTAATAGTTATTTATCTTAATACAATTTGTACAAAGCTTTGTTAACTTTAGATAAATTCTAATTTGCATTAAAAAATATATGTAGCTACATAATAACAATTCGGGCAGCATACCTTACCCTTATTCAAGGGAGGATACATAAAATGATAGAATTAGCGTTAAATGGAGTAGCAAAATATTTTGGTGCTACGCAGGTATTAAAAAACATTACTTTTGAGGTTCAAACCTCTGAAAAGGTTGGGCTTGTAGGTAGAAATGGCAGTGGGAAAAGCACAATTTTAAAGCTCATAGCAGGTATTGAAAAGCCGGACAGTGGAAGTGTTATGATAAAAAAAGGTTGTGTTGTAGGTTATCTAGCACAGATACCAAGCTATCCTGACAGTTACACTGTAAATGATGTATTGAATTCTGCTTTTGAAAAGGTAAAAGTAATTGAAAAGCAGATGAAAGACTTGGAATTAATAATGAAAAGTCTAACAGCAAATGAGCTAGATAGAGCACTAAAGCAATATAGCGAGCTACAGCAGCACTATGAAATTATGGGAGGCTATGATAGAGAAGAAAAACTTAGTAAGGTGTGTATCGGGCTTAAATTCAGTGAAGCTTTAATAAACCAGCATTTTAATATACTTAGCGGTGGAGAAAAAACCTCAGTTGTGCTTGGAAGGATGCTGCTGGAAAGCCCAGGGCTGCTTATATTAGACGAACCAACAAACCATTTAGATGTGGATGCAGTGGAATGGTTAGAGGAATATTTGAAGCAGTACAATGGAATGGTACTTGTAGTATCACATGACAGGTATTTTTTAGATAGAGTAGTTACAAAAATAGTAGAAGTTGAAGATATGGAAAGTGAGACTTATATAGGCAACTACAGCTCTTTTGTTAAAACTAAGGATCAAAATCTTATGCTTCAATTTGAAGCCTTTCAAGATCAACAAAAGAAAATAAAAGCAATGGAAAAAGCAATCAAAGATTTGAGAGACTGGGCCATAAGAGCGGATAATAATAAATTTTTTAGAAGAGCTGCTAGTATGCAGAAGAGATTAGACAAGATGGAGAAGATAGATAAGCCTATGCTGGAAAAGCAAAACATGAAACTAACCGTAAATCAAACTCAGCGTTCCGGTGAAGAAGCTGTTAAAATAATAAACTTAGTAAAGTCTTTTGATAAAAAATGTTTAATTAAAAATGGAGAATTGCTTATAAGGTATGGAGAGAGAGCTGCCTTAATTGGAGCCAATGGAAGTGGTAAATCTACATTGCTTAAAATTCTTTTAGGCGAGGAAAGTGCTGATACAGGAGAGGCACTGTTTGGAGCAAATGTGAGAGCAGCCTATCTTCCTCAACAGATTACCTTTGAGAATGAAGAAGCAACAGTGCTGGAGTGTTTTAGAGATGGAATAACTATATCTGAAGGAAAGGCGAGGGAATACCTAGCTAAATATCTATTTTTTAGTGAGAGTGTATTTAAGAAGGTAAAATCTCTATCTGGAGGAGAGAAAAGCCGCTTAAAGCTAAGCAAATTACTATTTGAGGATGTAAACTTATTAATTTTAGATGAGCCAACAAATCATTTAGATATTGATTCTATAGAAACCTTAGAAGAAACTCTTCTAGATTTTGAGGGAACAATACTATTTATTTCTCACGATAGATATTTTATTAATAGACTATGCAGCTATATAGTCTGCTTAGAAAATAAAAACTTGGTGAAATATCTTGGTAATTATGAATATTACCGTGAGAAGAAACTGGCTTCATTAAAAGAAAGCGAAGTTCAAAAGAATAAAGCAAAAAAAGAAAAGCCTCATAGAATTAAAGTTGAGGATGAAGAAAAGAAAAAGGAAAAGCTTAGATTAAAGCTAGAGGAACAGATAGCAGAATTTGAGGAAGAAATAGCAAAGCTAGATTTAAAAATGAACTCACAGGGCACGGACTATATACTTATTCAAAAGTGTTTCGAAGAAAAACAAAGTATCCAATCAAAACTAGATGAAGTAATGGAACAATGGATGAACATATATTAATGGAATTTGCATAGTGAATGTAGTAGGCATAGTAAAAGATGTAATGTTAAGTATAAGTTAAAAAATATTAAGATAATTGATATTATGTAAAGCTAGTGTTAAGATTTTCTTAGGACTGTTTTTAATAACAAAATAGTAAGAAAGTGGATGGTTAAAATGAGCATTACTTTAAATAGTTTTTTACATCAGCTAATTACAAACCCCGCATTACTAATAACAGTAATACTAACCATGGGTGTTATATTAGTTAATGGCTGGACTGATGCTCCTAATGCAATTGCAACTTGTGTTTCTACAAGAGCTATTAGTGCTAAAAAAGCCATAATAATGGCTACTATTTTTAATTTCCTTGGGGTATTGGTTATGACTATGCTAAATGCAACAGTTGCACAAACCATATTTAATATGGTCGATTTTGGGGGGAATTCTAAAGACCCAATAATTGCTCTGTGTGCTGCTTTGTTTGGTATAGTGCTGTGGGCTACAGCAGCTTGGTGGTTTGGTATTCCTACCAGCGAGAGCCATGCATTGATTGCAGGAATTTCTGGAGCTGCAATAGCATTACAAGGAGGTATTTCAGGAATCAATGGACATGAATGGATAAAAGTAATTTATGGACTGCTTATGTCAACTATTATGGGTCTATGTTTTGGATTTATTGTAGTTCGTATAATACAGGTTATCTTTAAACGTATAGATAAGAGGAAGAGCAGACCCTTCTTTCAGTATGCTCAAGTTGCTGGTGGTGCAGCAATGGCCTTTATGCATGGAGCACAAGATGGACAAAAGTTTATGGGTGTATTTATGCTTGGAATTTTCCTTGCAAATGGACAAACTAACGTAACTAATTTTACAATTCCAATATGGCTTATGGTGCTTTGTTCCTTAGTGATGGCATTTGGTACTTCTATTGGAGGTTACCGTATTATTAAAACAGTAGGAATGGATATGGTTAAACTAGAAACCTATCAAGGGTTTTCAGCAGATTTAGCTGGGGCATTTTGTTTATTAGTTTCTTCTATATTCGGAATTCCTGTAAGTACTACACATACTAAAACAACTGCAATTATGGGGGTTGGAGCTTCAAAAAGACTTTCTGCTGTTAATTGGGGTATAGTAAAAGAAATGGTTTTAGCTTGGGTATTAACATTCCCAGGGTGTGGTATTGTTGGATTTTTAATGGCCTACTTATTTGTTAAAGTATTCTAATGAGGGAAAGGAAAATTAAAAATGAAGAATAATAAAGATTTTAGTTATTTTAAGGCATTCGTTGAGTTATCAAATTTTTCAGTAAAAGCTGCTGAATTTTTGAATTCTACATTAAAAGATTTTAATGTAGATACTATAGAAGCAAAAGTAAAAGAAATGCATTCAATTGAACATTCTGCCGATGATGAAAGACATGAAATAATGAATAGATTGGTGAAAGAATTCTTACCTCCAATAGAAAGAGAAGATATAATAAGCCTAGCTGATAATATAGATACTGTAATAGATTCAATAGAAGATGTTTTAATAGTTATAGAGATGTATGATGTACAAGCTATTAGACCAGAGATATTTAAATTTACTGAATTGATTATAAAATGCTGTAATTCGTTAAATTCAGCATTAAAGGAATTTGAGAATTTTAAAAAGTCAAAAACTCTTCATGATGCAATCATAGAAGTGAACCGTTTAGAGGAAGATGGAGACCAGCTTTATATAAGCAGTATGCGAAGTCTTTTCAAAAATACAAAAGATCCAATAGATTTAATGGTTTATAAAGAAATATACCATCTATTAGAAAAGTGTTGTGACAGCTGTGAAGACGTAGCAAATGATATTGAAAATATTGTTATGAAAAATTCTTAATGGCAATCTAATAGTAAGGGGTTATATTATATGACTAATATAGAAATTAGCAGACCTAGAATTGAGGATACTGAATTAATTAATGATTTTTTCCAAATTGTACTTAGAGATACATTTAGAAAAAATGATATTTTAGATTTAGTTGATACAATGCTAGAAGAATTTAAGGATAAGAGAAGATGCTTAAATCAAGATATAGAAAGTAATGGGAAGAATAGATTTTTTCTAATCGCTAAAGAAGGCGATAAGATAGTTGGATCAATTGAGTATGGGCCTTCAAATGATTTAATCCATTCATGTACAAATGGAGAGTTAAAGGATATCCCTGAAATAGGAACTGTGTTTGTGCACCCTGACTATCAAAAGCAAGGTATCGGAAGTAGGATGCTTAATCTTATATTCATTGAAATGAAAAAAAACGGAATAAAAGAGTTTTGCTTTGATAGTGGTTATAAAAGTGCACAAAAGATATGGACTAAAAAGTTTGGGAAGCCAGAGTACCATTTAAAAGATTACTGGGCAGAAGGTTCTGACCACATGATATGGAGAATAAAAGTCGAGGATGTAATAGAGTAAAAAGGTATATAAAGATTATATTTTAAGAGGGGAAAGCATGGATAAATTAAAAAATATATTAAGCGGAGAATCTAAGAATTTAAAGGTTTTAGATGTTGGTACAGGCCTCGGAGATTTTATTGAAGTACTGAAAGAAAGTTTACCTGGATATAGTAGTATAATTGGAATAGATACAGAGCAGGGAACTGTAGATAAGGCTATAGAAAAAAATAGAGATAACAGAATTGAATTTATGCGTATGTCTGGCGAGAATATAGAATTTGAAGATAACAGTGTGGATGTAATTTCTATTTCTAACACTCTTCATCATCTACCTAATAAAGAAAAAGTACTACATGAAATTAAAAGGGTGGTGAAGCAAAACGGAATTATTATAATTAATGAAATGATATCAGATAATCAATCTGAGAAGCAGCTTTCACATGTTGCAGTTCACCATCTTCAAGGTGAACTAGATACTTTATTTGGAAGATGTCATAATAAGACCTTTACCTTACAGGAACTAGTCAAACTAGTAGGGAATCTCAACCTAGAAAAAGTTGATATGTTTCAGTATAATACTCATGAAGAACAAGAAAACAGTGAAAACCTAGAAGAAGAAAAGGAAATTCTAGATCAATGTTTTAAGGCCTTGGAAGCAAAAATAAATAAAATAAGTGATTTAAAACAGCGACTAGGATATTTAGATACTTTGGAAAAGCTGAGAAATAAACTATACAATATAGGAATTTTTGGTGCAACTGAAGTAATGTTTATATGCAGAAAAAGTTAATTTTAATGGAATACAAGTTTGCGGATAGAATTAAATGTCTATTCGCTTTTTTTATTAAATAGTCCCGGTAAAATTGCATGCCCAGCTTTTATTTACATAATTAAACATTGACTTGACTATAATAATCACAGGTCAAAATATTTACATTGAAAAACATATATGCTGTAAAGGGATGTGACGCACATTTGAAGAAAGGCATTAGCTTGGATTTAAGATTAGAAAACAACTTAAAAGCTTTAAATTCTTATTTTACTGATTGTCCAGATATAATACAAAAGCAAGTGGCGTTAAAAGAAATGAGAAAAGGATGTTTTATATTTATTAAGGAATTTATGAATTCCGATTTGCTTCAGAGGGATTTTATAAGGCCACTTATGATGATGGACTATTCTTTATTATCAGACATAAGTATAGTAGAATATCTTCCTACACTAAACAATTCATTATGCTATGATATTGATTCCGTTGTAACTTCGGTGCTGGAAGGAAAAATAGTTTTTTTAATTGATGAAGTTAATTTTGCAGTTGTATGTGATTTAATGAACGTAGAAAAAAGAGCCATAAGCGAGCCAGAAGGGGAAAAAAATGTACGTGGTTCTCATGATGGATTTATTGAGTCATTAAACACAAATATTTCACTACTAAGAATCAAAATTAGAAGCAGTAAATTTAAATATAAATCTATAGTTTTAGGAAATGTAACAAATCAAAGTTTAGCTATAGCTTATATTGAGGGAATAGCTAATCCCAAAATAGTAAACAACCTTTATAACAAAATTAATAATATAAAAATTGATGGATTGCTATCTATAGGTTATATTGAACAGCTAATAACAGATTCAAAACCCTCAGTATTTCCTCAATATGTAGCTACTGAAAGGATAGATAAATCTGTAGCAGCTCTATTAGAGGGAAAAGTTGTAGTTCTATTAGATGGTACCCCATATGCGCTAATAGCACCTATTTCTTTTTTTTCCTTTTTTGATGCCTCTGATGATTACAGCAGTAATTGGATACCAAGTACAATGATAAGATTTGTCAGATTTCTTAGTGTGATAACTACCTTAACATTACCTGGCTTATATATTTCAATAACAGCTTTTCAATATTATTTAATTCCAACTGATATATTAGTACAATTGGGAAAATCACGGGCAACTGTTGCATTTCCTCCTGTAGCCGAAGCACTTATGATGGAATTTACAGTTCAAATGCTCCGGGAAGCTTCAATAAGGCTGCCTACATACATAGGTGCTACTATTGGTGTTGTTGGAGGTATTATAATTGGTCAGGCAGCGGTATCAGCAGGCATTGTAAGTAATTTATTTATCATTGTAGTTGGAATAATGGCCATTGCATCTTATGTTACTCCAAACTATGATTTTGGCATGGCAATAACAGTATTAAGAATCTTTATTTTACTTATGGCTTCTCTATTTGGAATTGTTGGAATGATTACCTGTTTTTCTTTGCTTTTAATGCATTTATTATCCTTGGAATCTTTAGGTCAGCCATATTTTGCACCAATAATGCCATTAAAAATCAGAGACATTAAGGATACAATAATAAGATTTCCATTGAAGTTTATGAAAAGAAGACCTAATACAGCACAACCTATTGGAAAAAGGAGAAGTGGTGAAGGTGAATAATCCTAGACATGAAATTACATCTGTACAGCTAATGGGTTTCATAGTGTCTGCGCAAATAGGTATAGGTATTTTAACTTTACCTTCTATTCTAGCTCAGAAGGTAGGTCATGATGGCTGGATTTCAGTGATTGGTGCAGGTGGTATATGCCTAGTTGAAGGTTTATTTATTACGTACTTATTAAAAGGTTACTCAAATAAGTCAATTTTTGAAATAAATAATATTATTTATGGGAAAATTTTAGGTGCTATCCTCAACTTAGGTTTTATATTATATTTATTATTTATAACAGGCATAACCTTGAGAGTTTTTGAGGAAGCTGTAAATATTATTATACTTAAGCTTACACCGCCTATAGTTATTACTCTTCTAATTTTGTTATCCACAATATATGGTATTTCAAAGGGATTAAAGGTTATTTGCAGATTTGCTGTTATGCTGCTTTTTTCTTATTTTATTTTAATTATAACTTTATTGTTAGTTCTTAAATATACAAGATATACTTATTTGCTGCCAGTTGGAAAGGCAGGCTTCATGCCAATAATCCAAGGAATTAAAATGAGTTCATATTCATTTCTTGGATTTGAATTAATAGCATTTATATATCCTAATATTAAAGATAAAGCAAATGCTCCTAAGTATATGGTTATATCTTTAATTTTTACAACAATATATTACGCTGTATCAGTAATTGTTTCAATAATGGTGTTTGGAGAAACAAAGTTAAGTATGCTTGTATTTCCTGTTTATAATATGGAGCAGGCAATAGAGGTACCTGTTATTGAAAGGTTGGATACACTATACATTTTATTTTGGTTTCCAACTATGGCTTCCACTGTGCGTGCATATCTATTTTCATCTTATTATAGTATTTCAATGCTGTTTAAAGTAAAAAAAAGAAATCCATTATTGTTTATTGTGGTCGTAGTAGAAATAATAATAAGTAGAATACCTAAAAACTTTGAGTCAACTTATGCTTACACAGAATATTCAGGAAGTATTGGAATGATAGTAGTATTTATTATTGTTATCACCTTTTTCATATCTATCTTCAGAAAGAAGGTGAAAATATAGAGTGAAAAAAACAATAATTTTTTTGCTTATTATAATAATGTCTATAAATTTAACTGGTTGCTGGGATCAAAAGATATACGAAAAGTCTGGGTTTGTACTGCAGGTAGGTTTTGAAACATACAATACCAATGATATGTTAATATCCTTTACTCTTCCTGTAGTTGATATGACCGCGAAAGAGAGGACTGAATTAATTTATTCAAATGGAGCCATGCTTAGAGAATTCAGAGAAAAAGCTAGAAAAACATCAGCCAAGGTGGTTGAAGGAGGGAAAATACAGCAATTTTTAATAGATGATTCTCTGGCGAAAAAAGGGATTAATAACTTGTTTGAAGTAATTGAACGTGACTCTACTGATCCTCCAACTGCATTTGTTTTAATAACTGAGGGAAGTCCTAAGGAAATGTTTCAAGTCTTGCAAGGATATGGAGATAAACCTGTCCCTGCATTTTATATCCATGATTTGATTAGGAGCAACATTAAGTCATCCTATGTACCTGAGACAAGAATGTTTCAATTTAGCACACAGTATTTTTCACCAGGTATAGACCCTATTATACCAATAATAAAACTTCAGACCGATAAAGGAAAGGGTGTTGAAGTTACTGGAACTGCATTGTTTTCAGGTGATAAACTAGTAGGAAAAATTGATACAAAAGAAACCCCTTTCTTATTAGCTATGATGGGAAAAATGAAAGGTACCATTTTTATTTCTAAAAGACTCACAGAGAAGGAACAAGAGAATAATAAGAAAGGATGCGCTATAAGTATTAATAAAGTAAAGCGTAAGCTTTCTGTAAATATATTGGATAATAAACCTGTAGTTAATATATCATTAAATTTAAATGCCGCTATTGCAGAATTTAAATGGAATGAAATGTACGATAGTGATTTTGAGCAATATGTAGAGGGAGTTATTTCAGCAGAAATAAAAGACTTATGTGAAAAAGTTTTAAAGTATACACAAGAAGTAGGTAGTGATCCTATAGGAATAGGTGATATTATAAGGGCTAAGCATAATAACTATTGGGAAAAGATTAATTGGGAAAATGCTTATAAGGATGTAGTTTTTAACGTTAAAGTTAATGTTAATATAAGCAATCATGGTGTAATACGATAATTATTAAGGTTAAATAGATAAAGATGTATGTTAACTGAAATTAGCATACATCTTATTTTTTAGAAATAGAAAGTATAGTGTGCTTGACATTTAGTGTAAAGCGTACTATACTTTAAATGTAAAGCAAACTATACTTAATGAGAGGTTGTGATAAATTGCAGACTAGAATACAGGAGTTAAGAAAAGCAAGGAAGATAACTCAAAATGAGCTTGCAGATGCAGTGAATGTCACAAGGCAAACAATTATATCTTTAGAGAATGGAAGATATAATGCATCCTTAATATTGGCACACAAAATTGCGCAGTTCTTTGAGGTATCTATTGAAGAAGTATTTATTTTTGATCAGGAGGATGAAAATTTATGAGAGGGATTTTTTGTGGATGTAATGCAAGAAATAATGAGGAATACAGGAAAGTTATAAGGAATCGTATGAAAGCTATGGTAGCTCTTATAATTATAGGAATTATTACAATGATAGTTGGTTTTGGCACAAAAGCCTATTTAAAAACATCCATTAATGAGCATATGCTTGGAGTATATTCTGGGGTTGGAGCAGGTCTTTTTGTAGCAGGAGTAATCCTATGGATTAAAAATAGAATGCTACTTAATGATGAGAATAAATTAAAGGAAAGTAGGCTCAGTAATACAGATGAGAGAATTCAAGAAATAGGAAACAAGTCAATTAGAACATCAGCCTATGTGATGCTTGTAGTAACGTATGCGGCTGCATTAATTGGCGGCCTGTTTAATCAGGTATTATTTCAGGTACTTATATGTATAATCTTCGTATTTATTCTATCTTATATGTTTGCATTTAAGTATTATAGTAAAAGAATGTGAGAAAATAAAATGAAAAAACTTAATAATTATATATGTTTGGGATTGTTATTTAATAGTATTTTCTTATTTTCAAATGAGTTTAAGCTATTCCCGGAATTTATAAAAGGTCTATTTGCTGGTTTGGGAATTGCTTTAATTCTTATTGGAGTATACTCCGAAAGGCATGATTTATCTAGATTAAGAAATTATAAAAAGTCACTATTTAATCGATTATTGTCGAAATAATATGTGAAATAATAAAATTTTGTAGTCCACTAGCTAGGTGGGCTTTTTTATTATAAATATTTTAAGAAAAAACTTTAAAAGTTATATAATGGAATATATAATAAATATTAGGGGGTGTCATAACGATGCAAAATGAGAATTTTATATTATCAGGACTACCATACGAAAGAATAACAATTGAAGCTTTTGAAAATGAAGCATCACAAATAGCAAAAGAATTTAATGATGCAAAAGATGGGGAAGAACAATTTTTGGCACATAAAAAATACTATGCGTTAATGGCAAAAGTTAGAACTGCAATGATTTTAGCTGGAATGAGACATGATGGTGATGTTTCAAATGAATTTTATGAAGCTGAGCAGGAGTATTACGATGAAATATCTCCTAAAATTCAGAGCTTTGAAGTGAAGTATCAAAAGATGCTTTATAATTCTAAATACAGAACTTATCTTGAGAGCAAAATAGGACAAGTTACCTTTAAGGATATAGAGATTCAACTTAAAGCGTTTAATGATGTACTTATTTCTCTTAAGCAGGAAGAAAATGCGCTTACATCAAGATACAATAAATTAATTGCACAAACTAAAGTTGAATTCAAGGGAGAAACACTGAATCTTTCATTATTAGGAAAATATATACACTCAAAGGATAGGAAAACAAGAATTGAAGCATCAAAGATTAGAAGTGAAAAGCTGCTTACCATTGCTGATGAATTAGACGAAATTTTTGATAAGCTTGTAGCAAATCGTAATGCACAGGCTAAGTCAATGAAATATGATAATTATGTTGAACTAGGTTATTATATTATGGGACGTAATTCATACGACAAAAATGATGTAGCTAACTTTAGAAATCAAGTTAAGAAGTATTTTGTTCCGTTTGCGTCTAGAATGCATGAAGAGAGAAGAAAACGTCTTGGTTTAGAAAAGCTTGATTATGTTGATGAAAATGTTTATTTTGCTGAAGGAAATCCTATTCCTGTTGGAACTGCAGATGATATTTTTGCTGCAGGCAAAAAAATGTATAGTGAATTGTCTCCCGAAACAAAAGAATTTTTTGACTTTATGTTAAAGCATGAGCTATTCGATGTATTAGGAAGACCTAATAAAACTACAGGCGGCTATATGGATATGCTTCAACTCTATAAAGCACCAATCATATTTGCTAATTTTAACGGCACAAGTGGAGATGTGGATGTTATAACCCATGAATGTGGTCATGCATTCCAAGGATTTGTAACAAGAAATGATGAAATAGTAGAGCACAACAACATAACCAGTGAAACTGCTGAAGTTCACTCAATGTCAATGGAGTTTTTTACAGAAAGATGGATGGATTTATTCTTCGGAGAAAGAGCTGATGATTACAGAGAAATGCATCTAGAAGATGCTATTGCATTTATACCATACGGATGCATGATTGATGAGTTCCAGGAAATAGTATACACGAAGCCAGAGCTAAGTCCTGCACAAAGAAGAGATGTGTGGAAGCAACTAGAAAAAGAATATAAGCCCCATCTTGCTTTTAAATATGATGCCTTTTATGGTGATGGGCGTACTTGGCAGATGCAGAAGCATGTATATAACTGGCCCTTCTATTACATTGATTATTGCCTTGCACAGACATGTGCACTTCAGTTTAAGGCTCTAATGGATGAAAACTATCAGGGGGCTTGGCAAAAGTATTATGCATTTTGTCTGCAATCAGCAAAAGATTATTTCCCTAATATGCTCCATAATGTTGGTCTTAGAAGTCCTTTTGAAGATGGATTTATGGAGGAGCTTGTAGAGAAGATTAAATTATAGAATTGCGACATCAAATGCATAGCTTGAAAAGTAAGATTACAAAGAAATTCCGGCAGGATAATAAGTCTGCCGGAATTATTTTTTTCTTAACATGTATGCTAAATAGAAACAAAACGGTATAATTCAGCTTGAATAAGGATTTTTTATGGAACTATGTAAAAATGTGGTCTATAATCTATATATAAGTAAGATGTAGCATGAGTAATTGAAAAATGCTTAGGCAAAAGAGAAATTATTATTTTTAATGGAGGTAATATTAGTTGGAGTGTAATTGTGAAAGAAATTGTATAGATGTAAATTTAGAGGCAATTTTGCCTACTGCAAAAATATCCAGTAGTAACATCAAAGTCTTAATGATTTCAGAGGCTTTACCTAAAAATTTGAACGACTTTTTTTATACTACTGAGCAAGCTGCATTTTTTAAAACAACGTGCCAAGCATTAGATGATGCTGGATATCATATAGAATCTATTAGTGAGCTAAATGAATTAGGAATTTATCTAACAACTGCTATAAAGTGCAGTAAGAAAGATTATCTTGTTTCAGCTGCTACAATCAAAAGGTGTAGTCAGGTTTTAGAAAAAGAGATTGAACCATTTAAAAATGTAAAGTCCATTATGTGTATGGGTGACTTTGCTATAAAGTCCATTAATTATATATTTAAGAGAAAATACGGAGCTAATGTTATTCGGAGCGGATCAACCTATAAAATTAGAAAAGAAATTTACAGCTCAAATGGCATTCGGTTTTTCCCATCTTATACCCAGACTGGAGATAGCTTTAATATTGAGAAGAGCAAGAGAATTATGATAGCTGAAGATATAAGGAACGCTTTTGAATACGCAGGAATTGTAAAATATAAATAAAATCAACAATTTTAAAAATTATAAATGGTTATTTAGATAAGGTTGAAATATAAAATTCTTAATATATAGATTTAAAAATTAGGAGAGATCGATGGATAACATTGAAATAGAAGAATATATAAGTAATTTAAATTTAGAGGCACCACAATACTTACAGGATTATGCAATAAGCCAGCTTGTAAATATTGAAGAGTCAAAATTATACATGCTTTTACAGCCAGTATCAAAGAGTTACTGGGGAAATGCAGCAATAGTTTTAAAGCAAATTGGATATCCAAGGGTTAAATCCATAATTCCCGGTCTTTTAGAATGGATTCAAGATATGAACTGGCCTGGCTCAAAGGAAATAGTAGGATTATTAGTTACAATAGATGATGTCATAGTTCCATATGTTAAACAAGTATTAAAATCAGGGGATGGAATTTGGATAATATGGCTATTGTCTGAGGTAGTAAGTAAATGGGACAAGGAATTAAGAACTCAAATTAAGGATAATTTATTAGAACTAGCTATTACTATGAATAATAATCTTGTAATCGAAGGTGTTGATTTACAAGCATTAAAGCTGCTTAATGAGTATGAACTTATTGATAGCAAAAAGGCTTTATCCATTAGCAAAAGGAAAAGGGAATTATATCTTGACCTGGTAGAAAATATTGATGAATTCATAGGGACAATTGAAAAATAAATTGTCTGAAAGGAAGAAACTATGATTAACATTCAGGGTGATAATATTTATCTTAAAACATTCTCAAGGGAAGAATATCATAGGTATTGGAAAAGCTATGTTGCTGATCCAGTTATGGATCCTAATCCTTATGTTTATGACGAAGAAAAAGTAGATGAAAAATATGTGTTAATTACTGAAAAGGAATCATGGTATCCTAGGGCTGGAATATTTTTACCTAATGGTACTCCAATTGGTGAGATATCTTTTAAAAGGGTTGATTATAAAAAAAGCAGATGCGAGCTTGGAATTGCTCTTGTTAATGATAATTATAAGGGCCTTGGATATGGGACAGAGGCAGTTAAATTGGCAATAGAGTATGTGTTTAGTACACTTAAATTAAAAAATATATATGCTGATACAATGGGTTCAAATATTAGGATGCAAAAGATATTTGAAAGATTAGGGTTTGAATTTATAAATTGTGACGAGCACTTTTATAATATGCATGATAGATGTGAAGATAAAATGAATTATATACTCATAAATCCTAATGAGATAGGTTGTCAGTAATAATTTCAAAGGTATAAAGGGGTGGGGTAAATGATAATGCCAACACATATTGTTGCAGCAGCAGGTGTTGTTGAAAATGATAAGGGGGAAATCCTATTAGTAAAGACATATCACGGAGGATGGGTTTTTCCAGGTGGACAGGTTGAGGTTGGAGAAAATCTTATTGAGGCAGTTGCAAGAGAAATAAAAGAGGAAAGCGGAATTGATGTGAAAGTAGAAAAACTCTTTGCAATTTCATCAAATATAGCAACGAATAAAGGATATAATGGGGTTAAAGAAGTACCTACCAAGGTAATGATGGATTTTATTTGTACTTTTATTGATGGAAAGTTGTGTACTTCAGATGAAAATTCAGAGTCGTGTTGGATACCGAAAGATAAAGTGCTTGAAATGATTACAACACCAGCCATCCGTCAGCGTTTTCAAGCGTATTTAAATTATGATGGGAATGTATAATATTTTGCATATGTGACGCAGCCAGAATTTAAATTAGATGTTGATAGAAAAATATAACCAGCGTTCTATATCTTTTCTAGAAGGGCATCTTTGTAATATATAAGTAGGAAGGATTAAGTTGGAATAGCTCACTCAGATAAAATAATTTACAACGTAAAACAAGATATAGATCTTCCTAAATGCTGTATTATAAATATAAAAGCACATTTGATTATATTCTTTGATGGCAAATACTATGATCCAAGTGCAGGCATATTGAAAGAATATGATTTTAGTAAAATAACTGACATTTTAGAAATATCAATATAATAATATTTATAATTAGAAATTAGTTTATTGATGAAGAACCAAATTCCAGCTAATTATAAGGGAGAAAAATTGTATGTTTAAAATTAACTTTTACGATTTAAATACTATAGAGGATAGTAAATTATTGTTTGCAGTAATTATGACAAGGTATAAGAATCAATGGATTTATGTTAGGCACAAGGATAGGCAGACCCTTGAAATTCCTGGAGGGCATAGAGAAGAAAATGAAAATATTAATGATACGGCTTCAAGAGAGTTATTTGAAGAAACTGGAGCTACAAGGTTTAATATGACTCCTGTATGTGTCTATTCAGTAGAGAGAGATGAAAATATAAATTACACAGAATCCTATGGGCAGCTATTTTATTCAGAGGTAGAGGAATTAGACAGCTGTCTTCAATTTGAAATAAGCGAAATTAAATTAGCTGATAATATACCGGGTGATTTAACTTACCCTTTGATTCAGCCATTTTTACATAAAAGGGTATTAGAGTTTTTAAAAGAGCAATAAATTATTAATGTTAAGTTTCTAAATATATTGAATTATTTTGAAATTTCTGTTGACAATATTTATTGAGGTTAGTATTATATTATTAATTAAACAAATAGTGGCTTTGATGAGGAAGAGTAATTGCATACTTGAAATAAAGAGAGGGAATGATGGTGGAAATTTCCCATGATGGATGTGATGAAGGTAGCCTTGGAGCTTTAAACCGAAAACTTTGGGTGAGTAGGCTTTAACGGAGTTCCTACCGTTAGAAGGGAAATGGTATCGGCAGATATGCCCGTACTATATTGAGTGTGTACATTTGTACAAATTTAGGTGGTACCACGGAGATTCAACCTTCGTCCTTTTAGTTAGGACGAAGGTTTTTTATTTTCTCTAAATGCGCAGTTAGAGAAAAATTAAAAATTAGGGGGTATTGCAAATGCTTAATAAAAAATATAATCCAGCAGAGTCAGAAAAGAAGTGGCAGGAATATTGGCAAAATAATGATATATATAAATATGAAAATGATAGTGATAAGGAAACTTTTTCAATTGACACTCCACCGCCAACAATAAGCGGCAGTCTTCACATAGGACATATATTTTCTTATACCCAGGCAGAAATTATTGCTAGATTTCAAAGAATGCTGGGCAAGGAAGTATTTTATCCCTTTGGCTTTGACGATAATGGACTACCAACAGAAAGACTTGTTGAAAAAGAGCAAAATGCAAGAGCTGTATCCATGCCAAGGAGTGAATTTATTGATAAATGCTTATTAACAACAAAAAAATACGAAGAAGAGTTTAAAAAGCTATGGCTATCCATGGGATTTAGCGTAGATTGGAGCCTTCAGTATGAAACCATTAATCCTATGGTACGAAAAATATCACAAAAGGCATTTTTAGATATGGCAAGGGCCAGTAAAGCATATATTAAAGAGTCGCCGGTTTTATGGTGTACAACATGTCAAACTTCAATAGCCCAAGCAGAGCTTGAAAGTGCAGAAAAGGAAGCAACTTTTAATTATATACCTTTTATGGTTGATGGGGAGGAACTAATAGTTGCAACCACTAGACCAGAGCTGCTTTATGGATGTGTTTGTTTATTTATAAACCCATCAGATGAAAGATATTTAAAATATATAGGAAAAAATGCAGTAGTTCCATTATACAACTATGAAATACCTATTCTTTCAGATGAAAACGCAAGTTTAGAAAAGGGAACAGGAATAGTAATGTGCGCAACCTTTGGAGATATTACAGATGTTGAATGGTATGAAAAGCATAAGCTGCCTTATAGAAAAGTTATAGAAAGTAATGGCAGAGTAGCAGATAATGTTCCACTAATTAGTGGTTTAACAGTTTTTAGTGCAAGAGAAAAAATTATTGAAATACTGAAAAGTAAAAATTTATTAAAAAAAAGTGAAGTAATAACTCACACAGTTTCAATCCATGAGAGATGCGGCAAGCCAATAGAAATAATACCTTCAAAGCAGTGGTATATAGATATTTTAAGCGAAAGAGAAAGGTATTTAGAAGCTGCAGATGAAATAAACTGGTATCCAGCATCTATGAAAAATAGATATATAACATGGGTAGAGAATTTAAAGTGGGATTGGTGCATTTCAAGGCAAAGATACTTTGGTATACCATTTCCTCTTTGGTATTGCAGCAAATGTGGAAAGGTTATATTTGCAAAGGAGGAGGAATTACCAGTAAATCCTTTAGAATCAAAACCTTCTTCAGAGTGCACTTGTGGCAGCACTACATTTACTCCAGAAACTGCTGTTTTTGATACCTGGGCAACTTCTTCACTGACGCCACTAATAAACTCAAAATGGAATACGGAAAAAGATATAACAAAAAAGCTTCTTCCAATGGGTATGA
Source organism: Clostridium omnivorum (assembly GCF_026012015.1). NCBI lineage: Bacteria > Bacillati > Bacillota > Clostridia > Eubacteriales > Clostridiaceae > Clostridium > Clostridium omnivorum. The sequence continues at coordinate 545,631 of NZ_BRXR01000001.1, read as the reverse complement.
GAACCCAAGCACATGAAATAATAAGAACCTGGGCATTTTACACAATAGTTAGGAGCCTATTTCATACTGGTCAATTACCCTGGAAGGATATAATGGTATGTGGTTTTGTTTTAGCAAAGAAGGGCGAGAAAATAAGCAAATCGAAAAATAATGCAGCTTCTTCTCCAAATGAACTAATACAAAAGCATTCTGCAGATGCATTAAGATATTGGGCTGCTGGAGCAAAGCTTGGAACAGACACTATGTTTTCAGAGGATGAACTAAAAACATCTAAGAGGTTTTTGACAAAGCTTTGGAATGCTGCTAATTTTTGTATTATACAGCTGCAGGACTACAATGGAATGCTGCCTAAAGAGCTAATGCCAATTGATTCTTGGATAATTGAAAAAGTTAAGATATTGGGGAAAACAGCAGAAGAATACTTAAATCATTATGAGATTGGACTTGCAAAACACGAAATAGATGAGTTCTTCTGGAACGACTTTTGTGATAATTATTTGGAGATTGTAAAGGATAGACTTTATAAACCAGAAATACATGGAAAGGAAGAGAGAATATCAGCACAGTATGCCCTATATAATACGCTACTAGAGCTTTTAAAGCTTTATGCTGTATATGTACCATTTATCACAGAAGAAATATACCAGTCATTTTATAGGAAATTTGAAAAATCAATTTCCATTCATAAATTGCAGTGGAATATGAAAGCTGACACAAATAATGAAGATATATTAAGCTTTGGAGAAAATATTAAAAAATTAATAGGTGAAGTAAGACGATATAAATCAGAAAGAAATCTTTCTCTAAAGGAAAAGATAAATATTCTTAATATAAGTATTCCAGAAAAACAAGTTAATTATCTCCAGAAAACCTTAAGGGATATCAAAGCATGTACTTGGGCTGAAGAAATAAAATATAGCATAAGTTATCAATGTGACGTTGATATAAAGTAAAATATTTTTCAGGCAAAGCATAATATAATAAAAAGATGCTTTGTCTGTAATTATTTTTTGTATTATAAAATTTTTACCTTTAGTAATAACAGCTTGGGTTGCTCTCATAAAGTAGTATGTAACTATATTATGGGGGAATTCAATGTTATCAAAAAAACTTTTAGCCATTTCAACGTCACTATTTTTACTTATTGGCACTACTAGTTTTAATGCTAAAGTAAATGCAAAAGTAGAACCTGATCTAGGTTACAGTGAGAATATGTTCTATAAGTATGGAGGACCAACTGATCAGAGTATCGCAAGAGAAGATAAAATTATTGAGATGCTTAAAAAGGAAGGAAAGATATCTAAGGATGCCAGTAATCAAGCTGCACATGAAGCATTTATTAAGTACATGAATGAGAAGGCTAAGGGAAGCCAGCTTAAGTCAATATCAAAAAAGCAAAAGAGCTTGCAGGCTGCACAAAGTAAAAAATTAGCAAACTATATGAAGAAGGGTACTTCATCAGTGACTACTCCTTCAAAGACTGTTAACGTACTTGTGCTGCTAATTGATTATTCCGACTTTAAGCACAATAATATAAAACCAACTGAAACTGATATGTATTATTCTGATTACAATACAGCACATTTTAATGATATGATTTTTGGTGACAACGGATATGTTGGACCCAATGGACAAAATCTCATATCAATGAAACAGTATTACTTAGCTCAATCAGGAGGAAGCTTATTAGTTCAAGGGCAGGTTGCAGGTTGGTATACCGCATCTAACACTGCAGCTTATTATGGCGGTAATGATGCTAATGGTGATGATTTAAGACCTAGAGATTTAGTTAAGGAAGCTCTAGCAAAGGCTGCAGCTGACCCTAATTTAAATTTAGCAAACTTTGACAAGGAAGATAGATATGATATAGATGGAGATGGAAACTACAACGAACCTGATGGAATAATAGACCATGTTATGGTTATTCATTCTGGTGTAGGTGAAGAAGCAGGTGGTGGAAGTCTTGCTGAGGATGCAATATGGTCACATAGATGGGATTTAGGTGAAAACTATCAAATTCCAGGAACAGCTTATGCTGCTTTTGACTATACCCTTGAGCCAGAGGATGGAGCAGCAGGTGTATTTGCACATGAATTTGGGCATGATCTTGGACTTCCTGACGAATATGATACCCAATATAGTTCCTCAACTGGCGAGCCAATAGCTGCTTGGTCAATAATGTCTTCAGGTAGCTGGAATGGAACAGTTCCAGGAACAGAACCTTCAGGCTTTAGCCCCTATGCTAAGCAATTTTTTCAAGCAAGCTATGGTGGAAGTTGGCAGAAGGCTGCTGTAATTGATTTTAGTACATTGACTTCCTTAGGAACTACAATAAATCTAAGACAGGCTAGCGATAACAATCTGCTTACAGGAGAGCAGCAGGCTGTTAGAATTAGCTTACCAGATAAAGAGACAAAAGTTGTTACACCACCTACAGGTTCCTTAGCTTACTGGGGAAGTAAAGGTAAGGATGGTGAAAAGGTTGCAACTTCTATGCAAACAATATCACCTATTAATTTACCGTCAGGCACTAGGCCGGCTTTAACTTTCAGTGCTTGGTATGATATAGAGCAAGGATGGGATTACGGAGCAGTTAAAGTAAGTACAGATGGTACAACTTGGACAGATATACCAGGAAGCATTACTACTACCACTCATAATGCTGATGCAGTAGTGGATGTAACCAATCTTATTACAGGTACCTCAAGAGGTTGGGTTACTGCAAACTTCAATTTAAGTGCTTATGCAGGAAAGAACATATATCTGAAATTTACTTATAATACAGATGAAGCTGTTTATGGAGCTGGCTTCTATATTGATAATATTAATATTACTGCAGCGAAAAAAAGCTTGTATGTAGATGACCCAGATACAAGTTCAGGCTTCAGCTTTGTAGGTTTTTCAAAAACTAACGGGGTTCTAACAACTAAACAATATTACCTAGCTGAGCTTAGAAGTTATTATGGAGTGGATAAGGCATTAGCTCACAATGCCGTTAGCGGAGGAGTCTTTGCTTATGACCCAGGAATAGTACTTTGGTATGTTGATGACTTCTATTCAGACAACTGGACAGGGACTCATCCAGGTAATGGCTTTTTAGGAATAGTTGATGCAGATCAGAATAATATAACTTATACAGAAGGAAGAAAAGCTTACTACGCTGATAACCTATTCCAAATGAAGGATGCAGCTTTTAGTAAATATGCTCAAAACAAATTTACTATTACATCTTCTACTCGTACTACAACAGACAATAGCTTAGCAGCATATCCGTCCTTTACAGATACAACTAATTACCTTAATTCTTCACTTCCATATGTAGGGCGTAATATTCCTAATCTTGGACTAAAGATAGATATAGCTGCTCAGACTAATGATAATTCTACAGCAACTATAACTGTAAGAAAGTAGATTTAAAAATTCCATAAAATTCTGCAAATAGGGATGAGTTTTTATAAGACTTATCCCTTTGCTTTAAGATTTTTTTATATAGCAATATGTAAAATAGTGGTTTATAATCAACATATAGGTTAGTTCGTAAGCTATAATTAACATAGAATGGAGTTTTATATGATAAGATATGTACCCAACATACTTTCTATATTGAGAATTATATTGTCTTTATTATTGATTCCACTTATGCATGTTCCGAGTGGTTTTGAAGCTATTTATATTGTAGTTGGTATAACTGATGTATGTGACGGTATAATAGCCAGAAGGTTTGGATGTGAAAGTGATTTAGGCGCAAAATTAGATTCAATTGCTGACTTTGTATTTTATACAATATTTATTTTCATATTTCTAAAGCTGTATTTATCAATTATGGAAGGTGTGCATTTAGCAGCACTCATATTAATTATAATTATACGACTTATAAATATGTTGTTTACTAAATTAAAATATAAAAAGATTACTTTTGTTCATACAATTGCAAATAAGGCAGCTGGTTTTATGCTTTTTTTTCTGCCTATTTGGTTTTTGTATACTCAAAATGGACTTATACTATGGATAGTATTGATAACAGCATTTGCTGCTGCTGCTGAAGAGCTGCTTATAACTATTAAATTTGCAGAACCTGATTTAAACAGAAGAAGCATTTTGTTTTAATAATAAATTCATATAATCACGCATAAAAGGGGGGGATAATTGATGAAAATTGCTGGAAAGAAAATAATTATTGTAATAGCTATAATTATTGCACTTTTGATACCATTAATTATTAATAAGATTGATATGTCAGCAAACTCTCAAATTTTAGATAACCTAAGTGGACAAATATATTATACTAAGAGAGTTGACGGAGTTTTAATTTTATATAAAGCAGATGCAAACATGAAAAATGAAAAGCTAATTTATAGCAACGTAGGTAATGGTAATTATGATAATGGTGATAAAAATGATAATATAATAGATTTTTGTTATTTACCTGAAACTGGACAAATAGAGTTTGAAGCAGTATATAAAGGAAAATTTAGTATTCTTGGTATTAAGGAAGGTGAAACTACACCAGTTTACATTAAGGAGCCAGAAGAAAAGAAGGTTTTAGATGATTATCGAGTAGTTGAAATGGATACAGACTATATTTCCTGTAAAAATGCCAAGGTAGAAGTTTATGAAAAAAAAGGTTCTATTTACATGATGAGTAATGGTGAAGAAAAATGTATAAAGAGGTTTATTGGTATGTATTCTGATAAATTTACAGGTTATAGACCAGTAGGATTATCTCCTGATGGGAAATATCTAGTTTATAATGATTTTGGGAAAATATTAGGGCTAATTGTGGGTAAGAAAAAGCAATATATTATGGATTTAGAAACAGGAAAAAGTACTCAGTATATTAATTCTAGTCTAAATATTCAATGGACTACTAAATAGCAGTGGGTATTTTAGCGCAAAGGGGATGAGGGAATATATGAAAAGTCTAAAAAAATTATTGCTGCCATATAAAAATATGCCTATGGGTGTTTATATCATATTTTTTGCATCAATAATCAATAATCTAGGTAACTTTGTAGCTCCATTTCTAACTATGTTTTTAACTTATTCTATAGGCATGAATGTTGAGGTAGTAGGAATAATTGTGGCAGTAAACAGCTTTGTTGGCTTATTGGCCTCAGCACATGGAGGAAAGTTGATTGATGTTGTAGGAAGAAAGAAGATATTTATTATATTTAGGACTGCTTCTGCGGCAGCTTTAATCTTATGTGTGCTTACAAGAAATCCAATTATTTTGACTTGCTTACTAATTATATCAAATTTTCTTGGTGGCTACTCATTACCTGTTTACAGTACTATTATTACGGATATAACAGAAGGAGAGCAAAGGAACACAGCTTTTTCTTTGCAGTATATGGCTTTGAATATAGGTTTTTCAGTTGGACCGCTGTTAGGAGGCTTCTTATATAACAATTATTTAAATTGGCTTTTCTTAGGAGATGCTATTACAACTTTTATTTCAGTAATACTTGTAGCTATTTTTATCTCTGAGACTATGCCAGCAAAACAAGAAAAATCAACGGAGAGACATAATAAGTTGGAAAAATCCGAAGAAGGTACACTACTCCAGGCACTACTTAAAAGACCAACTTTACTTTTATTTTCTTTCATAATAGTTATATACTTTATAGTATTTTCTCAATTCAATTTTGGACTTTCTATTCAAATTGGAGAGATATTTGGAAAGAATTCAGCGACAATCTTTGGAAGCTTGATGACAGTTAATGCAGTAATGTGCAGCATTATTCCAATGTTTTTAACTGTAATGACTAAAGAAATGAAGGCGTCTTTATGTATTGCAATAGGAGGAATATTATATGCAGCTGGTTTTGGAATGATTTATTTTATACATAGCTATGCTTTGTTTGTAATATCAGCAATGCTTTGGACAATGGGAGAAATGTTAATTGCAACTAACACTAATGTATATATTGCTGATCACTCACCAGCTTCACATAGAGGAAGATTTAATTCAATATTTCCAATAATAAGGAAGCTAGGATTTATGGGTGGACCTATAATAGCTGGAATATACGTTAAATATACAAACATTAGAAATCTATGGCTTTTTATAGGTGGAATTTCTATTATTGCAGCTATTCTAATGTATAGACTTTATTTGATGGATAATAAAATTCAGGAAATTCCAGAAACCGAGGCTGTATAAAATAAATATAATTTATTACAGCCTAATGGTTTATTAATACATTGATACGATTTATATATTGGAAGGGAGAACTATAAAATGGATCAGCAAAAGGACATTTGGAATAAAATTTATGATGGGGTTTTAAATAAAATGCCTACATATGATTTATGGTTAGATAAATATGAAAAAGAACTCATGAAATCGAAAGATATCCCAATTATTGACCTTGGTTGCGGATCTGGAAATGATACTCTTTATCTCATAGAAAGGGGATATGAAGTAATCTCCTGTGATTTTTCAGAGGAAGCATTAGAAAAGCTAAGCCATTATACTAATAATTTGAATATAAAATGCTTTGATTTCAAAGATGGACTACCTTTTGAAAATAACAGTACACAGGTAATAATTTCTGATCTTTCATTGCATTATTTTACTTGGAATGAAACTCAAAGTATATTAAGGGAAATAAATAGGGTGTTAATGAAGGAAGGGCTTTTTCTTTGCAGGGTTAACTCCACTAATGATGAAAATTATGGAGCTGGAGAAGGGTTAAGCATAGAAGAGAACTATTATAATATTGAAGGCAAACTAAAGAGATTTTTCAATGAGAAGCAATTGAGAGAACTTTTTAAGGAATGGAAAATTGAATACATTAATGAAAATGAGATTAATAGATATAAGAAGGTTAAAATAGCGTGGGAGATAGCTGTAAAAAAATTAAACAAATAGTGATAAGGAGAAAAAATGTTAGTGTATGAAAATAGTGAAATAAACTTAACTGTATACTCATTAGACAAAAATAGGTGGAATGACCTTGAAGAGTTATTTGGAGAAAATGGAGCTTGTGGCGGCTGCTGGTGTATGTCTTGGAGGTTAAAAAAGTCGGAGTTTGAGAAACAAAAAGGTGAGTTAAATAAAAGCGCAATAAAAAGCTTAGTAGAGAAAAATGAGACATTAGGAGTGCTGGCATATTTAGATGGAAAGCCAATTGGCTGGTGTGCGGTTGCACCAAGAGACCAATACATAAGACTTGAAAATTCCAGGGTTTTTAAGAGAATAGATGACGAAGCTGTATGGTCAATTACTTGCCTTTATATATCAAAACAATATAGAAGAAAGGGTATCTCAACAGAATTAATTAAGGCTGCAGTTAATTACAGCAAATTAAATGATGCTAAAATAGTTGAAGCTTATCCTAGTGTACCTTATGATAATAAAGTTCCAGCTGCATTCCTATGGACAGGTATTCCTAGTTCCTTTGAAGAAGCTGGCTTTGTACTAGCAGCCAAAAGATCTAAGTGGAAACAGATGATGCGATATTATATAAAATAGCCAGCTAGATTAATTGACTTGAGAGTATTTAAGTTGCTTAAATTTATTGAGCAGCTTTTTTATATAGCAAATTGTAAAATTATAACTTATAATCTACTTATAGGAATATGCATGTTATAGGGTAAATTCTAAGGAGATGAGTTAATTGTCAAAGATAGAAGAAAAGAAGTATAAGTTTGATGAGAAGATAGTAGTTTTGAGAAATGGACATATTGATGATGCAGAGGAATTGCTCGAAGTTATTAAGAAGCTAGATTATGAAACACCATTTTTACTAAGAGAACCTGGAGAACTTACATTGACAATTGAGCAAGAAAAAATGTTTCTTCAAAGTAAATTAGAATCAGAAGTAAATTTATTTATCCTAGCAGAAGTTGATGGTAAAATAATTGGAACTTGTGCAGTTAATGGAAATGCTAGGAGAAGGCTAAGACATTCAGCAAATTTAGGAATAGCAATTCTAAAAGATTATTGTGGAAAAGGAATTGGAAGAAGGTTTATGGAAACATCAATTAAATGGGCAAAAGAAAACGGTATATCAAGAATTACTCTTCAAGTTGATGCTAATAATTTTAGGGCAATAAACTTATATTTAAAATTAGGTTTTGAAATAGAAGGAACACTAAAAAAGGATAAATTATTATCCGATGGTACTTTTATTGATTCATATACAATGGCGCTATTATTGTAGTGTGATTACCTATTATCTTATAGTATAGGAGGTAGTGAGATGAATATTAGAAATATGAAAATTGAAGATTACTATGAGGTCTATCAACTTTGGCAGAAATGCGGCATAAGCTTAGGAAAATCAGATAGTAAAGAAGAAATTCAAAAGTTTATCTTTATGAATCCAGAGACAAGCATGGTTGGAACAATAGATAATAAAATTATTGGGTGTGTATTAGGTGGATATGATGGTCGAAGGGGATTAATTCATCACCTTGCTGTTCATCCAGATTATCAGGGTAATGATTATGGTACAATACTTATGGAATGCTTAGAAAATAAATTTAAAGAAAATGGTGTAGTAAAAGTATCCTTTTGGGTACAAAACTCAAATATTGGGGTTGTTGATTTTTATGAAAAGCTTGGATATGAATTAAGAAAAGATATTGTGACAATTAGTAAAGTATTGTAGCATTACAAATTATCTTTTGTTAGGAAATAATATAGTAAATAGAAAGGTTAATAACTTATGATAAATATTAGTATTAGCAATAAAATAAAAGAAAAATGCCCAGAGGTTGCTATTGCTTGTATTAAAGCAAAGGTAAAAGTTAGTGATTCAAGTGAGAAACTTTGGGAAGAGATTAATGATGAAAGTCAAAAATTTATAAACAAATTAGAATTAAAGGATGTACTTGAAATTGAAAACATAAAAGCTTCAAGAAAAGCATATAAAATGCTAGGAAAAGATCCAAGTAAATATAGGCTTTCATCGGAATCTTTAATTAGAAGATTAGTTAAGGGGTTAGAACTATATAAGGTGAATAACATTGTAGATATTAATAATCTAATATCATTAAGAACTGCGAATTCAGTAGGAACCTATGACATTGATAATATAGGAGCTAGCATAAGCTTTACAGTAGGAGATATAGGCGAAAACTACGAGGGAATTGGAAGGGGCAGCATCAATTTAGAAAACTTGCCAGTGTTTGAAGATGAAAAAGGAAAGTTTGGGAGTACTACTTCCGATTCTAGAAGAGCTATGATAACTGAAGATACAAATTATATATTGATGAACATAATTTCTTTTAATGGTAGTGAAAAGCTGGATACATATATAAAAGATGCTGTGAATTTACTTGAAAAGTATGCTTCTGGTGAAGAAATTGAGTATAAGATAATTCAGTAATATATAATAGCCAAAATAATATTTTAATAATTAACGATAAATATGAGGATGAGATTATAATAAAAAGCTAAGGTTGATATACTTGATTAGCAGGGAGGGAGTCATGATAGGAACAAATTTAATTATAGAACTGGTAGTTCTTACTATTGTTATACATTTGATTGATACATTAGCGTATTCTGTGAGATTAAGTTCAGTGAAGAACGGAAATTTTGCACTGTCTACTTCTCTTTTTAATCTTATAGTTTTGATTTCAAGAACTGCTAATATGCTGCAGGGACCATTAATAGGAACAATAATAGAAGAGAGTATAAGAATTAAGTACAATCCTATAAATGAGATGAGATATGTTATATCTGCATCAACTATTGGAACTATTTTAGGAATTGTACTTATACCTACTTTTTTAAAGGTGTTTTCAAAATCGGTTCTAAAACTTGAGGATACAGGGTCTATCCCAAGTTTAGTTATACAATCTTTAAGCATAGCTAATATTAAGAGGATTAAGAATGGTACTGTGAGGCCCTCCAAAAGTATGATCAGAGGATTAAGATATAAAAACATACCTAAGAAGATGCTATTAATAAATGCAGTAATAACTGGTATATATACTATTGGCGTTTTAGCTGCATATTATGCTTCGATTTATGTTCCAGACAAAAGATTAGCGGTTTCTGCATCTTCTGGCATGATTAATGGAATAGCAAGTATTCTGCTTACTATTTTTATAGATCCTATGGCTTCAATAATTACTGATGAAGCCTACAGAGGGAAAAGGGAATATGGAGACGTAAAAACATTAGTAATTATGTTAATTAGTACAAAACTGATCGGTACACTTTTAGGACAATTACTACTTATACCTGGTGCTAAATTCATAACATTATTTTTCAGATAATTTATATAGTTTATATTTCTAGTTTATAAAAGTAGTATTAGTGAGTATAATGGTTAGTATAAAATATAAATGCAAAGCAGGTGATGTACTTTATGTCAAAGATAGGTTTAGTCTTTGCTGGCGGAGGGGGGAAGGGTGCCTACCAGGTTGGAGTTTGGAAGGCATTAAAGTCCTTTGGTATTGATAAACATATTAGTGCAATATCTGGTACATCTATTGGTGCATTAAATGCTATGTTGTTTTTTCAGGATAAATATAGTGCTGCAGAAGATATATGGATAAATATATCTCAGGAAAAAATGCTTCCAATAGATGAAAAACTTATACTTAGAAATATGTTTTGCTTAAGTGTATCAAGAAATAATTTACAGAGCGTACTAGAATGGGAAGAAAGATTAAAGGAATATGGCACTGTTTCTAGAGATGGGCTTAACGAACTTATTGATGAGTATATTGATTATGAAGCAATAAAAAAGATAGATAAGGAATGCTATATCTGCTGTGCAGAAGTACCAGACATTAAAGCCCACTATTTTAATATTAAGGATTTTGACAATAGTTCGCTTAGAACGTTGTTACATGCCACTTCTGCAATACCTTTGGTCTTTGAACGCGAATGTATTGATGAAAAGTTCTATATGGATGGTGGCTTAATTGACAATGTGCCAGTTAAACCGCTTTATGATTCTGGTTGTAATATAATATTTGTAGTATATTTCAACAAAAGAAATAGAATAGATAAGAGCCTTTATCCGGGTGCAAAGATAATTGAATTAATTCCATCAAAGGATTTAGGAGGATGGCTTAGAGGTACTTTAAATTTTTCAAGACATGATGCTATCGATAGAGTGTTAGAAGGTTATAAAGATGGAGTAGTGTTACTTAGTGAAATATTTAAAGAATATGATAAATCACAGGATATAGGTGAGTTTTTAGAAGAAAAATATGAAATAATACAAATGAAACTTGAAGAGTTGCTTATTCAAAAGCAATCCTTGGAAGATGAATTAAAAAAGCTTAAGCAATTAATGAATATAAATAATAATTTGAGAGAAGTAAGGAAGCTCAATAAAGATGCTAAACCTGAAAAATACGGTAGCAGCAATAAAAGAGAGGCCTAATTTACTAGAGAAAATAAATAGTTAAAAATAAGCAATAAGGACAGCAAAAGGCTGTCTTTTATTTTTTTATATTAAGACTTATGTATAAGATTGTAATCAATTAAATTTAAAATAATAACTTGTACCTATGGATAAAAAGCTGACTTATTTGGAAATATAATTTTGAATTAATTTATTCCAGTATGAGTTCAAAGAAAGTAAGGAGGGGTACAAGTGAAAAAGGATTTTATAAGATTTAGCATAGTAGCAATTTTAGTTACAGCATTAGCTTTGTATTTCAATAGTTTGAGTATAGAGAAAAGGAAAACTTTAATGGATGATAAAGATAATAATTTAAGCACAAGTGTCTCTAACTTAAATAGTTATGAAAAAAATAATGCTGTAGTAGCTGAGGGAATTTACTTTAATCCGGTACTAAATAGTGACGGCAGTAAATTATTGTTTGGAAATGGAGATAACATTTATGAAATGCAGCTTAGCAGCAATGAAACAAATCAGCTTACTAAAATTGGTGGATGCTATAACCCTTCTTACTCGAAAGACGATGAATTAATCACTTTTGCAAGGAGTAATGGGATATATATATTAGATAGGAAGTCAAACGAAATAAAAAAGGTAATTTCTTCAGAGGATCCTCAAAAGACTTTTGCTAAACCTAACTTTACTCCTGATGGAGATATTATTTATTTTAGCGTAACTGTGCTGCCAGGACCAGAAGGACATGGATTTGTAGAAAAAGAACCAGGAGTTTATAAGATTTCAAAAGATGGCAAGAACAATGAGAATATTATAGAAGGGTATAATCCTTCATTATCCAATGATGGAATAAAACTAGCCTATGAACTTAAAGAAAAAATATATACTCTGAATTTACAGACAAAGGAAAATAAACTTATAGATATAGGAAAATATGCAGCATGGTCGCCAGATAGCAATTACATAAGCTATACAAAATTTGAAAAACAAACCTCCGCATATAAAAAAGGTTTATGGCATAAAAATTTATATCTTGATAAAGATTATTCAAATGTATGGATAGCAAATATAAGCAATAACAAAAAAATTAAAGTAACGAAGGAAGAGTTTGAAGACAAGGATTCTGAAATTAAAGAATGGGCAAAAGAAGCTATTAAATTTAATATGGAGCAGCATTTTTTAGTTCCCAGTAAGCAAAGTTTTTTTGATAGTACTTGGGGGAAAAACAGCGATGAACTCTATGCGTTAAGATATAGCTCAAAAACTAGTAACTTTGAACTAGTTCGATATAACATAAACTTTAAATAAAAGACTGATTATTTTCAATCAGCCTTTATATTGTAAAAAATAAATGATGCTGCTGTGCATGGAAACCGGGTTCCATGCACAACAACTTTTTTATAATTTTACTCTTCAGTGGAATATTTTATAACTAAATCAAGAGTAGCAATTACAGCATCCATATGAGTTCTTTCATAAGCATGAGATGCAAATACTCCAGGACCAATAAGTCCAGCTCTTATATCCCAACCAGCACCAAGTGCTGCAGAGGCATCAGAACCGTAAAATGGGTATATGTCTATTTTATAATCAATGTTGTTTTCCTTGCAAGTATCAACAAGCTTTTTTCTAAGGTCTAAATCATAAGGACCTGAAGAATCTTTAGCACAAATACATACACTGTATTCTGAGGAGTTTTGGTCCAGACCTGGAGCTCCCATATCTACTGAAATAAATTCTTTTGTGTTTTCAGGTATAGCAGCAGCAGCACCATGTCCAACTTCTTCATATGAACTAATAAAGAAATTTGTAGTATGTGGAAGTTCAATATTATTTTCTGTAATATATTTTATTGCATATAAGAGAATACCAACACTTGCCTTATCATCTAGGTGTCTGCTCTTTATGAATTCCTTTTCAGTAAAGGTTGTTCTTGCATCAAAACAAACAAAATCTCCAACATTGATTCCAAGTGCCTCTACATCATCTTTTGAAGATACTTTTTCATCTAAAACAACTTCCATATTTTCAGGAGTTCTTTTTAGTTCACGAGCATCTTGACCGCTGATATGTACTGATGGTTTTATGGTTTGTATAGTGCCTGTGTAAGTTTTACCATCAAGAGTTTCTATAGTACAATTTTCGCCTTCTACAGAATTCATCATGAAGCCGCCTACTGGAACTATTGAAAGAGCACCATTTGACTTTAATCCTTTAACCATAGCACCTAATGTATCTACATGTGCTGAAAAAGTTCTTTGATAATTATCATCTTTACCCTTTATAGTTACAATAACTGCACCTTTGTTAGTAGTAGTATATGGAACGCTTAAAAGATGTAGTTCTTCCTTTATGTAGTCCATTATCTTGTTTGTATAACCTGTTGGACTAGGAATTGTAAGAATGCTGTTTAAATAATACTTAATTTTTTCCTTGCTGTAATTCATGATTAAACCCCTTTCATCTAAAAAATTGAACGAAATAAATTTATTTACGTATTTATATTTATATCAAATTAATTTTAACATAAAAAAAAATAAAATTGAATAAAAGGTAAGAAAAAGTATTTATTACTCATATTAATATTCGAAAATATATAGTATAATGTTACAGGGAGAGAGGTGGTTTGCATGAAAAAAAACGTAATTATAATAACTCTTGCATCAGTTGTTTTGGTTTCAGCTGTAGCAGCAGGTATTTCATTTAATAATATTAGTAACAAAGTTAAAGCTTATGATAATGTAATATATCCAGGTGTTAAAGTAGAAGATGTAGATCTATCTGGTAAAACAAAAGTAGAAGCTTTAGCCATATTAAATCAAAAGTATGGAGATGCTTTAATAAAGAAAAAAATAAACATTAAAGCCCCAGAAAAAACATATACATTGAACTATGAAAAATTAAGTGCAAAATACAATATAGAAAAAATTGTAGACGAAGCATTTTCTTATAATAAAGATAAGGGTCTATTACAGAAAAATAAACTTATTAAAAGTCCTACTCCCAAACAGTTTAAATTAACCGGTAGCTTTACATTTGATTCAAAACCTGTTAAAGAGTTGATTGGTGTAATGCAAAAGGAAATTGATAAACAACCTGCAAATGCTGCTATAAATATGGTTAGTAGGGGAAATTTTTCAATAACTCCAGATAAAAAAGGTTCAAAATTAAATACAGAGAATTTGGAAAAGGATATTTTGAGTAAAATTAGTGGAGACTTAAATGGCGATGTTGAAATACAAGCTCCTGTAGAAGATGTACAAGCATCTATAACTGGAGACAAACTTTCAAAAATAAATACAAAACTTTCAAGCTTTAGTACTAACTTTTCAACATCCACCGCTGCAAGAGCTACTAACATATCTCTTGCAACAAGTTTTATCAATGGAAAGGTATTAATGCCAGGAGAGACCTTTAGTTTTAATGATGTAGTTGGGCAAAGAACTGCCAGTCGAGGATTCCAGGAAGCACCAGTTATCATAGGAAATAAGGTAGATTCAGGATTGGGTGGCGGTATATGCCAAGTTTCTACTACGTTATATAATGCAGCAATTAGAGCTAATTTGCAGACTGTGGAAAGAATTCATCATACACTTCCTTCTCACTATATAGGATTAGGCATGGATGCTACAGTAGATTATGGCAATATAGATTATAAATTTAAAAATACTTTAGAGTTTCCAGTATATATAGAAGCTTATACTGAAAATAGAAATATAGTTTTTAGTGTTTACTCAGATAAAAGTCTTACTTCTAGAACCTATGACTTAGTCAATGAGGTATATGACACAATGCAGCCAGAGGTGAAGTATGTTGATGATCCAAATATGGATGAAGGAGTAACCGAAACCGTACAGCCAGCATCTATTGGATATAAGGTTAGGGTATATAAAAATACTTATGAAAATGGAAAACTCATAGCTCATGATTTAATCACAAATGAAACTTATAATAAAGTAGATGGAACTGTAAAACGCGGAACAAGAAAAAAACAATAAAATTAAATAGTATATTATTAAAAAATCCTTTATACTGTATAGTGTAAGGGATTTTTTGTTAAATGATTATTTTTGTGGAAGATGAAAGGGGCTTATAGAAAAAATTTAATAATATGGTATAATTAGTTTACTGATATTTTTGCTAGAAAGAATTAATATTTTTTATTGTTTTTTGGGGGGCGTTAACAATGGATGAACAACAATTAATAAAGGATATTGTATACAATATTGAAAAGGTAATTATTGGAAAAAGATTAGAGATTTACAATATTCTAAAAGGAATAATAGCAGATGGACATATTCTAATTGAAGATGTACCTGGGGTAGGTAAAACTACATTAGTAAAAGCTCTATCAAAGTCACTAAATTTAACTTATAGCAGAATCCAATTTACTCCTGATTTACTTCCATCTGATATTACAGGTATATCTATTTATAATCAGAGAACAATGGAATTTGAATTTAGAAGGGGACCTATTTTTGCAAATGTAGTTCTAGCAGATGAAATAAATAGAACATCACCTAAAACTCAGTCAGCTCTTTTAGAGGTTATGGAAGAGAGACAAGTTTCAGAGGGAAATAATACAATAAAACTTCAAAAACCTTTTTTTGTACTAGCTACACAAAATCCAATAGAGTGTGAAGGTACATTTGTTTTACCAGAAGCTCAGCTAGATAGATTTATGATAAAAGTTGGAATAGGATATCCAGATAAGAAAGATGAAGCTAAAATATTAAAAATATATAGAAATGATGAACCTCTTGAGGAAATTCAAAGTGTGGCTGGTGCTGAAGATATTATTACACTTCAGAAAAAGGCTAGGGAAGTATTTGTATCTGATGAAATTAATGAATACATAGCAAATATAGCAGATGCAACTAGAAATAATAAATACTTAATATTAGGTACAAGTACAAGAGCATCTTTAGCTCTTTTAAGAATTGCGCAAGCTACAGCATTAATTAATGGAAGAAACTTTGTAATACCTGAAGATATTAAGGAAAATGTTTTGCTTGTATTAGGACATAGAGTATCTGTCTCAGCTCTTGCAAGGGCAAGCAATTATGATAGTGAGTCCGTTCTACTAGATATAATTAAAACAGTGCCTGTTCCAAGGGTGAAGTAATATGTTTAGGGTTAGCAAAAAGTTCCTTATCTTGCTTGTAGTTGCCTTTATATTTGCATTTATACAAGGTGGGAATTTGCCTTATTGCATATTTTATGGGATTGCTTTGACCTTTTTTATAGGTCTTATATATATATTTGCTCAAATTAAAGCAATTTCTGTTCAAGTTAGATTTGATAAAGAAATGTATAGCGCAGGGGACACTGCACAGTTTTCTACAATTGTGAAGAATTATAGCATACTTCCGTCTCCATATGTTTTGATAAAAAATAGCGCTATGTCAAATATAAATTCCAAGTATGTTAGCGATTGCTTGTGTCTCAATCCTGATGAGAGCAAGTGGATAAAAAATGAGGTACAATTTAATCAAAGAGGAATTTATAATTTTGGAGATATATACTGCAGTGTTAGTGACATGTTTTATATTTTTCAACGGGGTAAGCATATTAATAGCTATTCAGTTATGAAAGTATATCCCAGAGTTCATAATATATCTAAATTTGTTTCAAATGGCAGCGATATATTCAAAAATACTGTAAGTAGTAAGACAAATATTGAAGATGCATATAGTACTCGTGATATAAGAAAATATAATGAAGGAGACAGCTTGAAAAGGGTAAACTGGAAGGTAAGTGCCAAGCATGGAGAATTATATGTAAAAAACTTTGAAACTGTTTCTGGAGAAGAAAGTAATTTGTTTTTAAATATGAGTAAAGACAATATTGATAACGATAATTCAGGTGTATTAGAAGAGGCGTTAGTTGATTTTTGTGTATCTATTGTAAACTATATGCAGCTAAAGGGTATTAAAAGCAAGCTTTTTATAAATTCACTTATAGAAAGAAAGTTTGAGGTAGATAGCAGAGAGGATTTCATTCAACTGATGGAATTTTTTCTAACTCAAAAGAGTGATAGTGAAAGTAATTTTATAAACTATATTAATTCAAATTTAGATAAGATTCCAAAGCTAAGTTGGATAGGAATTATCACCGCAAGGATTGATGATGGCATGAGGGATAATCTTATTATGATGAAAGACAAAGGTTACAATCTTACTGTTTTTTATTATGCAAATTCTTTAAGTAAGCTTGAGAATATTAAATTTCTAAATAGAATTGGTATACAATGTTTAAGTTTTAATGAAATGATAAATAAAGCCGGAAATTAGGTGAAAATATGAGTTGGTTAAAGGAAAATAAGATTTTTATACTGCTTACTTATATTAACTTTATTTTTATACTAAGGCTAATGAAAATTTCATACAAAATTGAAGGCTTTAGCTATGTATATATAACAGCACTATTTATTGGTGCCACGCTTATATACTGGTTTTACCATAGTGTATTAAAAAGAGGCCTTTATAAGTTTTTGTTTACCTTAGGAATAGTAGTAAGCCTTTTAGTATTTTTCTATTTTAAAAGTGGAATTGTACTAAATTTTATAAACAATGATATAATCCACAATTTTAATACTATCAATACAAAGCTCTACAATACAATTGATACGAGTTTTAGTGAATTTAAGGCTGTTTTTGCTATTGCAGTTCCATTAATAATTTTATTTAATATGCTCTTGATGACAAAGGGACTTCCTAATAATATTTTAATTCTAAATTTAACAATAATACTGTTATTATGGTATACAGGCTATACAGATGATGTTAAAAATTATTTGTTTCAATATGTGTTTTTGAATCTTATTACCTATTGCGTTAATACTTACATTAAAAATTCTGCAAACATGAGAAAACACGGAATAAGGGTTATGTTAAATAGCAAAAAGGTTTCTTTGTACATGATACTGTTTTGTTTAGCTGTGGCTCAGTTTTCAATTATTATGCCACAAAATTTTGGAGCAAAATATAGTACAAGCATAAAGAGTAGATTTCATAATCAATTTGCAAATGATAAGGAAACAGATGAATTAAAGGGAAAGAAAATTAGATATGATTTATCATATTCTGGGTATGATGGTAACAAGAATAGACTTGGAGGTTCATTAACTTTAAATGACTTGACTGCATTTAAAGTTAAAAGCGATAAACCGTATTATTTAATAGGAACAATTAAAGATTATTATGATGGTTCATCTTGGGACCAAAGCGAGAAAAAGTACAGCTATAAAGATAAAGGTGATAAGCTTACTGTGAACTCTCTGGATATTTCAAAAGGATATCTTATGGATTCAGGAAGTTCTATGACTATTTACCCTCAAGAATTAAATACGTCTACTTACTTCACTCCTTCCTATGCTGTGGATTTAAATCCTGAAAAGGGTGATGTATTTTATGATGATATTCCAACTTTTATGAACAGCAGCATGACACAAAAACCTTATACTGTAAAGTTTATGCAAATATCAGAGGTTGGAAAGTTGAAGCTCGCTGATGTGAGTACAGCATCAAAAGGTGTAGGGCCAATTTATTATTCTGAAACATATAAAAAATATCTTCAGCTTCCAGACAACATTAGCCCTGCAATTTACAAATTAGTTTATGATATTACGAAAGACAGTAAAAATGATTTAGAAAAGGTAAAGAAGATAAAGGATTACTTGAGTTCAAATTACACCTATTCAATTAAGGTTTCTGATTTACCGGAAGGAAAAGAGTTTGTTGATTATTTCCTTTTCACTGAAAAGAAGGGATATTGCACTTATTTTGCCTCTGCACTTACAGTTATGTGCAGAATAGCAGGGGTACCAGCTAGATATGTAGAAGGCTTTAATATGACAGAAAGAAAAGATGATAAAGGCCTTTACGTAGTGTCTAATGAAAATGCCCACGCATGGACTGAAGTGCTTTTTATGGAAAACCAGCAAATGGGTATTTGGTATACAGTAGATGCAGTCCCAGATGGACCAACCTTAGTTAGGGAACAAAAGAAAAATGAAGAAAAGGTAGATAATACACAGAATTCTCCAGATGTAAGTGGAATGAATTCAAATATAAAGAGAAATGGAAGAGATCAAAATTTAGATGGCAGTGAAGGATCAGAGATTCAAAAGCTTTCACTTAAAGTATTGGTTTTAATATATTTCATTTCAATAATTTTACTTATAACAATTGGTAGAATTCTATGGTCGTTAATTAGAAAGAGAAGGATAATCAATTCAAATAGCATAATACCACTGTATTTATATAGTATGAGAAGATTAAAAACCATAGGAATAGTAAAGCCTGATTATCTTGGAGATGTAGAATTTATACAAAATGTTAACGGAAAAGAATTAAGGGCAAGACTTACTATAGTTTCTAATTTAGTGTATGAAGAATTCTATGGAAAGAAAACAGCACTTGAATTTGATAAAAAGGAATTTTATAACTTCATAGAAAAGCATTTAAAACGTAGGCAAAACATTTTTGTATACTTTATTAAGAAGTATTTTTACATTAATTTCTCAGCTATATTAAAATTTTTTAAAGTAAAATTTAAATCTAAAAGCATATAATAAAAGTACCAGCTCTTTGTGTAAAGAGTTGGTACTTTTATTTGATACAAAGTGATAAATATATGTTTTTTTATAATTATTGACATAGATTATAAAAATTGAAGAGAAATTAATATAATTGCAATAATTGTAACTTTTTAAGAGAAGATGATGATAATAAAAAATTGCTTTTTTATTTTAATAGTATATAATCTATTATATGGCACAAATGATTATGCGGATATGGCGGAATTGGCAGACGCACTAGTTTCAGGTTCTAGCGGGAAACCATGCAGGTTCAAATCCTGTTATCCGCACCAAAAATAAAACTTGCAGTGATAAAGACATGCAAGTTTTATTTTTTTATATAAAATTAAGTCAATTGATTTTAATTGAAGTGGTTCTTATAATTAGTATTTAAATTTATTCAGTAATATTAATATTATTTTCATTTAAGTATTCTGAACCAAAGCTGTGCATCATGTTTAATATAGGTATTGTTTTTTTACCTGTTTCTGTTAAGCCATATTCCACCTTTGGGGGAATAATGTTATAAACTGTTCTAAATATCAGGCCATCCTCTTCTAAGCTTCTCAATTGTTGTGTAAGCATTTTCTGCGTTATATTAGGTAATCTTCTCTTAATATCAGAGAATCTTAGTGTATTATAACTAAGATACCAGAGAATCAAAATTTTCCATTTGCCTGAAAGTAAATCTTGCACTAATACCATAGGACATGTATCATATTTTAAGCATTGTTCCTTCATATGACAAGACTCATGTTTTTTTATTTCTTCACTCATAAAACCAGCTCCTTTTACAGTATCTTTTTGGGTACTATGGCACTAAAAAGTGTCTACTTGTTAAAAAGATATTTAATTGATATTATTATAGCATAATAAATAAATATTCACAGAGAATAATAAAGAAAACATAAATAATATTTAATTGTAGGTAGGAGGAAAAACATGAGTAAAGTATTGTACATTAAAGCAAATGCAAAGAAAGAGGGAGAATCTAGAACTTTTAAGATTTCGGATAGTTTTATTGAAGAATATAAGAAATTAAATCCTCAAGATGAAATTATCACTTTGGATTTATATGAAGAAGGAATAGAATTTCTTCCAAAAGGAGAACTTGGAGAATTGCATACACCTAAAG
Source organism: Clostridium omnivorum (assembly GCF_026012015.1). Taxonomy (NCBI): domain Bacteria; kingdom Bacillati; phylum Bacillota; class Clostridia; order Eubacteriales; family Clostridiaceae; genus Clostridium; species Clostridium omnivorum. Next base: position 524,582 of record NZ_BRXR01000001.1, on the reverse strand, counting down.
AAGGAACAGGGAAAGACCATCCAATATTAAAGTATGCATATCAATTTTTAGAAGCAGATAAATATGTAATTGCAGAACCATTTTGGAACTTAAGCATTCCTTCAATACTAAAAGCATATATAGATTATATAACAGTTACTGGAATTACATTTAAATATACAGCATCAGGAGCTGTAGGACTATGTACTGGAAAAAAGGTAGTTAATATTACTTCAAGAGGTGGAGATTATACAAGTGAACCTGCAGCATCTTATGAAATGGGCGACAGATATTTAAGAACAATATTAGGTTTCTTAGGAATAACTGATTTTACAACTATTTCAGCAGATGGTTTAGACATAATAGGAAATGATGTTAATGCTATTGTTGGAAAGACTATAGAAAAGGCTAAGGAAAAAGCAAAGAATTTTTAATGAGAGAATCATATATACAGCACTTCAACGCTAGGTTAAAGCCAGCGTTGAAGTTTTTTTATATTATAAAGCTTATATATAAGTTTATATAATATTTAATGCTCGAAGCTTTGAAATATAACTCAGTACATCGCAAGGATTGTCGTCGACAAGCTTATAGAGTTCTTCACCCTCTGGAGCAGGATAATAGTAGCTAAGTTCATTATCCTCCTGTAGATAATCAATAACTCCAAGTACTGAAGGCTTCCAACCTAGATTAATAAGGTAATCAAATAGGTTCTTTTTCATAATAATTTCAACTGAATTTGGAGTATAACTTTTATTCCACAAAATACTCCAGCAGTCTTCAAAAGTAAATTCTGATAAATTATTGTAGTTTAAGATAGTTTCTTCAGAATCTAATACTGCATGTAATTCACTTACTTTTATTTTGCCAAATGTTTTAACTATATAATTAAATCTATAAATACCCTTTGATCTTGTATATAATTTCCCTGGATCCTTTGCCTGCCATCCACCTTTAACAAGTTGATTCTCAGTAAAGGCAGCTTTTAGAGTTACTTTTAAAAATACTATTTTCATGGTTTCTCCTTCCACTCGAAACACTGGGTAACTTAATCGTGCTCAATGCCTCTCGCAAGTTACCCATAAAAGGTTGTTTAGACCTTTTACCTTCTATGAGCTAATAATATTAGTATTTCAAGATATACTAAAATAGTACTAAATTAAAGTTAAAAAAGCAAATAGGAGGAAAGGCTATGTCAGACATTAGAAGAGTTTTAGAAAACATCAAAAATATTGATTGTCAAGCAGATAAGCTAGAAACTGAAATAACTAATGCTTATTCCGATTACGATTATTATAGTGATGGGAACATAGAGGTAAAAAGAAGTGAAGAATTGGATAGGGAGGGACTTAAGGCTTATTCAGCGCGATTAGATAAAACTGGTGAGCCCAAGGTTGTAATGTTTGTTAACGAAGGATTAGATCATTATGTAGCTAAAGTTGAAGATGCTTATATAGAATAAGAGGTTACCTCTATTTTAATATTATGTTAAAATAGAGGTAAGTTTTTTTTGATTGAAATTTTTGGAAGGATGTTATAATATAGTATTAATAAATTGGGGCTGGGTGTGATTAAGAATGAATAAAAAAATTAAGATTGTGAATAAAAAAAAGTTTGCAGTAGCTTGTTTAATTTTCTTAATAATGATAATTTTATTATCAAAGCTTTTAAGTTTAATAATTAATTCTGCCAGTGGACATGCCTTAATGGATAATGTAGCCTTGGCAGCAGATAAAAATGGGAGTATCACTTTAGAAGAAAATGAGTTCTATAAAAAATATACAATTGATTGCAAAAAAAGCATTGAGAAACTTAATTATGATGAAAAAAATGACTTGATTGAGGTTTCTGTTATGAAGGATGCTATAGACAATGTAAATATAAAGTCAAGTAGTAAGGTACAAGGTAAGGATGTAACCTATGATAAAAATGAAAATAGAATAATACTAAAATTTAATAAGCAATTTAAAGAAAATAACTATATATATATAGATAATGCTGATAAGAAAAAAATAATTGTGTTATTAAGTAAAAAAGAAAAACCCTATAATCATGTAGCTGTATTAGATCCCGGACACGGAGGAGTGGATAAGGGAACAAATTTGAAAAATATATATGAAAAAGACCTAACCAATAAAATTGTTAATTATGCAGAAAAAGAATTGATTTTTAAAGGTTGTAAGATCATTAAGACAAGGTATGAGGATAAATGGGTTGATCTTAAGGAGATAGGTAATATTACTAATAAAGCTAATGCTGAAGCCTTTATTTCAGTACATATAAATAGCAATAAAGAAAGTAAATATAAAGGTGTGGCTTCCTACTATTATTTCAATGATAAAGGTGAGCAAAAGGATGAAAGAATGGCACTGGCAAAGACAATGCAGAAGGAAATTCTAAAAAGTGATAATTGGTATGATAGAGGTATAATAAAAGATAGGCTAGCAGTTTTAAGATATAGTAATGTTCCAGCAGTGCTTTTAGAATGCGGCTTTTTAAGTAATGAAGAAGATAGAGATAAGCTTTCTAAAGAAGAAGTATTAAAGAACTTTGGTAACAATATTTGCAATGGTCTTTTAAACTACTTGAATTCAGATAAAAATAAAGGAATAGATTATTACAATAAATCAAAAACTGATATGAGTAGGGATAAAACTGCAACTGCAGATGACAAATAAATGTTGGTAAAGCATATAGGGTATATTATAAAAAGAAAAACCTATATGCTTTAACTTTTTTTGATATAAAATTGAAGACTTTGTTATAGTTTAGTATATTTGCTATAATTAATCTGACATCATAAAAGCAAGAGGAGCTGATGAAATGTATAAATTATTTTGTACAGATATGGATGGAACTCTTTTAAATAATGAAGGTAAGGTTAGCGAAGAAAATAAAATGGCAATAAAAATGGCACAGGATAGAGGAGTAAAAGTCGCAATATGTACCGGCAGATTGTTTACATCTGCAAATTATTTTGCAGAAATTGTTGGCACTAAGGTACCGCTGATATGTGCAAATGGTGCCTATGTGAGGGAGAAAGACAAGGATGAGATTATTTATATGTCAGTACTTGGTGCAGATAATTGCAAAAAGGTTTTAAGTATTGCAAAAAAATATGGATTGTATCCACATTTCAATACATCAGATACAGTATTTACTGAAAAAATAATATATTCCTCAGAAGTATACTTTAAGATGAACAAGACTCTACCAAAAGAGATGCAGATAAAAATACAAGTAGTTAATAATTGGGAAAAGACTTTTGAGGAAAATAAGGAATGCATTTTAAAATGTATTGTTGTTGATGATGATATTGAAAAGATAAAGAGTGCTAAAAGCGAATTAGCATTAGAGGATGAACTAGAAGTTGTAAGTTCTAGGGAAAATAATATTGAGATTATGTGTAAAGGTGTAAGCAAAGGTAGAGCCGTAGAAATATTAGCAGGGTATTATAATATTAATAAAGAAGAGGTAATATGTATCGGGGATAATGAAAATGACATATCCATGCTTAAATATGCAGGTTTAGGAATAGCTATGGCTAATGGAGAAGAGAAAGTTTTAGAAATCGCAGATTTTATTACAGATACTAATGAAAATAGTGGCGTAGCTAAGGCTATTGAGAAGTTTATACTGATATAGTATAATTTGTTTTATTGAATAAATGAATGTTTTAGGAGGCGTAAATTTTGAATTTAAATATAGTTTTATTTGAACCTGAAATACCACAAAATACAGGAAATATAGCAAGGACTTGTGTACTTACCAATTCTAAGCTTCACTTAATAAAGCCTTTAGGCTTTAGCTTGGATGAAAAACATCTTAAAAGAGCTGGACTTGATTATTGGCAGTATTTAGACATGGAAATTTATGAATCTTATGAGGAATTAAGAGAAAAGTATAAGGATTCAACTTTCTATTTTTCTACTACAAAGGGAAGCGAAATATATACAGATGTGCAATATAAACCAGGAGATTTTGTAGTTTTTGGACGAGAATCTGCTGGCCTTCCTGATAGAATTAGAAATAGCAATACTGAAAATTTAATAAGAGTGCCTATGCTAGAAACCAGCACTAGATCATTAAATCTCTCAAACACTGTAGCAATACTTGCATATGAAGCACTACGCCAGATGAATTTTCCAAACATGAAATAGAGGGGGATGAATGAGTGGAGAAGATTAAGATTATAACGGACAGCACAGCGGATTTACCAAAAGGACTTGTGGACAAATATGATATTGAAGTATTACCGCTTGTAGTGTCCTTTGGTGATGAAAGTTATTTAGATGGTATTGATATAAACTTCAAAGAACTTATAGCTAAAATGAATCAGAGTGATATATTTCCTACTACGTCACAGATAAATCCAAACAGGTTTTATGATGTATATAAGAAATATTTAGAAGAAGGATATAAAATCTTATCCATTCATATATCCTCTAAGATGAGCGGCACATTTCAATCTGCATGTATCGCAAGAGATATGCTTGAAACTAGTGATATAACAGTAATTGATAGTGTAAATGTTACTTCAGGACTTGGCTTAATTGTTTTAAAAGCATGCAGGCTTAAAGGTGAGGGGAAGAATATAGAAGCTATTGAAGATGAAATTAAGAGGGATATTCCTCATGTTAAAAGTGCATTAGCGTTTGAAAGCTTAGAGAATTTGGTTAGGGGTGGAAGACTCTCTAAGACGGTTAGTGTTATAGGAAGTGCATTAGGAATAAGACTTATACTTGAAGTGAAAAATGGAGAAATAGCTGTTATGGATAAGGTTAGGGGAACTAAAAAGGCTATTAGAACATTAATTGATTATGTTCATGAAAAAAGAATTAAGCAAGGGGAATTTTGCATGGTTTTAAATGCAGAAAATCAAGAAATATTAGAGGCTTTAAGAGAAAACATGTTACACAATAGACAGGAGTTTATTGAAGCTGAGGTAGGCTGCGTAGTAGGAACTCATTCAGGCACAAGGGCTGCTGGTGTTTTTTTTATAGAGGAATACTAAAAGTGAATTAATGGCTTCAAAAAAGTTAAAAATTTAACATAAATATTTCATAAACCAGTAGAAATATTTCTAATAATGTTATATAATGATAGTGAAAAGGATAACATTTAATTAATTCAGATTTTTTAAATTAATAATGATATGGATGATATTATCGGGAGAGGGTCTTTTAATGGACGGCCGAAGGAATAAGCTCAACTAGCCGAGTTGTGTGAATCTCTCAGGCAAAAGTACCGATAATGGACATACCTCTGGAAAGCTAATGAAGCACCGAAGGAGTAAATCTCTCAGGTTAACAAGACAGAGTACAAGGGCTATATTGCCTTTGCATTCTGTTTTTTTATTTTCAAAAAAGTTCCTAATTTGCACTGCTGTTTACAGAAAAACAAGAAAATTCTTTATGGACAAGGAGAAGACTCATGATAGAACCTATGATAATAATTACTAACAATCCAATGGCAAAGGATAAATTTGCACAAAATTGTACAGTTGAATACATTGAAAAAAATGTAATGGAAGTATACAAAAAAGTTAGGGATTATGTTCATAAAGGACACAGAGTATTAACTCACCCGCTAATGAGTAGTATAAAACCGAATGAAATTCCTTATAGAACGGTTATTATATCCAAAAATGCGGATAATACTATTGATGACTTTTCTTTAAACATAATTGAAGAAAGCATAAGTGCTTTAGAAAAATTTTTAAGAGATTTTTCAGTTCCAAATTGGAACGAAAGAGTATTAGAGGACTTTAAACTTATTGATTATGATTTAATATACAATGTATTAAAATAACATTAGAAAATGAGGAGGAATAACTATGGCTCACATTTATGACACCATAATAATTGGCGGAGGACCTGGTGGTTTAGCAGCAGGACTTTATGCTGCAAGATCAAAAATGGATACTCTTTTAATAGAAAGAGGAAAATTTGGAGGTCAGACAGCTACTACTGATGAATTAGAGAACTATCCAGGATCTATAGAAGATTGTACTGGACCATCTCTAATAGAAAGAATGAGAAAACAAGCAGAAGAATTTGGAACTGCATTTGTAAAGGATGAAATAACAGAAGTTGATTTCTCAGGCAAGATTAAGAAGGTAGTTGGAAAGAAAGAAACTTATGAAGCTAAGACTATAATAATAGCTACTGGAGCTTATCCAAGACTTGCTGGTTTTAAAAATGAATTAGAGCTTAGAGGTAAGGGAGTTTCCTACTGTGCAACTTGCGATGCAGATTTCTTTACTGAATTGGATGTAGCAGTTGTAGGCGGAGGAGATTCCGCATTAACTGAATCTCTATATCTAACTAAATTTGCTGAAAATGTTACTGTAATTCATAGAAGAGATCAATTTAGAGGAGCTAAGTCAATTCAAGATAAAGTTCTTAGCAATCCAAAAATAAAAGTTATATATGATTCCGTAGTTGATGAAGCTAAGGGAGATGAAATATTAGAAGGTCTTGTACTTAGAAATGTTAAGACTGGTGAAGCTAGTGATTTAAAGGTAGATGGATGCTTTGTATTCGTAGGATATCTTCCAATTACAGAACTATTTACTGGAAAGATTAATCTTGATGAAACTGGATACATTATTACTGATGAAGATATGAGAACTAATATACCTGGAGTATTTGCTGCAGGAGATGTTAGAAGAAAATCTCTAAGACAAGTAATTACAGCTTCAGCTGACGGTGCAATTGCAGCTACAACTGCTGAACACTATATAGAAAATGAATTTAATGAGGCTTAATTCATAAATAGGTTGCATTAAATTTATATATACTATTTTTTAATAAAGGTTTAGTTAATCTATTATTAAATGGAGGGAAAGAAAATGATAGAATTAAATAAGGAAAATTTTGAAGAAGAAGTTATTAATTATACTGAAAAACCTGTATTTGTAGACTTCTGGGGAGATAAGTGTGAAATATGTAAAGAACTTATGCCTGGAGTACATGAATTAGAACACAAATATGGCGACAAAATAAAGTTTGCTAGTTTAAATATTGGTGTTGCTAGAAGAGTTGCTATAGCTCAAAGAGTTTTAGGACTTCCAACTATGATAATATACAAAAATGGAGAAAAAATTGATACTGTAACTCCAGATAAAATCAGTACTTTAGAAGATGTAGAAATCTTCATAAAGAAAACTTACGACGTTCTTTAAGAATAGAAAGTGGAAAATTCACCGCACTGCTTTTTCCACTAAATTACTAAAGTAATTACAACTACAAAAGTAGTTGAAAATTATAAACAAAAATTATAGGGAGGTGACCGCTTTGCGTCTAGAACTTGGAAAAATATATATAAAGGATATCCAGTTTGCAGCTGCAACAAAGGTTGAAAATGGAGTGCTTTATATAAACAAAGAAGAGTTATTAAAGGAAATTGGCGGAGATGAAAGATTACAATCCATCGATGTAGATTTGGCAAAGCCTGGTGAGGAGACAAGAATAATTCCAGTAAAAGATGTAATTGAACCAAGAGTTAAAGTTGAAGGAAAGGGTGGCATATTCCCTGGATTCATTAACAAGGTTGATACAGTTGGTTCAGGAAGAACTCATGTTTTAAAGGGAGCAGCTGTTGTTACTACTGGTAAAATAGTTGGTTTCCAAGAAGGTATTATTGACATGAGTGGTGAAGGAGCAAGATATACTCCATTCTCTAAGACTAACAATGTTGTTATTATCTGTGAACCAAAAGATGGAGTTCTACAACATGAACATGAAGAAGCAGTAAGAATAGTTGGATTTAAAGCTGCTACTTATCTTGGAAAAGCTGGTAAGGATATTCAGCCAGATGAAGTTAAAACATATGAGACATTGCCATTACTTGAACAAGTTAAGCAATATCCAGACCTTCCAAAGGTAGTTTATGTTTATATGCTTCAAACTCAAGGTCTTCTTCACGACACTTATGTTTATGGAGTAGATGCTAAGAAGATAATACCAACATTTATATATCCAACAGAAGTATTTGATGGTGCTATAGTTAGTGGAAACTGTGTTTCAGCTTGCGATAAGAACCCATCATATGTTCATATGAATCACCCAGTAATTGAAGATTTATATGAAAGACACGGAAAGGATTATAACTTCCTTGGCTGTGTAATAACAAACGAAAATGTTTACCTTGCTGATAAGCAAAGATCTTCAGATATGACTGCTAAACTTGTAGAATTCTTAGGAGCAGATGCAGTTATAGTTTCAGAAGAAGGCTTTGGTAATCCTGATGCAGACCTAGTTATGAACTGCAACAAGATTACAGATAAGGGAATAAAGACTGTTCTAATAACTGATGAATATGCTGGTAGAGATGGAAGTTCTCAATCACTAGCTGACTCAACTCCAAAGGGAGATGCAGTAGTAACAGGAGGAAATGCTAATGAAGTTGTTACACTTCCTGTAATGAAGAAAGTTATAGGACACCCAGAAGCAGCTAACATAATCGCTGGAGGTTATGTAGGAAGCTTAAGAGAAGATGGATCTATAAATGCAGAAATTCAAGTTATTACAGGAGCTACTAGTGAAGTAGGATTTAACTACTTAACTGCTAGAGGATTCTAATAACAAAAAAGATTTTAATAACGGTAATATACATCAAATAGAATTTATTGAAAGGAAGGATATTATGTTAAAGGATAAAAAAGTTATCGCAATTGGCGATAGAGATGGTATACCAGGACCAGCTATTGAAGAATGTGCTAAATCCGCTGGTGCTGAAGTAGTATTCGCTTCAACAGAATGCTTCGTTTGAACAGCTGCAGGTGCTATGGATCTGGAGATCCAACAAAGAGTTAAAGACATTACTGAAAAGTATGGTGCAGAAAATGTAGTTGTTTTAATAGGTGGAGCTGAAGCAGAAGCTTCAGGACTATCAGCTGAGACAGTAACTGCTGGAGACCCAACTTTTGCAGGACCACTAGCAGGAGTTTCACTAGGCCTTGCAGTGTATCATGTAGTTGAGCCAGAAGTTAAGGAAGATTTTGATGCAGCTGTATATGATGAGCAGTGCGGAATGATGGAAATGGTTCTAGACGTAGACGCTATAATAAGTGAAGTTAAGAACGTAAGAGATCAGTATTCACAATACAAATAAAAAAAATACTCCGAGAGGGGGGAGCACACTTGATACGTGTCGTTCACTATATTAACCAATTTTACGCCGGTATCGGTGGAGAAGAAAAAGCAGATATAAAGCCAGAAGTTAGAGAAGGATTCGTAGGACCAGGTATGGGACTTAATGGTCTTTTAAAAGCTCAAGGCATTGAGATAGTTGCTACAGTTATATGCGGAGACTCATATTTCAATGAAAATATGGATCAAGCTAAGGCTGAAGTAATAGAAATGATAAAGGGTTACAACCCAGACCTATTTATAGCAGGACCTGCATTTAACGCAGGAAGATATGGTGTTGCTTGTGGAGCTATTGCTACAGCAGTACAAGAAACTCTAAATATACCAGCATTAACTGCTATGTATATAGAAAATCCAGGTGCTGATATGTACAAGAAATTTGTATATATTGTTGAAACTAAAAACAGTGCTGTAGGTATGAGAGACGCTCTTCCTAAGATAGCTAAACTTGCAGTTAAGCTAGCTAAGGGTGAAGCAATAGGAGCTCCTGCTGAAGAAGGATACATTGAAAGAGGAATAAGAAAGAATTTCTTTGCTACTGAAAGAGGATCAAAAAGAGCAGTTGACATGCTTGTTAAAAAGCTTAAGGGTGAAGAATTCGTTACTGAGTTTAAAATGCCAGTATTCGATAGAGTAGAACCAAACCCACCAGTAGCTGATATTACTAAGGCTAAAATAGCTATAGTAACTTCAGGTGGTACAGTTCCAAAGGGAAACCCAGATCATATAGAATCCTCCAGTGCATCTAAGTTTGGTAAGTATGATATTGAAGGAGTTAATGATTTAACTTCTGAAACTTATGAAACAGCACACGGTGGATATGACCCAACTTATGCTAATGCTGATAATGATAGAGTTATACCAGTAGACGTATTAAGAGAATTTGAAAAAGAAGGAAAGATTGGTTCCCTTCACAGATACTTTTATAGTACAGTTGGTAATGGTACAGCTGTTGCATCATCAAAGAAGTTTGGAGAGCAAATTGCTAAAGAACTTATTGCAGATGGAGTTACTGCAGTTATATTAACGTCCACATGAGGAACTTGTACTCGTTGCGGTGCAACGCTTGTTAAAGAAATAGAAAGAGCAGGTCTTCCTGTTGTTCATATGTGTACAGTAGTTCCAATATCTCTAACAGTTGGTGCTAACAGAATAGTTCCAACAATTGCTATACCTCACCCACTTGGAAACCCAAGCTTAGATAAGAAGGATGAGTATGCTTTAAGAAAGAGATTAGTTGAAAAAGCTCTTAGAGCACTTGAAACTCCAGTTGAAGGACAAAAGGTGTTTGAAGACTAGTAAAGGTTAATTAAAAATATAAATAAAGTAAAAAGTGGAGAAGTGGGGAAATGACATAATTTAATTCTCCTAATTCTCCATTTTTTATAGATAAAAAACAGAGATGACAAGATTAAATATTTATATATATCAATATTTAAAGAGACATACAAAAAAGTTATGCCTCTATAAGGAATAAGGAGGGCAAAATATGAGTTTCCCAGTTATTAAAAAAGCATCTTATATCCTAGTTAATACACCAGATATGATAACTCATAATGGTACAACTCAAACATTAGAAAGAGAAACTAACCCAGATTCAGAATACTTAAAGCAAATACCAGAACATTTAAGAAGTTTTGAAGAAGTTGTAGGTTATGCTCCTAATCAAACTTACATTGGAAACATGACACCTGAAGAATTGAATGTTAGAAAAAGACCATGGCATAATGAAAATGTAGAAGGTGCAAACAGATTCGGTAAATTTGGAGAAATAATGCCACAAGACGAGTTTTATGGACTTATGAAGCTTTCTGATGTTTTTGACTTAGTAAAGCTTGAAAAAGAATTTACTGACAGAGTAAAAGCTAAGTTTGATGCACATCCTGTATTAAAGACAAAAGTTGAAGCTTTAGGTGAAGGTGAAGCTGCTGAGAATATTGCAGCACTTGTTGAAAATCACTTAGCTGAAGGATTATATGAAGGCGAAAAATTAGTTGGATGTGTAAGAAGAGCGCATGAATTTGATAAGAATCTTTCATCACATATAATGGTGGAAAATTTAGCTGTAAAGGCATCAGGAGTACTTGCTCTTATGCATTTAGTAAATGATCCAGAAATTAATGTTGATGAAATTGAATATATAATTGAGTGCTCAGAAGAAGCTATTGGTGATATGAACCAAAGAGGCGGCGGAAACATAGCTAAGTCAATTGGAGAAGTTGCTGGCCTTAAAGCTGCAACTGGTGCTGATATGAGAGGCTTCTGTGCTGGCCCAACCCACGCACTTATAACAGCTGCTTCATTAGTTAAATCAGGGATTTACAAGAGTGTTGTAGTTGTGGCTGGAGGAGCTACTGCAAAGCTTGGTATGAATGGAAAAGACCACGTAAAAAAAGGACTTCCAGTACTTGAAGACTGCTTAGGAGGATTTGCAATCCTAGTTACTGAAAATGATGGCATAAATCCAATATTAAGAACTGATGTAATAGGAAGACATACAATTGGACATGGAGCTTCACCACAAGCAGTATTAGAAGCATTAGTACTTGATCCACTAGATAAAAATGGACTAAAGATTACTGATATCAATAAGTTTGCTCCAGAAATGCAAACTCCTGATATAACTGAACCAGCAGGTGCTGGAGATGTACCTACTCAAAACTATAAGATGATAGGTGCTCTAGCAGTTAAGAAAGGACAATTAGATAGAAAAGATCTTCCAAGTTTTGTAACTGAACATGGATACCCAGGATTTGCTCCAACTCAAGGACATATTCCATCAGGAGTGCCAATAGTTGGACATGGAAGAGATAAAATGCTTGCTGGTGAAATGGATAACTTTATGATAATAGGTAAAGGAAGCTTATTCCTTGGTAGAATGACTAACCTATTTGATGGAGTTTCAATACTAGTAGAAAAGAATAATGGAAATGCTGAAGCTGCTGAAGGTGCAGGAGTAAGCAAAGATGAAATCAAATTAATGGTAGCAGACGCTATGAAAGATTTTGCTGCTTACTTAACTGATAAAAAGCAGTAGCCTTCCTATAAAAAAAGAGGTGATACAATGGATACAAACATGGCTTCAAAAATGATTGCTGAAGTTTTTAATGAAATTGCTGACGGAATAAAAAGTGGAAGCTTCGGTAAAAAAGTAAGAATAGGATTAACAATATTAGGCTCCGAGCATGGTATTGATGAAATGATAAAAGCAGCAGTAATGGCATCAGAAAAATATGATGATTTTAAAATAGTTTTAATAGGGCCTAAAAATGAGTCAGGACTTGAAACTATTGAAGCAAATACTGCTGAGGAAGGTCATAAACTAATGACTTCGCTTCTAGAAAAAGGCGAATTAGATGGTTGTGTAACTCAGCACTTTGATTTTCCAATAGGAGTGTCTACTGTAGGAAGAGTTGTTACTCCTGCTAGAGGAAAAGATATGATCATTTCTACTACCACTGGTACTACATCAACAAATAGAGTAGAAGGAATGGTTATGAATGCTATATCAGGTATAGCAACTGCTAAAGCACTTGGAATTAAAAATCCAAAGGTGGGAATTCTAAATATTGATGGTGCAAGAAAAACTGAAAAGATATTAAAAGAAATTCAAGAAAAAGGTTATCAGTTCCAATTTGCTGATTCACTAAGAGCTGATGGTGGAGCTGTAATGAGAGGTAATGATTTACTTGCGGGTTCACCTGATGTTATGGTATGTGACTCATTAACAGGAAACTTGCTTATAAAGATATTCTCATCCTTTACCACAGGTGGAGATTATGAAACAGTAGGCTTTGGTTATGGACCAGGAATTGGTGAGAACTATGATAAGCTAATAAATATAGTTTCCAGAGCATCAGGAGCACCACTGATTTGTGAGGCTCTAAGATACTGTGCAACTTGCGCTAAGAATAATGTACTTCAAAAGGCAAGAGAAGAATTTGGTAAGGCTAATAAAGCAGGATTGAAAGATATCATTGCTAAAAATACAAAGGAAAAGGAAGCTGCTTCAACTGAAGAAGTTAAAGTGCCACCAAAAAAGGTTGTAACTTTTGCAATTCCAGGAATAGATATTCTTGAACTTGATAATGCCTGTAAGGCGCTTTGGAAGGAAAACATTTATTCAGAAAGCGGAATGGGCTGTACTGGACCAATAATATTAGTAAATGAAGAAGATAGTGAAAAAGCTGTAGAAGCTTTGAAAAAAGCTGGGTTCTAATTCCTTAGAGCACAATAAATTACAGACTTGTAGCTATGCACAAAACTATTTCAATAATATTGTGCAAATTGTCTTGATTTTTAAGCCCACTTATGATATATTTTTAAGTGGGCTTGTACTATTAAATTACAACCTATTATTTTTAATCGATGATAAAGCGTTTACATATTTGAATTTTTTAAAAAATCAGCTATTAAATTAACAGATATTTTATTATTATAAGAATAAAGCGGTTACATATACAGTATAATTAGTAGTGTATTAATACATATTATTAAGAGTGAATGAAAAATATTTATTAAAATTATGTAAACGGTTAAAAAAAAGTTAATATATTTTTGTCTAATAAAAAGGATTTTTAATCCTTTTATAGAATATTATACTTTACCAATTCAAACAAACAAAATTATTAGGAGGGAACTAATATGAGTAAGAAAAGATTAGTTGCATTATTTGCAACAGTAGCAGTAGCTGCTACATTATTTGCTGGTTGCTCAAAAACAGAAGCACCAAAGACAGATGCTAACAAGCCATCAACAACTAAGTCAAGTGTTAAGATTGGACTTTCCACAGATGAAGGTGGATTAAACGATAAGTCCTTTAACCAAGCTGCTGACACAGGTATCAAAAAGGCACAAACAGAGTTTGGATTTGACTATAAGCCTATTGAATCAAAAGTAAAAGAAGACTATGAAAACAACCTAGATGCTCTAGTAGGAAATGGATCAAATCTAGTTGTTGGTGTAGGATTCCAAATGGAAACTGCAATAGAAAATATAGCAAAGAAATATCCAGATAAAAACTTTGCATTAATTGACTCTGGCGCATTTGAAGATCCAACAGCTAAAGATCCAAAGCAATTAAAGAACGTTCATTCATATTTATTTAAATCAGAAGAAGGTTCTTTCTTAATGGGAGTTATTGCTGGTAAAATGACAAAGTCTAATAAAATTGGATTTATTGGCGGAAAAGACTTCGCATTAATAAATAGTTTCGAAGCAGGATTTGCTGCTGGTGTTAAGGCTGTTAATCCAACAGCTGCTGCTGACTTAATGAGCAGAAAAACTGTTAAGTATGCTGACAGCTTTGGTGATAGTGCTAAGGGTAAAGAATTAGCTAAAGCTCTTATCAATGATGGTTGTGACGTTATATACCACGCAGCTGGTGGTGTTGGAGAAGGAATGTTCCAAGCTATAAAAGAAGCTAAAGATGGTGGAAAGAATGTTTGGGGTATCGGTGTTGATATGGACCAAGCAGCTACACTTCCTCAATATGCTAACTACATACTATCAAGCTGCATAAAGAGAGTTGACACTGCAACTTATGAAGCAGCTAAAGCTGTTGTAAATGGTACATTCAAGGGTGGAGAAATCCAATCACTTGGATTAAAAGAAGATGGTGTTGGTATAGCTCCAACTTCAAGCAAGAATGTTCCAAAAGATGTTCTTGATTTAGTTACTAAGTACCAAGATGCAATAAAGGCTGGTAAGATAACTGTTCCAGGTAAGAATGAAGATGTAAAGAACTTTACAGCTCCAACAGTTTAATAATATCTTTACTTAGATGTTAATTTAATATTATAATTAAAGCTAGATGTAACATACATCTAGCTTTTTTAAATATAATTATATTTGAAAGAGTTAATTAAGAAAAGAGGAGGGGGCTATGATGGAAAGGGTAATAGAAATGAAAGGGATAACAAAAGTTTTCCCTGGTACTATTGCCAATGATAATGTGGATTTCGAACTGCTAAAGGGAGAAACTCATGTTTTACTTGGAGAAAATGGGGCGGGTAAAACTACACTTATGAATATTCTTTACGGATTATATCAGCCGGATAAAGGCACAATAGCTGTAAACGGTAACAATGTGAAAATTATGAGTCCAAATGATGCTATAAAACTAGGAATAGGAATGGTCCATCAACATTTTATGCTAGTACATAATTTTACTGTTGCAGAAAACATTGTTTTAGGAACTGAACCTAAAAAAGGTATTAAACTTGATATGAAAAAAGCTATTAATGAGGTAAAAGAGCTTTCTTCAAAATATGGATTTTCCATAGATCCTAACTCGGTTATTGAAGACATTTCTGTAGGACAGCAGCAAAAGGTAGAAATATTAAAGGCTCTTTTTAGAGGCGCTGAAACCTTAATACTGGACGAGCCGACAGCAGTTTTGACTCCTCAAGAAATTGATGAACTTGGAGTTATAATTAATAACCTTAAGGCTGAAGGAAAATCAGTTATACTTATCACTCATAAACTAAAAGAAGTTATGAGCATGAGTGATAGAGTTACAATAGTAAGAAGAGGTAAGGTAACTGGTATTGTTAAAACTTCGGAAACTAGTATTGAACAGCTTGCAGAACTAATGGTAGGAAGAAAAGTTAATCTTACAGTGGACAAGAAGGAAGCTAAGATTGGAAAAGTAGTTTTAAAGATAGAAAATTTAGTTGCTAAAGATCATAGAGGCCTTCCTGCAGTTAATGATGTAAGTTTAACTGTAAGAGAAGGTGAAATCCTAGGAATTGCTGGAGTAGACGGAAATGGGCAAAGTGAGCTGGTAGAAGTTCTTACTGGGCTTAGAAAAGCTGAATCAGGTGAAATTAAACTTAGAGATAAAGATATATTCAACAAGACAACCAGAGAAATAATAAATCAAGGTATGGGGCACATACCGGAAGATAGACATAAAAGAGGACTCATCTTAAAATATTCAATTTACGAAAATGCAGTATTAGGATCACATCATAAGAAGCCTTTCAGTAAGGGAATCATAATGAATTATAAATATATTAGAAATTACTGCAGTAAGCTTATAAAGGAATTCGATGTAAGAACTCCTAATGACGAAGTTGTGGCTTCTGCACTTTCGGGAGGAAACCAACAAAAATTAATAGCTGCTAGAGAAATTTCAAAGGACCCAGAAATTATTATTGCTTCTCAGCCAACAAGAGGTCTAGATGTTGGTGCTATAGAGTATATTCATGGAAGACTAGTGCAAGAAAGAGATAAGGGCAGGGCGGTTATGCTAGTGTCTCTAGAACTTGATGAAATTATGGCGCTATCTGATAGAATAGCGGTTATGTATGACGGAAAAATCGTAGCTATTCTTGATAGAAAAGATGCCACTGAACATAAGTTAGGTATACTTATGGCTGGAGGATCTCTTGAAAACGATGGGAAAGAGGTGAAGGAACATGAGTAATGAAAACAGTAATAATTCATTTATTGTTTCTATAAAGTCAGGACTTAAAAGTCTAGCTTTTCCACTAGTTGCAATAATTGTATCTATTTTTGTGGCAGTATTTTTTGTAATGTGGGCTAAGGGATATTCAATACTTCAATATTTTTCAGCACTAAGTAATTTGTTCAGCATAATTTGGTATGGAAGCTTTGGTGATGCTAGAAAGACTATGGCTACTTTAGAATATGTTACTCCATTAATATTTACTGGGGTAGCACATGCTATAGCATTTAAAACAGGTCTTTTCAACATCGGTGTTGAAGGACAATTTATAATGGGTATGATAGCTGCAGCAGCTATTGGTGTAATACCTGGACTTAGCCCTGTTATACATGTTCCACTAATAATCCTTGGTGGTATTCTTGCTGGAGGACTTTGGGCAGCAATACCAGGTTATCTTAAGGCAAAGGTTGGAACAAATGAAGTTATTAATACAATAATGATGAACTATATAGGCATGTACCTTGCAAACTGGATAATTTTAAGATCTCCGCTTGCAGTTAAAGGTAAAGCAAGCACTCCATTAATACAAAAGAGCGCTGAGCTTTTTAGATTTAATGATTTAAGCAGAGCTAACATAAGTATATTTATAGGTATAGCCTTTGCACTACTAGCATACTGGATATTATGGAAATCAACTACTGGATACGAGTTAAGAGCAGTTGGTATAAACCCATACGGAGCTGAATACGGTGGTATCAGCATAGCTAAGAACACTATACTTGCAATGGTCCTATCAGGAGCAATAGCTGGTGTTGGTGGAGCCACTCACGTAGCAGGTATATTCCATCAAGCTCAGGACTTCATGGGCTTTCCAGGCTTTGGCTTTGATGGTATAGCCGTTGCTCTGCTTGCTAAGAGCAACCCAATAGGCTGTATAGCTTCAGCAGTACTGTTTGGAGCACTTAACAGCAGTTCTAAGATGCTTCAGTTAAATGGTATACCAAAGCAAATAGTATACTTAATTCAATCAATAGTAATTATTTTCGTAGCTACTGACTATATTGTTAAGTACTTCACTGAAAAGAAGAAGAAGGAGGCAATGATAAATGGGTAGTTTAAATTCAATAGCAGCTTTAATAGCCTCCACATTATGTTTTGCAACACCACTTTTATTTGCAGGACTTGGGGCAGTATTTTCTGAGAGATCAGGAGTTGTTAATATAGGTCTTGACGGTATGATGACAATGGGAGCCTTTTTTGCAGTGTATGGTACATTTATTACAGGAAGTCCAATGGTAGGATTTTTGTTTGCGGCTATTGCAGGGGGAGCCATTGCGGCAATCCATGCAGTGTTAAGTATACACTTAAAAGCAGACCAGGTTGTATCTGGTACAGCAATAAACTTATTTGCAACAGCGTTATCTTCTTTCTTAATAGTTAAGCTATTTAACAAGGGTGGTCAGACAGACGGTGTTGCACCATTTCCATACCATGTACCTGGGTTTATAAATAAAATCCCTTTTGTGGGAACAATAGCCTCAAATATAAACTGGTTTGTTATAATAGCGCTAATACTTGTTTATGTATCTCACTTTGTCTTATACAAAACACCATTAGGACTTAGAATACGTTCTGTTGGTGAACATCCAAAGGCAGCAGATACACTAGGAATTAATGTATATGCTATGAGATATTTATGTGTTATTTTATCAGGTGTTCTAGCTGGTATAGGAGGAGCTGCACTATCTATAGGTATAACTCCACTATATAGAGAAGGAATGGTTGCAGGCAGAGGATTTATAGCCCTAGCAGCACTTATCTTCGGTAACTGGAAGCCAGTAGGAACCTTAGGAGCATGCTTATTATTCGGATTTGCAGAAGCATTCCAAATAAAAGCACAAGGCTTTGGATGGAATCTACCAACTGAATTATATTCAAGCTTGCCATACATCTTAACAATGCTTGCACTTTCAGGTTTCGTAGGCAAGACAACTGCTCCAGCAGAGGATGGGGTACCATACGAAAAAGGACAAAGATAGGTAATAGATAAGAAGTAAGAGGTAAGAAGTAATAGATAATAAAAACCAGTCTTGATTAAGGCTGGTTTTATGCTATAAATCGGAGTTTGTGGTATAATAAGAATGTAAAATAACTGAAGATGGTGAAAAGTATATGCAAATGAATTTTAATTTAAACTTAACTCAAGAACAAAAATTAATAATGACACAACAGATGCAGCTATCAGTAAAATTATTGCAGATGTCCACCTTTGACCTTCAGCAGCACATAGAAAAAGAAGCTCAAGAAAATCCAGTACTGGATATTACATATAATGATACAGATAAGGAGTCTTTGGAAAAAAGACTTGACTATAAAGAAATGGTGAAGTATTTTGAATTCGATAATTATGGTCATCATTTTTATGAGAAAAGCGACGAAGATGAAGTTTCGCCCTTTAACTTTGTTTCGGAAAAAAAATCATTAAAAGATTTTTTGAAAGAACAGCTTATTGACTTAGGAGTAAAGGATTACTCAAAGTTTATCTGCGAATACATCATTGATAGTATTAATGGAAAAGGATATTTAGATAGTAGTACAGAAGAAATAGGAGAAGAATTGGGACTTCCCAGTGAAATTATTGAAAAGGCTATAAGCTTTGTGCAAACTTTAGAGCCAGATGGAATTGCTGCTAGAAATTTGAGAGAATGTTTGAAGATACAGCTTAAGAAAAAAAGGTACGATGATGAAAAGTTATATATTTTAGTAGATAACTTCCTGGAGGCACTAGCAGAAAACAAGTATGCATTAATTGCTAAAGAATTGAATGTAGACATTAAAAGAGCTCAGGAATATGGAGATATAATAAAAACTCTTGAGCCAAAGCCATCAAGAGGATTTTATACAGGTGATGAAGTAAAATATATAACTCCTGATGCTTATATAAAAAACATTAATGGAGAATATTTTATTTTGATAAATGATAGTATATTGCCTAAAATAATTATAAATGATACATATAGAGAAATCATAGCTAATGAAAAAGATAAATTAGCTCTCGATTATGTAAAAGAGAAAATTAATAGTGCTTTATTTTTAGTTAAAAGTATTGAACAAAGAAAAAGTACTATTTATAGAGTGCTTGAAAAAATATTAGAACTTCAAAAGGAATATTTCGATAAAGGCGAAAAATATCTAAAACCAATGACACTAAAAGATATTGCGGAAAGTCTTGATATGCATGAATCAACTGTTAGTAGAGCTATTAAAGAAAAATATATAAGCACTAATAGAGGTACTATAAAAATCAAAGATCTGTTTACTACAGGATTAAGTACAAATAATAGTGAAGAAGATGTATCAACCACCTTTATAAAAAATAAAATAAAGGATCTTATTGATAAAGAAGATAAAAATAAACCACTATCAGATCAGACAATTTGCGACAAGTTAAATGAAGATGGAATGAATATTTCAAGAAGAACTGTGGCAAAATACAGAGAGGAAATGAATATCAAGTCGTCTAGTAAACGAAAGAGATTTTAAGAAAATAACCAATTAGGACAAATTATTCTAAATTATTTACACTTTGTTAACAAAATTACTGAAATACTAATTTGAAAAAAATTAGTATTTAATTTATAATATAGGTGGGACGAAAAAAGTTTCAGTGGGACGTTAAGAGACCAAAGAGGTGTTACTATTGCAGGAAGTCTTAAAGTTAGCACAAAAACTTGTACCCGAAATGATTGATATGCTTCAAAAAAGATACAATATATTGAGAACTATCTACTACAATCAACCAATTGGAAGAAGAATCCTTGCTAATAATTTAGGCATAGGTGAAAGAATTGTAAGAACGGAGATAAATCTTCTTAAAGATCAAAATCTTATAGAGATAAACACTCCGGGAATGACTATCACTCCA
Organism: Clostridium omnivorum; assembly: GCF_026012015.1. NCBI lineage: Bacteria > Bacillati > Bacillota > Clostridia > Eubacteriales > Clostridiaceae > Clostridium > Clostridium omnivorum. The sequence continues at coordinate 504,112 of NZ_BRXR01000001.1, read as the reverse complement.
GAAGGTGAAGAGGTAATAGAAAAGCTCAAGGATTTTATACATGACTTAAAAGGATTGTCTGAAATCGAAAAAGATATCAAAGATTACATGGGACTTAGAGAAATCATTATAGTTCCAGGTGATGTAGAAGAAGACATTACAATTATGAGGGAACTTGGAAAATCAGCAGCAAACTGCCTTAAAAGTTTAATAAAAGATAACAGTATTATTGCTTTAACAGGTGGAAATACAATTAAAGAAGTTGTAGATAATATGCCGCGCATGTCACACATGAATAATGTAATGGTAGTACCAGCTAGAGGCGGTATGGGAAGAAACCTAGAAATTCAGGCAAATAATCTCGCTGCACACCTTGCTAATAAAATCGGAGCAAATTATAAGCTTCTTCATGTACCTGATAATTTAAGTAATCAAGCTTTAAATACTATATTGAATGAGGTTGACGTTATGGAAGTTGTTGAAAATATCAATCATTCAGACATTTTAGTATATGGCATAGGCAGAGCTGATGAGATGGGAAGAAGAAGAGGTTTAAACGCTGATGAACTGGATAACCTTGAAAAACTAGGTGCAGTTGGTGAGGCATTTGGCTACTATTTTAATAGAGAGGGAGAAATAGTATTTTCTACTCCTACAATTGGAGTAATAAATGAAAATATTGATCATATTGAAAATCTTATAGCTATTGCAGCTGGTAAAAATAAAGCCGAAGCAATTATGGCCATTGAACTCAATAATCCTAATAGCATTCTTATAACTGACGAGGGTGCTGCTAGGGAAATTATAAATATTATTAGTAAAAAAGAGTAAACTAATAATGACCATTATTTTAGTCCAATAATTATATTAACATATAATAATTTTAAAATTTCAGGAGGTATTTAAATGTCAAATGTTAAAGTAGCTATTAATGGTTTTGGAAGAATAGGACGTCTTGCATTCAGACAAATGTTTGGAGCAGAGGGATACGATGTTGTTGCAATCAATGATTTAACTGATCCTAAGATGTTAGCACACTTATTAAAATATGACTCATCACAAGGTAGATATGAAGGAACAGTTGAAGCTAAAGAGTCCTCAATCGTTGTTAATGGAAAAGAAATAAAGATATACGCAGAAGCTGATGCTTCAAAACTTCCATGGGGAGAAATTGGAGTAGACGTAGTACTTGAATGTACTGGATTCTATGTATCAAAAGCAAAATCACAAGCACACATCAACGCAGGTGCTAAGAAAGTAGTTATTTCAGCTCCAGCTGGTAACGACCTTCCAACAGTTGTTTACAATGTAAACCATGATATATTAACTGCTGAAGATCACATAATATCAGCTGCATCATGTACAACTAACTGCTTAGCTCCAATGGCTAAGGCACTTAATGACTATGCACCAATTCAATCCGGTATAATGTCAACAATCCACGCTTACACTGGAGACCAAATGGTATTAGATGGACCACATAGAAAAGGTGATTTCAGACGTGCTAGAGCAGCAGCTGTAAATATAGTTCCAAACTCAACAGGAGCTGCAAAGGCTATTGGACTCGTTATTCCAGAATTAAAGGGAAAATTAATCGGTTCAGCACAAAGGGTTCCAGTTCCAACTGGTTCAACAACTATATTAGTTTCAGTTGTTAAAGGAAAAGATGTTACAGTTGAAGGAATCAACGCTGCTATGAAGGCTGCTTCAAATGAATCTTTTGGTTACACTGAAGAAGAATTAGTATCTTCTGATATCATTGGAATCAATTACGGTTCTTTATTTGATGCAACTCAAACAATGGTTTCTAAAATCGGAGAAGATTTATACCAAGTTCAAACAGTTGCATGGTATGACAACGAAAACTCATACACTAGCCAAATGGTTAGAACTATAAAGCACTTCGCTAACTTCTTAAAGTAATTTAAGTATTTAGTTACAAGTATTTGAAGATTTAAAATAGGGTCTGGTTTTGTAGTTCGGGCTATAAACCCAGACCTTTTATTCATTAGCTTTGAGTAGTGGAAGGAGATTGTAATATGAACTTCAATAAAAAGACCATAGAAGACGTTGATGTAAAAGGAAAAAGAGTGCTTGTAAGATGTGACTTCAACGTTCCAATGAAGGACGGAGTTATTACTGATGAAAATAGACTAGTTGGAGCTCTTCCAACAATAAAATATTTAGTTGCAAATGGAGCAAAGGTAATACTATGCTCACACTTAGGAAAAGCAAAAGGACCAGATCCAAGCTTAACTCTAGCACCAGTAGCTAAAAGATTATCAGAACTTCTTGGTAAAGAAGTACTTTTTGCAGCTGACGATGTAGTAGTAGGAGAAAATGCTAAAAAAGCAGTTTCCAGTGCTAAAGAAGGAGATATTATTCTTCTTGAAAATACAAGATACAGAAAAGAAGAAGGAAAGAACGAAGAAGCTTTTTCAAAGGAATTGGCTTCATTAGCTGATATATATGTTAATGATGCATTTGGATCAGCTCACAGAGCTCACTGCTCAACAGTTGGTGTAACTGAGTTCGTTCCAGTAGCTGTATGTGGATATTTAATTCAAAAAGAATTAAAGTTCCTTGGAGAAGCTGTTGAAAACCCAGTTAAGCCTTTCTGTGCTATACTTGGTGGAGCTAAGGTAGTTGATAAAATAGCTGTTATAAACAATCTATTAGAAAAAGTAGATACTTTAATTATAGGTGGAGGAATGGCATATACATTCCTAAAAGCTCAAGGTTATGAAATAGGAAAATCTCTACTTGATGAAGAGAGAGTAGATTACGCTAAAGAAATGATGGAAAAGGCAAAGACTAAAGGAGTTAAACTTCTACTACCTGTAGACAACAGAGTTGCTCCTGAATATGCTGATGTTGATGCAAAAATTACAGAAGATCAAAATGTTCCAGAAGGATATATGGGACTTGATATCGGACCAAAATCCGAAAAACTATTTGCTGATGCTGTAAAAGAAGCAAAAACAGTTATATGGAACGGACCTATGGGAGTTGCAGAATTTAAGAACTTTGCAGCTGGAACAGTAGCAGTAGCAAAAGCTATGGCTGAATCAGATGCTACAACAGTTATAGGCGGAGGAGATAGTGCAGCAGCAGTAAATAATCTAGGATTTGGTGATAAGATGACTCACATCTCAACTGGTGGAGGAGCATCACTTGAATTCTTAGAAGGAAAAGAATTACCAGGAATAGCAGCTTTAAACGATAAATAGTAGCTATTTGGTAATAAACTTTACAAATAACAAATTAATGCTATAATAAAACTAGTTAAAAATTCCCCATGTAGTTTAAAATAGCTATATGGGGAAATATATACATAATAATATTGAAAATAAGAAAAATTATATATAGATTACATACCTTTATTTATTAAAATTAAATAAAAATGGGGAGTGTTTTAAATGAGAAAAGCAATAATAGCAGGAAATTGGAAGATGCACTATACTGTAGATGAAGCAGTTAAATTCATAGAGGAGTTAAAGCCACAGGTTGTTAGTGCAAACTGCGAAGTAGTTGTATGTCCTACTTTTGTATGCCTTGATGCAGTTAAAAAAGCTGTAGCTGGAAGCAATATAAAAGTTGGAGCTCAAAATATGTATTTTGAAGAAAAAGGAGCTTTTACTGGGGAAATAGCACCAGTAATGCTAGAATCCCTAAACATAGATTATGTAATAATCGGACATAGTGAAAGAAGACAGTATTTTAATGAAACAGATGAAACTGTAAATAAAAAGTTAAAGGCTGTTTTTGCTCACAATATGGTTCCAATACTTTGTGTTGGTGAATCATTAGAAGAAAGAGAAGGAAATATAACTGAAGAAGTTATTGGAAGACAGATTAAACTTGATTTAGCAGGGCTTACAGCTGAACAGGTTGAGAAGTTAGTTGTTGCTTATGAGCCAATCTGGGCAATAGGAACAGGAAAAACTGCTACAGCTGACCAAGCAAATGAAACTATAGCTTTCATAAGAAGTGTTATAGCAAAAGTATACGGCAGTGAAGTTGCTGATAAGACAAGAATCCAATATGGTGGATCTGTAAAACCTTCAACTATTAAAGAACAAATGGGAAAATCAGATATAGATGGATCTCTAGTTGGTGGAGCAAGTCTTGTTGCAGCTGATTTTGCTTCAATAGTAAATTACTAATTAGTATTTAGATGCATTGCATTGGACAAAATGCAATGCATCTAAATTGAATATCATAGGCGCAGCAAATTATAATTGTTATGCGTTTAAAAGGAATACCAGGGGGTAAAGAAATGTCAAAGAAACCAGTAATGCTAATGATTTTAGATGGCTTTGGAATAACAGACAAAGTAGATGGTAATGCTATAATGGCAGCAAAGAAACCAAACTATGACAGATATTTTGATAATTATCCTCATACTCAATTAAGTGCTAGTGGACTTGATGTTGGACTTCCTAAAGGACAAATGGGAAACTCTGAAGTAGGACATTTAAACATTGGCGCAGGTAGAATAATATATCAAGAATTGACTAGAATAACAAAAGAAATAGAAGAAGGTAACTTCTTTAATAATGCAGCTTTAAATACAGCTATTGATAATGCATTAAAGAATAATTCTTCGCTTCATCTTTTAGGACTTTTATCTGACGGGGGAGTACACTCCCACATAGATCACCTAAAGGCACTATTAAAGTTGGCGAAGGATAAGGGACTTAAAAAAGTCTATGTTCATGCATTTATGGATGGTAGAGATACTCCACCTTCATCAGGAAAAGACTTTATGGCTGATTTAGAGAATTATATAATGGAACTAGGAAATGGCAGAGTGGCTACTGTTAGTGGAAGATACTATGCTATGGATAGGGATAAAAGATGGGAAAGAGTACAACTAGCATATAATGCTATAGTGCTTGGAAAAGGTGAAGAAGCAGCAAGTGGAGTAGAAGCAGTTGAAAAGTCATACCATGATAATAAAACTGATGAATTTGTACTTCCTACAGTAGTTATGGAAAATGGAAAGCCAGTTGCTACAATTCAAAATAAAGATTGTGTTATTTTCTTTAACTTTAGACCTGATAGAGCTAGAGAAATAACTAGAGCTATAAATGACAAGGTCTTTGATGGCTTTGAAAGAGAAAGTCTTGATTTAACTTATGTTTGCATGACTCAATATGATAAAACTATTGAGAATGTACTAGTTGCTTATACTCCACAAAGCTATAATAATACTTTAGGAGAGTATTTAAGCAAATTAGGCAAGAAGCAATTAAGAATTGCTGAAACAGAAAAATATGCACATGTAACTTTCTTCTTTAATGGAGGAGTTGAAGCACCTAATGAAGGTGAGGACAGAGCATTAATTCCTTCACCAAAAGTTGCTACTTACGATTTACAGCCAGAGATGAGTGCGTATGAAGTTACTGAAGAAGTTATCAAGAGATTAAATTCAGACCAATATGATATGATAATACTAAACTTTGCAAACCCAGATATGGTTGGTCATACAGGCGTGTTTGAAGCTGCTGTAAAGGCTATTGAAACTGTTGATCAGTGCCTTGGAAAGGTAGTTGGAAAAGTTCTTGAGAAGGATGGAACTGTATTTATAACTGCTGACCATGGAAATGCAGAACAAATGATAGATTATTCAACTGGAGCACCTATGACAGCTCATACTAGTGATCCAGTGCCATTCTTATTCGTTTCTAAGGAAGCAAAACCAATGAGAGATGGTGGAAGACTATGTGATATAGCTCCTACCATGCTTAAAGTTATGGGACTCGATGCTCCAAAAGAAATGACAGGTGAATCATTATTTTAATATAAAAAGCATAACAATGCACTTATAAGTGCTCTATAATAGAAAGGAGTTATTAATTATGAAGAATCATGTAGAAATTGTTGACGTATTTGCTAGACAAATACTTGACTCAAGATGTTTTCCAACTGTAGAAGTAGAGGTAGTACTAGAAGACGGTACTGTAGGAAGAGCAGCTGTTCCATCAGGTGCATCCACAGGTATTTTCGAAGCTGTTGAATTAAGAGATGGCGATAAGGGAGCTTATAACGGAAAAGGAGTTTTAAATGCTGTTGAAAATGTAAACAACATTATAGCTCCAGAATTAGTTGGAATGAATGTATTAGATCAAGTGTCCATCGATAAACTTATGATAGAATTAGATGGAACCCCAAATAAAGGAAAACTAGGTGCAAATGCAATACTAGGTGTTTCCTTAGCTGTTGCTCAAGCTGCTGCTAGTTCTTTAGGATTACCATTATATCAATACATAGGTGGAGTTAATGCTAAAGTTCTTCCAGTTCCAATGATGAACATAATCAATGGTGGAAAGCATGCTGATAACAATGTAGACTTACAAGAATTCATGATAATGCCAGCAGGAGCTCCTTCATTTAGTGAAGCTTTAAGAATGAGTTCTGAAGTTTATCATGCATTAAAATCATCCTTAAAATCAAAAGGATATGAAACTGGTGTTGGTGATGAAGGTGGATTTGCTCCAAACCTAAAGTCAAACGAAGAAGCAATTCAAGTTATAATTGAAGCTATAGAAAAAGCTGGATATGTTCCAGGAAAAGATATATTTATAGCTCTTGACCCAGCATCCTCAGAATTATTTGAAGATGGAAAGTACAACTTAAAGGGAGAAGGAAAAGTTCTTACTCCAGCTGAAATGGTTGATTTTTATGTTGATTTAGTAAACAAGTATCCAATTATATCCATAGAAGATGGTATGGCAGAAGAAGATTGGGAAGGCTGGAAGTTAATAACTGAAAAGCTTGGAAACAAGATTCAATTAGTTGGAGACGATTTATTCGTAACTAATACTGAAAGACTTAAGAGAGGAATTAAGACTGGTACAGCTAATTCAATTCTTATAAAACTTAACCAAATTGGTACTTTAACAGAAACTCTTAATGCTATGGAAATGGCTGAAAGAGCTGGTTATACTGCAGTAGTTTCCCACAGATCTGGAGAAACTGAAGATACAACTATAGCTGATTTAGTTGTAGCTATGAATGCAGGACAAATAAAGACTGGTGCTCCAGCAAGATCAGAAAGAGTTGCTAAGTACAACCAACTTCTTAGAATTGAAGAAGAATTAGCTGATATGGCTGAATACAGAGGATTAGACGCGTTCTACAATATAAAGAAGTAATATAATATAAAAATGCATGGAGCTGGTTTTTCAGCTCCATATTTTATACAAAAAAAGAAAATTAAAGTATAAATTGTAACCAAATTTGTACTAAAAGTTGTAATATCATGGTTCCTATGATACAATATAGTATATTAGTGTGCGGGAGGTGCGACCATGCGTATAGCATTGATTATAGGACTTGTAATTGTTTCTATAACACTTATTGTTTCTGTTCTAATGCAGCCAAGTAAAACTAACGGACTTTCAGGATTTATAGGCGGAGGAAGTGACACTTACTTCAGCAAAAATAAAACTAAAACTTACGAATCCATGTTAGCTAGAATTACAGTAATTACATCTGTTTTATTTGCTGGAATTGTTATTGCGTTGAACTTAATAAAATAATAAATGCGATAGTTTACAAAAGTATAGCTGAAGGCTGTACTTTTTTTGTTTTCATTATTTTTCAATAATCATAAATCTGTTTAATAATAATAATTTGACTAATGGTTAAATTTACTATAATATATAATAAATTATGGAAATTATAAGTATAGTATTAAATTTTGAATATTTTTTATGATTATCCGAAAACTAATTATATATATGTTATTGAAGGGAGTAAACTGTATGAATATAAGAGAGTCACTATTAGAGTTTATGAATGAACAGGCATATAAACCTATGTCAGTTCATGAACTAGCAAAAATATTTAGTGTACCTAGAGATGAAATGAAAGAATTTGAAAAGATAATTAAGTATATGGAAAAGGATGGACTCATAGTTAGAACAAGAACTGATCACTTTGGAGTACCAGCAAGAATGGGATTAGTTTTAGGGAAATTACAAGGGCATCAAAAGGGGTATGGTTTTGTTATACCAGAAGAAGTAGCATCTGATGTATTTATACCTATATCAAACATGAATGGTGCAATGCATGGGGATAGAGTTATTGCTAAGGTTACTAAAGAAGAGAACAATGGAAAGAGAAGAGAAGGAGAAATATTACGAATAATTGAAAGAGGCAATAAGACTGTAATAGGTACTTATGAAGATAGCAGGAATTTTGGTTTTGTAGTGCCTGATGATAAAAGAATATATCAAGATATTTTTATTCCAAAAGCTGAAAGAAATGGAGCAAAAACTGGTCAAATAGTTATAGTGGAAATAACAGAATGGCCAGATAAAAGAAGGAATCCAGAAGGAAGAATAACTGAAATTCTTGGAAATAAAGGTGAAAAGGGAATTGATATTTTAACTATAATCAAAAAATATGCACTTCCAGAAGAGTTTCCAGAAAAGGTTGAAAGTTATGCTAATAATATACCAGAAGATATACCAGAAGATGAGTATGCTAGAAGAAGAGATTTAAGAAATATAAAGATGGTGACTATTGATGGAGAAGATGCAAAGGACTTAGATGATGCTGTATCAATTGAAGTACTTCCTAATGGCAATTTCAAATTAGGTGTACATATTGCCGATGTTTCAAATTATGTAAAAGAAAAGAATCCTTTGGATAAAGAAGCGTATAAGAGAGCTACTTCTGTGTATTTAATTGATAGAGTTATACCTATGCTTCCAAGAAAGTTATCTAATGGTATATGCAGCTTAAATCCAAGAGTGGATAGACTTGCTCTTACTTGTTTTATGGAGATAGATAGATCAGGTAAAGTGCTTGATCATGAAATAGTTGAAAGTGTAATAAAGACCAGTGAAAGAATGACTTATACAGATGTAACTAAGATTCTTAAAGATAAAGATGAAGACTTAATAAAAAGATATGATTACTTATATGAAGACTTTAAAGCTATGCAGGAACTCTGTGAAATTCTCAATAAGAAGAGGATGCAGAGAGGAGCAATTGACTTTGAATTTGAAGAAAGCAAGATAATTTTGGATGAAAAGGGAAGGCCTGTAGAAATTAAACCTTATGAGAGAGAAATAGCAAATAGAATGATAGAGGAATTTATGCTTGTTTGTAATGAAACAATAGCTGAGCATATGTTCTGGGCTAACTTGCCTTTTGTGTATAGAATTCATGAAGATCCTGATGAGGAAAAGTTAAATATTTTTCATGAATTTGTATATAATCTTGGATATGTTGTTAAGTGGAGCAAGGAGGTACACCCTAAAGCACTACAGGAAGCTTTAGAAAAGGTTAAAGGGAAAAAGGAAGAGACAGTAGTAAGCACTTTACTTCTAAGGTCATTAAAACAGGCTAAGTATTCACCTGAATGTGTTGGACACTTTGGACTTGCAGCTAGGTATTATTGTCACTTTACATCACCAATAAGAAGATACCCAGACCTTATAATTCATAGAATTATAAAAGAATATATAAATGGACAAATTGATGAAAATAGATCAGCTAAACTAACAAAGGAAGTTGAAAAGGCATCAAAGCAATCATCAGAAATGGAAAGAGTAGCTCAAGATGCTGAAAGAGAAGTAGATGATTTAAAGAAAGCTGAATATATGAGTGAAAGAATTGGCCAGGAATTTGAAGGAATAATATCTTCAGTAACTAGCTTTGGATTCTTTGTAGAACTTCCTAATACTATAGAAGGCCTTGTGCATATAAGTGCTCTTGATGACGACTATTACGTATATGACGAAAAACGGTTAAGTCTGATAGGGGAAAGAACTAAAAATGTGTATAGGTTGGGCGATGAAATTAAAATTAAAGTAATAAAAGTAGATATAGATTTAAGGGAAATATTCTTTGCTATTATAAAAGAAAATGAAGATGAGGCAGAAGATAACGATAATGAAATAAGTATAACCGAACCTGTTAAAAGAAGAAATGATTATCCAATAGTTTCTATAGAAGAGTTTGAAAATGAATCCAAACTTGATTTAGATGAAAATATGGATTAACTTGTATTTTGTGTAGATAAGAAGAGATACTGCTTTAATACTAAGAAAGTAGGGCTATAAAAGAGCTTGCTGAAATGTATTATTTGCATTGCAAAAGTATTCAAAGGATTAATTCAAAAATAAAAAAATAATATTAGATGCGCCATAAGCAAAATGCTGAAGGGCGCATTTTTGTTTCAGAATCAGGATGTTGATTGAAAAAATATTTAATTGTGCATGCAGAATAAAGCTTTCAATCAATATGGTATCTGAGTAGTTAAACATGGCCAAAGAATACGGAACAAAATCACTAATATAATTAGTTAACACTTTTACTAAATAGAGCAAGTTTTGACAATATTGGGAATTTGTTTTATTATAAAATTAGTATTATTGTAAGTATTATTACAATATAATTAATTAAAACGATTAATAAATATAGGAGGGAGTGTTTGGTGGAATTTATAATGGTATAGCAAAATGATTTTAGAATGAGACAAAGTTTTATAAATGGGGAATTTAATATAAAAGGGGGCAAAAAATCTATGGAGAACTCCAAAACAAGTTTAAAAAGTAAACTCATGTATGGATGTGGCGACATTTTTGGAGGAGGGGCATTTTTACTTATAAGTCTTCTATTCCTAAATTATCTTACAGATGTAGAACTTATGGCTCCGGCAGCAGCTGGAGTAATAATAATGATAGGAAAGGCTATAGATGCAGTATGGGATCCCATAATGGGAAGTATATCTGATAGAACTAAATCTAAGTTTGGAAGAAGAAGACTATACTTTTTACTAGGAATAATTCCAATTTTCATATCTTTTACTTTAATATGGTATTCTTTTGGTATCAAATCAAAAATTGCTTTGTTTGCATATTACCTTATAGTATATGTATTATTTAATATGGTGTTTTCTATGGTTATGATACCTTATAACTCAATATTGCCGGAAATGACTAAGGATTATAAAGAAAGAACCTCTTTTACAGGGATAAGAATGATTTTCTCTGTTACATCTGCTATTGCAGCAGGAGTATTGCCAAAGATATTAATTAAAAGCCTAGGTGGTACTAATATAAAACTGGGTTATCTAATTATGGCATTAATATTTTCAGCTTTATATGCTATTCCTTGGCTTATAGTTTTCTTGGGAACTTGGGAGAATCATTCCAGTGGCAGCTTAGAGTTAAAAGAGCGGAATATCTTTAATGAATTAAAATCAGTATTTAATAATAAATGTTTTAAAATTCATGCTGGAATGTTTTTGAGTGGACAAGCCGCTGTGGATTTTTTAACTACATTATTTATTTACTATCTAACTGTATGTTTAAATCGAGCAAATGAATTTTCTATGGTATTAGGTACATTACTAATAGCTCAATTAATTTCAATGCCTATACATACTAAAATATCACAAAAGAATACAAAAACAGCACCGCTTAAATTTGGCTTTTCGGTGTGGATATTAGCACTTATATCCTCCATATTCTTAACGCCACAATCACCTGCTTTTTTAATATATATTATATCAGGAATTTGCGGTCTTGGAACTTCAGCTGCAGTTTTAGTTCCTTGGTCTATACTCCCTGAAGTGGCAGATGTAGATGAAATGATAACCTCCAAGAGAAGAGAAGGTATATATTCCGGTATGGCCACCTTCTTAAGGAAAATGGCCAATGGTTTAGCTATTGGACTTATAGGCTTGCTACTTCAATGGATTGGATATGTTAAGCCACAGGAGATAGGAGAGGCTGCTGTACAAAGTAGCTTAACTATTTATGGAATAAAGTGTTTATTTGGGATAGTTCCAATTTTATTCATACTGATTGCAATTCGCTTTGCAAAAAAATATTGTATTACAGAAGAAAAATATGCAGTTCTTATGAAGGAAATCGATAGAAGGAAAAATAACGGAGAGGCAAAGGGGGTGGATGAAAATACAAGAAAAGTATGCGAAGAATTAACTGGGCATAGCTATGAAAAGCTTTGGAATTCTGTTAATAGCGAAAGTAGAATAAATGGAGTAACTTTGGGGGGCTAATTTTATGGAGTTAATGAATAAAGATAATGGATTTTACATTTTATTAAAAGGGGAAAAAATAATTGAGCACACCAAGGGGAATCCTTTCATCTTTTTAGGAGAAGGACATGCTGATTATAGTATGAAAAGGGGCTCTTTCAAGATAAAAGAAAAAATAAAAGACAAGAAACCTATGTATATATCATCTTTATATAAAGTAGCAGATGGCTACAAAATAAATATGATTTCAAAAAATGAGGAAATAAACTTAGAAGTTTATATAAAAGATAAAGAAGATATTATAGAAATTGATTTCATGTGTCCATATGAAGAAATTAATAGAATGTGGATTAACCTTTGTGCTGTAGATGGAGAGCATACATATGGATGTGGCGAAACCTTTACTCATTTTGATTTAAAGGGAGAAAAGGTAAGGATTTGGGTTGCAGAACATCAAAGCTTGAATAGACTTTTGAAGAAGGCTGTAGGAAGAAAAATTTTAAATAGAAAACCTCAGCATATGATGAGTTTTCATAAATATGAAACCTATTATTCACAGCCAACCTTTGTGTCAAGCAGAAGGTATTTTGTTCATGTGGATTCCAGCGCATACATGGACTTTGATTTTACAGAAAGTAATAAACATACTCTTTTTGTTAGGGAAATACCTAAGAAAATCATAATAGGAAAAAATGATAAGTTTGATGAGCTTATGGAGAATTTGTCCTCTTTACTAGGTAGACAACCGGAACTACCTGAATGGGTTTATAACGGTGCAATTCTTGGAATTCAAGGAGGCACTAAGGTTATGATGAATAAGGTTGATAAAGCCCTTGAAAAAGGTATGAAGGTAAGTGCGGTATGGTGTCAGGATTGGGAAGGCAGAAGAATAACAAAGTTTGGAAAGCAATTGATGTGGGACTGGAAGTGGGACACTGAATTATACCCTGAGCTAGACAAAGCAATAAAGCAGCTAGGTGAAGGAAATATTAAATTCATGGGGTATATCAATCCTTTTCTAGCCATAGAAGGTGAATTATATAAAGAGGCTACAGCAAAAGGATATACCATAAAGGATAAAGAGGGAAAGGACTATATGGTGAAAATAACAACCTTCCCGGCTGCTATGGTTGATTTGACAAATCCAAAAGCTTTTGAATGGATAAAAGGAATAATAAAAAAGAATATGATTGAGCTTGGCGTGGCTGGATGGATGGCGGATTTTGGAGAGTACCTTCCTGTGGATGCTGTGTTGTTTAGTAAAGAACATGGGGAAAAAATTCACAACACTTGGCCGGCACTATGGGCAAAGGCAAATAGAGAGGCAATTGAGGAAGCAGGAAAGCTTGGAGAAATACTGTTTTTTACAAGAGCAGGGCACACTGAAACTATTAAATATTCAACGCTTATGTGGGCAGGAGATCAATACGTAGATTGGAGTTATGATGATGGATTACCTTCTGTAATTCCAGCTTCACTTTCACTAGCTATGAGTGGATTTGGATTGTGTCACAGCGATATAGGCGGGTACACTACCCTGTTTGGTTTGAAAAGAAGCAGGGAACTATTTATGAGATGGGCAGAACTAGCTGCATTTTCTCCAATTATGAGAAATCATGAAGGTAACAAGCCAGAGATAAATGTTCAATTTGACCATGACGAAGAAGTTCTTTTACATTACAGCAGAATGAGTAATATTTATTCAAAGCTTTCGCATTATATTAGAGCTATAGTTAAGGAAAATGCAGATAAAGGTATTCCAGTTATGAGGCCAATCTTCATGTATTATGATGAAGAAGAGGCCTATAATGAAAAGTATCAATATATGTTAGGTAGGGATTTACTTGTTGCTCCTGTTTGTGAGGAAGGAAAAACCGACTGGGAGATATATTTGCCAAAAGATAAATGGATACATCTTTGGACTGGTGAAGAATATCCTGGAGGAAAGATAACAATTGATGCGCCATTGGGTTACCCACCAGTTTTTTATAGAAAGAGTTCACAATATGAAGAACTTTTTAGAAACATAATTTGAAAAACTTAAGTTATATATATTAGGGAGGCTATTTAAAGCTTCCCTAAATATTACTCGAATTTTTTGATTGTAATACATTTCTAAATGGATTTGTTTTGTATTTTGTTTTCATACATTTTTTCGTAATAATTTTTATATTCACCAGCCGTAATAGTATCTATCCATTGTTCATTGTCTAAGTACCATTTAATAGTCTTTTTAATGCCATCCTCAAAACAGGTTTCAGGATACCAGCCTAGCTCTTTTTTAATCTTGGCAGGATCTATTGCATATCTTCTATCGTGCCCTTTTCTATCTTTTACATAGCTTATTAAGCTCTCATTTATATTAGAATCAAAGTTCTCATTTAAATATTTTATAACAGTTTTTACAATATCAATATTTGTTTTTTCATTGTGTCCGCCTATGTTATAAATCTCGCCTGCTTTTCCTTTCTTTATTACTAGGTCTATTGCTTTACAATGATCTTCTACATATAACCAATCTCTTATATTTAGTCCATCACCATATACAGGCAAGCTTTTATGTTTAATGCAATTATTTATTAGAAGTGGTATTAATTTTTCTGGAAATTGATATGGTCCATAGTTATTAGAACATCTTGTTATATTTATTGGCATATTGTAAGTATCGTTAAATGCCTTTACCATTAAATCTGAGCTGGCTTTGCTTGCAGAATAAGGACTTCTTGGATCTAACGGAGTAGTCTCTATGAAGTATCCGCTATTCCCTAAGGAGCCATATACTTCATCAGTTGATACGTGTAAGAATTTAACTCCATCTTTAAAGCCGTCCCGCGTTTGCCAAGATTCTTTTGCACAATTTAAAAGATTTAATGTGCCTATAACATTAGTTTCTGCAAAAACTTCTGGACAGGTTATGCTTCTATCTACATGTGTTTCAGCGGCAAAATTTACTACAAAATTTATTTCATATTTTTGAAAAACATCTTCTACTAATTTTTTATCACAGGTATCTCCTTGGATAAATATATATCTTTCGTCCTGTTGTATTTCTTTTAGATTTTCTAAATTACCTGCGTAAGTTAATTTGTCAAAATTAATAATTTTAATATCCTGGTATTTTTTTAGCATATACATTATGAAGTTAGAACCGATAAATCCAGCTCCCCCAGTAACTAAATAAGTTTTCATTATATTAGTATCTCCTTTCAATTTTAGCGTATTTTATATATTTAAAAATTATCCGGATAAATTTTTATATTTTATAAAAGTTATATATATGGTGAAGGTTAGAGTATAAAAAGTTAATTATAATTTTCTGCAGATAAACAATCCTGCATACTTAGAAACTTTAAATTTACCTGTCTTTTCAACCCTTGCTTTAACATACTTTTCAAATTCGTCATATCTTCCTTTTAATATTTCATGCTGATTTCCATGGCAAGATAATATATAATCCAATAAGGGCTTATATTCATCAATAATCAAGTAATCCTCATAAATGTATTTTTTTATATCAGAAAAATAATAATTTAATTGTTCTTCTCCATTTTCTAGTCCAAAAAGTTCTTCCAAATGTACTTCTGATAAAGCTATTTTGCTATTAAAGCTTTTTGTTAGCTTTTCGATTTCTTTCATATGCTTTAATCCATAAGTACTGCAGTAAAAAAGCCCATCTTTTTTCAAAACTCTTCTTATTTCTGAAAATGCTTTTTTCTTATCTTTAACATAAAAAATCATATGATTTGCAATTACTTTATCAAAGCTCTCATTTTCATAAGGTAATTTAACACAATCTGCAATATGAAATTCAAAATTATCCTTTAGATTTTTTAAATTTACTCTTGCATCATTTATCATTCCAGAAGAAATATCAGTTAAAATTACTTCTGATTCTTTAGGGATTTTATCCTCATTATTTTTCCACAGCTGACCTTCACCGCAGCCTATTTCAAGTACTTTCTCGTTAGATGAAAGATTTATTTTGTCAAATAACCAGTTAAACCACCCGTATTTATTTACACTAAACTTACTGTGAAGATTTATTCTTACCTTTAAATTTCTGGAATCTTTATATTGAGCAGCTAGATCCTTTTCCATATTTGTAACATGGATTATATCAACTAACTTGCTCCAATCCGTTTCATCTTCTTCAATGACTCTTTTGGCTTCAATAATAGACCTTTCTATGAGCTTCAGGTGCTTCATTTTATTTCTAACTATCTCGAGCTGAAGTTCTAAAGAGTTCTTTAAACAATCACATTCTTTATTCTGTGTTAAAACCATAGAAGCTATATCTTCTAAAGAGAACCCTAAATATTTTAAAGTTAGTATTACTTGAAGTTTTGCAAAATCCTCATCTGTATATAATCTATAGCCAGTCTTGCTTATACTAGAGGGCTTTAGCAGACCCTTAATATCATAAAATCTTATAGTTCTAATAGTTGTGCCTGCTTTTTTAGCAAATTGTCCTGCTGTATAAAATCTTTTATTTTCCATAATTTATCACCCAACTTCATTATAAATGATTACCTTAGGTAACGGTCAATAGTGCAATTTAAAAACTTAATAATAAAATCAATTGAGACTACTACTAAAATTGACTTATGCCATAATATGTACTATAATAAAGCATTGATATTAGTTTAAAGGTGGAGTTTTTCATGGCAAAGGAAAATAAGAATAAAACTCTTGCAGATAATAGAAAAGCATGGCATGACTACTTTATTGAAGAAACCTACGAGGCAGGAATTGAACTTGTAGGAACTGAAGTAAAATCTATTAGAGCTGGCAGGGCAAATCTAAAGGATAGCTATGCTGAAGTTAGAAATGGCGAAGTGTATGTTAGAAATATGCATGTTAGTCCATATGAAAAAGGTAATATATTCAACAAAGATCCACTTAGAGATAGAAGGCTTTTGCTTCACAGAGAAGAAATAATGAAACTTACTGGATATATAGCCCAAAAGGGATATACATTAGTGCCACTTTCCCTTTATTTAAAAAATGGAAGAGTAAAGGTTGCTTTGGGTGTAGCAAAAGGTAAAAAAGACTACGATAAGAGAGATGCAATGCTAGAAAAAGCTGCTAGACGAGATATGGACAGAGAAATGAAGGAAAAATATCGTTAATGAATAAAAAAATTTAAAAATGTCTTGATTTTTAGATTTAAATGTTATATTATGATTATGTAGTAAAAACACGAACGAAAATTGATAAAATTAAATAAATGTTCACTTCGTATATGCTTGAAAATATGGTTCAAGCGTTTCTACCGGGTTGCCGTAAATTACCTGACTACGAATGTTTAATTACTTATAGTAATTTTTCTAATTATTATGTAATTTTACATTCCTGAGCGGTAAATGTTCAGGAATTTTTGTTTTTTATACCATTATCATTGAAATAAATGTACAAGCTTTCTTGTATATTATTGAGAAATGAAAGTGTTATACAAAAACTGCGAAGTGCATGCAAGTTTTTGTATAGCACTTTTTTATTTTAATTTTGAAAGGATGTAAGTAATGAAACTTTTAAAGGAAAAGATTCTAAGCGAAGGAAGAGTAAAGCCTCATAATATATTAAAAGTTGATAGCTTTTTAAATCATCAAATAGATGTAGAGCTAATGAATGAAATTGGAAAAGAGTTTAAGACAAGATTTAATGATAAAGAAGTAAATAAGATATTGACCATTGAAGCCTCAGGTATAGCTGTTGCAAGTATAACAGCTCAATATTTTGATAATTCAAAAGTAGTATTTGGTAAGAAAACAGAGTCCTTAAACTTAGATGATGACATATATAAAACTGAAATTCATTCCTTTACTAAGAATAAAAATTATAATGTTATGGTTTCAAAGAGATTTATAAATAATGGGGATAAAGTTCTTATATTAGATGACTTTCTAGCTAATGGCTGTGCAGCATTAGGTCTAATAGATATTGTAAAGCAGGCGAAAGCAGAGGTAGTAGGAGTTGGAATTGTAATAGAAAAGGGCTTTCAACCTGGAAGAGCAGAAATAGAAAAGTTCGGTATAAAAGTAGAGTCACTAGCTATTATTGATAAAATGGATGACAATAAAGTTTGGTTTAAATAGAGCTGAGCTAAAGAGCTATAAAGCTTTATGAAATATAAAATAAAAGATTTTAGAGTTAAGGGGGACAATAAATTTATGAAAAAGTTATTTAAATTAGTTGTTGCAGCTACAGTTACAGCTTCTCTAGTATTAACAGGTTGTACTGCTAAAGAAAGTGCAAGCGCAAATGCAAGTAGTGGTAAGCAGTCAAAGGTTAAGGTTGGATTCTTATATGTAGGACCAATTGGTGATGGAGGATTTACATATTCTCATGATCAAGGAAGATTATATCTAGAAAAAGAACTTAAAGTTGAAACTATTTATAAGGAATCAGTAAAAGAAGATAAAGCAGAAGTAGAAAAAGTAGTTGAAGATATGATAGAGCAAGGAGCTAACGTAATTGTAGGTACAAGCTTTGGCTTCCAAGAAGGATTGTTATCAGAAGCTGAAAAGCATAAAGATGTTAAGTTCTTACACTGCTCAGGATATGAAACTTCAGAAAATATGAGTCAATTCTTTGGTAAGATTCATGAAATGATGTATCTAAATGGTATAGTTGCTGGACTTAAGACAAAGACAAATACTTTAGGATTTGTTGGTGCATTCCCAATACCAGAAGTAATAAGAAATATTGATGCATTTACACTAGGTGCAAAGTCAGTTAACCCAAATGTTAAAGTTAAAGTAAATTGGACAAACACTTGGTACGATCCAGCTAAGGAAAAGGATGCTGCATTAGCATTAATTGATGGTGGAGCTGATGTGATAGCTCAACACCAAGATACAGCAGGCCCACAACAAGCAGCTGAGTCTAAAGGAGTATTTTCTATAGGATATAATACTGATATGAGCAAAACTGCTCCAAAAGCAAATATGACTTCTGCAGTTTGGAACTGGGGTCCATATTATGTTAAGCAAGTTAAAGCAATTATGGATGGAAGCTTTAAGTCAGAAAAGTATTGGGGTGGAGTTTCAGATGGTATTGTAGATATTGCTCCACTAACTTCACTAGCTCCAGCTGATGCAAAGGATAAAGTTGAAAAGGCTAAAGAGGATATTAAATCAGGAAAGAACAAAATATTTGTAGGACCAATTAAGGACCAAAAAGGAACTGTTAAGGTTGAAAGCGGAAAGACAATGACAGATGATGAAATTTGGAATATAAACTGGTTTGTAGAGGGTGTAGACGGAACTATACCAGCTAAATAGGTTCTATTATAAATGATAAAACCATGGAACTGAGGCTTATGGCTTCAGTTCCAGCTTATATTTTGGAGGGAAAAATGGAAAATAAAACTCCTTTAATGAAGTTGGAAAATATAAATAAAGTCTTTGGTAAGGTAGCAGCAAGCAAGGATGTAAACTTATCAATTCATGCTGGAGAAATTCATGCACTGCTTGGTGAAAATGGTGCAGGAAAGAGTACGCTTATTAACATTATATCTGGGGTTTATACACCTGATAGTGGAATTATAAAATATGAAGATAGAGAAGTTAAGTTTACTTCTCCAAAGGATTCAATTAAATATGGAATAGGAACTATATATCAGCATTTCAAATTAGTAGATGCTATGACAGCAAGAGAAAATATAACTCTTGGTCAAAAGAACGGTTTTTTTAAAAGTGGAAAAAAGTTTGAAGAAGATATCAAATTAATATGCGAAAAATATGGCCTAGAATTGGATTTAAATAAATATGTAAGTGATATGTCGGTAGGAGAAAAGCAAAACCTTGAGATATTAAAGGTATTATATAGAGGAGCAAAGGTTCTAATACTTGATGAACCTACTACTGTTTTTACTCCACAGGAAACTAAAAGACTCTTTAAGATAATGTTAAAAATGAAAGAACAGGGCTGTGCAGTAATATTTATTTCTCATAAGATGGACGAAGTTATGGAAATATGTGATAAAGTAACCATCTTAAGAAAAGGGGAAACTGTTAAAACTTTAAATATTAAAGACACAACGCAGGATGAACTTATAGAGCTTATGGTTGGAAGAGCAGTAGATTTGACTATAGAAAAAGTTGAATCAAAAATCGGAAAAGAGCTGCTTACTGTAAAGAATATAAGCGTTTTAAATGAAGATGGCTCTGAAGCAGTAAAAAATGTTTCCTTTAAGATTAGAGAAGGTGAAATCTTGGGGGTAGCAGGTATTGCAGGCTCAGGTCAAAAGGAATTATGCGAGGCAATTGCAGGGGTTTCTAGTGTAAAGGCTGGAGAAATAGTTTTTTTAGGGGAAAATATTGAAGGAAAAAATCCTAGAGAAATTATTAAAAGAGGAATAAGCATGAGTTTTATTCCTGAGGATAGATTAGGAATGGGATTAGTTGGATCTATGGATATGGTAGATAATCTGCTTTTAAAGTCCTATCATCTTCAAAAAGGCATGATTATAGATAGAAAGCCATTAATTGAAAAAGCTAAGGAACTGAAAAAAGCTCTTGAGATTAAAACACCTAGTATAACTTATCCTATTAAATATCTATCAGGTGGAAATATACAAAAAATACTACTTGGAAGAGAGCTTAGTCTTAAGCCAAAGCTTCTCGTTATGGCTTATCCTGTAAGAGGACTAGATATAAATACTTGTTTTACAGTTTATAATTTGGTTAATGAAGCTAAAAAAAGTGGTACAGCAGTGCTATTTATAGGTGAAGACTTAGATGTTCTAATGCAGCTTTGCGATAGAATCATGGTAATGTGCGATGGGAGCATTAGCGGAACTATAGGAGCAGACAAGGCTACAAGAGAAGTACTAGGTAGAATGATGGTTGGTTCAAAGGTACAGATAGAGGAGGAATAGGCTTTGATTAGACTTATAAAAAGAGAAGAGATAAGTAAAATGAACAGCATTAAAGTAAGAGTTATAGCTGTAATTCTTGCATTAGTTGCTGCAGGTATATTCCTGGCCTTAATGAACTTTGATCCTATGAAGGCTTTTACGGGAATGTTAAAGGGATCCTTTGGGTCCCCATATAGAATAAGACAAACTATTATAAGAGCAATACCTTTACTAATAACAGCAGTAGGTATATCTGTTGCATTTAAAATGCAGTTCTGGAATATAGGCGGTGATGGTCAAATTTTTATGGGAGCTTTTGGTGCAGCACTTGTGGCATTAAATCTTTCATCACTTCCTAAACCAGTATTACTGCTGCTTATGGCTATATCAGCGATGTTCTTTGGAGCACTATGGGGGGCTATAGCTGGTGTTATTAAAGTATACTTTAATACAAATGAAACTATAATTACACTTATGCTTAATTATATAGCTCTTAAATTTATTACCTTTTTGCAATACGACTTTTGGAGAGACAAGAAGGCTATGAACTTTCCTAAGATAGCTAATTTTTCAAAGCAAGCTATTCTTCCGAAATTATTTAATGTGCATATAGGTTGGATTATAGCTCTTATTATTGTAATTGTATTTTATATAATAATGAAGAGAAGTAAACTTGGTTATGAAATTGCTGTACTTGGAGAAAGTAAAAATACAGCAAGGTATGCCGGAATAAATATAAATAGGACAACCTTGATAGCTATATGCTTAAGTGGAGCGCTCTGTGGACTTACTGGCTTCATTCAAGCTTCAGCTGTATCACAAACCTTATCTGTTGAGGTAACTGGGGGAGTGGGGTATACAGCAATAATTGTAGCTTGGTTATCTAACCTTAATCCTATAATTATTTTAATAGTTTCTGTGCTTTTCGCTGGGCTTGTAGAAGGTGGTTCCTATATACAAACAGCCTTTGGAATACCTAACGCAGCAGCTTCAGTAATACAAGCATTAATATTATTCTTTGTACTTGGAAGCGAATTGTTTATAAGATATAAAGTTTCTATAAGGAGGGAGCAATAATGAATATAGAATTATTTCTTCATGCAGCTATAGTGGCAGGAACGCCTCTATTGCTTGCCACCTTAGGAGAGATATTATGTGAAAAGGCAGGGAACCTTAACCTAGGAGTTGAGGGTATGATGCTAATGGGAGCAGTTATGGGCTTTGTAACTGGCTATACTACAAAGAGTCCAGCCTTAGCTTTGATAGTTGCTATGATTGCAGGTGCTTTAGGTGGACTTATATTTGCTATATTAACGGTATCGCTTAGAGCAAACCAAGTAGTAACAGGCCTTACCCTTACTATTTTTGGAACTGGAATATCAAGTCTTTTGGGTCAAAAGGTAGTAGGACAGTCACTGCCTGAGAGTATAAAAATGTTTTTTGCTCCAGTTAAAATACCAGTTTTAGGACACATACCCTTTATAGGTCCTATAATTTTTAATCAAGACATGTTTGTTTACTTATCATATATAATAACAATTGTTATTGGAATATACCTCTATAAAACTAGTGCAGGATTAAATCTTAAAGCAGTTGGAGAAAATCCAGCGGCTGCTGATGCAGTGAGTATTAATGTAAACTTATATAAATATTTAAATATTCTTTTAGGGGGAGCTCTAGCAGGTCTTGGAGGAGCGTATCTATCATTAGTTCATGTTCCTACATGGCAGGAAAATATAACAGCAGGAAGAGGCTGGATTGCAGTTGCTCTAGTTATTTTTGCAGCTTGGAATCCTTATAAAGCAGTTCTAGGCTCATACTTATTTGGTGGCCTTGATATAATAGGCTTTAGAGTAAAGAGTACTTTTATATCTCCATATTTTTTAGGCATGCTTCCGTATCTAGTAACCATAATAATACTTATTATTATATCGGTCAAAAAGTCTAAGAAGAATTCTCCACCAGAGGCCTTGGGAGTAGCCTACTTTAGAGAAGAGAGATAATATATGATTATTGTCTATTTCCAAGGAAATAAGTAGCTTATAGTGTAAAAGTTGAATATATTGATTTTAAATAACTATTGATAATTTGTTTAGTATGATGTATTATAAGTATTGTCAACAAGGCAAAGACATAAAACAAAAACTTAATACGAATTACACAGATTATCGTTGAATATATTATTAATAGATACGAGTTATCTATATCTCATGGGGGCGTATTTGGCTTCGACGGGGGTAAGGCGTATCTGAGAAGCGAGTCGAGGGAACCTGTGGGCCCGCGTTAAAAAACTATAGGATTAAATATAATCGAAAACGATAATTTAGCTTTAGCAGCTTAGTCTGCTACGTCAGCCCGGGAGTACCGCGAACCGGAACCTGGCGTCGATAGCGGTGAAACGAGCCTGAGTAAGCTTTGCCTCAGGAACGGAATTTATGAAGCTACTAAAACCAAAAGCCTGTCCTTAGGCGTTTGGTAGAGGGAATGTTAAACTAAGGAATGCACTCGGAGATGCTCAGGTATTACTGCTTTCGGACAGGGGTTCGACACCCCTCGCCTCCACCATACATAAACTATAATTTTAATACAATGGAAAGCCACTGATTTCAGTGGCTTTCAGTGTTTTTTGGAGATTTTACAGTAGAAATTTTTAATGTTTAAAGCTTAGATTTATAGATTTTTATGTTGGGCATGCACACCCATAGAATTTTTACTGGAGGAGGTGTGCACAATTTAGCGATAATATCTTATGGGAATTGAAAACTGTAATAGTGTAATTTAGACTATAGATATATTTAATAGAAATAAGTAATTTTATGGATGGGAATTATGAAGTGGCTAGATTAACTTTATATTGTATATGAAGAAAATGGTATAATAAAGTATTTGCTAGATAAATAAGAGAATTAAAATTATCAATATGCTTCCGCATGCGCCGCAAGGCGAGGCAAGGAACATAATCGAAAACTCTACGTGGGGAATTAGAAGAAAGTTTGAACAAGGAAAAGTAGTAGTAAATCACAAGAAGTTTTTGGGTTATGATAAAGATGAAGAAGGAAATTTATTAATAGATTTTAAGGATTTCAAATACCCTGTTCAGGGGATAAAACCTTCAATTAAAAGGGAATAAGTCAGTCATAAATAAATATACCTCCATACATTTTTATTGTGTGAAGGTATTATTTCATAAAAACACTAGAAAACAAAAGGTGATGAGTCTTTGACGCATACCACGTCTTAGCCAATAATGGATAACTTTTGGGGATTAATATCTCGTGCCGCACAGTCATTAATGGTCTATCTACTAACATCATGATGACTTGTGTCAATAAATTATATATTACTCTTGATTTCTTCCCCATTTAGATAATTCAGACATCACTGACGAAAGTTCCTTCCCTCTCTCAGTTAATGAATATTCAACTCTTGGGGGAATTACATTGTATTGTGTACGCTTTATTATATTATCTTGCTCTAATTCCTTTAATGATTGCGAAAGCATCATATCCGTAATTCCATCAACTTGACGCTTTAACTCATTATACCTAACAACTTCATTTATCATTAATATTCTAATTATATAAGGTTTCCATTTACCACCTATAATATCTAAGGCCTTTTTTACAGGACACTCCATTCCATTTTTAGAATTACATTCTTTGTTTGAATCTTTCATATAATCACCTCATACTAAAATTTTGTGTATTATCTATATAAAATACTATAAATATCATTTTACTAATTTCATTTGCTATAATCCATACTAATAAAAAACTTAGTTACTATGAAAATACTGCATTCTTGTCATAAGATTATTAATTGCTTAGAATTATAGCATACCCAAACTAATTAATAAAGGAGTGTATATTATGAATACATTAGATTCAATTATCAAAAGAAAAAGCGTTCGTAGTTTTAATAATGAACAAATATCAGAGGAACAATTAGAAAAACTTATTCAGGCTGCAAATGCAGCACCTATAAGTGGTGGTGGACGTGCAGATTCAGCTAGACACATAGCAGTTGTTCAAAATGTTGAAGTTTTAAAAGATTTATCAGATGTAGTTGCAAAACTTGTACCTATACCTAGTCCAAATCCTTTATATGGTACTAAAACTTTAATTGTTTTTTCTGCTCCAAGCAATCAATTCAAAGCTGAACAATTAGATGTAGCTTTATCCGCACAAAATGTATCAATAGCAGCAACAGGTATGGGATTAAATTCTGTAATCATGACAGGTCCTGTATATGCATTTAATGCTAGTGAAGAGTTAAAAAGTAAGTTAAATATTCCTGAAGGTTATACACCTTATATTTCAATAGCAGTTGGAAATACTGACGACACATCTGTTAAAACTAGAGAATTTGATGATACAAATGTTAGTTATATATTATAATTAATGACTATAAAGAACGTGGGGTGACTTAAAATAAATATCAAAGTTATGTATTATTCAAGGACAGGTAACACTAAAAAAATTGCAGAAGCCATAGCATCTGCAGTTAACGTAAAAGCGGAGGCCATAGATAATAAAACCACATTGTCAGAACCAGTTGACCTTTTATTTATTGGCGGCGGAATATATTGGTGGAACATGGATAAAACAGCTAAAAGATTTATTGAAACATTAGACAGCTCAATTGTTAAGAATGCTGTGGTTTTCGGAACAATGGGAGGACTTGATAAAGCAATAAAAGATATGATAAATCTACTGAAAGAAAGAGAGATAAATACTAAAACTGAAAGTTTTTCATCCAAAGGGAAAGCATGGGTTTTTATTAACAAAAACCATCCCAACATAAATGATATTGAAGCAGCTAAAGTATTTGCAAAAAATATTGTAAAATCATTGATTTAAATATATTGCTAAGGGTTCAGCTAGACTATGACAAGTAAAGAAAGAAATACACATTGTTCCAAGATAGAGTGAATACTTGCAGAGAACAGTTGAGTCTTTGAGATGAAAGAGGAGAATATAATGAATTATATTGATAATACAATAAAAGATTTACAACAAATATGTGTGGAATGTAAAAATTATGGAACAGACCAGTGCATTATATCCAAATGTAATATTGGGTTTGCTTTAAGTGTTGCAAATTCAATACAAAAAAATGGAATAACATTCATCAATGATGGTTTGCAACTTATTCCCAAAGAAGATATGAAACATTATGACAATAGAATGGTGGCACGATGTATAGCATCCATATGTAAATCATGTAAGCAGTGTATGAAAGGCCATAATGAAAATTGCACCATTTCATTAGCTAGGAGGTCTATTGAAAGTATAATTTTAAAGGAAATAATTGATTACCCAGGTAACATACTAACATATATTATTAAAGTTGCAGAACAAAATCAGGATTTTGCTAATTTAATTAAGGAAGAAATTCAGCTGCTAGATTAAAGAATTTGCTGATTTCAATATATTTGTGGAGAGATTGTAAAAATTGCTTTAATTAAACCATTAAGACATATATAAAAAAGTTAACCCTATGGGAAGCAGCACTTTAGCTTCTACATCATGAAACCATTGATATCAGTAGTGTTCCCAGTAATTTAAAAAGTGTATCAAATTAGGATTTTTTTTACTATCAATAAAACCTCATTTTTGTTAGAATATTAACGGAAATGGGGTTTTATAATTGAGAAATATTACTTTGCTAAATTAGTAAGATATATGAAGAATTCCTATCATATTGAAAATAGTTTAAACAAATTATCAGATTTTCGTAAAGGGACAAACTACAATAATTGTCTACCATAAGGGGAGCATATCAAAAAGGGGGGCACCTTTTCGCAAAATCTATTTAAACGCTCAATAGTATCACTTAATTGCCCTAACACATTCAGTATGTGATAATATAGTGATGTAAGGGTGTGCACTATGTAGTGGGAAAATATACGGCTTACTCGGTGATTACTGTGTAACCACTTCGGCGATTACGGAGTGAGAGGCAGATTATTTATGTTAATTCAATTTGGGGTTATATAGATTTATTGAAGTTCAGTGACAAGGTAAATAATGGTACAAACTAAGAATAATGGTAACACTATGGTTAAGTCGATGAAAATATTTGTATCTGCTTCGAGAGTTCATAGGCAGCCGGGAGGTCGCTGTCGCTGTGGACCAAAACGCGGCCAATAACAAGTACCGAATTATTTGGGGAAGAAATCTGTGACATTCCCTGTGGAACGTCCCCTTTAAAACTAGGGACGCAGATGAGGTAGTCTCCAGCCTGGGTTCCCGTGGTACGTTTGCCAACATAGGCGAAATTAATGTTTTTTGACGGGTCAGTGAACTGTACGCTGTAATAGCGACCGTCCATCTCAGGCACATGCAAGATTTGTGGTCCTTTACTGAGATCTAACCAGCTGATAGTGATGAGCGTGTCACGGTTCACGCCAGTAGTCATTAGGTGTGAGCCTGATGCAAGCGGATCTGCAAATAGCTCTTGACGTTGCGTATAGAGTGTGTTGAGCGGAATTGGGCCATCGCCGAAGCCTTTTACTAGTATCGCTTTCTTGAATACATTCAAAAGCATACGTGGTAAAAAGTAGGTGACAATGAACCATGAAGCGATCATGGTTGAACCGAAAATCAACAAATGCTTCATTTTTTCACCTCCACAACTGGCGGTACTACATATTCCCCATTAAGAATTGCCTCACTGGGCATATATACGTGCAACCGGAGAACGAATTTACCAGAGGGCGCGGGGCAGCCAGTTGGATTCACAACCTGCAGGAGTGGTATTCTGAATATAAATGTCGATAGAGCTGTCGGCGTTTGGCACGAGTCCTGTCCTATCAGACACGCTATACCGATTAATTGAATTTGCCACAAAGCGATTCTTCACATTCCCCATAGTCAGTGACCAGAACGCATTATTCGGTGGGAGTCCACATGCCGGAAACCTCAAGATGTAGTTGTGCTCTCCAGAGAGGCCACGATTCGCTCCATCTACGGAAGTGACCCAGTACACTCCCTCTTGCGGTATGTTTATTGGGCCAGGAAAGGCCAGGGCACAGGCGGCTCTCAGTAACATACCGTTGCCAGGTACTCCGCATCCAAACATAGTAATCCAACCGCTGATCTTTTTGGCTTTGAGCTTTGCGGTAAGATGGGCTGTGACAATAGCGAGCCCGAAGCCGATGAGAATGCCTTATATCACATCAGTTCTCACAGGTTTTGAATTGTCAAAGAAGAACAAGTGTTTAATAATAACATAACCACAAATCACGCCGATGAAGATATATAGAAAATTATAGACTTTGTTGGTCATATAGTTATTCCCTCCTTTGTAAAATAAATATAGGTTTTAGGCTTCAAAACCAACCTGAACGCTTGTAAAGTGTAATATATTGAGCATTTAATTACAAAGACAAATCAATATCTTAATTACATTATACTACTTTTAATTAATAAGTCGCTAAATTGTATCAAAATCATAGTCAATAGACATTGAAACCCTCGGCGGATTGCCTGGGGTTTTTGCTATTTTTTATTTGTTTAAAATATTAATGAGAAGATTATAATTCAATCATTGATATAGCAGACTACTATTATAGGCTGAGTTGATAGAAAAATTTTATTTTAATGATATAATAACTTATTGGTGTATTTAGCACATATAAGGAGAGAATGATGATAAAGAAAAAAATATCAGAAATATACAAGAATGAAGTAACCACAAAAAAGAATGTATTAGAAGCTATAGATGCTGTGAAGGCTTCAAAGAATACATTAAATGATGAAGATATGCAAAGCTTGTATAATGAAATTTATAACAGTATTGATGAAATGAAGGACAAAGTAAAAGCTAATACAATACTTTATTTGAAAAATCATCTAAAAAGCACCTTGGGTAAATATGTGAAAGACAAAGAAAAAAATAAAACAAGTCATTTTATTGAATTTTTTAAAAAAGCATATCCTCCAAATTCAAGAAGAAAAGATTTTACTTGGGTTCTAATGGATGCTAATAAAATATCTTATGAACAAATTTGGCATACCTTAACTTATATAAATAGTTTGAATTTAAAGGGAAAGAAATTCACAAGTGAAGAAAAAGACGATATTATACCTATGATAGATAAGTTATTAAGTTCTGGTGATAGTAAATATATCAATCAAATAAAGAGTTTTTCAAACCTTCAAAGTGAGCTTAATATCAAAATAGTGGTTGTAGAAAATGAAGACAACATATTAAAAACAAAGAAAATTAAATAATTATTTAATTTGATAAAATTGAAAAGCTATTAACCGTAAAGGCAAACAAAATCAACAGAATTTTTAAATGTTCAATTATCAAAAATAATATTTTATAATGGCTGAATAGTTACTAAGACTTATTATTAGTATTTTAATTAATGTATAAAAATATAACTGGAAAGCAAATTTCCAGTTATATAAACAAACATAATTTATATTTCGCACAAAATCTTTGGACATTCTCGGTTACAACAATGAATACCACCTTATTCTTTGGAATATTACATTGTTAATGGATATATTCTTCCTATAAGATTATCTGTATAGGCTAGTTTTCCATCCACAGTTATTACAACAGCACCCATCCCCTTAATTCTATTAACTCTATGAATAATTGAAGCAGGATCTAATCCAAACAATTTTGTAGTATATATATCGCAGTCCAGGGACTTATCTGCAATAATTGTTAAAGAAGCTATATTACTTTCTATTGGGTAGCCTGTTTTGCTGTCAAATATATGGTGGTATTTACTTCCATCTTTTTCAAGCACTCTCTCATATATTCCTGAGGTTACAACGGATTGATCTTTTATTTTCACAAGTGCCACCGCATTTCCTCTTGGTAGAAACGGATTTTGTATTCCCACATTCCACTCACCGCCGGCCGATGGTGATTCTCCAAAAACGAGAACATTACCTCCCATATCTACCATAGCTGAAACAGCCCCATTTTCCTTAAATAATTCCATGACTTTATCAGCAAAATAGCCCTTAGCTATGGCTCCAAGGTCTATCTCAATGCCTTTTTTCAAGAAATACACGGTCTTTTTTTCATCATCTAGTTGTATATTTTCAGGCTTTAAAAGTTCCAGTACCGGTGCTATAGCTTCTTTCTCTGGGACATGTGCCCCCTCAAAACCTATTCTCCATAATTTTATTAATGGTCCTATTACAATATTTAAATATGAATTCTCACATAGACTATGTTTTTTTCCTATTTTTATCAGCTCATACAATTCCGCATCCACTTCTTGCGGAGCCAAGAAAGCTGTTTTTTTTAGCATGGCAAGCTGTGAGTTATCACTGTTGGCACTAAAGACTTCTTCATAATGAATCAGCATATCGCAAGCCTTTTCTGCAAGCTTTTCAGCAGCCGCTCCCTTTATATATAGAGAGATTTTTGTTCCCATAAGATATATTATCTTCGTACACTCATTCATTTTGCTCTCCTATATTGAAATTATTTTGCCCATGAATTAGAAATGCATCTATAAGGTCTTTATCAATAGCAGTTAGTTTTTTTTCACTGTGATATGCTATAAAATAATCTAAACTCAGCTCATCAATTGGCATTTGATATATATTGTATTCAGATGGACATTCCTTTACATAGATGCTTTCTGGTATAAAGGTCAGTCCCAAGTTACTCGTTGCAAGTTTAAGTACAGTATTGATTTCGGTGCTTTCCATTATGATTTTGGGTTCAACCTTATAAACGCTTAATAACTGATCTATCTGCTTTCTTATAGCAGAACCCTTGGAAGTTAGTATCAGCTTTTGACATAATATCTTGTTTATGTCCATAGTTCCTTCTGGAATAATGGCCACGTCTTTCTGATATAGATCACAGCAGCGAGGAATAATTGCAAAGTATCTGTGCCTGCCCCAAGTAATGGAGTTTAAGTTCGGAGAAATATTTCTTGAATTTTGTCCAATCCAAAAATCCAATTCACCATTCTGAGTGAGCTTTTCATTTTTTTCTGGTAATGTCTCTGAAAGCTCTATTCTACAGTTTGGATGCATATCCAAAAACTTTGGTAAAAAAAGAGGTAAAAGGTAGGTTCCAAGGCTAGGAAGCACTCCTATTTTTATAACCTTGTTATCTATATCTGACACAGCTGATATTTCCCTAAGCAGCTTAGCAGAACTATTTTCTATTGAAGTTAAATACTGATAGTATATCTTCCCCTGCTCGGTTAATCGATATGGCAGCTTGCTACGACTTATCAGTTCACAGTTTAACTGACTTTCTATCCTTTTAATAACTTGTGTCAAGTGAGGTTGAGAAATATAAAGTGATTTGGCAGCCTTGCCATAATTACTATATTTTAAAATGGCATCAATATAATACAAAATATCCTGAGAGTAGTATTTTGACATATAATTCATCCCTTTGTGAAATAATAACCTTATTTATTATTGTGTATGATTATAACAAATATGTTATCAAACTTCAATAAATAACTATTAGATATAATATATCTAACATGTTAAAATTATATCAAGCAAATACTAAAGTGATGAAATTTTGAAATACAGAAAGGGGA
Source organism: Clostridium omnivorum (assembly GCF_026012015.1). Classification (NCBI taxonomy): domain Bacteria; kingdom Bacillati; phylum Bacillota; class Clostridia; order Eubacteriales; family Clostridiaceae; genus Clostridium; species Clostridium omnivorum. The sequence goes on along the minus strand of NZ_BRXR01000001.1, from coordinate 472,702 downwards.
TTACTATGAAATATTTAGCAATTGTAGGCACTAACTCAGACGTGTCAACTAATCGTATGCTACTTCAATTTATGCAAAAGCATTTTTTAAGTAGGGCGGAGATAGAACTATATGAAATTAAGGATTTACCTGCCTTTAATGCACCTGAAGATTCTGATATTCCTGAAAAGGTAGCAGAATTATCTGATAAAATTCTTAAAGCAGATGGAGTAATAATAGCAACTCCAGAGTATGATCATGCTATACCTGCGGTTTTAAAGAGTGCTCTTGAATGGATTAGTTACACTAGTCAAGCACTTACTGACAAGCCTGTTTTAATAGTAGGGGCCTCTCTTGGTACACTTGGTTCCTCTCGTGCTCAGGCACATCTTAGACAAATACTTGATTCACCTGAGCTTGCTGCCAGAATCATGCCAAGCAGTGAATTCCTATTAGGAAAATCACAGGGTGCATTTGATATTTCAGGAAATCTTATCTATTCAGATAAGCTATCAGAGCTTGATGAAATTTTTAGAGAGTTTCTTCTATTTACAGATATTACATCAAAACTTTTAGCAGAAAAAGCTTTAAATAAAAAAGTTAAAAAATTCACTTGGCAAGAGTAGGAGGATCAATATTAATGAAATTTATAGCAATTGTTGGAACTAGTGCAAAAAGATCATATAACCGTAAACTCCTTCAGTTTATGAAAAAATACTTTGAGTCAAAGGCAGAAATAGAAATACTTGAGATTACAGATGTTCCTATGTTTAATCAATCTGATAATCAATCTTCAAGTGAAGTGATACAGATGTTCAATGATAAGATTACAGCAAGTGATGGTGTTATTATAGCTACTCCTGAGTATAATCACTCAATTCCATCCAGTCTTAAAAGCTTAATTGAATGGTTAAGCTTTGATCTTCATCCACTTGCTGGCAAACCAGTGATGATCATTGGAGCTTCTCTTGATGTTCAAGGTTCTTCTCGTGCACAGCTACATCTTCGTCAAATCCTAGATGCACCAGGTGTTGATGCAAATGTAATGCCAGGTTATGAATTTTTACTTGGAAGCGCACATAAAGCATTTGATGAGCAAGGTAATCTAAACAATGAAAAAACCATAGACTTCCTAGAAATATGCTTCCTACGCTTTATGCGTTTTGCAAAGATTTCAAATCAGCTCAACGAAGAAGAAGAGTTTACCTTTACACCAGGAACATATGAGGTAAGTGCAATAGGTCACGGCGGAAGTCTTCCAATGAAAGTATCCTTTAGTGAAAAGAAAATAGAAAGTATAGATATAAATACAGAAGGCGAGACAGAAGGACTTGCAGATGTAGTTTTTGTAAGAATACCAGATAAAATAATTGAAGGACAGACATTAAATGTTGATGCTCTTTCCGGTGCTTCTGAAACTAGCAATGCTGTAATAGACGGTGTAGCCAAAGCAGTAAAGCTTGCAGGAGTTAACCCTGACATCCTTAAGAGACGTCCAAAGCCTGCTAGCAGCCTAAACAAAGAAGACGAAGAATATACTTGTGATGTAGTAGTTGTAGGTGGAGGCGGCGCTGGACTAAGTGCAGCTGCAACAGCGCTGCAGAATGGTTCAAGTGTTATTGTTCTTGAGAAATATCCAGCAGTAGGTGGAAATACAATACGTTCAGGTGGTCCTGTCAATGCTGCAGATCCAGAGTGGCAGAGACTGTTTGAAGAAAACCCAGGAGAAAGACATACTATTGAAGAACTACTAGCTACAGATGAAAGCTTAATTCATCCAGAATATATAGATGATTTCCGTGCACTTAGAAAAGAGTATTCTGATTATAAGAAAAAGTTTGATACACAAAAGGGACATCTATTTGACTCTCCACTACTTCACAGAATGCAAACATATTTTGGTGGTAAAAGAACTGACCTTAATGGTAACACCATATATGGACAATATGACCTAGTAAAGATACTTACAGACAGAGCTTTAGAAAGTGTTAAATGGCTAGAGGAAATAGGGGTTGAGTTTGATAAGAGCATAGTATTTGCTCCTGTTGGCGCACTTTGGCGTCGCGGCCATAAGCCTACAAAAAGCTATGGTACAGCATTTATACTTGCACTATCAAAATATGTGCAACATAACTCAGGAAAAATCATTACTGATAGCCCTGTAAAAGAATTTATCATAGAAGATGGTGAAATAAAAGGAGTTATAGCAACTGGTGTAAATGGCCAAAAGATAACTGTTCATGCAAAAGCAGTAGTGCTTGCAAGTGGTGGTTTTGGTGCAAACACAAAGATGCTAAAAGAATATAACACTTACTGGAGTAATATTGATGATAATATAAGAACAACCAATTCCTACGCTATGACTGGTGATGGAATATTGCTTGGTAAGACTGTAGGAGCAGCACTTACAGGAATGGGCTTTACTCAAATGATGCCTGTAGCTGATCCTGAAACTGGTGAATTATTCAGTGGAGTTCAAGTGCCTCCTGAAAACTTTGTAATGGTAAATAAAAAAGGAAAAAGATTTATTAATGAATTCTCAGGAAGAGATGTTTTAACAAAAGCTGCTATTGACCAGGGGGGGGTATTCTACCTTATAGCTGATGATGAAATAAAGAAAACTGCAGCTAATACAAGTCAAGAAAAGCTAGACCGTCAGGTAGAAGCTGGTACTCTATTTAGAGCAGATACCCTAGAAGAGCTAGCAGTAAAAGTTGGTATGGACCCTGCGATTCTTATAGATACTATTAATAAATATAATTCATATGTTGATGCAGGTTTTGATCCTGAATTCCATAAAGATACATTTAGCTTAAAGGTTGAGAAAGCACCGTTTTATGCTACTCCTAGAAAGCCAGCAATTCATCATACAATGGGTGGACTTAAGATAGACACTAAAGCCCATGTATTAGACGAAAATGATAAACCAATTAAAAATCTCTATGCTGCTGGAGAAGTTGCTGGAGGTATACATGCAGGTAACCGTCTTGGCGGTAATGCATTAACTGATATATTTACCTTTGGAAGAATTGCTGGTAAAACTGCAGTTGATGAAATGAAATAGTTAATGTTTAGATAATTAAAATAAGAAATTTCACTTCCCCATTCTGGCCTAAACAACTGAATGTATAAACTGTCAAGGAGACAGATAAAAAGACGAAGAGCCGATGACACGCATAAGTAAAAATGCGGTTATAGGCTCTTTCTCTTATCCTTCAATAGATATAGTAATTATCTGTAGTAACCTATCTTAATATATGATAAAATGTATTGATTGGTTTTTAGGAAAAGGAGGACTCAAATGCAAAATTATAAGATGATGATAGCCTATGATGGTAGAAAATATATGGGGTATAATAAATCCAAAGATAACTTGGAAAAGAGTATTCAAGGTAAGTTAGAATTGATATTATCAAAGCTCTATGAAAAAGAGGTAGAGGTTATTGGTGCGGTTAATACTGATGCTGGAGTACATGCTAAAGGGCAAATTGTTAATTTTATAGCACCAGATAGTCATTTAAGCGAAAAAGAAATTTTTGATTATTTCGAAAAATACTTAACAGATGATATTATTATATTATCAGTAGAAACTGTTGATGAAAGATTTCATAGTAGATATTTAATGAAAAGTGTAACTTACGAATATCGATTATGGAAGAAGGATGCTCCTAATCGTCCTTTGTTTGAAAGACAATATGTTAACTTAATGAATCAAAGAATAGATGTAGCTAAAAGTAAAGAAGCTGCAAAGTACCTTGTAGGTGAACATGATTTCCTAGCCTTTACTACAAAAAAGAAAACAAGGAACACAATCAAAAAAATACTTTCTCTTGATGTAAGGGAAACCACAAATGAAATTATAATTACTATGACAGCAAATGGATTTTTATTAAATATGGAAAGAGTAATAGTAGGTACATTAATTCAAGTGGGGCTTGGTCAATTACCTATGAATACAATTCAAAAGGCTTTTGAATCTAAGGATATGAATGATGTAGGTCATAAAGCTAGTGCAGATGCGCTTTGTTTATTGAGTATTGAATACTAGTACACATATTTTATTTAAATCTATGTTATATATATGCCGTGAACCATACCACAAATGATTTACTTTTGGTAATGAGAGCTATCAATGTTAAGTTAGCTAAGGGTTATTACAATGTAACTGAATTAATAAATAGTGGATTTCAAAGGTTGTGCTTTGCCTCCACCATACGCAATAACATCCAGATTCAGGTATGTTATATTGAACTTTAGGATTTTGATGTTCTAATACTCCCCAACGGAAAACTTGAAAATATGCAAGACACATTTAAAATATAAAATAAAGTCTATATCTTATATAGTAATTTAAGATATAGACTATTTTACTTGCTAAGAAATAATAATTACTCTTCTATCATTTCATCTTCAGACCAAATGGCTACAGTCTTTTCACCATTTGACCAAGTATATATTCCATGTCCGTGCTTTAAATCCTTTTGCCATTCTCCCACATAGCTTTCACCGTCAGGCCAAGTGTATATGCCATTTCCATGTTTTAGGTCGCTTTTCCATTCACCAATGTACTTTTCGCCACCTGACCAAGTGAAAATCCCTGCACCATCCATTAAATCATTTTTCCATTCGCCAGCATATTTACTTCCGTCATTATAATAATAAGTTCCTTCACCATGTCTTTTACCATCTACTTTTTCACCTACATAATGTCCGCCGTGGATGTGTCCGTGGACTTGCTCCTTTTTGTTTTCATCATTGCATCCGCAGTCACAATCATGTTCATGTTTATTTTCCATAATAATTTCTCCTTTCCTTTAGGGATACCTTATAGCTTAAGATATTCGTTGTCGCTTGCAAGTTATCTATCTAAGTTCATTTAGAACTCCTCCTGGTTAGGTTTCCCATAAAATCTTACACTTATATCATTAATATCATTAATATTGATATAAGTCAAATTAATATGACTTGCCTAGGCTGTTTTTATTCTATAGGAAATTATTCATCAGCTTTGCTGTGCATAATTCTTATAGAATAAAAAACATGGGTGCAGGGAAAGTATTTCCATGCCATATTAGGGAGGGTGCTCAGACGCATGTATATGCGTCGTCGAAGGGAACCATAGGGTTCCATAGCGAAAGCGCTGAAAGCGCTTTTTTTATATGCAAAAGTATCGTATAATAAGTAATAAATTATAATAAGTTTAGCAATAAATGCTTCTAAAATATTTAGAATCGAAAGAGCTCAAGTAAAGGAATTGAAATAGATTATGAAAAAATTAGCGATAGGAATATTAGCACATGTAGATGCAGGAAAAACAACATTATCAGAAAGTATGCTCTATTTAAGCGGAAAAATTCGAAAGTTAGGAAGAGTAGATAATAAAGATGCTTACCTAGATACATATGAATTAGAAAAGGCAAGAGGAATAACAATATTTTCAAAGCAGGCTATATTTCAGGTGGATGAAACACAAATTACATTGCTTGACACCCCAGGGCATGTAGATTTTTCAGCAGAGATGGAAAGAACGCTTCAAGTATTAGATTATGCTATTTTAGTCATCAGTGGTGCTGATGGAATACAGGGACATACTCAAACCTTATGGCGCCTACTGTCTATATACAAAATACCAGTGTTTATATTTATTAATAAAATGGATCAAGTAGGCACTGATAAGGAAAAGCTTATGAAAGAGCTAAAACTTAGATTAAATGATGGGTGTATAGATTTTGAGGAAAATAATATGGAGATTTTTTATGACCAAATTGCAATGTGTGATGAAAAGGTTATGGAGAACTTTATAGAAACTGGTGAGGTTAAAGGTATTGATATTTCTAAACTAATAAAAAGCCGTAAAGTTTTTCCCTGTTATTTAGGGTCTGCTCTTAAATTAGAAGGTGTTAAAGAATTTATTGATGGAATTGTAAAGTATACTGAAAGGTCTTTTTATCCAGAGGAGTTTGGTGCAAAAGTATTTAAGATTTCCAGGGATGATCAGGGAAACCGTTTAACCTTTATGAAAATAACAGGAGGAAGTTTGAAGGTTAAGACAGCGTTAACTAATAAACATACTGATATAGAAGAAAAGGTAAATCAAATTCGATTTTATTCAGGTCAAAAATTTGAACTTGTAAATGAAGCAGAAGCTGGATCAATATGTGTTGTTACTGGACTTACGAAAACCTATCCAGGTGAAGGACTTGGTATAGAGAGAGAGTCTTCTAAACCACTGCTAGAGCCAGTATTGTCATATCGGGTTATACTGCCAGAGGGCTGTGATCCAAGAGCTATACTTCCAAGGCTCCGTGAAATAGAAGAAGAGGAGCCTGAACTTCATATTGTTTGGGAGGAGAATTTGCAAGAAATTCAGATTCAAATAATGGGAGATGTACAAGTTGAAATTTTGCAAAACATTATAAAGGAACGTTTTGATATTGATGTAACCTTTGACTCAGGAACTATACTTTATAAAGAAACAATTTTGAATACTGTAGAAGGCGTGGGGCATTTTGAACCTCTAAGGCATTATGCGGAGGTACATCTATTGATGGAACCAGGAGAATTAGGCAGTGGGCTGCAGTTTTTTATAAATTGTAGTGAAGATACCTTAGATAAAAACTGGCAGAGATTAATATTAACTCATTTAGAGGAAAAAGCCCATAAGGGTGTTTTAACTGGCTCAATGATAACAGATATGAAAATAACATTAGTTTCAGGAAGAGCACATAAAAAGCATACTGAGGGTGGAGATTTTAGAGAAGCTACTTATCGTGCAGTTAGGCAAGGATTGAAGCAAGCAAATTCTATATTATTAGAACCATATTATGAATTTGAACTAGAGCTGCCTGAAAAAATGGTAGGAAGGGCCATGACGGATATTGAAAAAATGCATGGAACCTGTGAAATATCAGAGGTAAATGGTGATGTGGCAATAATTGTAGGTAATGCTCCAGTAGTTACAATGAGAAACTATCAAAGAGAAGTAATTAGCTACACTAAAGGTCAGGGAAGATTGTTTTGCAGTTTGCAGGGTTATGCACCTTGTCATAATTCAGATGAAATTATAAAAAGTATTGGATATGATTCTGAAAGAGATATATGGAACCCTACAAGTTCAGTTTTTTGTACTCATGGTTCAGGCTTTATAGTGAATTGGGATGAAGTTAAAAATTTTATGCATATAGAAAGTTATTTACAGAAAGAAAAGGTGACTGATTCACAAATAGCAAAAAAAGTATCCATAGAGCAGGAACGATCTATAGGTTTAGACGAAATTGACGAAATTATAAATAAAACTTTTTATGCTAATCAAGGTAAAAAATCCGTTTGGAAGAAAAGAAAAACTGCCCTAGAGAGCTATTATAAAACCGATACTTATACTACTGTAAATAACATAACAAAGGAAGCTTACCTATTAGTGGATGGTTATAACATCCTTTTCGCTTGGGAGGAGCTAAAGGAAATTGCAAAAGATAATATTGATGCAGCTAGGACAAAATTACTAGATATTTTATGTAATTATCAGGGTATTAAAGGTAATAAAATTATTGTAGTGTTTGATGCTTATCGTGTTAAGGGACATTCCGTAGAAATATTTGATTATAATAACATTCATGTAGTTTATACCAAAGAAGCGGAAACTGCAGATCAATATATTGAAAAATTTGTTCATCAAAACCATGGAAACTATAGTATAACAGTTGCAACTTCAGATAACTTAGAACAGATAATCATTAGAGGAAACGGAGCAGGCTTATTATCTGCTATGGAATTAATGAAAGAAATAGAGTTTGCTAATAAAAAAATGATGGAAGCATATAGAGAAAGGCATAGTAAGGAACATAATATTTTATCTGATACGTTATCAGAAGAAGATAAAGAACAAGTTAAAAAATTTTTATTTTAGTTCTATTGGATTTAATTTAATATGTGTAAATCTTATCTTAGATTCATTATGAAAAAACTATAAATAAAGCACATGTAAAAAAGCACTTGCTTGCTTACATTGGTGCCCACAAACTGCTATCCAAAATGGCGAATTATCGCCTGATTATAGAAGATATACTCATCCAGGCATATCTATAGAGGATATAATTAATTAAAAATAAATATTAATGAAGTAGTGGATTTCAAAGGTCACGCTTCGCCTCCACCATATATAAACTATAATATTGATACAATGGGAAAGCCACTGATTTCAGTGGCTTTTAGTATTTTAGAGTAAAAAATGTATTTGGAAAAATCAGCAAAAACACTTAAATATAATATGAAATTTTCAAAAATGCACAAGGGTTTACATTTTGATTTTGAAGAATATTGTTAATATGTTCCCGCAGACACAACAGATAGTATGTGGAAATATATCAATACAGGTACGCACAACTTTTAACAGAAACCCCTTTGCAATCAATGATTGTATTAATCTCGCTGATAACTCCGCATCCGCCATGTGGAACTTTCATCGATTTTATAATATTCTATCCTAGTTTTTTCGCAAAAACATCAATTAACCCTAAAGTTTCAATTCTATTCTTAATTTCTTCATTATCAGTTGAATAAAGCCCTAAACTTTTCATTCTTTTGAAATACTCTGCTCCAGAAAAAGTATGTCTAATCTTCCTCCCATCAGGCGTTGTTAATCTGTAATTAGAATAATAAATAATGTCGCCAATAGTCGTTGAATTTGGCAAAGTTAATAAAGGCATATTGAGTAAAAATCTAACAGAATTATGGCCGGCTAAAGAACCAGTACAAATTGCTTCCGTGTGGCCAATGAAGAAACCCGATTTTTCACCAGCACAGAATAAGTTATCCACGCCTATTACTTTTAGATCATTAGTTCTTGGAGCTGCAGCTAGATATCTTATAGAATTACCCTTACCACCAGAATAGGGATCCATAAATCTAACCTTTTCTAATCCATGAATTTTTCTAAGTTTATCAATAGGATAGAAAGGAGTCATGAGCTTTATGTGACCAGTATCAAGTAATACAAGGTTTTCTGCAAATTGATCAAGAGCATATTGCTGGCAAACCTTAAGTTTAAGCTTGTGAGGATTTATGTCCTCTGAAGGAATCTTTAGAACAACTACACCTTTTTTATCTAGTTCACTAACAATATCATCGGATAAACTATCTTTTGGAATCTCGCAAGATCCACTAAAAGCGCCAGGAGTTTCATCTTCACGTATGGAAAATAAATCTTTTACTCCAGCTTTAGCGCTAATACTTACTCTCGAACCAAAGGTGGGACATCTTAGAATACACATTACACAGCCATTACCATACTTTGAGCAATTATCCATAGCACCTGTAGAACCAGTAGCATCTATAAACACATCTCCTTCTACCAAACTACCATCTTGAAGTTTTAAGTACTTGATCTTATTATCATCTTTTTCAATTGTAGCAACCCTGCTAATTAGGTTTAATTCTATACCTAAATCTACTAAGTGCTTTCTTACAGCTGGTTCAACCTTAGTTACATCATAAAGGGATGCATGATTGTGTGCAGGAAAGTTTATATTTTTATGTCTAGCATTATAATCCATTAAATGAATTAAGTCTCCTGCACCTAGGTTAATTAATTCTTCTGCTGCAGTATATCTGCCATTATTTCTAAATATTCCTCCTACGTTTCCAAGACCTAAAAGTAAGTCTGTTTTTTCATATAAGATTACATCCGCTCCAGCTTTTTTTGCAGTAATTGCGGCAGCGCAGCCAGACCAACCCCCACCAATAATTATGACTTTCATAATAATACCTTCCTTACTAATGCTTACTAATATTACAATATTTACTAATATAAAATTTGATACCAAATTATTCGGATTTAAATTAAACTAATTCTAAAGAAAATGGTTAAGAGCGCTAGACAGAGCATTTGCATTAATTGAATTTATGACAGAAGTAGTAGGTTCGAAGCTCTTATAGACTTTAAAATAAATCTATTAAAAATTATATTATATTTTTTTAAATTTAAGTTTTGAAATCATAAGATAAGAAAGAAGTGCAAATAGAACAACCGTTATAAGTATAGAATAAGTACTAGTTCTATGTAAAGCTAATGAAAATAATGCAATAATAAAACCAGATACAGTTATAGGCACTCCGGTAAAAGTACCATCAAATTGGCTGGAGTTATATTTTGCCAGTCTGTAAGAGCCACTCATAATATATGACAATAGAATACAACTAGAAAGCAGTCCTATATAACCTAAATTAAGAAAGTTGTATTTAATAAATACTAAAATAGCTGGAGCCACTCCGAAGGATATTAGATCAGCTAAGGAATCTAACTCCTTTCCTAAAAGACTAGATATATCAAAGAATCTAGCAATTCTACCATCGTATCTATCTATTAAAGCTGCGGTAATTATGAATATAGCAGCTAAAAAGTAATTCTGCTTAAAAGTTTCAAGTATTGAAATAATTCCTAAGGACAGATTGATAAATGTAAATAAATTTGCTGCATATGATTTTAACATATAATCACTCCTAGTTAACTGAGTTAAATTGATTAATTTTAAAGGATTCTTTAAGGTTTTTATTACATGAAAGCTTATTTATAAGCTTGTCTTTGTAAAGCAATCCTAAAACAAATGATACTAAGGATATTATTGATATAATTATTGTTGATATATAATTACCACAATGAAGATTGGATCCAATACTTGCAGATACAAAAAGCCATGGAATTCTACTAAGGAGTAAAATTTGAAAAAACTTTAGTGCTTTTATAGGTGTTAATCCTGCAATATATATTAAAAAATCTTTTGGTAGTCCAGGAATTAGAAAAATAATAAATAGTATAGCAGAAAATTTTTTGCTTTTCATAATATCTACCATCCATTTAGCATTTTTCTTAGTCATTAGCCTTTCTATAAAAGAGGCGCCTATAAACCTAGTAAAATAAAAGGCAATAACAGCTCCAACCAGTAGTCCTATTGTTGAAAAAATCACACCCAAAGTCGTGCCGTAAATATATCCACCAGCAACTTGAATTACCTCTCCAGGAATTGGAGCAATAATTGTCTGAAGTATTTGGAAGGAAATGAAAGCAACAGATCCAAAACTGCCTAGTGAAATTATATAATTCCTAAATTTATCAAGGGATACAGTAACTGCAAGGATATTTGGTAAATATTTTATGATTAATATAACTGTTAAAACGCCAAGTAAAGCTATTAGTATTTTACAAATTAAAGAAATTTTAGATTTATTCATAGTTGTACAATCCTTTCTACTTTGTTGTTCTCAAATGATAGTTTATCAGGAAAATCTTAATAATTTCGCACTTAAAATCTTATAAAAATCTTAAATCATTATCCTAATAATCTCCATCCAAATCTACCCTTATCTATAACTTGCTGATTTTTATGGAGGCTAAGGTTAAGATTAGCAGTGTAAGAAGGTTAGTGAAAATAGATTGTAAAATTTAATGAGGTGATTTAAACTATAATAGTGATACCTTAACATATATACTATAAATATGAATTGACTCCTAGGAGGGGTTAGGAAGGCTTTAGCTTATATCAATATTGATTATTAAAATGTACAAGATATTAATATACATATAATAAAAACAATGACTAATGTAAAGATTATATTTGGACAAAACCTAAATAAGTAGTATTATAATTCTTATATGTTTCCAAAAAGCCCACCTCAACAATGAACATTCTTATAGCACAAAGAAATGATAAAATACCTAAAACTACGCAACAACAATAAGAATTTCAGGAAGTTTTCGCTGAAATTATACTGTCATCTAGCTGATGAAGAAAGCTCTAATACAACACAAAAAACTATATAAATGGAAGGTGAGATTAATGAGGTTAGTAATAAATACATAGACTTTGTTTTTTGTCATTTTTGTATATAATTTTTTTTGTTAGTTACTTCAAATAAACGAGAAATTAAACATTTTTCTTTTATTTGAAAACCATTGCATTTGTATCATATATTAAATTAATTAAGGGTGATAAAGTGAAAAGTGAAGATTTTCATATTGATTCCATCAATAAAATTACAAAAAAAATAATAGGAGAAATAAGTTCTAGCAGGAAAATAATTGTTGAAATTGTAGATACTTTAAGAAAAGAACATGAAAAATTAAAAGCTGAATTGGTTGAAGTTAAAAGTAATATGAGCCTTGTAATAAATGAGGTTGATAAGCTTGGGCTTGAGGATGTAGCAATGAGGCAGAGATTAGCAGAAGTATCAGCAAACTTTGATAAATATACTGAGCTTGATATTAAACATGCTTATGAGGAGGCATCTGAAGTAAGAATTAAATATTTTGGAAAGCAAAATGAAGAAAAAAATTTAAGAGAGAAAAGGACAAGCTTAGAAATTGCTTTTAAAAAGTCTCTTGAAAATATAAATCAAGCAGAAAAGGTAGTTAATCAAGTAAGCATTGCACTAGGATATTTAGAAGGTGATCTATTACCTGTTATAGAAAACTCGGATAAAAGTTCAGAAATGTATATGGGAATTAAAATACTTGAGGCTCAGGAAAATGAAAGAAAAAGAATAGCAAAAGATATTCATGATGGACCAGCACAGCATATGGCAAATGTAGTAATGAAAGTAGATATATGCGAAAAGTTTATTAATATGGATATAGAAAAGGCACTTAATGAGCTTTCAGATTTAAAAACAGCGGTTAAGGCAGCTCTGAAAGAAGTTAGAAATATAATTTATGACTTAAGACCTATGCTGTTAGAAGAGGTAGGATTAAATCAGACAATTAATGATACAGTAGTTACAATTCTTAAGGATACAAAGATTGAAGTTGAATTTACATTAAAGCCTGTAAAAAAAGAAATTGAACCAATTATTCAAGTAGCTGTTTATAGAATAGTTCAGGAAGTCTTTAATAATATTAAGAAACATTCGTATGCAATGCATGCAAAAGTAAAATTGGATTTTGGAACAAAATATTTAATACTTATTATTTCAGATGATGGAATAGGTTTTGATGTAAAAGAAACCTTAAAGAAAGTTAGATGCAATGCTGAATCCTTTGGACTTATTGGAATTCATGATAGAGTATATCAGCTCCAAGGCGAGCTAAAAATAAAATCTTCACTTGGGAGCGGAACTATTTGTATTATTAAGCTTCCAATTAATAGAGAGGTGATAAAGGATGAAAGCAGCAGAGATTAGTGTATTAATAGCCGATGACCATGAGTTAATTAGAGAAGGACTCAAAAAGCTTATGAGTTTGGAAGATGATTTAAAACTGGTTGGAGAAGCTCGTGACGGTGAAGAAGCAATAGGGATATCTAAGAAAAATAAAGTCGATGTTATGGTGCTGGATTTTAATATGCCTAAAATTAATGGCATTGAGGTTATGAAAATGCTAAAAGAAGAGGGAAAAGATATTAAAGTAATTATTCTTACAATTGAAAATGATAGAAGAACATTAAATCAAGCAATCGAAATGGGGGCTGATGGATATGTTCTTAAGGAATCAAGTGGTATAGAGATAGTAAATGCCATAAGGACTGTATATGGTGGTGAAAAGTATATTGATAAAACTTTAGTTTCTTTACTTTTTTCACAAATAAAAAAGAAAGACAAAGGAGTTCAAAATATTATAGATTCTTTAACAAAGCGAGAAATGGAAATTTTAATAAAGCTTTCAAAAGGTTTAAGTAATAAGGAAATAGGTCAACAGTTATATTTGTCAGAAAAAACTGTTAAAAACTACGTATCTAACATTTTTAAGAAAATTAATACTGATGATCGAGTTAAAGCTACAATATTTGCACTAGAAAATAGAATAGAAAGTTATTATAATTCAGTATCATAAAAAAATAGGGACTTTAGTCCCTATTTTTTTATGACTAAATTTGGGAAAAATATGACTAATGCAGTCTATTAAGTTTGATTAATGGAATTTATAATAGAATTGTTGGGGAGGTAAAATGAAACATATGATTAAAAATATAACAAAAAATGAAGATATATGTAAAAATGTAATTGTTGCCAATAACTTCTTAAAAAGACTAAAAGGTTTGATGTTTACTAAGGAGCTTTCTTCAGATACATCTATGTATATAAATCACTGTAATCAAATACATACTTTTTTCATGAATTATAATATCGATGTTCTCTATTTAGACAAAAACAGTGTAATCATAGAAATTAATGAAAATATGAAGCCAGGGAAAATAGGAAAAAAGGTTAAGGATGCAGTGGCAGTAGTTGAACTGCAAGGTGGTAAAATTTCAAAATCCAACTTAAAAGTTGGGCAAGCTGTTATAATTTGTTAAACAAGTAATAACTCAATAAATAAAATAAGGGGGTGAATTGATGCTCGATTTTATAAAGAGATTTATAACTGAAGAAAGAGCACAAGGGGTGACTGAGTATGCACTGGCATTAGGAGTTATTATAATAGCGACGATAGCACTTATTTCAACTTTCAGTGGGAGTATACAAACAGCTTGGACTAATAGAACAAATGGACTAGGAACCTCAGTGGTCAATGCCACTGCCCCTGTTCCCTAAGTGATTAAAACTAAAATTTAATATATTTTTAGGAGGGAATTTATTATGTTTAATCTAGTTAGCAGATTATTAACTGAAGAAGAAGGACAAGGTATGACTGAATATGCACTAGTATTGGGAGTTATTGCAATAGGAACCATAGCACTTATCACTGCTTTCAGTGGACAAGTTAAAACAGCATGGACCAATATTAAAAATAACTTAGGTAGTGCAGTAGAAACCAACACTGCAACTACACCATAAGCTCAATAATACTAAAATAAAAAATAGGAGGATAAAGATTATGTTAAACACAGTTAAAAGATTAATGATTGAAGAAGAAGGACAAGGTATGACTGAATACGCACTTGTATTAGGAGTTATAGCAATAGGCTGTATAGCTCTTATAACAGCTTTCAGTGGTCAGCTCAAAGCAGCTTGGACTAATATTCAAAATAACTTAGGAAATGCTATACAAACAGGAACTACACCAACTCCATAATAATAACAAAAAAATAAATAGGAATTTTCTTAGATAATAAGGCTCTGCATTGTGTAGAGCCTTTAAAATAGGAGGTTAGAGTGTGATATTTGATATCCTTCTTATTATGACTTTAGTTATATGCTGCATAACGGACTTAAAGGTTAGAAAAATATATAATAAAATTATTTTTCCAGTATTATTTTCTGTACTTCTACTTCATTTAATTCTTAATGGGTTTTCTGGATTGAAAGTATCTGTTATTGGATTTGCCACTGGCATTGGAATTTTAATTATACCATTTATATTAGGCGGTTTTGGAGCAGGTGATGTAAAACTTTTAGCACTGATTGGCGCTTTAAAAGGTGGTATTTTTGCCATTAATACAGCCTTATATATGTGTATAATAGGCGGGGCAATTGCACTTATAATAATTATTTTTCATAAAGAAACAATAAACTTTTTTAAAAGTTTTATTTATTTTTTATATGGACTACTTACTGGACATCATTATAAAGTAGTATTTTCAACAACACCCTTTATAAAAAAATTTCCTTACAGCGTAGCAATAGCTGGAGGTGCCATTATAAGTCTTTTCTTGAAGGGGGCAATTATTATATGAAAAAGAAGAAAGGACAAGCGCTTGTAGAAACTGCATTAATAATACCAATACTAATAATATTTTTATGCATGATTATTGATACAGGAAGAATTATATATGCAGAGTGTAGATTAAATTTGATATGTCAGGAGTCCGCACGAATTGCTAGTTTTGGAGGAGGAGAAACCCAAATAACTAATTATGCCTATAGTAAGCTTGATTCAAATTCAGCTGCTACTCTTAATGTAAGTATGGATCCATATAATGCTTCAGAAAGAAAATCCGGGACTAATGTAACAGTTAAATTAAGTGTTGATTTAAAATATATAACTCCCCTAGCAAAACTCTTTTTTTCCTCACCCTTTAAGGCAAAAGCCCAATCAACAATACGTATTGAATAGGAAGTGAGTAGGTTGATAAAAAAATTTAAATTATATAAAGAAGAGAGCGGAGCAGGTTTAGTATGGTTTGCAATAACCTTCGTAATTATTATTTTTATGACAGGCTTAGCAATTGATGGTGGAAGGCTATTTTTAAGTAAGATTGATCTTAGAAAAACTGCAAATGCAGCTGCTTTATCAGGGGCTCAGGAACTTACTGAAAGTGCCAGCAGAATTACAAATGTGGTAAATGAAATACTTACAGAAAACAAAGAAGAGAGCAGCTTAAAACAATTACTTATTAAACCCAATAATGAAAACAAAATTACTGTTACGCTTGAAAAGAATGTGCCAATGTACTTTATGAAAATATTTGGCATTAAATATACCCCTGTACAGGTTGCTTCTTCTGCTGCAATTTTTCCAATGGCTGAAACTAAAGGAGCTGTACCTTTTGGTATAAGTAAGGATACACAATTCGAATTTATGAAGGAGTATACCTTAAAGGTAGACGCAGGAGATTCATCAACTGGTAATTTTGGTATAATGGCTCTTGCTGGTACAGGTGGAAGGCTCTATGAGGATGCTCTAAAGTATGGTTACAATGATAGCCTTAAAGCTGGTGATATTATTGATACACAAACAGGTAATGTTGAACAGAAAACCATTAAAGGTGTCAACTATAGAATAGATAATTCGCCTTATACTGAGTATGCAGAGGACCATAGGGATGACCCTAGAATAGTTGCTATCTTAGTTTATGAACCATATCAAGTTTCAACAAATCAGTTAAAGTCAATTAAAATTGATGGCTTTGCTTTCTTTTACTTAACACAGCCTATGAGTTCAAGTGATTCAACAGTAAAAGGATATTTTATAAGAAAAACTGGCACAGGATATGGAAACAGTAATGTTTTGGACAAAGGAGCATACGCAATAAAATTAGTGGAGTAGGTGGTAATGTGAAATCAAAAATTATATTAATTGTAGCATTGGTATTTGCTATTATTACTACAGTTTTATTTAGCAACTACGTTAAGAACTTAGATAATAAGTATAAAAATGATAAGAATTTGGTTAAGGTGGTTGTATTAAAACAGAATGCAAAAAAGGGTCAGAAAATTACAAGTGATATGCTGGAAATTAAAGCCTATAGTGCAAATTCAATTCTGCCTGAGGCAGTTAAAAGTACAAAAGACATCGATGGCAGCTATGCACTTATGGATATGAAGGCAGGAGAAGAGCTTTTTGCAGACAGATTTTCAAATCAAGCAAATGAAAAGGAATTTTTATCAAGAAAGGTTAAAGAAGGATTCAGAGCAATTTCTATTGAAGCAAATTTTGTAGAATCTGTTTCTACTCTTATAGAACCAGATGATTGTGTAGATATATTATTTAATGAAAAAACTCAAGGGGGAACAATAAATACACAGACCCTTTTAGAGAATGTAAAAGTTTTAGCAGTTGGCAAAAGAATGGTAGAGTCCTCGAATAATACAGTAGTAGAAGGTGCTAAAAATGCGGCTAAAGGGGCTCAAGAGGCAGCAAATCCAGCTCAAGCTGAATATAGTTCAATAACCTTAGAATTGAATCCTGACCAAATAAAAGTTATAGATAACGCTGATGAGAGAGGAAATTTGAAGTTTGTTTTAAGAAGCAAATTTGAAAAGAAGCAATAATAAGAAAATACCAGGAGGAGCCCGCAATATGAAAGAGGAAATTGATAAAAAACTAGGCAGAATGGCAATTTTTGTAAGTAGTAAAGGGGGTGTAGGTAAAACTGTAATTTCAGTTAACGTTGCAGCAGCACTTGCCTCCAAAGGCTTTTCTACCTGTATTATAGATGGCAGCTTTCAGTTTGGAGACGTAAATCTTGCTCTTGACATACAGCCAAGGTACACAATTAGTGATTTGGCACAAAAGGGAGAAGAATTAGAAGAAATAAAGATTTCAGATTACCTTTATAATCATGACAGCGGATTAAAGGTACTTTCTGCACCTTTAAAGCCGGAACTGGCTGACTTGATAACTCCTGACATGATTCCTGTAATATGCGACAAGCTGCGTGAAGATAATGAATATTTGATTGTGGATCTTACTACAGGAATTTCAGAAATAAGCTTAAATTTCATAGAGATGGCTGACCTAGTCTTTATAGTTACGGATTTAGAACTTTCTGCTCTAAGAAATACAAAAACAATGCTTAAGACTTTTGAAAAATTAAATATGGAAAGCAAACTAAGAGTTGTAGTAAATAGATCAGATACCGAAACCTTAACAAAGGCATCCCAAGTCCCAGACATACTTGAGACTAATGATATTATTTACGTAATGAATAATTTTAAGGTGGTTACCAAATCCCTTAATATTGGTATTCCCTTCGTAATTAGCAAGCCAAAGGAAAAGATAACCTCTGATATAATATCCATTTCCAAGGAATTTAATATGGATAGTTCTCAATCAAGAAGAAGAAGAAAAAGAAAGAGCGGATTAATGGGAATCTTGGCACGATAAGTTCAAGAAGGAGAGATAATATGAGCTTACTTGATAAAATTAACACCATTAATAAAATAGAGGATGAGAAGAAGCAAGTGAATTCTGAAAGTAAGTCAATTGTTTCTAGTGAAGCTAATAAAGCTTCTGTAAAGGTATTAAGTAAAGAGCAGGAATATAAATTAAAGCTACAAAAAATAATTATAAATGAAGCTAAAAATGAGAGTGATGTTGGAAACATAATCCCTAAAATAGATTCCATTGCGCAGAAGATAATAGAAACTGAAGATAATTCCTTTGAAACAGTTGATACAAAAAAAGTAGTAGAAGAACTAATAAATGACGTTACTGGATTTGGACCAATAAACCCTCTTCTATTAGATCCAGATATTACAGAAGTTATGGTTAATGGACCCAATATGGTATATGTTGAAAAAGGCGGGAAAATTGTCCTTACAGATGTGAAGTTTAGAGATAAGGATCAGATAATGAATGTAGTTGATAAGATTGTATCACCACTTGGAAGAAGAATAGATGAAAGCAGTCCAATGGTTGATGCAAGATTACCCGATGGGTCTAGAGTTAATATAATAATTCCCCCTCTTGCACTAAATGGGCCAACAATTACAATAAGAAAATTTGCTAAAGACCCATACACTATTCGGAATTTAATTGAATTTGGCACCATATCCGCAGATATGGCTCAGTTTTTGGATGCTTGTGTAAAAGCAAGGCTCAACGTATTAATAAGCGGTGGTACAGGTTCTGGAAAGACAACCACTTTAAATGTACTTTCGGCTTTTATACCCGATGACGAACGAATAGTAACAATAGAAGATGCAGCAGAACTACAATTATCACAGCAGCACGTTATTTCCTTAGAATCTAGGCAGGCCAATGTGGAGGGCAAAGGAGCTATTTCAATAAGAGATCTTGTAAAAAATTCTCTTAGAATGAGGCCTGATAGAATAGTAATAGGTGAGGTCCGTGGCGGAGAAGCATTGGACATGCTGCAGGCAATGAATACAGGCCATGATGGTTCTATTACAACAGGCCATGCAAATAGCCCAAGGGATATGATTTCTCGTCTTGAAACTATGGTTTTAATGGCAGGACTTGAGCTTCCAATTAAGGCTATTCGTCAGCAGATAGCAGGAGGTATAGATTTAATAGTTCAACAGTCAAGACTTAAAGATGGTACAAGAAAGATAATTAATATTACTGAAGTTCAAGACTTAGAAGGGGAGGTTATTGTACTTCAAGATATATTTACCTTTAACCAAACTGGTATAGATAAAGCAGGAAAAGTAATTGGTAAAATGACTCCTACTGGTATAAGACCAAAATTTTATGAGCGCCTAGAAACTTCAGGTATAGTGGTGCCACCAACTATATTTAATGTAGAGGAGTGGTAATAGTGAAAGATATAATCCTTTTATTATATTTTTTATGCAGTTTTATGCTAGTTTTTGGAATTTTATATATTTTTATTCTACAAGATAAGAAATTAGAAAAAAGAGTAAAATACTATCTTGACATAAATGAAAAGTATAAGAAATCCAAGAGTAAAACAAACAAAGAGCAGATAAAGTTTGTAGATTTAAAAAATATTTATCAATTTATAAGGGCCAAAACCTCAGAAGAAACAAGTGAAAAGCTTCAGCAGATACTTAGAAGTTCAGGAATCCAAATGGATATCGAGGAGTACATTGTGTTAGTTATAATTTCAATGGTATTTCTTGGAGTTGCATCAGCCTTGCTGTTAAAGAATTTTATATTCGTAATTCCAGGTGTGGTCGTAGGATATATAATACCTAGGTATTGGTTAAGCGGTAAACGAAAGAAAAGAATAAAAGAATTTAATGAAGCTCTACCAGATATGATTATGACAATAGTTGGTTCCTTGAAGGCTGGATTAAGTTTTGCCCAAGCTATGAAGACAGTTGCAGAGGAATGCGAGTCTCCAGTGAAGGAAGAGATTACAGATTTTTTAAAGGAAATGAATTATGGAATAACTATGGAAGATGCTTTAAACAATTTAAAAACAAGAATGCCTAGTAGTGATTTGGATATAATGATACAGGCTATTTTAATCCAAAGGCAGGTTGGTGGAAATCTTTCAATGATTCTAGAGATAATAGTAAAAACTATTAGAGAGAGAAATGAGGTAGAAAGACATGTTCAATCCTTGTCAGCTCAAGGAAAATTATCAGGAAAAGTAGTAGGCTTTCTTCCTATAGCACTTTTTGTAGTATTATCTTTAATTAATCCAGAGTATATGGCTCCCTTTACCAAAAATTTATTTGGTAAAATAGCCTTAGGAATAGGAGCCTTCTTTATGATAATAGGATTTATAATGATAAATAAACTTTCTAAAATCGAGGTGTAAAGTATGCTGCTTGAAATTTCCTTTGTAGTAACATTAATATTTATCTGCTTATTTATTTATTCATTTTCCCGTGAAGGCGAAAAGAAAATAAAAAGAAGATATAAAGACTATGTAGGTGAAGCTAAGCCAAATGTAAATATAGATATAAAAAAAAGCGAGGAAAATATAAAAAAGAAAATAAGCTTTTTTAGAAAAAAAGGCAGTGATTATTATACAAAGAAACTTTCTACTAAAAAGGAAGAAAAATTAGAAAAATCTTTGCTTAAAATGGGAAATCCATGGAATATAACAAGCGCAGAATCTCAATTTTATCTAATTCTATTTAGAATAAGCTTTCCTGTATCAATGGGTATAATTGGCGAATTAATTGGAATAAAGCCTTTAGCTATTATTATTCTTATATCTGCTTGCATAGTAATGGGTATCTTTTTACCACATCTTTTTATTAATTTAAAAATAAAAAGAAGATATGAAACGGCGCTTAAGGAACTTCCGGATTTTTTAGATCTTCTTACAGTAAGTCTTGAGGCAGGTCTTGGATTTGATTTAGCTTTGAATAAGGTTATTTCTAAAAGTAATGGTGTATTAGCTTCAGAATTCCATATATGCCTTGAAGAAATAAGGCTTGGAAAAGCAAGAAGAGATTCATTTATTGGACTAAAGGAAAGATTAAGTTTCCCATCATTTGTATCTTTAATCAATAGTATACTTCAAGGGGAAAAGTTAGGAATGAGTATGGTACAGATTTTTAGGATTAAATCTCAGGAAGAAAGAGATAAAAGAAGACAAAGAGCTGAAGAGGCTGCTATGAAAGTACCTATTAAAATTTTGTTTCCTTTGGTATTTTTCATATTCCCTAGTTTGTTCATTGTATTGCTTGGACCAGTTGCAATAGAGTTAATTAATGGGCTTGGTAAGTAGAATAAAATTTTAAGATAGGGGGCTTAGTTATGAAGGTAATTAAGATAAATGGAGAAAAATCTGATTCAGTATATATTCAAAGTGTTTTAGAAGGGTATTCATTTGACAACCCTATTTTTATAATAGATAAGAATAAGGAGCTGTATAGGTTTATTGAAGAACTTACTATAGACGAATGTTATCTATATATTCTAAGAGCAGCAAAAGAAATAGAGTTTAATAACATTAATGTTAAAATAAGAAATCTAGAAACTAATATTATTGAAAAGGATAATATTTTATACTTTAGTGAATTGCTTGAAGAGCTTAATGAATATGACCTTGATATTCACCAAATCATTATTGATACAGAAGATAAAAACTTTTTAAGTGACGTTATTCAAGCTCTTAATTATTTAAACTTAGACATTGAAGTGACTATGAAAAAGGAAAAAGGTGAAAGAGCTAGAGTAAATGCGTTTAAAACTGGGTTTTATAAATTGAGGAAATCAATTATTAAAGCACAGGATTTAATAAATGAAATAGAAGTAATTGATGAACTTTCTAAGGAAAAGGAAAATATAGTAAGCATATTAAATAATATAAAAATTAATCTTGATAATGCAAAAGAAAGAAATTTAAATATTTCAGTTATGGCAACAAAAAAATCGGGGAAGAGTGTTGTAGTTAATTCATTTCTTGGTGAGCAATATGCCCCTACAAGTCTAGAGCTTCCTACTCCAAATACTTGTATATATAAAAAGAGTACAAATGGTCAAATTCGCTTATTATACGGCAATGAGGATCTATATTTTGATTCACCAGAGGAAATTTACAAATATACCTTTAATGAATTTAAGAAAGCTCAAAATAGTTCAGAAGAAGAAAGTGCAATTGATGACATGGAAATTCACTATGTAAAAGACAGCAGTGATTTTGCTACCTTTACTATTATTGATACTCCTGGACCTAACTATGCAGGGGCTAATAATTCTAGTGAAGGAATAAATATGCATAAGAAAAAGGCATATAAGTGGATAGAGAAATCAGATGTTGTAATTTTCTTAGTTAATTATTCAAACTATCTAACTACTGATGAAGAAGAGTTTTTCAGGGATATTAAAACTCAATTTGAAAAACATGATAAGTTTTATTCATTAGTTGTGGTAGTAAACAAGCTGGATGAAATGTATATGAGCGAATGTGAAAATAAATCAGTAGTCAGATTTTTAGACTACTTAAGGTGTAAATTAAATGGCCTAGGTTATAATGGTTTTATAGTACTTGGAATATCAGCTAGATCATATTTTGATATTTTGAAGGTATCTCAAATCGATAGTATGGAATTAAAATACCTAGGTGAAACTAAGAGAATTTCACAACTTTCTGGTGATGAATTAAGACAAAGACTAAAAAAATTAAAGAGAAAATATATAGGAAAAAATCAAATGACAGTTTTGAGCTTTGTTGATGATCAACTAGAAAAACTTGAGTGTTTTCAAGGGCTTAATGACGTAAGTCTTAATACGCTAAGAGAGAGAAGCGGGATACCCAAATTAATGGATTATACAACCTATGTGGCTATTCAGAAGGCAAATACAGAATTATATTCTTCAATCATTTGGAGTATTGATGAACTGTTTGTAAGGCTTAAGAACCTTGATTTAGTAAAAAGTATAATTGATGCTAAAATTGAAAAGCAGGAAGAAATTGAAGAAATTGAATGTATGCTTCAAAAAATGATGGATACCTTTGATTTAATTGATAAGGAGATAAATCAAAATTTAATTTTTACCGAGCTTCAGGAGAATTTAATTTCAAAAATAAAAGAATCCAGGGATGAAAGTATTGATGAAATAAACGAAGTATATGAGGAAAAGATAGATAGATTCTTTATGAGGCTCAGAATGAAGGATAAAGATGATTTGAGGGAAATGAAAAATAAAGGCTTTAGTGTTGATCTATCCGTTAATAATACTGAGATAGAAGAAGAATTGAATACATTGATTGGAAATATACTTAATAGAATAAATTCTGATATTGATTTAAAAGAGAAATATTTTAGAGAATGCGATGAAGCTATAAAAGAAATAGTACACTCCTTTAGTGAAAAGGTTAAAAAGAATTACAATTTGAAGGATTTTGTTATTACAGTACCTAAAGTGGATCATGCCTTTAATAGAAAATCTCTTGTTAAAATTCCTTCAATAAATATTGATTGTGTAAATATCAAAGAGGATGTTTTAAATAGTATAGATTTTAAAGAGAATTTCCTAGAAAAATGTTTAAATCATTTTTTAGAAAATAAGGTAGGTACTTATTCTACTGATAGTAAGAAGCTTAATGAAATAAAAATCAATTGGATTGAAGCCATAAGAAGTTCTGTTGAAGGAGAATATATGAATTTATTTGGAGCTTTGGAAGCTAATACTTTAAATTGCATTGAAGATTTAAAAGCTCAAATTTATAGAGCTGCAGACAGTCTTACAAGTACTTACAAGAATATATTTAGTGAGATGCTAAAAGACTTGTCAATATCTAAGATGAATGTGGAAGAACAGATGAATTATTTAGATGCAAAGCTGCAATTTTTTGATCAGATTGAGGAAAAGATGTCTGAATTTAATGAAATATGGAATGGAATTAGAAGAGAACAAATATAGATGGATTTTAGTTGAAGGCATACTAATTTTTCATATCTGGATATTTATGGTATAAGTGTTACGGTAAATCCTTCTTATTAAACCCTGAATAAATAAACAAGTGATGATATCAATACATATCATCACTTGTTTATTTAGCTTAATACAAATTAATCTCCATCTTCTCCGCCAGGACCGTCGCGTCTTGGGCGTGAGGACTCTGGAAGAGGTTCTACATTTTTATATTTGTTAGAGCTAGATTTGCTCTCGCTAACACTATTAAAAAAACTACTCTGCTGTTTAGAATTTGAGTTATTGCTCTCTAGGTTTCCATTTAAATTATTGTTTTTATTAGCCATTCTATAATCACCACCTTCTAAGTTATTTTGCACAGATAATAAGTTTTTATGATAAACTATTATCTTTTTATAAATAGTACAAAATATAACTTAAAAGATTTATTACTTATGAAACTTTTTAATGAATTCTTCTACTTCAGGAATACCACCTTGATATATTAGATATCCATTATAGGGTTCCCTTTCAGTAATTTCCCCGCAAATAGGAGTAAGCATTATTTCTTTAACCTTATCTAAATCTGAAGTCTGTCCTAGTGCCCAGCCTAGTTTAATGTAAGCAACTTCTGGAAGCATATTTTCTGCTGGTATTATACCCATAGTCATTAAATCTCTGCCTGTATCATAGACGAACATATTAACATATCCCCATAGTGTTTGTACTGTCATATATATAGCCACGCCTTTTTCAGCAGCACGCTTAATAGCCGGATAGAGCAGCTTATTAACATGTCCAAGACCGGTTCCTGCTATAACAATTCCTTTGTAGCCAAGATCAATCATGGCATCTATAATATCTGGATTCATATTTGGATAATAATAGAGCAGAGATACACGTTCTTCAAAAACAGGTGTTATTGTTGCTTTACGGTCACTTCTGCGGTGGTTGTAATCAGTACGAAGTGGTGTAATTTTCTGGCGATCCACCATTGCTAGAGGAATGTCTCCGATAGTACGAAAGGTTGAACGGTAGGAGGAATGCATTTTTCGTACCCGAGTACCGCGGTGCAATAAGCCGTATTCGTCGGAGGTTGGTCCAAACATACATACCATTACTTCAGCAATATCCGAATCTGAAGCTGTTTTTGCTGCATGAATAAGGTTCAAGGCTGCATCAGAAGAGGGTCTGTCTGAGGAGCGCTGTGATCCAACCATGACAATGGGAATAGGAGAGTTTTGAACCATAAAAGATAGAGCTGCTGATGTATGGCTCATCGTGTCAGTACCATGGCCTATGATAATGCCATGAGTACCTTTTTTTATCTCTTCTCCAATAGATTGAGCAAGAATTTTATATTGAGCTGGTCCCATATTTTCTGAAAAAACAGCAAAAAGTTTCTCAGTACTTAAATTGCATATATCTGCAAGTTCAGGAACTGCACCATACAATTCACCAGGTGAAAATGCAGGAATAACTGCTCCGGTACGATAATCTAGACGAGATGCTATAGTGCCGCCAGTACCAAGCAATTTTACGTTATGTTTTTCTTCGGAAGTAGGAAATTCTCTTTCAGGAATTTTATATTGAATTTCTTTATAGTTAAATTCTTTCATGTCCTGAATTGTATCAACAGTAATTCCGATATTATACCCTGTTGCCAGCTTGATTACTATGTGTTTATCATCATCATTTTCAGAACGTGGAAGTAAAACTCCCTTGAATTCACCACGAGTAGTTTTTATCACAGCTTCACTCCAGACACGCATATTGAAGCTTTTTAAAATTTCTAAGGCTCTACCTTTATAACCCTTTAAGCTACCGTTCATTATTATATTCCCCCTTTGCTATAATATCAGCAAGTTCGCTAAGAGGCATGTTTCCAACCGCCATTTTTCGTAATTCATTCATCATCCACCTGAATTTTGCTTTATTGTCTTTTGAAGTATTTATTTCATTGAATTTATCATTTATAAATGGAATAAGTGAAATAATGCTATCTTTGCTGCGTTTAGCAAAGTTTATGCTTTTTAATATAGAAGACATCTCCATCTCAGGATGCTTATACATTATGGGCAGCATATCATAAGCAATATCATAATCTAAATTTTGCTCTTTGATGAATGCAAAAAGTTTATATATTTTTTCATAATCAAAAGGTAAAGTAGTATTAAATTTTCCTTGTAAGTGCTTAAGTCTGTGAGCAAGTAAAGTTGAAGTAATTTTAGGACTTATTTGAAAATCATCAGAAACTCTTTGAATTAGAGGAACTAGATTGTTTCTTAATAGATAGAAAAAAGTATCCTGTGGCACATTCCAGCTTTTCAGCTGAGCTATTCTTTCATTAACACTAATTGGTAGATTACTGCGCATCTCATTAATTAAGGCCTCACTAATAGAAATAGGTGCTGAATCAGTGTCAGGATACATTCTGTCAGCTCCTGGAAGTACTCTTTCAAACATAGTAGTGCCGTTTTCTAAGGATTTTCTAGTTTCTTTAGGAACACCAATAAAAGCCATTTTGCAGCGTTCTTCAATTGTTTCTAAAGCTGTAGGAATGTCAGCCTCAGGACCCCATAAAAGTATTTGAGCATCTTCATTTTCTGCATCAAGCAGTTTTCGAATATATTTAAAGTTTATAAATTTACTATCATTATCTAAGCTTTCTGAATGTGTCATATTAGGCTTTTCAATGCAAGCAATTACCTTTAATCTATCTGAGATTTCATCTGCAAACATTCGGCCAGGCTGAGTAAAGAATGAGAGGGCACCTTTAAAGCCAGGTAAGTTTACTGCCACCAACCTGTAGTTTTTATTTAATGCTTCAGATACTTGGTTTGAGGATGTAGATATATTGTCCAAACTTATATTTACATAACTGATTTCCCATTCTTTCCACTGAGGTATTCTAGACAATAGATCACTTCTAATTTCTAGGAGACTCTTTTGGCGAAAGGCTTCATTGTGTACTAATTCTGGTATAGAGCTAATGCGAGACACACCTTTAATTTCCACTCTAGTGCCTCCAGTAATGCTAACGTTGACGTCCTCACGTGCAGCGCCAATTCCCGTTCTTACTTTACCCGTACTGCGGCTTAAAAAGCGTATATACTGGGCAGCTTCAGCGGCTTCATCAGGAGTTTTCATATCTGGATAAGTAACAGTCTCTATTAGCGGCATGCCTAACCTATCTGTTGTATATACTCTAACGTGAGCTATATCAGAAACTTCACGGCAAGAGTCTTCTTCTATGCTAAGCTGAATTATTCGAACTTGTTTGTTCTTTAATGGTATCTGTCCTTCAATGCTTACTATACCAGTTCGTTGGAAGCCAGTAGGAATACTGCCATCCAGATATTGTTTACGTGTGATATGTAGTTCTCCAACAATATTAGTTTTAAGAAGCAATGCTATTTCCAATGCAATTTGCAGTGCTTGTTTGTTAAGCTTAAAAGGAGGTGTGTCATCAACATCATAAGTACAGGTGGTTTCGTTAACAATATGGTATACGATAGTTTTTTTTGTTTTAAATTCCATTAGAGCGGTACCGTCGTATCCACCCATTTCGCTTAAAGTAGGTCTCATATGTCTTAATACTTCTGCATGAAATTTACCTTTTTCTTGAAAGATACCCGCTGGACAATGACAAAACAGCTTTTTATCAGTTTTAAGCTGTTGATGAACTTCAAGACCACACATCAATCCTAATTTTTCATATATCTCAGGCATGGTCTGTTTTCGAAGGGTATAGCCAATGCGCTTTTGAGTTTCCATATAATTGTTTTCCATTTCTATTAATCCTCCATGATTAATGTTTTAAAATTATATTTGCATTACCAAAATGTCTATAAGGTATGGATGTAACTTTAAATTAATATTAAAAACTTTTATGAAATGCAGTAAGCCTATTTGTTATAAATTTATGAAAAAATATAGTATTTTAGCTCTATATGAAATATATGATTTATAATTTATAATTATGAAGTTTAACTTTTAGGTTAATATGTGAAAATTACCAGAAGAATTTTTATTATTAGTTATGCATTAATAAATAAATATTGATATAATCTTATTACTGAATATAATTACTACATAAACATTTATACAAATTTAGATTTGGGAGGGCAACGAATGAAAAAAAAGATATTAGCTGTTATAATGTGCATAGCTTTGATCATACCAATGGCTGCTTGTTCGAAAAAAGATGAGAAGATTGATAAGTATGCCACTAAAATGGACACTATTATGCATTTAACAGCCTATGGAAAAAATGCTGAAAAAGCAATAGATGCAGCTTTTAGTAGAGTAGATGAAATTGAGAGGATGGCAAGCAGTACAATTAGTACCAGTGATGTTAGCAAAATTAATCAGGCTGCTGGGAAAGAGTACGTAAAGGTACATCCTGAGATTATTAAGATTATAAAAACTTCATTAGAGTACTCAAAGATAAGCAATGGAGCCTTTGATATAACGGTTGGTCCGCTTATAAAACTGTGGGGAATTGGTACAACTAGCGAGAGAGTACCAATGGATTCCGAAATTAAAGAAAGGTTAGCTCTTGTAGGGTACAATAATATTAGCATTAATGAAGCTGACAGCAGCGTTAAGCTGATGAAAGAAGGTATGTCTATAGATCTTGGAGGTGTTGCTAAAGGTTTCACAGCTGATGAAATTGTAAAGATTTTTAAAAAATATGGAGTTGAGAGTGCCATTATAAACCTTGGCGGAAGCTCTATATATACACTAGGAGAAAAGCCTGATAAAAGTATGTGGTCAATTGCAATTCAAAACCCAAGAAAAGAAAAAAATGAGGGTAATATTTGTTTAGTTAAGATGAATCAAGCTGCACTTTCTACATCGGGAGATTATCAGAGATTCTTCATAAAAGATGGTAAGCGCTATCACCATATATTGGATCCAGCTACAGGATATCCAGCAGATGCAGGGGTTATGAGTGACATGGTATTAATTGATAGCAGTATAGAAAATCCAAATATGCTTGCAGATATTCTAACAAAGATTACCTTTGTTAGTGGGGTGGAAAAAGGATTAAAGACTATTGATAGTCTTAAAGGTGTTTCCTGCATGGTTGTAACTACAGATTTTAAGCTTTATAAATCTTCAAAATGGGATGCTAAAATTGAGGATTTGAGTCCGGAGTTTAAAATGGCAAATTAATTTGTGTTGTATTGTAATTCAGCTTTTTTAGAGCTTTCGTAAGCTTAAAAATAATGAAAGGGGTGATAAAGTTGAAAGTAAACAAGTTTTTTGAATTAGTTGAGATAAAAACTAAATTAGCTAGTATGATTCCATTCTTTTTAGGGACTTTTTATGCTTTATACCGATATAAAAGTTTTAGCTTAGCAAATTTTATAGTAATGTTCATTTCGTTACTTACTTTTGATATGGCTACAACAGCAATAAACAATTATATTGACCATACAAAAGCTAAGAATAATTCAGCTGAAAATAGCTTAACCCATAAATATGGGATAAACCAGTCAAAAGTGCTGCTTATAATTTTTATATTGATTACAATTGCAATCACGGCTGGAGTTATACTAACCTTGAATACGAATATAATAGTATTGTTAATAGGAATAGTTTCCTTTGTTGTAGGAATATTTTACACCTTTGGACCTATCCCAATTTCAAGAATGCCTTTAGGAGAAGCTTTTTCAGGATTTTTTATGGGGTTCATAATTTTATTTTTATCAGTATACGTTCATATTTATAACACTAATATAATAATATTTGCATACAAAAGTAATATTTTAAGCATCAGCATTAATGTTATAGAAATTATTATTATTTTTCTAGTCTCCATACCGGCTATTTGCTGCATAGCTAATATAATGCTTGCTAATAACATTTGTGATGTAGAAGAGGATATTCAAAATAATAGATTTACTTTACCATATTATATAGGAAAACCAATGGCATTAAAACTTTTTAAATCATTGTATTATATTAGTTATTTTGATATATTAGTGCTTGTGCTGTTTAAAGTTCTCCCACTAGAATCATTACTTATATTTCTAACTTTTAAAACTGTATATAAAAACATTAAACTTTTTGAAAAAAAACCAGTAAAAAGTGAGAACTTTATAGTAGCAATTAAAAATTTTGTCTTGATAAACGCTTCACAAATTATTATAATAGGTATTAGGGCAATAATATTACATTAATTTAGTATACTTTTTTTTATAATAATATTATATTAAATTAGTGTAGTTTTACAAAGATTTGTTCATGATTAACTACGCTTTGTATTGTTAAAAAATTTACAAACAAAGAGACAAGCCTAGGAATTAATTATATTAATAAAGTTATTTTATAACTGAGATTATGGGAAAGACTTGGCGCGAAAACGTTTTTCTAGCAATGATTTAAGATATATTATTCTAAAGGTTTAAAATCAGAAAAAGGGGTGTTAGGAAGTGTCAAAAACTAATATTGTCATTTTAGGTGCAGGTTATGGTGGAGTACAAGCTGCCAAAGTTTTAAGTAAAAAATATAAAAAAAATAATGACGTAGAAATTACATTGATTGACAGAAGCCCTATTCATACACTAATGACCGAATTACATGAGGTAGCTGGTGGAAGAGTAGAACCAGATTCAGTACAAGTTGATTTAAGAAAGATTTTCTATAAATCAAAGGTTAATATTATCACTGAAGAAGTGAGTGATGTAAATATTAACGATAAAGTTTTAACTACAGAGTTTGGTAAATATAATTATGATTATTTAATTTTAGGTACTGGAAGTGAACCTGCATATTTTGGAGTTCCAGGAGTTAAGGAACATGGATTTTCTCTTTGGGCACTTGAAGACGCTCTTAAAATAAGACATCACATTGAAAATATGTTTAAGCTTGCAAGCAAAGAAAGAAATCCTAAAAAGAGACAAGCTATGCTTACATTTGCTGTAGCAGGTGCTGGCTTTACTGGTATAGAGATGCTTGGTGAGCTTATTGAATGGAAAAAGAAGCTTTGCAGAGAATATAATGTAGATCAAAATGATGTAAAACTAATGGTTGTTGAAGCATTAGGTAATATTCTTAATATCTTAGATGATAAAATGGCCTTAAAAGCAGAAAAGTATATGATTAAACATAAAGTTGAGATACTAAAGAATTCTGCTATTACAGAAGTTACTGCAGATGAAGTAAGGCTAAAAGATGGAAGAACAATTTCTACAAGAACATTAATTTGGACATGTGGAGTACAGGGAAATTCCTTTGCTTCAAAAATAGATGGATTATCTGTCAATAATCGAGGAAGAGTAAACACTAATGAATTCATGCAAGCAATTAACCATGAAGATGTTTATATTGTAGGGGATGCTGCTTTCTTAGAAGAAGGAAAATCTAAGGGATTACCTCAAATAGTTGAAGCGGCTCTTCAAACTGCAGAAACTGCAGCACATAATATTATTGCAGATATTGAAAAAACTTCAAAGAAAGCTTTTAAATCAAATTATCACGGTTTTATGGTTTCTATAGGCAGCCATTATGCAGTTGCAGATGTAGGTGGTATGAAGCTTTCAGGATTCTTTGCTACAGCTATGAAGCATATAGTAAATCTGCACTATTTATTTGGAATTGGCGGCTTTTATCTAATATTTAGGTACTTATTCCATGAATTCTTTGATATTAAGGAAAGACGTTCAATGCTAGGAGGACATTTATCAGCTAAGTCTCCATCATTTTGGCTAATTCCTTTAAGATTATATATAGGTTCTATGTGGTTTTTAGAAGGACTAAAGAAGTTAATTGGTGAAGACACTTGGACAAAAGCTTCAGGACTTCACAAAGTATTTAATGGAATAGGATCAGATAGCTGGTTTTTAAATGGAAATGTTAAAATGCCTTTTGAATGGCTATATGTTTCTGCAGATGGTACAGCAAGTGCCTCTGTTACAGCACCTGCTGCTTTTCCTTCTCCAATGTTAAATCATATGCCAGGATTTTTTAGCGCTATTATGAAGGTTCTAATACCAAATCCTGAAGTTGCAGTATGGTTCCAAAGAATTGTTGTATGTACAGAAATGGGTATAGGTTTATGTCTTCTAGCAGGATTATTTACATGGCTTGCAAGTGCAGCTTCAGCATTCTTAGTTGTTAATTTTGTTTTATCAGCTATGGCAGGATTTGATATACTTTGGTATTTCTTTGGAGCAATAGCTCTTATGGCTGGTGCTGGAAGATCATTTGGGCTTGATTACTTTGTAATGCCTTGGTTAGGGAAGCATCTAGGTAATTTCTGGCTTGGAAAACAAAAACCATTATATAATAATGGGACCACAGCTTCACTTTAGAAATAGATGATAAAAAGAAGCAATAAAGAGGCAATAATGAAAAAATGGGATGTAATCATAATAGCTGCCTTAATTATAATCTCAATCATTCCTGAAGGAGTCATGTTTATTAGCAATATTAATAAACATGACAGTGTATATGTTGAAATTTATTCTCAGGGGAAGTTGTTCAAAAAACTTCCTCTGGAAAAAGATTCTGAAAAAGCCACATATACTATTAAGAATGAATTTGGGGAAAATGTTGTTGAGATAAATAATGGGCAAGTTAAAGTAATTGATGCAGACTGCCATGACAAAATATGTGTAAAAGCTCATGCTATCAGCAAGGTTGGAGAATCTATAGTATGTTTACCACATAAAGTAGTTGTGAGAGTAATAGGTGAAGGAAAACAGGAGACGGATGAACAATCCTTTTAAGGTGATTTAAATGATAAAAACTAAAAAGTTGGTATTCTTATCATTACTTGTAGCACAAGCTCTTGTGCTTTATATAGTTGAATCTATGATACCAGTACCATTTATAACACCAGGTGCAAAACTTGGCCTCGCCAATATTGTGACTGTTGTATCACTTTATTCCTTTGGTGAAAAAGATACTCTCCTAGTTATTATGGTTAGGTTACTGCTTGCATCTATGTTTGGTGGAAGTATATCTAGTTTATTATATAGCATTGCAGGGGCATTGTTTAGCTTCATTATAATGATAGTTGTAAAAAGAGTAGGCAAAGATAATGTAAGTGTAATAGGTGTTAGCGCCGCAGGGGCAGTTTTTCATAATATAGGTCAAATCACCATAGCTGCTTTGATACTTCAAAATATAAATATAAGCTTATACCTTCCTGTTTTAACAATGTCAGGAATAGGAACTGGTATTTTTGTTGGTTTAACTTCTAGATATGTTTTAAGCCATTTTAATAGAATATATGCAACTACTAAACTATTTGACTATAAAGGGTGATTAGATGGATAATTTTTGGAATGAGTATCCAGTTATGAAAAGTGATTTAGAAGAAGTTACTAGAATAATGAAGAAAAGCATTAAGTGCAAAGAAAAGCTTGTGGAAAATGCAATTTTAGAGCTCATAAATTCAGGTGGCAAGCTTCTTAGACCAGCGTTTTTGATTATTGCTGCAAGATTTGGAAACTTTAAAGAAGAAGAAATTTATCCTTTAGCAGCAGTACTTGAGATGCTTCATATGGCTACTTTAGTTCATGATGATATAATAGATAATTCAGAACTGAGAAGAGGCACTGAAACCATTCAGGCTAAATATGGCAAAGGCTATGCGGTTTATATAGGAGATTTTTTGTTCACAAGATGTTTTAAAATTTTATCTGAGCATTCTACATTAAAAGGTATCAATGTAGACTCAAATGTTATGTCTAGAATATGTATGGGTGAAATAGAGCAATTTTCGTCTAAATACAATAAAAAGGTATCAGTAAGAAGATATTTAAAAAGAATATCCTCAAAGACTGCAGAACTCTTTTCTTTAAGTTTTTATAGTGGTGCTATGGGGAGCGGTTGCGATGACAAACTTTGCAAAAGGCTTTCTAACATCGGACATGATATAGGTATGGCATTCCAAATAATTGATGATATTTTAGATTATACAAGTGATGAAACAGCGCTTGGTAAGTCAGTAGGTAACGATATAAAACAGGGTATCTATACATTACCATTAATATATGTACTTGAGAAAAAAAATCAAAGATTATCAGACATTCTTGATAAGAATACTCTTGATGAAAGGGATCTTAGAGAGATAAATAATATAGTAAGAGATTCTGGTGGTATTGAAAAGGCTAGAGAATTAGCTGAAAAATACACTAATAGAGCTTTTAAATTGATTGGTACATTACCAGAAGGTGAAAATACAAATATCTTATTAAGGACTACAGAAAAGCTATTAGTAAGATTTTATTAAATAGAATATAAACTCAATTTGGAGTTTAAAGTTTGTTTATGCATTAAATATATACTTCTAATTATTTGTATATAATCATAATGATAAAATATAGCATTAACATGTTATTTTTAATCATTATGTTATAATAAACCCAAAAAAAATTATATAGGGGGGATTTTCTAATGAAAATTAAAGCATTAGTATTATCAACAATTATGGCAACAGCAGTATTACTAGCTGGATGTGGTGCAAAGGAAAATACTGCATCAAAGGCTCCAGCAAATAATACAAAAACAGATGCAACAGCATCAGCATCAGTAACAAGCGATCCAGAAGTATTCGCTAAGTCTTTAGGCAAAGATGGAAAATGGATTATTGCTGCTACAAAAGACATTACAGTTAATAAGGACCTAGTATTAGAAGGCGAATTTAAGAATGGTAAGAAGGATAACGCTGGTAAAGAACTTATTCAAAGAAAGATAGCTCTTTATACTCAAGATGATAAGCGTAATGTAACAGCTAGATTTACATTAACAGCTCCAAAGATAACAATAAAGAGCCCACAAGCTAGCATTCAACATGGAACATTCAAAGGTGATGTATATGTAGAAACTAATGATTTCCAATTAGTTGATGCTAAGGTTGATGGAAACATCTACTTTAAAGATGATGCTGCTAAAGCTGGATTTAAGATGGATGGTACTTCATCTGTAACTGGAAAGCAAGAAGTTCAGAAATAATATTTGTTAAATAACCGCCTGTAGGTGGCTTAATAAGCTGCTTACAGGCGGTTGTGTTTTATTTCAATATTTTTTAAATAATAATTACTTTAAAACGATAATCTAAGCATAATACCTGTTATTTCTTGTTGGTATCTATACTTTTATGTAGTAAAAAGTACTGCAGTATGGTAATATATTAAAAAAGAATGGCCGTTTTGGAGGTAAAAAATTTAAATGAGAGTTGTAGGTGTCTCTAACTTAAAGGGAGATGAAATTCTTGGAAGGCAGATTTATGATGAATTTGGTAGAGTT
The DNA here is from genome assembly GCF_026012015.1 of Clostridium omnivorum. Classification (NCBI taxonomy): domain Bacteria; kingdom Bacillati; phylum Bacillota; class Clostridia; order Eubacteriales; family Clostridiaceae; genus Clostridium; species Clostridium omnivorum. The sequence continues at coordinate 437,058 of NZ_BRXR01000001.1, read as the reverse complement.
TTACTTAATGCTGGAGTAAAATTAAACTCTTTTTATATTGATAAAATAAAAGAAATTGGGATTAGCTCAGTATATATTGACGATGAAATATCAAAAGATGTAGTTATTGAAGAGACAATTTCTGAAAAAACAAGACAAATGAGTAAAAAAGCTGTTAAGCAAATGATTGAAGGATATTGTCGAGAAGGAAAAACCTATGACAGCAGTGTCATGAATTCCGTAGATTCAATACTTGAGGATGTAATATCAAATAAAAATGTATTATTAAATGTTGCACAAATAAGTGCAAGTGATAACAATATATACTCACATTCGGTAAATGTTAGTGTATTGGCAACTATAATAGGAACACATATGGGATACAATGTTTCTAAGCTTAAAGATGTAGCTACTGGAGCATTGATGCATGATATTGGTAAGATAAAAATTATGAATGATAGGGAGCTTTTATCACAGTTTAAAACTAAGAGTGAATTAAACGAATATATTAAATTTAACCATCCAAAGGCTGGTTATGAATTGTTAGGAAAACAGCACGTTTGGAGTGCACAAGTTAAGGTTGCGGCATTAATGCATCATGAGAGAAGTGATGGTAGTGGATATCCTCTGAAATTACATGGTGATGAAATAAATCAAATTGCTAAGATGGTATCAATATGTGATGTGTTTGATAATATGATATCTGGAAGAGATAATGAGGAGCGCAAGACTGTATCAGAAATTATCGAATATCTAGTTGGTATGAGTAATGTTTACTTCGATGATGATATGGTGAAAAAGTTTACCATGAACATAGCTGCATTTCCAACAGGAAGCTGTGTTCTTTTAAACTCAAAGGAAAAAGGTTTAGTAGTAAAACAGAATAACTCAATGCCTACTCGCCCTGTGGTAAGAGTTGTATACGATAAACTGGGAAATTTACTTTCAGAACCCTACGAAGTTGATTTATTGAAAGAACTAACTCTTTTTATAATAGAAACTTGTGAACTTTAAGATTTGGGAGGAATTTTATGAGTGGTAAGGACATAGAAATTAATTTAAGCTATTCCAATGGTTATATAAAATTAATCCATAAAACTATTAAAAAATTTATTAATGTAGATGAAGCTAATTATCAAAGTGAGTTAAAAAGGACGCTTAATGAAATTGGAGTGATATTTGATTTTGATAGAATTTACATATATTACTTTTCTAAAGATCCCAGCTTTATGCAGATAGATTGTCAATGGAATAAGGAAGGCATAAGACCTAAAAGAGATAATAAGGAAGAGGAGGTTGTGTATGCTCTTCCATGGCTAATCCGTGCAATTAAGAATGGTGAGTATGTTGCTATAAATGATGTGAAAGAGCTACCGCCAGAAGCAATATTTGAAGCAGAGAGCTTTTATGCAGAAGGAATAAAGGCTTCTATTATAATTCCGCTGAAAAATGAAAATGGATTAATTGGATTTGTAGGCTACGAAAGCCTAACAAGGACAATAACCTGGGAAGATAACCAAATTCAAATTTTAAAAGAAGTATCAATGTCTTTTGCACATACAAGAAATAAGATTGAAAAGTTAAAGGCGTACGAAGCAACAGTTAAGGGACAAGCTATTTTACTTGATAACTCCCAATCACAGATTTGGGCTTTAAGTAATGTTACTTCTTATGAAACTGTTAATGAAGCTCATGCAGAATTTTTCGGAAAGAGAAAAAGTGATATAGAATATCAAGACTTATATGATGTATATGATATTGATACTGCAAATAAGTTGGCTAAAGTTAATTGGAAGCTATTTCAAAAGAATGAACCTGCAGAAATAGAACTAGAAATCAAAAACTCAAAAGGTGAAAATAGATTACTTCAAATCAAAAGTAAGCCACAAAGGGATGCAGCTGATAATATTAAATATCTTATTTGTACTGCTGAAGATATTACAGAGCAAAGAAAAACAGAAACTGAGCTTTACAAGGCTAAAGAGCTAGCTGAAGCAGCTAATATAGCAAAAAGTCAGTTTCTAGCTAATATGTCTCATGAAATAAGAACACCGCTTAATGGTATATTTGGATTTCTTCAGCTTTTGGAGCTAACTCAATTGTCTTCAGAGCAAAGGGAATTTATTAGAGAAGCGAAATCAGCTTCAGATATATTATTGCATATTATTAATGATATATTGGATTTTTCAAAGATTGAAGCTAAAAAGCTTGCTATGGAAAAAATTAAATTTAACTTGAGAACTACTATCGAAGATGCTGTTTCACTGCTTGCTCCTAAAGCTGCAGAAAAAAACTTGGAAATTTGTACATTGATTAATGAAGGAGTTCCAGAGGAGGTTATTGGAGACCCATCAAGACTTAGACAGATATTAAATAATCTCATAAGTAATGCAGTTAAATTTACCAAAAAGGGTGAGATTTCAGTTATAGTTGACTGCTTGGAAGATAATAATGGTATCGCTAACCTTAATTTTGAAGTAAAAGACACTGGAATTGGAATTCGAAGGGAACATATGGATACAATCTTTCAATCATTTAGTCAAGCGGATGCTTCCACAACTAGAAAGTACGGTGGAACTGGACTTGGACTTGCCATATCTAATGAACTGGTAAAAATGATGGGCGGAGTGATTAGTGTTGATAGTATATATGGACAAGGGTCTACTTTTAAATTTAATATCAAATTGAAGGTTACAAAAAGAGCAGCAGATTATAAATTTATATTTGAAAAGCTTAATGATATCAATATTTTGATTGTAGATGATAATGATAATAATAGAAAGAGTGTTAGTTCCTATTTTCAAGGAACTAAGCTTAATGTGATAGAAGCAAAGGATGGAAATAGTGCTATTACCGCAATTCTTTCAAATTCAAATACAAAAAATAAAATAAGTATTGCAGTCATTGATTCTCAAATGACGGATATGAGCGGGTATGAGCTTGCTACAGCTTTGAAAACAATACCTTCTACAAAGGAGGTTAAGCTTATACTTCTAACTCCTGTAAATCAAAAGGTGGATTCTGAGATTTTAAAGGAGTATGGTTTTGCAGCATATTTAGCAAAGCCCGTTAGAAAACACGACTTACTTGATAGTATTGCCCTTGTGATGGGGCTTAAAAAAGAATATAAAGAGGAGCAAATTATAATTAAAAATACAGTTAAAGATTGCTTAAAGCCAAGAATTTTACTAGTTGAAGATAATAAAATGAACCGTAAAATTGTTATAAATATGCTTAAAACTAGAAGCATGACTTGTGATGTGGCGGTAAATGGCAGCGAAGCATTAAAAGCATTATCAGAAAAAGAGTATGATATTGTTTTTATGGATTGTCAAATGCCTGTAATGGACGGATATGAATGCACATCTAAGATAAGACTGATTGAAGGAGATAAAAAGCATACTACGATTATTGCTATGACTGCTAATGCTATGGAAGGTGATTCTGAAAAGTGTATTGAAGCAGGAATGGATTATTACATTAGTAAGCCAATTAACTTTGAAATTATGTTTAATATGATAGAAGAAAATACAAAAGAAAGAAAAAGTATGGACAATTATAACAGCATAATAGATAATAATATTGATAACCTTGTTAGAGAAACTGGTCTTGACAAAGAAGATGCAAGGGAAATTTTAGAAGACTATATAAAGGCAATGCCAGATTTATTTTCAGGTATAAGTGAGTCTATTGACAAAAGGGATTTTAATAAATTAGCAAAGGTGACTCATGAGTTAAAAGGTTCCTCTGGAACTCTAAGGATTGTTTCTATATATGAGCTAGCAATAAAGCTTGAAGAAGCAGCTAAAAAGCAAGAATTAGATGAATGCATCAGTCTTTTTATTCAGATAAAAGATTTATGTCAGTAGATATACTTAATGATCAGTAATTAAGTTCTGAAAAATAAGATAATAAAGGGGTTTATAAGATGAAAAAGGTATTAATTGTTGATAATTCTTCCTACATGAGAAAGTTTGTGAAAAAGGTTATTGAAAAGGGAGGCTCCTATTCTATTCTTGAAGCATCAGGTAAGGAAGATGCAATGGAAATATTTAAAAGTGAAAATCCTAATATTGTAATTTTAGATTTGAACATATCTGAATCCGCTATGGAAGGTATGGATGTGCTTACTGATATGATTAATATTAATTCTGAAACAGCAGTAATTATTGCATCAGCAATAGGACACGAAGAAGTTAAAGAAAAATGTATTGGACTTGGAGCAAAGAACTATATTAAAAAACCTATTGATACTAAAATATTGATGAAGACATTAGAAGAATGTAATTAGTATAATACATATTTGTTATTTATTGTTTACTTAACTGAATTTTACTTTTGAGAAAAAAGAACTACCGCCTCCAGATGGCTAAATAGCTGATTGTAGGCGGTAGTGTTTTTTGGAAGAAGATTATATATATAAAAGTTGACATTTCAAAATAACAAAGAGTTATAATATGATGTGGAAAGAAAATTAAAGCAAAAGAAAGGTTTAATAAATATGAATGTATATGGTAAATATTTTAAAAAATATAAACTTCCATTTTTAGTAGCCGTTTTTTGCGTGGCACTTGAGGCGGTTTGTGATTTGCTTGGACCTACACTTATGTCAAATATTATAAATTCAGGCATTGACCAGGGACAGCTTTCCAAGGTGTATTATTGGGGAGGTCTAATGCTTCTAGTTACAGCTATTGGTGCATGCTTTGCAGTTATTAGAAATATTTTAGCTAGTAATGTATCGCAGCGTATGGGAGCAGATTTAAGATATGATTTATTTGAAAAAATTGTGTGCTTCTCAGAACAAAGCATAGATAAAATTGAAAGTGGGTCTCTTATTACCAGAATGACAAATGACACCTCACAAGTTGTACAATTTGTGAACGGAATTATGAGAATTTTTATGAAAGCACCTATTACTTGCATCGGAAGTATAATACTGGCAAGTATTCTTAATTTTAGACTTAGTCTTATTATATATGGTATAGTTGCAATAGTTGCCATACTTATTATTATAAGCATGAAACTTAGCTATCCACGATATTATAAATTACAAAAGGCTATGGATAAGGTAAATTTAGTTGTGCAAGAGTATTTAATCGGAGTGCGTTTGGTTAAAGCCTTTGGTACTTATGATAAGGAAACTGACAAATTTGAAAATGCAAATGCAGAACTAATGCAAAAGGGTATTTCTTCACAAATAGTTATTACCTTAGTATCTCCACTGATGACACTTACTGTTGGAATAGGTACAGTAATAGTAATTCTAATTGGAAGCAGGATGTTTTCCTTGAACCAGGCAAAACCAGGTGACATATCAGCATTTACAATTTATATGGCGCAAATTCTAACATCTTTAATTATGATAACTAATATATTTAATACCTTTGTAAGGACAAAGGCTTCTACAGCTCGAATTAAGGAAGTACTTGATTGTGATGAAGATTTTACTGACAGTGGTGAAATAAAAGAATTAAATGGTGATATTGAATTTAATAGTGTTGTATTTGCATATCCTAATGGAAGCGGTGTACCAGCTTTAAAGGATTTATCCTTTTCTATTAAAAGCGGAGAAAGTTTGGCTATAATAGGACCAACAGGGAGTGGAAAATCTACTATTGCGTGGCTGTTACTACGTTTTTATGATGTGAATAGTGGGAGAATACTTGTTAATGGTTATGATATTAAAGAATTGAGTATTGATTCAGTGCGTCATAATATTGCTATTGTTCCGCAAAAACCTATGCTTTTTTCAGGCACTATCGAGGAAAATATCCGTTGGGGAAATAATAAGGCCACTGATGAAATGATTCACCTTTCTGCACATAAAGCACAAGCTGATTTTATAGAGAATATGAGCAAAGGGTATGAAAGTCTTTTAGGTAGTGCTGCAGTCAATGTTTCTGGTGGACAAAAGCAGCGTATTTCTATAGCACGGGGAATAATTAAAAATGCTTCAATACTTATATTAGATGATGCAACTAGTGCTTTAGATGCGGTTACTGAGGCTAAAGTGAGAGAAAGCCTAAATTCTAAAGCAAAAGGTCAAACCTTAATTACTATTACACAGCGCTGTGGCACGGCCATGTTTGCGGATAAAATTTTAGTTATGGATAATGGTGTAAAGGTTGGCTATGGTACACACGATCAGCTTATGAGGGATTGTGAAATATACAGAGATATTTACAAGACACAAATAGAAAGCAGTAAGGAGGCGTAAGTAATGGCTGGACAATTTTCTTCGTCGGATGTAAAAGTACCATCTATGAATGGAAGGCCAGTAGGGGGCGGTGCAAACCGATTTAAACCAACCGCAAAGCCTAAAAATGCTAAGGGTACGCTAATGCGTATTATAAGGATATATATGCGCTTTGCAAAAACAATATTTTTGGCTATGCTGCTCACAGTTTTTTCTTCTGTAATTTCTGTTGCTATACCATATTTTGTGGGAAAAACCTTTAATACATTTAAAATTGCCACCAGGGTAGTGGATACAAAAGCCCTAATGAGGCTTTTGCTAATAATTGCAGTTTTGTATGCAGTGAACTGGCTTATTTCATGCATAAATGGAGTTGTTATGCTTAAGGTTTCACAAAAGCTAGTATTTGTTTTGCGTACCGAATTTTTTGAGAAGATGCAAGTACTTCCATTGGAATTTTATGATACACGTTCGCATGGTGATACAATGAGTAGAATTACAAATGATGTGGATAATATCAGTTCTACTATTGCACAGACTACAACACAATTAATATCGAGTGTTTTAACTTTAGCTGGTTCTTTTGCTGTAATGATAATGCTGAATGTGCCGCTAACTTTAGTTGTTTTACTATGTATACCGCTTGTAACTATTTTAACTCGTACAATTGCATCTAGAAGCCGTGTTTATTTCTTAGAACAACAGAGAAGCCTTGGTTCATTAAATGGTGTAATTGAGGAAAATATATTAGGACTTAAAATGGTTAAAGCTTTTGGAAAGCAGCAGGATGTGTTAAAGCAGTTTAAAGCTATCAATGAAAAGCTAAACGAAAGCAGTACTAAGGCACAAATATGGTCTGGATATATGATGCCTCTTATGAATGTTATTAATAATTTAACTTTTACAATTGTTGCTTTTGTAGGTGGTATACTATCTGTTGGTTATGGACTAGCAATTGGTACAGTAGTAAGTTTTTTAAGTTATTCTAAGCAATTTGCACAGCCGCTTAACTCTGTTGCAGGAATGTTTAATACAATTCAGTCAGCACTTGCAGGAGCGGAACGAGTTTTTGAAATATTAGACAGCAAGGAGGAGCCTGCTGATTCTGAAAATGCTATTTATATGGAGCATCCAAATGGAGATGTTTCTTTTGAAAATGTATGCTTCTCATACAATAAAGCCACACCAATATTGAAGGATGTAAGCTTTAATGTTAAGGCAGGAGAGGTAGTAGCTTTAGTAGGTGAAACTGGCGCAGGAAAAACCACTATTGTTAATCTACTCACTCGTTTTTATGATGCTGACAGTGGAAGAATATTAATTGATAATGAGCCAATTACGAATATAAAACGCAATAGCCTTAGAAAATGTTTTTCTGTTGTACTGCAGGACACTTGCCTTTTTACTGGTACAATAATGGATAATATTCGCTACTCACAAAATGATGCGACAGATGAGCAGGTAATAAAAGCTGCTAAAATAGCTCATGCTCACGATTTTATTGATAAGCTGCCAAAAGGATATTATACAATGGTATCTGGCGCAGCAGATAATCTAAGTCAGGGACAACGTCAACTTATTGCAATTGCAAGAGCCGTGCTTTGTGATAGCCCTATCTTAATTTTAGATGAAGCAACCAGCAGCGTTGACACAAAAACAGAAAAAGATATTCAGCGAGCATTTTTAAGTTTAATGAAGAATCGCACTAGCTTTTTGATTGCTCATCGCTTGTCTACTATTAGGGATGCTGATCATATTATGGTAATCGGCAATGGACAGATATTAGAGATAGGAAATCATAAGACTCTTATGGAGAAAAAAGGGCACTATTATGAAATGGTTATTAGCCAAATGGGTAGATTACCGAGTGGTGCATAAATTAATATGTGAGAATGTAGAGAAGATGGTACAAAATGATTTTAGTTGTTTTGTACCATCTTCTTTTATTTTCATAAAAACATCGCAGAATTTGTTAAAGATATAACAAAATGTTCTTTATGACCATAATATGTTTTTAAAGTTTAAAATATTCTAATAGTTAAAGTGTGATGCTATTATTTATTCATAGAAAACGACTACAAAGGCAAATTTAAAAGGTGAAGGGATGGGAGCATAAATGAATTATTTTGAAGAGAGTTTGAAGTTACATGAAGAAAAGGTTGGAAAGATCAATGTAACATCAAAGGTAGCAGTTAATACAAGAGATGACTTGAGTTTAGCGTATACACCAGGGGTTGCAGAACCTTGCAGAAAAATACATGAAAATAAAGAAAACGTGTACAAGTATACTTCAAAAGGAAACCTAGTTGCAGTAGTAACTGATGGAACTGCAGTATTGGGACTTGGAGATATAGGACCAATGGCAGGACTTCCGGTAATGGAAGGTAAAGCTATCTTATTCAAAGAGTTTGCTGATGTAGATGCCTTTCCTATTTGCTTAGATACTAAGAATGTAGATGAGATAGTAAAAGCTGTTAAGCTTATAGCCCCTGGTTTTGGAGGAATAAATTTAGAGGATATTGGTGCACCAAGATGCTTTGAAGTTGAAGAAAGATTAAAGAAGGAACTTGATATACCAGTGTTTCATGACGATCAGCACGGAACTGCCATAGTTGTGTTAGCAGGACTTATAAATGCACTAAAGGTTGTAGAAAAGAAAATAGAGGATATTAAGGTTGTAGTAAATGGTGCTGGAGCAGCAGGAACTGCAATTGCTAAGTTGCTATTATCTTCTGGAGTAAAGAATTTAATTGCTTGTGATAAGGTGGGGATTCTTTATAAGGGAATAGAAAATGTGGACGAGGCTAAGAAAGAACTGGCTAAGATTACAAACCTAGATAATATCAAGGGTACTTTAGCTGATGCACTAGTAGGTGCTGATGTATTTATAGGGGTATCTGCACCGGGAATTGTAACTCAGGAAATGGTAAGAACTATGAATAAGGATTCTATATTATTTGCTATGGCAAATCCAACCCCGGAAATAATGCCAGATGATGCAAAAGCAGCAGGAGCAAGAGTAATAGGTACAGGACGCTCGGATTTTCCAAACCAAGTTAATAACGTTTTAGCTTTTCCGGGAATATTCAGAGGGGCTTTAGATGTTAGGGCGAAGGAAATTAATGAAGAAATGAAAATAGCAGCAGCGTATGCTATTGCTTCAATGATAAAGGATGAAGACTTAAATGACAATAATGTAATTCCATATGCGTTAGACAGAACTGTTGCAGCTAATGTGGCTGAAGCAATAAAAGAGGCAGCAAGAAAAAGCGGTGCAGCAAGAGTATAAAACAAATAGGTGCTTGCAGAATATTGCAAGCATCTAAAATAAAAAAATGGAGGGATAAAAATGCAAATTCCAATTAAGAAAACACTTGATAAAATTCCAGGCGGTATGATGGTTGTTCCACTTTTTTTAGGGGTATTAGTTAATACTTTTTGCCCTCAAGTTTTAAAGATTGGCGGCTTTACAACAGCATTATTCAGTTCTACGGCATCATCAACAATTTTAGCTTGTTTTATGTTTTTGATTGGTTCACAAATTAATTTCAAATTGGCACCAAAAGCATTAAAAAAGGGTGCAATATTAATATCAGGTAAATTTATAGTAGGTGCTGGTATTGGTATATTTGTAGGAAAAGTTTTTGGACCTGCTGGAGTATTAGGGTTATCACCGCTGGCAATCCTTGCAGCATTGACAAACTGTAATGGGGGATTATATGCATCTCTTGCTTCACAGTATGGTGATGAAACTGATGTAGGGGCTTATGCTTTATTGTCTTTGAAAGATGGTCCATTTTTCACATTAGTTGCGTTAGGTGCATCTGGGCTTGCACAAGTTCCTTTTATGGCACTTGTAGCAGTAATGGTTCCAATAGTAATAGGAATGATTTTAGGAAATATTGATCCTGATATGAGAAAATTCCTTGGAAGTAGTAAAATGTTATTAATTCCATTCTTCTCATTCCCACTAGGAGCAGGAATGAACTTAAACACTATTGTAAAAGCAGGAGGACCTGGTATATTACTTGGAGTAATAGCTGCCTTTACTGGAATAGGAGCTTTTGCTTTACTAAAATTATTTAAAGAAGAGCCTGTAATTGGACTTGCAACAGGGTCAACCGCAGGAAATGCTGTAGCCACACCAGCTGCTGTTGCAGCAGCAGATCCAACATTAGCTGTTGTAGCAACAATGGCCACAGCGCAAGTAGCAGCAGCATGTGTAGTATCCGCTATCCTGTGCCCCTTTATTGTTACTTATGCATATAAATGGCTTAGTAATAGAAAAACAAAAAAACTTAACAATGAGGCAGCTGCATGATAAAAAATAATCCTTATTGTTTTAATCCAGCCTATGCTTAAGGCCAAATAAGGTACATTAGATAGACATTAAAATAAACACGGAAAAGTGGAAGACAATAGTGAGAGAAGTGTTATATAATAGGGTTGAGGTATTCATTCCTATAGTGATCCTTCAGTATGCATGTTCTTCTATGATTCCGTGTTTTTAAAGTTTTTTAATTATAAAAATAGATTTGCACATATTAATGTTGAGGTGGTTAGGTTGAAAAAGGCAATGAAGCTGCAAACAAAGCTTACACTTTTGATAATCACAGTAGTATTTGTTTCTATATCTATAATAATTTCGTTTGTCGCCTCGTGGATCACCGAAAATATTGAAAGTAAGGCAAGAACAAATATTATGAATACAGCTGAGATGATAGCTCATTCTAAAGAAGTAATAGATGCACTCAATATGAAGGATCCTAATCGAAGTATCAACTCTTATGTAAATCTGCAGCTTAAGAATTTAGAACAAGTTGAGTATATCACTGTAGCAGACAGTGAAGGTATTAGATATTCTCATCCAAACCCTGAAATGATAGGAAAAAAGTTTGTAGGAGGGGATGAGAGTAGGGTAGTTCAAATGGGAGAAACATATATTTCTGAGGCTACGGGAACACTGGGAAAATCCTTGAGAGCATTTACTCCAATATATGATGAAGTAAATAAAAAAGAGATAGGCTTCGTTTCAGTAGGTACTCTTACACACAGTATTGAAATTGCTAAGCATAAAGCAATATTGTATATAATTTTCATAGGTCTTGGAGGCCTTTTGGTAGGAATAATAGGTGCAATTATATTAGCCAATAACGTAAAAAACACCTTACTTGGACTTGAGCCTGAGGAAATAACAAAACTTTATAATGAAAAGATGGGGATTATTGGTGCAATTCATGAAGGGCTGGTAGCTGTTGACCTTAAAGGGAGAATTACACTTATTAATGATTCGGCTTTAAAAATATTACACTATGAAAATACTGTTAATAAAGAGCTTATCATAGGAAGGAATATAGAGGATGTTATTCCAAATACACGCATGATAAACGTATTAGAAACTGGAGAAGCTGAATTTGAAGAAGAGCAAAGGATAAATAATACTATAATAATGACTAATAGAATTCCTATAAAAAATAGAGGAAAGATTGTAGGAGCTATTGCTAGTTTTAGAGATAAAACAGAGGTTACAAGATTAGCAGAAGAGCTCACAGGCGTTAAAAAGATGGCATGGTCCTTAAGAGCTCAGAACCATGAATTTATGAATAAGCTTCACACTATAGCGGGGCTTATTCAATTAGAAGAATATGAAGAAGCTCTACAGTTTATATCTGATGTAGCTAAAATAAGAAGTAATATAAGTAATATTTTAACAGAAAATATAAAGGATGTTTCGCTATCAGCTTTGCTGCTTGCTAAATACAATAAAGCTGAAGAGTGTAGAGTCAAGCTAAAAATAGATGTAAATTCAAAACTTAATAAGTTACCTGATTATATGACCTCTGAAGAGATTGTATCAGTAATTGGAAATTTAATAGAAAATTCTCTTGATGAAGTGAAAAATGATGGTACTGGTTTGATATATTTAAAAATAATACAAGATGAGAAATTCTTAAATATAGAAGTGAAAGATAACGGCAGTGGAATTCCATTGGAATATAGGGAGAAAATATACGAGCAGGGATTTTCAACAAAGGAAGGACAACGTGGTCATGGTATGTATATTGTAAAGAAAATAATAGATGATTTTAATGGAATGATAAGCTTTGATGCTAATGAAGGCATTCAATGGGATATAACTATACCAATGAAAATGGAGGAGGAAAAAGCTTGATCCAAGTAATCATTGTTGAAGATGACCCTATGGTTAGAGAGATAAATTCTAAATTTTTAGAAAGAGTAGAAGGGTTTGTTTTGCATAAAGCAGTTTCAAACCTTGAAGATGCAAAAAAAGTAATATCCACTAAAAAGCCTGACTTGATATTGCTTGATGTTTACCTTCCTAAGGAAAATGGAATTGATTTTTTAAAGTGGATAAGAGCTCAAGAAATGGATATAGATATCATATTGATAACAGCAGATAAATCTATCGATAGAATTCAAGAAGCTTTTAGATATGGGATTATTGATTATCTAATAAAGCCCTTTAGTTTTGAAAGATTTAAAGAAGCACTTCTTCAATTTAAAGAGAGGTATTATAAATTTAAGAAAAATGACGTAATAGAGCAAAAGGAATTAGACAAGTTAAAGGCTAGTTCAAACTTTTCTGAAAAGGAAGATGATTTTACAAAGGGCCTTAATAAATATACTTATAGAGCCATTTGGGATGAGATAGAGAAAAAAAGTTATAATGACTTTACAGCTGAAGAACTAGCAGAAAAATTAGGAATTGCAAGAGTAACTGTGAGAAGATATCTTGAATTCATGGAAAAAGAAAATAAAATTGACAAGTTGGTTGAATACGGAAAGGTTGGAAGGCCTCAGTATAAATATTATAAAATATAATATTGAATAGCATTTTTAAAATAAGGTGCAGCATTTGAAAAGTGAAATCCTCAACAATTAAGTTGAGGTTTTTTTATTTGAAATATATTACATACTGTTCACACTTGCGGGAATTTTACTTATGGATAAATATTAGAAAATTATTACAAGATTTATTGTAATAATTACTATTAGGTAGTATAATTAACTATGTAATCATTACATCTATATAATTATTACATGTATATAATAATTATATAGATGTAAATAATGACGTTCAGAAAACACTTAAAAAGATATTTATTTAATGAATTATAGGGGGAGGTTGATGAGTTACTTAGTACTAGAATTTTATATGATGTAATATATTCTATTGAGGTATTAATGAAGACGTTTAATTCATGGAGGTGTATTTATGTTTTTTAAAACTACAGAACAACATGAAAATCTAAGAGCTAAAATAAGACAGTTTGCTGAAGAGGAAGTTAAACCAATTGCATTTATGTTAGACCAGGAAAGCAAATTTCCTTCAGAAGCAGTTAAAAAATTGGCACATATGGGAATGATGGGGCTACCTTATCCTAAGGAGTACGGTGGTGCTGGATTAGATATAATAAGCTACGCAATAGCGGTAGAAGAGTTATCAAGAGTAGATGGAGGTACTGGAGTAATTCTTTCTGCACATACATCTTTAGGTTCATATCCAATTTACGCCTATGGAACTGAAGAGCAAAAGCAAAGATACTTAATTCCACTAGCAAATGGGGAGAAAATTGGAGCTTTTGGCCTTACTGAGGAAAATGCAGGCAGTGATGCTGGAGGTACTGAAACCACTGCTGTATTAGAAGGTGATTATTATATTCTAAATGGCGGGAAGATATTTATAACAAATGGAGGAGAGGCAGATATCTATATAGTTTTCGCTGTTACTACCCCTGATATAGGTACACGTGGCATAAGCGCTTTTATTGTTGAAAAGGGCTGGGAGGGCTTTAGCTTTGGACAGCATTACGATAAAATGGGCATTCGTTCCTCTGTTACTGCAGAACTAATTTTCAACAATGTTAAAGTACCTAAGGAAAACTTGTTAGGCAAAGAGGGAGATGGTTTCAAGATTGCAATGTCAACATTAGATGGTGGTCGTATTGGTATTGCTGCTCAAGCCCTTGGTATTGCACAAGGAGCTTATGAAAATGCATTAGAGTATTCAAAAGAAAGAGTCCAGTTTGGCAAGCCTATCTGCCAGCAACAGGTGATTTCTTTTAAGTTGGCTGATATGGCTACAAAGCTTAGAGCGGCTAGGTTACTTGTCTACAGTGCAGCCGAGCTAAAAGAAAATCATGAACATTATGGTATGGAAGCTGCCATGGCTAAGCAGTATACTTCTGATGTATGCCTTGAAATTGTCAATGATGCCCTTCAAATATTTGGTGGAAGTGGCTATCTAAAAGGTATGGAAGTTGAACGCGCCTATAGGGATGCTAAGATTTGCACAATATATGAAGGAACTAATGAGATTCAGAGAGTGGTTATTGCTGCAAACATAATAGGAAAAATGCCTAAGACAGAACATATAAGCAAAGTAACTAAGAGTGGACCTGCTACTGGTTATAGAAAGAAGGTTATTTTTAATAATGGAACTCCTGAAGAAAGAGTTAATTCTCTTGTAGAAGCATTGAAGTCAGAAGGATATGATTTTACAGTTGGGATTCCTTTAGATACGCCTATAAGCAAAGCGGATAGAGTAGTTAGTGCAGGCCAAGGAATAGGTGAAAAGGAAAACATGAAACTCATCGAAGCTTTGGCAGTTCAGGCTGGGGCAGCTATAGGTTCATCCCGTCCTGTTGCTGAAACACTAAAGTATGTGCCTATAAATCGCTATGTAGGTATGTCTGGTCAAAAATTTAAAGGAAATCTTTATATAGCTTGCGGTATTTCAGGGGCAGGGCAGCATTTAAAAGGTATAAAGGATGCTACTACAATAGTTGCTATCAATATTGATGCAAATGCTAAGATTTTTAAAAATGCTGATTACGGAATAGTTGGAGATTTAATGGAGATACTTCCACTGCTAACAGCTGCATTGGATAATGGTGACACTAAAAAGGATGCTCCTCCAATGAAAAAGATGAAGAGAGCAGTTCCAAAGAAAGTAGCTCCTAGCTTTAAATATCATGTATGCAACGGTTGTGGATATGAATATAACCCAAGTATTGGTGATCCAGAAGGAGAGGTAATGCCCGGTACACCTTTTGAAAGTTTACCAGAGGAATGGACTTGTCCTGCCTGCGGAGAAGGCAAAGATATGTTTATTGAAGTCTAATAATTATTGAGGAAATTAGATTAAATAAAATGTTTCTTGTAAAAGGGAGGTTAAATTTATGTATTGTGTTAGAAATATTACCGAGGATCTATATTGGGTTGGTGGCAATGATCATCGCCTTGAATTATTTGAAAATATTCATCCCATTCAAAAAGGTGTTTCATATAATTCTTATCTACTCTTAGATGAGAAAACAGTACTATTTGATACAGTGGATTGGTCGATTTGCCGTCAATTCCTTGAGAATATTAAAGCTGTTTTAGATGGTAGAACTTTGGATTACATGATAATTAATCATATGGAGCCTGATCATGCGGCATGTATTGAAGAGATTATTCTTCGCTATCCTAATGTAAAGGTTGTATGTACCGAGAAGGCTTCAATGTTTATGCGTCAGTTTGGTTTTGATATTGATGGAAAAGTGAAAGAAGTCAAAGAAGGGGACACTATGTCCTTTGGAAAGCATAATGTTGTATTTATTGCAGCTCCGATGATACATTGGCCAGAAGCAATGGTAACTTATGATACTACAAGCGGTGTGCTATTTTCTGCTGATGCCTTTGGCTCTTTTGGTGCTCTAGATGGAAAGTTATTTAATGACGAAGTAGACTTTGATAGAGATTGGATTGATGATGCTAGAAGGTATTATACTAATATTGTAGGAAAGTATGGCCCTCATGTTCAGGCTCTTTTGAAGAAGGCTAGTACTGTTGATATTAAAATTATTTGCCCGCTGCATGGGCCTGTATGGAGAAATGATTTTGAATATTTATTAGATAAATACGATAAATGGAGTCGTTACGAGCCGGAAGAAAAGGGAGTAATGATCGTTTATGCAACAATGTATGGTAACACAGAGGCAGCTGCTAATGATTTGGCAACGAGGCTAGTGAAAAAAGGAATGAAGAATGTGGTTATGTATGATGTTTCAAAAACACATGTTTCTTATCTTATTTCTGAAACATTTAAATACAGTCATGTGGTTCTAGCTTCTGTAACTTATAATCTTAAAATTTATCCGCCTATGTTAGATTATTTAATGGATATGAAGGCGCTAAATCTTCAAAAACGTACCTTCGCTTTAATAGAAAATGGTTCATGGGCTCCTCAATCTGGTAAATTGATGCGTGAACTTCTAGGTGAGATGAAGGAAATGAATATATTAGATAGTGAAATAACTTTAAATTCCAGCATGAAACAAGAGAATATAGACTCTATGGAAGCTATGGCGGATAGCATTATAGAATCTATGGTAAATTATTAGTAAAAGGTATTGCATTTTGTTAAAAATGGAAGTATAATAAGAATTAGATAATAACAATTATTGTTTAGATAATATAAAAATAAGGAGTGATTAAAATGACAGAGTTAAAACAAATTTACAAATGTCCAGTATGTGGAAACATAGTTGAGGTAGTTCATGCATCAGGTGGAAAGCTTGTATGCTGTGGAAAACCTATGGAATTATTAGTTGAAAATACCATGGAAGCTTCTCTTGAAAAGCATATTCCTGTAATAGAAAAATTAGATGGTGAAATAGTTGTTAAAGTAGGAAGCGTAACTCATCCAATGACAGAAGATCATTATATTGAGTGGATTGAACTTGTAACAGAAAATAAAGTATACAGAAAACATTTAAAACCTGGTGAAACACCAGAAGCACATTTTAAAGTATGCGATAATACAAAACAATTCATAGTAAGAGAATACTGCAGTTTACACGGATTATGGAAAGCAGAGAGCTAGAATTGTAAAACTTTGAAAAAGTAATTTATATTTATGAGAGTTAATCTTTTATAGAAACATAACTAAAAGCACGGCAAATGCCGTGCTTTTTTACTTTGAAAAATTATCTCATCCAAGCTCATATATTTTTAAATTCTTAAAATACATAATAAATATCATTGACTATAAAAAGAGACAATGATACAATTTACATTACAATAAATTATTATATAACTATACAACTTTATCATATCATATTTGAGACAAAAAGTCAATATCAAAATTTAAAAAAGTTTTGGAGGGATAATATGGCTAATAATCTTATAACAAGTTTGGATTTAATTGTGAGCAAGCATAGCTTTATAGAAATTCAAATGTGCAATGAAGATACTAGAGAGTACGGATTAAAGCTTTCTAATGAAGATATAAAAACAATTATTAAAACAAGAAGTGAAGCACTAAGTAGTAATGGAAGAGTGGAGTTTGGAGGGGGAATTATTAAAAAAGTAATTTCTGTATTTTGTGATTCTCCTTATATTTCACAGTATAACTATGTGGAAACAATAAACGATCTTATTGAGACCTTTTATTACTATAAGAATGAAACTATGGAAAAAATAAGTGACGATGAACTAATAGCTTTAATGAAAAAATATTTTGATAACGAATGTGAAGGATCAGTAGAGTTTCTTAGAGATAAATATCTAGATAGTATAGCAAGCAATATTAAATTTGGGGTAAAAGATTATTTATATATAGATGAATATGAAGATTTAGAGGAGGAAGAATAGTGGAAAATAATGTTATTAATAGAGAAGAGTCTTTTTCTAATTTAATAAGTGAAGAACATTACTTTTTATCCTTGCTTCAGGTGCTTAATGCAAATGATTTATTGACTAGTAAAAATGTGGAGAAAATTCAAATTCAAATAATCGAGCTGTTAAAGGAAATTGTTGTTTATTATACAAGAGATGAGAGCTCTTCTGTTAGAGTAGAAGTTGCAGAGCAAATTATGCTATCCATTTACTACACAATAGGAGCATTCTTAAAGAATACAATGACTATAAAAGAAAGTATAAATTTAATTATAGAAAAAAATTTAAAGGATTTGTTTCATCAAGGAGAAGAGTTGTTAATAGAGAAAGTTGATGCCTGTAAGAGAAAATTGAAGGGCATTCAAAAAAACAGATTAGAAACTTCAAATTATGCTTATATTGATACCATAGATTATGGAATTGATTTATTTTTTAAAGAGTATGACATAAGGTTTGCTAGTCACGATTCTCCAGGGTCTATAGATTATCCTTTAGCAATTGATGAAATGAAATTGGTAGGAGTTGAATATTTAGAAGCATATCTAAATACATTAGAACTTGAAAATAAGTTATGTTCTTACTTTGATATATCAGAAATTGAAGATCTACTTAAGAGTTATAATAAAAATTCACATCATATGCTAATAAATATATATAAATTTGTTCTCACTAACTACCTAGGTGTTATTCTTTTAGGAAAAGGGGGGAAGTCCTTAAATATAACAGAAGAGGAACGAGTGCATTTAAAAAGTATAGTAGATGGATTATCAGAGGAAGAACTAAAAAGATTGTTTTTAATAGCTTTAGGAAAGCTTTTTAAGGAACTATCAATTGAGGACGAAGGCCTGAAGGATTATATAAATAAAACTATTTTGAAACTCATACCAGAAATTAAATACAACATAGAAACCAATACTTTAGATAAAGCGTTTATTACTATAAAAACTCAAGAAGAAAAGCCTATTATATACAAAGATGGAGAAAGCTTAGATAATGGTAAGTTTAAGAGGATAACAGAGGAAATTAGGAACTGCAGCAAAGTAGAGGATAAAATAAAAATTATAAGAGAAGAACTTCATAGTTTAAAGGATTTAGCTGATGTATTAAGTTCTTATTGTATATTTGATGAGGAATTTATTTATATTTTTAAGGATTTGGAGGATTTTGAAATAGCACTGCTAACAAAATACTTACCTGATACTGAAACTGGTGACAGTGATTATGGGACTGAATGTGAAAGAGAATGGCATGAGAGGCTAGTAGAATATATAGATAATCTCGAGGAATTAAGAAAAGGTGTAATAATTCAAATGTCGCAGGAAATTCAGATATAGAGAAGGTTTAAGCAGTAATAATGATTTGCACCTAACAATGCTAGTAAACGAGCATGCATTTGTTAGTGGACAATATTAGCTAATATATAGAGTATTAACTATGTCATCTCCAACTATGTCCTTATATTCAGAAATATAGAGCTACACCACTTTATATGCTGTTTTAATAAAAATACCCCCTGTGCTATATTTGAAATGAAGGGGGTGATATTGAATGGACAAAAGTAAAATTGCATATTTAATACTAAAGAATTTATACAATGGAAATGTATTATCTAATCAGGAGCTTGGATTAAATAACTCAGAGTATGCTCAAATACTGTGTGAAATGCAAAATGAGAATTTAATTTCGGGGATTATGATAACAAATCAACACAAGGAAGGAGGGATAGTAAGCATTCAAAATGGAAAAATAACGGTTTCGGGAATTAATTATCTTATGGAAAATACCATTCCTAACCGTGAATATAAACTAAAGGTTTCAGTTGATGAAACACTTAATGGTGTTGAAATAAGCACAATGATAGATGTAAACGGAAGAATATGCAGGAATAAGAAAGTATTCAACAAATCTTTAAAGGATTTAGATGTAGAAGTTGAATCCTTCCTTTTGGCTGTAGAAGGATTAAAAAATGAAAAGCAGGAAGCTCTCAATAGTTGTACCGATTAGAATATAAATAAGAGGTATATGCTTTTTAAAGATACTTAGCATGCGAAAATTGAGATGTAAAAATCAAAAATTGATACTATTAAACTAAATTTAAGCAGGACTACCTGGGAAATTTAGAGTGGAGTACAGAACATGCTGCTTTTGAGATCAAAAAGAAAAAGGAAGTGACCTATAAAATGAGAAAGCTGTTATGGAAACCTTCTAAAGAGTACATCAAAACAACAAATATGTATTCTTTTATTAATTATGTTAACGAGAAATATAACCTTAAAATTAATGATTATACATCTCTATATAAATGGTCTGTTAATTATCCAGAGAGTTTTTGGGATGCATTATGGAACTACCTAAGTATAAAATGTTCTCATTCATATTCCAAACCAGTAGACGACATATCGAAGTTTCCTGGAGCAAGTTGGTTTGTTGATGCAAAATTAAATTATTCAGAGAATATTCTTAGATTTCAATTAAGCTCTTCTCCTGCAATTATATTTAGAGGAGAGAATCAAATCAGGGAGGAAATTAGTCATAAACAGCTGTATGAACAAGTTGTAAGACTTGCAAAGACCTTGAGAGAAGATGGAATAAAACCAGGGGATACTATTGCAGCATATATGCCTAATATACCTCAGACAATAATAGCTATGCTTGCTTCCGCGGCAGTAGGTGCTATTTGGTGCTCTTGTGCAACAGATATTGGGCCTAATGCAGCTTTGGACAGACTTGGGCAAGTTAAGCCATCAGTATTGTTTACAGCTGACGGATATTTTTACAAGGGAAAACGTTTTAACGTTCTTCAGAATGCAAGTGCAATTGTAAAAGGAATAGATTCTATTAAAAAGGTAGTTATTTCCCACTATGCTGGTGAAAATTCCAATACAAGCGAAATACCAAATAGTATTACTTGGGAAAACTATCTTTCTAAAGAAGTACCACAGAATTTTGAGTTTGAGCAGCTTCCTTCAGAACACCCACTTGTTGTAATGTTTTCATCTGGAACAACAGGAAAGCCTAAGTGTATGGTACAATCTGCAGCAGGGCTGCTTATTAATCAATTAAAGGAGCTGGTTTTGCATAACGATCTTAAGCCGTCTGATCGTATGCTTTATATTACAACCTGCAGTTGGATGATGTGGAATTGGCAGGCGGCAGCTTTAGGTACAGGTGCCAGTATCGTACTTTATGATGGGAATCCATCATATCCAGAGGTATCTTCTATTTGGAAAATACTAGAGGAGGAGAAGGTAACTATTTTTGGACTAAGTGCAAGTTATGTTCACGCTCTTTTAAAGGAACAATTTTCACCTAAAAAAGCTGTTAACCTTTCAGCACTTAGAGCTATTTCTCAAACGGGTTCTGCACTATCAAATGAAGGATTTGATTATATCTATAGAGAAATAAAAGAAGATTTGCATTTTAATTCAATTGCAGGAGGAACCGATATAAATGGATGTTTTTCTACAGGTAATCCTATAAGCCCGGTATACTCAGGAGAACTTCAAGGTCCTGGACTTGGTATGAAGATAAATGCCTATAATGAAAAAGGAGAGCCGGTTAGAGATGAGCTGGGAGAATTAGTGTGTGAAATACCATCACCACCAATGCCTTTAAGATTCTGGAATGATCCTAATAATAAACGCTACTTGGATGCTTATTTTGGAGTTTATCCTGGCATATGGCGACATGGAGATTATGTTATGATTCATTCTGATACAGGTGGAATTTCTTATTATGGTAGATCAGATTCAACTTTAAAGCCATCAGGAGTAAGAATAGGAACAGCTGAAATTTATAATCAGGTTGAAAAACTTCCACAAATTAAGGACAGCCTAGCAATAGGGCAGAATTATAAGGGTGATCAGAGAATTATATTGTTTGTACAAACTATGGAAGGAATTGAGCTTGATGATAATTTAAAGAAGGAAATTAAGAAAGTGTTGAGGGAAAATGCATCACCAAGACACGTGCCGGCAATAATAATTGCAGTGCCAGATATTCCAAGAACCTTTAATGGGAAAAAGGTAGAAAGTGCTGTAACAAATATTATTAATGGACGTAAAGTGACAAATAGAGATGCATTGGAAAATCCTGAAGCGCTTGATTTCTTCGAACAAATTTTATCATCCTTGAATGAATAACATTTCATTATATAACAGTAAATGACAGGCTCTACGGCCTGTCATTTTATTGTTATAAATCCTTTTATATCACTGCCTTTTAGGGCTTTTCAACAAGAATAATATTTTGAAAATATCTTCATTGAAATCATAGGAAATGACAAAAGCTGCTGAAATTAATATTAGAACAATCCATATTGACTTTTCGTGAAAAATAAATGACATTATAGTTCCTAGGACTGCTCCTGTGAAAAAGGATAGCAGAATGCAGGTATATTTCAATGCTCTTTTCAAACTCTGTTTGTCTTTTTGGACAATTCCCTTATAGTAATTTTCTGCACAGGAGCGCATATTTCCAGAACAAAATATGCTGGCGTAATTATTACCTTCGCCAAATTTGCGAAAGGCACAATATTGCAAGGAGGCTGCGAAAGCTACAAGGGAATCAGCAATTATATCCGGATATGAAAGAGGGATTAGCCCAGTTATAAATAAGATAAATAAAGCAGTAATTAGTATTATACGCTGCCATATAAGTTGCTTATCTTTGCAATATGAATAAAAAATATGCCAGGCTGCAAAAATACCTAACCAAAAAGCAATAATTGGTACTAAGGCATGAATCATACCTATATAATCTTGCTCTGCAAGACGAACGGCTGCTAGCACAAAATTACCTGTTTGCCCTGTAGCAAATACCTTTCCACGAACTGTATAAGTATACATATCCATTACACCGCCAATTGATGCAAGGAGCATTCCATAGCCCAGCTTTTCGGTTGCTTTAGTATCCTGTTTTGCAATTTCCAATATAAAACACCTAGATTCTTGTTATATATAAATTCTATGTTTAAAATACTGCTATATCTATTATACAGTTGATTTTCAATAAATTAAAATATATAATTTTTATTAAATCAATAAGTATTTGCTTATTAATTGTGGAGGTAAGTATGGATATACTTCATTTTAAATATTTTCTTGTTGCGGCTGAATATGAGCACATGACTAAAGCGGCTCAATCACTGCATATTGCTCAGTCTGCATTGTCACAATCTATAAAGCATCTGGAAGAGGAACTAGGAGTACCGCTTTTTGAGAGAAAGAACCGAAGTATTCGCCTGAATGATGCTGGGAAGCAACTTCAGTCTGAACTAATACCTATTCTAAATACAGTGGAATCTTTGCCTGAGCGCTTAAAGGAAGTTGATAAACAAGCATCTTGTACTATACAATTAAACATATTAGCAGCATCGGCGATGATAACAAAGTCTATAATCAGCTTTAAAAAGTTATATCCTGAAGTAAAATTCAGATTATTACAGAATCCAGATGAAAGGGATTTTGATTTATGTATATCCTGCAGCGCTTCTGATAAAATAAAACAAGACAGTATTCTGCTACTTAAAGAAAAATTACTTTTAGCAGTACCCAATACAAGCAAATATGCTTCACTAGAATCCATTACTTTAGATCAGGTAGCTAGAGAGGGATTTATTAGCTATTCATGGGCAAAACCATTTAGAATAATATGTGATGAATATTGTAAACAAAAGGGTTTTAAGCCTCAAATTATATTTGAAAGTGATAATCAGCAATCTATACGCAACTTAATAGATTCCAGCCTTGGGATTGCCTTCTGGCCGGAATATTCCTGGGGAAGGTTTACTGCAAAAAATGCTGTGCTCATTCCAATTAGTGAGCCGGAATGCAGCCGTACTATTTATGCTGTGCAAAATAAGCATTCTATTAACAGTAAATATGCAGATGCATTTTTAAAGCATTTGACTGAATTTATATTAAATATCAAAAATGAAAAAGTATGATATATTGAAATTTTTTTGGTAATTTTAAAATATAATGAGAAAAAGATATGACTTATGCATTTGCTCACAAGTCATATCTTTAATATATAATTTATCTTATTATAAAGAAAACACTAATTACGTTATCTATTAAGTATGTAGTCTTAGAAAAATAAGAGGATGTAGGTATTACTCTAATATCTCTAAAATCTCCACATTATATTTTTCTCCTGGAGCTTCAACTTCAACAATATCCCCAGCTTTTTTTCCAGATAATGCTTTTCCTAAATCAGATTCAATACTTATACGCATATTTTCTGGATCTAAATCCAATGTAGTTACTAAAGTTACATCGGTTTCATATTCATCTTCTATAAATTTAACTCTTGCTTTACTACCAACTCCTAAAACCGACTTATCTGCATTTTCATCATTTATGACAGTTGCTGTTGAAAGCATAGTTAATAAATATTGAATTCTATTGTCATTTTCTCTATAATTAGCACAGGCTTCTTTATATTCTGCATTTTCTGATCTATCACCATGTGCAGCAGCCTCCATTTTTTCTTTTGCTATTTCAGCTCTTTTAACGCTCATTCTATATTCTAATTCTTCCTGAAGCTTTTTCATATTTTCTTCTGTTAGTCTATTATTCATAATAACCTCCAATGAAATATATTACATTAATATTATATAACATATTCAAAAAAACAAAAGTTACTTTGTTTAATAATTATATTATTTTTTTTTAACGATTAATTTCATGAAATATTAGTACTTTAAAAGGAAATATTATCAAGAGAATTTAGAATGGTTCAATAATTTATTATAGAAATATAAATTAGAAGGATAAAGGATAGTACTAAAATATAAATTGAAAAAATTATACTAAAGTGGAATTATTATATGATAAAATAAAATGAGAAAAGGTTTTTATATTTATGGCAATACAATACCTGTATTTAGGCTCAATGTGGAGGAGAAGTTTATGAAACGCAATGCTAAATTTGTAATAGTTAATTCTTTTAAGGACTTATTGAATAGACACCCAATGGATAAAGTAACTGTAAAGGAAATCTGTGAAAAGTGCAATGTGAATAGGCAGACTTTTTACTATTACTTTACAGACATTATGGACATACTCAAATTCATTATGTTTGAAGAACTATCTACAGATATTGCTCAAAATAGAACCTTTGAAACCTGGGAAGGCGGGTTTCTAGCAACAATGAATTACTTGAAGAAAAATTCAAAAATGATTTTACATATATATCATTCTTCATACTGGAATGAAGTTAATTTGTTCTTTATTAACTTTTCAAATGATTTGCTTAACAATGTAGTTGAAGAATGCGCAAATAAAATGGGAGTAAAATTACTTATAAAGGACCAAGCATTTATTGTTAATTTTTATAGACATGTCTTTAACGGTCTTATGTCTGATTGGGTAAGTGATGGAATGAAAGAGGAACCAGAAGTTATACTAAAAAAACTTTTAATAATGATAACAGGGAGTATCCCACGTTCAGTAGAGGCTTTTGTGAAGGATGAAGCAAAATAAAATTCATAGTGTGTTATTTTTTTATCAAAATTTAGACACTTTCAATTATCTGTCTATTGAATAACAATAGTCAAAAATTGTACAATAAAAAGGACAAAAGCACTAATATTTTTTATAAAGGGGGACTCTAAATGTTTGTTTTTAACTATGCAGAGGGGGCAACATTATTAAGTGTATGGGCAGTTTGGATTCTTGTTTTTGTAGCACTCTTTGGCTTGAATGAAATAGCTAGAAGATGGAAGTATGTTGGCTTTTTCAGCTTTGTCATTTTACCAATAGTACTTTCAATATTATGGTTTACAGTATTAAAAGATACAACTTATACTGATTGGTTCCATTTGGCAAAAGTATACTCTTCAACTGCAGGATGTATAGGCTTTTGGTGCATAAGACATGTTAAAGGTAAAAATAAGTTAACTGGCAAGGAATGGAGATTATCTGAAAATAAATGGGCTTTATGCTTTCCTCCATTAATACTTGCTATAAACATTTTAGAAGCAGTAACTCGTGATTTCCAAGTTGGTATGCAATATCATGGACTTGGTATGCTCACTGATGAAGCAATGCAAGTTCTTGGTGGACCATGGAATTTCATGAATGGTATAGCTGGTATATTAAATATTATAACTATTACAGGATGGTTTGGAATTTGCATAAGAAAGAAGACAGAAAAAGATGGCAGCATGGATATGCTGTGGCCTGACATGGTATGGTTCTGGATAGTAGCTTATGACCTTTGGAACTTTGCTTATACTTATAACTGCCTGCCAGGACATGCTTGGTACTGCGGATTTGCATTACTTTTAGCACCTACATTATGTGCATTTACAATTGGAAAAGGTGCTTGGCTACAGCATCGTGCACAAACTCTAGCATTATGGTGTATGTTTGCACAGACCTTCCCTCTGTTCCAGGACAAGGGTAAATTTGCAGTAGCTTCTGCTTACAATAGTAATATTCAGTTTACAGTTAGCTTCCTTGCATTAATTGCAAATATAGCAGTATTTATTTATATGATTTATAAATCAGTTAAGACTAAGAGAAATCCTTATCTTGGAGAACTTTATACAGATCTTGAAAAGTATAAGGAAATTAAAGCTCTTGCAGAATAAGAAATTATTATTCTGAATTAAAGCTGGAGTGTGCAAAAGCTGCTCCAGCTTTTTTATATGGTAATATTTTTTTATCTAGATAAGCATACTTATACTAATCAAATAAAAAACTCTTCACATTTACCTAAAAATAGTATATTATTGTAGTATATTGAAATAATTCAACATTCTTTCATCATAAAACTCATTTCTTTAATTTAACATTTTCAGTACTGCTTTAAGTATCTAAGAAGCAGTAGAATCATTTGAATATGTACCTCAAAAGATAAAGTAACAATTTAAAAGTTCAAAGACTTAGCCTTAATTTTATAGTGGGGTGTTTTTATGCTACCTGTTAGCGTGTATTATGAAGATAATGGTGCAGCAATTACTTTAGGTAAGTTTCTAAAGGAGGCAATTGGGGAAAGTGGTAAAGTAGTAGTAATCTGCATAGGGACAGATAAGTATATATGTGATTGCTTAGGACCGCTTGTTGGCTCTTTTCTTGTAGAAGCAAATATACCTGTACAAGTATTAGGAGTACTTGAAAATCCAATACATTCAGGCAATATCGAAGTAAAAATCAAGGAGATAACAAATTTATATAAGGATTGTAAAGTAATAGCAATTGATGGTTGTCTAGGCAATGAAAAGGATATCGGAATAATAAAATTTAGAGAAGGAAGTGTGAATCCTGGATCTGCTGTAAGTAAGAAGCATACTTGTATAGGAGATTTTGCTATTGAAGCTATAATAGAAAAAAAAGAGGTAAGTGATTATTTGCTAGAATTGCCTATTAGATTAAGATATATATATAAAATAGCATCAGTTATAAGAGATGCATTTAGATATGCATTGAACGATAATAAACAGTAATGTGATAATTTTAATATTAAAAAGGGTAAAAACCCTTTTTTATTTTTTTTGATTGTTAAATAATTGTCAGTGAGGCATTTGTTTCTATAATTATATTGAGTTAACTGTATAAAATTGTAATATTATACAATTCAATCATTTGATTTTATAATAATGGTTGTTTATAATTATTCGTGATAAGTATAGTAAGTAATCTACATTTGGGTGGCATGGAAGGGAATTCCAAACAAATATAGACTTGTGAAATATGTAACAATGCATAATAATTCTTAATTAAATAGCTTAAGTTATTATGGATTTTTGCCCAAATATGAAAAGTACTTTTTATGGTTAAATTAAAAGGAGGAAAATAGATGTCTGTAACTGTACATGAAGCTCTAGAACTTG
Organism: Clostridium omnivorum; assembly: GCF_026012015.1. Taxonomy (NCBI): domain Bacteria; kingdom Bacillati; phylum Bacillota; class Clostridia; order Eubacteriales; family Clostridiaceae; genus Clostridium; species Clostridium omnivorum. The sequence continues at coordinate 409,354 of NZ_BRXR01000001.1, read as the reverse complement.
AAATACTAAAAGGATTTAAGGTTATTGCAGGAAAAACAGGTCTTTCAAATAAAATAACCCATGTTGCAGTTTGGGATTATGAAATTGGTGATTTAATAGAAGAAAACTTTAGTAAGGGAGATTTTGCTTTAAGTACATTGGTAGCCATAAAAGACAACATAGATGAACTGTATGAAAGTGTAGAAAGAATGATTGAAATTGGTATCAGCTGCCTAGCAATTAAAAATATTTATTTTAACTATATACCTGAGGATGTAATTAGGCTTGCAAATAGCAAGCACTTTCCTATCATGATATTTAGTGATACTTTTACAGAAGATGTGATTGTTCATGTTAATAAAGCTATAAATGATAAGAAAGAGTACGAAAATTTAGCTTTGAAAATAGATAATATATTATATAATGATTTCAATGATTCAAAAATAAAAAATATAGCCCGCAAAATAAATATTAATTTTCAGGAAAAAAACATTGTAGCCTTTTGTAAGAGAAAAAGAAGTAAAGTAAGTTCTAAAATTACATTTTCAAATAAAGAGATAGAAGAAACTTGTAGCAAAATTATACCATACAAAGAGGGGTATATTGTTATTATTACTTTTGAAGAAGTAGAAGAAAGGGATATAGATAAAACTATTTCAAGAAAACTTCGCTGGTGGGGATTTAATGAAAAAGAATATATTATTGGAATAAGTAGTTTACATGAAAGTTTGTCTAGTTTGAATAATTCTATACAAGAAAGCTTGTATGCTTATAAATATGCAGTAACCTATAAAAAGAGCGTTTCGATTTTTTCTCAAATGGGTATTCATAGGATAGTTTTACCTATTTTAGATAACCCTTGGGTATTGAAATATTACAAAGAAATGATAGAGCCATTAATAGCTTATGATAAAAACAATGAAACAGAATTGTTAAAAACTGCTATAAAATATGTAGAGAATAATGGAGATATAAAAGCAACTGCAGAAGAATTATTTCAACATGGAAATACAGTAAGATATAGAATCGACAAAATAAATAAGATACTTTGCGAACATTGTAGAATTGAACACTTTTATGAAGAACTTGCGGTAGCCATTAGAATTTATGCTTTGCTGAATAGTTCTTTGTAAATTTTACAAGATAATATCTATTGTAATTTTAATTATTACAATTCCAGAATGCTTTTAAATAGTGTATTATATCAAAGGAAAGAAAATTTATAAATGCATTCATAAATTATTTTCATTAAATTTCAATAAGCCTTTTAGATAATTTATTTATTTTATTTTTAAGTATAGCTGATGCAGTATGTCGAATATTAGCTTGTTATTTTATATTAATTTTCGAAATTATTTATAAATATTAAACGGAGGATGAAAAATGAAACAATTAAAAATTGCTTACACCACAGAAGCAAAAGAGTACTTTTCAACTAATAGAGAATTAGTATTAGCTGAAAGCACTGACTTTACAGATGTTGCTGCAGTAGTAGTAACTGATGCTGATGTTAATTTAGTTAATGCTGCATTTGATACCAAATTTGGAGTTCCAATATTTGTTGTTTTAAAAAATGAAGACAAGCTTAACAGCGAATTAGCACAAAAAGTTTATCGTGTAATTGATGGTAACACCTTCGATGCTAATCTTTACAGCAGAGTAATTGAAACTGCTGCAAATCAATATGAGGAAAAAATATTGCCTCCTTTCTTTAGAGCATTGAGTAACTATGTAGAAAGAGGAAATATACAGTTTGATTGTCCTGGACATCAAGGTGGCCAATATTTTAGAAAGCATCCAGCAGGTAGATTTCTTTACGACTTTTACGGAGAGAACATTTTCCGCTCAGATATTTGCAATGCGGATGTTGCATTAGGAGATTTATTAATTCACGAAGGTCCAGCAGTAGATGCTGAACAAAATGCTGCTAGAATATACAATGCAGATAAAACTTATTTTGTAATGAATGGGACAAGCACTGCAAACACTGTAGTTGTAGGTTCTGTAGTTGCTCCAGGCGATTTAGTTTTATTTGATAGAAACAATCATAAATCTGTATATAACTCAGCTTTAGTACAAAATGGTGCTACTCCTGTATATTTGGAAACTGGACGTAACCCATATGGATTCATTGGCGGTATTGACGCACATTGCTTTGATGAGAAGTATTTAAGAAAAGAAATAAGCAAAGTAGCTCCAGAAAAAGCTACAGCTAAGAGACCGTTTAGATTAGCTATAATCCAACTTGGAACCTATGATGGAACTATATATAATGCAAGACAAGTAGTTGATAAAATTGGTCATCTTTGTGATTACATATTATTTGACTCTGCATGGGTTGGATATGAGCAATTTATTCCAATGATGAGAGATTGTTCTCCTCTACTATTAGAACTAAACGAAAATGATCCTGGAATATTTGTAACTCAATCCATTCATAAGCAACAAGCTGGCTTCTCTCAAGCGTCACAAATACATAAAAAAGATAGTCATATTAAAGGACAACATCGTTATGTAGACCATAAGAGATTTAATAACTCATTTATGCTATATGCTTCAACTAGTCCATTCTATCCTTTATATTCAACACTAGATGTTAATGCAAGAATGCAAGAAGGAGAAGCAGGTAGACGTCTATGGGCTGACTGCATAAAACTAGGTGTTGAAGCTAGAAAATCAGTAATAAAGAATTGTTCGATGATAAGGCCATTTATTCCGCCAACTGTAAACGGAAAGAATTGGGAAGACTATGACACAGAAGAAATTTCAAATAACATTGATTTCTTCAGATTTGTACCAGGAGAAAAATGGCACGCATTTGATGGATATGGTGAAAACCAATACTTCGTTGATCCAAACAAATTTATGTTAACAACACCAGGAATTAACGCTGCAACTGGTGAGTACGAAGACTTTGGTATACCAGCAACTATACTAGCAAATTATTTAAGAGAAGTAGGAATTATTCCTGAGAAAAATGACTTGAATTCAATATTATTCTTAATGACTCCAGCTGAAACTGCAACCAAGATGGAAAGTCTTGTAGCACAATTTGTTAGATTTGAGCAGCTAGTAAAAGAAGATGCACCATTAAGTGAAGTATTACCAACTCTTTATAACAAGAACATAGATCGTTACAGAGGATATACTATAAGAAGATTATGTCAAGAAATGCATGATTTTTATAAGAATAATGATGCAAAGACATATCAAAAGAGATTATTTAGAGCTGAGTGTCTTCCAAAGAGAGGAAGAGTGTATGATGCAGCAAATAATGCAGCTTTAGATGAAGTAGCATTAAGTATAGAAGGAGCTAATGAAAAATCTCTTCCTACAAGAGTTATGACTGCTCAAGATGCTAAATGGGCATTGGTAAGGAATAATGCTAAACTAGTTGCTCTTGAAAACATTGTAGGAGAAATAGCCCTAGAAGGTGCTCTTCCATATCCACCAGGAGTATTCTGTGTTGTTCCTGGAGAAGTATGGAGTGAAACAGCACAAAAATATTTCACTATACTACAAGATGGAATCAATTTATTCCCTGGTTTTGCTCCAGAAATTCAAGGGGTATACCTAGAAAAAGAAGATGGACGTGTTAAGGCTTATGGATATGTTCTAGATAAAAAAATAATTTAATATTACTTAGCAGCTTATGATTATATCATGAGCTGCCATGAATTCAAATTATTTTAACTCAAGAAAAATTATTTCAATAATTAACAAACGATAAGGGGAAAAAATTATGAGTAAAAAGAAAGACAAAATGAGCGTTCTGCAGTTAACTATGATAACTGCTATAAATATGATGGGCTCTGGAATAATAATGCTTCCTACAAACCTAGCTCAAGTTGGAACTATGTCAATTCTTTCATGGCTAGTTACAGGAGTTGGATCAATGGCATTAGCTTATGCTTTTGCACAATGTGGTATGTTCAGCCGTAATGAAGGCGGAATGGGTGGATATGCAGAGTATTCACACGGAACAGCTGGAAGCTTTATGGCTAACTATTCCTATGGTGTATCATTAGTAATTGCAAATATAGCGATAGCTATTTCTGCTGTAGGTTATTCATCAGTGTTTTTAGGAGTACAACTATCTCCTGTTGCAGTAGGATTATGGACAATCTTTACATTATGGTTAGCTACTGCTCTTAACTTTGGAGGAGCAAGTATAACTGGAAAACTTGGTTCAATTACTGTATGGGGTGTAATCATTCCTGTGTTAGGCATGTCAACTATAGGATGGTTCTGGTTCAGTGGACATCAATATGTAACTGCATGGAATCCAAATCATCTACCATTCTTCACTGCTGTTGGAAAGTCTATTTCTATAACTCTATGGGCTTTCTTAGGTCTTGAATCTGCTTCTGCTAACATGGATGCAGTTGAAAACCCAAAGAAAAATGTTCCTATAGCTTGTTTAGGCGGAACTATAGGTGCGGGTATAATATATATTATTTCTACAAACGTTATTGCTGGTATTGTTCCAAATGCTAGTTTGTTAAATACAAATGCACCTTTTGGATTAGCTTATGCTTCTATGCTTGGTCCAATAGCAGGAAAAATAGTTATGGCGTTGATGGTTATGTCATGCTTCGGTTCACTACTAGGATGGCAATTTACAATAGCAGGAGTATTTAGAAGTTCTGCAGTTGAAGGATATTTTCCAAAAGCATTTGGTAAAGTTTCAAAGAATGGTACTCCAGTTTTAGGAATGTGTATAATTACAATTGGCCAATCTTTACTTGCATTAATGACAATTAGCCCAACACTAGCTAAACAATTTAATGTATTAGTTAACCTTGCTGTTGTAACAAACGTTATTCCATATTTACTATCTATGTCATCAGTAAATACGATAATGAAATCAGAAAATGTACCTGAAGGAAAAATAAAGAAAACAACCTTTATTGCTTTAATAGCTTCAGCTTACAGCTTATATGCTCTATATTCTTCAGGTCTTGAGCCAATGTTCTATGGTTCAATAGTAACATTTGCAGGATGGACATTATATGGTTTTGTTTCACATCGTTTCGATGTTAAGAAAAGTGATAAAGATAAATCCGAAGAACTAATAGCTTAATATAAAAACCTCTTTGTGTATAATTGTTTTTATGAATAAAACAAACACAAGGGGGTTTTTATGTTTAAAAGTATTAATAAATTAAATTTGTAATAAGTAATGAATTTAATACTTTTATTGCTATAGTTTCTAAATCATTGACTAAATGTAAAAATAATACTATAATAGAAAAGTAATTTTACATTGGAAGGGGATTGCAAGATGATTATAGTTGTTTTTAACTTTTAATCTTAAATGGCATATTGGTATAGCAGTTATCCTAAAAGTGTTTGTTTGCTGCGTACAAAAATGTCTTTAGATATGTTAAGAACAACAGCAGTTACAGTCCTTGATTAACTTAAAAATCATATACAATAGTATATTTATTGTGTAATGTTTTTTATGTTTATGGATTTAAGCTGTACTTAACTGTACGGCTTTTTTGTTGATACGACTTTATTTCATTGTATATAAATCTTTATAGATGTTTAAAATACATGAAAGTATAAGTTTAAGGACTGTAAATGATATATTCATTTGTAGTCCTTTTTTGGCTTCTTTGAACTATTTTTTACTGCTGGGAGGTGATTAAAAAACTTGTTTACGATAGAAAATGAACAAAAACTTAATAGAACGGGGGGAAATATTATGAAAGAATACAAAAATAAAAGTTCAATTAATGAGGTAATTGAGGTTCTTGATAAATTTCAAGAATTATATACAAAAAAAGATGAGGATTTACTTGATGATTTTGTAGAAAATACATTTTCTATAGAACCTGGACTTGCTGTACTTGGAAGCACAATGAACCAGTGGTGTTTTAATATAGAAGATATAAAAAAGCTTATGAAGTCTCATTGGAATAATGAAAACAACTATTGGAAAACTGTAGATTTTAAATTTGGAGGAGCTAAGATTTTTGCAAATGAAAATGTAGCTTGGGTTGTCACTATTGGAAATATTAAAAATACATTATCTGAAGATGTGCAAATAGAAAAGACTATTAGTGAAGTGAAAGGTATTTTGAATAAGGAAGAAAAGTCAAAAGAAAAAGCACTGGATGCAGCAAAGATAATTGCAAGTACTTTAAAAGAAATTGATATGGGGGAAGATTATATATGGCCTTTTAGATTTACTTCTGTGCTTGTAAAAGAAAAAGATGCTTGGAAATTTCATCAAATGCAGTTCTCTCTTGATTCGGAATCATGGCCCTATAGATATACAGATGAAAATTATGATAAAAGCATATTTGAAATGTGTAAGGCTCAGTCAAGTGAAGAAATAGAAAGAATTAAAAATGTACTTCAAGTATTTCAAGATGGATATACCGAAAGAAATGTAGACTACGTGGATGATTATATGAAGAAAGTTTTTTTACTTGATGAAGATTTAGTAGTAATAGGTACTGATGCTGAGGAGCTATGTTTAGGGATTGAAGCTACTAGAGGAATAATTGAGTCAGATTGGAAGTATTGGGGAAACTTTAAGTTTAATGTGGACGATGCTTTAATTTGTGCTAATGGAGATGTAGCCTATTTTACTACAAAGGCAATTTTACATAGAATTGTATCAAACGAAACAATACTAGATTGGATAAGTGGTTCAACTAAATATACCTTTGAGTCTGATAAAGCACCAAAGCAAAAGCTTTTAGTAGCTCTTTATAATATGTTAGACTTGCTTTGTGAAAATGAAAAAGGAGAGACCTATATTACTCCAATGAGATTTTCAGGTGTTTTAGTAAAAAATGATGGAAAATGGCTTATTCAACATTTACAGTATTCAGATTATGCTGACGGTATGCCAGGAGTCAGAATAACTGTTTAATAGATATTATCAAGAATTAGCTGAGTGAGCAAGGATTAAAAAGACTAAAATAAGCACGGCATATCCCGTGCTTATTTTAGTCTATGAAATTTAATGTGCAAAACTTAAAGGTCTGTAAACCTTAAAATTATCTTATTTATTTCATTAAAATATTATTAAATATACAATGTATGGTAAAATATAACTTAAGGAATAAAAGAGTTTAAATGTAAGAATAGCTTTTACTTATGTGCAGGTTAGGGAGATATTAAGATGAAATACAAAATATTTATTGTTGAAGATGATTTATCAATAAGTACTTTATTACAGGAGAATATAGATAAGTACGGGTTTGAAGCTAAAGCAGCTGCTAACTTTGAAGATATAATGGTAGACTTTATTGAATTTAATCCAGACTTAGTGTTATTGGATGTGAATTTACCAAAGTATGATGGATTTTATTGGTGCAGAAAAATAAGGCAGCAATCAAAAATTCCTATTATATTTATATCTGCAAGAGATAGTGGAATGGACCAAGTTATGGCTTTAGAGAGCGGCGCAGATGATTACATAACAAAGCCTTTTTATTATGATGTAGTTATAGCTAAGATAAAAAGCCAAATAAGAAGAGCGTTTGGAGATTATGCACCAAAGATGGATGAAAGAATAGTTGAAGTTGAAGGTTTAATATTTTATCCAGAAAGATCAGAAATAGAATTTAAAGGTGAAAAAGAAATTATTACTAAAAGGGAAGGAATTCTGCTGGAATGTCTTATGCAAAAATATCCTAAGGTAGTCAGTAGAGATTTACTACTTGAAAAAATATGGGATGATCTTGAATTTGTAGAGGAAAATACGTTGAGTGTTAATATAAGCAGAGCAAGAAAGAGACTGCAGACTTTGGGAATTATAAATGGCATAGAAACTATAAGAGGAGCAGGTTATAGATTAAATAAAACCTGGTAGTAGAGGAATATATGAGATTATTTTTAAAAGATCAAAAGGGTTATATACTTGCATATTTTTTTAGCTTAGTTATCACAATGTTATATTGTAATCTTAAAGAAATCATTGGACTTCATGAGATTATTTATATATTTATGCTTAATACATTTATACTTATATGCTTTTTAGCTTTTAGATATTATCACCATAGGCAATTATATAGATTATTAACCAATGGAATAACAGATTTAAAAGAAGCTTTTTTGGAACTTGGAAGTTCAGAGTTAAGCAGCAATACTTCGCAAGTATTAAAAGAGCTTCATAGCTTATACGAGGCAGAAATTCATAAAGCCGATAAAATACATAATGAGCACCTAAGATTCATTAATCAGTGGGTGCATTAAATGAAAACACCACTTTCGGTAATGCAGTTACAGCTTCAAGAATACGAAGGTGAAGAAATATATTACAATATGCAGGAGGAAATTGACAAGTTAAAAGAAGGTCTAAATATGGCAATGTATTTTGCAAGAATGGATTCCTTTGAAAAGGACTTTTTAGTAGAAAGGATATCACTTAGAGAGTTTACCCGAGAAACAATTAATGAGGGAAAAAAGATATTTATAAAAAACAAAATAATTCCTAGAATTGAAGTAGATGAAAGTATTATTGTTTATAGTGATGCTAAGTGGTTAAGGTTTGTATTAGGACAGATAGTTACAAACGGCATTAAATATTCGAAGAGTAAGGGTAAAGAATTGATTATAAGGGCACTGGAAAATAAAGAAGAAATAAGATTGTGTGTTATTGATGAAGGAATTGGAATTCCAGCTAAAGATATAAAAAGAGTGTTTGATCCTTTTTTTACAGGAGAAAATGGGCGTAAATACGGAGAATCTACTGGAATGGGGCTATATATAACAAAAGAGGTATGTAATAGTTTGGGGCATGAAGTGGAGATAGAATCTAGAATAAATGAAGGAACTAAGGTAACAATTAAATTTAAAAAGCAAATGGATAGGTAACTATTTATTTGCTTTTTCTATATAAACAATAAAGTCTTACAAGTATGTCACATTCCCGTAAGTTTCGCAAATAGCAGTATATACGTTATTATTATAAACTATATTCACAAAGGAAAAAGTTTTTAGGAGTGATAATGTATGGATTTTATATTTATATTAAAGGCTATTGTAATTGCTATGGTTGAGGGGCTAACTGAATTTATACCGGTATCTTCTACAGGGCATATGATACTAGTGGGGTGGGCCATTGGTTTTAATGGAGAATTTGCTAAAATGTTTGAAGTTGTAATACAGCTTGGAGCCATAATGGCAGTGGTAGTTTTGTACTTCAAAAAGATTAGAGAGAGTATAATAGGGTTTTTTAAATTTATTTTTACTGGAGGAAGAGAAGGGAAGACAGGTTATATATTTGGAATAAATATTATTATAGCATCTATTCCAATGGGAATTGCTGGGGTGTTGTTTTATGATAAAATAAAATCAAAATTTGTACCTGAAGCAGTTATTGTTGGTTTTATAGTTGGAGGAGTGTTATTACTTATACTAGAAAAAATATACGGAAATAAGAAAAGAAAAATAGAGGATATGGATAACATTACTCCTGTAAGAGCATTTACTGTGGGATTATTACAGCTTCTTGCAATGTGGCCAGGTATGTCAAGGAGTGCTTCTACCATGATGGGTGGGTGGATTGCAGGCTTATCTACATCAATAGCTGCAGAATTTTCTTTCTTTATTGCAATACCAGCTATGATTGGATCATCAGGAAAGGATTTGTTTGAATTCAATTATTCTATAATGACACCAACTTTATGGGCTGCGTTAATAGTTGGATTTTTAGTAGCATTTTTAGTAGCTTTAATTGTAATAAATGGATTTGTTGAATACCTTAAAAAGAAACCATTGAAGATATTTGCTATATATAGAATAGCAGCAGGAACGCTACTAGCAATCTTAGTGTTAACTAAGATTATAAATTTAGCATAATAGGAGTTGATATTGTGAACATTTTGGAGGTAAATAATTTAAGCAAGGTATATGGAAATAGAATACTATTTAATGCTTTAAATAATATAAGCTTTGCAATAGAAGAAGGAGAATTCGTTGGAATTATGGGACCCTCAGGAAGTGGTAAGACAACCTTGTTAAATATGATTTCAACAGTGGATAAACCAACCTCAGGAGAGATAAGAGTAAAAGATAAAAATCCACTAATACTTAAGGGGGATGAGCTGGCTCTTTTTAGAAGAAGAGAGCTTGGTTTTGTATTTCAGGATTTTAATTTATTAGACACGTTAACTGTGGGAGAGAATATTGTACTTCCTCTTACGCTAGACGGAGTACCGGTTAGAGAACAGGATAAAGAGCTTGACAGAATATCTAAAATTCTTGGAATAGAGGATTTGCTAAACAAGAGAACTTTTGAAATTTCTGGAGGTCAGTGTCAGAGGGTCGCTATAGCAAGGGCATTAATACATAATCCTACTTTGCTATTAGCAGATGAACCTACAGGAAATTTGGATTCAAAATCAGCTAGAACTGTAATGCAATTATTTGAAAAAATAAACAAAGAAGAAAAAGTAACTACAATTATGGTAACTCATGATCCAGTGTCTGCTAGCTATTGCAGCAGAATTTTATTTATAAAAGATGGAGTTATATACAACCAGCTTTATAGAGGGGACAGCAGACAGCAGTTTTATCAGGAAATAATTGATGTTCTTGCATTATTAGGGGGGGAAACCAATGAATTTCAGAGAGTTTGCCGCTAAAAATGTGCATAGAAATGCTAAAGCATATTATGCCTATTTTTTTAGCAGCACCATTTCTGCATCGTTATTATTTTCTTATACCATGATTATATTTCATCCAGGATTTAAAATAGATATATTGCCAAGGTACTTGAAAAATTCTCTTTACATTACAACTGTAATTGCTTACTTGTTTTTATGCTTGTTTGTATTTTATTCTATAAGTGTTTTTCTAAAAAGCAGATATAAAGAATTTGGAATATTATATATTTTAGGTTCTTCAAAAAGGCAATTACAAAAGATGATACGTATTGAAAATATGATTATAAGTTCAGCAGCTGCAGTTACAGGTTTATTCATTGGATTAATTTTTTCAAAAGTACTTTTAGCTGCCAGTGGAAAGCTTTTAGGTTATAACGCATTGGAATTTTATTTTCCAGGAAAAGCTATAATAATTACATTAAGTGCTTTTATTTTCATAGGAATGCTAAGTTCAGTATTTTGCGCTTTTATTATTAGGGAGGATAAAGTTTTAAGCCTGCTTAAAGGAACAAAACGACCAAGAACAGAACCAAGAGCTTCAGTAATTCTTGCTGTTATATGTGCAGCACTACTTTTAACAGGATATTATTTATCAATTACTTCTAATGAAAACACTATAGCTTACAGAATAATTCCTGTAACAGCCATGGTTATTGTAGCTACTTATTTGTTATTTTCTCAATTAAGTGTATTTATAATTAAACTAATGAAGAAGAATAGAAAGCTATATATGAAGAAAACTACAGTACTATGGGTATCGAATTTACTGTACAGAATAAAAGATAATACCAGAATGTTCTTTCTAATTACTATAACTTCAACAGTTGCACTTACAGCAATAGGTTCAGTATATGCCTACTGGCGTGATAAGGAGCACCAAATAGATAGAGATTTCCCACATGCTTTTTTCTATTCTGATGTTTATAACAATAAAGACAGAGTTGATTTAAAATCAGATTTTATAGAAAACTCACTGAAAGGCAAAGGCTTGACTTACAATAAGATTAATGAAGAGTTTAAATATGTTATTCCTAAGGGTGGAAAAGATGAAGTAGTTATTATAAAAGAGTCAAGCTATAAGAAGCTAGCAACATTGTTAAACTTAAGTACTGTGGCACTTAATGACAATGATACAATAATAGCATCATCCTTAATTGAATATAACAGAAAAAATATTATATTTGATAATATTCAATTAAAAGTAGGTGAAAGGAGCAGCAAAGGAATACTTCCAGCATTTTATGGAGACGTATTTATAGTAAAAGATGATATTTATAAAAAGGTAAAAGGTGAAAGGTGCTATTTTAATGAAATCAATGTAGAGAATTACATGGAAACTTTAGATATATGCAATAATTACTATAATAAATTCGGCAGCGATGATGGAAATAAAACTTACACTAATTTTTTAAAAGCTCACATATTAGAGAGCACTAAGATAGGTTATGGTGTAATTCTATTCAGTGCGATTTTTATTGGACTTATTTTCTTTGCTACAACTGGAAGCTTCTTATATAATAAGTGCTATATGGATGTTATAGAGGATAAAACTAAATATAAGCAGTTAAATAAAATAGGCTTGACTTATAAAGAAATAAAGAAAATATTAAACATTGAAATAGGAGTATTATTCTTACTTCCATATCTGATTGCTGTTATACATTTTTTCTTTGCTATTAGTTCGTTAAAATATGCTTTTGATATAGCAATAACTATACCTGCATTGCAATTAATTGGAGTTATGATGGCAGCACAAATTATATATTTTTATATAGTAAGAAAAAGCTACCTTTTAGAGGTTAAAAAAGGTTTGTCATAACTAATAAATAGTTCAATGAAGATTTTATATAAGATTAGGGTTGAAATTAAGCTATTAGGAAGGTAAAATAAAATATATTATCTATATATTAACTACAGCATAGATTCAAGGAGTGAATAAAGTGGAAGTACATGTGTTTTTTAAAGGTGAAAAAGAGCCAGTGATATATAGTGGAGATAGAATAGATGTACTAGATTTTGAAATGAACGGGGTTAAGTATAAACAAATTAGATATTTTAGAAAAGGCTTCAGTAAAAGCGAATTAATTGAAGCAGATAAAATTAGTAGGATTACATCAAAATAAGTTAATTACTAGCTCTAGTAAAAGCAGAGTTAGTTTTTTTTTACTTTTTTAGCAGTATAAAAATAAATCTATGAAGAAAAAAATAAAATTTAGAATTAATACATTTATAATGTGCAAAATATAAAAAGATATTATTTTAAAAAGGAGAAATTTATATGGCAAATACAGATAATGTAAGAATCATTCCTTTAGGTGGCCTCGGAGAAATTGGGAAAAATATAACAGCTATAGAGTACAAGAATGAGATTATTGTAATTGATTGTGGAGTGTCTTTTCCAGATGAAGAAATGTATGGTGTAGATTTAGTTATACCAGATATAGCGTATTTGTTGGAGAATTCAGAGAGGGTTAAAGGCTTTTTTATTACTCATGGACATGAAGATCATATTGGTTCATTACCTTATATCTTAAAGCAATTGAATGTTCCTGTATTTGGAACAAAATTAGCATTAGCAATAGTAAAAAATAAATTGGTAGAACATGGTATAGCTAATGATTGTGAATTGTACAGTGTTGAGCCAGGTGAGGTAGTGAAGCTGCAGAATATTAGTGTTGAGTTTATTAGAAATACACATAGTATTGCTGATTCTTGCAGTATTGCTATACATACGCCTGTAGGGATAGTACTACATACTGGCGATTTTAAAGTTGATTATACACCTATTGATGGAAAGCTTATGGACTTAGAAAGAATATCCACTTTAGGGAAAAAAGGAGTTCTGCTTCTTATGGCAGATAGTACAAATGTAGAACGATCAGGTTACACAATGTCCGAAAGATCTATAGGAGAAACCTTTAATAGAATTTTTTCAAAAGCGGATGGTAGGGTTATTGTAGCTACTTTTGCATCAAATATTCATAGAATGCAGCAGATAGTAAATTCCTCTGTGAAGTATGGTAGAAAAGTAACTTTTGTAGGAAGAAGCATGGAGGATATCTCCAAAATGGCCATAGAACTCGGATATCTGCACATACCTGAAGGGTATTTAATAAGTGCAGATGAAATAAGCAGGTACACAAATAATCAAATAACAATAATAACAACAGGTAGCCAAGGTGAACCTGTTGCATCTCTTGCAAGAATAGCTTTTTCTACTCATAGGAAAGTTAAAGTTGAGCCCAAAGATTTGTTTATAATATCAGCGTCACCAATACCAGGAAATGAAAAATTAATCTCCAAGGTCATTAATGAATTATTTAAAAAAGGTGCAGATGTAATTTATGAGGACATTGAAGAAGTACACGTTTCAGGGCATGCTTATAGAGAAGAACTAAAATTGATTCATACCCTAGTTCACCCTAAATTCTTTATGCCAGTACACGGAGAATATAGACATTTGAAGAAACATGCAGAGCTGGCAATGAATATTGGTATGAATAAAGATGATATTTTTACCTTAGAAACAGGTCAGGTTCTAGAATTATCAGATAAGAGTGCAGCAATTTCAGGAAGAGTTCGCTGTGGTTCAGTATATGTTGATGGAATAGGAGTTGGAGATGTAGGCAATATTGTATTAAGAGATAGAAAGAATTTAGCTCAGGATGGCATGCTTACAATTGTAGCAACTATTGAAAAGGAAACCTATAGTATTATTGCAGGACCAGATATAATAACAAGAGGGTTTGTGTATGCAAAGGAATCTGAGGAGCTAATTAATGAAGCAAAGGAAATTGCAAGAAAGGAATTAGAAAACTGCTTAGAAAACCAAATTATTGAATGGTATTTACTGAAGGCAAATATGAAAAAGGCACTAGAAAAGTATTTATATGAAAAAACAAAAAGAAGACCTAGTATTATACCAATTATAATGGAAATATAAAAATGTAAAAATACTGCGAATAACATAGAAATAAGTTGTTTGCAGTATTTTTATTTAATGTTTTATCGATAATATCATAATATTTATTCAAATGGTTTAAATTTATATTGTGTGAGTTAATATATAGGATTATTTCCATGTTATGAGAAAATACAGAAAATTGAATTTTTATAAATTAATCTTTCGTAAAAATATAAATTTTTATGTAAAAGCTTCGATAATATTAATATATCTTAACTTTAATAAAGTACATAGCTAAATTATTTTAACTATTTGAGGGGGTGTCTGTACGCTATGAAAATAAAAAGCATTAAGATGAGAACAATATTAGCATTAATACCATTCACGTTTGTCGTTTTATTAATTATCACTGTAGTAAGTTATATGGCTGGGAAATTAATAATTGATACTGAAATTAAAGGAAAAATGGATTATGCAGCCCAGAGTTCTTCAATTTCAATTGAAGATAGGCTGAAAAATCACAGCAAAGTAACGGAGAGTGTTGCAAAGGTAATGGCAGCAGCAGGAACAAATTTAACTAAAGAACAGTATAAACAGATATTAGGAGATACCGCACTGTTAAATTCCGATACTTATGGGGTGGGAGTATGGTATGAACCAGGTAAATATAATAATATGGGGCTATTTGGACCATATGTGTATAAAGATGGTGACAAAACTGTTTATACAGAAGACTATATGACTGCTGAATATAATTATCTAGGTCAAGATTATTATAAAGCAGCTAAAGCCAATAATAAAATATATTGGACAGATCCTTATTATGACGATACTTCAAAGACCACCTTTATGACTGAATCAGTTCCATTTTTTGATGAACAAAAGAACTTTTTAGGAGTAATTACTGGTGATGTAGATTTAAAAAGTCTACAAGCTGCAGTTAGCGATATAAAAATTGGAAAATCAGGCAGTGCAATGCTTATTAGTTCTAATGGAACGTATATTGCGGGGGCTGATGCTTCAAAATTGACTAAGGTTAAAATTACAGACGAAAAAAATACTAGTTTAGCAAGTCTAGGAAAAACAATGATTGAAAGCAAAAATGGTACTAACAGCTATGAGGATAATGGTAAACAATTAGTATATTACAAGTCTATTACAGGTACAAATTGGATACTAGCTTTAAGGATTCCTTATAGCGAACTTTATCAGCCGATAAATAATTTATTGTATATACTTTCAGCTGTAGGAATTATTGCTTTAATATGCTTAGTCATTATTGTAGTACTTTATAGCTCATACATAAATAAGCATGTTGGAGAAGTAAATGAACTATCAGCATATATTGCAAGTGGTGATTTGACCCGCTCTATAAAAGCCAGATCAGAAGATGAGTTAGGGAAAATGACTGTAAATTTAAATAATATGTCAGAGGCTTTAAAAGGGGTAGTGTTAAACGTAAGTGAAAGTCTAGAGCAAATTGTTGCAACTTCTGAGGAATTAACCGCCAGTGCAGAGCAAACCCACACTGCGGCAGAGCAAATCGCAGTTTCTGCTCAGGAGATGGCTGAATATTCAGAGAAGCAGTCAGGAATTACAGAAGATACAGCAAATAAGGTAATGGAAATTTCAAAGAATTTTGAGAAAATAGCAGAAACTTTTGAGGGAGTATCAGATGCATCATCTTTAGCTTCGAAACGATCAGGTGAAGGTAAAAAAGTTGTAGCTAAAGCAATGGAACAGATGAATGAAATTAATAACAAGGTTATAAGGTCTACAGAAGTAGTAAACCTACTTGGTAAAAAATCAACAGAAATTGGCCAAATAATTTCTATGATTACAACGATTTCTGGACAAACTAATTTGCTTGCATTAAATGCCGCTATTGAAGCTGCGAGAGCTGGAGAGCATGGAAAAGGCTTTGCAGTAGTAGCAGATGAAGTTAAAAAGCTTGCCGAGCAGTCAGCTGAAGCAGCTGGACATATAAGTACCTTAATAGATGAAATACAGGGAGAAATAACTGAAGCAGTTAGCGTTATGAATGTAGGTACTGAAGCGGTTAGCACTGGCAAAATAATGGTTGAAAATGCTAGAAAGTCATTTGAAGAGATATCTTCTGCAGTTGACATAGTATCAGGAGAAGTCGATAGCGTTTCAGAAATTATAAATGAAATTTCTAAGAGTGCTGAAATATTGAATGGTTATGTAGAAAATATAGCTTCCTTATCAAGGGATTCCTTGGCAAATACTCAAAACGTGGCTGCAGCCTCTGAAGAGCAGACCTCATTAATGAATGAAGTTTCAAATGCAGCAGAAAACTTAACAGATATGGCTATTAAACTTCAAGATATAATTTCTAGATTTAAACTATAATATTTATAAAAGTAATTAATTAAAAGCGAGTTCCTTAGAACTCGCCTTTTTAATAATAAAGTTCAATTATACATTTAAATAAATCTCCATCAAAATCAAGATACATTATCCCTCCGTGGAGTTCAACTATGCTTTTGGCAATTGCTAAACCTAATCCATTTCCATCTATATCTGAATTTCTTGATCTATCTCCTCTAACAAATCTCTCTAATATTTCTTCTTTATCAAAATCAAGAGGGGAGGAGGATATATTTTTAAAGGATATTTTAATACCTTTTTTCACCTCTTCAATTTCCACATGAACCCTTGTTTCATTTAAAGAATATTTTAATGCATTGGTTATGAGGTTTTCAAAAACTCTAGACATTTTGCTTCCGTCTAAGTCCATTTCAATCTTGCTAGTAAAAGTTTTGAAAACAAAGGACAAATGTTTGTCGAAATAAAGTTCTGTATCAGAATACTCAGCTATGGATTGGCCAATGAGTTCAACTACATCTACACTGTGTTTGTTTAACTCAACCTTACCACTAGTTATTTTTGATATTTCAAATAAATCATCTATTAAGCTTTTAAGTTTCAAGCCTTTTTTGTTGATTATCTTTAAAAACTCTTCTTTTTCCTCTTCTGAAATATCTTCTCTTAGTAATATATCTGTATAGTTTATTATTGAAGTAAGTGGCGTTTTTAAGTCATGGGATACATTTGCTACCAGTTCGCTCTTAAGTTTTTCATTTTTGATTTGTTCTTCAATTGATACCTTAAAGCCTTTATTAAGTTTATTAATATTATGTGCAAGAGATGAAAGGGCTTTGTCTCCGCTTTCGTCTATAACATATTCTAGTTCACCACTGGTTATTTTAGATATACCTCTAATAATATCATCAATATACCTTGAATAACTAATAATTTTAGGGAAAATAACAATTGAATATAATAGAACAATGGTACTTGCAATAAGCAAAGAACTAGAATTAATGCTATGATAAAATATCAATACACCTACAATCATAAATAGTGACAACGAAGTAAAAATAATAAATACACTAATCTTAAATAAGCTGCCTCTTCTTTCAAACCAGTTATTAATAGCTCTAATGGAGTTGGTTACAAAGTTATACCTTAATGCTCTTATAATTCTTTCTTTTCCTAGGAAATATATTGAGGTTAAAAGTATTAGTATAATTATGGAATAAAAAACTATTGATATTTTATAATCAAATATATTTTTTTGTAGTTCTTCTATATATTTGTTACTTGCATCATTAGAGGTTGTAAAATCCTTTTTTGCTTCATCAAGCATGCCGTTTAATAGAGCATCATCATCTTTTGAATAATTATAATCTTTTGGAAACCAGTATGCTTCTACAAAATTAGTAGAATTAATTAGTTGATAATTGCTATTATACCTATTTGCAGGTGCACTATCTGAATTATAGGATATATTATACCATTTTCCTTTATTTGAGACATAATTGAATAAATCACCATTTTCAGCTGAAAAAGTTTTTAAGTTAGCCTTTATATAATCAAAGTTTGCAATATCATTGGTTATAAAAGTTCCCTTACTTTTATCTATAATAATAAATTTAACCACGTTATTATATGTATTGCCAGCTGTCTCTATTTTAAAGTCTTTACTAAATTTATCTAGCTGGTCTTGTGGTTTTTCAGATAAAAGTTTTAATTTATTTGTAGTATCGTATATATAAATATTGCTTATACTTGCACAGCCTTTCATCCACATATCGTAGGTGATCCAGCTGGTATTTTTCATGGAACTTTCATATTTTTTTAAATCGTCCAGCTTATTATTAGAATAAGCTATCTGACTTTTCATTGAATTGATACTACCGTTAGAACTATTTATGGCAGTTATGGCAGAGGATATTTTTGCTGTAGCCAATATTAATACTAAAATAATAATAAATAGGCTTTTTTCTAAAAAATTTTGTATGTAAGGATTGTCAATAACTCTATTTTTCAATTTTATAGCCTACCCCCCATATAACCTTTACAAATCTAGGGTCCTTTGGATTGATTTCAATCTTTTTACGAAGTCTTCTAATGTGTACAGATACGGTATTTTCTGGTCTAAAAGCTGGCTCGTGCCAAACACCTTCATAAATTGCTTCAGAAGAGAATACCCTTCCTCGATTTTCAGCTAAAAGTAATAAAATATCGTATTCAATTGGCGTTAGCTTTATTTCAGTACCATCTAGGGTTACAATATGGCTATCTTTATTAATAACCAATTCATCGATTGCTATTTCATTTGAATTTGCTATCTTTGAAGTATGTCCCCAGTCTACATATCTTCTAAGCTGAGATTTTACTCTTGCGACAAGCTCTAATGGATTAAAAGGTTTAGTAATATAATCATCAGCTCCTATATTAAGACCTAAAATTTTATCTGTATCTTCACTTTTAGCGGATAGCATTATTATTGGAATATTCCTTTTTTCTCTTATTTTCATACAGGTTCTAATTCCATCAAGCTTTGGCATCATAACATCTAAAATTATAACATGAATTTCAGTGTTTTCTAGCGCATCCAAGGCTTCTAATCCATCTGCAGCTTTAATAATATTTACATTTTCTGTGCTCCTAAGATACACTTCTATAGCATCTCTGATTTCTTTTTCATCATCCACAACAAGTACATTATAAGTGCTCATTTTCATACCCCTTTAATTTGGCTTCTGCCATTAATAAGATTATTATTTATACATAAAGAAACTAAAGGGCTCTTTTGCATTCCCGTTTATAGTTTCTGATTTGGTGATATTTCTCAGGTGATAAAGTTTTCCACCATAGTCCTTGGATTGGTTATCGCATATATATGCGTAATCATACTTTCCAGCTTCTTTCCAGGCCATAAAAATGTAAGTATGTGTAGGAGTGCCATTTTTATTCATTTTTTCATCTGTAGTAAAACAAATATCACCTGGCATCAATTTTTTATAATCGGTTTCTTTTTTATAGCCTTCCTTTTTCATTATACCTAAAAGCTGTGTTGTGTTACAAATACTATCATCAATTTTTATACCATTTATTCGTAAAACTTCTGATATAAAATAAACACAAGTATTTGCTGAAGTGCCTCCATTAAGTTTTACAGCTTCATTATAAGCTCTTAACCTAGTTTTTGAATTAAGCATAGAACCATATATATTTTCTCTTAAGCTTTGCTTAGGTGATGTTTTTACATAAATAAAATAATTAATAGCACAGATAGATATAGCTGTTATTAGCAATGTAGTGATCAAGAGTATATATTTTGCCCCAACACCTTTTGAATTTTTAGCTTTTGATTTTCTGCTGTTAATGGATGCCCCTTCCATAAAAAATCCCTCCCATGGTTATTAGTTATATTTTTATCATATAGGAAGGTTATTACGAATTGCCTATTATAAAAATGAAGAATTTCTTACAGTTTTTTCAAGAAAATGAATTATAGAAGAATAAATAAAAATAGATAATCAACTGTTATTGGAGTTTGAAAAATCTAATGGTAAAGAATTCTAGTAGAGGATATTAAGTATTTTGAAAACTAATGGGCATAATAAGTTTATGCATTTGGTGAAGGCAGGAGGTTATTATTATGCTTGATTCCTTAAAAAGATTTTTAATAGGTAAACCATTAAAAAATGAAGCCTTAAGTGGAGAAAAATATAGTGTATTTATGGGGCTTCCCATATTATCTAGTGATGCAATATCCTCTGTAGCGTATGCCACAGAGGAAATATTATTAGTTTTGTACCCAGTGGTTGGAATACTAGCTTATGGAAGCATGCTCCAAGTGTCATCAGCGATAATTGGTCTGCTAATTCTTATAACTTTGTCATACAGACAAACTATTGAGAATTACCCTAACGGAGGCGGTGCATACATTGTAGCAAAAGAGAACCTGGGTCTAATATCAGGGATTTCTGCAGGTGCGGCTTTATCTGTGGATTATACTCTGACTGTTGCAGTAAGTATAGCAGCAGGCACAGCAGCAATTATTTCAGCATTTCCAATCTTAGAAAAGCACAGGGTGCTCATTTGTCTAGTAATATTAGTATTTATTATGATTGGTAATTTGAGAGGAATCACAGAATCAGCAAAAATTTTTAGTATTCCTCCTTATGCTTTTATTTTGGGAATGGTAACAATGGTTATAGTAGGCATGGTTAAATATGGAGTCACTGGAGTTGTGCCAAGTCCTCCACCAGCTACAGAAGTTGCGGCTCAAAGCTCTGTAACTATATTCTTGCTGCTAAGAGCTTTTTCATCAGGATGTTCAGCTTTAACTGGCGTTGAAGCTGTTAGCAATGCGGTGCCTAATTTTGAAGAACCATCAACTAAACATGCAAAAACTACTCTCATGCTTCTTGCACTTATTGTGCTAATAGTTTTTGGTGGAATATCAGTTTTGGCAAACATATACAGAGTTGTTCCAGTGGAAGGAAAAACAGTTTTATCCCAAATTGCTGAAAGTATTTTTGGAAAAGGTTTTATGTATTACTATATTCAAGCCACAACAGCAATTATTTTGGCTATGGCAGCAAATACAGCATATTCCGGATTTCCATTACTGCTTTCAGTAATAGCTAGAGAAGGGTATATGCCAAGACAGTTTGCTATAAGAGGAGATAGGTTAAGCTACTCCAATGGAATTATGATTCTCTCAATGCTTGCAGCTATTCTAATAATTATTTTTAGAGGGGATACACATCTTTTAATTCCTCTTTATGCAGTAGGCGTATTTGTTTCATTTACATTATCTCAAAGTGGAATGTTTATGAAATGGATTAGAGAACGAGGAAAAGGATGGCTTCATAAGGCTTTTATAAATGGTTTAGGAGCGCTAGTTACCGGAGTAGCAGTAATAATAATAGGAGCTACAAAGTTTGTCCATGGAGCTTGGGTTGTAATAGTAATTATACCTATATTAGTAAACATAATGTTAAAGATAAGACACCATTATACTGCAGTTGCAAAACAGCTAAAAATAGAGTCAAAAGAACTATCATCAGTTGATTTTGAGAAAGACATATATAGAAATCGTGTTATTGTTCCTATTGCCAGTGTGAACAAGGCAAGTATTAGAGCATTAAGATATGCAAAAACAATTTCAGACAGCATCGCGGCTTTTAATATAGTTATGGATGATGAAGAAAAAGAAAAAATAGAGAAAAAGTGGGCATTACTGAATACAGATATTCCTTTGATTATTAGAAGTTCTCCTTATAGAAAAGTTGTAAGTCCGCTGTTAGAATTTATCCAGTCAGAAGAATATGATCTTAAAAAGGGAGATATTATTACAGTTGTTATACCACAATTTTCTGTTAAAGATTGGTGGCATAAGTTATTACACAATCATACTAGTATTTTCATTAGTACAGAGCTTTTAAAGCATAAACATATTGTTATAGCAACTATCCCACTAAGGCTAAAGGATGATAAGGATGCTATAAGAAAATAGTAATTTATAAAAACAAGCATAGTGTAAAACTGTGCTTGTTTTTATAAGTAAATTGGAAACAAATATAAGTGCTTAGACATATGAAAAAAAGTTGCTTTATATATAAAATGCGGGTCTAAATAGACCCGCAAATATAGAAGATATTTTTAGTTTAAAACTGTTTATTAAATAAAACTCATATAATTAGTTAACTCCTACAGTACTCCAAGCAGTGTTTACTGCATTAACTTCAGCACTAGAAGCACCATAAAGATCTGTAGCAGCTTGTACTAAAGCTACTCTAGCGTCATGGAAGGTTGCTGATGAAGTTAAATATGTGGTTAAAGCTCTATAATATATTTGTGCTGCTTTATCGTTACCAACATTTGCATTGGAAGCTGTTAAGTAAAAGGCTTTATTTGGTATTCCGGAATTAGTATGAACTCCACCGTTGTCAGAAGTTGTGTTAACGTATTTGCTCATATTATCTGGGTCTCCAGTTGCTGCTGGGTTAGACATATCTCTTAATCCGTCGCCAGCTTTATTAGGAGTATAAACATCTTCTCCAACTAGCCAGTCAGCTTTTGTTGGCTGCTTATCAAATTCTATAAGAGTACCAAAAACATCTGAGAAGGATTCATTTAATGCTCCTGATTGGTTTTGATAAATTAGGTTAGCTGAATTAGAGTCTACAGCATGTGTCATTTCATGACCAACTACATCTAAAGCTCCTGAAAGAGGTATGAAGGTTACTCCATCACCATCTCCATAAACCATTTGAGTTCCATTCCAAAAAGCATTATTATAGCTTCTTGAATAGTGAACTGTTGATTTCATTGCCATATTTTTGTTATCTAAACCATTTCTATTGAATTTAACTTTATAAAAGTCGTAAACCATACCAGCATATGCATGTGCATCTACAGCTGCTTTGTCATTAATAAAGGTAGTAAGTGAATATACAACTGAACCAGGTAGAGAAGTTCCATTGTTAGCTGTGTAGGTTGTAATTGATGCTGGTCTTGTATTATCTACTAATTGATACTGAGTAGTCGTTGTAGTTTGTCCTTTGTTTTTGGTAGTAACTGTAGCAGATGTACCATTTAAAGTTTTGGTATCACCTAGTACTCCGGTTCCGGTCAATGTAACAGCAGCACTTGATATTGTATTATACTGGTTAACAATAGTACCATCTACAGCATTTACAAATACATGCCAGTCACCTGGAGCTGGAGATAGGAAGTTTACTCTTACTTCGTATACAGGAACATATTCATTGTTAACATTATAAAGATAGAGTTTTGCTGTTGGTGTCATTTCTAAGGAGTCAAAATTGAATTTGGATAGAGCAATTAGACTTGCTTTAGCTGGAGTTATTAATTTAGATTTGTCTACTTTAGCTTTTTTTGCTGATGGATTATATTTGCCATTTGCAGCATAAACTTGTCCATCTTTATTGAAGTGAATAATGTATTCGCTTCCGTAAACTGGAATGCCATTAACCATTTGTTGAGTCTTAATGTGAGTAAATCCCAAAAAGTCATCATTGGAAGATAGTTTAGTGAATTCATTTTCTGCACTATCAACCCCAAATTGTGCTTTGTTGTCATTAAAGTACTTGTAAACGCCATTGATGTCTTTGGTTAGTTTGCCTGAAAGACTTCCGTTTGCAAAATCTGGTGCTTGATTTTGCGCTGCGTAAGCCACAGGTGATGAGATGAGCATAGAAACCACTGAAACAGCAGTAACAAAAGATAAGATTTTTTTCATTAATAAACACCTCCGCAAATTTTAATTTTGATTAAATATGCACCAGGTCTTATTTATAGTTTAAAGTGTAAGGCATATATTTGTCAAATATTTTCGTTCGATTTTTTAAAATAATTTAATATCGCAGTGTTTGTGCGGTAAAAATAAAAACTAAAATGTTATGTAAATAAATTAAGTTACTTTATAAGAAAAATAAACTATTTTTGTATGCATAAATTTACATTGAGTTTGAATGGAATTTAGTATGATATTTTTTAATAGTTTAATGTGTCTTCTGAAAAATAATAGATATATAGAGTAAAGCAATAAATATATTAGTCATTTACTTTGCTTATGAACCTTATAATGCTAGTAATTATGAGCAAAAAAACAATATGCTGCAAATATGAAGCATATTGTTTAAACTTAATAATTTTTTATTGAGTTTCTAAAATATAGATTCTTTTAGAAGCATATTCAGTATAAAAATCATAATATTGAAATGAGAGCTCTTTTGAAACCGTGGAAATGTATGACAAAGTATCTTGTCCTAAAATATTTTTGAACTTAGTTACATCGTTATAAGGTATAGTTTTATAAATGGTTTTATTATCAGCTGAGTATCTAAGTCTATAAACTGGTATTGTTTCAGCATATTTAAGTTTAGTTATATTACCCCTTTTTTCAATTAACATACTTTCCATAGACCCCATATCTGTATATTTATCATTTTGATTGGAAATAAAATTACCCATTGAATAGTTTACCAAGACTTTTCTACCATTTACATTTAGCATTTCAGTTTTTTTTGATACATGAGGGTGACTGCATAGTATGGCATCTGCTCCAAACTGAGCAGTCTTATTAACTATATCAGCTTGAAATGGCTCTACACTTCTTACATACTCTGTGCCAAGGTGTAAAAATACTATTAGAAAGTCGCATTTTGGTTTGATTTTTTCTATTTCATTCTTGATTTTATTTTCATCAATATAATTAATCATGTCTTTATATTGAATTCCATAGTTTGTCCCATATGTATATGAAAGCATTCCTATCTTAATATTATTTTTTTCTACAATAACACTTTTATCTTCGTTTGGTTCGCCAGAACCAAGAACTTTAAAGCCATATTGTTTTAATAGGTTATTTGTACTTCTAAGTCCATCGATTCCAGTATCTAAACTGTGGTTATGGTCATTTAAGAGTATTTGAAAGCCAGTATATTTTAATGCATCTAAAGCTTGTACAGGAGTATTGAAGGAGGGATATCCGCTTAATTCTTTTTTAGGATTTATAGTTGTCTCGAAATTAGCAATGGAAATATCTTTAGAAGAAATAATATCTTTTACCTCAGAAAACATTGGCTTAAAGTCATAAGTACCATTAACTTTTGCAGAAACAACTTCAGGCATGTGGAAGAGTATGTCACCAGCTGAAATTATACTAACTTGAGAAATAGTATTCAAGGTTTTAGCACTATTTTCATTTCCTTTTGCCAGAGTTGTAGATGACAATGAAGATGAACTATTAAGTTTAGGTACTTTTAGTTTGGAAATTAAATTGCTTTGGAATGAAGTGTTTATGGAAAAGTAGTACAATCCTGTAAAAACAATAATTGATACGAGTAACAAAATATAAAGGCCTTTTCTCTTTTTCATTACTTTACTCTCCTCTACGTAAAAAATAAACTAGGATAATTAAATCCTAGTTTATTTTATGTACTATTAAAATAAATAAGTACAAGAAGGAGTATTAAAATTTAAACTAACTAAGTTTTATAAATTTAAATCATTACCTTTTGTTACAGTATGTAGAGAGACTAGTGAGGCGTTTAATTCACCGCCGAGAATTATGATATTTGAAACGAAAAAGAGCCATAATAGAAGAATAAGTACAGCACCTATACTTCCATACACTACTGAATACCTGCCAAAGTTATTTACATAGAAGGAAAAGGCGATAGATACTGAAGCAAGTCCTAAAGTAGAAAATAATGAACCTGGTATGGCTTCCCAAAAGTTTAATCTTTTACTTGGAGCATAGGTATAAAGTGCTGTAAAAATAAAAATAGCTGTAAATACTACTATTGTGTATCTTAGTAATAGCCATAAGGATGTTAGTTTTGCTAGAATACTAAAGTTATATGTTAGAGCACGCCAAATAACATTTCCAAGTACAAGCAGTATACCCATAATGATAATAACAAATACCATGCCTAAAGTACATAAAAGTGAAATCACTCTAACCTTTATATAAGAACGGCTTTCTTTTACTCCATAGGCTTTATTTATTCCCTTAATTACTCCATTAAAACCAGAAGATGCTGACCAAAGGGTAAAGATTAAGCTTAAAGATAAAATCGAACCGCTTTTAGCATTATTTAGCTCAATAACAGTGTATTTTATTAGGTTATATATTTCCTGCGGTATTAGGTTGCTAAGTCCAATCAATATTTCTAATTTATTTAAAGATGTGTATCCTATAATAGTCATTAGGAAAATTATAAATGGGAAAAAAGACAGCACGAGCTTATACGCTAGCTGATAAGCAAGTGCAGGAACATCATCTTTATTAAATCTCTGTATTAAATCAAGGATAAGATTTTTCATTCTTATTATTTAAAGCCTTTCTAATTATTATATAAGTAGTAACTCTTATATTCTCATTCTATGCTTTAATGGACAAAACATTAACGAATTATAAATTTAATATAAAATTAGTTATTATATAGATACCGTTAAAAAGACAATCTTCAGAAGCACTAAAGTTTGGAGAATGGAGAGGTTCTATGCCTATACTATTTTCTGCAATCCCAAGCCTAAAGTGAACTGAAGGAACTTTTTCAGCAAAAAATGAGAAGTCTTCTGCAGCAAAGGTCTTTTCCAAAGGAAGCACCTTATCATTACCAATAAGAGTCTTTGTAACTTCAATAAACTTTTTTGTTAATAAGTTATCACTTATTACAGGTGGATACTGAAGATTATAATTTATATCTACTGAGCAGTCAAATTTTTCTGCGCTTAAATTAGCTGTGTGTATAACATCTTGATGCAGTTTAGTTCTAAGTGTATTATCAAAGGTTCTAACAGTACCCATTATTTTGCAGTTGTCAGCAATAACATTTGGCGCACTTCCACATTGTATGGATGCAAAAGTTATTACATGAGAGTTTAAAGGGTCTACCTCAATTCTAGATTTTATTCCCATTGTTTCAATGAAGTCCAAGGCAGGGTAAATAGGGTTTTTACAAAGGTTAGGCATAGCAGCGTGGCCACCTTTCCCTTTGAAATTTATATGGAAGTCATCTACTGATGCCATTGAGGGACCGCTTGTAACTTCAATAGTACCTACCTTTACATTAGGCCAAACATGAAATCCAATCATCTGAGTTACCTTTGGAGATTCAAGTACACCTTCATTTATCATAGGAAGTGCACCGCCTTCTGCTTCTTCGGCAGGTTGAAATATAAATTTAACACACTTTTTATAACCAATTTTTTTAAGTGCAAGTGCAGTGCCAAGTGCTACAGCCATATGAAAATCATGGCCGCAAGCGTGAGAGACCCCATTTACAGGTAGTGCATCTATGTCTGCTCTAATAGCTATGCAGTCCTCGCCGCAGTTCAAGGTAGCAACTACTCCAGTATTAGCCATTGATTTAGTATCTAAACCTAAGTGGTTTAGAAATTCTAGTATTATTTTTTGGGTATTATGTTCTTCATAGCTCAATTCTGCATTATCATGCAGCTTCTGTCTGAGCTCCTTAACAATTTCTATATTTTCTTCAATTATACCTTTAATATTCAAATTACCACCGCCTATCAAAATTAATGATAATTAAAATTAACCTATCGTATGATGCGATAGGTTAGTTTATGTCAAATTAGTATATTTAATTTACTTATGCAGTGATTTCTTTAAAAACATCTTCTAGTAATTTTAAAGCCTCATCTAATTCGG
Organism: Clostridium omnivorum; assembly: GCF_026012015.1. Classification (NCBI taxonomy): domain Bacteria; kingdom Bacillati; phylum Bacillota; class Clostridia; order Eubacteriales; family Clostridiaceae; genus Clostridium; species Clostridium omnivorum. Next base: position 381,309 of record NZ_BRXR01000001.1, on the reverse strand, counting down.
GGATAGTTACGTTAAGTGGAGGAAGCAATCTAACAACATCTGCTCCAGCTGTTACAACTAAAAGACCATTTTTAAAGCAAGCATTCATAAATTCCTTAGGGCTTGTTTTTAAGCTAATACCTATTAGAAGTCCCATTCCTTTTACTTCGTTTATTACCCCATACTTATCCTTTAAGCTGTTCAACTTTTCTTTTAAATAAGCACTTTTCTCATCGATTGATGCGATAACTCCGCCGTCAGTTAGCTCAGTAAGCACAGCTGTTCCAACTGCTGAACCTAGAGGGTTTCCACCAAAGGTACTGCCGTGATCTCCTGGAACAAGAGCCTTTGAAGCCTTTTCATTTGTTATAAAAGCACCTATTGGAAAGCCGCCTCCTAATGCTTTAGCTATTGATATTACATCAGGAATAACTCCAAATTTTTTATAGGCAAATAGGCTTCCGAGTCTACCCATACCACATTGAATTTCATCAAATATTAATAGAGCATCAAATTTATCACATAGCACTCTGGCTGTTTCTAGAAATTTAACATCAGCGGGGTTAATTCCGCCTTCACCTTGAATTGGTTCAATGATAATGCCGCATACATTCTCATCAAAATTTTTCTTAAGATCTTCTATATCATTAAATTTTACTTCTTTTACTCCGCTTATTAAAGGTCTAAAATCATTTTGATATTTAGGTTGTCCTGTTACTGATAGAGCACCAAAAGTTCTTCCGTGGAAAGAGTTATCCATGTAAAGAAGAATGTTTTTATTTAAATTACCACTTAGCTTTCCGTGTTTCCTTGCAACCTTTAAAGCTCCTTCAACAGCTTCTGTACCACTGTTACAGAAAAATACCTTACTATGGTCTGAATTTTTAATAAGTATTTCTGCAAGTTTCGAATGCTCAGTATTCCAGTAATAATTTGATATATGCATAAGCTTTGAACTCTGCTCAGTAATTGCTTTAATTATTGCAGGATGGCTGTGCCCTAAACAGTTAGTAGCTACACCTGATACAAAGTCTATATATTCTTTTCCGTTTATATCATATATTTTTGAACCTATACCTTTTTCGAAAGTAACATCAAATCTTCCATAAGTATTCATTATATTATCTTTTGACATTGATTAACACCTCTCCTTGCTATTATTTTAGTACCATTTTCTGTAGTTATGTTAAGTAATAAACTGTGCTTTACTCTGCCATCAATTAAGTGAACACTTTTAGTACCTTTATCTAAAGCGTCAACACAACATTCAAGCTTTGGAATCATTCCTCCGCTTATAATTCCAGAGTCAGTATAATCTTTAATCTCGTCTATAGTAATGGATGGAAGTAAACTGGAAGGGTCCTTTATATCCATATATACTCCATCTATATCTGTCAGAATCATTAATTTTTCAGCCTTTAGAATACCGCTAATAAAAGAGGCTGCATAGTCTGCATTAATATTATAGCTGTTTCCTTCTGCATCACAACCAATAGGGGAGATGACTGGAATATAGTCATTATCAAGCAGGCCTAATATGGCTTCTTTATTAATACTTGTAACTTCTCCAACAAAGCCTATATCTATTTTTCTATCATTATCATAAACAAACTTTTTCTTAGCTTTAATTAAATTGCTATCCTTACCACTTATTCCAATTGCCTTTAAGCCTTTTCTGCTTAAATTGCAAGACAATCTTTTATTAACATTACCTGAGAGTACCATCTCTACTATCTCCATAGTAGCAGCATCTGTAACTCTAAGACCTTTTACAAATCTATTTTCTATGTTTGTCCTTTTTAGCCACTTAGAAATTTCAGGGCCTCCACCATGTATAATAACTACTCTTATACCTATGTTGGTTAGAAATAATAAATCTTCCACGAAGGCATTTTGAGCTTCTTCGTTATCCATTATGCTTCCGCCATATTTTATAACGAAGGTTTTTCCTCTTAATTTGTTAATTTGTAAAATAGTTTCAATGTTTAAGTAGTTAGTTTGGGTTTCCATCTCAATCCTCCAATTTAGTTTATAATGCAGGAATAATTATACTCCTAGCGTTATAATTATTCAATAATTTTATTGATTTTTTTATAGATTTATTGCATAATATTTTTTAGTAATAAAATAATGGATAAACGGGGTGAAGACATGATTAAAGCAGGTATAATGGGAGCAACAGGTTATGCTGGTGAGATGTTAGCATGGATCTTGTATAAGCATCCAGAAGTTGAGGTTGATTTTTATAACTCACATAATTATGCAAATTTTCAGTTAAATCAATTATATGGCAATTATAATGGTTTTATAGAAGATAAGTGTGTTGATTTGGAAGAAGCTATGGCAAGGATAGATAATATTGATGTGTTATTTATTGCGCTTCCAAATGGAAAATCCTTTGAATTAACTAAAAAGGCATTAGCACAAGGAGTAAAAGTTATTGATTTAGGTGCAGATTATAGACTTAATTCAAAAGATGAATACGAAGAATGGTATGGTATTAAACATGAACTGCCACCTCTTTTGGAGAATGCAGTGTATGGAATTACTGAGCTTAAAAGAGATGAGATACAAAAGAGTAATTTGATAGCTAATCCAGGTTGTTATCCTACTGCTACAATTTTAGGCTTAGCACCACTTTTAAAAAATAAATTAATTGAAACAAGTTCAGTTATTGTAGATGCAAAATCTGGTGTATCAGGTGCTGGTAGGTCAGCAAATATAAGTTCTCTATTTACTGAGTGCAATGAATCTATAAAGGCTTATGGGGTAGCGACACATAGGCATACTCCTGAAATTGAACAAGAGTTAAGCAAATTGGCAGAGGAAAAGCTTTTTATTTCCTTTACTCCTCATCTAGTACCTATGAATAGAGGAATATTATCTACATGTTATAGTAATTTAAAAAAATCATTATCAACTGAGGAGATTCTTGAAATATATAAGGATTTTTATAAGGATAGTTATTTTGTAAAGATAACTGATGGAATTCCTGAAACTAGATGGGTTAAGGGATCAAATTTATGCCATATAAGTGCAAGAGTAGATCCTCGTACTAATAGAGTAATAGTTATTTCAGCTATAGATAACCTTGTAAAAGGGGCTGCGGGTCAGGCAGTACAAAACATGAATGTTATGTTTGGATTTAAGGAGACAGCTGGATTGGATTTTATAGCTATGGCTCCATAAAAGAATGTGTATAAATATTTAGTTAAATTGTAATATTCTGATAATAACCATGTGTAAAATTCATTTAAATTATCACGGAATAATGCAAAAAAAAGTATTGTATTTTTAAACGAAACAAAGTATAATTATTCGCAGACAAGAGATTTTGAGCACAGCCGCAGGTGGCGGCTGCTTAAAATCAAATGACTTTCATTAATATGTTTAAGAATAGCAATTTAGCAATGTGCTTTTTTATTATTCTGCTGAAAGTTATAGGACTTGTCTTTTTTTATTGTAAAAATATGTACTGGGGGTAGATCGATGGAAAAAATGACCTTTGTGGTTAGAATGGCTAGAGAAGAGGACATTCCTCAAATTAAAGAGGTGGCAAAGGAAGCCTTTAGTTTATATACTGAAGGTGCTGGAATTACAGCTATTGTTGGTACTCTTGAAGAAACTTGTGAAGGTATAAAAAGAGATATAGAAACTAAATTGGTTTTTGTAGCATTACAGGGAGATAAAATAATAGGCAGTGTAAGGGTTGAAGTTAAATCCGATAATACAGCTTATTTAAGCAGATTTGGAGTAAGTGGAGCGTATCAAAACAATGGAGTAGGTAAAATACTTATAAATGCAGTTGATAATGCTATGAAAAAGCTTGGTGTAACACACTTATATCTTCATACAGCATCTAGAATGTTGTCACTTGTTAGATTTTATTACGGAAGAGGATTCTATATTGAATCAACCACTAAGGATAGGGGCTATATAAGGGCCTTGCTTTGTAAAGAGTATACAAATACAGAGAGTAAATCAGAACCAAACTGTGATAATCTTGCAGCAGTTTAGCTATATACATAATTGTTTGGTGTATTTTGAAACAAACCCTATTAATTTAAAGGAGTGAATTATTTTATTTATTAAAAAAGGATTGAATATAAATCAATCAAGATAAATCCACAAATTCTTATGGTATAAGAATTTGTGGATTTTTTATCTTCTTGACTGTAAAATATAAAACGGCTATATTAGTTAATAAAATAACGATTTTCTATGGAGTGATGAATATGGTGTCTGATTATCCAAAGTTTATATATAATGCATGGAAGAACTTTACTGAAACTGGAGTGCTCGTTCCAGGAGTAAAACAAGAAATAGGTGAGTCTTGGCAGAGATGTAGAAAATATTCGGTTGATTATAATAATGGGAGAGGTAACGATAGATTTAAGGTACCTGTTGAAGCCAAAATTCAAGAGAATATTCAACTTGTAGCTGTTGCACATTCCATAATGGAAAACATATACGGAATTGTTGAGGGGTCTGGCTTTTCACTATTCCTATCAGATAAAGATGGTTACATTATCGATGTAATTGGCGATGAAAGAATAATGGATAAAGCAGAAAAGTTAAACTTCGTAAAAGGAGCTTTATGGACAGAAGAAGCAGTAGGAACTAATGCTATAGGAACTGCTATTTTTTTGAATAAACCTGTACAAACAATAGGAGCTGAGCATTATGGAAAACATCAGCATTCATGGACATGTTCTGCGGCGCCAATTCATGATGAGGACGGTAATTTGATTGGGTGCATTAATATGTCGGGAGACTATAATGAAGCACATATCCATACCTTGGGAATAGTAATTTCAGCTGCACAATATATACAAAAGCAGCTTGCATTATCTGTTTCTTATAATCTTTTAAATATAACTTTTGATTCCGTTACTGAAGGTATGATTGTATTAGATGAAAATTTAAATATCAAGAGAATAAATGATAGAGCATGCAATATTTTAGAAATTAGCATAGGTGAGGCATTAAAAACTGATATAAGAAAATTAGTTAAAAATATTAATTTTAATGACCTAATGAATTCGGAAGGAAAGTCGTACAACAATTTAGAATTGGATTTCCATATAAAAAACAATATTATTAAATGCATAATAAATGCTGTACCAATGCAAGCTGGCAATAAGTCTGTGGGTATAGTAATAACGTTTAGAGAAGCACAGTATGTTCACAGATTAGTAAATCAGATGGTGGGATATAAGGCTTCCTACAAATTTGAGGATTTCATTACTGAAAATAATCGAATGAAGGATATTATTAAGTATGCAGAAAAAGCTGCTAAAAGTGATTGCAATATACTTATTGAAGGTGAAAGCGGAACTGGAAAAGAAGTTATTGCACAGTCCATTCATAATTCCAGCAAAAGATATTTTGGCCCTTTTGTAGCAGTTAACTGTGCTTCTATACCGAGGGAACTGGTAGAGAGTGAATTATTTGGATATGATCGCGGTGCATTTACTGGAGCGAGTAAAGAGGGACACCCAGGAAAGTTTGAGTTAGCTGATGGAGGAACTATCTTTTTAGATGAAATTGGTGAATTACCTTTAGATATTCAATCAAAGCTGCTAAGAGTGCTTGATAATAATAGAATTTCAAGAGTAGGAGGAACTTACGAGAAACAATTAGATGTAAGAGTGATTTGTGCAACAAATAGAGACCTAAAGGAAGAAATTAAAAATAGAAGCTTTAGGGAGGATTTGTTCTATAGATTGAATGTAGTTAACATTAAAACAATACCTCTAAGAGATAGAAAAGATGATATAGAAGCTATAACTTATAACTTTATTAGTAAGTTAAATCTAAAGAATGAAAATAAGGATAAAAGGCTGAATTCAGATTATATAAACCATCTTAAGGCTTATGAGTGGCCGGGTAATGTTAGAGAATTAAGGAATGTGGTAGAAAGAGATTACTATTTAAGTGAATCTGTAGATATCTTATCTCCTACCCAGCTTGAAAAAAGTATTCAGTTAAATAGTGAAGAAGCTGAAGAGCAAGGTGTTATTACTATGCAGGTGCTAGAAAGAGAAAACATAGAAAAGGCTCTGCAGTGTTGTAAAGGAAATATAGTTGCAGCAGCAAAGCAGCTAAATATAAGCAGAGCTACTTTGTATAGAAAGATTAAAAAATATAATATTAACAATGTTTAAATATTAGTGTGTCATTTTGAGAGTGATAATTTGTAAAGTCTCAAAATGACACACTAATTTTTGTATCATTTTGAGACTGCTTTTTTGTAATTGCCTATATTCCATAAGAAAATGTTTGGCATGAATGTTGCTTTATAAAAATGTGAAGAAATTAACAACGATGTTAATTAAATAACATGATGGAGGAATATTTATGAAAGCAGCATTATGGTATGGAAAAAGAGATGTAAGAGTAGAAGAAATTGAAAATCCTAAAGTTTTACCAGGTACAGTTAAAATTAAAGTTAAATGGTGTGGAATATGCGGATCGGATCTTCACGAGTATTTAGGAGGTCCTATATTCATTCCAGTAGGACAACCTCACCCTTTAAGTAAAAATACAGCTCCTGTAGTACTAGGACATGAGTTTTCTGGAGAGGTAGTAGAAGTTGGCAAGGGAGCAGATAAGTTTAAAGTAGGGGATAGAGTTACTGTAGAGCCTATTGTAGCCTGTGGAAAATGTCCAGCCTGCAGAGAAGGAAAGTATAATCTATGTTCATCCTTAGGATTCCATGGATTATGTGGCAGCGGAGGAGGACTTGCTGAATACACTGTGTTCTCAGAAGAGTTTGTACACAAAATACCAGATAATATGTCTTATGAACAAGCTGCTCTTATAGAGCCAATGGCAGTGGCACTTCACTCTATAAGAATGGCAAATTTTAAAACTGGAGATACAGCAATAGTTTTGGGTTCCGGGCCAATAGGACTTGCGACAATTGAATGTTTAAAGGCTGCTGGTGCAAAGCTAGTAGTAGTTCTACAGAGAAAATCAATAAGACAAGAATATGCAAAAAGAGCAGGCGCAGATTTAGTACTAGATCCAAACCAAGTAGATATAGTTGAAGAGGTTAAAAAATATACTGACGGAGTTGGAGTTGATGCAGCTTTTGAAACAACAGGAGCTCAAATTGGTTTTGATATTGGATTAAGCAGTTTAAAATATGAAGGAACTTTGGTAGTAACTAGCATTTGGGAGGAAGGGGTTAGCTTTAATCCTAATGTGCTTGTATTTACAGAAAAGAAGATAGTTGGAACTTTAGCATATAGACATGAATTTCCTGCTACTATAGCTCAAATGAGTGATGGCAGAATAAAGGCTGAGGGTTATATAACTGAAAGAATACTGTTAGACGATATTGTAGAAAAAGGCTTTGGTGCTCTAACAGGACCAGAAAAGAAAAAGCATGTAAAAATACTTGTGACACCAGATAAATCACTTTTATAATAATATGATTTTTTATAGTAACACTTTTTAGTGAATTCAAATATAAAATATTTGAATAGATAATTGACAAAAAAAAATACTATACCTATAATTGAAATGTATAGTAATGCAAATGATTACTGTAAAAAACTTCATATTGGTGAATGATAATTATTGGAGATATCCTATTAAGGATAACCGTAGGAGAAAGGAATAAAACAAGCTTTATGTTTATTCTGAAGCTCTCAGGTTTTTTACAATAATTTGACACGCCCCTGGAGAGACCACTTAAATGTGGCATCAAAGGAGTAACTTGATTTATTAAGGAAGCTTTCAGATAAAAGGACAGGGTGTAAAAGGCGGTATTTTTCTACGCTTTTTACGCCTTGTTCTTTTGTTTTGCACAAGTATCAATGATTAAAAGCTTTAAAATCATGGAAATGGCACGGTTAAGTTGCCCCGTGTTCCAAGTTATAAGGAGGATGACTATGTATAAAATAGTAGGAAAGAGATTATTAGCACCACAGATTTACTTAATGGATGTAGAAGCGCCAAGAGTAGCAAAGTCAGCAAATCCAGGGCAGTTCTTAATAGTTAAAATGGATGAAAAAGGTGAAAGAATTCCACTAACTATTTGTGACTATGATGAAGAAAAAGGCACAGTAACAATTGTTTTTCAAACTCTAGGAACATCAACTAAGCAGATGGCAAACTATGAAGTAGGGGATTATTTTTCTGATTTTGTTGGACCACTAGGCCAGCCATCAGAAATGGTACACGAAAATTTGGAAGATTTGAAGGATAAGAATGTGATATTCATAGCAGGAGGAGTAGGTACTGCTCCAGTATATCCTCAGGTTAAATGGCTTCACCAAAGAGGAATTAATGCAGATGTTATTATAGGAGCTAAATCAAAGGAATACGTTATTCTAGAAGAAGAAATGAAAGCAGCTGCAGGCAATTTATATGTAGCTACTGATGATGGTTCCTATGGCTTTAAAGGCATGGTAACTAATCTTTTAGAAAAACTAGTTAAAGAAGAAGGAAAGAAGTATGATTTAGTAGTAGCTATAGGGCCTATGATAATGATGAAATTTGTAGCAAAGCTTACTAAAGAGTTAGAAATTCATACTATAGTAAGCATGAATCCAATAATGGTAGATGGAACAGGAATGTGCGGAGCATGCAGGGTAACTGTTGGAGGCGAAACTAAATTTGCCTGTGTAGATGGTCCTGAATTTGACGGACACCTTATAGATTTTGACGAAGCTATGAGAAGACAAGCAATGTATAAAACTGAAGAAGCAAAGAAGCAGTACAGAGAACAGGAAAAGCATGAAGGACATGAAGGTGGCTGTGGTTGCTGCGGCAAATAGTTAAATATTTATATATAAGAATTTAATTAGTTAAGAAATATTCTAATGCTAAGAGTTGGAAAATGTTAGAGAAATAGCAGGAGGTTATTATTGATGGATAGAATGAAAAGAACACCCATAGCAGAGCAAGATCCCAAAGTAAGAGCTACAAACTTTAAAGAGGTTTGTTTAGGATATACAGAAGAAGAAGCAAAGCAGGAAGCAGCTAGATGTTTAAATTGTAAAAAGCCATTGTGTGTTACTGAGTGCCCTGTAACTATATCAATACCTAAGTTTATTGAGCAGGTTAAGGAAGGTAATTTTGAAGAGGCAGCAAAAATTATATCAAAATCTAGTGCGCTGCCAGCAGTATGTGGAAGAGTATGCCCACAAGAAGTTCAATGTGAAGGAAAGTGTATACTAGGCATAAAAGGAGAACCTATAGCTATAGGAAAGCTTGAAAGATTTGTTGCTGACTGGTCAAGAGAGCACAATGTTGATTTGTCAGAAGCTGCAGAAAAGAAGGGCAAAAAGGTAGCCGTTATAGGCAGTGGTCCTGCAGGACTTACCTGTGCAGGAGATTTAGCTAGAATGGGCTATGATATAACTATATTTGAAGCTCTTCATGAACCAGGCGGAGTATTAGTATATGGAATTCCAGAGTTTAGACTTCCAAAGGATTCAGTAGTAAAGCATGAAATAGAAAATGTTAAAAAGCTGGGCGTAAAAATAGAAACTAACGTAATCATAGGAAGAACTATAACTATAGATCAGCTTTTAGAAGAAGAGGGCTTTGATGCAATATTTATAGGTTCAGGAGCAGGACTTCCTAAGTTCATGGGAATACCAGGAGAGAACTCAAATGGAGTATTTTCAGCTAATGAATTCCTAACAAGAAATAACTTGATGAAAGCCTTCAAGGAAGAATATGCAACACCAATAAGAGTAGGTGAAAAGGTAGCTGTAGTTGGTGGAGGAAATGTAGCAATGGATGCTGCAAGAACAGCGTTAAGACTTGGAGCAGAAGTGCATGTAGTTTATAGACGTTCAGAAGAAGAGCTTCCAGCAAGAGTAGAAGAAGTACACCATGCAAAGGAAGAAGGAGTAATCTTCGATATGCTTACAAACCCAACAGAGATACTAGCAGATGAAAAGGGCTGGGTAAAGGGCATGAAGTGTGTAAAAATGGAGCTTGGCGAGCCAGATGCTTCAGGAAGAAGAAGACCAGTAGAGGTTAAGGATTCTGAGTTTGTAATGGAGCTAGATACAGTAATAATGTCACTTGGAACTTCACCAAACCCATTAATATCAACAACTACAAAGGGTTTAAGTGTGGATAAGAGAAAATGTATAATAGCACAGGAAGAAACAGGAGAAACCACAAAAGAAAAAGTATATGCTGGAGGGGATGCTGTAACAGGCGCAGCTACAGTTATACTTGCCATGGGAGCAGGAAAAAAGGCTGCCAAGGCCATTGATGAATTCTTAAGCAAATAAGTTATAGAAAGCACAGTATTAGTCGTAGATTAAATACTGTGCTTTTTTATTTGGTTTGTAGAATAAAAGGAGGTGAAATAATATATTGCCTTTATGGCAATGAAAATTTTGGTACTACTAGGAATTCTAAAGGTAGACTTGCGAAACAAACCTATTAGGGGTCTTGTGGTAAATTACTTGAATTTGCATCAAGCTGCTAAATGGAAATTCCTATGACTGATTTTTTCTATAAAGAATTGAGAAAAAGAACTAGAAAATAAGATAGTGTTATATTTGACTTAAGCTAAACGGAACATTTGAGGGGTATAATAAGAAATATAAATTTTGTAAGAGTAACATAAAACGCAAATAATTTTTGTGGTAGTTAATAGTATTATTCAATAGTGATAAGATTAAAGTTAAATCAGGAGAGTGGATGAAAATACTATGTTCAATAGGTTCTGAAAAAGAGCATCAAGTAATAAATGTATTCAAAAATCACAAGATTGTTGAATAGACAGGTAATGGGAACCTACATTTTTAATTATGAGCCTAGTAGAAAGCTTAAAACTTAGGGATTAGGCATACTATAGCTCATATTAATTTATTGTGAAAATTCCTAAGGGGGTGGCGGAGCTATCCCTCTATTTATTTAATGTATATATCAGTTCACTAATAGTAGCAATGCAATACTTATTTGATATGCCATAACTTAGGTGTTATGATACAATAATATAAGAAATAAATCCCTGTAGTTACATTATTAGTAGTTATTAAACAATGCCTATAATAAGATAATGGAGATGAGTATATGGCAAGCAAGTTAAGCTTAGAGTTAAAAAATATACTTGGAAAGGGTGCATTTTCTGAGATTGGACATCCAACCGGATTTTACTGGAATAGGGATAGAACAAGGTTTGCCATAGCAAGCTCTTTTGGCTATATTCAGTGGTCAGCCAGAGGAATGACTACGAGGATGCGATTAAGATATAGAGTTAGTATATATGAAACTAAGAATATAAAAAGATTAGCAGTATTGGATGATTTACATTATCCAATTAATGATATAGCATTTCATCAACATTTAAATCTAGTAGCTATTGCAACGGGGTGTTATGATGGAGGATACTTTTTCGAAGGTGATTTAGTTGCGTGGGACTATAAGGATAATAAACATAGATCACTTCTCCAGGAATCTCGAGAGGTAGTTAAGTGTAGCTTTGAGGATGAGGGGGATACACTAAGCTTTATAATCAAGCCAGCAACCGAGGAAGATGAGGATGGGAATAGCATCGAAGATAAACTTTATGGGTATAAAACCAATAAGTATCTAGAGGGTAAAATAATATTAGAAGAGTCGGCAGAAATTACTTTAGATGAGGCAAAGGATTATGAGAAAGTGGCAATTATGAATGCCCTTGAAATTGAAAAGTTATTAAAGACACTCGCCTTAGAAAATAACAATTATTATGAGGAGAGAATGCTAATATGGGATTTAATATGGAGAAATTCAGATGAAATAATCTGCACAGGAAGTAAGTTTGCTCTAGAGTTATGGAATACGAGGGGAGAAAAGAAATTACACATTGATGAAGTTGAGAATGGTGTACAGCTATTTATGGTACCTAATGGAGAAAAAGTGCTGATAAACGTAAATAACTATAATAATTTATTAGACATGAAATTATCTCAAGGGTCAAGTATACATGAAGTTGAGATTGAATCTAGAAAGCTGACAAAGAGAGTATCAAAGGATTATCCTCTTAGTTTAAGTTTATCATCAGAAGGGTACTTTCTTGCGAGAAATTGTGATTGCATGCGAAGTAAGAAGAAAAGCGTAGCAAGTGACTTCATTCTTGATAACAATTTAAATCAAATTGAAAGTTATTATTTTGGATACTATGATTTTATTAATAACTATATACAGATTAATGGAAAGCCAGAATTGTTTTTTATTCAGGGTACCCCAAAAGAGAGTCACGAAAATCAGTGGGTATGTACTATAAATCCTATAACTAAAATTATAAGAAGGCTTTTTCCTTTAGAATGGAATGAAAAACGTAACTATCACCTATTTAGTGATGGAGGATGCTATTGTGAAGATGAGTTAGGAGAAGCTTTAGTTCTAGCTACAAGAATTTACAATGGACGTGGCAATGGGGATACAATTCTAATGAGGAGAGATCTTAAAAAGGGCAATCTAACTTGGGAGGCTATTTTTAAGAGCCAAATTACAGCGCTTGTTTTTAGTAAGGAACATTCATCCATTATATTTGCACTAAGTGAAGGAAAGATAGGAGCAATATCCAGTATTAATGGGCTGATTGAGTTTATGGACGAAGTTACTATAGATGGAGTTCCAAGTGTAATAATGTCCTTAAGTTATTATAATGGGAACATTGCAGGCGGAACTGTAGATGGAATGATAATGCATTATAAGATATGAATATGGAGTTGGGTAAAATGAGAGAACAGAGAGCTATAATAATACCTATTAACGTGTGGCAAGATCCACAAGGTGATATTGTGTTAAATACGTCCGAAAGAGAATGCATGGTATTCTTTGGGTGCTGGGATGAACAAGGTGATCCAGCTAATTATCTGGGAAAAATATCATTTAAGAACTGTTGGGCTTCTAAATATACGCATTCACAGTTCCTACCATATAAAATTTATGGAGACAAAGCTCATTCGTACATATTAAAGATAGAAAACTCTACATGGTTGAGAGACTTAATCGATGAAAAAAGAGGATTATATCCTGGTGATATTCATATTGGGCTTTCATGGAATAAGAAAGAGTATATTCATTTTGTAGTTCAGGGGTAATGCTTACATAGATATTATCGCTACAGAATTTAATATAGAGATTATTCCTAGAGAGCGTGCTGGAAATTTAGTTAGATTAATTGATGAGGCATAGTTGTATTTATAACAAATATTATAGGAGAGTAGGAAATGAAGGAAACTAGTATTTATGTGAAAAAGTTGATAGGGATAGAAAATTTAAATAACATAAAGGCTGAAGAGATACTTGAGCAAGTAAGTACCAATTTATATGAAAAGAGCAATTATCAAATTAGAGATAATGATATATTTGATAATTTGCCAATAATCATAAAAGATACTATTCTACTAATTGATTTTGATACTGAACTCAATATGAACGGTATTTTAGGCTTTTTAGAAAACTCAACCGGATTATATCTAGATGACACTATGGAAGCCTTAGAAAGAATAGGAGCAACTGAAGATTATGAAATATTAAGAGAGATAAAAGGTATAATGCTTAGATATAACCTCGATACGAAAAAGATGCGAAGCAATGTTAATAAAGGAATAGAGCATGAAATAACAAATTTTTTGAGAACTCATGGACAGGAATATCATCAAATGGCAGAAGAAATAAGCATTGCTGCAGATGATTTATATCTTTATCATAATGAACGAAATATATTTAAAAATTTGACTGTATATGTGGATTTGAATAAAGATAACCTGATAAATGAGATATCGAAATAAGAAAACTTGCAAGTTTTTTGTCTAGATAATTGGATAAGATAGGATTACCATATAATTGGTGATGGATTTAAATGCTCTAGTAAAAATAATTTGAATTACTTTTATATAACATAGATATGATGATAAGGGGAATAGCAATGTGGAAAGAATTTATTAGAAATTTATCTGATGAATATGAATTTCAGGAACCAGCAAATGAAAAAGAAATAATTGAGGCGGAAGAACAGCTTGGTGTAAGGTTACCAGATGATTTAAGGAAATTACTAAAGGAGTCTAACGGAATATTAGGTGAATATCGTATTAGCTTAATTTGGGACATTAAAAGAATAGTACAAGATAATTTAAGTTTTAGAAATTCGAGCGATTTTAAGGAATTATACATGCCTTTTGACTGCCTATTGTTTTTTGCTGATGCAGGGAATGGTGATCAATTTGCATATACAATACTCAATGGGATGATAAGCAAGGACGACATATATGTTTGGAACCACGAAGATGATAGTAGAACGTGGGTTACATCATCTTTAAAATGGTTTATTGATGGCTGGTCAAGTGGACAAATTAGCATCTAATACATATTAGGTGGTGGGGTTATGAAAGAAAAATTAAGTAAAAACGAATTGATAGAGATTGTGAAAAGAATTATTAATGTAGAAGGAACCGAAGAAGAAATTGATGAGATGATTGAAGTTTTTGAAAGAAATGTACCTCATCCAGCAGCATCAGATTTAATTTTCTACCCTGAAAAAGGTGAGGTAACTCCTGAAGAAATAGTTGAAGAAGCGCTAAATTATAAGGCAATTAGTTTATAACATAACTTAGTAAAGATGGGGTAGTTTGAGTATTAACAATTTCATATTATGCTATGAGTTAAGAAAAGGCTTTATAGCCAAGAGTAAGCTAATATTTTCCGTGAAGAGGACGAAAGAAGGTGGTCATAATATGATTAAAAAAATTATGGAGATAATTGCAAACAGCAATAAATCGAAACAGATAAAGGGAGATAATCTGGTAAGCTTGCAGCAAGCTAATAATATAAAGAATACAAGGCTTATCGAGCTGCTTAATGACAATATTAAATTGTCAGAAATTCCAGATGTCTTTCAACTATTACTTAGTAGTGATGAAAATATAAGGCTGCAGGCTGCTGAAGTTCTTAACCATGTTATGAGTGCTTTAAGCCCTACTAGGTTGATTAAAGTAGATAAAATATTTAGAGAAAGAAGCTCCTATGACTGGCAGTATGATTGGAGAAATAAAAATCCTAAAGAATTGTTTCATCCTTTAATGTCAGAAGAGGAGAAGGTTTCAATATTAGGGCTGAGTAGTTTTCACCCAAATGGATATTTTAGAGAAAAGGCAATAATAGCCCTTTCGGATATGAAAACTGGTGGTGCAGTACCTTATCTCTTAATTAGAACAAATGATTGGGTAAGACCAGTAAGAAGTATCTCAAAAGAGCAACTACTGAGATATATAACGTCTGAATATGCTGCGTATTTTGTAAGTAACCTACCGTTAGTATTAAGGCTGAAAGAATGTTCAAGAGATGAACATATTGATATCGTAGATGCAGTTGTATCAATTATATCTAGCGTAGAAGGCTCTCATATACTAATAAGTGGGCTACAGACAGCTGATCCAAAGATAAGGTTAGCTTGCTATAAAATAATTCTCCAAACAAAAGTGGCGAACAATAGAACTATTATAAATCATTTAATAAAAGATACTAATCCATACAATAGGCTGTTTGTACTTAGGAATATAAGACCAGAAATAACACAGGATGAGTTTCTTGATATTTCACAATTATTACTTCATGACAAGTTTGCTCAAATCAGGATTTTTGCCCTTGAATTATTGTATTCTTTTATGCCTGAAGAAGCTATAACTATACTAGAAAAAAGCTTGTTCGATAATAATCAGTCAGTAAGGGAACTGTCACGATATTTACTCTTAAAACATAACAAATATGATTTTGCAGCAATATACCGTGATGCAATACAGAAAAATGAGAGCTTATACCCTAGTATTTGTGGACTTGGAGAGACAGGGAACATAAATGATTCAGAGACTATAATTAAATTTATGGGATCTGATGTTGTTAAGATAGTAAAGGCTTCTATTAATGCATTAGCTAGATTAGATATACAAGGATATAAAGAGGAAATAATTATATACTTAAATGATGATAGAGCTGGTATATCTAAGACTGCTAGAAGGGTCCTAAGTAAAGAGATTAATGCAGGTGATGCAGATACTATATATAGAATATTTAAGAAAGCCACTTATGATTATGTAAAGATTAACTCCTGTATTCTTTTATGCTCATTAAGTAAATGGAATGCTATTAGATATATTATTGAATTTTGTGCAGATGAAAATGAATATATTTCATTACTTGGGCAAAGTGCACTTGAATGTTGGAAACTAAGGTATAATCAATCTTTTACAACACCTAGCAGTAACCAGATAAAGGAGATAAGAGGTGTCTTAGAGTACTTTGGAAAGGCAATTAAAGAAAGTGACAGGGATTTTATTAAATTTTGCACTATAGAGTTTAATTAATTGGATGAGTAACAAAAATGGGAATATGGGTGTATATAAATTTTCAAACAATAGTGTTATGGTTTGTAAATGTTAACCCATTCGTAATTGATTAACTAGAAATAGAATGAAAAATAAAGGGATGAGTACGTGCCTTGTATCTATGATTTTAAAAAGGGATTTGTGGAAACGGAACTTTATAGTATGGAATTTATTAAGCAAAAGAATACTGGAATTGTTTTGGATTTGAGAGAGCTTGGAAAAATTCACTGGTTAAAAGATTTTAAGGAATTATGTGCATATTTAGAAGAGATGGATCTGAATGTAAAACAGCGAGACGTTGTATAAAAGTAGAGTAATTAACAACATATTGACAAATAAAACAAAAGGTTATACAATGTGAACATAGTTCATATTGTATAACCTTCTGTTTTATATTTTTTTATTACGAAATGAACAATGTTCATGGTTTTTATATAAATTATAAAATAAAAATTCTAATTAAATGTAGGAGTGATATAATGGATACTTTAGAAAAGTTTAAATTAGGAGTACCTAAAAGAGTATTATTTTTTGCAGCAGCATTAGTATGGGGATTTGCTTCTTATAGGATACTTAGTATGGGTATTGTAGATGCAATAATTAAATCAAAAAACTATTTATTAAATGTACCTATAGGGTTAATTATATTTTACCTTTTTTCAAAAAATGTTTTTCATAAGATGTATTTAAAGCATACAAAAAGGATAATAAATGGAAAGATTGAACGACCATGTATATTTTCTTTCTTTGATTTTAAAGGGTATGCAATCATGGCTTTTATGATAACAGGGGGAATTACACTTAGACGGTCAAATTTAATACCACCAGTTTACCTAGGGACATTTTTTATAGGATTAGGTTTATCACTTTTATTGGCAGCAGTTTTCTTTTTATATAGTGGAGTAAAATATGCTGAAATAAAAGAAAAATATTACATTGAAAAGGTGGAAGCAGCTATATAAGAAAAGTAAGAGGCAAGAGGTAATAGGTAAGAAGTATAAATGAAAATTTATAAAAACTCCATGAGTTTTCTCCATAACTCTTACCTCTTCACTTTTACTTTTTATTTCTTACATTTTACTTCCTCTTGGACTCTTTCCACTTTTGTACATATTCTTCTAATATTTTGTGTAGATAACTTCCAATTTCAGAGTAGGCCTCATCATTCAGGTTTGCAAGGGATATCCTTATAGACCATTCAGGACCATAAAAACCTCCGCCACTAAGTAGTACTATAGAGGATTCTTCTGCTAGGCGATAAAGTATATCTACTGGCTTGTAGTTCTTTTCAAGAAAATTTGCAAATTCATTTCCATAATAGTGATTTGCCCATTCTAAAAGGTCAAATTCAGTATAGTAGGCAGCATCATTCGGGTCAGCTGTTAGCTGCAATCCAAGGCTGTCAAAAAGAAGCTTTTGCCTTCTATGGCATATATCTATAGTTAGCTGTTTGTAATTGTTGTTTTTGTCTAGTAATGCAAATAAACAGAAAAACGCCATTTGAACCTGCTGTGGAGTAGAGAGACCAGCTGTATGATTTAATGCTACTTGTCGGCTGTCGGCTACTATTCTATCTAAAAAGGGGATGCTTTCAGGAGTAGGGGAAAGTGCTTCATAACGCTTACCTAACTCCTCTTTTTTATCTTCAGGAAGTTCTTTTATTAGCTTGTCAAAAATATTTTCTTCATATAGTGCTATGGTTCCAAGTCTCCAGCCTGTTACACCAAAGTACTTAGAAAAAGAATAAACACCAATACTA
Source organism: Clostridium omnivorum (assembly GCF_026012015.1). Classification (NCBI taxonomy): domain Bacteria; kingdom Bacillati; phylum Bacillota; class Clostridia; order Eubacteriales; family Clostridiaceae; genus Clostridium; species Clostridium omnivorum. The sequence continues at coordinate 363,216 of NZ_BRXR01000001.1, read as the reverse complement.
TTGTAGGGCAAATCTGCTACTAGTGACCTAAAGTTATTTACAAAGGTACCGTATACATCATCAGATATTATCATAAGATTTGGATTTTGAGTTTTTACAATATCAACTAAGGCATTCCTAACAGAGGAACTCATGGCAACAGAAGGGGGGTTGCTGGGGTTTACTAAAAATAGTGCTTTAATACTCTTATCTCGTAATTTATCTAGTTCTTCCTTAGGATATTGCCAAGTATGAGTTCCATCATCCTTAGTTTCTGTAGCCCTAATTTTTATTACATCAAAATTGTATCGAGGTAGAAGAGGAATTTCTAAATACGGAGTAAAAATAGGTGTCATTAGTGCTATTTTATCTCCTCTGTACAGAAGTTCATTTGCTATTAAAGAATCAAATATATAGCACATAGCTGCGGTGGCGCCTTCTACAGCGTATAGTTTAAATTTACCTGTTGGAGGTTTATTGTAGCAAAGCTCTTTTATTAGGTAATCATGAACCACGCTTTCAATATGGATAAGCATACTATCTGGTACAGGATAGTTGTCTCCTATAATGCCATCAGTAAGTTCAAAAATCCAACTATCAGCATCAAAGCCTTTAACATCAATACCATAATGCAGAATATTTCTTAGAAGATCTATTCCGGGCATATGTTGATGGGTGTTTAAATAATCTTTAAAACGATTTGCAATGCCTTGCTTACGAGGCATACCTGCCAAATCCTTATTTGGCCAAGTTAATCTAGTCTCTTCTACTGCAAAAAGTCCAAAAGTAAAAAAGGCTTCTCTGGGGGTTGCAGCAGTCCAGTTAGGATTTCCTCTACCTGCATCTAAAAGTGTCCGAGCACTTTTTAATTTTTGCCCTTCAGCAAGCTTTATCAATCTATTTTTAAACTCAAATGGACTTATTTTTCCATAAATTTTTTCTAATTCTTCTTTTTGTACATTATGCATTGTAATTTTTCCCCTTTCTATTATTGACACCTTGGATATTTATAAAAATTGATTTGTATTAGTTTTTCCATGTGTCTATGGTCATATTCTTTAATAAAAAATAAATATTAAAAAATGTAAAAATAATTGTGTAAAAAGTCAAAAAAGTATTTACTTTTCTGCAGTAAATGACGATAATTTACATGTGAAGTGTTTTTTAAACATAAATTTAGCTAAATATTTAATGTTAATAAATAAAAATGAGGTGACTAAATGTTTAAGTTCAAAAAGAATGAGAATGTAATGAGTACGTCACTAGAGGTTAATAATAATGTCAAAGAAGTTGCTTGCAGCAAGCAAAATAATGCTTTAGGTCTATTAAAGCATAATCAAGCTTGTATAGTAGACAGGCTTGGTGAAAAAATTCTGGAGACTGGTTTTGCCACTGAAAATTTAATCTCATTAACTCATGACATAGCAAATCATGTTGAAATTCAAATGGAATCTATTGAAAAGGTTGTAGGTGAAATAAGCAATTATTCTGCATTAGCTGAAGAAGTTTTTGCAAGTACAGAAAATTCTAAGCAAATTGCTGAACAAACCATGGATATAGCAAAGGATGGAAGTAAGGCTGTAGATAAATCCATAAGAGCTATGAGTGAAATTGAAATATCTGTTGAGAATGCCAAAAAAGTGGTTAATGATTTAAGCACTAAAGCAGCCCATATTAATGAAATGCTTGCAATAATTAAGGATATAGCAAACCACACAAATCTATTATCTTTGAATGCTTCTATTGAAGCTGCTAGGGCAGGTGAAGCTGGTAGAGGCTTTGCCGTAGTTGCACAGGAAGTTAAAAATCTTGCTCAGAGAAGTGCTGAATCTGCTGGACAGATTTCTAATACAATTAATGAGATTAATCTAAGTGTATTAGAAACTATGGAAGCTATGAACAGTAGTATGAAAAAGGTAGTAGAAGGAACAGAAATAGCCAATGGGACAAAACAAGTTTTTGATAATATAATAAATGCTGTTAACACAACTAGCAATGTAGCTGAAGAAATAAATACAGCAGTATCAAGACAAACTGAAAGTCTTGAAAGTATAATTTCCTCTACAGAGGATATGCACAAAAGCTCAGAGCGAGTAATGGCGATGGTAGAAACAGCATCATTAAATACACAGTATACTAAGACATCGCTAAATATTCTTTCAAATGTTTCAAATGATTTGCAAAGTATATCTTCAAAGCTACTAGACTCTATTGCCACAGAAACAAAAGAAGATTCAGTTCTAAAGACTTATATAAGTGAGCCTCCACTAGGTTATGATCCACAGCTAGCTTTTGATACGCAGAGTGCTCAAATTTTATATAATATTCATGGTGGTCTTCTGCTAATCAGCTCTACAGGTGAAATAACCCCAGGTATAGCTAAAAGCTGGCATGTAGAGGATGACAATCTTACTTGGGTATTTAATCTAAGAAAAGGTGCAAAGTTCCATAACGGAAGGGAAATAACAGCTGAAGATGTAAAGTATTCCTATGAAAGATTACTAAGTCCTGCATTGAAATCTCCCTGCAGCTGGTTTTTAGAGCAAGTTGATGGCGCAGAGGAATATACTAAGGGAATAACAAAGGATGTACGAGGAATAAGAGTTTTAGATAGGTATAGAGTTTCAGTAAAATTAACTTGTCCATATAGTGGATTTCTTTTAAATCTTGGACAATATGTATGTTCAATAATAGCGAAAGAAGATGTTACAAAAGGAAAGCTTACTGGCTGCGGTCCATATATACTTGAAAGCGCAGAAAAGGATCATTGTGTTTTAACTGCATTTAAGGATTATTTTGGCGGAGCTCCATATGTAGATAAAATAATAATATACTTTGATGGCGCTAAAGCTTCAGAAAACTTTTTAAATAAAGAATGCGATTTTATTACTCTAGACAATAAAAAGCAAATAGAAGAGCTATCAAAAGCCAATATAAAAGATATTAAATATATGAGTGTAATGGGAACTTACTATGCAGGGTTCAATTTGCGTTCAAATTCAGTTTTTGTTAAGGATAGTGAAATTAAAAAGGCCTTTAACTTAGCTGTAAACAAAAAGAAAATAATAGAGGAAATATTGGGAGGACTTGGAGAAGAAGCAAAGGGACCAATGCCTTCTAATATGGTAGAGAACTCTTATTTACAAGGATTCCAGTACAATCCTAAAGCTGCAAAAGAAATAATAAACAGAAAATCACATATTATAGGGAATTCAAAACTAAGAGTACTTGTAAGAGAGGAAAGCAGTGATACAACCTTTAACAGAATTACTCAATATATTATTAATGATTTAAAGGCGGTAGGTATTGAGTGTGCTCTTGAGAAGGCTACACCAGAAAATTATTTAAAGCCTGAATCAATCAATAGAAGTGACTTGTTTGTAAGTAGGTGGATATCAGATACTGGAGATATGGACAACTTCCTTCAGCCAATGTTTAATCCAGCTAACTTTACTGATTTTACAGGTTACACTAATTCTGAGGTTACAGAAAAGATGGATAGGGCTAAAGAGATAGTAAACCCTCAAAAGAGGATTGAAATGTATAAGGATATTCAGAGAACTATAGTAGATGATACTCCTTGGTTATACCTATACCATCCACAACTTGGTTATGTGTCAAGGGAAGGGGTAATAGGAGTAAGAGTTAGTCCACTTGGTATAGTTAGATATGAAGATATAATCGTTGAAAAAAATTAAATAAGCAAGTGCTGTCTTTTAGAAAAAGGCAGCACTTTTTTGGTAACTAAAAATTATATAATAATTTTTTTATAGTAACAAAGTAAAAATTGTAATATTAATGTTATAATGTAAGATATGGCCTATAATAATTGTTTTTATAAATGTATTGCACGTAGATTGGGGGATATTATGGAAGATGGAAGAATATTTGGGGTTTATAGAGGACTTCCTAAAAGTATATACGTACTTTTCGTCGTAAGAATTGTAAATGCCTTAGGAGCTTTTGTAGGACCATTTTTGACAATGTTCTTATCAGATAAGATTGGCCTTAGCAGTGAAGTAATTGGAGTATTTATTATGCTTAATTCTTTTGCTAGCTTGCCAGGGGCAATGATAGGTGGGAAAATTGCTGATAGCCTTGGCAGAAAAAGAGTACTTACCATATTTCAATCCTTAGCAGCCTTGTGTTTTGTACCATGTGCTTTTTTAGGATATTCAATAGCAATACCATTCTTATTAGTATTTGCAACTTTTTTTAACTCCATAGCACAACCAGCCTATGGGGCTATGATTGCAGATCTTACTAACACTGAAAATAGAAACAGTGCTTACTCACTTTTATATCTAGGAAATAACTTAGGTTTTTCTGTTGGACCAATGATTGCAGGCTTTTTATACAGTCATTATTTAAAGATGATTTTTATTGGAAATAGTATTGCAGTATTTACTTCTATTTTTATAATATATAAGTTTATAAAAGAGACAAAGCCAGATAAAGAAGCTGAAGTTTTAATTGCAAATGAAAATGAAAAAGTAGAAGAGGGAAGCTTATTTAGTGCCCTATTTAAAAGACCTCTTTTAATGTCTTTTGCGTTATTGTCAGTAATTTATAGTTTCGTATATGCTCAATATCCATTTTGCATACCACTGCAAATGAAAGAAATATTTAAAAGTAATAGTTCTGTTATATATGGATATATAATGGCTACCAATGGAGTTACAGTTATACTTCTTACTACTGTTTTAACTAAAATAACAAGGAAGTTATCTGCTATCCAAAATGTGGCTTTGGCAGGAGTTTTTTATGGTATAGGCTTTGGCATGATGTACTTTATACATACCTTTCCTTTGTTCATTGTGGCCACTGTGTTATGGACTATAGGGGAAATATTCCAGAGTACTAATTCTGGGGTATATATTGCAAATCATACACCAATGTCTCATAGAGGAAGGTTTAATGCTGTAATACCATTAATTACAGGTTCAGGCTTTGCATTTGGACCACTACTTATGGGCATTTATATAAAAAATAGGAGAGTTATAGACGCATGGCCGGTGACTTCTATTTTATCCATTTCTGCAGCAATACTATTTTATATTCTTTATATTAGGGAGAGAAGAAAAGTACGTGAAGATTAATTTATAAATTTAGATTTTACAAAATAAGAGGAATTATATGAAAAAGTTATTAAATATTATTTTAATTCTAATATTGTCTCTTAATTTAAGTGCATGTGGGACAAGCAAAGCTACCTATAGCAGTAATAATGAAACAAAAGAAGAGGCTCTACCACAGGCTGCAAATGAGGATGAAAAGAGAAATAATGAAAGCAGTGAACAAGATAAAGCTGTTATAAGACATGCAGATATTTATGCAAAGCAGCAGCAAAATTCAAATAACACTGAAGCAAAAGATAACAATTCCAATACATTAACTACTCCAGTACAGAAAAATACAAAGCCAGAAGTTACGCAGAATCCACAGCAATCTGAAGTAAGTAAGCTTGATACAAGATACAACGAATGGGGTAATATAAGAAATTCAAATCATACAACTCCTGGTATTCCATCAATTATTAAGCCTTGGGTCGGCAAATATAATGTTATTTTTACGGGTGATACTTCAAGAAAAATAATTTATTTTACTTTTGATGCTGGTGGAGAAACAGGATATGCAAATCAAATAATGGATACATTATGTAAACATGGGATTAAAGCTACCTTTTTTGTGACACTACCTTATATAACTAAGAATCCTGATATTGTGAGAAGAATGGTAAAAGAAGGGCATGCTGTTGCCAATCATACAGTTAATCACCTAGGCTTGCCTAATCTTACTGATGAGAAAATTAAACAGGAGTATGAAGGTGTTGAAAAGGAGTTTGCAAAAGTAACAGGTTTATCAATGATGAAGTGTGTAAGACCTCCCATGGGGGCATATAGTGAAAAATCATTATGTGTTACAAAGCAGTTAGGATATAAAACTGTATTTTGGAGTATTGCTTATAGAGACTATGATATAAATAATCAGCCATCTCATGATGAAGCTATGTCAATAATACAAAATAACCACCACAATGGAGCAATCTTGCTACTGCATCTAGCTTCAAAAACCAATGCTGATACATTGGACGAGATGATTTCATTTTTAAAATCACAGGGATACAGCTTTGGTTTAATTTCTTAGTATAATTGTGGTATAATTTTCATGACTTACAAATGCTTTAAATAGAATGTTTTTTAGAATATACATAAGAATATATATTTATGCGAAATGAGCACAGCAAAGGAGTAATGTAATTATGAATAAAAATTCAAGAAATCTTGTGCTTAGCAGTTTGTTTTTAGCTATAGCTATAGTATTTCAATTTATAGGTAGAGTGCTGCCACAAATTAGTCAAATATTTGTTGGACCAGCAGTAAATGCAGTACTAATTCTATCTGCAGCAATTTGTGGCTTAGGATGGGGAGTCTCAGTTGGTTGTCTTACTCCACTTTTAGCATGGCTTTTAGGACAGCTTCCAGCAGCCTTTGGACCTTTTATTCCATTTATAATGATAGGTAATTCAATTTTTATTATAATGTTCTATCTTTTTAAATCTTATGAAAAGTGGGGGAATGCAGTTGGAATAGTTTCAGGAGCTTTATTAAAATTCTTGTTCTTGTACATATCTGCTACAAAATTAATAAATATCTTATCGCTAGGTATAAATCCTAAGGTGGCACAAAAGTTAACAGTAGCAATGGGAAGTATTCAATTAATGACTGCATTAGCTGGAGGAGCATTAGCAATAATTATAATTAATCTTTTAAAAAGAAGAAAGCAAATATAGTTACTTGAAGACTATTATAAGATATGTTATGATTAATTCGTAAAATTTAATAAAAGCTAAACACAGGGGAGTTGGAAAAATGGCCAACTGAGAGTAAGAACCAATTCTTTGACCCTAAGAACCTGAACTGGATAATACCAGCGTAGGAAGTTGTTTGTGGTTGTATATGTTGTTAAAGGCTATTTTAAACACAAATCCTATGGATTTGTGTTTTTTATTTTATTACTTTAATGAGAAGAAGGAGGAAAATATTATGAAAACAAAAAAAATTACCTTTTCAGCTCTTTTAATAGCTATTGGTGTTATGGCTGGCAGTGTTATTTACATACCGGTTGGAGTCTCAAAATGCTTTCCAGTTCAACATACTATAAATGTAATAGCGGCTATAATTTTAGGACCAAGCTATGGAGTGGCTATAGCCTTTTGTATTTCTCTTCTGCGAAATATATTGGGTACAGGGTCTATACTAGCATTTCCAGGCAGTATGATTGGCGCATTTGTTGCAGGAATTATTTATAAAAAAACAAATTCCTATTTAGCTGCAGCAGGCGGAGAAATATTTGGAACTGGAATATTGGGCGCTTTAGCTGCATTTCCAATTGCAAAATTTGTAATGGGCAAAAAAGTAGCTGCTATGTTCTTTGTAGCACCATTTTTAACTAGTACAGTTGGTGGAAGTATAATTGCATATTGTATTTTGAAGGTACTTGATGTTTCAAAAATTAAAAGTTTAAGAAATGAAGCTTAAAGGGGTGGCATTAGCATGGAAGCTAAGAATAAAATAGCTAGATTACTTAACAATTTAAGAGAAAAGAACCCACTAGTACATCATATTACTAATTATGTAACAGTAAATGATTGTGCTAATATTACACTTGCTATTGGTGGGGCACCAGTAATGGCAGATGATATTAACGAAGTAAGGGACATGGTAACTTTGGCTTCAGCTCTTGTAATAAATATAGGTACTTTAAACAGCAGAACAGTGGAATCTATGCTTGTGGCTGGCCAAAGGGCAAATGAATTAGGTATACCAGTTATATTAGATCCAGTTGGAGCAGGAGCTACACCGTACAGAACAGATATTGCAAGGATAGTAATGGAGAATGTAAAGCTAGCAGTAATAAGAGGAAATCTTTCAGAGATAAAGACACTGTATGGAGTTAATACACTTACAAAGGGAGTAGATTCCTCTGAGGATATTTCAGCAAAATCCGATGCTCTTATTGAAGCAAAGAATCTTGCAAAATCCTTCGCAAGAAAACTTAATACTGTAATTGCAATAACTGGTGCCGTGGATATAATTACCGATGGAGAAAGAATGTTTACTGTAGAAAATGGGCATAAAATAATGTCAAAAATAACTGGTACAGGCTGTATGTGCACATCACTTATAGGATCCTTTTTAGGTGTTTCAGAAGATTACGCACTAGCTGCTTTAGCGGGTATTGCTGCTATGGGAATTTCCGGGGAAATTGCTTATGAAAGTCTTAGCAGCTTAGAAGGGACAGGTACATTGAAATGTAGAATTATAGATACAATCTATAACCTTAATGAAGATACAATAATGAAAAGAGGAAGAATAAATGAAGAATAATATTGATTATAAGCTATATCTTGTAACCGATAGAGAGATGCTTAAAAATAGGGATATTTTTTCTGCAGTAGAGATGGCTATTAAAGGTGGAGTAACGCTAATTCAGCTTAGAGAAAAAGATATAACAACTGAAGAATTTTATAATATAGCACTAAAATTAAAAGAAATAACATCTAGGCATAATGTATCTTTAATAATCAATGACAGACTGGATATTGCTTTAGCTATAGATGCAGATGGAGTGCATGTGGGACAGCAGGACATGCCGGCTGCTGTAGCAAGAAAAATTATTGGAAAACATAAGATACTTGGAGTTTCAGCAGCTACTCTTGAGGAAGCAAAAAAAGCTGAAGAAGATGGAGCAGATTACGTTGGAATAGGTGCTATTTTTCCTACTTCCACTAAAGATGATGCCAGAGCTGTAAATATTAATGAGCTTATAAAAATAAAAAAAGCACTTAATATACCTGTAGTAGCAATTGGTGGAATTAGTGAAAAGAACATTGAACTTTTAACAACAGCAAAGATTGATGGTGTGGCAGTAATTTCTGCAATACTTGGAAAAGAAGATGTTAAGGCTGCTTCCGAAGATTTAAGAAGGCAGCTAGACTTGATAATATAATTTATTAGCAATATAATTAAATCGATGTGCTTATTAAAATGCTCTAAGAGTCTCAAGGCTTTTAGAGCATTAAATATATATGGAAATAGGTGATATTTAATGATTAAAAGACCGAAATTAAAGTTTACTATAATAAGCTTTGTTCTAATTGCAATATTAATGAATCTAATATTTAAAAGAATTCCAGAGTTTGTGGAAAAGAACTATTCATTAGGTTTTGATAAAACTATTAGACAGGCATTAAGTATATCAACAGGGTATATTCCATTTTCATTCGGTGAATTTTTAGTTATATTCTTATTTTTATTACTAGTTATATTAGTTCTTATTGTTTTTATAAAAATAAAAAATGGAGGAGCACTAAATGCAATTCTTAATTTGGTAACGTACCTTTCAGCTTTATATATAATTTTTATGGTTTTCTGGGGATTTAATTATAATAGACTTTCTTTTGATAAGATATCAAATTTAAAAATTGAAAAGTCTTCAAAGCAGGACTTATATTTGCTTTGTGAGGACTTAATAAAGAGAGCAAATATGCTAAGAGAACAGGTGAACGAAAACTCTCAGGGGGTTATGATAATACCTGGTGGTTATAAAGATGTATTGAAGCGAACAAAAATAGGATATGATATAGCTGAAAAAAAATACAAAGAACTGGGAGGTAAATACGGGCCACCTAAACCTATACTTTTATCAAGGGCTCTTAATTATACAGGAATTACAGGTATTTATATACCATTTACAGGTGAAGCCAATGTAAATGTTGCTGTAACGGACTTATTACTGCCTGCTACAGCTGCTCATGAAGCAGCTCATCAAAGGGGATTTGCCAGAGAAGATGAAGCAAATTACATTGCTTATTTAACTTGTACAATGCATAGTGACTATGATTTTAAGTACTCTGGCACAATGCTTGCATTAATTTATTCAATGAATGCCCTTTATGATAAGGATAATTCAGCTTACAAGGAGCTAGTAAAGACCTATTCAGAGGGAGTAAAAAAAGACTTACAGTATGATTCAGAATTTTGGTCAAAGTATGAAGGGAAGGTACAGGATTTCTCAGATAAGGTTAACAATAGCTACTTAAAATCAAATGGGCAGGAAGATGGAGTTCAAAGCTATGGTAGAATGGTGGATTTATTGTTGGCAGAGTATAAGGAAAAAAATAAATTAGCAAAATGAAAAATGATTGATTTTTATGCATACTCCTGAATTTATGATAAATAATTTTCATTTTTTTACTATTTTTATAAATAACCATTTAAAATTATAAATATTCTTGGTATAATAAGTAATTGGTGCCATATGCAAAATATAGTATATATATACTAGAGGTTGAGAATGGCTGCTATTGAATATGAAGAGGGGTATTAGGGTGCTAGATTTTAAGATGGAAGAAGCCAGAGAAAGGCTATTTGACGCCATAGATAATTGCAGTAATTTAACAGAGGAAAGTGTAGTTCAAATTAGTCAAAAACTTGATGAGCTAATAAATATGTATTATAAAAAAGGTGTCATGAAACCTACAATAGATTATGATGAGTATGAAAAAGAATTAGAGGATGAATGGAAAAGGTTTGTTAATATAGTAATGAAACATCCAGGGTCCAGGAAATCCACATTTTTAGGATGGGACAGGTGCAGAAAATTAGGCATTGATGAAGAGGCAATAAAAGGTGTTATTTTATCTAATGAAGAATTGCTTACCATTAGAAATAGCAATATTGAATTAATAGAAGTTTCTAAAGCATATATGGACAAGATATCCGAATCCCTTAGTGATATTCCACATATGATATTGCTTTCTGATAGAGAAGGCTGGGTAATAGACATGAGGGGGAGAAATAAAAGTTTTAGTGAAGCAGCAGGAATTTGCAGTGGTGTAAACTGTAGTGAAAAGCATGTTGGAAATAATGGTATAGGTACTTGCCTGTCTGTGGAGGAACCCGTACTTGTATATGGAATAGAGCATTTTGGTAATTTATATAAATCATTAGCTTGTTTTGGAATTCCAATTAAAAAAAATGGTGAAGTAATTGGAGCAATGGATGTAACTGTTCCTGTGGAACATGCTAAGCCTACAAATCTTCTTTTTGCCCTTGATTGTATAAATTTATTGGAGAGCGAATTATCAACTGTATTAAGTTAATAGGAAATAGAATTAGAACTGTGTAATATAAAATTGCGCAGTTCTTTTATTTTTAACTAAATATAATGCTGAGCAAAGTTGTTTTTTTATGTAGAATATTTTATTAAAAATATCAAAGACTAGAGTTAATAATAAGGAAATGGTGATAGATATGAGAACTGGTGATATCAATGAAAATACAAGGTTAATAAAATCAGCATTAGGAGAAAAAAGCCCAGTGGTAGTGAAAAGTTTTTATATAGGTATAGATGAGCCTCTGGAGGCAAATATAATTTATGTTAATGGGTTAACCAATAAAGACGTAATTGATAGAGACATTCTTAAGCCATTGATGATTTATGCAAAAGAAGACTTAACTCAGGTGGAGAATATTTGCGATTATCTAACTAAACGATATATTTCTATGAGTGATAATGAAATAATAACTGATTATACCATAATTGTTGAATACCTTAGAAGGGGAAAAACTGCAATATTAATAAATGGTGTAAGAGAGGTTATTATTGTTGATACAACTGGAGGAGTGTACAGGGGAATATCTGAACCTGCTAATGAAACTACTGCTAAGGGACCTAGAGATGGTTTTGTAGAAAATCTAGAAGTAAATGTAAGCTTGATTAGAAGAAAGGCAAAAGATAAGAACTTGGCAATTGAATATTTAAAGGTTGGAAGAAGGTCCCAGACTGATATAGCTTTAGTTTACATAGATAATATTGTAGATAAGGCAGTACTTCAAGAATTAGAAAAAAGAATAAAAGCTATAGATGTTGATATAAGCACATCAGCGGGAGTTCTGGATCAATATATAGAAAAGTATCCTTACACAGTTTTTCCACAATCAATGGCTACTGAAAGACCAGACAGAGCCTTTGCTAATATGATGGAGGGGAGAATAATTGTTATACAAGAAGGTACTCCAGTTGTAAATATATATCCAGTAACCTTTATGCAGTTCTTTCAAGCAATTGAGGACTACAATCAGAGAACCGTTGTATCATCTTTTGTTAGATTATTAAGAATAGTAGCAGCCTTTATTGTAATAACAGCACCATCCATATATTTAACTTTGATAAAATTTAATGTAGAGCTTATACCAATAAAGTTTGTTACTCCTATAGTTCAATCTAGAGTAGGTATAGCATTGACTCCCTTTCTTGAAATATTGGCTATGGAATTAGTAGTTGAAATATTAAGAGAAGGTGGACTTAGACTTCCTGGAAAGATTGCTCAAACCCTAAGTTTGGTTGGAGGTATTATTATAGGGGATACAGCCATTAAATCAAGAATGGTAAGTCCTACTACGCTGCTTGTGGTTGGTATTACAGTTGTTTGTACCTTTGTAATACCAAACTATGACATGGCACTTTCTATAAGAATTTTAAGATTTCCCATGCTTATACTTGCCAATGTTATGGGCATATTTGGAATAGCTGTAGGCTGGTTCTTACTTTTAGTTCATTTATCATCTTTAGACAGTCTAGGTGTTCCTTATTTTGAGTTTCATAGTGGGGACTTAAAGGATACCTTTATTCGTGGATCAATGTGGAAGATGAATAAAAGACCAGAGGGGATACCAAATAAAAATCCAAACAGACAAACGGACTTCAGAAATAAGTTTTTGAAAAAGAGGCAGTGAATAGCATGAGTGCAGGTTCAAGTAAAAATCAAGAAATGCTATCAACAAGTCAGTTTACTTTTATTGTTTTTGGAGCAATAGTTGGAGTAGGCTTATTATCTCTACCAAACGGAGTTGTAAAGGCTGCATACCAAGATGGATGGATTTCAACATTAATGGGAATCTGGTATCCAGCTTATATATTTGTAGCTGCTAATTTTATAGCAAAAAAATTACCTAAAGAAAATTTGATGACAATAAACAAAAAGTACTTTGGCAAATATATTGGTGCCATAATAAACTTCTTATTATTTGCCTACTTTATGATATTTATAGCTATGATAGCAAGCTATTATACTAACATAATTCGTGCTTTTATATTAGGGTTTTTGACACCTTTTAAGGTTTTAATGGTTTATTATATGATAATTATTTATGCAAGTTATAAAGGAATGCGTGCTATTGGAGTAATTAGTGAAATTACATTTTATATAATTATTGTACTTGTTTTTACTTCTATTCCAGCATTAAATACTGGACACCTAACAAATATTATGCCAATTACAGATGTGAGCATTAAAGCACTGCTAAAGGGAAGCTGGCAATCAACATTTGCTTATACTGGCGGTGAAATTATATTTTTAATGTATCCCTTTATGAAGGATAGGAGTAAAATGAAGGCTTCTTCAATATTCAATCTAAGCATTATAGCAGCAATATATACATGGGTTGTGTTTATAGCAATTTTTTACTTTGGACCGGATATTGTTGAAAAGTTCTATTGGTCATTTCTTGAAGTTACTGATGTAGTAACTATAACAGCTATAAATAATTTTAGATATATTTTTCTTCTTCTGTGGAGCTTAGTTGCCTTTAGGAGCGGCGCTATATATTTATTTGGAGGAGTTTGTATTGCAAAAAATTATTTAAGTGAAAAGAAAATTAATAGAATGTATTTTATACTTTATCCACTTTTGATTTATATAACTTTGAAATTTGGAAATGAAGCTAATAGGCAAAAGCTTACAAGTCTTATTACTCAGATATCTTTAACATATAATCTTGTATACATCACAGTAATGATAATTATTGTTTTCTTTAAAGAGAGGGATAAACAGTGAATAAAAAAAAATACGCTATTCTACTTTTAGGCCTTTCTATCTATATTTTTATCAGCATTGGGCAGGAACGTAAGCCTATAGAAGAGTTAGAAACTATAAATGGGGTTGGCTATGATTTAAATAAAAGTAATAAAGCTGAAGCAGAATATAGCCTTCCACTAAGCCTAAGTATATTTAAAGCAGATGGAAGCAGAATTAATGCAGTTACTACTGAAAGGGGAAACAATATTGGGGAGGTCATTCAAAATAGACAGCGCAGGCTAAATAAAAAGTTTGTTCAAGGTCAAGAAACTGTGGTGCTAATTGGAGAGGAATATGCCAGGACAGGAATAAAGTCCATAATAGAAGACAGAATAAGAAACCCAGAAACCAATGATAGAGCTTTTATGGCAGTATGTAATGGTAAATCTGAAGAATTTTTTAATGTAAAGAATACAGGATACAGCAGTGCTTCAGCTTATATGGAAGGACTTATTGAAGCAGCAAGAACTTTTAATTTTTATTCCGAAAATTTTAAGCTCTATGATGCTTATGTTAGAATTGCGGCAGAGGGGAGAAGTTTAGTACTTCCATTTCTTGATATAAAAGATGAAGGAATAGAAATGACGGGTTTGGCCTTTTTTAAAGAAGACAAGATGGTGTTGAAACTTGATTTTGAGGATTCTAAAGCACTTAGCTTTTTAAAATATGATAATGTAACAGGAATGGCATCCCTTCAAAAAAGCTCTAAAGAGTATATTGATTTTGAAGGAAAGACAGGCAAAAGAAAAGTAAAATGCTATAAGGAAGGAGAAAAATATAGATTTACTATAAGTATTAAATTTAGTGGAAATGTGATAAATAACGAGATGTACAGTAATATAACTAAGGATAGTGAAGTTAGAAAAAAGTTTGAAAAGGATTTGGAAAAGCAGCTTGAAAAAGAATGCTATGAGTTTATAAATAAAATGCAAAATCAGTACAAGATGGATTGTATTGGACTTGGGAGGGAGGCGGCAGCAAAGTTCGGCAGAAGAAAGAATATAGATTGGAACGAAGTTGTTTCCAATGCAAAAATTGATGTAAATGTAAAGGTTGCAGTGGACACCCAAGGAAGAGGTGATTATTAAATATGAACTTAGAAACAAAAAATCTTCTAACTCCAAATGAAGTCGCCTTTTTGTTAATAGGAATAATGATGGATGTTTCTGTAACTCAGCTGCCTAGTTTAGCGATTATACATGCTAGACAGGATGGATGGATATCTGTAATAATAGGTGCTGTTTATCCGCTATATGTTGCTCTAATAGCTATATATGTGAGTAATAAATATCCAAAGGATAATATTCTAGCTTTGACCAAAAAGTTGTTCGGTAAACCATTTGGTACATTTTTAAATATTCTTTTTATGTTAAGTTTTTTTAGTTATATTCCTCCATTAATCTCATTAATGGGCTCAATAGTAAGAGTGGATATTTTGCAATCAATAACTAAATTACAGTTTAGTATAATTTTTTTATTAGTTTCAGTTTATGCTGCTTCAAAAGGTATTAAGGTTTTAGGAAGAATAAGTACTATATGTTTTATAATGATAATAGCAATTATAGTACCAACATTACTGATTATAAGAGAAGGCAGTATACTAAACATACAACCAGTATTTCAAGCAAGCCTTTTAAATATATTAAAGGATAGTGAATCTACTATTTATGATTATTCATTAATGGAATTTATATTTTTAATATATCCTTTTATAAATGACAGCAAAAAAATAAAATCTTCTGTTTTAAAATCAGTAGGTATCACCTGCCTTTTGTATGTCTGGATTACATTTATATCTATATATTATTTAGGAATAAATATTATTCCGAGAACACTATATACATTTATTACTGTGACAGAAGGGGTGAAATTAGAATTATTGACTAACTTTAGATATATATTTGTTTCATTTTGGATATTTATTGCTGCAAAGTCAGTTTCAATCTTAAGCTACAGTTATATGTTTATATTGGATGACATTAAAAAAATAAAAAGTAAAAATTATGTATATTTTTTTATTTCAACTATATTAATTATCATAACTCTATTATTCTATAAAAATTATACCGATAGAGTCATAATTATAAGCTATACTTCTAGAATAAGTGTTCTCTATAATCTATTTTATATAACATTAGTAAGTATAGCTATAAAGCTAGAATCCAGGAGGAAAAATGAAAGCGTATAAAGATAAAGCTCTTATTTTTATTTTATGCATTATCGTATTAGCAATTTTTTTTGTTGGACCCAAAAAGAAGCTCCAAAATGTTGAGGACTTGGATATATATGTAGGCATAGGCTCTGGATTTGAAATTACATCAAAAGGAAGTGGAGAATATACAGTTTTGGCAGCTGCTAACATGTATAAGGAAGATGAAAGTGTTGCAACTGGTATACGTGTTGGAAGAGGCAGAACTGTGGGAAAAACAAGAGAAGACAGGCAAAGAAAAACAGGAAAGACCTTTTTCTTGGGTTTAATTAAAATATATGTTTATGATGAGGAGTATGCAAAAAAGGGTATACGTCCAACACTAGATATAGTCTTTAAAAATCCAATAATAGATGAAAATGCATACATGGTAGTATGTAAGGGGAAAAATGAAAATTACTTTAAAAGCAGTCTTCCAGGCATTGAAAATCCTTCAGAGTATATGAGTGATATGGTTAAAAATTCTGTATCATACAATTTCTTTAAAGAGAATTATACTTTTAGAAACGTTTTATTGTCTTTAGAAGCTGAAGGAAGAAACGCGGTTGTTCCCTATATTAGCATGGACAGTAATGGAATTAAAATATCAGGAATGGCTGTTTTTAATAAAGACAAGTTGATGACGGTATTGGATATGAATGATACTAGAATAATGAACATGCTAAGAGAAAATAAAGTTAGAGGGGCACTTACGCTTCAAGATAGTGCATCGAAATCTGTAAACTATATGGCAAAGACAAATAGGAAAGTTAAATGTGTAAAAGTGGGTGATAAATATAGTTTTACTATTGATTTAAAGCTAGATGGAGAAATACTTGATAACGAAATGTATGCCAATCTTACAAAGGATCCTAAGATTATGAAAAAGTTTGAAAGTGATATGGAGAATCATGTTGAAGAAGAATGTAACAGGTTTATAGACAAAATGCAAAATCAGTTTAAGTATGATTTTCTTCAGTTAGGCTGGGTTGCATCTGCCAAGTATGGAAAGGAAACAGGGGTAGATTGGAATGATATAGTTTCCAATTCTAACATAAAGGTGAATGTAAAAGTTAAGGTTACAAATGTAGGTAGAGGTCAATATTAATTGAAATATAATGAGGAGAATAAGTCTCTTATGAAAAGAATGAAAATAGTTTGGTTCTTAATGGCTTTAATCTTAATTTTTATGTATGCAAAGAAAACAGCTGACACAAGTATACAAAACATAGACATTTTGGGTGGGTTTGGATACGATATTAAGAAGTCTACTAAAGGAACTATTGAAAAGACTTTTTCTTATAGTGTGTACAATTTTAAAAGTTCTGCCAGCACAAAAGAGGGGTTATTTTCTAGCAGTAGTCCAAGTAATACAGAAGCAAAAGGTGCAGAAAGCAGTGTTGTTGTCGGCAGAGGGACGAATCTAGGAGAAATAAGACAAAATAGACAATTGACTTTAAATAAAAATATAGTGCCTGGAATTCATAGAGTAACTCTTTTTAGTGAGGAAAAGGCTGTAAATGGAATAGAGGATATAATTAATTTAGAATTCACCAACGGTAAAGTAAATGATAGAAGTACAGCTGTGGTTTGTAAAGGAAAAGCTGAAGATATGTTAAGGATTAACATACCAGGTTATCAAAGTTCTTCAGATTATATTGAGGGTGTTATAGTAAATTCTACAAGCTATAATTTTTTAGCAAAAGAATATAATCTTCTAGATATATATTTGAAGATGGATACAGAAGGAAGAAATCTTGTAATGCCTTATGTAGAAACAAAAGATAAGATCATTGAACTAGCTGGAATGGCAGTATTCAAAGATGATAAAATGGCATATGTATTGCCAATGAACGAAGCTAGAATTATGAATATGATGAGAGAAAATAATGTAAAGGGAATACTTACTATGCAGGATAACAGTAAAAACTATCTTAATTATGATACAGTTGTAAAAAGAAAGATAAAATGTAATAAGGTTAATGAAAAGTATAATTTTGAAGTTAACTTATCTTTTAATGGAGATATTATTGAAAATACAATGTTCAAGGATATAAATGAAAAAGAACAAAAGCAAATTTCTAAGCTTATGGAAAGGAAGATTGAGGAACAATGTAATAGATTTATTAGTAATATGCAAAATAAATATAAGATGGATTTTCTTGATTTAGGTATATATGCCGTTGCAAAGTATGGAAGAGATACTGGAGCTAATTGGAACGAAGTTGTATCAAATTCAAATATTACTGTAAAGGTAAAAGTAAAAGTGGATAAGTTTGGAATGGGACACTATGGAAGTTAATATGGAGAGAAAAATGAATGCTGAAAAAACTGAGTTATTAGAAGATATTGAAGGAATATCAATAATTGTGGGGTCTATTATAGGTATAAATATATTGACAATGCCCAGTCTCATGGCAAGATATGCTAAACAAGATGGATGGATGACAACTATAATTGGTGGAATATACCCTTTAATTATTTCTATGCTTTTAACATACTATGCAAAAAAACACCCCAATGAAAATATATTAATTCTTAGTAAAAAATACTTAGGGAAAATACTTGGTACCATATGCAATGTTTTTTTTATGTTTAATTTTATAGTATATTTTATATCTGTGGCTGTAGGATTAAGTAATGTTTTAATAGTTCATGCTACCACATTTTTAACTCCGCTAAAAATATATATACCCTGTATTTTATTAGCTCTATATTTATCTAGTATGGGCATAAAAGTATTGGGAAGGATAAATAAACTTGCATTATTTTTAATGTTAGCATTAGGTATGGCAGAGTTTTTTATTCTAAGAAGGGGAACTATTCTTAATATATTACCTGTATTTGAATCTGGATATAAAAATATATTAAGGGGCAGCCTTCAAAGTGCATATGCGTATGGTGGTGTTGAAGGGATCTTTCTGCTTTATCCCTATTTAAAAAATAAGAATAAAATTAAAGCAATTAGTTTAAAAGCAACAGCTATTTCTGTTTTTCTTTATAGTTGGATTATATTTTTGTGCATTTACTATTTAGGATACGCAGTTACAATCAAAAACCTATGGCCAGCGTTATTAGTTACAGAGAGCGTTAATCTTCCAATAATAAACTCCATAAGATTTCCTTTTTTATTTTTATGGATTCTAATTGCATTTAAGACTTTAGCAAATAACTTTTTTTCAATAATATTCATAATATCTGATATGTTTAAGAAAAATAATAGTGCTAAATTTTATTTAGCAACAAGTATTTTTTTGTTTGTATTATGTCTTATGGTGGAGAATGAGACGCAAAGGAGAAGGCTTATGGACATTTTTTACCCAATAAGTACATTAATAAGCATTGTATATATAACTATAATTGCGCTGCTTATATCTGTAAATGATAAGTCTAAAAAATCAAAACTAAAGAAGGTCTGAGAATTTTTATAGATAGACCTTCTTAATTATATATTTCTTAATTTTCCTTTTTATAATTTTAGGAAACTTAGTTTTTTATGTTCTAAATGCATATAGTTATATGGCGCTTAAACTTTGATTTTGAAACAATACAGCTATCAACTATTTTAAAGCCTAGAGAAGTAAGCTCACTTTCCATATCATAATTAGTAACAAAAAGTGATTTTTTTGCAATTTTTTTTGAAGTACGCATTATAGCTAACTGCTCTTCTAAGGAAGTAATAGAAAAAACTCCATAGGGTAGGTCTACAATAGCAGCATCGTATTTTTCTACTATTTTATGCATATCTCCATTTATAATTCTATTTTCGTAGCCAAAATATTCTAGATTTTTATTAGCGTTTTCAGCTATAAGAGGGTTTATTTCATAACCCCTGATTTTAGCTCCTATGGATAATGCTTCTATTATTACATTTCCTACACCGCAGCAAGGGTCTATTAGCTTACAATCAAAATCATTGTTAATAGCAATATTAACTAGGGCTCTGGCAACTCTTACGCCAAGACCATTACAATAAGAATAAGGCTTCTTATTATGAAGCTGCCACTTGCATTTATTGTGAGTAAGTTCACCCAAAATCCATTTACCGTTAATGTTTGTGATACCGATAATTATTTCAGGATTATGGATGTCAGCGTAACCATTAATATTAAATCCAATGATAGATTCTATTCTTCTTCTTTCTTTAAAATGTATATCTTCATCTCCTAGGTCTATAAAAGACACCTTGAAGTTATTGTAGGATACGTTGTAGTATAATATTTTGGATGTTATTTCTTCTAATGATTTTCCAGTATATAATACATTAATAAAGTGCTTTATAAAAGGGCTTCTAGAAGGATCTATATAATGATTTGTAAAAATGTATTTGTTTTTAGGGCTTTCACCAAATATATACTTCATTTCTAGAAGGCATAAATCTTTTTCATATTCTGGATAATTTATAGTGTAAAAATAAAGTTTTGGTTTAAACTTTTCTTTAGGGTTTTGCACATTCTTAAAAGCTCCAGTGGGTTTAGGTACACTTTCTCGTACCATAATTTCACCTCATTTATGGTTTTAAAATTTTAACTACTTTTATATGTTTTAGAACTTAAGAGTTATTTTTAGAGCCTTTATTTGGAGATTCAATGAGAAACTGGTTTGTCTTTCCCATCATGTATGCAAGTCTAATTATTGATTTTTCTTCCTCAGTAACTGTTCTATTTAGCATTTTTTCAAACTGAAAATACATACTTTCAGTATCAACTTTATATTTTTCTTTATTAGAAGATTTTCTTCTGTAGGTTTCGTATTTTTTAGGTTTTATGCTTTTATCAAAAATTTTTCTAAATACTTCAGCTGTATAGTAAGCATCGTTATAAGCATCATGAAGGTTATGTTCAAGAGGTACCTCTAATAACTCTATGGCCTTTTGAAGTCCTATGCTAGTACCCTTAGGACATTTCAAGTACTTAGTAGCATATTTTTGAATATCTATATAATCCTTTGGAAGTGAAGACACATCTAAGCTATGATATTTTACATTCCTAATAAGCTCTTTTAAATCAACAGTTCCCCATACACATAAAACACAGCCTTCGCCTTTTATAAAATTTAAAAATTCATTGTAAACTATGGAAAAGTCCTTAGCATTATTTAAAGCTTCTATTGTTAAATTGGTAATAGCTTTTACATATTTGTTGAGTTCTCTATATACTTGAGGATTAACAAGCCTGTTGAAGGAGCCTATTACGTTTAAGTTTTCGTCTAGTTTTATAGCACCTATTTGAATAATTTCAAAGGGACACTTTATATCTGAATCACTTTTGTTATCTTTTGAAGGGTGCTCAGCTTGATTAAATTCTAAATCAAAGACTATATAGTGCATTATTTTACCTCATTTCTATGTATCTGAAACAATCTATCAAATGGTCGTTTATTATTCCAATAGCTTGAAGGTAGGAATAAATAATGGTGGAACCTAAAAATTTAAATCCTCTTTTTTTTAAATCTTTGCTGATAATATCTGATAGCTCAGTAGTGGCAGGAACATCCTTAATATTATACCAGCTATTCACTATTGGGGTTCCGTTTACAAAGTTCCAAATATAGCTATCAAAGCTTCCAAATTCTTGCTGTACTTTTAAGAACATTTTTGCATTATTTATTGAAGCTTCAATCTTTCTCCTATTTCTAATAATACCTTGATTTTGAAGCAGCTTATTTATTTTATCTTCATTATAAGCTGCAATCTTTATAGGATCAAACCCATCATAGGCACTTCTATAGTTTTCCCTTTTTCTGAGAATAGTAATCCAGCTTAAGCCTGCCTGAGCTGATTCCAATACTAAAAATTCAAAGTGTCTTTTTTCATCATGGGATGGGGTCCCCCATTCTTCATCATGATACTTTATATATAATTCATCATTTCCACACCAAGGACATCTGTTCATTTTTATTCTCCTTTCAGTCGAAATACTGGGTATATTACCATGTGGATTTTCATTGACAGTCTCCACGTAAATGTGGATTTGGGACATTTACATCTATTTCATAAGAAATATGACGGTTTATCTTATAAGGAAATAATTTAAAGATGCAAATATTACAAGACTCACAAAACTATATCCAGCAAATTTTAACAAGTATTGTTTAACTTCATTGGGATAATCCTTAATGTATAGCTTGTATGATATTACACTGGCTAAGGATGCAATAAGGGTCCCAATACCCCCTATGTTAACACCTAAAAGTAACGCCTTCCAGTTTCCAGTGAATTTTGACAGTAGTATCGAGCAAGGAACATTACTTATAAACTGGCTTAGGGTAATAGAAGCAACGTATGTGGAGGTATTACTGCTTAAACAGCTCTGCATATAGTTATTAACTAAAGAGATATTTGATATATTCCCTATGAAAATAAAAAAACTAATAAACGTCATAAGAAGAAGATAATCAACTTCCAGTATAAGTTTTTTGTCTAAAATAAATGTACTAAAAATAGTTAATATAAAAGCTATTTTAAAATTAATAATACTGAAGACTGATAGTATTATTATTATAAATAAAACTAACCATATTAAAGTTTTTAACCTATTCTCAGTAGGTATAGTATTGATACTTACCTGAATTGGTTCATTTTTCAATCTAAAGGATAAAATAAGAAGCCAAGCTACTCCAATAAGAGTAAAGAATACAAGGGTCGAAAAAAATTGTGATATTGAAAGGTTATATTTAGAAAAAATATAAAGGTTTTGTGGATTACCCATTGGCGTTAAGCTACTTCCTATATTTGCTGCTAAGGTTTCAAGTATTATTATATTTCCTACATTTATACTACACTTGTTGCTAATAATTATTGTCAAAGGTACAAAAGTAATCAGTGCAACATCATTGGTAATTAACATGGAACAAAAAAAGCATAATAATACAAGTATTAAGGACAATTTATGAACGTCTGAACATTTATTGATTAATGACACAGCAAATTTGTCCAATAACTTTTGCTTTTCAAAGGCCTTAATTACAATCATCAAATTAAAAAGGCAAGCAAGTACTTTAAAATCTATATAACTTGTTTTGGGCATAGCTACAAGACTACTCAATATTGCAGCTAGAAATGCTATAGTAAATACTATATCTGATTTACATACATTTATAAATTTATTTAATATATTATTTTTATATTTTACAGCAATAGTTAGCATAAAAACCTCCTAAATAGCAACAATTAGATTATAGCACATAGGAATAATAATATAAAATTCTAGTCAATAAAAAATTCCTAAGCTAAGCTTAGGAATTTTCTTTGCAAGTTAATGGCAGCCAGAACAACCAGCACATCCACCACCTATGGGTTCTATAAGAGGTCTTATTGTCATTCCAAGACCATCATTTTCTTCAGTGGATAATAGGGTAAAAACACCATATTCATTATATATATTTTCATTAATTATAAAGTTTATATCGTTAACCTTTTCTACCAAGTCACCTTCTATTACCTCACCAACACATACTCCAAAAGTAGGGCCGCCGCAGCCTCCTTGAGCCATGGCTATTCTAATGTTATTACTTTCTACATTATTTTTCTGAAGAAAATCTTTAAATTCCTCATAGGCTTCATTACTAATTATTAGTTTTTCCATTGCTTTTCTCCTTTCAGTCGAAACATTGGGTAACTTATTAATACCTGCTTCCACCTGTAAGCTACCGTAAAATGTTATTTAGACTTTTTATCCACACAAATGAATTTAATTAATAATTATTATCAATTGTTCTGCTTTTATTATGCACCCAAATTTCTTAAAGTTCAAGTAAATATTTTAGTGCTTATAAATTTCTTACACTTAATGATATATAGTAATTACTTAAACATAAGAAGTATATAGACAAATTAACAAAAGTAACGTCAAATTTTGACAAAAAGTTGTTATAATCATTGTGTGCATAGCATTTTTATCTTATAATAGTGTTACAACATTATGCTAGTAAAAGAAGGAAGTGAAAGAAGTGACATCCTTGATAGTACCAGCTGTAACTATAATAATTTGTAGTGCAATTGTTTTAACTATTACATACACTTACCTATATATAATTGATAAAAAATCATATTTAAGGATTTGGGCAGTAAGTTGGCTTGTTTATTTACTTGCACAAGTTATTACTTTGGTAACAGTAAGTGGGGCATTTAGATCTTTTGTATCTTTAATCAGTTACATATTATTTTTAGCCAGTATGCTACTACTCATTAATGGTTCTTGTATGTTTTTAAATAAAAATATGCCCTTTCATGTTAATTTAATTATTTATATTACAATAATTTGGTTGATTGTGACCACCATGTTTGAAAAATCTTTAGTTATATCTAACTATCCTGCAGGAGTAGTACTTGGTATTGGAACGATTTGGGTAGGAATTATATTTTTGTATTATGGTGAAGGTCAAATACACCTTAGAAGAATTCTGGGGGGTACTTTTGTTCTATGGGGAATTCATAAACTAGATTACCCACTATTAAGGAGTATAACTTGGTTTGCGCCTTATGGATATATGATAAGTGCTTTGTTTTCGATGGTGATTACAATAGCCTTAATCTTTATTTATTTTGAAAAAGTTAGAATGGAACTAGTGGAAGCTCAAAAGATATTAATTTCCAAGGAGAAAAGATTAGTAAATATAATTGAAAACCAAAGGGATATAATATTTGAGCTTGATGAAAATGGCGTTCTTACTTTTATAAGTCCCTCCTGTAAGAGCATATTTGGATGTAGTGATGAAGAGCTTTTTGGAAGATGCTTTTTAGAGTTTTTTGGAATTGAAATGTGGGCACAAATTAAAAACGATAAGGGCAACGGAATGAATTTTGAAAGGCAGTGGACGTTAAAAGATAATTCATATAAATATCTAAATGTCTATTGCAAACCAAGGTTTAATTACCATAATAGGTTTAATGGGATATTCGGCTCCATACAGGATATAACTGAAAATAAGCTTCTTGTTGAGGCAAAGGAATACGATAAGGTTAAAACAGAATTTTTTGCAAATATATCCCATGAGTTAAAAACACCGTTAAATGTAATTCTTGCTTCTACGCAATTACTAGACCTGTATAACTCCAAAGAAAACAATAATAATATCCATGAAAAAATTGAGAAGACCTCATCTACAATTAAGCAGAACATTTTTAGGTTATCGAGACTTATTAATAATATAATAGATATAACAAGAGTTGATACGGGATATCTTGAACTTCAGCTAGCAAATCATAATATTGTAAGTGTAGTGGAAGAAATAACTATGTCTGTGGTGGACTATTTTGAAAATAAAGGAATATCCATTAGTTTTGATACCGAAATTGAGGAAAAAATTATTGCACTGGATCGAGAAAAGATTGAAAGGGTAATGCTTAATTTATTATCAAATAGTGTAAAATTCACTAACAGCGGTGGAAAAATAATGGTGAAGGTATGTGATGGAGATGACTTCGTAGCTGTTTCCGTTCAAGATACGGGAATAGGCATACCTATAGAAAAACAGGATATTATTTTTGAAAGATTTAGACAAGTAGACAACTCTTTTTCACGAAATAATGAAGGAAGCGGCATAGGACTGTCACTAGTTAAGTCGCTTGTAGAGCTTCATGGGGGTAGTGTAACAGTAAAAAGCATATATGGTAAAGGTAGTGAATTTATAATAACACTTCCTGTAATTCAGATGGAAGGCGATAAAGAGGATAGTATAATAGAAAGTTTTTGTGAAAAAAAGAAGGAAATAGAGTTTTCGGATATAAGTACTTAGAAACAAGGATATATGTATAATTGCATATATCTTTTTTATTTATAATTTTATAACAGTATAAAGATGGAAAATAGAATTACACCATGAGGTAAGTTTAAGACTTAATCAATAGGGAACTCTATGTTGTGAAAAGCAATTCATTAGTATGGATGTAAAAGTCCTAAATGGACTTTTACGGGCATCCTGCCGATAGGAATCGGCACCAATGGTTACCTAGTGTTGCGACTGATAAGGAGGAAATTATATGTGGTATGAAAATTATAAGCTAGTAAAGGAAAATGGCGGTTATGTTGTAGAAATATATATAAACCCAAATGATTCAGAGTTTTCAGATGAATTCTTTAAAAATCTAAGAGAAAATGTATTGGATTTAGATGATGAAATAAAAGAATTCATGAAGGAAAAGTTTCCCGATATAAAAATAAATTCAGTAAAATTAGTACTTGGGGCGTTAGTTATAGGAAGTATACCATTTTTGCACCATACAAAGGCTCAAGCTGTAGAAAACACTACTACAAGTTCTCAGGTTTCTTATGCGGAAACAAGCCTAAATACTACTGGGGTAGTTACTGCAACTCAGCTAAATGTAAGAACTGGGCCGTCAACAAGCTACTCAATTATGCATTTACTTTGGCAGGGGAACAGGGTGAAGGTAATAGGGGAGTCACAGGGCTTTTATAAAATTATGCTGTCTGATGGAAGAATTGGATGGGTAAGTAAAACTTATTTAAATTTAGATATATCAGAAGCTCAGAGAAAGATAAATATTGTAGTTTCAACAGCAAAATCCCTTCTAGGCACACCTTATGTGTGGGGAGGGGAGTCGCCTAGTGAGGGTGGATTTGATTGTTCTGGATTTACACAATATGTTTATAAAACTGCTGGATACAGCCTTAATAGAATATCTTCAGAGCAAGCAACTCAAGGGATATATGTTTCAAAGACAAATTTACAGCCAGGGGATTTATTATTTTTTTCTTTAGCTGGAGATGGACGTATTTCCCATGTAGGTATATACATAGGAGATGGAAAAATGATACACAGTCCTAAGACAGGTGATGTGGTAAAGACTACGGACATAACAACTTCCTATTGGCAAAGTCACTATATAACAGCGCGAAGAATAATATATTAGTAATTTCACAAGCAGCAATAATAGCAGCCTAAGAATAAAAGTGGATTCATTGCATATAAAAAATGTATTCACTTTTATTTTATTGGAGATTAAATTATAAATATGGTTGACTAATCAACTATATTATGATAATTTATTATACGTGATATAAACTTGGAGGTAAATATGAAAAAGGAAAGACCATCATTAATAAAGTTTACAAATACATTATATAGAGTAACTCAGTGCTACACAGACGAAGCATTGAAGAAATACGAACTAAGCAATGGTACATACCCATTTTTGATGAGGCTTAGTTATAAAGAAGGGATTAGCCAAAATCAAATAAGTAGAGAACTTGGAGTAGATAAAGCTATGTCTGCTAGGTCAATCAATAAACTTATTGAGCTTGGATATGTAATAAAAGAACAAGATGAAAATGATTCAAGAGCTTATAAGCTTTATTTAACGGATAAAGCAAAAGCAGCTATACCTGAAATTAAAGATATTATTTTTAATTGGATTGACATTATAACAGCTGATTTTGATGAAAATGAGAAGGATGAAATAGTTAGGCTTTCAGAAAAGGCTTTGAAAAATGCAATAAGGTTTAAACAAGGTAAATGCAGAAAGGATGATGGATGTGAATAATACTGAAAATAGAGATATTAAGAATAGATGGATTATATTGTTTAACGTAGTACTTATGACATTTATGTGCTGTTTGGATAGCAGTATTGTAAATGTTGCACTGCCAGTAATGTCTGACAAGCTTTCTGTTACAATGGGTTCCATCGAATGGGTAGTTACAAGCTATTTGATTGTAATTTCTGCTACAATACTTATCTATGGTAGATTAGGGGACATGAAAGGTAAAACTAATGTATTTAAATTTGGAATTGTACTGTTTACTATTGGTTCTCTTTTGTGCGGTGTTTCAAATTCCCTTGCTCTATTAATTTTAGCAAGAGTAGTACAAGCAATTGGTGCAGCAGCTACAATGGCAACTAGTCAAGGAATAATTACACAGGTATTTCCTAGTAATGAGAGGGGAAGGGCACTTGGACTTTCTGGAGCAGTTGTAGCTTTGGGAACAATGGTAGGCCCGCCACTTGGTGGATTAATAGTATCAGTATTTAGTTGGAAATATATATTTCTTATAAATGTGCCTATTGGTATATTTACCTTTATTATGAGTACAAAGACTTTTCCAAGGGCAATTAAAAATAGGGAAGAAAAATTAGATTTAAAGGGAGCCATATTATTTTCCGCTTCAATAATTGCACTCTTTGGAGCACTAAATGAGGGTAAGGAATTCGGCTATACCAATATAATAATCATATTAGGATTTTTACTGGCGTTAATCCTATTTGTTATATTTATAATCATAGAAAAGAATGAGAAAATGCCGCTTTTGCATCTTCAGATATTTGAAAATAAGCTGTTTTCAATAAGCATTTTCTGTGGATTTATATCTTTTATAGCTATTAGCTGCTCTAATATTATCCAACCATTTTATCTTCAAGATGTAATGAAGCTTTCTCCAGCTGCTACAGGAATGTTTATGATGGCTTATCCAATAGTACTTTCTATAGTTGCGCCAGTAAGTGGATATTTATCGGATAAAATCGGATCAGAGTTTTTAACTTTTATTGGACTTTGCCTTACTAGCGTTGGATTGTTTTTAATGGCTACACTTAATGAACATTCTTCACTAGTAATTATGTGTATATTTATTGCAACAATGTCTTTAGGAAATGGATTGTTCCAATCTCCTAATAATTCCTTGATAATGTCTACAGTTCCTAAGAGTAAATTAGGAATCGCTGGCAGTATAAATGCATTAGTTAGAAATTTAGGAATGGTGTTTGGAATATCGTTATCTACAACAATGTTGTATAATAGAATGAGTTATAAGATTGGATATCATGTTACAAACTATGTTCAAGGAAGAGATGATGTGTTTATTTTTGCAATGAGAAATGTATATATATCTGCTGGAGTAGTCTGTATAATTGGAGCTCTTATAACTGCGGCTAGACTTTACAGTAAGAAATCTGGAAATGTAATGGAAAAGGAGATTATTGCTGAATAATCTAATGAATATTGCACAATCACAGCTAATTTTTAAGTACAAAATGAATTTAAATGCAGACTGGTTTGTGTGAATTTATTAGTTTGCACAGGATAAAGGAAATATGGAGGAAACTATGAATCAAATTATTGAAACTATTAAAGACAGAAGAAGTATTAGAAGATATTTACCTGAACAAGTAAAAGAAGAAGAACTTAATACTATATTAGAGGCTGGTATTTATGCTCCAAGTGGACATAATGATCAACCCTGGTATTTTACTGTAATTCAAAGTAAAGAAGTAATTGAAGATTTAAATGTTAAAACAAAGCAGCTGATGGAAAAAGCTAAAACAGATTGGATAGTAAAAATGGCGCAAAATGAAAAGTATCATGTTTTTTATAATGCTCCAACAGTTGTTATTGTGTCTGGCAAAAAGAATAACAATAAAGAATTACCCTATTGCCCAATGGCTGATTGCAGTGCAGCAGCACAAAATATACTACTTGCAGCTAAAAGTATAGGAGTGGCATCATGCTGGGTAGGATTAACTAGTTTTATATTTGAAGAACAGGAAGAGGTTAAGAAACTAAACATACCTGTAGAATATGAACCATTGTTTGCAATAACTCTTGGTTATTCAGCTGTAACAAAGGATCTAAAAGCTTTTGAGAGAAAAAATAATGCAATAAACTATATTAGATAAGCAAAAAATGGCTTTCTTAATTTTGATATTAAGAAAACCGTTTTTATTCTGCTGAATAATTATTTTAGTTTAGTTCCTTCACTATTCTGCTCAATTAAATTTTTTTTCATAAGTCCACCAAGAGCATTCTTAAAGTGATTTTTACTAACATGAAATGTATTGTATATATTTTCAGGTGAAGTCTTGTCATTAAAAGTCATAAAACCATCATGAGTTTTAAGATAATCTAAAATAGTATCTTGTAGAGAAACTACTTCCTCTCTTGAGGACTTTCTTGGGGTAACACCTATTCTGCCATCTTCATAAAACTTGTTTATTGTAAGTTCAATTACATCACCATGCTTAAGTTCATTAAAATATTCATTATGTAGAATTACGCCTTTATAAAGATTATTAACTGCTACTTTTACACTGCCGTTAGTTTGGAAGCCGTACACAGTACCTGTTGTATGATCTCCTATTTTAAATCCTTTAGGGTTTTGTAAATGCTTTTCGATATCTGTAGTAGCCGCTAGTCTACCAGTTTTATCAAGATAAATGTAGAATAAGTAATATTTATCATTTTGAAGGGCATAAACTTTTTCACGGAAAGGAACGAAAATGTCCCTTTCTAATCCAAAATTCACAAAGCTGCCTATTTTAGTAGTGGAAACAACTTTTAAGTAGGCTAAATCTCCAACCTTCGCTAGTGGTTTTTTTAGAGTAGCAATTATTCTATCCTTTGAATCTCTATAAATGAAAGCATCAACCTGGTCCCCGATATTAAGCTCTGCATTTAAAGCACTCTTGTTAGGAAGTAATATATCATCTGATGTATTACCAGTGCCACCATCTAAATAGTAGCCAATTTCCGCTATTCTTACAACTTGCAGTTTGTTAAAATCACCTATTTGAATCACAATTTTTACCTCGCTTTGCAATATAAATCTTTTTATAGTGTGCTTTATTTTATCATATTTTAATCTAATTGTACTATTAAAATATAAAAGCTATCAACACATTTCAGCATTGATAGCTCATCTAAGACATTATTATTCTAAACATTCAGATAAACATTCTTCAATAACATCTTCTGTAAGTATGAATTCCATTTCAAACTTCATTTGCGTACCTCCTATTATTTCCAATAGAAATGTCGCAAGACTATATATACTATAAATATAGTACTTAGTACAAGAAAGGACAAAATCTAAAAATTAGGGATTAAATTAGAAGTAAGAAATTGAAGATTCTATAAATATATATAATAGATTCATATGTTTTCTAACATTTAATAACTCTAATATTTTAAGCAACTCTCATTTTGCAATTGTACTTTGCAACTCTTCTATAAAGAAAAATTAATCAACTTATTTATTATATATCATCTTTTCAAAATATGCAAGATAATATTGAATATTATTTTTTAGATCTATCTATCATGCCTTTAACAATATCCATATATCTCTGTGATACCTCAGGACATGCTTCCAATATGCTGTCAATCACATAATCTATGTTGCTGTCATCTACTTTTTTTGCAGCAATATCGTAGTCTGTTAATATTTCTTCGCTCTGAAGATGTGAATATATTTTATCTACTATTGGAGATTGCATAAGATCATTATTAACAATACAGCTATTGGAAAAGTATAGCAATCCATCAATAACAGCTAATTCGCCATAGCTATATTCCTTCTCAACTTTAGTGATTCTATCATCTGTTAAGGTTTCATAACGAGTATGCTCCACATGTTTTATATCAACTCTATTGTTGATATCTTTTCTTGTTAGAACTGTTCTTACTTCAAGATCAAGCAATCTTTGTTTCATATGTTCAGTAAAATTTTCTCCAAATTCAGCTATAAATTGCTTAACTGATATAGTCTTTTTTATATTGTAAATTCTTTTCATTGCTGTATTCTCTCCTTTTATAGTATATAGCACCCTTTGTATGGAAAGCATTAATGCAGTTAATGCTTTCCATACAAAAGGTAAGTAATAAATCAGTATACTAGAAAACCACCTTTAATAAGGTGGTACTAGCAGCGTTTATATATTAATATTTAATATATTATAACCTTTATTATAATTTTACTACATTAGCAGCTTGAAGACCTTTTGGTCCTTGTTCTACTTCAAATTCAACTTTTTGACCTTCTTCAAGGCTTTTTCTAGCTTCGTTGCTTTGAATAGCTGTAAAATGAACGAAAACGTCATTTTCCCCTTCAACTTCTATAAAGCCAAATCCTTTTTCTGAATTAAACCATTTAACTGTTCCGATTTTCATTAATTGTCCTCCTAAGATAAAACACAATATTCATTGATATAAATTTTTATCAACAGTGTTTTAACAACTATATTATTATATCACAATAATAAAAAATAAACAAAAAAAATTTAAAGCTTATTTTTGTTCTATTGGGATGTTTAAATTAAGTTCAAATAATAATAAAAAAATATTAAAAATAAATGTAATTTTCAACAAAAAAGGCCTTACTTTTACATGACAAATTTAGTATTATTTATATGTAAAAGGGGGTCGAATCATGAAAGAATCAAAACAAGAAAAAAAGGAATACTTAGTCAAAAATGAATATGAGGTTAATAAAAAAGTAGCTTTCATATTACTTATTACTGCAGTAGTTATACTTCCAATTGTATTCTTTCTTATCTATTTTAGAATTTTTCCAATTTCAATGGATACTGCAAAAATTCAAATAGGTGCAGCATTTATTCTTTTTATAGTGCCTTACATAATTTCAAAGTTAGGATTTTATAATAGACCATGGTTTAAATACCTTGGAATAATATTATGTGTAATTGGAGTTGGGGCTATACTAAAACCGTTTAAGTGGAATGCATATATTATACTTTCATTTCCAATTTTTCTTTCTTCCATGTATTTTGATAAAAGAATTGTTAAGGTGGCATTTCTAGTTTCTGTGGTGGTTTATGCATGCGTTGATTATTTTGTTCAGGGGGATTTAATTAGCAGTGGATTACTAAAAGACAGAACAGTAATAAAGGCTTGGATTGTTTCTTCTCTATCAAATACTTTGGAGTTTCTTGCTATTGCTTTTGTGACTTCCAGTGTTGTAGACAGATCAAGGGGAATTATGCTTGGAATGGCTGATGCAGAAGAACAGGCAAAACTATTAGGAAAGATTTCAAAGATATTAAACAATGTGAAGGAAGTATCTGAAAGTTTAAGTAAATCAGCTTCAGACTTAAAATTCATAACTGATGAAACAACTGCAGCTAATGAGGTTATAGCAGATAATTCGGATAAAACATATAAGACCTTTGAAGATACTATAGCTTATATTGAGAATGCATCTAAATCAATTGGCAGCATATCTGAGGATTTGCTAGACATCGTAAATCAAGCTGAGGCAATAAATGGTGCAGGTAAAGCTGCAAGTGAGTCAACTAAGAAAAGCCTAAAGGAAATCGAAAGCACCATAGTTGAAATGAAAAATATTCAAAGTGCTTTTGAAGAAAATAGAGTATTAATTAAAAATTTAGGGGAAAGATCAGCTGAGGTAAGCAAGATAACACAGGTAATTACCGACATATCCTCTCAAACAAATCTTTTAGCACTTAATGCTGCAATAGAGGCTGCAAGGGCTGGTGAAATGGGGAAGGGGTTTGCAGTAGTTGCTGATGAAATAAGGAAACTGGCAGAGCAATCTGCAGAAGCCGCAAATAGCATCGCAAAGCTAATTGAGCAAGTGCTGGATGACACAAACAAAGCTGTAGTAGCAACAGAAAATAACATTGACAGAATTGATAATGGGCTTCAAATGGTCAATAGATCAGGAAAAATGTTTGATGAAACTGCAAACTTAAACAATGAAGTGTATAAGAATATGGATGAAATAGTAAAGTCAAACAAAAGAATTAATGATTATTCTAATACAATTGTAGATATTATGGACAACATAAGTAAATTGTCACAACAAGGTACTTCACAAATGAAGGAAATAGCTGCTTCTGTAGAAGAGCAGCTTGCATCAATACAAACTGTTGCAGCTTCAGTACATGAGATTGATAAAATGGCAAATAATCTTACTAATATTTCAAAGGAAGAATAAAAAAATAGCTAACAAAATATAAATAATAGTGGTAAAATAGTAAAGTGGTTTTATAGGTAAATCACTTTACTTTTTTTATGAATGGGGGATGGGGATGGATACAATCAAAAAATTTATATCGTATTATAAACCTTACAAAGGTATGTTTTTTACAGATATGTTCTGTGCACTTGCTTTATCAGGGATAGACTTGGCTTTTCCCTTAATAGTCAATTACTTACTGGACAATGTTTATACACTACAAGATAAAAACACTATGATAAAATTAGTAGTTTATATTGGACTAGCTCTTTTAGCAATGTATGCAGTGAAGTATTTATGTCAATATTACATAACCTCCTATGGACACATAATGGGTGCTAAAATGGAAGCAAATATGAGAAGTGATTTATTTAATCATCTCCAAAAACTCTCTTTTTCTTATTATGATAACACAAATACAGGTAAGCTGATGTCAAGAATAGTAACGGATCTATTTGATATTTCAGAACTAGCTCATCACGGCCCAGAAGATTTATTCATATCTATTTTAAAGATTATAGGTTCTTTTATAATCTTGCTAAGTATTAATGTGAGTATAACATTGATACTGTTTGTATTTACAGTACTTATGGTATTCTTTGCTATAAAATATAATAAGAAGATGAAATCTACATTTACAAGAAACAGAGAAAAAATAGCTAACGTAAATGCACAAATTCAGGACAGTCTTTCAGGAATTAGAGTAGTAAAATCCTTTGCTAATGAAAAGGTAGAAGGTAAGAAGTTCCACAAAGGCAATTTGGAATTTTTAGAGACAAAAGAAGCTGGCTATTTTATAATGGGAAGGTTTTTTAGCGGAAATCAATTTTTTCAAGGATTATTGTATTTAAGTGTAATATTAACAGGAGGTTTTGCAATTAGTGGTGGAAAACTTAGTCCATCAAACTTAGTTGTATATATTTTATATATTAACATTTTTATAAATCCAATTGATAAGCTTGTTAATTTTACAGAACAATTTCAAAGGGGAATTACTGGGTTTGAAAGGTTTATAGAAGTAATGGAAACTGAGCCGGAAATTGTGGATTCAAAAAATGCTATTGAACTTAAAAATCCAAAGGGCAATATAACATTTAATAATGTATCCTTTAGTTATGATAATAAAAATGAAGTGCTTAAAAATATTAATATTAACATAGATGCAGGTAAGACCTTTGCCTTAGTTGGTCCTTCTGGTGGTGGAAAATCTACTTTTTGTAGTTTAATACCACGATTTTATGAAGTTTACGATGGTTCTATTTCAGTAGATGGAATAGATATTAAAAGTATAAAATTAAAGTCACTTAGAAACTTTATTGGTGTAGTTCAGCAGGATGTTTATATGTTTTCAGGTACAATAAGAGAAAATATAGCATATGGTAGAACCGATGCTTCAGAGGAAGAAATTATAGAAGCAGCTAGAAAGGCTAATGCTCATGAGTTTATTATGGAACTAGAAGATGGTTATGACACTTATGTTGGAGAAAGAGGTGTTAAACTATCAGGTGGGCAAAAGCAGAGGGTTTCGATTGCAAGGGCCTTTTTAAAGAATCCACCTATATTAATTTTGGATGAAGCAACTTCAGCATTGGATAATGAAAGCGAAAAGTATATTCAAAAATCTCTTGATGAATTAGCAAAGAATAGGACAACTATTGTAATTGCTCACAGGCTAAGTACAATAAGAAATGCAGACGAAATAGTAGTACTTAATGATGACGGAATACAGGAAAGAGGAACTCACGAGGAACTTCTAAGCAAAAATGGAATGTATGCAAGTTTATATAACATGCAGTTTGAAATGTTTTAGTAATAAGGCATGAGAAAGAAAAATATATTACTTAAAGATTATTATGAATAATAATTAATTTAACAATACAGCACCATTAGCTTTACTAATGCTGCTGTATTTATTTTTTGTAAATTAACATAGCACAACATAAATAAGAAGATTTTTTCATAAACTATTGAAATGTTTAAAGAAGTTTGATATATTATAAATATACCACCCCCCCACCGGGTGGGTGTCAATAAGGAGTGATAGAGTTGAACGAAGAAAAAAAGAAGGCTTTGATGGCTTTAAAGACATCAAAAGGGCAAATTGAAGGTATTATAAAGATGCTTGAAGATGGAAGGTACTGTGTAGATATATCTAACCAAATAATTGCAGCACAAGCTCTTTTGAAAAAAGCAAATATGATGATTTTAAAACAGCACTTGCATCATTGTGTTAAAGATGCTTTTGATCAAGATAAAGGTGATGAGAAGATAGAAGAAATAATTGATTTATTATCTAAAATAATAGATAAGTAATAAATATTTTTATACAAAGCCAAGTTATTGTAAATGGTTATGTTTAATCAAGGAAACAGGAGGAAAAAACATGGCAACTAAGTCATTAAAAATAGAAGGTATGACTTGTGCAGCTTGTGCAAAAGCTGTAGAAAGAGCATCCAAAAAGCTTCAAGGTGTTAATGAAGCAAGTGTAAACTTTGCTACTGAAAAATTAAATATAAATTTTGATGAAACAAAGGTATCTATTCCAGATATTCAGGCTGCTGTTGAAAAAGCCGGTTACAAGGCAATTATAGAGTCAAGCAGCAAAACCTTTAAAATAGAAGGCATGACTTGTGCAGCGTGTGCAAAAACAATTGAAAGAGTAACAAAAAAACTTGATGGTGTTACTGAATCAAATGTTAATTTTGCAACAGAAAAATTAAGTATAAGTTATGAACCTTCAAAAGTAAGAGTAGCAGATATTAAAAAGGTTATAGAAAAGGCTGGGTATAAAGCCTTAGAGGATGAGGTTACTGTTGATGAAGATAGGGAGAAGAAAGAAAAAGAAATAAAATTATTATGGAAGAAGTTTATTATCTCTTTAATCTTCACAGTTCCTTTACTTACAATTTCAATGGGGCATATGGTAGGGGAAAAGTTAGGGTTTAGTCTTCCTAGTATCATTGATCCTATGATAAATCCTAGAACCTTTGCAATTGTTCAGTTAGTTTTAGTTATACCAGTTATGATTGCAGGCAATAGATTTTTCAGAGTTGGGTTTAAGTCATTAATAAGAAGAAGTCCTAATATGGATTCTCTTATTGCAATGGGTACTTCCGCAGCCTTTTTATATGGAATATTTGCTATAGTGCAGATTTTTAGCGGTAATGTGGATTATGCCTATGATTTATATTTTGAATCTGCAGGAGTTATTATCACACTTATAACACTGGGAAAATATTTAGAGTCTGTTACAAAAGGCAAAACCTCTGAAGCTATTAAAAAGCTAATGGGACTAGCGCCGAAGACAGCTACAATTATAAGAGACGATAAAGAAATAGAAATATCCATAGATGAAGTTGAAGTTGGAGATATTATTATTGTTAAACCAGGAGAAAAGATGCCTGTAGATGGAGAAGTAACTTACGGTATGACTTCAGTAGATGAATCCATGCTTACAGGAGAAAGCATACCAGTTGAAAAGAATGTGGGAGATAAGATAATTGGTGCAAGTATAAATAAAAACGGAACAATAAAGTATAAAGCTACTAAGGTTGGTAAAGACACAGCCTTAGCACAGATTATAAAGCTTGTAGAGGATGCTCAAGGTTCCAAAGCTCCTATAGCGAAGCTTGCTGATATTATTTCAGGATACTTTGTACCAGTAGTAATTTCAATTGCTGTTCTTTCAGGCGCAGCGTGGTATATGTCAGGTGAAACTGGAGTATTTGCTCTTACAATATTCATATCAGTACTTGTAATTGCTTGTCCTTGTGCTCTAGGGTTAGCTACACCTACAGCTATTATGGTTGGTACTGGAAAGGGAGCAGAATATGGAGTACTTATAAAAAGTGGAGTTGCACTAGAAACTGCACATAAGATAAAAACAATTGTGTTTGATAAAACAGGTACAATTACAGAAGGTAAGCCAAAGGTTACTGATATAGTTGTTCTTAATGGAATGTCAGAAGATGAACTATTACAAATAGCTGCTTCAGCAGAAAAGGGTTCTGAGCATCCGCTTGGAGAAGCTATTGTAAAAGGAGCAGAAGAAAAAGGATTAGAATTTAAGAACATAGATTTCTTTAAGGCAATACCTGGTCATGGAATTGAAGTTAAAATAGATGGCAAAGATATTTTAGCGGGAAATAGAAAGCTTATGACAGAAAGCAATATATCTTTAGAGAACCTTGAAGAAACCTCAAATAGGCTAGCTGGTGAAGGTAAGACACCAATGTACATTGCTGTAGACAATAAGATGGCAGGTATTGTAGCTGTTGCAGATACTGTTAAAGAAAACAGCAAGAAAGCAATCGAACAGCTCCATAAGATGGGTATAGAAGTTGCTATGATTACTGGGGATAATAAGAGAACTGCTGAAGCAATTGCAAAGCAGGTTGGTATAGATAGAATATTAGCTGAGGTTCTTCCACAGGATAAAGCTAATGAAGTTAAAAAGCTTCAGGCTGAAGGTAAGAAGGTTGCAATGGTTGGGGATGGCATAAATGATGCTCCAGCACTAGCACAAGCTGATATTGGTATAGCTATAGGATCAGGTACAGATGTGGCTATGGAATCTGCAGATATTGTTCTTATGAGAAGTGACCTAATGGATGTACCAACCGCAATACAATTAAGTAAAAAAACTATAAAAAATATTAAAGAGAATCTATTTTGGGCATTTGGTTACAATACACTAGGCATACCTGTAGCAATGGGAGTTCTTTATATATTTGGTGGACCGCTTCTAAATCCAATAATTGCAGCAACGGCAATGAGTTTTAGTTCAGTTTCAGTTCTATTAAATGCATTAAGACTTAAAGGATTTAAACCAATTAAGTAAATATATAAATATTTATATATAATTTCATATAGGAGGAATTAATAATGGAAAAGAAAATATTAATTGAAGGAATGAGCTGTGGACATTGTGTTAATCATGTTAAGGAAGCTTTAAGCGAACTTAATGGAGTAAAAAGTGTATCAGTAGATTTAGCTGCAAAAACAGCAGTAATTGGGGCAGATACAGAGATAAAGGATGAAGATATTAAATTTGCTATAGAAGATGCAGGTTATGAGGTTGTAAAAATAGAAAATATGTAATTTAAAATAGCTTTGATAACTAAGGTTATCAAAGCTATTTTAAATTAACCAATATATTTTTTGAAATACTAATGAGAGAATTTATATTTTTCATATAAATTTATAAATAGCTTGATATGTAGCTCTTCATCTAAAATTATTCTTTCTAACAGTTTTATTATATATTTATCATTAATTATTGATATATGGTGTTTGTAATTATCAATAGCCTTTTTTTCGGATTTTATATCTTCAAGAAGCATATCTTTTATAAATACAGTAAAGTTGATGTAGCAGGGTGACCAAAGTTGTCTAGAAGGACATATTGCATTAATATAAATTGGCTTTACTCCAAGCATTTTTATAGTTTTTCCAAGCAGTTCTAGGTGCTTCATTTCAGCCATAGCTACTCCACCAATAAGTTCGGCATAATCACTAAATTCTCCATCACTAACAATATGTTGATACACGTAAAGATTAATTGCAGTAAGTTCGCTAACTTCACCTGAATAATCCTGAAGTAGAATATTGGCAAAGGTTATATTGGGCTTTTCTACCATTGGCTTAGGATAAGGTAGATTTGCAATGTACTTTGTATGTTTCAAAATATCACCAGGCATTAATACCTCCAAAAATATTGCTCCAATAATATTTTATTCTTAGCTAGAGAATGTGCTACTATTTTCATGAGAATTTTTGCTATTAAATTATAGTTAATTTTATTATGGATAAAGGTGCTGGTATTAGTTTATAAAAAATACTATTTTCAAAGTTAATGAAATATCTATAATAAAGTTAAAAAATATGACGAAAAATGAAATTATAGTAAAGATATGACATAAGTTGTCGATAATAAAATATAACGCTGAGTTAAAAAATAAGGGGGGATCTTAATGTCGTTAAAAAAGAAAATACCAATTCTAATTACTACATTATTAATAGTATCAGTTGTAATTACAAGCATTTTTTCCTATTATGAATCTTCAACTCTAATGTATAGAACAAGTAAGGATGAAATGCAGTCTGTATCAAAAAGAGCTGTAGAAACAATTACTGCACTTGTGCAGAAGGAATTGATTACAGTCGATGAACTTTCTGGTAATAAGAATATTGATGCTTTTTTACAAAAAGCTTTGACTCAAGATCCTAAAAGTGACGAATATAAAGCGACTTTGGAAAATGCAAATAAAATGTTAGATGAGCATGTAGCTTCTTCAGGCAATTTAGAGCACGCATTTTTAGTTAGCTCAAAAGGAATTATAATTGCAGATAGTGATAGAAAACTTATTGGCAGTGACATTAGTGATAGAAATTATAATAAAGCTACTTTAGGTGGAAACGGAAAACAAATAATAAGTGAGACTCTAGTTTCTAAATCTACAGGGGCACCAATAATAGTATTTACATGTCCTATTAAGGAAAATGGAAACATAGTTGCCTATATGGCAACAGCAGTAAAAGGTGAAAGCTTTTCGACATATTTATCTAAAATAAAGGTTTCCAGTAGTCCATCTAGCTATGTATTTTTAGTTGATGAAAAGGGTAATATTATCTACCACCCAACTAAGGAAAAGATAGCAAAGCCTGTAGAAACACCACAAATTAAAGCTGTCTCAGATAGAATAGTAAAAGGCGAAAAGGTTCAGGGAACTGCTATGGAATATAGCTACAATAAAGCAGATAAAATAGCTGCGTATGAAGAGGTTCCTAACACAAACTGGTTAGTGGTATTTACAGCAACTAAAGGTGAAATAGCTGCACCAATAAAAAATATGACCAATATGATTTTCATAATTAGTGCTATTATTGTTTTAGCTGCTATAGTAATAGGCGTAATTGTATCAGGAAGGATAACAAAACCAATTGGTATGGTAACTGATTTAGTAAATATGACCGCAAATCTTGATTTGACTTATCAAAAACAATATGAGGTACTGCATAATTATAAAGATGAGGTCGGCGTTATGGCTAAGTCTATAATAAATATGAGAATATCCTTAAGAGAAGTTTTAAGCAGTTTAATACAAGTATCTGAAAATATAAGCAGCAGTGCTCATAATGTTGAAGCTTCTACTGAAGTATTACAATCTATTGCAGATGAAACTTCTATGGAAACAGAAAGTCTTTCTGCTGGTATGGAAGAAAGTGCAGCAACAATTGAAGAAATATCAGCATCTTCTGGAGAGATGGAAGGTGCAGTTAATGAAGTTGCAATAAGAGCAACTGGTGGAAGTGAAAAGGCAAATGAAATTGCTGGAAGAGCTAAAGAACTTAAACAAGGTGCAGTATTATCAAAAGAAAATTCTAATTCGGTTTATAATAGTGTTAAGTTAGAAATGGAGCAAGCTATTAATGGATCAAAGGCTGTTCAACAAATTGAAACTTTGGCAAAAGCTATTCTGGACATTAGTGATCAAACTAATTTATTAGCCTTAAATGCTGCTATCGAAGCTGCTAGGGCTGGTGAGGCAGGTAAAGGCTTTGCAGTAGTAGCTGATGAAGTTAGAAAATTAGCTGAGCAATCTGCAGCAACTATTGGTGATATACAAAGTGTTGTAAGAACTGTAAATGATTCTGTAAAGAATCTTACTAATACATCAATAAAAGTACTTCAATATATAGATAGTGATGTAAAACAAGATTATGATAAGTTCATCAATACTGGGGATCAATACAGCGATGATGCAGAGGAAGTAAATAAATTTATGATGGACTTCAGTGCCGTTTCTGAGGAATTAAGCGCCTCTATATCAGGAATTTCTAAAGCTATAAGCGAAATGGCTAATACAGTTAATGAAGGAGCCTCAGGTATAAGTAATATAGCCAACAAAACCATTACTGTAGCTGAAAAGACGCAAGAAATAAAGTCAAGTGTAGACGAAAATATGAAGAGTGCTGAAGTGCTTAAGGGGATTACAAATAAGTTTAAAGTTTAGGCTTTTTATGGTATATTAAGTTTACGGAGTGTTTTTAAGTATATTGTGCAGCCTCAGGGTGTCATAAGACACTTTGAGGCTTTATTTATATATTCACATTCTTATGAAATATATCTCTTTTTATTTAATACCAGGTGTATAAATTACATGTAATTGTAACTACAATATAATTAAGAGAACTTTCTCAGTGTTTCGACTGAAAGGAGGTAAAAGTCCTAAATGGACTTTTACGGGTAAACTGTCGGTGATAACCTATAAGAATAGTTTACCCCGTGCTCCGAGTGATAAGGAGGTTAAAGGTCTAAACGACCTTTAACGAGTAATCTGCCGGTGTGAGCCGGCATGAATAGATTACTCAGTGTTTCGAATGAAAGGAGAAAATCATGAAGCGAGGAGCTATTGAAAGAAACTTTAGAAAAATAAAAAATCAAATAGCACAGATTGATGAAATTGTTAGACATACTAAAACTAATGCTCTATGGGATCATGAGTCTGCAGTAAGAAAAAAACTAAAAGAATTAAAGGAATACGAAGATGCTGATTTAAAGGATTATACCTATGTTTATGAAGGGTATCTTGAAATACTAGAATACATATCCAAAAGACTATTAGAGGACTATAATAATAAAAATCATACCAGTTTTAGATTTGAAGACATAATAAGACATAATTATGATAATTACTTAAAATCGGGAATTATTACTGTATTAATAACGAACCATATACCTGAAGTAGCACTAAAGGAGTTTGAAAGGATTTTTCCATCAAACCCAAAAGATGAATATACAGACACTAGAAGGTTAAATAGAAAGTTTTATCTGCATCTTGGTGAAACCAATACCGGAAAGACTTATAATGCAATGCAGAGGCTAAAAGTTTCAGCAGATGGAGTTTATCTTTCACCGCTTAGAATATTGGCATTAGAAAACTATGAGAAACTTAATAGAGAAGGGACTAAATGCAGTTTACTTACAGGAGAAGAAGAGATAAATGTAGAAGGAGCAAGGCATACAGCCTGCACCATAGAAAAACTGGATATTTCTCAGCAATATGAAGTTGGAGTTATAGATGAAATTCAAATGATAAATGATGACCAAAGAGGTGCAGCTTGGACAAGAGCCTTATTAGGACTTAAATGCAAAGAAATACATATATGTGGCGCCATGAATGCTAAAGAGGTAATTGTTAAGATATTAAAAGATTGCAATGAAGAATTTGAAATAATTGAATATACAAGAAGTATTCCACTAGAGGTAATGGATAAAAGTTTTTCCTTTAAGGATATTCAAAGTGGTGATGCTCTAGTAGTATTTTCAAAGAAGAGGGTTTTAGAGCTTGCTTATAACTATTCGCAGCAAGGAATAAAATCAAGCCTTATTTATGGGGATTTGCCACCTGAAGTGAGAAAAAAGCAGTATGAACAATTCATAGGTAAAGAGACCTCTATTTTGATTACAACTGATGCGATAGGCATGGGAGTTAATCTTCCTATAAGGCGGATAATATTTATGGATATGAAAAAGTTTGATGGCAGTGAGGTAAGATTCTTGAATTCTCAAGAAGTTAAGCAAATTGCCGGTAGAGCAGGAAGAAAGGGAATATATGATATAGGATATGTAGGTACTTATGGGGATAACCTAGACTTTATTAGAGAAAATCTTGATATGGAGGATTATCCA
This sequence comes from Clostridium omnivorum, assembly GCF_026012015.1. NCBI lineage: Bacteria > Bacillati > Bacillota > Clostridia > Eubacteriales > Clostridiaceae > Clostridium > Clostridium omnivorum. The sequence goes on along the minus strand of NZ_BRXR01000001.1, from coordinate 319,702 downwards.
ATAAGGCAAGCGGTTCTAGGACCAAGTGAAGAGATATTAAGAATTAAGAATTTGCCGCTTAGGGAAAAACTGGCACTATGGAGTACAATGGAGCCTAAGGTACCTTACTATAAAAAAATGGATGTAAGTGAATACATAGTTTTACTTGATACAATAAAAGGCTATAGATTGGATGAAAAGATTCAATGGAAGCTGTTAAGAATTCCTTTTGACGTATCAAATTCAGCTATTATGGAAACATTTTTATTCTTTATTGATGAGATATTTGTGGCTAAAAGTAAAACTATATCAAAACCACAGTGTCTTCTAAAAGATTTGTATGAATTTGAAAGGTACTATCAAAAGATAAATTTATACTATTCTTTTTCAAAAGCCTTTGGTTTAGAATTCGATGAAAAGTGGGTTTATGAAGAGAGAATCAACGTAAGCAATTCAATCAATATAATATTAAAGGATATTTAAAAACATGAGTTAACTTCTATTTAGAAGGTAAACAAAGGAGAAAAAATATGGAACATATTAATTTTGATTCCTTAGAGCTAAGTAGTGAAATATTAAAAGCTATTAAGGGACTTGGTTTTAATAAAGCTACAGAGGTGCAGAGTCAAGTTATACCTCTAGCATTACAATACAAGGACATGATTGTTAAATCACAGACTGGAAGCGGCAAGACTGCAGCTTTTGGAATACCGGTTTGTGAAGCTGTAAATATTGAATCAAAGGAACCACAGGTATTGATTTTAACACCCACGCGAGAACTATGCATGCAGGTAAAAAATGATATATCAAACATTGGTAGGTTTAAAAGAATAAGGTGTTCAGCTATATTTGGTAAACAGCCCTATGAAGGTCAGGCAAGGGAACTAAAGCAAAGAGTGCATATTGTAGTTGGTACACCAGGTAGAACGCTTGACCATATTCAAAGGGGAAGTCTTGTAACTAGTAATATAAAATATCTAATTATAGACGAGGCTGACAAGATGCTAAACATGGGTTTTATTGACCAAGTTGAAGGGATAATAAAGGCTTTAAAAAAAGAAAGAGCAACTTGGTTATTCTCTGCTACTATGCCTGCGGAAATTGTACAGCTTTGTGAAAAGCACATGAATAATCCAATTAATATTGAGGTGGAATCAAAAAATACCATAGTTAAAAAGGTTAAGCAGTGCTGGTACCAGATTGAAGAAGAGAACAAAAAAGATTTGCTAAAAAAAGTATTATCTATAGAAAAACCTGATAGCTGTATTATTTTTTGTAATACTAAGGACAAAGTAAATAGCTTATTAAAATATATGAAGGACAAGGGCTATTCCTGCAATTCTCTACATGGGGGAATGCTTCAAAAGGATAGGCTAAATATTATGGATAGTTTTAAACTAGGAGAATTTGAAATCCTTATTGCAACTGATGTAGCAGCTAGAGGAATAGATATTGAAAATCTAACGCACATCATAAACTATGATTTACCGGAGGAAAAAGAAAGTTATGTGCATAGAATAGGTAGAACTGGACGTGCTGAGAATACTGGAAAAGCAATAACTTTTGCATGCCCCAATGAAATAAACTTTTTAAAGGAAATTGAGGAGTATATTCAATACAAAATAGATAAAAAGGAGCTGCCGACAAGGGCTGAAATTGATGAGGCTGACAAAAATCCTGATAAAAAAGTAAATAAAAATTTAAAAGTAAAAAAAGGGGCAAGTCTGGAAAAAGATATAACTAAAATATATATAGGAGCTGGAAAAAAGAAAAAGGTAAGAGCTGGTGATATAGTGGGCGCTATTACTAGTATTGAAGGAGTTAATGCAGAGAATATTGGCATAATAGATATACAAGAGAATTTTTCATATATAGATATATTGGATGGTAAAGGTAGTATTGTTTTAGAGGGGCTTAAAACAACTACTATAAAAGGAAAGATAGTTAGAGTAGAAAGAGCAGCTAAGTAGAATTATGTGCAAAAAAATGGTTCGAAAATTGTGAAAAAAGTTAAAATTCGTTGTATATATTTATGAGGTATGGTAATATTAATTTGTAGTGATAGTTTATATCACATGAAGATTTAATTTTCTAAACAGCATTTCCTCTTTGGGAAATTATTTGTTAGTCAAATGTTAAATCTTTATATTACGAAATGGAGGAATGTTGAAATGGCAGATAAGACTATAGTATGCAAAGATTGCGAAAAAGACTTCATATTTACTGAAGGTGAGCAAGAATTCTACAAAGAAAAAGGATTTGAAAATGATCCAGTAAGATGCCCAGAATGTAGAAAAGCTAGAAAACAACAAAGCAACAACAGAGGATTCAGAAAGTAATTTTTTGAATTGTGTTCCCCGTAAGGTTTTCCTTACGGGGATAATTGTTTTATTTAGACAGCTATAAGGAGTTCTCAAATAATTATATCAGTAATTTTTGAGTTAACTTTAAATATGCTGTTTTTTGCTTTTTTAATAATTAATTTGTTATTTGTTTTATTTCAATGTGAAATATGGTGGTATTGAATAGGAAAAACAATTAAAGAGTTAGATAATATGAAATTTTCAAAAAAATACAAGTAATTATGCAATGTTTAGCGCATATGGGCTATATGTGTTGAAAAGGTTGCAAATATATGATATTCTTTATGTGTGTAAGTTTAGAAATATCAGTTTAATGATGCTTATAAATCAGAATATAATAAATATGGTGGCTGAAGCTTTAGGCTTTAGCCTTAATTTTGTTGATAGGCTAGTTAATAAAATCTATACTTAGATTAAAAGTTTTAAGCAATGAATATACTATGGTAAATCTATTATTTAGGAGGATTTGCCATGGTACTTAAGGTACTTGAGAAAAGGGACATAAACAGTATTTCCAAAAAGCTAGTAATTTTATATATTTTAAATATTACAGATTTATTTTTTACCAACCTTCTTTTACAAACAGGTATGTTTTTTGAAGCAAATAAAATTATGAATTTAGTTATTAATGATACGTTAACAAGTGCTTTAATCAAAATTGTACTACCTCTTATTTTAATTATAGTCTTAAGATATAGAATGAGAGGAGCATCAAGTGAACAGTTAATTAAAGGGAATATCCTAATAAATATAGTACTTATTTTCTATGTTATAGTAAACACTTTCCATGCTGTTTGGATTACTACCTTTTATATAAGGGGGTAGGGATATCTATTAAACTATTTAATAGTTCATAGAAATAAGAGATATACTTATTAAGGACTAAATAAAATAACATAGATTAAAACTGAGGAGGAAAAATTATGGAGCATGAAAAATTTTTAAAAGTTTTGGACAAAGAGCTCGTTGTAGCTTTAGGCTGTACTGAGCCCATTGCCATTGCCTTTGCAGCTGCTATGGCTAGAAAACATGTTAAAGGTGAAAAAGTAGAAGAAGTAAAGGTTTTTGCTAGCAGCAATGTGATTAAAAATGCTATGTCAGTAAATATACCTGGCACAGGCAGTAGTGGAATTAATTTGGCAGCGGCTTTGGGCTCTATAGTGAATAAAGCAGAAAAAAATCTTGAGTTATTAAATGGCCTAGAAAAAGAAGATATTGAAAATGCTAAGAGCATGATAAAGGAAGGCAAAGTTTATATTGACATTGCTAAAACCCCAAAGAAACTGTATATAGAGGCAATTGTAAATACCGAACAGTCCAGTGCAAGAGTAATAATTGAAGACACACATACTAATATTACTTTAATAGAAGTAGATGGACAAACTGTTTACTGCAATAGTTCAGATTGTGCAGTAGAAAATAACGATGTGGATTATAGTATTTTAAATATAGATACTATATGGGATTTTGTCCAAGAATACGATATGGACAAGCTTGAACTAGTGAAAAAGAGTATAGAGCTTAATAGAGTAATAGGTATTGAAGGTCTAAAGAATGCTTATGGACTCCAAGTAGGTAGAACTATTTATAATCAAATGAATAAAGGTATAATAGCAGATGATACTGCAAATTATGCTATGGCATTAACAGCGGCTGGTTCAGATGCAAGAATGGCAGGATGTACTTTAAATGTTATGAGTAATTCAGGCAGTGGAAATCAAGGAATAACTGCTACATTGCCTGTGTATGCAGTGTGGGAAAAGCTAAGATTATCAGAAGATAAGCTAATGAGAGCAGTGACATTAAGTCACCTAATAACAATATATATTAAGTCAAAGTTTGGAAGACTTTCAGCTATCTGTGGAGCAACTGTTGCCTCTACTGGTGCAAGCTGCGGAATTGTGTACCTATTAGGTGGAGATAAAAATTCTATTAAAGCTTCAATTCAGAATATGATGGGTAATGTAACAGGAATGCTTTGTGATGGAGCTAAGGCAGGATGTGCTCTGAAGGTATCAACATGCACTAATGCTGCAGTACACTCAGCAATACTTGCTAAAGAAGGAATATCTATTCAATCAACAGATGGTATTATAGAAAATGATGCTGAAAGAACAATAGATAACCTATGTGCTCTTGGTAATGAGGGAACACGCGAAGCAGACAGAATAATCTTAGATATAATGCTTAGTAAAACAAGATGCTAGAGTAAAATAGTTACTAAAGACAAAACTCTATGAAGCTGATATAATATTGTGGAATAGAGGTGTTAATGTGAGTAATACTGCAGGTAATGGATGTGAAATATTAGTTCCATTTAATGAAAGAAAAGATTTAAAAGAAATAGAAAGAAATATTATAACTAAATATAGAAAACATATATGGTCAAAATTTACTAAGGCGGTTAAAGACTTCAATCTGATTGAAGAAGGTGACAAAATAGCAGTTGCTGTATCTGGCGGGAAAGATAGCATGTTGATGGCAAAGCTTTTTCAAGAACTTCAGCGCCATGGCAAAGTAAAATTTGAACTAGAATTTATTGTTGCTGATCCTGGATATCATCCTAGCATTAAAGAGCTAATGATAGATAATTGCAGCTATCTTGGTATACCGGTGAAGATATATGATTCTCATATATTTGAAATTACTGATAGAATTGCAAAAGACTATCCTTGTTTTATGTGTGCAAAGATGAGAAGAGGAGCTCTATATTCAAAAGCTAAAGAACTTGGCTGTAATAAGCTTGCTTTAGGGCACCATTACAATGATGTAATTGAAACTACACTTTTAAATGTGCTTTATGCCGGTAATTTTAAGACTATGCTGCCAAAGCTTAAAGCAGATAATTTTGATAACATGGAGCTTATTCGTCCAATGTACTATATTGAAGAAACATATATTGAACGATTTACAAGAGAAAGTGGAATATGGCCTCTTAATTGTGCCTGTATGGTAGCAGCCAAGAAAATAGGAAACAAGAGATATGAAGTTAAAGAGCTTATTAATCAGATGAAAGAAAAGTTTGATCAGGTTGATAAATCAATTTTTAAGGCTGCTCAGAATGTAAATATGGATTCTATATTAGGATGGCAAAAAGACGGGCAAAATTATTCTTATTTAGATTTTTATGATGAAGATTAAAATATAAAAAGTGTGAGAAGTACCCTGAAAGATGGACACGAAAAAAGTTGTGTTTCATTACAGGGTGCTTTTTAATTTATTAATATAATAAACTAAAAGAGTGAAACTTTAGAATAAGAAAGCTTATACAACATATTTTTATCATCATTGAATATAAACTTGACCAATAGGAGGCTTTAGGTTATATTTTCTACTATAGGCATGTGAATTTGTTCAAGTTTTAGATAAAAGAATAATATATTATTTTAAGAGAAATAACATTAAGTGATGATTTTATAGAAGAATACAGGAGACGTAACAATTGATAATTGCTACGCACAGTATAAGGAATACAGGAGGGTATTATGCTTAAGATATGGGGCAGAATTGTCAAAAATAATAGAACTATTAAGGATTACGTTGTAACTTCAAATATAGAAGGTGCAAGCTATCAGGATAATTTAAAAGCTTGCATACTTGAATTGTGCAATTTAATGGATTTATCAAAACCCTACTGGCTACCAAGCAATTTGGAGGAGTATAATAAAAGGGGGAAAACAATTTTTAATCAGGATAATTTTATTGAAGAAATAGAATTTGATAGATTTATAATAGAAGAGTTGGATTTAGATAAAAAGTAATATCTTTTGTAATTATGAAAGGATGGAAGGCATGTCTGGAGATAGAATAGAAACTGATGCATATAAAACTAATTCTGAAATCTCTGAAAAACTGAATAGCGAAGACTCTTACTGCTATAAACCGTGGCAGTTTGCAGATTATAAGATAAATGCATGCACCTTAAAAACCACATATGAAGAAGTTGGAATTTGGACATTGCAGCAAGCTATGTTTAGACCGGGATTCAAGGTGGAACATGGAGAAGTTTATATTCCTAACATATTTGCAAAAGTAAGTGGAGTACATGAAAAGTTAAGGCAGTATAGAAAGGAAATGAAGGTGTTAAAAAAACAACCAAATACATTGTTTTTCTATTCTTTTCCTCTATATAGAGCTAGAATTTCTAAACTTACTCCTAAAAGTTATTATTCAGTGTTGGATGCGTCAGGACATATAGATAAATATAAATTGATAAATAGCACCTTTTGGAGATATAGAAATTTAAGAAGTAGTCTTCAAAATATTATTGCAGATAGAATTGTTGATTTTTGTGAACTTTATAGATTTAAAAACTATGAGTCTTGGTCGAATATTGCACCTAAGAATAATATTATGGGAAGTATCGAAGACTTGCTGAAGACTTTTGATATAAGGATTAATTTAACTCCAGAGGGGTTTGAGGCTGCTAAGATAAGAGTGTTCACTATTTTAAATGAAATAGAAGAACCGCTTACAAAACTAATTACAAAGTTTGATTATCCCTATTATATACCAAAAGTTATAGTGTATAATAATGGCAGCAGTTATTCAAAGGTTACCTTTGAAGATGCTGTTAAGTTAATGTTTATGAGCAGTATGGGGATTGATGTTATTATTTTTAATCCATCAGGCTATAATGATATAGAGGATTACATAAGAGAGAAATACTATGATATACACAGGCTAGAGAAGGTGGCATTTAACCTACCTTATAGCAGTTGGACCTGGTTTTAAAATAAATGATAAAGGGGTTTTTGCATTATGAGATTTGCTGAGGAGAATAAAATGCAAGCATTAACTAATGAACAGTCTGGGGAACTATATAATAATGATTTTGAGCTTCGTGAAAAGCTGGAAACTATAAAAAAAGAATTGGAAAAGTCACCAGAGGTTATAGAACTATCTAAACAAGTTGATGTTAAGAGTCCGAATTCAATACTTCAGTTTGGTAGCAAGCCTGCTGAAGAAATATCAAAGTTTTCTGATAAAATTTTAAGCTCTATTAAAACTTCCAGCATTGAGAGCTCCAGCGTAATGCTGCAGGATTTATCAAAGCTTATGAGCAGATTTGATAAAGAAGAGCTTATGGATAAGGATAGGAGTTTTTTAGGCAAGCTATTTTATAATGGTCAAAAAGCAGTGGAAAAGTTATTAAGCAAATATCAAACTCTGGGTAGGGAAATAGACAGGATATATAAACAAATTTCTGATTATAAAAATGAACTTACAAAAACTAATGATATGCTTGATGAGATGTTTGTACAAAACATTGAATACTATAAACAGTTAGAAAAGTATGTTATTGCATGTAATATGGTAATAAATGAGCTAGAAACAGAAGATTTGCCATATTACTCAGAAAAAGCTAAATCAGGTGATCCTTCAGATGCACTGGAACTAGAGGCTGTCAATAATGCAATTGAGATGCTTAAAAATAGGGCTTATGATTTTGAAATGGCAAAGATGGTTGCTATGCAGACTGCACCGCAGATAAGAATAATTCAAAAAGGCAATTTTAAGCTAATAGGAAAGATTCATTCAGCCTTTATAATTACTATACCAATTTTTAAAAATGGACTTATTCAAGCTGTAACGCTTAAAAGACAAAACTTAGTGGCAGATTCAATGGCTGCATTAGATAGGACAACAAATGAACTACTTATAAAAAATGCACAGAACCTAAAAAATCAAAGCATAGAAATTGCAAAACTTTCAAATTCATCAGCTATTAACATTGATACACTTGAGAACACCTGGAAAGCAATTGTAGAAGGAATAAATGAAACAAAGAGAATAGAAGACGAGAATAGAACAGCTAGGGAAGAAAGTATGAAAAAAATCAATAATATGCAAATAGAGTTTATGAAAAAAATTCATTAGTATTAACTTGTTTATATACATAATTCTCCAGTGTATTGTTCAATATATGTATTGGAGGAGGAGTGTAAATGAAAAAAATTATTAGAATTATCGTTATTATATTTGTATGTATTTTACTTTTTGGGGGAGTATTTGTAGGCAAAGTTAAAGCAAAGGAACTACCAGAAGCATTTAAGAAAAACAGTAAATTTTCTGCTGAGGGTTATAGTATAAAGGTTGATTATTTTGTCATTGATAGTGCAGTTAAAGATGTTAATGGTGATAAAATTGAGGATAATATAGCTTTAGTTGGACAGAGAAAGGCTGCTGTTAAGGAAACTTTTAATGCTGATATCAAGCTTATAATTCAAGATGGGAAAAGCAAAAAATATTATTACATATCCCCGGGAAGTATTGTAAATGGGTTTTATTCAAAGCTGTTCTTTGCAGATTTTAATGGTGATAAAGTAAGTGACATATTAGTAAAAATAGATTCCACAACTACTGGCCATCCATCTTATTATAGTTTAATAAGTTTTAGAGATAATAATGTTATAGAACTATTAGATCAGGAGGAATTTTCTAGGGGGATTGGCTTTGATGTGAATCTAAAGGATTCTTTTAATGCGGAAATATCTTGTAAAGAAGCTAATAAAATTGTAAATATAGATGTGAGTCACTTTAGACAGAGGTATGTGGAACTTGGTTTTTGTGATAGTGAGGGTAAGGTTTTAAATAAAATTAAGGGTCATGCTGAACCTTATGAAGAAATTAAGATAGTTGACTATGACAAAGATGGAATATGTGAATTAGAAGGATTTCAAAGAATTTCGGCCACACCAAATAAGGAAATAATAGCCTACGGAAAGTCATTATGGAAATACAATAACTTAAAGTTCAATTTGCAAGCTTTAGATGTATTGCCATATAGCGAATAATGAAAAGGTGTTGTGCTATATTTATAATAATAGCCATAAAGTCATTATACAAACTGTATAATGACTTTATATTTTTATATTAAAATTCTCAAATTCAAAGAGTCCACTTCCTTGTTTTAGTAAATTTTTAGCTTCTATAAAATCAAAAGCAGCTTTTACTTTTTCAATAATGTCAGTGGAAATGTTTAAATCATTATGTGAAGGTAATATCCTTTTTATATTATTTAGGTTGCTGACTTTTATGATGGAATTTTTATACTGAACAGGATCAGTACTTGGATAAAATGCATAAAGAGTCCCTAGATAAATTAAATCCCCTGTGTAGAGATAACCTTTATCTTCTTCCCAAACACAAATATGTCCTGGTGAATGTCCTGGTGTGTGTATTACTTTCAATTTTCTGGAACCTATATCTATAATATCATTATCTAATAAAAGTGAAGATTTACATGGATATATATTGAATTTGTTAATGTCAAATTCAATAGGAGCACTTTTACTAAATGGTTCTTGAATTACATTCTTTCTAATTACCTCTATAGGCACTGGAAGTCCTTTTTTTAACCATTCTGAATCTCCTTCATGAACATATATATCATTAAAAAGATTATGCCCTCCGATGTGATCCCAGTGTGCGTGGGTGGTAACAACTTTTATAGGTAGGTTAGTCAATGAATCAATTTCTGCTTTAATATTTCCTATGCCCAAGCCTGTATCAATTAAAAGGGCATGAGTAGTTCCTATCAAAAGATAGGAGTGCACTTTTTCCCAGTGTCCATATTCACTTATGGCATAAGTGAAATCATCAATTTTTTCTACTGTAAACCAATCACTCACTTTAAGTTCTCCTTAACAAAAATACTTATTACCATATCTTTAACTTTTATTTTACCTTAGTGAAAAGTAAAATACTATAGAAAAAAGGAATTAAATTTGGTAAGGTTAATTTGTAAAAATCATTATTTTACCCAATTTAATATGTATTAAGGTTTTTTATCTAATGAAATATCAATACTTAAAAAAGGAGTTAACAATGGAAGAATATTTAGATACTTTTAATGAAGATGAAGAATGTATAGGAAAAGCTCCAAGAAGTGAAGTTCATAGAATGGGTTATTGGCATCGTACTTTTCAATGCTGGTTTACCTTTGAGGAAAATGGCAAACAATATCTTTTATTTCAAAAAAGATGTGAGAATAAAGACACTTACCCTCTTTTGTTTGATATAACCTCTGCAGGTCATTTATCTACAGGTGAGGATTTGCAACAAGGAGTTAGAGAAATTAAAGAAGAGTTAGGAGTGGATATAGAATTTAATGAGTTATTGCCTATTGGAATTGTTAAACAAAAAAAGATAGAGATAAATCTAAAGGATTATGAGTTTGCACATGTGTTTCTTTTTAGGTCAAAAAATAAAATTACAGACTATAAGCTGCAAAAGGAAGAACTTACCGCTCTTGTGAAGTTGGAGCTTAAAAGCGCAATAGAGCTTTTTAATAACAAGGTTAATAAAGTAAAATTAGTAGGTATAACCTTTGACGGAAATAATGACTACAAAGATGCTGAATTTGAGGCAACAAAGGAAAGTTTTGTTCCTCATGGAGATAAATATTATAATTTGGTCTTTAGTGCTGCTGAAAAACTTCTTTCTCAAAAAAATATATAAAATTGTAAACTTCTTCATTGGATAATTAATATGATAAAAATCATAATAATATATAATACTTAAAATGGAGGAGTGTGTATGAGTAATAAAAAAGCAACAGTTGTAGCTGGTGCAGAAGAAAAAATGGATAAGTTCAAGGAAGAAGTAGCAAGAGAAGTAGGTGTAAACTTGGAAGAAAATAAAAAATATCAATTGTGGGGTCGTGTTCCGGCTGAGAGATGCGGAGAAGTTGGTGGCAATATGGTAAAAAAGATGATAGAGAGCTATGAAAAGAAATTAATAGAATAAGATAATATAGAAGTAATTTGGAGTGATAAAAAATTATACCCGCAATAATCATCATTATACTTGATGTTTTTGCGGGTATAGCTGCCTTTGCCTTTTTTAGTTTTATGGATTCCTGTTCCTCTACCAATTTCAGATGTGTTAAATTTACGCTGATTTAATTCCAGCTTATTCATATCAATTGTCATTTTCATGTTTTTAGTTAATTCTTTCTTTGATTTTCCCACTTATATCATTCCTTTCAAATGTACTATATTTTAATAGTATTATATAATAGTATAAAAAACAATAGAGGTTCACACTTATAGAACAATTAATTATATGTTGAGGTAATCCGGTAACACTAATTAGATAAGTATAAAAAGCTGCAGCTATAAACAAGCACCGCAGCCTTTTTTTATTTAATTTAATTTAAAGAATCGCTGCCATTCATTGGAGCTGTAGTTTTTACTGAGTTTTCTTCTATAGATTTTTTTTGATAATCATATTTTACTGCATTTCCATATATGAAATCTTCTTCATAGCCCTCTGGGGTAGAAAGCTGTATTAGAAATAACTTTTCATTTACCCCTTTGGGAAGAAGGTCATCTTGTACTATAGAAATTATAGAAGCACCAGTTCTTGATGGCTCACCAACTAAGGCAATTTGATTATCATATTTTTTCATTGATTTTACATTGAAGTCATATATTAAGAGATTAATATTTCTATGAGAATCACATACTATATTCTCTCGGAAATTAAGACTACCTTCAAAATCAAAAGTAGAACTTGCACCCAATGGGTACATAAATATTTTGTGCCTAGCTTCTGAAATTTTAGTAGGCATATATAGCCAGCCTCTATAGTAGAAATCTCTCCAAGCAGGTGTATAAACTGGTCTTGAGTATTTCTTGTTGCTATATAACATTGAGTATTTTACACTAGTGCCTTTATTTATAACGTCCTTTAAAGATATTGCTTCAAAAGGAGGCTTCTCACTGACAGATTCTCTAGTATCACTCTCGTACATAGTAGTTTTATCTTTCGGAAGAATATAGTCTATAAATTCCATTGCTGGGTCATCTTCATCAATTATTACATTAATATTTGGATTTTGTATTTTAATTTCTGTGGCATGAACAAAGTTGTTGTAACCTAAAGTGAAGCCTTGAATAAATATTAAAGTACAGAGGAATGGGATGATAAAACTGATAATCGTAATATTTTTTTTGATACGCATAATTTAACACCCTCTTTATAAAATATTATTTGTATTTTTAAGATATTTACACAAAAAATTTACTGATTTTTATTGGATAAAATTTACATGAAAGTTAGGTTTCAATCATAAAATTAAATAAGAAAAAGTTTACATCTAAATGCAAGGGAGAAAATGGAGGTGTAGTATGTATAATTTATTATTTACTAATGAAAAAGGAAGTAATTTAAGTGAAGAATTACTTCATGATTTAATTGAACATATTGATTGTACAATTGGTGGTTACTTGGTAAAGGCAGTTAAAGATAAATCAAATGAAAATATAATAACTTTTGATTTGACTTCTTTATATGATGGTGAAGAGGGAAATATTTTTTTGGAAATAGATGATTTCACTGGTATTTCAAAGCTTAATCCATCTATTCTAGAAGTTAAAGGTGTAGAAATATTAAGAAAGAGTTTTGCCTCCAGAGAGCTGATAATAATGGATGAAATAGGGTATTTTGAACCAAAGGCACCTCAATTCGCTAGGGATGTATTTAGAATACTTGATAGTAATAAGGTAGTATTAGGTATATTGGAAGCAAAGAAATGTAATTACATAAATAGTGTTATAGCAAGAGAAGATGTTATTATTCTTAAGGTAACTTCTGATAATCTGCATCAGGTTAAAGAACAAGCTCTGCAGCTACTAAAAAAATGGGATGTAAAAATAAAATGACTTATATTAATGGTTAAGACGCTGAGTGATTATACTTAGCGCCTTTTTCAGTTTTAAATTAACTTATTATTATAGTATAATTTAGTAAGGAGAATATTTAAGTAAGAATTCTTAGATTTATTAAATAAATAAGCTATAAAGGAGGATTTTAACATGGGGGGGAATTTTGATAAAATAACTAAAAGGAAGAATACAAAATCAGTAAAATGGGATTTAAAGTCTGAGGATATATTGCCTATGTGGGTAGCTGATATGGATTTTGAAGTGGCTTTTGCAATTGCTGATGCTATAAAAAAGAGGGCAGAACATCCGGTATATGGGTATACCATGGCTGGAGAGGAATATTATGAGGCAATATGTTCTTGGTGGAGAAAAAGACACAACTTTGATATATATAAGGAATGGATTTGTTATAGTCCAGGTGTTGTACCAGCTATAAACATGCTTATTAAAGCTTTTACTAAACAGGGTGATAAAGTTATGATGGGAGTTCCTGTTTATCATCCTTTTTTTGAAGCAATAAAAAACAATGGCTGTAATTTAATACAGAGTGAGCTTAAATACGAGAATGGAAGCTATTCTATGGACTTTCATGATATTGAAGATAAAATGAAAAGTGAAAATATAAAATTATTTATACTTTGCAGTCCACATAATCCAGTAGGAAGGGTTTGGACAAAAGAGGAGCTAACAAGACTTGGAGATTTATGTGTAAAGTATAACGTGCTGATAATATCAGATGAAATACATTGCGATTTGGTTTATAAAGGCTATAAACATATACCAATTGCGTCTATTTGCAAAGAATATAGTGATATCACAGCTACTTGCGTTGCTCCAAGTAAAACTTTTAATATAGCAGGACTTCAAACAGCATCAGTGATTATTGCCAATGAAGAGTTGAGGGCTAAATTTAATTCTGTACTTGAAAGTAATGGTTTAATGGGACCAAATATGTTTGGAATTGAAGCTACAGAAGCAGCTTATAAGTATGGAGAACCATGGCTTGATGAACTTCTTATCTACTTACAGAATAATTTAAATTATTTATTAGAATACATGAATGAAAAAATGCCTAGATTAAGGGTAGTAGTGCCTCAAGGAACGTATCTTGTATGGGTGGACTTTAGTGATTATGGATTAAATTCTACTGAACTACATGAAAGATTGCTGGAAAAGGGAAAAGTATGGTTTAATGAAGGTTACATATTTGGAGATGCTGGAAAGAACTTTGAAAGAATAAATATTGCATGCCCAAGAGAAGTTCTAATTGAAGGACTTCATCGAATTGAAAAAGCATTAGAGGGTATTTAGACTTAAGTTAAAAAGAGGTAATGATAATGGATGAAAGTAAGCTTTTACAATTAATTGAGAGAGATCCTAATTACATAAAATCAATAGATAATCCTACTGAAACAATGAAATTAACTGCAGTAAAAAACAATGGTGCAATACTAAAATATATTGAAAATCCATCAGAGGAATTACTTTGGGAGGCATTAAAATCTAACGTATGGTCTATAGAATACATTGAAAGCCCTACTGAGGAAATGTGCCTATATGCTGTGGAGAAGGCTTGGAATAGTTTAAAATATATAAAAAACCCTTCAAGTAATGTGTGCGAAAGAGCAGTTGCTATGAAAGGGTGGGCAATTCAATATATAGGTAATCCAAGCTTAGATTTACAGCTTCTTTCAGTAAACAAGGACTGGGATTCCATTCAATACATTGAAAATCCATCTGAAGAGATTCAATTAGCAGCAGTAGAAAATTATGCAGGAGCACTTAAGTACATAAAAAAGCCAACTTTTAAGGTGCTAAGAAATGCAATAAAGAAAAATGCCCAGGCGGTAACCTATATTGATAATATGAAAGCTGATGAGCTTAGAAGTTTTATTTATGATAACATAGATGTAGTAAAGTATATTGATGAAAATATTTATATGCCAATGATTGAAGAAATTTTAAAAGAAAAGTTTAGAGAAAATGATTTGGATAGTTCCTATATGGTTAAGTTTATGGAATGTGGAGCTATTAATATGGATAAGATTAGCTTTGTTTATAAGTATGGTAATAAAAGAGCAAAGCAATTGCTAGTTGACTATCAGCTTTCAAATTAGGTGAAACGAAGGAAGAAAGACAAGGTGATTTGAGATGAATTTTGAAGATGCACTACTTAGTGTAGAATTAGTGCTTGACAGTGGAGCTGTGCCGCTTATAATTGGTGAGAGCGGCATTGGCAAAACTTCGCTTATAAAAAAGTTATGCAGTAAAAAAAATTATTATGGCATTACTTTAGATGGTAACATGCTGAAAGAAGGAGAAATAGGTGGACTTCCTACTGTTGATGAATATAGCGTAACTTTAAAGGGGAGAGAAATAAAAAGAAAGAAAACAACATATGCAGTACACACTAAACTCCTTGAGATTGACAATGTATTGATGGAACAGCCTGATAGGAAGATATTACTATTTATCGACGAAATTAATAGATGTGAACACACTGTTCAGCAGGAACTTATGAATATAATTTTAAACAGAGAAATTAATAGCTATATACTTCCAGAAAATGTAATGGTAATTGCAGCTATGAATCCTTCAAGTAAATATGAAAAGTACAGTGATAGTGAGTACCAGGTAGTTGATATGGACCCAGCTCAGGAAGACAGGTTTGTCTGGCTAGAGATGGAGGCAGACGTAAAGTCTTGGATAGATTGGGGAATGAGAATAAGTGATAAAAATCCAAATGATAGCAATATTCATGAGGATGTACTTCTTTTTATATCAAGCTTTCCAGAATTACTACATACCCCTCATTCAACGGAAATGATTAAGGCTACTCCAAGGAGCTGGGAGAGGGTATCTGACAGTTACAGAGTTTATTTGAAAAGGAAAAATCACTTGCCTTGGAATATTTTCTTTAATGTATTAAAGGGAAATGTAGGACCAAGTATAGCTCAGGAGTTTTATAGCTTTGTAGATAATAATAAAGACCCACTTATTAAAGCTGAAGAAATATTTGAAAACTATGAGATTAGTGATGCGATAAAAACTAGGATACTTAAGGAAAGTCATTCAAGATTATACATTGCTGCAAGAAATATTCTTAATTATTTGGAAAAATCTGATCCAAGAAAGGATAAAGTAGATATTTTTTCAAAGTTTTTAAATAACTATCCTGCTGATTTGAAGCTTGGAATAATGAAGGATATTAAAGAAAGCTTTAGTGAAAAACTATACGGAGAATTTCTTGAGAATGATAACTTTATTGAAGGATATTTTTCAACCTATATTGAAAATGAGGGATAGTATGCTTAAGGAAAATAAATTTGATTTTTTAAGAAGAGAGCTGCTTTCAGAAGTTTATAATTTTAATGAAAATGAAAATTTAAATGAAGCTTTTAATGAGAAATTTTATAAATTAATAGAAATGTGTACTTTTTCACTAATGAGGGATAGTGACAACTTTTTTGCTCTTTTTATAATTCAAATGAAAAGGGAAATAAAACTTGATTTGTCTACTGCAATAGCTACAATCCCCAGCGGAACATATTTCACAATGTATTTTAATCCAATGATTTTTTTAGAGTGCACATTAAAGGAAATGCAAGCTCTTATAAAACATGAAGTTTATCATATTTTAAGCCTTCATTATATTAGGGCAGGTGCATTAAGAAGAAAATATAGTACTCTTGCAATAAATGTTGCTATGGATATTTCTATAAATCAATATATTATTAATTTACCGGTATGGTGTGAAAAATTAGAAACTGCCAGGCTAAGTTTTAATGTTGACTTAGATGAAGAAGAAACAATGGAGAAGTATGCTGAGGAAATTCAGTATGCTATAGATAGACTGAGCAAAGAAAAGAAAATGGAGTATAAAATTAATAATAATTCAGAGGATAATTTTATAAAACATAGGCATAATGAGGAAAAAACTCATGATTTGTGGAATGAAAAGTATGAACAGGATCAAATTAAGGAACTTATTAAGAAAACGGCTAATAATGCAGCCAAAGGTAAGCTTCCAGATGCTGTAGAAAAAATGATGAAAGAACTGAATAAAAAAGCAGATATAGGTTGGAAGGAATACTTAAAAAGGATGCTTGGAACGTTGCCGTCGGGGCACAAAAAAACTGTGACTAGAAAAAGTAGAAGACAGCCAGATAGATTAGATTTAAGAGGAAAATTATCAAGACATATTGCACAAATTATTGTGGCAATAGACATAAGTGGAAGTATATCAGACAAAGAAATTGAACAAATAATGATAGAAGTATTTTCTATGGTGAAAAATTATCCCTCTGAAATTACGATAATAGAGTGTGATAGTGAAATAAGAAGGATATATAAGGTGAAGGATAAGAAAGATATACGGCAAAAACTTGAGACTAAGGGTAGTACAAAATTTTCACCGGTTTTTCAATATATAAATGAAAACAATATGAGGAATCACCTTCTAATCTATTTTACTGATGGAATTGGAGAGAGGCAATTAGCAGTAAAACCAATAAACTATAGTACCTTATGGGTGCTAACAGGTAAAGGGGAAAAATTATCGCTTGAAAAACCCTTTGGTGTTATAAAGAAACTTTCTAATGTAAATAAGATTGAAACAGACTTTGACTATGCAGGTAAAGAAGAAATGAAAGAATATAGGAATATTGAATGGGCAAAATAGTGTGGCTTTGGCTTGTTAACCAAAGCCATTTTTTAGATTAATTTAGTAATGGATGCTAGTTTTATAGCTTGCTCTTCTGCGGCTCTAATTTCAGTATCATCTATATGCTTATTATCATATCTTTCACTATTTTTTGTTAATATAATAATTGCGCCTATTACAGTGTCATCTATAGAGATTGGCTGTATGTATTGCTCGCAAAATTCGCTGTAATTTTCATCGTTAGTTAAAGCAATGAAATTTTTTTCATCTCTAGTATTATTTATATATATGGACTTATTTTTTTTAAGTTCGTAAAAGAGTACATTTGTTATATGCTTACCAATATAAGTTTTAATATCACTTATTTCCAGCAAAAACATATCAGTATCACAGATACAAACTGTATGTCCATTAATTTTAAAAATCGTTTCAGCGAAGGAATTCAGATATTTGTGGGTGTATAGGTTTGAATTTCTTCTAAATTCACTTCTTTCAACTGCTCCCATTGTAAGCTCACGCGAATCTCTTTCTGTAGCAAAACCAGTGTCAAGTACCATTGTTGTGCTGCTCTTATTATTACAATCGCTTATGGTTTTCATTGCCATTCCTCCAATAATATAAGTATAGCTATAGTATTCTAATACTCACAAAGGATTATGCAATACAAAAGAGTCTGATGTAGTAAAAATACTGAAAACTACTTTATAGAATTTAAATATTGTTGAAAAGCATTAATTTGATTTAAATTGAGGCAAATTCTAGTTTTAGTGAGATGTTTGCGGATAATAGGTTTAAATGTGGATAATTAGCAATATTATGCATGTATTTGAAGGTGGATAATATTGACACAGATTACTCTAAAATATAAAATATTATTCTGTAACAAATATATTGGAGGGGATAATATGTTTGAAGAAAATGGAAGTATATCTATACATACTGAGAATATTTTTCCAATTATAAAAAGGTGGTTGTATTCTGATAAGGATATATTTGTAAGAGAACTTATAAGTAATGGCTGTGATGCTATTAGCAAATTAAAAAGATTAAATTCTTTAGGAGAAGCAAATATTCCAACGGATACTAAATTTGAAATAAAAGTATTTATTAACAAAAATGCTGGTACTATTAAATTCACTGATAATGGAATAGGAATGACGGCTGAAGAAGTTAAAAAGTATATTAACCAAGTGGCTTTTTCAGGAGCAGAGGATTTTTTACAAAAATACAAAGAAAAAATTGATGAAGCTAATGATATTATTGGACATTTTGGTTTAGGCTTTTATTCTGCATTTATGGTTGCAGAAAAAGTTGAAATTGATACTCTTTCCTATGTAGAAGGTTCTGAGGCAGTAAATTGGGTCTGTGATGGAGGAACTGAATATGCAATAAAACCTTCTGGGCTAAGTGAAAGAGGAACAATAATAACACTGCATCTAGATGAGGAAGGTAAGGAATTCCTGGATTACTACAAATTAAGTGAGATAATCAAAAAGCACTGCGCATTTTTACCTACTGAGATATATCTTATAGATGAAGCTGAAGAAAAAAAGGAAGAAAATGAAGAGAAAAAATTACCACTAAATGATACTAACCCATTATGGATGAAAAATCCTAAGGATTGCACTGAGGAAGAATATAAGGAGTTTTATAAGAAAGTTTTTAATGACTATAGAGATCCTTTATTCTGGATACACCTAAATGTTGACTATCCTTTTAACCTAAAGGGAATACTTTATTTCCCAAAGCTTGAGCACGAACTCAATGCCTCAGAAGGACAAGTAAAACTCTATAATAACCAAGTTTTTGTAGCTGATAATATTAAAGAAGTTATACCAGAATTTTTGTTGCTCCTAAAAGGTGTGGTGGATTGTTCAGACTTACCTCTTAATGTTTCAAGAAGTTTTTTACAAAGGGATACAAATGTTAATAAGATATCTAGACATATTACAAATAAGGTAGCTGACAAGCTTACTGATCTCTTTAAAAAAGAGAGAGAAAAATTCAATGAATATTGGAGCGATATTCATATCTTCATTAAGTATGGCTGCATGAGAGACGAAAAGTTTTACGACAAAGTAAAAAATATTATAATCTTTAAATCAACAAATGAAGATTATGTTACTTTGGATCAGTATTTTGAAAACAATGGTATAGAAAAAGATTCTCAAAACAAGCAAGTATTTTATGCTTCTGATGAGAAGCAGCAAGCTCAATATATTAGATTGTTTAAAGAACAAAATTTAGAAGCAGTAATCTTGAATTCTGCCATCGATACTCATTTTATAAGCTTTTTGGAAATGAAAGAGGCAGGGGTAAAGTTTAGCAGGATAGATTCTGATTTAGCTAGTACATTGAAGGACGAAATGGAAAAAGATGATACTATTCTTGATTCAAAATTAGAAAATATATTTAAAAAAGCATTAAACAAGGATAGCTTAAAGATAAAAATAGAGGGCTTGAAATCAGATGAAATGCCTGCCCTTATGCTTCTGTCAGAGCAATCAAGAAGAATGCAGGAAATGAGCGCCATGTTTGGTGGTATGGATGTAAAAAATATGTTCCCAAGTGAAGAAACTTTGGTTTTAAATAAAAATAATAGTTTAGTTCAATCAATTATAAATCTAAATAATGAAAATGATTTAAGTGAAGATCATATACTAATCTGCGAATATGTTTATGATTTAGCAGTTATGAGCCAAAGACCTCTAGAGGGGGAAGAGATGGCAGGTTTTATAAAGAGAAGCAATACACTTTTAAGCCGTATTCTAGTAAAGTAAAACAACAAAGCCCACAGAAATCTTTTTTCTGTGGACTTTTAATTTAATTTGTTCTTAATTCATCTAAGTTAACACTTAGAATATTAGCGATGGTTTCCACTACATTAAAGGATGGGTTCAATTTCGACCCTCGTTCCAATTCTTCTAGATAAGATTTGGATATTTGGATAGAGCAGCTTCTAGATAAATTAGCTACATCAGAGCAAGTTAATCCTTTTTCAAGTCTGATTTCTCTTATTCTTTGGCCATTTAGCATAGAAAAACCCCCTCAGTGGAATTATTAAGCTATTCTATTTAATTCTATTATATAACTTTTAGGTATATGTATAAAGTGAAAAAGAAGAATAAAAATTATGAAATCAGTTAATAATAAGTTAAAATGAGGTAAATAATAAAAAAACTGTTCAGATGATATTGACATACAATCTGGCGAATATTATAATATATATCAAATTATATAATTAAAAACCTTGAAGAGAAGAGTAAGTATAGTACTGAGTTGCAGAGAGTCGGCGTTGGTGAAAGTCCGATACAAAGGCTATAGTGAAGAACATCTCGGAGTTTCTAACCGAAATTATTTTAAAGTAGGCTTAGACGTATCCAAAACGTTAAATGTTGGAGAGTATAATATTGTACTTTTTGAAGCTGGTCATTTTTTATGGCAAGTAGGGTGGTACCGCGGAATATAAACCTTTCGTCCCTTGTTAGTGGGATTAAAGGTTTTTTTATTTGCAAAAAATACTTTTATAACATTATTTTTGACGATTATTATTTTAAAGGAGGAATATATATGGAAAAAGTTACTGTAAAACAATTGTATAGGGAAAGTGAAAAATTTGCAGGTAAAACTGTATTAGTTAAGGGATGGGTTAGGACTATAAGAGCATCTAATGCATTTGGTTTTATAGAATTAAATGACGGTACCTTTTTTAAAAACCTTCAAGTTGTTTTCGAGTCAGAGCTTGAAAACTATAAGGATATTTCAAAACTAGCTATAAGTTCATCTCTAAGTATTGAAGGAGAATTCGCACTTACACCAGAAGCAAAACAGCCTTTTGAACTTAAGGCTAAAAAGGTTGTAATAGAAGGTAAGTCAGATGCAGACTATCCTCTTCAAAAGAAGAGACACTCTTTTGAATATTTGAGAACTATAGCTCACCTAAGACCAAGAGGAAATACTTTTTCAGCGGTATTTAGAGTGCGTTCATTAGCAGCTTATGCTATTCACAAGTTCTTTCAAGAGAGAGGATTCGTATATGTACACACTCCACTTATAACTGGTAGTGATGCTGAAGGTGCAGGAGAAATGTTTAGAGTTACAACCTATGACCTTAACAACCCACCAAAGGACGAGAATGGAAAAGTAGACTTCAAGGAAGACTTTTTTGGTAAAGAAACAAGCTTAACTGTAAGCGGACAATTAAATGGTGAATGCTATGCTTTAGCTTTTAGGGATATTTATACATTTGGGCCAACATTTAGAGCTGAAAATTCAAATACTGCAAGACATGCTGCTGAGTTCTGGATGATAGAGCCAGAAATAGCTTTTGCTGATTTGCTAGATGATATGGAGCTAGCTGAGGATATGGTTAAGTATGTTATTAACTATGTTATGGAAAATGCTCCAGAGGAAATGGAATTCTTCAACAAATTTATAGATACCACATTATTTGATAGATTAAATAATGTAGTAAGTTCAGATTTTGGAAGAGTAACCTACACAGAAGCAGTAGAAATTCTTGAAAAGTCAGGTGAAAACTTCGAATATCCAGTAAAATGGGGTATTGATCTTCAAACTGAACATGAAAGATATATTACAGAAAAACATTTTAATAAACCAGTATTTGTAACTGATTATCCAAAGGAAATTAAGGCTTTTTATATGAGAATTAATGACGACAACAAAACGGTTGCTGCAATGGATCTTCTTGTTCCTGGTGTTGGTGAAATAATCGGTGGAAGCCAGAGAGAAGAAAGACTTGAAGTTTTAGAAGCAAGAATGGCTGAACTTGGTCTAAAGAAAGAGGATTACTGGTGGTATCTTGAATTAAGAAAATATGGAGAAACTAAGCATGCTGGTTTCGGTCTTGGATTTGAGAGAATTATTATGTATATCACTGGAATGACAAATATAAGAGATGTAATACCATTCCCAAGAACTACTGGTACTGCAGAGTTCTAAAAGCTTAGACAAAGATTTTATAAGTATATTTTTAGATTAAGACCAGCTGTTAATGCTGGTCTTTGAAATGAAATATGTTGAAACACTATAATGTGATCAATGGATGCAAAGCTGAATTAAGCAGTGAAAAATGTGTTGTTAAAATTATAGGTCAGTTAAGGAGGAAACTAGTGTTTAAAACAATAGATTATAAGTCTCTAGAAGGAAATTATGTCCTTATAGATGTAAGAAGTCCTGGAGAGTACAATGAAGCAACTATACCTGGAGCAATAAATATACCTCTTTTTACTGATGAGGAAAGAAAAAATATTGGTACTGTCTATGTGAATGAAAGCGTGGAAAAAGCAAAGCAATTGGGAGTTGAGGCAGTAGCAAAGAAACTGCCTGCTATTTTCAATGAAGTATCACAGCTTGATAGACATTATGATAAATTAGTTTTCTTTTGCGCCAGGGGAGGTATGAGAAGTGGAAGTATAACTTCGCTTATGATATCTCTTGGTGTTAATGCTTTTAAGCTGAGTGGTGGCTACAAGGCTTATAGAAAAGTTATTAATGAAGAATTGCCTAAGCTCAATGAAGGGGTAAAATATATTGTATTGAGAGGAAAAACGGGAACTGGAAAAACTGAAATATTAAGCGGTCTTAAAAATAAAGGTTATGATGTTCTAGATTTAGAAGATGCAGCAAATCATAGAGGCTCTCTACTTGGTAATGTAGGACTAGGAGAAGGCAATAGTCAAAAGTATTTTGAAACCTCCATTTATGAGATGCTTAAAAATAGAAAAAGTAATTTTGTATTCGTAGAAGGTGAAAGTAAGAGAATAGGGAATGTTATCATTCCTGGGTTTATTTATGATGGTATGTCCAATGGTATTCATGTATTCATTGATGCAGATATAGATTTTAGGTCAAAACTTATCGTAAGAGAATATACCAAAGAAGAAAATTGTAAAGCGGAAATATTCAGCTGTTTGGATAAGTTAGGTAAATATATAAGTCAAAAAAATATTGACAGGTATAAGGCATTAGTTTTAGAAGGTAAATATGAAGAAGTCACTGCTGAGCTTATGGAAAAGTATTATGACCCAATGTATATGAATGCAATAAATAAATATGAATTTACTGTTGAATTTAAAGTACAGGATATTGAAACAGTTTGCAGCGAAATTGAAGTATGGGTAAAAAATAATATTCTAGAAAATGGAGAAGCTGCTGTAGATTAGTAATCTAAGACACTTTATATAAATAAAGAACTTATGGTACTTGAGATATATGATTAAAGAAGTATATCTCAAGTTTTGTTTTTAATGTGCTTGTATAGTACAATAGATAGTGTAGAAAATAAACGTATTTTTTAATATTCGTAGGCGCACTAATATTGGGTAATTTACAGTATACTAAGCTGCTATTTAATATTCTATAATCATAGGAGGAAGTAATAAATGAATTCAAATAATTCTGCTAAGCTTTTTCTGAAAAACAACTTTCATGCATTAACACATAAAAATTTTAGATATTATTGGATGGGGCAGTGTGTTTCGCTTATAGGAACTTGGATGCAAAATATTGGCCAATCTTGGCTTGTATTATCTCTAACTGGTTCGCCTTTCTTGCTTGGTCTAGTAGGAACAATTCAATTTCTTCCCATAACAGTATTTTCATTATTTGCAGGTGTAATTATAGATAAGTTTCCAAAGAAAAAGATACTACTATTCACTCAAATAGTTTCAATGCTTCTTGCATTTGCACTATCTGCATTAGTATTTACAAAAACAATTAAGTATCAGTATATAATTATCCTGGCATTCATTTTAGGCTGCAACAACACTATCGATACTCCTACTAGGCAATCTTTTACCATAGAAGTTGCTGGCAAGGAAGACCTTATGAATGCAATTGCTTTAAATTCAGCTACCTTCAACCTTGCAAGAATAATTGGCCCTGCAGTAGGAGCGCTATTAATGGCGTATTTGGGTGCGGGCTGGTGTTTTTTATTCAATGGATTAAGTTTTATAGCGGTTATATATGGTCTGCTTCAAATTAAGGCTGTTCCGTATGTGAGAATGAAACAGAAAGAAACAGGTGTCTTAAAAGAAATAATAGATGGACTAAAATACATAAAAGGAAACAAAAATTTAATGCAGTCAATTCTGCTTACTACTATTATGGGGATATTTGCATTTAACTACAGTGTATTAATTCCGGTTTTTACGAAGAATGTTTTGATGATGCAGGAAAAAACCTATGGCTTTTTAATGTCATCCCTTGGCGTGGGTTCTCTTATAGGAGCACTTGGTGTATCATTAAAAAGTAAAAGAGGACCAAAGATGACGGCTATGATTAGGAGTATAGTAATTGTTTCTATTTTGCTAATATGTACGGGGCTTACAAGATACTATTATATTACTGCGCTATCTTTAGCAGTTACAGGAGTGTTTAATATAATGTTTTCAACTACTGCCAATTCTACACTTCAAATTAATTCAAAGGATGAGTATAGAGGAAGAGTGATGAGTGTATATTCTTTAGTTTTTGCTGGCAGTACTCCAATTGGAAATATGTTTTCGGGGTATACTGCAGATAAATTTGGAGTAAGTGCAGCATTTATACTAAGTGGTGGAATAGCGTTAACTTTGCTTGTAATTGTTGTTATAATTTTTAGAAATAAGATAACAGATGATGAAAAACTAATTTTAAATGATATATAATGATAAGGTTTTATTTGGTATAATTTTGTTAGTGAAAGTGTAAGATAAATAAATGCTTTTTAGTGGAGTTGAGAAACATGTCGGAAAAAACAGTTGTTAAAGAGGAGATAAAACATAATATAAAAAAGCCTAAATTATATCAGGTTCTTATGCATAATGATGATTATACTACTATGGAGTTTGTGGTAGAAATCCTTGTTGCAATTTTTAATAAACAGCCTGCAGAAGCGACTAGAATTATGCTAGATGTTCATAAGTGTGGAATAGGTATTGCAGGTGTATACTCTTATGATATTGCTACAACAAAAGTAGTTCAGGCAGAAAGTCTGGCAGAAGAAAAAGGGTTTCCCCTAAAACTTAGTTTAAGAGAGGAATAGATATGCAAATAGATATATTATTAAATGAAATTGTTGCTGCGGCATATAGCGAGGCTAAGGCGTCAAAGCATGAATATTTGACACCGGAGCATATTTTATATGCTTCTCTTTTTTTAAAGGAGAGTTGCAAAATTATTACGGATTGTGGAATTGATACTGAAATTCTTATAGAAGACTTGTCTAGTTACTTTAAAGATAATATTAATATAGTGAATGATAGAGAGCCAGTTCAAACACTTGGGGTGCAAAATATTCTATCAAGTGCAGCAGAACATGTTTTATCCTGTGGTAAAGATATAATAAAATTTGAGGATTTTTTAGTTGCCGTATATGACTATGAAGA
This sequence comes from Clostridium omnivorum, assembly GCF_026012015.1. NCBI lineage: Bacteria > Bacillati > Bacillota > Clostridia > Eubacteriales > Clostridiaceae > Clostridium > Clostridium omnivorum. The sequence goes on along the minus strand of NZ_BRXR01000001.1, from coordinate 293,634 downwards.
GGGTTTTGGAAGTTATTTTTTAAAAAAGCAGGGTATTTCTAGGTTAGATATCTTAAAGTCTATAACTATAAAATATGATGCTGAGGATGATTATAAAGAAGAAAAAATAGAGAAAGGTGAAATAGAAGAGGATGCAAAAGAACAAGGGATCCTTGAAAAGTATACTGTAGAGCTTACTAAAAAAGCTATGAATGGAGAAATAGACCCTCTAATTGGTAGAGAAGATATACTTCAAAGGACTATTCAAACACTATGCAGAAGAATGAAAAATAATCCTATACATATTGGGGAACCTGGGGTTGGGAAAACAGCTATAACAGAAGGAATTGCAGCACTGATAGCCAAAAATCAAGTGCCGGATTTGTTAAAGGGTTTTAGAATTTATTCTTTAGATATGGGAGCAATTCTTGCAGGAACAAAATATAGAGGCGATTTTGAAGAAAGAATTAAGAAGGTACTTAATGAAATTATGAAGGAAGAAAAGGCCATTGTATATATAGACGAAATTCATACAGTGATAGGGGCAGGAGCAATATCTGGTGGAGCTATGGATGCATCAAATATTCTTAAACCATTTATTGATAGAGGGAGGCTTAGAGTGGTAGGTTCTACAACTTTTGAAGAGTATAAAAAAATTTTTGAGAAAGATAGAGCACTTTCTAGAAGATTTCAAAAGATTGAGGTTAATGAACCTACTGAGCTAGAAGCTTATGAAATCCTGCTTGGATTACGTAAGAACTATGAGGAATTTCATAGAGTAGAGTATACTGATGGAGCGCTTAAAGCCGCTGTGGAACTTTCAGCTAAGTACATTCAAGACAGATTTCTCCCTGATAAGGCTATAGATGTAATAGATGAAGCAGGGGCAATAGCAGCTATAAGTAGAGATGATAAGGAAAAGGTTATTATTTCTGCAAATGAAATTGAAAAAGTTGTCGCAGTAATGGGAAAGGTTCCCGAGGAGAGTGTATCCTCAAATGAACTTGAGAAATTAAGAAAACTTGAAGGTGAACTAAAAAGTCAGATATTTGGACAGGATAAAGCTATACATGACATAGTAGATGCAATAAAACGATCTAGAGCAGGCTTTAATGAAGGAGATAAGCCTGTTGCAAGTCTTTTATTTGTAGGTCCTACTGGAGTAGGTAAAACTGAAATTGCTAGACAATTATCTAAAACTCTTGGCATATCCTTAGTTAGATTTGATATGAGTGAATACCAAGAAAAGCATTCTGTTGCAAGACTGATAGGTTCGCCTCCGGGATATGTTGGATATGAGGAAGGAGGTCTTTTAACAGAAGCTATAAGAAAAACACCAAATTGTGTGCTGCTTTTGGATGAAATAGAAAAGGCTCATGCTGACATATTAAATGTACTTCTTCAGGTTATGGATTATGCAACTTTAACTGATAATACTGGTAAAAAAGCAGATTTTAAAAGCGTTATATTGATTATGACTTCAAACGCAGGAGCTAGAGAAATAGGAAAACCTATAATTGGTTTTGGAGGAAGAGAGCATAGCAGCGTAGCTATAAATGAAGAGGTTGAAAGAGTGTTTTCTCCTGAGTTTAGAAATAGATTAGATGGAATTTTGATTTTTAATAAACTTGATAAAGATATGTCAATTAAAGTAACTAAAAAAGCACTGCATAGATTCGAAGAGCAGCTAATTGCTAAAAAAATAAAACTTTTAGTTACAGAACAATGCATTAATTATATTTCAGAAAAAGGAATAAATTCAAATTATGGTGCCCGTGAGATATACAGGGTTGTACAACAAGAAATAAAGCCATACTTTGTGGATGAAGTGCTTTTTGGGAAACTTTCTAATGGAGGAACTGCCTTAATAGATTTAATAGGTAAAGAGATAGTTATAAATATAAAATAATCCATGGCTATTCTTAAAATGAAAATAGCAGAAAATGAGCAGGATGTTTTCAAGTTATTCAATTATTACATTTTTCGCGCAAAACTGAATTAAGATAAATTTGAAAACGTTAAATTTCAAATCATCACGAAATTATTTGTAAAAATATTAAATTCAATTAATAAATTATAAAAAAGTGAAAAATTAGTATATTTATATTTCAATTTTTAGAAAAATGTATTTACAAAATGGTAATATTATGATAAATTTTATACAGATGAATTTTGTGCATAAGACTTCCATATTTGGTTATGAAGCAGCACAGGGATTTGCTTGTATAATAATCTTAAAACCCTGTGGAGTCGCTTATTAGGTGATTCTGCAGTTTTTTTTATTTATTTTTGCTAAATATTTAAAGTATTTAAATATTTATAAAAATTAAGCGTTTTAATGAAAATATTAAAAATATTTCTAAAAATGCTTTAATTTACCAAATTTATGTTTTATAATATAGATGAAAATTATATTTTCATCTATAAATTGGACAAGCATGGGGGTGAAACAAAAGTAAAACAATTTAACCTGTTAAAAATAATAAGGGGGCGATTTTTTTGGTAGGAAAAAAATTATTGGGTGTAATAATGTCATTGAGCTTAGTACTAGGAAGTGCAGGTTCTTATGGACGAGTATTACCCGGGGCAAACACATCTAATCCAACAACAGCAATTGAGAGTTCCGAAGATTTAAATAACGGAACCGTTGACCTTGCAATTGCAAATGACGAGAAATTAATTGAGATGCTGAAAAAGTCAGGTAAAATTGCTAAAGATGCTTCTCCAGCACAAGCAGAAAAGGCTCTTAAAGATTATCTAAAGAGTATGGAAAATGATTATAAAAAGAGTCCAAACAAATTAACTTCTGCTCAAGTATCGGGGCTTAAACAGTACAAGCAAGAGGCAGTTAATAAAGGATTCCTAAAAGCAGATACTTCAAAATTAACTACTAAAAATGTATCAAGTGCTGAGTATACTGGTAAAGTAACTAAGGACAAGATATTAGTTTTACTTATGGAATTCCCAGATTTGAAGCATAATACATTAACAAAAGACGATACTGACAACTATTATACTGATTATACAAAGCAACATTACCAAGATATGATCTTTGGTAAAGATGGTTGTAAAGGTCCAAACGGTGAAACTCTAATATCAATGAAACAATTTTATGATCAACAATCTGGTGGAAGCTATGATATAGAAGGAAACGTTATGGGTTGGTATATGGCTACTAATCCAGCAAAATATTATGGTGCAGACAGTACTGATGGATCTAATCATAACGTAAATGTAAGAGCTCTTATAAAGGAAGCATTAGTTGATGCTTCAAAAGAAGCCAATTTAGCAGATTATGACCTTGAGGATCCATATGATCTTGATGGAGATGGAAATATAAACGAACCAGATGGAATTATTGACCACTTAATGGTAATTCACTCTGGAATGGGACAAGAAGCAGGAGGCGGAGCAATTGGAGCTGATTCAATATGGTCCCATAGCTCTAAAGTATATAGTGTAGTTGATGGAAAAGCACTTCCATGGCAAATCCCTGGAACAACTATGTCAGCTTTCCCATACACAATAATGCCTGAAGATGGAGCATCCGGAGTATTTGTTCATGAGTTTGGTCATGATTTAGGCTTACCAGACGAATATGACACTCAATATACTGGGGCTGGAGAACCAATTGAATATTGGTCAATTATGTCCAGTGGTAGCTGGGTAGGAAAAATTCCAGGAGCAGAACCTATAGGATTCAGCCCATATGCTAAAGAATATTTCCAAGGCAGATACGGTGGAAATTGGCAGAGTTTAAAAACTGTTGCTTTAAAGGATATCACATCAAGTGGTACTTCATTTGTTCTTGATCAAGCAAGTATTAAAGGAAGTAATGCAGATGCAGTAAAGGTTACTTTGCCACAAAAAGAAACAACTATAAATGTCCCAGCTAGTGGAACATATAGTTACTTTAGTGGTAAAGGTGATGATGTTGATAATTCAATGGTTACAAGTTTAGATTTAACTAACATTAAATCTGCTAAATTAACATTCAAAACTTGGTATGACATTGAAAAAGATTGGGATTATGCAAGCATTAAAGTAAAGGCTGAAGGTGAAACTAAATTTACTAGCATTGCTGGTAACATAACAACTACTACAAATCCAAATGAACAAAATCCTGGAAACGGAATTACTGGTTCATCTGATGGTAAGTGGGTAGATGCTGCATTTGATTTAAGTGCATATGCTGGCAAGAAAATTGATTTACAGTTTAGTTATTGGACAGATGGAGCAGCAACTTATCCAGGATTCTATGTTGATGATATCAATGTAGTAGGAGATGGTAGTGCAATATTTACTGATAATGCTGATGCAACTCCTAAACTTACACTAAATGGATTTAAGGTGGATAATGGAAAAGTTTACTCAAATCAATATTATCTACTTGAGTGGAGAAATCACACAGCTGCTGATGCTGGACTAGCTAACATTAAGAGAGGTTTAAGTTTAATGTCATATGACCCAGGTCTATTAATATGGTATGTAGATGACTATTATACTGATAACTGGACAGGACCAGTAGCAAATGGTGGACATCCAGGAAATGGATACTTAGGATTAGTTGATGCTGATCAAACTATTAATAAGTGGAGTGACGGAGCAATAGGTACAACAAGATATCAAATGCATGATGCTGCATTTAGTATAAGAAACAGCCAAAAGATGTTCCTTGACTATGGTACTAAGAGTATGACTGATAACAATACCTTTATGCATCCATTCTTTGATGATTCAAGAAATTATCTAAATGGTGAACTTCCAGATGCAGGACGTAATGTTCCTAAACTTGGATTAAAGGTATATGTTACTTCTGAAGCTAAAGACAGAAGCAGTGCATCTATAGTAATCAAAAAATAATACAATGAGTGTGAAGTTGAAAGTAAATGGGAATTGCTAAGAGTGAAGGATAAATTGAACACTTAGTGAGCTGTTTTTTTAAAACTTCTAAATAGGTGGATAAAATTGATATGCTCATTGAAGGGGGGAATACTTTTGAAAGCACGAAAAAAGCTTAGCATAATGTTAAGCGCCTTGCTTACCCTAAACTTAATGAATGGTAGCTTACTAAAAGCTAACGCTGCTGAATTAACTAATGTAATTACTTTAAAGAGTGTTTCAGTTAGTGAAAAGCTTGTAGCACCAGGAAGTGAAGTGAAGGTTACTGTAGAAGCTTCTGATTCTAGTGCAAACTTAAATAAGGATGCTTACGCTGTTTATGTTTCAAAAAGCAGCGGTTCAGAAGTTGAAAAAGAAGTAGCATTAGCTATGGATGATAATGATAAAAAATACCATGCAAGCATTTCTATAAAAGATCCAGCAGAGGCTGGAGATTGGAAACTTAGCTTTGTATCTATTGGTGATGAAGCTGGAAATGCTCAGATTTTCTATAACTCAAATGTTCATCAAGAATTGGGACAAGATCTTAGTACTGGTGATTTTAAGGTTATTGTTGATAATGATGCACCAAAGCTAGGAGATATTGTTCTGAACAGTCATGACTTATTCCAAGGGTCAAACCTGAATGTTCAAATTAATGCAACAGATTTTGGAGTTGGACTTTCTGATGAAGCTAATCTAGTATTTGTTGCTAAAACTGATAAGGGTGATGTAGAAAAATCTCTTACCCTAAAGCTTAACGGTGGAAAATATGAAGGAAATCTTTATATTGATGAAACCTATCCAACTGGAGATTGGAAGCTAAGTTTTGTTACATTAGAGGATAGAGCTGGCAACGTAAGCATTATATATAACTCTAATGTACATGGTAGTGAACTTGGAATAGATTTAAGTGCTGGAAACTTTTCTGTTAAGCCGGATACTGAAGCACCTAAATTTGTAAGCATTAGTGTAGATAAGAAGCTTGTAAAATCAGGTGATAGAGTCAATGTTGCAGTAGTTGCTAACGACGGAGTTGCATTAGCTAAAGAAGCTAATTTATGCTATGTAATGAAAACTGATAAAGGTGATGTAGAAAAAGGAATAACACTGAATCTTGTAAATGGAAAGTACCAAGGAATTCTAGAGGTTGACAATTCATTTACTACAGGCACTTTATCAGCAAGCTTCGTAACACTTGAAGACGCTTTGGGGAACCTTGGTATAGTATATAACTCTAAGGTTCATAGTGGAATGGCACCTGAGATAAGTGCTGATATGAGTGCAGGAGATATCACTGTTGATATGGTAAATCCAGATAAACCAGTGATTGCTGTAAGTACAGAAGCACCTACTAATAAGAATGTAACTGTTACATTAACAACCAATGAACCTCATGGCAGAATTGATTATAAACTTGAAGGACAATCAGGCTGGACAACTTACATAGATAAGTTTATTGTAACTAATAATACTACTGTCTATGCAAAGGTATATGATTTAGCTGGTAATGTTAGTGATGTTGCTGAAAAGAAAATCACAAACATTGATAAGGTTGCTCCAGTAATAACAGTAACAGGTGTTGAAAATGGACAAATCTATAGTAAGATTGTAAAACCTGTTATAAGTACTGATGATGTTGATGCAACTGTAGTTACAACTTTAAATGATGCTTCATACGATGGCAAAGCATTAGTAGAAGAAGGAAGTTATATTTTAAAGGTTACTGCTACAGATAAAGTAGGTAATGTTAGTGAGAAGGTTGTAAGCTTTAAAATTGATAAGACAGCGCCAACTATAACTATAAATGGCGTGGTTGATGGTAAGATTTACAATACTGATGTAAAACCAGAAATAGTTGTAAATGGTAAGGAATTTACTATAACAGCACTATTAAATGATAAGCCATTTAATAGCGGCGACAAGATAACTGCTGAAGGAAACTATAAGTTAGTAGTTACTGTGGTTGATGGATTTAACCGTTCCTACGAAGTAGTAAAGAACTTTACTATTGACAAGACAAAGCCAGTAATAACTGTAAGTGGAGTTAAGGACAATTCCTTCTATAAAGACAAAGTTAATATTGGCATTACTACAAACGAACATGCAACAGTAGCTGCTACACTAAATGGAAAAGACCTTGCAAGCAATGAAATTGCTGGAGAGGGTGCTTATACATTAGTGGTTACTGCAGTAGATGATGCAGGAAACATGAGTTTAGCAGTATATAACTTTGCAATTGATAAGAAAGCTCCAGTTATTAATGTGTTAGGACTTCAAGATGGAGGACTATACAATAATAATGTTAATCCAGTAGTCAAAGTTGATGACGTAAATGTAAATACAACTGTTATTTCTTTAAATTCAAAACTTTATGATGGAAAACCAATTACTGCTGAAGGAAGCTACGAATTTAAAGTTATTGCAACTGATAAAGCTGGAAATGCTAGCGAAGCAATATACAAATTCAAGATTGATAAAACAGCGCCAGTAATTACAATTGATGGCATAGAAGATGGTAAAACATACTTAAGCACTTCAGTTGTACCTACTATTAAAGTTAATGAAGATGCTAAAGTAACTGTTACCTTAGATGGTAAAGCTTATAGCTTAGGTTCATCAATTGAAACTCTTGGAGAACACAAACTTACAGTTACAGCTGTAGATAATGCGGGTAACATAAGTAAGAAAGATGTTAAATTTAGTATTCAAGTTTCAATTCCTAAAGATGCTGGTAAAGCAGCAGATACGGTAAAAGATTTAGTTAATAATTCTAAACAGGATAAGGTAGTTTTAAATGCAACTGAAAATCCTGTTATAGATGCTAAAGTTCTTGAAGCTATTAAAGGAATAGACAAGCCAGTTAGTGTTGTTGTAGAATCACAAGGAATAACTCTTACTTGGACATTTAATGGAAAGGATATTAAGGATACAACTAAGAGTGTTGACCTTACATTAAATGCTGCAGCTCCAAATAAGGATTTAATTACAAAGGTAGATAGTAATGCTCAAATTATTTCCTTTAAAAATCATGGAACTCTTCCAGCGCCAATGACAATTACTATTCCTGTTGATACAAAGAAGTTTGATGTAACTAAACCATTATACTTCTACTACTACAACGAAACTACTAAGAAAGCAGAGCTAATTGCTGAAGGCTTAAAGGCTTATCAGAAGGGTGATGCTTACTTCGTAGACGTAACAATAACTCACTGCAGTGATTACTTCCTATCCAGTAGTGATAGTAAGACAGTATTGCCAAAGGTTGAAAAACTAGTACAAACAGGTTCACCAATGGACATGAATGTTCTACTTGCTCTAGGCATGCTGCTTATCGGAGCTGGATTTACTGTAGTGCTTGCTAGAAGAAAAAGATCATAATATTAATTAAACAGAGTGACCTCCGCATATGTGGAGGTCATTTGTTATGCGTTTAATAATATGTATACGTAACATTATTTTAAAAAAAGTATATTTTCAGTATGAATAAGAGTTTGCTATTTTGGGAAATACAATATTAAATAGTAATAAAATTGGCTATACCGAAATTTTAAACATAGAATTAGGAGTGATATAATGAACAGCAAATTTTTTAAAAATAAGGAAAAATCAAAAGCACAATCTATGAAGCAGCATAGCGATAATAGTAGAAATTCTCATACAGGATATATGGATACTGGTAATGACGCACAAGTTCAACAAAAAGGAAGAAATATAAGCAATAATGATAATGGCAGTCATTTATAAGTAAATGAAGCCTCCCAAAAATTAATGTCTTTTGGGAGGCTTTTTAATTTACATGAATTGACTTGGTAAAATTGTTAATAATTTATGAACTGGAAAATTTCCTATTGATAATTATTATTTATTATTATATAATAATAATTGTTAAGAGACGTTGAATTAAATTGATTAAATAAAATTAAAATAAAATGAAATGAATGGAGGAAATAATATGAAAAAATTTGTTTGTTCAGTATGTGGATATGTTTATGAGGGAGAAGAGGCACCAGAATTTTGCCCACAATGTAAAGCTCCAAAGGAAAAATTTATAGAAAAGGTTGAGGGAGAAATGCAATGGGCTGATGAGCACAGAATTGGTGTAGCAGCTGGTGTTGATCCAAGAATTATTGAAGGATTAAGACAAAACTTTACTGGTGAATGTACTGAGGTTGGTATGTACTTAGCAATGAGTAGACAAGCGGATAGAGAAGGTTATCCAGAAGTTGCAGAAGCTTATAAGAGAATTGCTTTTGAAGAAGCTGAACATGCTTCAAAATTTGCTGAACTTCTTGGTGAAGTTGTTTGGCCAGATACTAAGAAAAATTTACAAGCTAGAGTGGATGCTGAACATGGAGCTTGTCAAGGAAAGAAAGAGCTTGCTACATTAGCTAAGCAGCTAAACCTTGATGCTATACATGATACTGTTCATGAAATGTGTAAAGATGAAGCTAGACACGGAATGGCTTTCAAAGGATTATTATCCAGATATTTTGGTAAATAAAAATTAAATTGCAACTCAAACTGCTTTTAAGTAGTTTGAGTTATTTTTTGTAAAGTTTTATAGTCCCTATATATGACTTGGAAATATAAAAAGTTTTGTTACAGCAAGAAAATAGAATTGTAAAAAATAATGATTGAAGGCATATACTTTTATTAGTAACATATATTATAATGTTTAGTAAAAGGAGGTTTTTTTTATGATAAATGGAAGTTACAGAGAGAGCCATGAACTTAAGAAAGCTGCGTTAGAAAAGCTTAAGGGTAAGTGGCTGCAAGCAGTGCTTATATGCTTTATTGCATGGCTTCTAACAAATGCATTTACTTCAGGCAACATGTGGGGGCAAACGGTTCACTACACTCGATTGAATGGTGAATTCGTTAGAGTTAATAATGATGTGAGCCCATTTAGAACTGTTGGCGGTATTATTAATTTTATTTTAGCTGGTGCAATTTCCTATGGAGTTGCAGGATTTTTCTTAAAGTTGGTAAGAAATGAAAATCCAATGATAGAAAACCTATTTAACGGATTTAACTATTTTATTAACACATTTTTAGTTAATCTTGTAGTTACTATATTTACTTTTTTATGGATGCTACTTCTAATAATTCCCGGTATAATTGCAATTTTTAGGTATTCTATGGTTTATTTTATTATGAATGACAATCCTGGAATAGGAGTAATGGAGGCTATAGATCTTAGTAAAGATATGATGAAAGGTCATAAAGGAAGATTATTTATGCTTTGGCTTTCATTTATTGGATGGTTTATTTTAGGATTAATTCCATTTGGAATAGGACTTCTTTGGGTAGTGCCATACTATAACTCAGCAAAAGCTAACTTTTATGAGGATTTAAAAGCTAATTATGTGAATTCTCAAAATCAAGTGGTTTAGAAAATCTATTAAATACATTTGTTTGAAGAATGCATTTCAAAACATAAAGTTTTGAAGTGCATTTTTTATTTGAAAAAATTTACTAATTTGCTATCAAATTATTGTAACCATTTTACTAATTAAGAATAAATTAATATTGTAGAATTATTCTCGAGGTGAGAAGAGTGGCCTATGATAACAGAGAACTACTAGCTAGAATTTTAAAATGTGAAGCAGGAGGCGAAGGCGAGAACGGAATGAAGGCCGTAGCCTCAGTTATAATGAACAGAGTAAATGTAGCCTTTGGCGAATATCAGAGAATATGCCAAGGGGATATTAGAAAAGTAATTTATCAAAAAGGACAATTTGACTGCACTCGTCCGGTTCTCGGAGGTCAGCCTAATCCACAAACTATATGGGCAAATCCTCCAGATCAAATTCATTATGATATAGCAGATTGGGCAATATCGGGTAATAGATTATTTACAGTTGGAGCTTCGCTGTGGTATTTTAATCCTTTTAATCCATCATGCCCATATACTTTTCCGTATAATGGAACTGGAAGTTTTCAAGTGAGGGTCGTTAAGCACTGCTTTTATAACCCTACGGCAGCATATGCAGAAACTTAATTATGTTGGTAATAAAAAAATAAAAATATAATGTAGGAGGATATATTATGATTCCTAAGCCATGTTATGATTGCCTAGAAAGACAAATGCAAATGACTCCAATGATGCCAGCAGGATACATACCTGCAAATATGCAAAATCAAGTTCCTTATGGAACAATGCCGTTTATGATGTCTACACCACAGTTTGGAATGCCAGTTATAAATGCTGGAGAGCCTTCAATGGCACCAGGAGGAACTACTGCAGCACCACCTTTCCCAACACCGCAAGCTGTTGCAGGAGCTGAAAATTTTCAGCAAAATTTTGAAATGGCTCCAGGGTCACCAGTTCAACAAGATGTAAACTACACTCAGGGATATTTAAGGACACAAATAGGAAAAAGGCTGCTTGTAAGCTTTTTAATTGGAACTAATACTTATCAAGATCGTACAGGAGTACTTGAATCTGTTGGTATAAGTTACATTATCTTAAGAGAACCTGAAGGTACAAGACTGTTATGTGACATATATTCAATTAAATTTGTTAGAATTTTTGAACAGACCACTCCATAAAATTAAGGTTTCAAAGCTTCGCTTTGAAACCTTTTTGCTTGAAGATTTTATAGCTTTTAGGTATTATATACATGGAAGACTAGAATACAATACTTAATAATTTTAGGAGTTGGTTTTTTGAAGAAGGGTTACATATATTCTATTCTATCTGCTATTTTATTTGGAAGTGCAGGATTGGTTATTAAATTTGCATACGTTGGAGGCATAGATTCCATTAGTTTGCTTACTCTTCAATATATAATTGCTGTAGTAATAATGTTTATAGTGTTATATATTATGGATAAAAAGGCATTGAAAGTTAACAGGAATGTATTGCTTCATTGTGCTATTTTAGGTATAGTAGGAAATACTTTTATGACCATATTTTATTATCTTGCCTTTAAGTATCTGCCAGTAGCTATGGTAGCTATACTTCTTTATACCTATCCTATAATGGTGTTTTTATACTCATTTATATTTGAAAAAGAAAAAGTTGACTTGAAAAAGTTTATTGCTTTACTTATGGCCTTTAGTGGATGTGTTCTTGCCTTAGGCTTAATAGGCGGAAAAACTTCATATTCAAAAGTTGGCATTATTTATGGAGTGCTTTCAGCTCTATTTTATGCATTTATGAATATATATAGTGAAAAGAAATTAGCAAAGGTAGATTCCTTAACAATTAATTTTTATTCTACTCTGTTTTCCTTAATCTCTCTGATTATATATAGAGTTCCAGTTTTTGTGTTAAAGGGAGAGGTATCAATAAGCCTTATTGGCTACACAACAATACTTGCAGTTTTATGCGAAATTTTACCGCTAACACTGCTTTATGCAGCAATAAAGAGGATTGGATCCTTAAAGGTATCAATTATTGGAAACCTTGAAATTCCAACAGCCATGATATTATCATATATCTTCTTACATGAGACCATAACTTTTTCGCAGCTAATTGGAGCAGTATTTGTGTTTTATGCTGTTTACAAAATACGAAGTTAAGAGAGGAAGTAATATTTTGAAGTACCTTATTATATACATATTTGCAATAAATCTATATGCTGTGCTTATTATGTACATAGACAAGCAAAGGGCAATTAAAAAGAAATGGAGAATACCAGAAGCAAGGCTGATTTTTATTGCAGTTATACTAGGAAGCCTTGGGATAATGTCGGGAATGGGGTTATTCCATCATAAGACTAAGCATCCTAAATTTACTGTTGGTGTTCCTTTGATAATAATATGTCAATTGTTAATTCTATTTAAGTTGAATTTATTTAAGCTATAAACGTAATGTTTTAATTATTCTTTTTAAAAACTTCTTTTAGTGTTTTTTATAATATTATACCATTAAATGAATAAAATATATTTGAAATATTATAGTTGCTGAAACTTAAGATTCGGTATGTTTATAGGATAAAGATGAGGTAATACTATGTATTCTAATAAAAGAAGATCGCATGTTCATTTCATAAAACAATATTATGTAAAAACAGGGGAATATACAGGAACTAGAATAGTTGTATTTATAAAAGGAGGAAAAAAACTTTTTTATGATATAGATGAATTTGCTATACATAGCTATACAAATTCAAAAACTAAAAATAATGAAATTTCTATGTGGAAAAAAAGTGATACTCAAGTATTTGGAGTAGTAAAAAAAGAAATGTTAAATTATAGTCTGGATAATAAGTATAAAATGCTGCATATAATATATGAATCTGAAATAAAGAAAATTAATGAATATTTACCTGATTGTTTTAAAGAACAGGGGATAGATATGCCAATACAGCTATTTAATGATATACAAAAGTTATAATTCTGAATTCATCTGCACTTGTTGACAGTAAAGAATAAGGAACTGCAGACTAATGAGTATTTTATTAATATGGGATAAAGTGCCAGTATAGCTGCTGTTGACAAAGTTTTTAGAAACTGTTAAGATAATTTCACGTCAAACAACTTCATAATTAATTTAAATAAAGATTAAAAAGCTGTTGACAAAATGCTGTGAAGATGATAAACTATAAAAGTTGTCAGATGACAGCAACTTGGTCCTTGAAAATTAAACAGATATTAAGGTAATAACCAGCAATTCTTTATGAGATTAATAATCTCAAAAAATAAGCGAATGAGCTTAAAATCAAACTTTTAAATTGAGAGTTTGATCCTGGCTCAGGACGAACGCTGGCGGCGTGCCTAACACATGCAAGTCGAGCGAGAGACTTCGGTCTCTAGCGGCGGAC